>CBDBED010000008.1:0-190995 GCA_965204245.1 Dehalococcoidia bacterium
GCCGACCGTGGAGATGTTGCGGAAGCTGACCATCACCCGGTCCCCGGACAAAGGCACGATGGTGTTGCCGTGGGCCCACTCATCCCGCAGGTCGCAATAGGTGAGGATGTCGGTCTCCGAGTCGAGGTGCTCGTGGGAGCGCCACTCCCAGATGCGGTTGCCGGAGGCGTCGATTTCGACGAGGGTGTCGGACCACATGTCCCCTTGATGTGGCTGGCCTCCCTTGACCTTGGCGGCCAAGTCGTCGGGGACCTTCTCCACGGTCATGTAGATGGCTCCGCCCGACTCGGTGCGGCGGGCGTCGTGATGATGGTCCGGGTCGCGGTGTTCCCAGAGGATGTTGCCGTTCCAGTCGGCTTCCATCATGACGCCGCCCTTGAAACGCTTCCAGGAATGGAAGCGGTCCCAAGTCTGGTCATGGGTCTTGCCAAGATAGAAGAGGTTGCCGTTGGGGAGCAGGTACCCATAGAGGCCGGGCGGGTCGGGCATATTCCAGCGGTGTACCACCTCGCCCTTGATGTCGATGAGGTCGACGGTGCCGGGGCTGTACATGGGTGTGTACAGGACATAACCCGGGCAGGCCTTCTCCGGATCGTGGAGGGTGACGCCAGTGGTGGTGGAGCGGCGGCGGGTCTGTGGATCGTTGGGCACGGGGCAACCTCCTGAGAGTGTTCGTTAATCTGGCTAGTGCTCCCGGCTGCTTTAGCGTTCTTCCCAATGGGGAGTAGGCTCGTTGACGCAGTGGAGGAAGACGAAGGCGCCTGTCCTTCCGAGATGGTTGAACTCTGACGTCAGTGCCTTCACCCGGTCATGATAGGGCAGGTCTTCAATGGTGCGCAGATAGGCATGGAAGGAGCCGTGTTCCTCGATTAACTCCAACATACGCTGGGCGTTGGCGATAGTAGCCTCAATCTTGCGCCGGTTACGCACCAAGCCGGGGTCGCCCTGAAGCCGCTCCAAGTCGGTGGGGCCATAGTGCGCAACTCTGGCAACCTCGAAGCGGTGGAAGGCCTCCTGAAAGCGGGGCCATTTGTTGTTGATTACGGGCCAACTGAAACCAGCGCGGAAGATGGCCTTGGTCAACTCCTCGAGATAGCCGGAGTCGTCATCAGGGGTTATGCGTGGCGGTTATTTCGGGTACGAGGGGCATGGGATGACTACTTGGCATCCTCTTTGACGTGTTGGTAAGGGTTGTTCTCCCGCATGTCAACGACTGACCTGCCTATTAGTTCCCGCAGAGTGGGCAAATCGATGGTCTGCAGCCTGTTGAGGTAGAGGCAGGACACGCCGGTCTTGTGCTTGCCCAGACGCCCCATCAAGTCCTGATAGCGGTCGAAACCGGGCATGATATAGACGGTCAGGTCGCGCTTCCGCGGCGGCGAACCCGGTGATGAACCACTCCCCGCTATGCCCGGAGTTATAGCGGTACTTATAGGAGCCGAAACCGATGATGCTGTCGCCCCACATGGCAGGCTCCTCGCCAGTGACTTCCCGCATCATCTGCAACAATACGAAGCAGTCGTCCCGCTTCCGCGAATCATCAAGCGAGTTGAGGTATTCCTCAACGCTGGCGTCGTTGCGCTGCGTCTTCAGTTGAGTCATCTAGAGCGGCCGCCCCTGCTAGTCGGCGGCCGCTTCCGGTGTCAGCACGCGGTCAATGACTTTCTTGAAGACTTCGTAGGGCTGGGCCCCGGTGAAGAGCAGGTTGCCGATGAGGAAGGCGGGGATGCCCTGTATGCCCAAGCCGACGGCCTCGTGGTGCTGGGCCATCACCTGTTCACGATAATGACCGGACTCCAGCCGTGCCTTGAGCACGTCCCAGTCTAGGTCGGAGTTCTTGGCCAGCGTCTCCAGTACGTCCATGTCTGCCAGGTTCACACCCTCTTCCCAGTAGGCTTTCATCGTCTGTCCGAAGAACGCCTCGTCCTTGCCAACCTCGCGGGCATATTCGGTGGCTTCAAGGGAGGGCATGGTGAAGGGGGTGAAGGAAGGACGGCGCATGACCAGACCCTCAGCCTCGGCGCGGCTGCCCAAGGGCTCCCGCAAACGGTCCCCCGTCTCGCCGGGTCGGGCTTCCCGCACCATCCCCTCAGGGCCGATGTCCGGGCGCAGGAGGAAAGGGCGCCTCTCAATGGTGATGTTGTACTCAGTGGCGAGCTTGTCGAGGCTGGCCGCCCCGATTGTAGCACCACGGTCAGATGTAGTCGGACCAGACTATGGCGCGCACCGGCTCGTCGTTAAGCTTCGGCCCGTTGACGCTCATGCGATTCCTCCTGAATGAGGGTTGCCCCTCCAATGGCCTCACGATACCACAAATGCTCCCACTCCGCGCGGCAACTCAATAGTTCCGGATATAATGGCGCTCTCCGAACGACGATGCAGAGAAGGACAATGCAAGAGGAGGAACTTTCTATGTCAGACCGGGTAGCGATCAAGCCCGAGGGGATTTCAGCTAGCCCCTTTTTCTCTCCTGCCATAAAGATGGGACAGACGGTGTTTGTATCAGGACAAGCCGCTTTCGACAACGATGGCAACATCGTGGGACAAGGCGATTGCGGCCGACAGGGCCGAGTACATCTACGAGCGCATCAAGACGCTCTTGGAGGCTGCCGGAGCCAACATGGGGCATGTGTGCAAGACCACGGCTTTCATAACGGACCCTGCCAACTATGCGGCCTTCAATGAAGTACGCAGCCGCTATTTCCCCGTCGACCCTCCTGCCAGCAGCACCGTGGTCACCAACCTGCTCCGGCCTGACATGCTGCTCGAAGTCGAGGCCATCGCCGTAATCCCCGACTAGGCGTGCTCTCTTCCGGGTTAAGACGAGTCCTGTTGGCTACCACCAACCCCGCCAAACAGGACAAGCTGCAATGGCTGCTCGAGGGGCTGCCCCTAGTATGCTGCACTCCATTCCAAGCCAACCTGCAGGACTATGTTCCTCCAGAGGAAACGGGAGCGAGCCATAGCGAAATCGCAGAGCAGAAGGCCGTCGCTTGGTCCGAGGCCGCTTCCATGCTCACGATATGCACCGACGGCGGCCTGACCATACCCGCCCTTGGAGACCGCTGGCAGAGCATCCTTACGCGACGCCTGACAGGTAACGGCGGGGACGAGGAACGGGTGCAGCGTCTGCTGGAGTTGATGCGCTCTTATCCGCCTGAGCAGAGGCAGGCTAGCTGGATTGAAGCCCTGGCCGTAGCCGATAACGGGCGACTGCTGGCGTGCTGGGAGGTTCAGGGCACTACGGGTGTGGTGGCGGAGACGGCAGGACAATTGGGATCTGTTCCGGGCTTCTGGGCCTTCAGCGTGTGGGAAATTCCGACCTTGAGGAAGCGTTATAACGAGTTGAGTGAGGCGGAACTGGCAGCAGTAGACGATCACTGGACACAACTGAAAGGACTGGTGCAGGCGTTCCTATCGGAGATGGCGGAGAAGGGAACCGCACAGGATGGATGATATGATTCTCAATAGATGCTATACGCCGGAAGAGAGTTGTTTGCGCCCTTCTTTTGCCTTTATTGGTGCTGGTTGGGATAATAGAGGTACTGTAGGTTAGATACGATAAAGCGCGGACCGTCAAGCGTTTGCGCTTGACAGGCCGCCGCTATAAAGCTAGCCTCTATTGACAAGCGAAAAGAACACGGTGGGGATTGGGGTCAGCCAATGACTACACAACAGTACGTTACCCCTCAGGAGCTACAGAGGGTAGAGCAGCGCATCGATAACCTGATTGCTCAGCAGAACCTACGTTTCGATGGTGTCGTGACATTGTTAAATCACATCATAGAGCATGGCCCTCGCAAGGATGAGATTAACGAGCGGTTTGACACCGTTGAACAGCTTCTAAGGGAGATACGCGACAAGCCGCATCCGACTCAGATGCACTTGGGGTAAGAACGGTTAGCATCAAGCGATTGACGCCGGCTGGGTTTCTGTCCGGCGTCTTTCTTTTGCCTTGGCCCTGTCCCTACCCCTTAGTGTCCTTGAGGCAGGGTGTGTAGCATCGGATATAATTCCCATATAGTCGGCCTCAGCCTAACGACATAACAGCCTAGCGAAACATAAGGAGGAAGGCTCAATGATAGCCTTGATGGTCACCATCAACATCAAGCCCGGACACAAAGAGGCATTCATGGCATCAATGCTGGATGATGCCCGCGGCTCCAACAATGACGAGCCAGGGTGCCTCCGCTTTGACGTTTTGCAGGACAACGACAACCCCAACCAGATTCATCTCTATGAGGTCTACCAAGACGACGCTGCCCTCGATGCCCACCGCCAAGCCCCCCACTTCCTCAAGTGGCGTCAGACCTGCGCCGACTGGTTTGACGGCGAACCCATTCGCAGCGTATGCACCCCGGTGTTCAGGCGCGAAGACGCCTAGAGGGCTTAACTGGAATAGGAGCGCCTCACGCTAGGGCGCTAAACGGAGACGAGCCACAGAACTTAGTTCTGTGGCTCGTCTAACTGCTGGTCCAAACCCTGCAGGAAACGCTCAATCTCAGGAGGCAGCGGCGTCGTGGACGCACTGCTGCTGCCCTCTTGCGGAGTGTCGTCGTAGTGGGAGTCGTAATAGGTCTCTAGCTGCGAGATGAGGCCCTTGAGTTCGTCGTTGCGGTCCACCGCCGAGTCCAGTTCACGGTACTGTCGTTCCCCCCTCCGCCTCGGCGCCAACTCATCGGGTATGTTGTAAAGCGACGACAGCACGTCCAGCATGCGCGAGGTCCCATGGAAGTCCTCTTCCAACTGGACGTATTGGGGCAGATGCGCCATCAGGTTCATGGTGTCTATGCCCAACTCCGACGCATTGTCCGTGATTAAATTCAGGATGGTGGTCGGCCCCTGATAGCGGCTCTGGCGTTCCCGTATGGGGACCGTCTTTCCCTCCAGAGGTATGGCTCCGCCCAAGGCCCCGGTCACCAGCAGGGGCCTCGTGTGAGGCACGGCATCATACATCGCCCCCAAGCGACAATAACGGCTGACTCCGAAGAACTTGAACACCTCCACCACTGACTCGGTATAGTCCTCGCCCATGGCATGGGGCTCCAGCAGGTGGAGGAAGAGGAGGTCCGGCCCTTCCTCGGGCTGGGCATAGTTGATGGTCGAGTTCGGTACGGTTACCACCCTCTTGCCATCGACGAACCGGGTAGTGGGCCGGTAGCGCGTGAAGTCAAAGAAGTGACCGGGCCGGGCCAGCTTGCCGATTTCCTTGGCCCCGAAATGGCGCTCCAAGCGTCGCAGCGTGAGGGTTCCCACGCTCCCTACGTCCACCCAAGGGCGCACCATGGCAATGGCATGGGGCTGGTGAAGTTCCGGTACGGGTTCGTTAATCTCAAACGCGCCAATTCTCATAAAGGAATAGTGCCATTATGTGCCGCTGTTTTCAAGACTGACCGCCGCCCCAATCCTCCATTCCTGCATTCCCAACCGTTATTCCAGTACTCCCCGTCCCATCATTCCAGCACCCCCCGTCCCATCATTCCAGCACCCCCCAAACCGTCATTCCAGCGCCCCCCAATCCGTCATTCCAGCACCCCCCAAACCGTCATTCCAGCACCCCCCAAACCGTCATTCCTGCACTCCCAAACCGTCATTCCTGCGCAGGCAGGAATCCACGTCCCCGGCCTCCCATGAGCAATCCACCCTCATCTCCCTCCCGTTCGTCCTGAGCGAAGTGGTGGGGTCAACTCAACCTCCAAGCGACTGAGCGCGGAGGTTGAGTTGACCCCACCACGAAGTCGAAGGACCCGCACCCCCCACCAACCCGGGCACCCTCTCCCCCATGACAACCGCCTATTGACACCCCCACTTCCTCAACACTACCATCAGAACAACGATAGAACGGGCGCAGTTCCCCAAGGACGCCATGCTAAGAAATTACGTCCGAACACGGCAACCCAATTTTGTCATGCCTCCGAACCCAACACAGGCCAGCGCAGACAGGAAAATCTGCGCGCTTCCACGACGAAATGCGCCAAGCCTTCCTCCACCTCAATTCCCCGTCGTCCACCCCCAATGCAACTCATTCGTCAGCTATGGCCCAGCTACGACCATGCTACTAATGCAACTCCTCCCAGATACGAATCGCCCTTTCTCAGCTACGAACCGAGTTGCACGCCCCTATCTGCGATGCAACCGCCACCGCCCAACTTCCGGGCGCATCCGTCACGACGAAATCCTCCAACCCCCTGCCTCGCCCCAACTCCCGCAATCCAACACCAATTCTACACATGTGTCAGCTACGGCCCAGCTACGACCACTCTACAAATTCGACACCTCCCAGATACAAATCACCTCGCGTCAGATACGAAGAGTGTCGAAATGTCGAATGTTCTCCTATCTGGCCCCACGACGCCAACCCGTCCAACATTCCCTCCCACAACCACGACGAAATCCGCCAACTCAGTCCCATCTGCGCAAACTGCCCCCGTGCGACTCATTCGTCAGCTACGGCCCAGATATCGCCATGCGACGAATGCGACGCCTTTCAGATACGAAGAAAATCGCTCCAGCTACGAAGAGCGTCGCACGCCCCTATCTGGCTTGCGACCGTCTCCCACACAAGACTTCCCCCCATGCCACGACGAAATCCGCCAACCCCGTCCCAACCCCGAAATCTCCCCGCTATGGAACTCCTTGGTCCAATACGAGCCAGCTACGGCAGTGGAACGAATGGAACGCTGCTCAGATACAAATCACTCGTTCACAGCTACAAACCGAGTTCCACTCCCTATCTGTCATGGTACCGTCCCCCACCCCAATGCCCGCCCCATCCTCTCCGTCATCGGGACCTTTCTTGACACCCCACTAGGGCAGACGTACTATATTGCCGAACCTGTTTCTGATTCATGAAGGAGGGAAACGTGGCCCGAATCAAGCACATTGCCATTGCCACTCCCGACCCGGAAAAGACCGCCCAGTTCTACAAGGATGTCTTTGAGTTGGAGGAGTACAGCCCAGTGGACTCGCCTCTGGCTGATGGCTACTACCTGACGGATGGGCACATCAATCTGGCCATCCTCAAGTTCAAGACCCTCGAAGCCGCGGACAAGGGCGACAACGGCTTGGACTTCACCGGATTCCATCACTTCGGGTTCGAAGTGGAGGATGCCGAAGCCACCTATGCCAAGCTCGAGGAAGTCGGCGCGGACCGCCGCACCCGCGTCGCCCCCGACGCGACCATGGGCGCCGGACATCAGAATGTGGAAGTCAAGTACAAGGGCCCCTTCGACGTCATCGTCGACGTATCCCAGACCGGATGGGTGGGCACCGACTAAGCAGGAACAACCCCATATTGGAAAGCCTTAACAGCCCATATTGGAAGCCTTAACAGAAAGAGGAGGCATCATGGCCAAGATCAGGCACATCGCGTTGACCAGTGACAACCCCAGCAAGCTGGCCGACTTCTACAAGGAAGTCTTCGGGATGACCGAGGTGCGGCGCAGCGAAAACGGGCAGGTGTTCCTCACCGACGGCTATATCAACATGGCCCTGCTCAACTACAAGACCCCCAACGACGAGGACCCCGGCCCCAACGGCGGCTACTACGACGGCATCCACCACATCGGCTTCCAGGTCGACGATATTGAGTCTGCCGCGGAGAAAGTGGACAAGGCAGGCGGTCATCGCTTGAGCCGCACAGCCACCCCCGGCACTGGCGGTCTCTTCGGCTTCGGCCCTGGCCCCAGCAACGCCGAGACCAAGTTCAGCGGCCCCGACGGCGTGGTGCTGGACATGTCCCAGTCGGGCTGGGAAACCGAAATCAAGATGTAGCTTGCCGGTCACTTGAAGTGACCTTGTTGGGATGAGAGCATGCGCTAAGATTGCCATGCGTTTCTTACCCCCTGCCTGAAAACAAGCGTGTAGCTGATGCTGTGGCCCGGCCTCATGGCCGGGCCATCTAGCGATACTCGCAACGACAAGTAACTTCCGAAAGCGAGAGTGGTCAATGGCTAGCTGGACACGGGACTTCGTGGATATAGCTGGAGTTCGCACCGAGCTTCACCGTGGCGGGCAGGGAAGCCCACTGTTGGTGCTGCACGGGGCCGGAGGCAATGCCGGCTGGCTGCAATACCATGACGCGCTGGCAGAGCACTTCGATGTGCTCGTGCCGTCCCACCCAGGTTTCGGCGAGACGGAGCGACCCGACTGGATGGAGACAATCTCGGATGTGGCCCACTTCTACAACTGGTTCGTGCGAGACCTCGGTTTGGATGGCGTGAATGTCATGGGCCATTCCATGGGCGGCTGGCTTGCATCCGAGCTAGTTGCCATGGGATCCGAGAGGTTCAACAAGCTGGTGCTGGGAGCCCCGGCAGGCATCAAGCCTGAAGTCGGCGAAATAACCGATATCTTCCTCCTGAGCCCGGAGCAGGTCGTCGAGAGGCTCTTCCACGACTCCTCTCAGTCGCCCGAATACCAGCAGATATTCGGCCAGGAGCCTACCCCGGAAGTGCAGGCCATCCTCACCCAGAACCGCGAGACCGCAGTTCGCTACACCTGGAAACCCTACATGTACAATCCACGGCTGCCCTTCCTGCTGCAGCAGGTAGGTATCCCAAGCCTCATCGTGTGGGGCAGGCAGGACGCGATTATCCCGCTGAACTGTGGCGAGTTGTACAACAGAGTCTTGGCAGGCTCCAGTCTGAAGGTCATAGAGAACTGCGGGCATGTGCCTGAACTGGAGAAGCCGCAGGAGTTTCTGAGTACTGTTCTACCGTTCCTGCAGTCCTAGCTCTCGCTAGGCGTCGGGACTTCCTCCAGTGAGCCAGTCACCGTTGAGGGTCGACATCCGGGTGCCGGTGGGGCTGCCCGTGCCCCAGATGGCCGACTACATCCTCGGATGCGAGCAGGCTGGCTTTGATGGCGTGGGGGTCCACGACCACCAGCACAGCGGACGCGATGTCTACGTAACGCTCGCTCTAGCAGGGCAGCGCACTTCCAAGCTCGACCTCTATCCCGTAACCTCGAATCCCGTAACACGCCATCCGATGGTGCTTGCCGCGTTGGCCAACACGCTGCAAGAGATCGCGCCGGGGCGTGTGAAGCTGACCATCGGCCCTGGCTTCCTAGCAGTGCGCTCCATCGGCCAGCCGCGGGCGTCAGTGGATGCCATGCGGGAGGCCATCCTCAGCATACGGAGACTGCTGCGAGGAGAGGAACTGGAGTTCGGGCCGAACCGCACCCGCATTCGCAACTTGTCAGAAACGCCTGTCCCCATCTTCATGACCGCTGCCGGTCCCCGAATGGTGGAGTTGGCGGGCGAGATTGCCGACGGCGTGCTGCTGATGGTGGGTATACACCCCAAGGCAGTGGCGGCGGCCCAGGCGCTATTGGAGCGAGGAGCGGCCCGGGTGGGGCGAGACCTGTCGGACTTTCCCGTGGCTTTCATAACGTCCATGGCTGTGTCGAACGACCCAAGGGAGGCCCGTAGCTGGCCCCAGAAGTGGTTGGGGCCTGACCTGCCGTGGCTTGCCTATCCCAGCCGGGCCAACTTCCACTGGCTGCGGGAAGCAGGGGTGGACATATCAGACGACACGCTGCCGGAGCACGTGTCTGACGACTTGGCGGGGCGAGTCTGCGAGGCGATGGGGCTTTTCGGTACGGCCGAGGAATGCGGACGTCAGCTACTGAGGGCGAACGAAGACGCAGGCGTAGAGCGGGTGTTCATCTTTCCATGCCACAGCGTGCAGGGAGGGTACGACATGCCGACGCCAGAGGTAGAGGCATTCCGGGATGTCATTTTCCCGATGCTGGGGCGGGCCAACAATTAGGAACTCCCTGTTGGTCCGCGACCAATTAAAGCGCTAAGCACCCCTAGGGATGTCCTCGTCAGGAGGAGGCTCGGTGAAGGACAGCCCGGCGGCCTCAGCCTCTTGCTTCCGCTCCAGCCAAGCCCTCCACTGGGCATTGGCTTCCCTAGACCCCTGTTGAATCCCTTCCTCGAGCCCCTGTTGGTGTATCTGCCTGATGCGAGACGGTATCAGGAGGACCATCGTGCCTATCACCTCTACAGCTATTGCGAACCCTGTGGCGATGCCAGCGGATACCGTGACAATGGCTGCCCATTCGAAAATGTCCTTTGGCTTGATGAGGACAGCCAAGATTCCTACTGATATGGGGTAGGCCAGATAATACGCAATCCAATAGCGCTTTTCCCTCAGCCATCGCCACACATCTAGAGTCTAGCAAGGGCGCTTTGGCAAGGTCAAATGAACCAAAGCCGGGCGCCAGTAATGATGCGATGGTCTTTATGGGGTGCCCGTCACTAGGTGGATGTTGGCGACCCAGTTGACTTGGGTGCCGTCATAGTAGGGGCGAACGGCGTCGTGGCCTTCCTCGATTACCTGTGGGTGCAGGGCTGGGTCGATGCGCTCTAGGGCGTTGCGGAAGGAGCCTTGGCGACGCCAAGCCGCGTCCCATGCCTCTTCCACGGTGCCAGCCCACGGCCATGGGAGTTCCAGGGAATCCTCGGTCACGTATTGGAAACCGGCGCGGTCCATGGCAGCAGGGAGAGATCCCGGCTCGGCGAAGCGGTGGGGACTGGGGGCATCGGCACCGCGGGGAGGGAGGTACTTGCTGAAGACGCCGTGGGTACACAGGTGGAAGGGGTTCTTCTCCAAGGCCTGCCATACTACGAAGGCGGCCCGCCCGCCGGGCGCCAACACACGGCGAATCTCACTGAGGGCTTGGTCGGCGTCAGCCATGAACATCACGCCAAGGCGGCAGGTTACGGCTTCGAAGGATGCATCGGGGAAAGGCATATCCTCGGCATCGGCCTGCTGCACCGTGATGTTGGGCAAGCCGAGTTCTTGGGCGCTCTTCATAACGGCATCCAAGTAATCGGGTACGAGGTCGCTGGCGACGACAGTGCCTCCGGGAAGGACTGCTTGGGCTAAGGCCAAGGCAGGTTCCCCTGATCCGCACGCTACGTCTAGTGCCCGAATTCCAGGACGTGCCCCGGATGCTCTTACTATGGCGTCGGTCATTGCCTTGCCCTGTATTGCGCCCTTGGCAGCCAGCCTGTTGCGGTCGGCGGCGGCATCGGCTTGGTCTCTCAGGACGGTCTGACGGTCCGGTGTGGGTGTGGTCATGAGCCGTCTCCGGCTGTCTGCCCCACTTCCCGCTGTCGAAGCTCAGTGCGTCTTATCTTACCGCTGATGGTCTTGGGCAGTTCGGTGACGAACTCCACGAGGCGGGGGTATTTGTAGGGGGCGGTGGTGTTGCGGACGTGCTCCTGCAGGCTGAGAGTAAGCTCGTCGGAGGGGACGTAATCGGGCTTGAGGATGACGAAGGCCTTGACGATGTTGCCCCTGATCTCGTCGGGGCTGGCTACAACGGCGGACTCGGCTACTGCGGGGTGCTCCAGCAGGGCGCTTTCAACCTCGAAGGGACCGATGCGGTAACCTGCCGAGATGATAACGTCGTCGGCCCGGCCTACGAACCACAGGTAGCCATCCTCGTCCTGATAAGCTTTGTCGCCGGTGAGATACCAGTCGCCTTGGAAAGCCTCCTCCATCATCTCCTCGCCCTTCCAATACTCCTTCATCAGCCCGACCGGGCGGTTGGGCTTGACCCGGAGGGCGATCTGGCCTTCCTCGCCGGGAGGCACTTCTTGCAGACCCTCGTCGATAACAGCGATATCGTAGCCGGGCACCGGCCGTCCCATGGAGCCCGCTTTCACTGGCAGGCAGGGGAAGTTGCCTACTAGGAGCACGGTCTCGGTCTGCCCGTAGCCGTCGTAGATGGTGAGACCTGTGCCGTCCTCCCACACCCGCATAACTTCGGGGTTGAGAGGCTCGCCGGCACTTGTGCAGTGTCGCAGGTTGGTGAGGTCGTAGGACTTCAGGTCTTCGAGGACCAGCATGCGAAAGGCAGTGGGAGGGGCGCAGAAGGAGGTCACGCCATATCTTTCAAGTATGCGGAGGGTGAGGGCTGCGTCGAAGCGTCCTTGGGCGTTGTGCTGCATTATGGTTGCGCCCTCGGTCCACTGGCCGAAGAGCTTGCCGTAGGCCACCTTGGCCCAGCCAGTGTCGGAGATAGCCCAGTGCAGATCAGTGGAGCGCAGGTCCTGCCAAAGGCGGGCGGTGGCGGTGTGGGCGATGGCATAGGAGGCTTGGGTGTGGAGCACCATCTTGGGGTAGCCCACGGTGCCGGAGGTGAAGTAGACGAGTAGTGGGTCGTCGCTGCGGGTACGTTCCACTCCATCCAAGCGTGGGGATGCGTTGGGCATTTCCCGGTCCCATGGTATCCAGCCCCGCCTCTCGCCGTCGGCAACGATGAGGTGTTTCAGGGATGGGCAGGATGCCACTGCTTCTTCGGCCTTGTGAGCGTTCTCAGAGTCGGTGATGAGGGCGACAGCTTCGGCTTGATTGCAGCGGTACTCGATGTCGCGAGGTGTGCATAGGGTGGTGGCGGGCATGGGGACTACTCCAAGTTTGATCATCCCCAAGATGGCGATGTACCACTGGGAGATGCGGGGCAACATGATTAGCACCCGGTCTCCTTTGCCGACACCCAATCCGCGGAGGACGTTGGCGAAGCGGTTAGATGCGACCTTGAGTTCCCAGAAGGAATGCTTTTCAGCCTGCTGGCCGTCGGGGCTTACGGAGACAAGGGCCAGCTTGGTGTGGTCCTCAGCCCACTTGTCGATGATGTCAAGACCGAAGTTGAAGTGCTCCGGTACCTCCAAGCGGAAGTTCTTTCGCGCTTCTTCGTAGTCCTCCATATTGGGAGGCCGATTTGCCATCGTTTACGCTCCTGAAAGATGTTTCCTAAGATCCCTCGGCGACGAAACGGGGAATGGTGTTGGGTTGGATGGTACTTGAAGCACTTTCCACGGGCAAGCGGTTGGCTAGGTGCGGCTGCTGTGGTACATTGCGGGCAACGCGGGCTATCGGAACCAAGAGGGTCCGGTAGCCTGACCCAACGAGACAGGAGGAAGGATCATGGCCTTGGACTTCAAGCCGATCTCCGCTGATGGTCACTTGGAGGTGAAGCCGGAGCGCTGGGTACACCGGGTGCCAGCCCGATGGCGTGACCGCGCTCCCCGCAGCGTACCCCTGCCGGACGGTGGCGATGGCCTGATCATTGAAGGGCAGCCTCTGCTGGAGCAGAACTTCATCGACCTGAGGGCTGGGCGGTCGGACGCCGTCTGGACCCCCGTGGGTACCAGAGTGGATGATGCCGCGGGCACCGGGTCGGCAGAGCAGCGATTGCAGGAGCAGGACACGGATGGTCTGGCTGCAGAAGTGCTGTACCCCAATATGGTGGCGGGGCCGGTTCTGTGGCGCAATATCACACACGACGATCCCTACAGGGCCATGGTGCGTGCCTACAACGACTGGCTGGGTGAGGAATACTGCAGCGTGAACCGTGACCGGCTTATCGGTTTGGGCGTATTGCCTTGGACCAACGTGCAGGACTGCATCGACGAGATGGAGCACTGTGCCAAGCTGGGGCTAAAGGGCGTGATGCTGGGCACGCTGCCCAACGGCAACAACTACCCCATGGATGAAGATGACAGGTTCTGGGCTGCGGCCGTGGATATGCAGATGCCGGTCACCTGCCATGTAGCTTTCAACAACACGGGAAAGCGGGCCAACCAGCCTACCTTCAGGTATCCCAATGAGGACCCTGCCACCATGGCCAAGGTGCGCCGGCCCCTCTTGGAATGGATTACAAACTTCGGCCTGCGTCCTGCTATCTCTGTAACACAGATGGTGATGTCGGGCGTGTTCGACAGGTTCCCCACATTGCAAATGTACTTCGCAGAAACGCGACTGGGATGGGTGCCCTTCTGGCTGGAGCACGCCGACCTCTGGTATGACCGCCACATCGGCTGGGCAGAGGGGATGCTGGGCTTCGAACCTCTGAAGAGGAAGCCCAGCGAATACGTGAACGACCATGTCCACTTCAGCGTGCAGTACGAGCATGTGGCCGTGGAGTTGCGCCATCACGTAGGCGTCAATCACATCATGTTCGCGACGGACTTCCCGCATATTGAGTGCGAGTACCCCAACACCATGCCTCTGGTGGAGGAGATTTACGCGAACGTGCCCAGTGACGAGTCCTACCGCATTCTCGCAGGGAACGTAATTGACTACTTCAAGCTGAACCGGGACATCATACGGAAGGAAAAGGAGGCTGCCGCCACCGCCGACGACTAGGGCGCGCCTTCCAGCCGTTCAATGAAAGAAAGGCCTGCGGTTCATAACCGCGGGCCTTCTCTGTTTCCCAATCGAGTTAGAGGGCTAGTTCTTCAGAAGCATGCCGGGTTGGCAGTGACGGCAGTAGCTGGTAATGCGCTGGTTGGCGGTCAACTGGGTGATGTGACCTCCGCAGGAAGGGCAGGGCTGGCCGCCCTTATTGTGCACCTTGAGGAAGTCGCGGATCTTGTGGTGTGACTCCTCGCCCATGCGCTCACGCAGGACGTCGGCTGCCTCCAAGACCACCTTGCGGCAACTGTGGTGCAGGCGCTTGAGTTCGTCGTCTTTCAGGCTGCGCCTCTTGCGGAAGGGCGAGATACCGCAGTCGAACAGTATCTCATCGCTGTAGGCGTTCCCGATGCCCGAGAGCACTGTTCCGCGGCAGAGTATGCCCTTGATCTCTCCGTAGTAAGGGCGCATCAAGGCCTTGAACTCCTCGAAGGTGGTGTTCGACATAACATCGGGACCCTGTTCATCCAGTTGCGGAATCTCGGAGAACTGGTCCTCCCGAGCATAGTAGACCCGTCCCATCTCACGGTCGTCCAGATAGCGCAGATCAAGGCCACCTTCCAGAGTGAGGGTGACCCGGGTGCGTTTGAAGGGCTTTTCGGAGGAGGGGCAGACCTGTAGTGCACCGGTGAGCATCGGATTGATGACTAGGTGAGTGTCACCGGACAGGGTGATGAAGAGGAACTTGCCCTTGGGGAAGACTGCTTCCACGGTGCGTCCCGCGATGTCAGTCGGAAAGTCCTGACTGGCCATCAGGCGCAGGACGGTCGCTTTGTGCACCACGGCATGCGAGATTCCCCACCCTACCACGCGGCGGGTCAGTATCTCGCTTACTACCTTGAGATCTGGGGCTTCTGGCATGGAAGTGACGCACGGTGCGCTATCTTGATTGGCATGATAGGTGAAAGAGCCTGGTAATCCAAGCGGCGACAAATCCGGTTGCTTGATGAGGTTGACCTGCCGCTTATGCTGGTGACGGGAACTCTCATCAGGAGGGAGTACATGCGGGCGTTGGTGCTTGGTGGAAGCCGGTTTGTCGGTCCTAGGCTGGTGGCGGAACTGGCCGGGCACGGCCATACGGTGGACGTATTGAACCGCGGAACTACTCCCGCGGAGTTCCCCGATGGTGTGGGGCGCTTGTATGCTGACCGGCAGGAGGCCAAGCAAATGGCCTCAGCCTTGGCGAAGCGTGAATACGACGTGGTGTATGACGTGTCGGGACTGGCTCCACCGGAAACCCAGACAACCATGGAACTGTTGACTGGCCGGATGGGCCACTACATATATGTCAGCACCTCGGCAGTCTACGAGAGGCGGTGGACTGCGCCGGTCACAGAAGACTGTCCATATAACGAGGTGGAAGGGCTGGCCTACGGACACAACAAGGCGGCCACCGAGCGTCTGCTGTTCAAGGCATATCGTGATTCCGGGTTCCCGGTGAGCGTTGTGCGGCCATGGATGGTGTTCGGTCCGAACAACTCCATACCATCTCGGGAGCAACTGGTGTTCCTGCGGGTCCAGTTGGGCCGGCCTGTCTTCCTGCCCTATAACGGGTATATCCACATCCAGTACGGGCATGTGCAGGACTTGGCCCGGGCGATGGTGATGATGGCCGGAAACCCGCGCTGCATCGGGCAGGCTTATAACATCACGGGGCCGGATGCCATTACGCTCAATGGCTATTTGCAGATGATTGCCAGCCTGATGGGCCGAGAGGTGCGCGTGGTCTACTTGGACTATGCTGACGTGCTGGAGGAGGCGGGGAGCTACCGTGAGCTTCTGCCCTTCCCTTGGCAGTACAGCCGCATCGCCAGCATCGACAAGGCTAGGGAGCAGTTCGGTTTCTGGCCGGAGTGCGACTCGCGAAGGTGTACTGTGGACAGCTTGCGCTGGTATCTCGCTGAGTTGGCGGGCAGCATGGAGTACGATTTCGGACGCGAGGACGACATGTTGACGCGCTTTGGTGCGATGGCCCGTCGCGGTGTCATCACGCCAGCGGGGGAGATGCCGGAGGTGGTTAGGTGAGGTTCCCTATTGTGCGGTCCACCCGCCGTCTATGACCAGTTCGCTACCTGTGACGAAGGAGGCCTCGTCGGAGGCCAAATAGAGGACGCCCATGGCGACTTCTTCCGGGCGTCCATAACGGCCCATGGGTATTTTGGTGAGCATGCGGCTGTAGTTGTCGGGATTGGAGCGCCCCGTCTCGGTCATGGGGGTAACGATGGGACCGGGGTGTACTGAGTTGATGCGTATCTTGTCCTTGGCGTATTGCATGGCTGCGTTCTTGGTGAAAAGGCGCACCGCGCCCTTGGAGGCTTGATAGTGGGGGCTGCTGTGGTCGCTGCCCACGATGCCCAACTGTGACGAGATATTGATTATGGAGCCACCTCCGCCTTGCCGGAGGGCAGGAATGGAGGCCTTGGTCCCGAGAAAAACGCCCTTGGCGTTCACCTCCATAACACGGTCCCAGTCGGCAGCGGTGGTGTCTTCCACAAGGCCGGCGGCCCCGACTCCTGCGTTGTTCACAAGAATGTCCAGCTTGCCGAAGCGGGCAACCGTGGTGCTGATGGCGTTGGCCCAAGACTCCTCGCTGGTAACGTCGAGTGGCACGAAGAGAATCTCACCGCCTCGCTCGCTGATTTCAGCCTCAATCTGCTTCCCTTCGGACTCGCGCAGGTCGCCGATGACGACCTTGGCCCCCTCTTGGGAAAAGAGGCGGGCCTCTTCGGCACCCATGCCCCTGGAGCCACCGCTAATGAACGCGACTTTGCCTTCCAGCCTCATTCTGCACCTCCGCTATGTGGACAGAGCCACAAGTGTAGCACGAACTAGGACTCTGGACTTCCTGCAGACGACTGGTATAACTCTGCCGACTCTTGAAACCGGAAGCTCTGCTGGCGCAGTGATATAATCCTGCGACTTTCTGCGAGAGTGTCCTCCAGATCTGATGCAAATGCATGCCATCCAAGGCCGGTTTGGGTTGGGCGATCCTGCTTGGCTGGACCCCAGCTTGGCAGGGGGCATATTCCTCTTCTCCCTGCTACTGGCGTTCCTGTTCCACAAGGTAATCTTCCGGATACTCCTTCGCATTGCCATTTGGACTCCGTCGGACTTCGATGTGCGGCTGGTGGCGGCGCTCAGGCGGCCTCTGACCTTGGGGATAGTGCTTGTGGGCGGCTATCTTGCTCTGTCGCTGCCGTTGTTGGACTTGGCCGATACTCCGCAACGGGTCGTCGATACGATTGCGCGAGTGCTGGCGGTGGTATTGGGGGTCTATTCGGTGGGTTCCATGGTCTCCACGGCTTTCTCATGGTACATGACACGCCAGATCAGCGAGGTCGAACCCACTACGGCGGAACGGCTCATGCCTCTGTTTCGCCGTATATCGATTGCACTGGTATATGGCTTGGGCGGCCTCGTGGTCTTGGACCAACTGAACATAAACGTCAGTCCCCTGATAGCGGGCTTGGGCTTGGGTGGGTTGGCTGTTGCCCTTGCCATCCAGCCCACTTTGGCCAACCTGTTTGCTGGGACTTACGTGATGACCGAGGGGGTAATCCACCCGGACGACTACATCGAACTTGAGAACGGGGTTGCGGGCTACGTCATTGATGTGGGTTGGCGCAGCACGCGCATACGCACTTGGAGCAATAATCTGGTGGTTATCCCCAACTCCCGTTTCGCCGAGACCATCATCACCAACTACCAAGAGCCGACGCCAGAGGTCAACGTATACCTTGTGTGTGGGGTTAGCTATGACACCGACCTTGCCGTGGTGGAGCGCATCTCCTACGAGGTGATGCGCAAGGTGTTGGAAACCGAGCCACAGGCAAACAAAGAATACGGCTGCTATTTTGGCTATGAAAACTTCGGTGAATCGAACGTGGACTTCTGGCTATTCGTGCAGGCCAGAGACCGGTTAGGTACCTTTATCGTTCGCTCCACTCTCATGCAGGAGTTGCATCAACGGTTCGCGGAAGAGGGCATAGTGATCAACTACCCGGTGCGCACCCTGCAGTTTCCTGAAGGATGGTCGCCCCAAGCATCGTTGGGGGCTGCAGGTATTCCAGAGTCCACTGCGCCGGCTAGGCGGACTCGGGTGGTGAGATCCCAGGCGAGGGAACGGCCCACCAGTGAGCAACTCGACCTGCCTTCAGGGGATGTGGGTGGCAGTGGTGATGGGCCGGACGGCCCTGCCTGATTGCTCCCGCGTCACTGGAACTTGCCATAAGCTCAAATTGCCATAACATCGTTGGTCAAAGGTTTGACACCGTACTTAACCTCTGACTAAGATGATTATGTCGTCGTCCCCATTTCTCCGCGTGTATTCGAGGCCGATTTCTGTCTCACCTTAGGGCCCGGAGCTTCGATGGGAGGTGTTATCAGTGAGGTTGCCGGTCAACATCAGCATCAACAACCAGAACTATGAGGCGGAGGTTGAGCCACGTCTGCTGCTGGTCCAGTTCATACGTCAGGTGGCGGGGCTGACTGGCACCAAGATAGGGTGCGACACCAGCCAGTGTGGGTCCTGCTTGGTCCTGTTGGATGGCTGGGCCGTAAAGTCATGTACCACGCTTGCGGTGCAGGCTAGTGGCTGCAAGATCACTACCATCGAAGGACTGGCCAAGGACGGCCAACTGCACCCGCTCCAAGAGGCCTTCTGGAACAAACACGGGTTGCAGTGCGGGTATTGTACGCCTGGCATGATCATGGCGTCCCATGAACTGTTGCGCACCAACCCGGACCCTTCCAGTGAAGAGATACGCCACGGCTTGGAAGGCAATATCTGCCGTTGCACAGGCTACCAGAACATAGTGCGCGCCGTGCAGGAAGCAGCCAAGACGATGGGAGGTAGCTAGGTCATGACCACCCGGATCTTCAGTTCCGGCATCAGGCGCCGGGAGGACCCGCGTCTCATCAGTGGCAGGGCTACCTATACCGACGACCTGACACTGCCCAACATCGCTTATGCCGCCATCTTGCGCAGCCCCCATGCTCATGCCCGCATCCGGCGCATCAATGCCTCCCGCGCGACGCAGGCTGATGGGGTAGTGGCTGTCTACACCGGAGCAGACCTTGACGGAGTCATCGCCTCTATTCCGTGCGCTTGGATGATACCCGACTCGGACATCAAGGGCGTAGCGCATCCCGCCATTGCTCGTGATGTAGTGCGATATGTAGGGGACGCAGTGGCAGTGGTGGTAGCCGAGAGCCGCCATCAAGCTCAGGATGCGGTGGAACTCATTGATGTCGATTATGAACCGCTGTCAGCGATAGTCGACCCTAAGCAAGCCTTGGGCGAAGGGGCACCGCAGCTTCATGCGGACGCTCCCAATAACCAAGCGTTTCACTGGGTGGCCGCCGGAGGAGATGTAGACGAGGCTTTCAGGAATCCGGAAGTGGTGGTGAGGGAGCGCATCGTGCAGCAGCGCCTGATCCCCAACGCGATGGAGCCTCGCTCGGCTCTGGCCCAATGGGTCAACGCAAGCGGCGAGTTGACGGTGTGGAGCACTTCCCAGAACCCGCATATCGTCAGGTTCCTGCTCTCAGTGGTGACCGGACTCGCGGAACACAAGATTCGTGTTATCGCGCCTGAAGTAGGCGGCGGGTTCGGCAGCAAGATACCCTTCTATGCTGATGAGGCCATTACCGTATTCTGCGCAATGAAGCTGGGTCGCCCCATCAAGTGGACGGAGACTCGGAGCGAGAACTACCAAGCTACGATACACGGCCGCGATCACATTGAGGAGGTGGAGATGGCGGCCACTGGCGACGGAAGGATCACAGGCATTCGTGGCAGAGTATACGCCGGAATGGGGGCATACCTTTCCACGGCGGCTCCTGGTATACCTACTATCCTTCATGGGCTGATGTACTCAGGACCTTACACCATCCCTGCCATCAGTTGTGAGGTGTTTGGCTCCTACACCAATACCACGCCGGTGGACGCTTATCGAGGCGCGGGTCGCCCTGAGGCCACGTTCCTCTTGGAGAGGCTGGTGGACAAGCTTGCTGCTGAGGTCAGTGTGGACCCGGTGGAGGTCCGCCGCCGTAACCTGATACCGAAGTTCGACGATGGCTTCGATGTGGCGATCGGCTTGAACTATGACAGTGGAGACTATCGAGGTACCTTGGATGTGGCCCTGCGGGAAGCGGGCTACTACCAGGTGCGGCAGCAGCAGACCCAATTGCGCCAAGAAGGGCGCTATCTTGGGGTGGGTGTTACCACTTACGTGGAGATGTGCGGCCTTGGACCCAGCCAAGTAGCCGGGGCCGTGGGTTTCGGTGGCGGGCTTTGGGAGAGTGCGACGGTACGCTTCCATCCTACTGGCAAGGTCAATGTGATGATTGGCACCTCTCCCCACGGACAGGGTGAGGAGACGACTTTCGCCCAAGTGATCGCTGATGAGCTTGGTGTGCCGGTGGATGACATCGAGGTGCTTCACGGGGACACGGACAACACGCCGATGGGTTGGGGCACCTATGGCAGCCGTACCACTGCCGTATCGGGGGCAGCCGTAACGCTGAGCGCCCGCAAGATAAAGGACAAGGCACGAGAGTTGGCAGCGCACCTATTGGAGGCGTCGGCCGATGACATTGAATATTCCGATGGACGATTCTTCGTTCGGGGGTCGTCCGACCGGGCCCAGACGATTCAGGACATTGCCTTGATGGCCAACGTAGCTTGGAATATGCCGCAAGGCATGGAGCCGGGTCTAGAGGCCACCACTTTCTATGACCCGCCCAACTTCACCTACCCGTTCGGAGCCCATGTGGCCGTGGTGGAGGTGGATGTAAATCGGGGGAGCATCGACCTAAAGCGATATATCGCGGTGGACGACTGTGGGTTGCAGATCAACCCCATGATTGTTGAAGGCCAAGTGCACGGTGGCGTTGTGCAGGGTGTGGGCCAAGCCCTATGGGAAGGTGCGGTGTACGACGAAAACGGCCAACTGCTTACCGGCTCCATGCAGGACTATGCCCTGCCTCGGGCCGATCTCCTGCCGGACTTGGAGGTGTTCTCCACGTCGACGCCGTCACCGCACCATCCCTTGGGTGTCAAGGGCGTGGGAGAGACCGGGGCAATTGCTTCTACGGTCACCGTGTACAACGCAGTTATAGACGCCCTGAAACCGCTGGGCGTGCAGAGCATCGAGATGCCCCTCACCCCGGAGCGGGTGTGGCGCGCCATCCATCAGCAAGGCTAAAGGGGAAGGCTATATGTACGCCGCCGACTTCGATTACTACACAGCCGAGTCGATCACCGAAGTGCTGCAGTTGCTGGAGCGGAACCCGGGGGCTTCGCTAATGGCTGGAGGCCATAGCCTCATACCGTTGATGAAGCTCCGTTTGAGCCGGCCCCCGGCTGTCATCGACATCGGTGGCATTGGCGCTTTGAGGGGCTTTCGCAGGCAGGGAGCCGAGATACGGGTAGGGTGTCTCACCACCCATGCCGACTTGGCAAGTTCTCCGACTATGCAGGACTTCTGTCCCATGCTGTCCGAAGTCACGGCTCTTATCGGTGACCCCCAAGTGCGCAACCGGGGCACCATCGGTGGCAGTGTCGCCCATGCCGAGCCAGCCGCCGACCTGCCAACAGCACTGACGGCCTTGGGGGCGAGCTTCCGGGCAACGGGTCCGCGCGGACAACGCAGCATCGCTGTGGGCGACTTCTTTCGTGGCGTCTTCGAGACTTCCCTGGAAGCCAACGAAATACTGACCGACGTGATAGTGCCGATGCGCCAAGAGGGCGAAGGCATGGCATATGCCAAATTCCCCCATCCCGCCTCGCGGTTTGCCGTAATTGGAGTTGCTGCCGTGCTGAACGTCCAGGATGGGCGTTGCCAGTCGGCCCGGGTAGCGCTTGGGGGCTTGGTGACACGGCCCATCCGGGCCAGCCGGGTGGAGCAGGCTCTCGCGGATAGCACGCTCAGCGAGGAGGTCATTGCCGAGGCTTCGGCGTTGGCAGTGGAGGACTTGACTGACGAGGAGTTGCTGGGTGATGTGTTTGCGTCGGCAGAATACCGCCGCGCTGTGGCCCCTTCCTACGTGAGTGAAGCCCTGACACGGGCAGCCCAGCAGGCCAGGTAAACAGGCTTGCCTTCAACCCAAAGCCTTCCGGCCACGGTAGACGACCTGCAGAGGCTTCTCCGTGACCATCTGTACATGGCGGATCGGGGTCTAGCCCTCTCTGTATTTCTTGCACTGAAGCTACAACGCCCGCTCTTCCTCGAGGGAGAAGCTGGTGTGGGCAAGACCGAGGTCAGCAAGGTGCTTTCCGAAGCCTTGGGCACCAGCTTGATACGCTTGCAGTGTTACGAGGGTTTGGACATCAACCACGCCGTCTATGAGTGGAACTATGCGCGCCAGCTTCTCCAGATACGGTTGATGGAGTCTGGGGGCCCTGTGGAGAAGGAGAAGGCGTCAAGCGAGCTGTTCAGTGAGGAGTTCCTCATACGACGCCCCTTGCTGCGAGCATTAGATGCTAGTTGGGAGCGTCCCCCGGTCCTCCTCATTGATGAGATTGACCGGGCTGATGAGGAGTTTGAGGGATACCTACTGGAAATGCTTTCCGACTTCCAGATCACGATCCCTGAACTGGGCGCATTCACGGCACCTCAGCCTCCTGTGGTGGTCATCACCTCCAACCGGACGCGGGAGGTGCATGACGCACTGAAACGCAGGTGCATCTATTTCTGGATTGATTACCCCGATTTGCAGAAGGAATACCAGATCGTCACCAGCCGTGTGCCCCACGCTCCTCAACAGTTGGCGGAACAAGTGGCTGCTTTTGTGCAGGAGTTGCGTACTGCCGAGTTGTACAAGATCCCGGGCATAGCCGAAACTTTGGACTGGACGGCAGCCTTGGTGGCCCTCGACCAGAGGGAGTTGGACCCTTCAGTGATAGACGACACCCTCGGGATCATGTTGAAGTATCGCGAGGACATACAGTCGGTCCGCGGCGAAGAAGTAAGGGCGCTATTGAACCGGGCCAAGGCTAGGGGCGCCCGTCGTAGCGGCTGAGATTCGCTGATCGGCTCCACATGCAAACTCACGATCCCGCCAGCAGAGGGCACCTTCTCCACAACCTCCTAATCTTTGGGGACGTACTGCGCCATTTGGGCTTGAGCATCCATCCAGGACGGATGCTTGATGTACTGCGAGCCTTGGAGCATGTGGACATAGGGAGGCGCCAGGACTTCTACCATACCCTGCGAGTGCTCTTGGTGCACCAGCGACGTGATTTAGCCTTGTTCGATGAGGCTTTCCGCACGTTCTGGCGCCGCCCGCGGACCGCTCTACCACCATGGATCTGCGCTCGTTGGGCGAACAGCGACGGTATCGCCAGCCGCAAGTGGGCCCTCCGCCAATGGCCAATAATTCTCCGGACTCTTCCGACGCTGGGAATGACGACGAGGTGGACCGCATAGAGGTGACCCAGACCTACAGCGCAAGGGAGGTGCTGCGGCAGAAGGACTTCGGCCGGTTCTCCTCTGATGAGGTCTCGCAGGCCAAGCTAATGATGGGGCAAATGGTATGGGACTTGGGCAGCAGGCGGACCCGTCGCTGGACCTTTAGTCAAGCACGCGGACAGCAGTTGGACATTCGTGCCACGATGCGCCGTACGCTCAAATATGGCGGAGAGGCACTGGACTTGGCTCACCGCAGGCGTAAGGTGAGGCCGCGGCCGTTGGTGCTCCTGTGCGACGTCAGCGGGTCCATGGAGAGATATACGAGGATGCTGCTCCACTTCATCCACGCCCTTACGGGCGAGTTGGATCGAGTGGAAGCCTTTCTATTCGCCACCCGGCTGACCCGCGTTACGCAGCAGTTCCAGTATCGTGACATCGACAAGGCTGTGAACGAGGTCTCGCAGTCAGTGCCCGACTGGTCCGGCGGCACACGCATCGGCGAGAACTTGAAGCGGTTCAACTTCAGATGGGCGCGAAGAGTGCTGGGTTGGGGGGCTGTGGTGCTGGTCATCTCCGACGGTTGGGATACGGGAGAACCCAGGTTACTATCGGAGGAGATGGAACGCTTAAAGCGGGCAAGCTATCGCATCATCTGGTTGAACCCACTATTAGGGTTCGAGGACTATCAGCCGTTAGCGCAAGGGATGCAGGTGGCGTTGCCCTTCGTGGATGATTTCCTGCCGGTGCACAACCTGGCTAGCTTGGAGGAATTGGCACAACATCTCAGCCGATTGGAGCCGCGCAGGTCGGGTCGCAAACAGATAGCACGCTTTACGTTGCTTGGCAACGCCCCTCTTGAGCAAGAGGCCGAAAACAATGAGCCGACGGATTATCCATCGGCTCAATCTGTTCACCTCCCGACCTTCCGCCATCCGGCTTGGGGCGGGAACCGGTAGTTTCTTCTAAGGGTGTCTCTAGCTGGGTAACTGATAACCCGGGGCCTTCAGGCAGGCTACCCAGTGCTCCGGCTCAATCTCCTGCAACTCCATGTCGTACTGCGAGCAGCGGTCTTCCGCCACCGGACAGCGCGGATGGAAGTGGCAACCCGTCGGCGGGTTCAGAGGAGACGGAACCTCGCCGGTCAGGATGATCTCTTCCCGCTGCAGGTCGGGATGGTCCGGCAGAGCCGCCGATATCAGTGCCTTGGTGTAAGGGTGCACGGGGTTGTCGAACAACCTGCGGGCGTCGGCAATCTCCACCAATCGACCGAGATACATTACTGCCACACGGTGACACATGTATCGCAGCGTAGCCAAGTTGTGCGCGATGAGCATGTAGCTGACTTGGTATTCCGACTGGAGGTCCTTGAGCAAGTTCATGATCTGGGCGCGAATGGACACGTCCAGAGCGGAAACAGGCTCGTCCAGCACGATGATATCGGGGTTCAGGGCTAGGGACCGGGCGATGGCCAGCCTCTGACGCTGTCCCCCGCTGAACTCATGGGGATAGAAGTTGCCGTGATACTCGCTCAGGCCCACATCCATGAGGAGCTTGTTGACCCTGTCGCGTATTTCGTCGCGAGAGAGACTCCAGTTGACCACCATGGGCTCGGCGATGATGTGCTTGACGCGCATGCGTGGGTTCAGGGAGCTCCAAGGGTCTTGGAACACGGCCTGCACAGAGCGCCGGTATTCTTTGCGCAAGTCAGGGGGAGCCTTCTTGTGGATGGCCTGACCGTGGAACTGGATTTCTCCTTCAGTTGGTTCCTCGAGCATTAAAACCATCTTGGCAGTGGTGCTCTTTCCGCAACCGGATTCGCCCACCACACCGAGGGTTTCTCCACGCCTCAATCCGAAGGTGATGCCGTCGACTGCCTTGAGGTGTCCCAGAATCTTGGTGATGATTATGCCCTTGGTGACGGGGAAATGTTTTTTGAGTCCCGCCACCTGAAGGACTATGTCTTCCTCTCGGTCCACACTCGCTTGGTAGGCACTATTGAATTGAAGCGCTTCAGGTTGCCGTGTTTCGGTGGTCATTCTTCCATCCTCCAGCATCTGACGGAGTGGCCTTCATTCAGTGTGTAGGTTGGCGGGTATTCTTCCGTGCACTTGTCCATGGCATATCTGCAGCGGGGGACAAAGGGGCACCCCACGGGGAGGTCATGCAATGCAGGAGGTTGTCCCGGGATTGAATCTAGCCGTTCAACGTCTACGTCGAGACGAGGTAGCGAACCCAGGAGTGCCTCAGTATAAGGATGCCGTGGGTTATAGAAGATGTCTCGTACGCTGCCGGTCTCCACTATGCGTCCTGCGTACATCACGGCGACCTTGTCGCACATTTTGGCGACAATGCCTAGGTCGTGGGTGATGAAGACTATAGCGGTATCTAGTTCTTCTTGGATGTCCTTGAGGAGCTTCAGATACTGGGCTTGCACCGTGGCGTCCAGTGACGTGGTGGGCTCGTCAGCGATGAGCACCTTGGGCTCGCAGGAGATGCTGATGGCCCCGACTACACGTTGGCGCATACCACCGCTCAACTGGTGAGGGTAGTCTTTGATACGGGCTTCGGCCGCCGGGATTCTTACTTGGCGGAGAACGTTGATGATGCGGTCAAGCAGGCTGTTGCCTTGTAACTTCTGGTGGATGTGAATCGCTTCTCCCACTTGGCTGCCCACTTGGAACACCGGGTTGAGGGAGGTCATGGGGTCCTGCAGGATCATGGCGATCTTGCTGCCTCGCACCTTCACCATGTCCAGTTCGCTGAGCTCCAAAATATCCTCGCCATCGAGGATTATCCTGCCCCCGACTATTTCACCCGGCGGCATGGGAACGAGCCGCATCAGCGACAGGACCGTGACCGACTTCCCCGATCCTGACTCGCCCACGATACCCATAGTTTCGCCGCGCTTAAGCGAGAAGCTGACGCCGTCCACGGCTTTAACCGTTCCGAATTTGGTGCGAAAGTGGGTTTGGAGGTCCTGTACGTCCAGGACTGTTTCTTTCTGTTCGAGAGTAGTCAATGGCTCACCTCTACCCACAGCAAGCCATCTGGAATATCCTCCCACTCCAGATGGACCCGCTGTGAGATGCTAGTTGGGCTTATGGGCTTACTCGATGTTACGAAGCCTCGGGTCCAGGGCATCCCGAATCCAGTCACCTAGCAGGTTGAAGGCCAGCACCGTCAGGAGCAATGCCACGCCAGGCATGGTGCTCACCCACCAAGCAGTACGCAGGAAGTTCCGGCCCTCGGATACCATCGAGCCCCAAGCGGGGGTGGGAGGCGGAACGCCGGCGCCAAGGAAGCTGAGGATGGACTCGAGCAGGATGACCACGCTCACCTGGAGGGTTGCGACCACTATCACTGTGTTCAGCACGCCCGGCAGCAGGTGGGCGACGAGTATCCGCACAGTGGAGCAGCCCGATATGCGGGCCAACGCCACATAGTCCATGGTCTTGAGGCGCAGCACCTCACCGCGCACCTGTCGCGCGAATCTCGTCCATATAAAGAGCGAGAGCACACTGGCGATGAGGTGGACCTCCTTCTGTGGCAAGAACGGGATGTGGAATTCTCCCACAGCCACCACCAGCACAAGTGCTACGAGCACCAGCGGCAATGCTAGGATGATGTCCACTGCCCTCATTATTATCTCGTCGATCCAACCGCCGAAGTAGCCGGAAATGAGGCCGAGGGCTACACCGACGATTCCGCCGACTATGAGGGTCACGGCAGCCACGATCAACGAGATGCGCGCGCCCCAGATGATGCGGCTGAGGAGGTCACGTCCCTGTGGGTCGGTGCCCAGAGGGAAGGTGCCTACGCCCGCGGGACGTCTTACTTCCTGCACTATCAGGGGGTCTGCCCGTTGGACGCGCACCAGAGTTGAGCCGCTGGATGCGATGGAAACGTCCATTCCCAAGGCTTCCGTGCTTTCTACCTGAGCGCGGGTCAGCGGGTTCCCGGACAGGTCGAAGAGGGTACCCTCGTCGGCCAGTTTCACCGCGTCGCTTTGGGCGATTTGCAGATCAGGATTGGCCACCACGGCATAAATCTGCTTGATGGACGGACGCGATAGCTCTTCTACTTCAGCGGCTGTTAGAACTGTATCGTCGAAGGGCGCCAAGAGGCTGCCTGCTGCAGCCAACTCAACGGCATCACCCACCCTCTCCCCGGTTTCAAGGTTGAGGACGGCCCCATCCACGATCTCAGCATCCAGCGAGAGATATATGGCCGATTGAGGCAGGGGATTGCCATTGGTATCGAGGATCTTCTCTGAAGTGGCGAGGTTGCTCGCCTTTTGCAGGGATATCTGCGTCTGCTCGTCCTGAGGAATCCCCGGCACGACCACCTTGGTGACCGTCAGCGGCCCCATCCAGAAGGGGGGCGTGTTCTTATCATCGAGGTCGCCGATCTTGGGGTCGTGACGGTCAATCAGCGGAGCGATGAACGCCGTTATCACCAAGAGCGCCAGCACCAGGATGGAGAAGATCAGCAATACACGACGCGAGAACCATCGCAACGCATTGCGCACTGAGGCAACCGAGACTCGTGGCTGCGAAACTGCTACTGGAAGGCCAGCCATCTTCTACCTCCTGGGCGTTCTAGGAGTACCGAATTCGGGGATCGATATAGGCATAGGCCACGTCTACAACGAAGTTGGTGAACAGGTATATGACCGCGAACACCATCACGATGCCCTGCAGCGTGGGGTAGTCAGACTTTTGCAGGGAGGTAAAGGCCAGCATGCCCATACCGGGCCACTGGAATACTGTTTCGGCCACCACTGAGCCCGTGATCAAGAAGCCCAGAGTGATGCCCACGAAGGTGAGTGGCGGTATGAGGGCGTTGCGCAGCGCATGCTTCCAGATTACCCGGCTGGGGGACACCCCCTTGGCCCGGGCCATCTTGATGTACTCCGAATCGAGCACGTCCAGCATCGCGGAGCGTACCAGCCTCATGTTCGCTGCCACGAAGAACCACCCTAGGGTGATTGCGGGCAGAATGAAGCTGTTCCAGTCATGCCGTCCCGATGGCGGGACCCAGTCCAGCTTCACTGCGAAGAAGAAGATCATCATGATGCCCAGCCAGAACGGGGGCATCGATTGCCCAAGCAGGGCGACGATCTTCCCGACATGGTCCCATAAACTGTTTCTCTTGATGGAAGACAGGATACCCAGTGGGAAGCCTAACACCAAGGAAAAGATGAAGGCGGCCACTCCCAACTGGAAGGTAGCTGGGAACCGCTCCTTGATCAGGTCCATCACCGGCCGATGGTCGTTGATGGCTTCACCGAAATTCAGAGTGAAAGCGTCCCTGAGGAAGATGAGGTACTGGACTCCGTATGGCTTGTTCAGACCCAGTCTCTCTCCCAGCTCTTCCCACTGCTCCGGGCCGGCGTAGTCATCCAGCATGAGGGAACGCGGGTCGCCCGTAAGCCGGGCCAGAGCGAAGACAATAAACGATATGACGAATAGGGAGATGATGGATACGATGAACCTTCGGACTATAAATTTTTGCATCCTCTCCTCCTAGATCCTGCTTGTGGCTCTGGCCTCAACTATATTGGATTGGCGAGGCCCCTTGGTTCCTAGACCTTCACGTTATTGGGTCCTAGTCTACTGTCACTGTGGTGGCGTCCATCGCCATGGCGTTGGCCATGGATGCCCCTGTCGCTGCCGAATATTTAGAGTCTCCTAATCTACTGGACGAATGGTCGAGTTCACCTGATCCTAGAACAAGGAAGGGGGCTCTAGGCAACCTCCATATTCGTTGGCTCACTATACCTAGGATAGTGCCGATAAGCAGAGCACCCGCCATGGCTCCCGACGCAGTGTAGCCAAACACGCTATTGTCGGGTTGGGTACAACAGGGTGTATCTACGTTCAGCCCCCAGTGGTATCCCAGATAGGCGCCAATTATGCCCGCCGCCGAGATTGCCACGAAAAGGGATATTGTCGCCACAGCAGGTCGTGGGGTTGTCCCCAAGAGCCAGGCTATCGAGGCTCCAGTGGCGGCCAAAACGCCCGCCCCGCCCATGATGCTCCAGAACCAGAAATGCCAGTCGGTGGGTGAAGCGAACATTACGAAGGATCCCCAGCCCAAGAGTACGCCTAACAGCCCCAATGGCATCGAGAGAATAATGCCAAAGAACTCTCTACCCAGGTAGCCGACTAGGGTGTAAGTAATACCCAACTCTTGCCTCAGTAAGTCCGGTGCCGGCGTCTTGTCGCTAGAATCCTTGAGGAAAATGCGAAGGCGGAACACTCTAGAGGGAGCCTCCCAACTTCCCCTTCAAGGCTACTCGCGTTACTCAGTATGCCGTCCGTCCTCCTCTAGTTACGAAACCGGGCAGTTGCGAAACCAAGTCATTTTAAGAGGCACCTGGGCTAGGCCCGCTCATTTGTTAACTACTAGTCTTAGGGCTATACGGGTTCCGCCCCACACTAGGCGGGCGGATTGGCGGGAAGCCTATCATGCCACTAGGTGCCTGTCAATTAGGTGAGCACCCAAAATTGCGCGTCACACAGAGTCAATTTCCGTAGCTATTCCCTACGATACACCCTCCCAATCGCGGGGCCGGTCGTTAGTATCACCCAAGCATGGCCCACATGCCGTACTTGGTCTCAGTGGGAATGTTGCAAACTATTACACATAAGGGTTTGCAGCATAGCGTTGTCTACTGCGAAGAGCACGAGTTCCGATGAGGGTTTCTTGGCATTGGAGGAAGTGGGTAGCCGGAATGAATTGTGTGCTTGGTCCCATGCTTTGACATGGCTCTTCCTTGCCCGTACCTTTCGCACCATAGTTCGTACCTTAGGTGGAGGTGAAGATTGAGCGTCGGATGGGGGTTCATAGGTACAGGGAGGCACCCCGACACCAAGGTCGCGCCGGCAATGGCCAGCCTAGGTGGCAATCTGGCAGCAGCTTACAGCCGCGATATCGGCAGGGCCGAAGATTTTGCCGAGCGCCACGTCGTTTCTGCCGCGTACGATTCCGTCGATAGCCTGCTACAAGACCCTCGAGTAGACGCCGTCTTCATCTCAACTCCCAACAGCCTGCACGCGGAACATACCATCGCTGCGGCCCAAGCCGGCAAACACGTGCTCGTGGAAAAGCCCATGGCCGTGACCGTCTCTGAAGCCGAGGAAATGGTGGATGCCTGTCGACTTGCAGGTGTCACTTTGGGCGTTGCATTCCAGCTTCGTACCCACCCCGCTCATCAGGAGATGCGGAGGCTTGTGCAGGACGGCGCAATGGGGATCATACCCATGGCCCAAGCCCAGTGGGGCACAAGGGCAGTGAGAGGCGTCACTGAGGTCCCTGCCCGCACTGGCCTTAGTTCCTGGTGGGACGAGCCAGCCCTCATCGGCGGCGCATCCACAATGATGGGCACAGGAGTCCATGCCATTGACCTGCTCCATTTCATCCTAGGTCAGCCGGTGGTGGAAGTTGCCGCCATCAGCGATGGTCAGACTGCCGGGAAGCCCTTGGAACAGACCGCGGCCGTCTCACTCCGGTTTCACGACGGCACCATAGGGACGATGTGTTGCGGGCGGCGCATGCCCGACTCCCGGAACGACGCAGTGGTTTATGGCACTTCAGGGCGTGCCATTGCCTCGGACTCCCTGTGGGAAGCCTTGCAGGGTAGTTTGGAGGTGGTGAGCGACTCGGTTAATCTCACTCGCACGTATGATCCCGACCCGCTTGGGCTCTTCCGGTTGCAGACGCAAGCCTTCCAGTCAGCCATAGAAACGGGTGGGGAACCTCCTGCAACCGGCCTTGATGGCCTGCGAGTGGTGCAAGTCACGAGTGCGATGATCCAGTCCGCTACCACGGGCAGGACAGTGAGAATGGACCCTGCTACCTAGAGTCGTCGCTATCCGGGTCGGCAAACTACTTCTATCGCCGCACCAGTCTCTGAGATGCCTGCTCCACAATGAGTCCAAAAGCCTGCAGCGTGGTCGCTCCCAGCAGATAGAGGCCTTCCGGACCGAACGCCACCGGGCATGGTAGTTCGCGCCCGTCAACCAGCAAGTGGGCAGTGCCGAAGTCGTAATAGGCCTCTGCCCCGTTGATGTCGAACCGACGCCCATATTCCCAGACCTCTACTCCGAGGCGGGACAGCAGTGATGCCGGGAACATGGAGTAGGTGAGTCCAGGGTCGACAGCCGCCGTCACCCGTTCCATAGGGCCCCGGGTATCTCTCCGCACACCTACTTCAACTGTGATATTCGTCATCTTCTTCACTGCTCGAGAAGCTTTGCCGGTTGTGCCCTTGCCGGTTATGCCTTCTCAGTGCCTCATGAGCTGTTCAACGTTCCTTTGGAGATGTGCCAAAAAAAGAGGGCTCCTTCTGAAGGGAGCCCTCTTTGTTTTTCCTCAAGCGTTGTTTAGTGGCTATTGCCCGCCACAACCTCCGTTGCCACAGGCACACCCGCCGCCGCATCCACCGGAAGAGAAGTTGGGATTGCTGATGACGAATCCCGCCCGGGGGAAGTCTTCCATGTAGTCGATAGTAGCTTCATCCAGGAAAGGAGCACTGTCCTCGTCCACTAGGAAGCTCAGGCCGTCCATGGTCATCACGGTGTCACCCTGCTGCGACTCCCGCTCCATCGACATCATGTACTGGATTCCGCCAGTCTCGCCCGGCACGGCAATGACTCGCAGCGAAGCCTGCGACTCTCCGTTTTCCTCCAGGACCTCTTTCAACTTCTCAACGGCCTCAGTCGTTACGATCATCCCAATTCCTCTTTCCGCCGCCGGTCCACGCAGGCAGCCTCAGTCGATGCTAGCACCTACGCACGATGAGAGTCAATGGTCATGCCGGACAACGCGACCGGAAGCAGTTCCTCAGAAGTTAAGGGGGGGATTTTGTTCAGAGACCAAGAGTAGAAAACTCGCAAAATGCCTGATTGCGTGCATGGGCATACATAACTTTCGTCGCCTTACTATCAACCATCGCAGGCCGAGGCAGGCGAATTTGCGTCACACGACACCTTTGAGGCGTTCACTTTGTCGCAATCCACGCATCCTTGACATCTGCTTTAGGTGCGATGCTAGAGTCGTGCGAGTCCGAACTGATGAGCACTCCGATGGATGCCGTGGCTTCGTCGCTATTGGAAGGCGACCATCGTGCGCTCTCCCGGCTTATCTCCCTCATGGAAAGAGGAGACCCGCAAGTGGGCTCCGCCATGGAGCGGCTGTTTCCCCACACTGGGTCTGCTTACTGCATCGGCATCACGGGACCGCCCGGAGTGGGCAAGAGCAGCTTGGTGGATGCCTTGGTGCAGTTGGAGAGGGGCAAGAGTCGGCAAGTGGGCGTGGTGGCGGTAGACCCCAGCAGCCCCTTCAGCGGAGGGGCTCTTTTGGGAGACAGGGTCCGCATGCAAAGGCACTACCTGGACCCAGGGGTGTTTATACGCAGCATTGCCACTAGGGGAACGGGCGGAGGTGTTCCACGGGTCATCAAGGGTATAGTCCGGCTTCTGGACGCCGCTTCCAAGGATGTGGTGATCGTTGAGACCGTGGGAGTGGGCCAGACAGAACTGGACGTGATGCAGGTCGCAGACACAGTGGTGGTCGTCTTGGTGCCGGAATTAGGTGATGCGGTGCAGGCATTGAAGGCAGGTCTGATGGAAATCGCCGATATCTACGTTGTGAATAAGGGAGACTTGGGGGGAGCCGATCGGATGGTGAACGCCATCGAGTCGATGCTGCATATAGGCCCCAAGGGCGAGTGGACTCCCCCCGTGATAGTCACCCAAGCGGCGAGTGAAAGTGGCCCAGATGACCGGTCCGGCGTAGGAAAGCTGAGAAATGCCATAGAGACCCATCGAGAGCACCTGATCACATCCCAACAGTTACAAGCCCGGCGCGATCAGAGGCGCGCAGCAGAATTCTTGGCAGTAGTGGAAGAAGAACTGGGGAGGCGCTCCAGGGAGATGGTCCTACGGGATCCGGATATCAGCGCAACCTTGACTGCCGTTCAAAGGGGCGATTCCGAGCCCTTCTCGGCAGCGTTGCGCGTGCTGGAGGACCCCTCCCTTGGACGCAGGCTTTTCGACCAAAGCAATATCGGGTAATCTAGCGGGACCTGACGCACCGTGTGCCGTGCGCAGGGCCTTTTTTTGTGGGGGGTGGCCGATGAGTGTAGTCGGTATCGACCTTAGCGCGTCCAGCAAGAAGCCCAGCACCTACTTGGCCTTGGATGACGAGGGGGCCGTTGGAGGTATCGGTTCGTTCAGAGCGATGGAGGAATTGTTGTCCCTGCTCGATGAACGGGGGCCTTCGCTGGTAGCGATTGGGGCCCCATTGAGTCTCCCTTCCGGGCTGTGTTGCTTGGAGGAAAGCTGCCCCTGTTCCCTACCGCAAGGCAGGAAGGGGAGAGTCGCAGAGGAAGACTTGGCAGCCAACGGGATCGGTTGTTTCTACACTAACAAGCGGTCCATCATCGTAAAGCTCATTTACCGGGCGATCGAGGTGCGCACTGAACTGGAACAGCGCGGGCAGCAGGTTATAGAGGCGTACCCATATGCAACCAAGGTGAAGCTCTTCAACGGCAAGGTCCCAGCCAAAAGCAAGCCGGAAAGCCTGATGTTTCTCCGAAGGAGGCTGCCGGAATTAGTAGCGGGTTTGGAGCCTTATGCCAAGGACTTGAACCATGACCGCTGCGATGCAGTCCTCACTGCCTATACTGGTCGTCTCAGCCAAGCAGGTCTCACGGAACAGGTCGGCTGCGAGGAAGAGGGCTACATCACCATTCCCACGGGCCCGGCGTCCCGAAACGGCGTTGGGCATGACTCGAATGGTACGCGGCGGACGTAGGTCTCTGACTCTCGAAGCCGTTTAGAAGTCTGATCCTAACCGGAAGTCGCTAGCGCATCCTCCCGCCTCTAGCAGCGGTCGCCGTCGTCATTCCCTTGCCGGTTGCCTCCCAGGAAGGGCTGCAACATTGAAGTGAACTCCATGGGGAAGATGAACTTGGTGGACTCGCTCTTCCCGATGTCCTTCAGGGTGTCGAAATACTCAAGGCTCATGGTCCGGTTGTCCACGCTGTTGGCCACTTGGTTGATGCGTTCGAGGCCGATGCTGTAGCCCTCGGCTTCCAGGATTTCGGCTTGGCGCTTGCCCTCGGCTTGAAGGATGGCAGCTTGCCGATCGCCTTCGGCCCGCAGGATGGCGGACTGCTTCTCACCCTCGGCTTTGTTGATTTCCGACTGGCGTATACCTTCCGACTCGGTGATCTGGGCCGTCTTGATGGCGGCTGCCGACTTCTCCTGGTCCATGGCCCGTTTGACGTCGGGTGGCGGGTCGATTTCGTTGATGGCGACGCCCTGCACTTTGACTCCCCAGCGGCCGGTGTTCTCGTCCAAAGCTGCCTGTAACTGGTGCTGAATGCGCTCCCTCTCGGCCAGTGCGTCCGACAATTCAATGTTGCCGACGATGGACCTCAGGTCGGCCACGGCTTGGGAGCGTACGGCCACCCGGTGGTCCACTACTTCCAAGACCGACTTCTCGGCTTGGTCCGGAAGCACCCGGTAATAGAGGACGAAGTCCATGTCGATGACCACGTTGTCACGGGTGATGTATTTCTGAGTGGGTACGCGGTCGACCTGCTCCCGGAGGTCCACAGAGCGGCCGTTGTAGATGATTGGCATGAGAAAGCGGAAGCCAGGGCCTGCCACTCTCTCAAGCTGCCCCCAACGCAACACCACCAGCCTCTCGAACTGCTTGACGATTACAATGCCAGAAGCCATTTCGCCCCCAATCCGGTGTCCTTCTTCGATTCCCCTGCCACTCGGTCAATTCGTGTCTAGTTTAACCTTAGCACCAGCGGGTGCCTCTGTCCACGAACTCGATAATCTTGAATGGACGTTCGGTTGTGTGCCAGGGCCGCAGTGCGGGACATGACACAGGAATGGTGCGCTGCAAGAGGCCGAATGACGATAGTAGTTGGAATATGTACGTGTTTCGTAGCGTTGCTTGGGGTGAATGGGGTGGGAATCCGAGTTGAGCGCGGTCGCGCGCCAGATAGAGCGTGCGACGCTGTTCGTAGCTGAAGCGAATTTTTTCGTACCTGAAAAGCGTCGCATTCGTCGCATGGCCGTATCTGGGCCGTAGCTGACGATCCGGTCGCATGGGAGGAGATTTCGAGGGCGGAAGGGTGTTGCCGGATTTCGTCGTGGCGTGGAGAGGGAGTCTTGAGTGGGCGGTGTCACGGGGCCAGATAGGGGGGCATTCGACATTTCGACACTCTCCGTATCTGGAGAAAAGTTGTTTGTATCTGAGAAGTGTCGAATTTGTCGAATGGTCGTAGCTGGGCCGTAGCTGACACATGTGTAGAATGGGGTGTTGGATGGCGGGCATTTGGTTGAGGAGGAGGCATGGCGAATTTCGTCGTGGCAGCGCGGTGTGGGGACGTAAGGGAACGCAGGGATGGAGACGGGCAGCGTGAAGATTTGGCCGTCTGCACCGGGCTGTGTTGGGCGCGTGTGTGTGACGAAATCCAGTTGCCGTGTTGTGACGAATTCTATTGGCATGGTGTCCCTGGGTAAGCGGGGATGAAAGAGAAGGCATGGATGAGACCGCGGAGGTCAATCCTGCGCCGACCCTGTTCTATCACTGTTCTAATGGTAGGGAAAATAGAGGGGGGTGTCAATAGGCGGGTGTCATGGGGGGAGGGCGACCGGGTTGGGTGGGGGGGCCTTCGACTTCGTAGTGGGGTCAACACAACCTCTGCGCTTGGTCGCTTGGAGACTGTGTTGACCCCACTACTTCGCTCAGGACGAACGGAGGGAGGGTAGTGTGGGCCGTGGATTCCCGCCTGCGCGGGAATGACGGGGTGGGGAGCGGACGAACGGGGGAGGGTAGTGTGGGCCGTGGATTCCCGCCTGCGCGGGAATGACGGGGTGGGGAGCGGACGAACGGGGGAGGGTAGTGTGGGCCGTGGATTCCCGCCTGCGCGGGAATGACGGGGTGGGGAGCGGACGAACGGGGGAGGGGAGTCTGGGCCGTGGATTCCCGCCTGCGCGGGAATGACGGGGTGGGGAGCGGACGAACGGGGGAGGGAAGTCTGGGCCGTGGATTCCTGCCTGCGCAGGAATGACGGGGTTGAGTATGCGGGAATGGCGGGGTGGGGGTCAGGATTTTGGGATTTGTAGGATAACCATTCAGCCTTCCTCCAGGGGTTCCACGGTAAGGATGGTGCCGTCGAGTTGGATCACCCTGACCCTTTGGCCCTCTTCTATCATTCCTGACTGGTCCACTACCGCCGTCCAAATCTCGCCATGAAGTCGGACCCTGCCCCGTGGTGACAGCGGCTCCACTACGACTGCTTCTTCACCAACCACAGCGGGGAAGATGGTGTCGTGCTCGGCGGCGCGGTTGGCCTTTCGGATGGTCCACATGACGTACCAGCCGCCGATGAAGATGGCCCCTCCCAATCCTCCCACAAGCCACAGGTTGACACCTACGTCGGGAGCGTCCGGCAGTTCCTGGCCTGAAAAGAGAATGAGGGCACCCAGCACAAAGGCAACAATGGCGCCGATGCCCAAGACCCCGAACCCGGCCACCAGCAGTTCGCCCGTGAGCAGGGCCATAGCCGCGAGGATGAGGGCAACACCAGCCCAGTTGACGGGCAACGCTCCGATACTGAGGAAGGCGAGCACCAAGCAGATAACTCCCACCACGACGGGCACGAACATACCGGGATTGAACAACTCGATGACAATTCCCAAGCCGCCGATAGACAGTAGGATGAAGGAGACGTTGGGGTCGGCTAGGAAGTCAAGGAAACGCTCGATGAGGGTCATGTCGCTGCGCTGGATGGTGAGGCCTTGGGTCTGCAACTGCCGGACCGACTCTGCGCCGACCTCGTTCTTGAGGGTTATCTCCTGCCCGTGGACTAGGTCCAGCAGTTGGGGCACGCCGCTGGCCACATAGTCCACCACATTGAGGTCGGCCGCCTCTATGGCCGTGAAGGTCTTGGCCTCCTTTACCGTCAATGAAAGCTCATGGGCGTTGCGCCCTCGCACGTCGGCCACGCTTCTTACCAAGGCATCCACGGCGTTCTCCACCTTGGCGGACAGGGTGGGTGGCAATTCTTCGCCGCCAACGGCTACAGGGGAGGCGGCGCCAATGCTCGTGCCGGGTGCCATGGCCGCGAATTGACCGGCAGCGGTGATGAAGGTGCCTGCGGAGCCGGCAATCGCGCCGGAGGGGTACACATAAACGATTGTAGGGACGCGGTCTTGCAGCAGGGCCTCGACTATGTTCTCCGTCGATGCGAGATCGCCGCCCGGAGTGTTCAACTCGAATATAACGACCTCGGCCCCTTCCTCGGCCCCCTTGTCCAGTATCCGCTGGATAAAGCGCTGCGTAACCGAGTTGATGTCGCCGTTGATGTTGGCGACAAGGGCGTGAGGTTCCTGCTGTTGCTGCGCTAGGGCGAGGCCGGTGACGCCGAAGAGGAAAGAGGCGATGAACGTGATGAGCAACGCGAGCCTCCACACGGGTAGACGCTGGCTCGTGGGCGCCACGATGCTGGCTCTTCCTGGCTTGAGATGGCGCAAGATCAAGGACGAATCTCCCTCTACAGGCTTGCGGGAGTCTCTACGTCCATTGTATCAGTCCTGTGCGGTCACACTCTGGTAGGGAACGGGTACAAGCGCAATCACGGAACAGACGCACGCGCTCGTCACTTGAGGGTTGTATCTGGAGGAGGAACGATTCGTTGACTTTGGCATGAGGGCAACTTACGCTAATCGTAAGGCAGTCCTGTTGGAGGGCTTGAGGAGGAAGGAGTCTGATGGTTGGCCTGGCACAGCGTGACCCGGAGATAGCAGCTGCATTGCAGCAAGAGGATGACCGCCAGCGCAACAGCTTGGTGCTCATAGCATCGGAAAATTATGCCAGCAAGGCGGTTCTGGAAGCGCAATCCTCGGTTATGAACAACAAATACGCTGAAGGCTATCCGGGGCGGCGGTACTATGGAGGGTGTCAGTACGTGGATGTCGCGGAACAGCTTGCCTTGGACCGCGCTCGCGCTGTTTTCGGCGGAGAGCATGCCAACGTGCAGCCCCACGGCGGAGCCCAAGCCAACATGGCAGTCTACTTCTCCCTCTTGGAACCCGGCGACACAGTCATGGGTATGCGCTTGGACCAAGGCGGCCACCTGACCCATGGAAGCCCGGTCAACTTCTCGGGCAAGCTCTACAACTTCGTTGCCTATGGGGTGGACCGGGAGAGCGAGACCATCGACTACGATGAGGTGGAGAAACTCGCCTTGGAGCACAGGCCGAAGATAATCGTCGCTGGCTATAGTTCCTACCCGCGAGAAATCGATTTCGCCCGCTTTCGCGCCATTGCCGACATGGTGGGCGCCACGCTCATGGTGGACATGGCCCACATAGCCGGACTCATTGCCGGAGGGGCGCATCCCTCCCCCTTCCCCCATGCCCACATCGTCACCTCCACCACGCAGAAAACCCTCAGGGGCCCGCGCGGCGGATTCATCCTCTGCGATGAGGACTTTGCCCGGGGCATAGACCGCTCGGTGTTCCCCCTAGTGCAGGGCGGTCCGCTAATGCACGTAATCGCAGCCAAGGCGGTATGCTTCGGCGAGGCGCAAACCGAGGACTTTCGCACATACGCCCACGGCGTGGTGGAAAACGCCCGAGTGCTGGCCGGATCCCTGAGCAGTGCCGGTCTGCGGATCATCTCCGGCGGCACCGAGAACCACTTGGTGCTGGTGGACCTCACCCCCTTGGGCATCACGGGACGGGAGGCGGAGGAGCGGCTGGAGCAGGTGGACATCGTGGTGAACAAGAATGCCATCCCCTACGATCCCCTTCCCCCAAGGACGACCAGCGGCTTGAGACTGGGTTCTGCTGCCCTTACCAGCCGTGGCTTCGGTCCGGCTGAGATGGAGCAGGTGGCCGCTTTGCTGGTGGAGACCCTCTCGAGTGAACCTGACGAGGGCAATGCCGCAGATATCAGAAGGCGCGTTGCCGAATTGACCTCGGGGTTCCCGGTTCCCGGCTTGGACGACTAAGTTGAGGCACAGGGAAACGGAGTGTTATAATCCCCGGTACGCTTTTTGCGCACTTGATTCAGGAGAGCCAATTCTTGCCCGAGTATGAGCTAATAACAATCCTCAGTCCTATTCTCAGCCAGGAAGAGGTCGCCAACACGACTGACCGGCTGAACGGAATAATCACCGGCGATGGCGGCACCGTCACCCATCAGGAGAGATGGGGCACGCGGAGGCTGGCCTACCCCATAAGAAAAGCCGGCAACCGGTTCCTCGAAGGCAACTACCACCTTACCCGCTTCGAGACCGAAGGCAGCCACACACGGCAGATAGAGAACCATTTAAGGCTGTCGGAGAACGTTATCCGGCATCTGCTGGTGCGTGCCGAGCTGCCTATCGGCGCGTCCCCACGTCCGACGGAGCCGCCCCCGCGGGGTGAGGCCCCTCCGGCTGCGGCCCCTGCTGCGGTGGCTGACGCGCCTCCAACGGAAGCGCCAACGACCGGCGAACAGGTGCCGGATGCGCAGGCAGAGGGTGCTCCCGTCGGTGAGGCCCCTGCTGTGGATGCCGCCCCCGCTGTGGCTGACGCGCGAGCAGAGGAAGCGCAAGCTCCGGATGCTCCTGTGGGTGAGGCTCCCGTGGTTGATGCGCCTGCGGACGAGGCTCCAGCGGTAGATGCGCCTGCGGATGAGGCTCCCGCGGTTGATGCGCCTGCGGATGAGGCTCCCGCGGTTGATGCGCCTGCGGATGATGCTCCCGCGGTTGATGCGCCTGCGGATGATGCTCCCGCGGTTGATGCGCCTGCGGATGATGCTCCCGCGGTTGATGCGTCTGCGGATGAGGCTCCCGCGGTTGATGCGCCTGCGGATGATGCTCCCGCGGTTGATGCGCCTGCTGAGTCCGCGCCCGATGCTGAACCCGAGACCGCAGTAGCTGAGGCCGAGGCCGAAGCCGCTGTGGGGGAAGACGATACCATCGTAGAGGCAACGGATTCCGAGCCTGAAGCGTCTGAGGATGCGGACAGCCCGGCAGAGCCGGAAGAGAGTCTTGTAGAAGCGGAAGAGCCTGCAACGGACGAGGCCAGCCCTGAAGAGACTGATGAAACCGAACGGGATGCCTAGGGGGTAGCGGCCATGACGATGAATAAAATCATGGTTATCGGCAACTTGGGGTCAGACCCCGAGATGCGGTACACGCCGAATGGGCAGGCTGTTACTTCCTTTAGCGTGGCTACCAACTACAGGTATAACACGGCTGAGGGAGAACAGCGGGAAGAGACAGAGTGGTTTCGGGTTTCGGTGTTCGGACGGCAGGCTGAATCGTGTAACCAATACCTAGCCAAGGGACGCAAAGTCTATGTAGATGGCCGCTTACGGAGCCGGACCTTTCAGGACAGAAACGGCGAGACGCGAGTGTCTTTGGAAATCAATGCTCAGGACGTAAGGTTCTTGAGCACCCCCGGAGGAGGGGGTGAAGGATTCGCTCCGGGTCAGGGTGGAGGCGGATACGAGCCTGCGCCGGGAGGCGGTGGTTATGAGCCGCCACCCAGCGGTGACTTTGGAGCCGAGGACCTGCCCTTCTAGGGCGGTCACAACAGCAGCTTTTGAAGGTTGAAAGAGAGGTACCCTAGCTGATGGCGATGCGAAGAGGAGGCGGCCGGCCTCCCGGTAGAGGCAGAGGGAGGCGCTTCCCGCCACGCCGCCGCGTGTGCGGCTTCTGCGTGGACAAGGTGAAGATTATCGACTACAAGGACATAGGCCGCCTGCGCCGCTTCATCAGTGAGAGGTGCAAAATCGATCCCCGACGCAAGACGGGCGTCTGCGCTGGCCACCAGCGTGACTTGGCTGTTGCTATCAAGAGGGCGCGCCACCTTGCGTTGCTCCCCATGGCCCCCGACCATACCAGAGTTACCACGGCAATCTCGTGATCCCCACGGCTTCTCGACGATAGACTTGGATTTACCCCCTGGCTGTATGTACCTGAACCCTGGGTCCGGGACACCCGGAAAGAGGGTGTTCTGAATGCGGCCGCCCGAAGGACGCAATCGGCCAGGAGTGGGCCGTGGAGGCGGGCGCACTCGTGGTTCGACAGCCCGGGCCGGAGACCGTCGCATTGAACGCTCTCGCGGTGCCCGTGAGATCCGTCGCCAGCGGCTTGCATGGGCCCTCATAGGGACCATCCTCGCCGTAGTAATCGGCATCCTTGCTTATGCCTATTACGCCAACTTCATAGCCCCGCCCAGGGCTCAAGCCGCCAAAGTCCGTGACACTACCTACACCCAAGGCGACCTCGTCAAAAGGCTGCGCCTGATTCGGGCCACCACCGGCTCAGTCGACTTGGGTCGCGCCCCTTGGGAGGTGCTGTTCGGCATGGTGGAGGCGGAACTAATCCGCCAAGGGGCCTCATTCGAGGGTGTGGTCGTCACCGATTCCGATGTGGACGACGCACTGCGGCGGCGCTTCTACCCCCGGCCCACTGAGGGACAAGAGGTTGAGCCGGGACAGCTCGAGACCGAATACCAGGAGAACTACCAGAACTTCCTTACCAACGCGCAAATCAAGGACGATGAATACCGCGTCCTAGTCTCCGATGAAGTCCATCGGGTCGCCCTCCGCGAGACTCTGGGGGACAAGCTGCCCAAACACTCGGAGCACTTGAATATCAGTTGGATACAGGTGCCCCACGAAGTGCCGGACCCGGAGAATCCTCCTCCTACTCCCTGGGAGATACTGGAAAGGCTCAAGGTAGAAGATTTCGACGCCGTCGCGTCGGATGTTGGCGGAGGAAGCGGCCCCAGGGGCTGGGTGCCTAGGGGCGCCTATCCCGATATCGATATGGCAGTGTTCGGAGCCGACCCGCCATCACACTTGCTTGAAGGCGACTACAGCGTGGTCGAAGGAGATGAGGCCACTTACGTAGTCAGGTCGATGTCACCGGTTGAAGTCCGCGACGTGGATGAGCAGTGGGCGGAACAGGTGGGCGAAGAACAGGCGATGCACATGCAAATCAGCCTCATAGTGCTGCCCGAAAATTCGGCGGATGCCGACAGGTTGATTGAGAGATTGGCGACCGAAGATTTCGATGACGTGGCTGTCGACGGAGCAGAGGGAACCGGCAACAAGGGGTGGGTCCCCCTGGGTGCCTATCCCGAACTGGATGACGTCATATTCGGTCCGCAACCGTTGAAGGTGGGTGGGGTCAGCGAACCCATCACTGGCGATAACGCTACGTTCATCGTGACTGTCCTCGACGGCCCTGAAGTAAGGGAAATCGAGGAGCAGTGGCTATCAGGCCTGAAGGAAGAAGCCCTGCAGAACTGGATAAACGAGCAGTGGGCCTTGGGCCGTCAGGAGGGTTGGGTTGAGGTCCATACCAACAGCGAACAATACCGCTGGGTCGTCGACCAGTACAACAAGAGCGTACAGGAAGAGTTGGAGGAGCAGCGGGCCGAGGGCAACTAGACCCGCTGCGCATTGGCCTGAAACAGGGGCCTGAGGAGAACCACGTCGGTGACGGACTCACTGGAGAGGATTGGCGTAGGCCTTCTTGGTATGGGTGTGGTCGGCGGCGGCGTGGCCAACGTCCTCCTGAATGATGCCCAAGCCATGCAGCGCAGGGTCGGCTGTCCAGTGGACCTCCGCCGTATCCTGGTGCGTGATGCATCCCGCCCTCGCTCAGTGGATCTCCCCCCGGGGAGCCTCACCACCGAAGCCCAAGACGTCTTGAACGACGCGGATGTTGCCATTGTCGTCGAGCTTCTCGGAGGCGAAGAACCGGCCCACAGCTACATCTGTCAAGCATTGCAATCGGGCCGGCATGTCGTCACCGCCAACAAAGAAGTCATGGCCAAGTATGGCCCCGAGTTGATGGCCGAAGCCAAGCGCAGTTCCGTCTCCCTGAGGTTCGAGGCCAGCGTCGCAGGCGGTATACCCATAATCGCGCCCTTGACCCGGGACCTCTTGGCCAACGACATCACATCCATACACGCCATCATCAACGGCACCACCAACTACATACTCACACGCATGGCCCAAGACCGGGCCGACTTCTCCGAGGTCTTGAAAGAAGCCCAAGCCCGGGGTTATGCCGAGGCCGACCCCACCAACGATGTGGAGGGGATGGACGCCGCTTATAAGCTGGCCATACTAGCATCCCTGGCTTTCCACACACCCGTGGACATCCAGAAGGTCTACTGTGAGGGTATCACCCGGCTTCAGGCCCAAGACTTCCTCTATGCCCAGGAACTGGGATACGCCATCAAGCTGCTGGCTGTGGCCGCCCGGGAGGGGGACTCGGTGCAGGCACGGGTGCATCCCTGCTTTGTCCGGCATGACAACATACTGGCCAACGTGGATGGAGCCTTCAATGCCGTCGAGGTCCAAGGCGACCTCATCGACCGCGTGGTGTTCCACGGCCCCGGGGCTGGCCGCGAACCCACCACCAGTGCCGTCATCGCAGACCTCATTGACGTGGCCCGAAGTGCTTTCTCAGGCGTTGCAATCAGCGAGCCACCGGGAATTGACCGTCCTCTGACCGTGGCCGACGTGTCGTCCCTGATTGACCGCTACTACTTCCGCTTGGTCATCGCAGACCGTCCGGGAGTCCTAGCCCAGATTGCCCGTGTGCTGGGTGAGATGGACATAAGCATCGCCTCTGTGATACAGAAAGATGCGGATCCAAGCACAGGCACTGCTGAAATCGTCATAACCACCCACCCTGCCCGAGAGTCGGCGGTGCAACAGTCGTTGACCCTGCTTGAAGGGCTGGAAGTGGTGAGCAGCTTGGGGAATATGATTAGGATCGAGGAGTGGTAGTCAGGGACTGTCAACATGAGTGAAGGCGTGATGTACCAGTACGGGGCATATCTGCCCCTCACAGATTCAACTCCTAGAATCACCATGGGAGAGGGTGACACGCCATTGGTCAGGTCGAACCGTTTGGGCAAGTCCCTAGGCTGCGACCAGCTCTATTTCAAGCTTGAGGGGTGCAATCCCACAGGCTCCTTCAAAGACCGGGGCATGGTGGTGGCAGTCGCGAAGGCGATGGAGGAGGGCGCGAAGGCCATCATCTGCGCCTCCACCGGCAACACCAGTGCCTCCGCCGCCGCTTACGGCGCACGCTATAACCTCTCTACGGTGGTCCTGATTCCGCGAGGTGAGGTCGCCTCGGGCAAACTGGCTCAAGCCGTGGCCTACGGGGCCAAGGTGATGATGGTGGATGCCGGCTTTGATGATGCGTTGCTCTTGGTGCGCCAGTTCACCGAGCGCTCCCCGGTGGTGTTGGTGAATTCTGTGAATCCCTACCGCTTGGAGGGCCAGAAAACGGCAGCTTTCGAGATTGTGGACCAGCTTGGCGATGCCCCCGACTATCTGTTTATTCCTGTGGGTAATGCCGGGAACATCACTGCTTACTGGAAGGGGTTTATCCAGTATCACGATACCGGTAAGGCCAACAGTACGCCCCGTATGATGGGCTTCCAAGCCGAAGGGGCCGCGCCTATCGTAAGAGGGGCCCCGGTGGAGAACCCCACCACCATTGCCTCTGCCATACGCATCGGGAACCCAGCGAGTTGGGAGGCGGCTGAGACGGCAAGGGACCAGTCGCGCGGGCTCATCGATTCGGTCACCGATGACGAAATCATGGAAGCCTACCAGTTGCTGGCCACTCAAGAGGGAGTATTTTGCGAGCCCGCCTCGGCGGCATCCTATGCTGGCCTGCTAAAGATGCACCGCCAAGGCTTGGACCTGACGGGGCAGTGCGTGGTGTGCGTGATAACCGGCTCAGGGCTGAAGGACCGAGAGACCGCCACCGACTACTTCAAGTCACAACCCATCGAAATTTCCGCCGACCTGAAAGAGTTGGAAGCGGCGGTGATGACCCTGACTTCCTGATGGGCCCAAAACCCTATTGTGAGGGAAGGCGCTTTGGCGGGGCCTTTGTTCCGTGGGCGGCCCGCAGATATGCCCGGAGCGGGCCAAAGGGAACCTCCTGCATGATTAGGGAAACGGCACGCGGGGAAGCAGACTGATGAAGAGAGGATGCGCATGAGCCGGCAACAGGAAGTCGAACAGGCCGTGCGCACCATTCTGACCGCCATCGGTGAAGACCCCGAGCGTGAAGGGCTGCGGGCTACCCCCCACAGGGTGGCCCGCATGATGGACGAACTCTTCTCCGGCGTTGGCTTGGATGCTGCCGATGCCATCGACACTATCTTCGACCTACCCGATGGGGACGAATCTGGAAGCGACTTGGAATCTGCTGCCGATGGCGAAATGGTGGTGTTCAGGGAGCTCTCCTTTTTCTCCATGTGCGAGCACCACCTATTGCCCTTCTTCGGAAAGGCCTATGTGGGTTACGTGCCCAACGGCAGGATTGCCGGGGCCAGTAAATTGGTCCGGGCACTGGAAGTCGTGTCACGGCGCCCCCAAGTACAGGAACGCATGACCCGCGAACTGGCGGACGCAGTGTATCGCTCGCTGCAACCCGACGGGGTGGCTGTAGTGATGGAGGCGGAGCATCTGTGCATGTCTATGCGTGGGGTGAGAAAACCGGGCAGCACCGTGGTCACCACGGCTGCCCGGGGGCCCTTCGCCCGTGGTGTAATCAGCAGCCACGACTTTCTAGTGCAATTACAGGGCCAACTCCAGAGGAGGTAGCGTATAACGTGACGTCGTTTCACTGCGCCTCGTCCATCGATGAGATCGAGCAAGAGTGGCAGGCCCTCCTGCCCCAAGGCAGCTTGGACACGATATTCGTAATGCCCCAGTGGCAACAGGTTTGGTGGAGCGAGTTCGGGGAGGATGCGGAGCCCATGTTGCTCTCCTTGCCCGGCAGCGAAGGCCTGGATGCCCTCGCCCCCTTGATGCGACGCGAAGGCAAAATCACCTTGATGGGCGATGAAGACCTGTACGACTACAACGACCTCCTCGTGACGCTGGGAGCTGAGGATAGCTTCTACCCCATGCTGCTGGACCATCTCCAAGAAGAGCAATGGGACTCTCTGGAACTCTTTCCCCTGCAGGCCAACTCTCCCACCCTCCAACTGCTGCCGGATCTCGCAATATCTCGGGGCTTTGACGTGGAGATACGTGAGGAGGATGTGTGCCCCGGAGTCGAGCTTCCCGCTGACTGGGACGAGTTCCTGGGCGGGCTATCCAAGAAGGACCGCCACGAACTCCGTCGCAAGCTCCGTCGCTTGGAAGGGGTCGGAGACTATCGCTGGTACTGCTGCGAGAGTGCTGAGGAAGTGGAGCAAAACCTAGATCACTTCCTGGAACTGGTGCGCCTCAGTCGTGAAGACAAGGACCGGTTCATGACGCCCAAGCGCGAGTCTTTCTTCCGCAGTGCCATCGGTGCGATGGCCCACATGGGCACCGTGCGACTCTTCTTCATGGAACTGGAAGGCCGGCACGTGGCGGCAGCCCTCTGCTTCGACTATGGCGGGTCGCGAATGCTCTATAATAGTGGCTTCAATCCCGAGTACAGCTATTACAGTGTCGGCCTCCTCCTCAAGGCCCTGTGCATCAGGGACGCTGTCGAGGCGGGGCTGCCTTTCTTCGACTTCCTCCGTGGAGACGAACCCTACAAGTACGATCTAGGTGGCAAGGACTACCCGTTGTATCGCATGGTGGTGAAGAGAAGTTGAGCGTCCAGAGAGTGGCCTTGGTCTGCTTCCATACTTGCCCCAACACCCTCGTTGGCAAGGGCAAGGCCGGAGGGATGAATGTATACGTCCGGCAGTTGGCCCATCACCTTAGTGCCATGGGCATTCAGGTGGACATCTTCACTAGGTGCCATGCTGGCCAGGAAGCCGACACCGTTGAGGCCGACGACAACGTCCGCATCGTCCACCTGTATGGGGGCCCGGACAACGCCTCCATGGACGACTTGGTCTCCTACCTGCCCCAGTTCGCCGATGCCATGCTCGCCTACAGGGATTCCGAAGGAGTCGACTACGAGGTTGTCCACTCCCACTACTGGCTCTCGGGCTGGGTCGGGCGCAAAGTCGCCAGCCAGTGGGCCATCGGCCACGCCGTCACCTTTCACACCCTAGCCGAGATAAAAAAACAGGCGCGTTCCGGCGAACGCGAGCACAGACTGCGGGCCAAAGTCGAGGGCGACCTCATGGCTTCCGCGCAACTGATAATGGCCCTCAGCGGCCAGGAAAAGCAGTCGATGGCTCGCCTCTACAACGCACCCGAAGACCGCATCAGCATCGTCCCCTGCGGCGTCGACCTCTCCCTCTTCCGCCCGTTGGACATGGGCGAAGCAAGGCGCAAACTGGGGCTTAACGGCGAAAGACTGATTCTGTACGTTGGCAGGATCGAACCCCTGAAGGGCTTGGACCTGCTCTGTCACGCCGCCGCCATGCTCGAACCCGACGAGCCCTTCAAGGTGCTCATTATTGGCGGCGACCCGGACTCGGAAGAAGGGGTGAGTGAGGTGCGCAGCCTCGGTCAGGGGCTCGGCATAGCCGATTCCCTGCAGTTTATGGGTCGCATTGATCAGGACGCTCTTCCCTTCTATTACAGCGCGGCCGACGTATGCGTTGTCCCCTCTTATTACGAGAGCTTTAGCTTGGTGGCCCTCGAGGCCATGGCCTGCGGTACCCCGGTGGTGGGGTTCCGCGTCGGCGGCTTGCCCACGGTGGTGCAACACGGCCAGACCGGCTACCTGCACTCTTGGCGCTGCCCCGAGCCCTTCGCCGACAGCCTTGAAGTATTGCTCGCCAGCAACGGCTTGAAAAAGAGCATGGGCGACGCCGGCAGAAAGCGGGCAGAGAGCATGGGTTGGGACCGTGTGGCAGCGGACGTTCTGGGCCTGTACGAGGCCACCATGTCGCCCTGTGGCACTCCCTAGAGGCTACGCCAAGTGAGAGCGATTTTCAGGTGGATCCGCGCCTTCGGCGCCCACATCCGGCGCACCATTTCCGCTGGCCTGATAGTCACCATACCCCTCGCCGTTACTGCCGTTATAGTGAATGTAGTGGTCGACTGGTTCGACCCCCTGCTAAAGCCCGCTTTCGGTTTTTTCATCGGCCCCGACCACTATCGTGAAGGAATGGGTATAGGCGCTCTGGTTGTGCTCATATACCTAGCGGGCCTGCTGACCACTCATGTTCTGGGACGCCGTTTCATAGACTACGGGCACCGCATAGTGGGCGCGGTCCCCGTGGTGCGCAGCATCTACAACACCCTTCTCCAAGCCACCGAGATTCTCTCCATTGATAAATCAACCGAGAAATACAGCGGAGTGGTGCTCGTGGACTTTCCTCGCACGGGAAGCAAGGCCATCGGCTTGGTCACCTCCCGGGTGACCGACGTCGAAGGCAAGCCATCCGTGGCCGTGTTCGTGCCTACCACTCCCGTGCCCACCTCTGGCTTCCTCCTGATTATGCCCGAGGAGAGCACCATACCCGTCGACGTCACCGTGGACGAAGCAATGAAGCTCATCGTGTCGGGGGGAATTCTGACGCCTGAGGCAGTCTTGCATCCCCGCCCGGATAATGGCTTCGCCGATCAGTCCGTCCAGAGCGATGGCGCACAGAACGGCCCTACCCAGCCCGAGGAGGCGCTTCAGAGGACCGCTTCGAATCAGTGAAGCTCGCGGTCCTTCCTGAACCCCACGCTGTTGTATAGACCGATCGCAGGAGCATTACAGGAGTCTGCATCGGCCCAAATGCAATGCATCAAACGGAGGCGGTGCCGGTAAGCGCGGGGGGTAGGGGGGCAAGCTAGCAGCCTCCGCAGCTAGTGCCAGCCTTGACAGCTAGCGGAAAATTGTAGCAGCATGAAATGTTGCCGACAGCCCTCCCCAACAGCCTAAGGCTCCAACATCCCATCTAGGTAGAGTGCGCTACTATGCCGGATACCCTTGAGACCATCGAACAGCCCGAACGCGCGTTGGTCGTCACGCCCCATCCCGATGACGCCGAGATCGGATGCGCCGGCACCATCACCAAGTGGGTAAAGGAGGGCGTGGAGGTCTATTACGTCCTCTGCACCGACGGCGGTAAGGGCAACAACGACCCCGAAGCCTCCCCCCAAGCCACCGCCGTCATCCGCGAACAGGAACAGCGGGATGCTGCAGCCCTTCTAGGCGTGAAGGACGCGGTGATGCTGGGGTATCCCGATGGGGAACTGGAGGACTCCTACGAGTTCCGCAAGGACCTCGTCCGCGCTATCCGGCGATTCAAGCCCGACATCGTCCTCTGCCCGGACCCGTACCGCCGCAACTTCTACTGGCACCGCGACCACCGCATCACCGGGCAGGTAGCTATTGATGCATCCTTCCCCTATGCCCGCGACCGTCTGCACTTCCTCGAACTCTGGGAGTCGGAAGGCTTGGAGCCCTACAAGACGGGCATGTGTCTTCTTTGGGGCGCTGAAGACCCGAACGCCTTTGTCGACATCACGGGCACCGTCGACATGAAGATAGAAGCCCTGATGTGTCACCGCAGCCAAGTCGGCGAGCGTCCCAATCTCAACGTTGAACGGTTCATCCGGGACAACGCCCGGGCTGCTGGCGAGGCACCGGGCTATGAATACGCGGAAGGCTTTCGCATGCTCCGCTTCCGCCGCTGATAGGCGGGCCCTCGATGCAATGCCCTTGTTGTAATGCTGATGGCCCCGCTGGCTGTTCCCACGGATGATTCTTCACATACCCTAACTGCCCAGCGTCGCCTCCACAAACAACTCATCAACCTCAAGGCGCCGGTCGATGAGCCCTTGGTCCAGTTCACACTGGATGAACCGTTCCAGATTGGCCCGGTTGCGGGTTACGCCGTTGGGCCATGGATCAGGACCCATGATGCTGCGCTCCTGCACCTGCTGGTGCGCCGCCCATGCTAGGTGGCTCCAGTTGGGGTCGCTGTAATAGTCGTAGCATATCTCCTTGGCCTGCTCGAAGGCTCTGATCAAGCCCGTCGCCACCTCCGGCGTTTCCGCCACTACCTCCGGCTTCACAGCAAGCACATGCATGATGGGATAGAACCCGTTCCGCTGGTAATAGGCCTCTTCCTCTGCTCTGGCATCATCGAACAGCCTTGCCACTTGGGGAGCCCCGTTTACAAAAGCGCGGGGCATGCGTGGCGTCATGTAGGCCTGTACCTCGCCCTCCACCAGCATCGTCTCGATGCTCTTGTCAGCCCGTTCAATCCGCACTCCGGGCGGGGCGTCGAAGGGCACCGGCTCATCCGAACTGGTTACCCAGATGACTTGGTCCAGCGGCACGCCATACTCATGCCCCAAGTCGCCCTTTGCCAGCACCGAGAGGGTGGTCTGGTAGCTGCGCAGCCCCACCCGCTTTCCGATAAGGTCGTTGGGAGTCTCGATTCCGCAATTGACGTTGATATACATCTGGGACTGGCTGAACAAACGCCGGGGGAACACCGGCACCGCGGTCAACTCCGCGTCCCGCGCTTTGGCCATCAGGTATGACGAGAGCGATAGCTCCGCTGCATCCCAAGGCCTCTCGTGCAGCATCCGCTCGTGGCGCCCGCCCTCGGTGCTGACATGCACCGCCTCCAGTTCGAAGCCTTCTCCCTGCACGACCCCGCCCAGCAGGGGCAGGTGGCGGTCATAATGTTCCATGGCAACGCTGACCCTTGGACCGGGCATCGCATCCTCCTGATGTCGCCGAATTGCTCGCATTATATCCTCTCCGGCATACATTCCCCGAAAAGCAGCCCCACAGGCCCCAACATTGCCCCCGAAGATCGCCCCCTAGATTGACAGATACAGGCCCCGCCAATAGCATCGTCCTTGATTGGACGGGATCGGCTTGACAGATTCCATACCGCCCGACTATTTCTGGCTGCAAGGAGAACGTACTATGGCAAAGGGACGAGATGCCGATGTGGTGGTCGTGGGTGCTGGCGGAGCGGGTGTAGCCGCAGCCATCGACGCGCACGATGCCGGAGCCAGCGTAATCATCGTTGACTCTCACCACCAGCCGGGCGGGGCCACGGCCATCTCCGGCGGGGGCTGCTGCATGGTCGGCACCGCCTTCCAGCGAGAGAAGGGCATCGAGGATAACCCCGACTTGGCGTTCTCCGACTGGGTCCATTTTGGTCAAGGCTCCGCCGACGAGGTGTGGGCCCGCTTCTACATCGAGCACTCAGCGCACGACCTCTATGAATGGCTCACGGCCATGGGCGTCGTTTGGGACAGCTTCAACCACCAAGAGGGCAACACCGTCCCCCGCTGGCACCACCCCGTGGGCAACGGCAAGGCCATCTTCGAAGCCATGCAAGCCGCAGCCGTCGCCCGCGGAATCGACCAGTGGTACATGAATACCGAGGCCGTCTCCCTCCTGACTGACGACGAGCGCGTCACCGGCATTAGGGTGCGCGACAAGCAGACGGGACAGGAGCGCGACCTTTCCGCAGGCGCGGTGGTGATGGCATCCGGCGGCTTCATGTCCAACGTGGAAATGGTATACCAGTATCGCCCTGACCTCCGTCCCCACCGGATATTGGGAGGCTCCCACGTGGAAGCCATGGGACGGGGGCACAAGCTGGTGAGCGATATCGGTGGCACCCTCACCCACATGGGCGATGTATGGATGTACGCCTATGCTACTCCCGACTACCGCGACCCGGAAGGGGAGCGCGGGCTGGTGGTGCGCGGCCTCCCCGACTACGTGTGGGTCAACGCCCAAGGCAAACGGTTCCATAACGAAAACCTCAGTGGGGGCGCCTCTGCCACCCCGGCAGTCCTGGCCCAAGACCCAGCCTACTGCTGGGCCATCATCGACCAGACAGGCCGCGAGACCGTCGAGATTTCAGACCCCTACTACCGCGATGGCCTCATCAAGCACTGGGACCGCATCGACGACCTCTTTCAGAAGTCACCTCACATCAAGGAGTCCGGCACCATCCGTGGTCTCGCGTTGGAAACTGGCGTTCCCGGCCCCGTCCTTGAAGAAACCATCACCCGTTACAACGCCTTTATCGACGAGGGTCTCCAGCGCGACCCCGAGTTCGGGCGCCCCTTGCAGGGCCGCAAGAAAGTCGAGCAAGCGCCCTTCTATGCCATCCAGTTCTTCCCCTTGTCTCGCAAAAGCTTTGGTGGCGTAAAAACCGACCTGCGCTGCCAAGTCCTGGACACCCACTTCCAGCCCATCGAAGGCCTCTTTGGGGCTGGCGAGTTGGCAGGCATGGCCGGAGGACACATCAACGGCAAAGCAGGTCTGGAAGGAACGATGCTTGGGCCAGCCCTCTTTAGTGGCCGGGTAGCTGGCGCCTGGGCCGCTAACGCCGCTGGATTCGGTCTCGGGTTCGAGGGTACCCCTCTCCGCTAGCCTAGCCACTCGGACTGGTGTCAACTACTCCCGGATCCCGAGCTTCTCCGTCCTCGTCGCGGGCGTCTGAAGGGACGGCTCCCATCGCTGCCGTCTGTCGACGGTCGGCCCTCCCTTGCCAAAACTAAGCCCCAAATCGAGGCGCCTCCCGCCTCCCGCAGAGCGTCAGCGCACGCGGAAAGGGTGCTGCCCGTAGTGGCCACGTCGTCGACGACCAAGACGCTCTTCCCCGCCACGGCATTGCTGCTGCGGAAGGAGCCTTGCACGTTCAGCACCCGCTCCTCCCGCCCCAGTCCTACTTGGGGCGGGGTGTCCCTGATTCGTGTCAGAACAGCGTGGTCGCACGGAAGTCCCAAGCCCTTGGCAAGGGCAATGGCAAGAAGTTCCGACTGGTTGTATCCCCGCTGGCGTAGTCGTCGTGGGTGCAACGGCACCGGCAACACCAAGTCGGCTACGAGTCCCTTCGACCTCCAAGACTGTTCCATGAGCCCCGCCAGCATCGGAGCCAAGCCCCTCACTTGGTGGTATTTCAACTGCAACACTGCCTCCCGTACTGTCCCTTCCATCATGAAGGGCGCAGTGACCCCGTCCAATCCCAGCGGAGACGCACGGCACCAACGGCACGGTGTACTGGAGGAGGGCTGCGCGCAGTAGGTGCAGTAGGGCGGGCGCAGCCACGGCCCCTCATTCAGGCAAGCAGGGCAGATATATGCACCCTCGGACGCACAACCCAAACAGGTGATGGGAAAGATGAAGTCCAAGGCCGCATCCAAAACTCGCTTCAAGGTCAACTACATATCCTTAGACTTGGCTTTGTGATAGAATCCACAAATATTAGCTACTCCGATTCATACGTGGGTCAGTAGTAGCAACTTCCTTAACCGGGACCCAGGGACAGGGCCTTACAGGCGTCATTGAAATGAAAAAGGCTATCTTCTTCGACCTCTACAACACCCTCATGCGCTTCTGGCCTCCCTTGGATGAAATCCAGCAAGCATCCTGTCGCGAGTTGGGCCTCACGCTGAGAAAGACTGATATCCGCCGCGGCTATGTGGTGGCCGACGAATATTTTAATGAGGCCAACGCCCAAGAGCCATTGGCACTGCGCAGCGCCGAGGCCCGGGCCGAGTTCTTCGCTGAGTATGAGCGACGCATCCTTCTAGCTGCAGGCGTTGACGTCAACTTGAAGTTGGCAGACCAAGTGTGGCAAATGGCCATGCTGGTGCAAAAGGACTTCGAGCTATTCGAGGACGTACTGCCCGCGCTGCAACGTCTTAAGGAGAAGGATTACGTCCTGGGCGCCGTCTCCAACCTTCGACGGGACATGGACGCCCTTATGAGGCAACTCAAGCTGGAGGGCATACTGGACTTCTGTGTCACGTCTGCTGAAGTGGGGGCCGAAAAACCCTACGCCCCTATCTTCCAAGCTGCGCTTGAGCGCGCCAAGGTGCAGCCATCTAACGCATACCATGTGGGAGACCAATACCAGGCCGACGTTCAAGGCGCAAAAGCGGTGGGCATCACACCCGTCCTACTCGACCGGGAAGGCCTGAGGACTGACATAATCGATTGTCCTCGTATAGCCAGCCTGACAGAGCTGGAGGAGTTGCTAGCCTCTGCTTGCTAGCTTCCCGAACTCCGAGCTAGTCATGCCCCGCTGCTGCCTCGACTGCTTGCCCCTCTTCTACTTCTTCGTCCTGTAGTCTGGCCATGAAACGCAGTAGCCTTTGCAGCGTAAGCACAAGTTGGTCCTGCCAAGGGCGGTTCCCGCGCCTGTGACTCAGTTGAAGTTGGTTATTGCCTACCCGCACTAGCGGACCCAGTGCCTTTTCCAAAGCAGGCCTAGCTCCGCCCACAGGGTGCGCCAAGCGCAGAATGATGTTGGTGTCCGCCCAAGCTACTGAGACCAATCCTGCGCGGTCTGCCAGTACCCGCACGCGGGAGATGTAGAGGAGGTCTGCAACAGGTTCGGGCATGGGCCCGAACCTGTCCCGCATCTCCTCACCAATCTCATCCACCTGCTCGGGAGAGTCCGCCCTAGCCATTCTCTGATAAACCTCCAGCCGGGCTGGCAGGTGGGAGATGTATTCCTCAGGTATGTGAGCAGTAAGGGGTAGATTGACTCTAGACTGGGCTACTGCTGGGCTTGCAGGCAGGTCTATGTTGGATACGCCCGCTTCTTCCTGCGCCTCTCCTACCGCTTGGTTCAGGAGTTGGGAGTAGAGGTCAAACCCCACAGCATGGATATTGCCACTCTGCTCGGCCCCAAGGATGTTGCCGGCCCCCCTGATTTCCAGATCACGCATGGCGATACGAAACCCCGAACCCAGTTCGGATGCTTCCAAGACTGCTGCGAGCCGCTTGCCGGCGGCCTCGGTGATTCGTCGCCTAGGCGGTGTGAGGAGATATGCGTAGGCTCGCTGGGTTGCGCGCCCTACCCTCCCGCGCAATTGATATAGCTGTGACAGTCCGAACCGGTCGGCGCGGTCGATAATCAGAGTATTGGCGTTCGGGATATCCAGCCCTGACTCTATGATGGATGTGCACACGAGCACATCCATCTCACCTTGGGCGAAGCGGGACATTACCTCCTCAAGCTCGTTCTCCTGCATCCTGCCGTGTCCGATGCCAATGGTGGCTTGTGGCACCAGTTGCTTGATGTGGTCCGCCACTCGCTGGATGGAGTTCACCCGATTATGCAGGAAGAAAGCCTGCCCACCCCGGTCCAGTTCTCGCTGAATGGCTTCCTGTATGACGTCATCGCTGTACTCGCACACAGTCGTCTTGACGGGCAGCCTCTCCTCTGGAGGTGTCTCCATGGTGCTCATGTCCCGGATGCCCGACAGCGACATATACAGGGTGCGAGGGATCGGGGTCGCGCTCAAGGTCAGTATGTCTACCTCTTGGCGTAAACGCTTTAATTGCTCCTTATGGACCACGCCAAAACGCTGCTCCTCGTCCACTATGACGAGGCCGAGGTTCTTAAGACTCACGTCCTTTTGGAGGAGGCGGTGGGTGCCGATTACAATGTCGACGGTGCCCAGTTTGAGGCGTTCGACGATGTCTCCCTGTTCCTTGGGGGAGCGGAAACGGCTCAGGACCTCAACCCGTGCGGGAAATGGGGCAAGCCGTTCGGTGAATGTGGCGTAATGTTGCTGGGCGAGGACTGTCGTGGGTACGAGAATAGCCACCTGCATCCCATCCTCAACGGCTTTGAAGGCCGCCCGTAGAGCTACCTCGGTCTTCCCATACCCCACGTCACCACAGACGAGGCGGTCCATGGGCTGCAGATTTTCCATTCCGGTCTTCACCTCGTCGATGGTGCGTCGCTGGTCGTCGGTCTCTTCATAAGGAAAAGAGTCCTCCAGTTCCCGCTGCCAAGCCGAATCTCCGGAAAAGGAATGGCCTTGGGCCACCTGTCGTGACGCATAGAGCTGCAAAAGCTCTTGGGCCATCTCCTTAGTCGAGGCCTTGGCACGCGCCTTGGCCCTAGCCCACTCTTGTGTGTTTAACCGTGTTAGGGAAGGCTCTTGGTCACTGGGGGCAAGGTATGCAGAGACACGGTCCAATTGGCCGGTGGGTACTAACAGCTTGTCGCCCTCGGCATACTCGAGGACCAAGTATTCTTGATGTTCACCGTTGGACTCCCTTTGTTGAGTGCCAGCGAAGCGGGCGATGCCATGGTCTACGTGAACAACATACTCACCGGGCGTCAGTTGAGAGGCCGGAGCGTTGCCCCGCACAACGGAGCGTCTTCTAGCCGGCCTCTCTTTCGAGACCCCAAATAGCTCTGCATCGCTGAGCACAATAGTACGAACGCCATGGGACTCCAGAGTCCAGCCCCCTTGAAGGAAGTCGGACACCAGGGAGACGGTGCCCGCTTCAGGAAGGGTCTCGAGGCCGTCGTGTATGGATACACCCACGCCTGCCTCTTCCAGTATCTCGGCCACTCGGCGAGCGTGGCGGCTGACGATTACTACTCGGGCACCGCTGCGGGCTTCCGAAGATGCCTGCGCGGCAAACTCCTCCAGTCGTCCATAGTAGAGGGGGGATGAGCGGAAGCTGATTGACGCGTCGTCACCGCCAAACTGCAGGGAGAGTTGCTTTATGCTTGCGAGCCCCTGTTGGAAATCCGTCCAGTCGAATTGGGGAGCGGGGAAATTGGCAGGCAACTCACCGCGGATCTGCCTAGTGTGCCGAAGTTCCCACATACGGTGGGTGAGATCATGACCAGAAGAGGCCACCTCGTCTGCACCGCTCAAAACTACGAGGGCTCCGTCCGGTAGATAGTCCAAGAGACAGCCATGGTTCAGGAGTCCGTTGTAAAAGGCATGTTCCTCCACGCCTTGTCCGGCGAATATGGCGGCCAATTCTTCATCAATCCGGTCCTTCACGCTGGCGGAGCAGTCTGTGAAGTTCATCTCGGAGATCAGTCGGGATACTTCATCCCGGCTGGCCAGCGAGGGCAGTGCCTCGCGGCAAGGCATGACGGTCACCGAATCAACCGGACCGACTGACCGCTGAGTGCTGGGATTGAAGAGACGGATGCTGTCGATCTCGTCCCCTACGAACTCCAGCCGGGCTGGAAGACTTGCTTGAGGGGAATACACGTCGATGATGCCTCCCCGAAGGCTAAAGGAGCCGGGCACTTCTACACCATCGTCACGCCGGTAACCTATTTCGACCCATTGTGTAAGGATTTGTCCCAGTCGCGCCCGTTGACCAACGGATAGGGTATGGCTCTCCCTGCGTAACGCCTCGGGACGGATGGTCTTGCGCAATGCGCCGACAACGGAGGTCACAATCATGAACGGGGTCTCTTGTTGCGCTTCCATCGCTGCGAGGGCGGCCAGCCTCTGATTATTGGTCAACCCGTCGGATACAAGTCGCTCAAATGGTATGGCCTCCGGTTCAGGGAGGTAGTGCAACGCTTCATGTTGACCCAGGTAAGTTAGTAGCTCGCCATGGAGTCGCCGTGCTTCATCGGGCCTGGGTGCGATGACTAGGACAGGGACATTCAGGCTTTGCCAGAGGGATGCGATCAACAAGGGCGATGCTGCGGGCAACACGCGGGCATTGGGCGACCGATTTCCGTTCTGGATCGTTTCTATCAAGCCCCGGTAGGCTTGTGTTGCCTCAAGAGAGGCGAATATGCCCTTTAGGCTCATTTACAACTCCGGTCGAAGACAACAAATTGGGGCCGGCCCCAAGAGGGCAGGCCTCGGCAGGGATTCTAACCTCACTGCACAAGGGCTACAAGGTGGATTGCCCGACAAGGAGGCAGTTCAGTGTGGCTGATATAATGTCGCCGGGATTTGCGCCTTTAGAGAGAGGTTCCGATTGGCCGGCAATGGCTCGGACTGGGCTAGTCATCACGACCATCAATACCCGGGTGACCTCCGCTACCACCGCGTGGTGGTCAAGGCGGGTACCAGCGTTTTGACCAATAACAGTGACCGGCTGGATATGGAGGCGCTGGAGTCGCTAACGCGGCAGGTGGCCCAGCTACGTCGCTGGGGAGCTGAGGTGTTGCTTGTAACCTCAGGGGCTATCGCCTCAGGGAGACAGGTGATTGGCAAAAACCATGAGCGCCGAGACATACCATTTCGACAAGTGCTGGCGGCAGTAGGGCAAGGCAGCCTGCTCAAGACCTATGAGGGTCTCTTCGCGAGCCATGGAATTACTGTAGCTCAGGCCCTTTTGACATGGAATGACCTCTCTGATAGACAACGGTACCTGAATATACGGAGCACCCTTACCACGCTCATGGGTTTGGGGATTGTGCCTATCCTCAATGAGAATGACGTGGTGGCCGTCGATGAAATCGGTGAGAATTTTGGCGACAACGACCACCTCTCTGCCTTGGTCGCCAACTTGGTTGACGCAGAACTCCTGATAACGCTCACAGACACGGATGGTCTTTACACAGCAGACCCTCGTTATTACCCCGATGCCTCCTTGTTGAGGGTAGTGGAGAGGGTTGACGAATCCGTGGTGGCGATGGCGGGCAAGGAACACAGTGCTAGCTCTCGCGGAGGTATGCCTGCCAAGCTGGCGGCGGCTCATCAGGTGACTCTTTCCGGTATCGCTATGGTCATATGCCGAGGCGCGGAGCCGGACGCCATCTTGCGCGTGACCTGCGGAGAGGCTATCGGCACCTATTTCGTGCCTGCTGGCAGCCGTATGGAAAGCCGCAAGCGATGGATGTTGAGTGGGCTCAATAATCATGGCGAGGTAATCATCGATAGCGGGGCGGAAGGAGCCCTGCTGAGACAGCATCGCAGCCTGCTGCCTCCGGGTATAATGGGTGTCAGTGGTGGTTTCCATCGGGGTGACACCGTATTTGTGCTGGGATCAGAAGGCACTCGGTTGGCGTGCGGTATCACCAACTATAGCGCGGACGACGTGGAGCGAATTAAGGGGCAGCACTCCGACCGCATCTGGGACCTGTTGGGCTATCACTTTGGCGAGGAAGTAATCCATCGCAACAACTTGGTGCTGTTATAGAACGATGGCGACGATCTCTTCTGTGGATATCTTGAAGACCAAGGGCAAGGAGGCGCGTTCTGCGGCCCGCCAACTGGCAAAGCTGAATGCTGCTACCAAGAACCGTGCCTTGCTGAGTTTGGCCGGACTACTTATATCGGAGCAGGAGAGCATCCTTCTAGCGAACAAGGCCGATTGCGAAGAGGGGAAGGCTAATGGCCTCTCGGACGCATTGTTGGACAGACTATTGCTCACGACCGAACGGTTGGAGTCGATTTCTGAGGACGTTCGGAGCGTAACCGCTCTACCCGATCCTGTGGGCGAGACGTTCGACGCACGTGTCTTACCAAACGGTCTCTCCATCGGAAGGCGACGAGTCCCATTGGGTGTCGTTGGAGCGATCTATGAGAGCCGGCCCAACGTGACAATCGATATCTTCTGTCTCAGCTTCAAGGCAGGCAACGCTTGCCTTTTGCGGGGAGGGCGTGAGGCCCTTCGCTCCAACAAGGCCTTGGTGGAGGTAGTCTGGAAGGCGTTGGAAGCGGCAGGCATTTCTCCAGACGCGCTCCAATTTGTGGAAGACCCCGACCGTGCACTGGTGGAAACAATTCTGGGCATGAACGAGTACATCGATTTGCTGGTGCCGCGGGGTGGGGCTGAATTGATCCGGTACGTGGGCGAGAACGCTTCCATGCCCGTAGTCACTGGCGGAGTGGGCGTATGCCACACCTATGTGGACAGGTCAGCGAACTTGGATATGGCCACAGCGATTTCCTACAATGCCAAAGTGCAGCGACCCACTGTCTGCAACGCGATGGATACGCTGCTGGTTCATTCCGAAATCGCACCCCGCTGGTTGCCCCGCATCGCAGCCGAGTGGGTCCACGCCGGTGTTCAGATGCGGTGCGACCGCAGGGCGCTGAGCATACTGGCTCCGTCCGGCGATGAGATGGTCCAGGAAGCCACCGAAGAGGACTGGGGCAAAGAGCACCTAGCTTTGGTGGCGTCAGTGCGGGTGGTGGACTCATTGGATGACGCACTGGAGCACATCGATCGCTACGGTTCGGGACATTCCGAGGCGATAGTTTCCGAAGACTATACAGCTGCAACACGCTTTCTCGACGAAGTCGATGCGGCTGCCGTGTTCGTCAACGCGAGCACCAGATTCACCGATGGCGCGGAGTTCGGATTGGGAGCTGAGGTAGGCATCAGTACCCAGAAGTTCCATGCCAGAGGCCCCATGGGCTTGCGAGAACTTACCACCTACAAATGGGTGGTGATGGGCAACGGACAAGTAAGGCCCTGAGTAGGAGGCGCGTTACGCCGGACTATTGGTTCGAACGCGATTGTCGCACCCCGCACTCCGAATCGTACGCTGTCATTGACGATGAGAATGCCATTGGCAGGGTCGACCTCCACTACACTCCCACCATGGTGCATGGAACCCTATGCGTTCCAGAGAGTTTCACCACGGAGGACATTCAAGAACTTGTAGAGACTATCGACGAGGAACTAGTCGATATGGTGGGCGTGGTACGCAACGAGTTCGTGGTGCATGTGTTTCAAGGGCGTGAGGCTGGTGTGTTCAGCGACCAAGACTTGGAGAGCGGGTCTAATGGGCGGTCGGGCTGCTAATAGAGGCCCTACAACCGAGTCTATTCGCTCAACCTTTTCTCTGGACGGCGCGTTTGACCGCGGCCTCGATGTCACCTACGCCTAGACCGTACTTGGCCAACAACTGGGCAGGTTGACCGGACTCGGCATAGCCGTGAAGTGAAACGACCTCCAACGGCACTGGAACATGCTGTCCTAGAACGCGACCCACTATGCTGGCCAACCCACCGTGGACATAGTGCTCTTCGGCAGTGATGATTGCACCTGTTTCGTCGGCCGCCTTTAGCACGGCTTCTTCATCAGCGGGTTGCAGAGTGTGCATATTGACTACCCTTACGGCGAGTCCCTGTTCGCTCAAGTTCGCTGAGGCCTGAAGGGCCACGGGCACCATTGTACCGACGGCAATGATGGTTGCGTCCTGACCTTTCTCAATCACCTCAGCTTTGCCCAGGCGGAACGTGTAATCTTCGGAGTGCACAACTGGGGTGGCGGGGCGGTACAGGCGAATATAGAAGGGGCCGGGGGTTTGGGCGGCTACCCTTACAGCTTGCCGGGTTTCCACGGCATCGGACGGACAAACTACGGTGAAGCCGGGCAGCGAGCAGGCCAAAGCGATGTCTTCTATACCGTGGGCAGACATACCGTCCTCGCCAGTGAGGAGACCCGCGTGGGTGCATACGACTTTCACGTTCAGTTGGGGCTGAGCGATCGCCACTCGCAATTGGTCAAACGGTCGGCCGGTGCCAAACACGGCGAAGGTACTGACAAAAGGTATCTTGCCCGAGGCTGCCAAGCCTGCTGCCACCCCCATCATGTTCTGTTCGGCGGGCCCAAAATCGAAAAAGCGGTCAGGGTACTCCGCCGCAAAAAGGTGAGTGAAGGTGGACTTATTCAAGTCGCCGCCGAGGACGACTACGTCACTATTCTCAGCGCCCAACTCCAACAGAGTCTTGCCGTAAACCTCACGAGTTGACGCTGATGCCAGGGCCGTTGCCATTACCACCTCATTCCCTTCTCTTGGGGATGTAAAAGCCGTCCTAGGCTAGTTCCCTAATTGCCTGCTCGTATTCTTCCTTATTGGGAGCCCGACCATGGAAATCGGGGTTGTTCTCCATCATGCTGACGCCTTTGCCCTTAACGGTGCGGGCTAGGACCATGGTGGGACGATTGCGGGTACGTCCGGCCCTTCGCAGGACATCGCGGAGCTGTCCCATGTCATGGCCGTCCACCTCCAGCACACGCCATCCGAAAGCTCGCCACTTGGATGCTAGGGGCTCCAGTCGCATCACATCATCGGTAAACCGGTCGTTCTGGATGCGGTTACGGTCCACGATAGCGATCAGGTTCCCAAGCCGGTAGTGAGAAGCCGACATAGCAGCCTCCCAGATCTGTCCTTCGTCGCACTCTCCGTCACCGAGTAATGCGTAGACGTTGTAGCGCTGGTTAGACAGGCGGGCGGCTAAGGCTGCTCCTATGGCAAAGGAGAGTCCTTGACCTAGGGAGCCCGAATTCATCTCGACGCCAGGAGTGCCCGGGTGGGCGTGGCCCTGAAGCATGGCACCGGTTTTGCGGAAGTTCCAAAGTTCCTCGCGAGGAAAATATCCACGACTGGCTAGGACAGCATAGAGGCCTGGGCAAGCATGGCCCTTGCTAAGGATGAAGCGGTCGCGATCAGGCCAACTGGGGTTGGCAGGGTCGTGGCGCAAGACATCGAAATAAAGGGCCACCAGTATGTCCATTTCGGAGAGAGACCCTCCCGGATGGCCGCTGCCTGCTTGGTAGATGGCTTCGATAGCGTCCCGCCGCAGCTCTCGCGCAATGCCTTCCAACTCTTCGATGCTGCGGTGGTTGTTGGCATTGGGGGCACTGCTTCTAGTTGCCACCTACTCACTCTCCCCTATTCGATAACGACCGATTATAGTCGGCCCTCGAAACGGGTGTCCATATACAACCTTGGTACGTGTACCTATAATCGCCTGTCGTGATTGTAGATTTCCATGCTCACATTCTGCCCCCCAGCTTCCGGCGTATGAGGGATGACTACCTTCGCCGGGATTTAACCTTTCGCTCCCTGTTCACCAGTCAGAAGTCCAAATTGGCCACCGCCGAGGAACTCCTCGATGCTATGGACAAGGCGCAAGTCGATATCGCCGTCGTGATGGGCTATGGTTGGACCGATTCCGATGTCGCCCGTGAAGCTAATGACTACCTTTTGGAGAGCGCTGCCCGTTACCCACGTCTGGTACCGTTTTGTTCGGTCAATCCGGCGTGGGGGCAAGCAGCGATCGACGAGGTGGAGCGCTGTGCCGGTGCGGGAGCAAAGGGCATAGGCGAGTTGCACCCTGACACTCAGGGGTACGACATCACCGAGTTCGACACCATGTCAGGGGTGATGAGGGCTGCGGAGCAATTGGGGTTAGTGGTCCTAACCCACAGTTCAGAGCCGGTGGGACATGACTATCCGGGCAAGGGACAGACGACTCCTGACCGGCTCCTCGCATTCTGCTGCAACTTTCCGAGGAACACTGTTGTATGCGCCCATTGGGGAGGCGGATTGCCGTTCTACTCCTTGATGCCGGAGGTAAGGGAATCGCTATCCAACGTCTACTTCGACACGGCGGCCACGCCCTTTCTATACCGTGCGGAGGTCTATTCCACAGTTGCCAGGTCGGCTGGTTGCCAGCGAATCCTGTTTGGGAGTGACTATCCTCTGATGGCGTATTCCCGGTCCTTGGGGCAAGTCCGCGAGGCTGAACTTTCTCCCGAAGCCTTGGAGCATGTGCTATGGCGGAACGCTGCCAACCTGCTGGATCTATGAGAGTGGAGACTCTCCCGGACTATTTGGCTCCCGGACTTGACATAGTTTTTGTTGGTTTGAACCCGTCGACAATCTCAGTGAAGGCGGGCCACTACTTTGCGAACCCACGCAACCGCTTTTGGCAAGCCTTCAATAAGTCGGGGTTGGTTGATGAAGTGCTCGGACCTGAGCAAGACAGCATCTTACCGGAACATGGTATTGGCTTTACTGACGTGGTGAAGCGCCCCACCTCCCAAGGGTCGGGCCTTAAATCAGCCGACTACCGTGCGTGGGCACCAATGCTAAAGGAGAAACTGCAACGCTACTGTCCCCTCGTAGCCTGTTATCACGGGATGATGGCCTATCGGAACTACCTGTGGTATGCCGAGGGCATCCGCCTTGGGAATGCAGAACTGGGCGTTCAGTCTCACTGTATCGGCAAAACTCGTGTGTTCGTTACCCCCAACCCAAGCCCTGCCAATGCTCGATATTCCCTATACGACCTCACGGAGTGGTACCGTCATTTGGCGAGTTTCGTATCCGGACTTAAGGCCTCATGAGCAAAACAGCAAGAGTTTTCGTCGCAGTACATCTTCCAGAGCCTCAACGGGCGGCTCTAGAACTAACAATCTCCAGCCTCAGAGAAAGTGGTCTGTCGAAGGTGCGATGGGTACGTCCTGAAGGTGTTCATCTCACGCTGAAATTCCTAGGGGATATTCCAGCATCGCAGATCGAAGCCGTTGGTGTGGCAATGCGGGATGCTGCTAAGGAATCTTCTCCCTTCCATCTGGCGCTCGGCACCCTGGGCGCCTTTCCAAACCTCGGAAGGGCGCGTGTCCTGTGGTGTGGGGTTCAGGGTGATAAGGGGTCCCTTTCCCAGTTACAGGAACGGACAGAAACGGGCTTGGAAGCTGTCGGATATCCCCGGGAAAACAGGCCTTTTTCGCCCCACATCACCTTAGGTCGTTTGCGGGAGGGCGGACGGCCGCCGGATGTGGACCTGCTACAGCAGGCGTTGGATGCGTGTGCTCCACGGCTACATGATTGGTGGCTAGTGGAAGATGTGTGCTTGATGCAAACCGTTTTGATGCCTGGAGGCTCCCGCTACGAGGTGATAGCAACGGCCACATTGGATAAAGGATGCCAATCATGGGAGTGATATTGGAGTCGCGCACATCTGAACTGCACCCAAAGCCTCCCTTTGACTTTGACCTGACTGCAGGGTCCCACACATATTTCCGTGGAACTTATGGGGCAGACATGCTCGAAGGGGGAGATTATAGGCGCCTCTTAAACATCGACGGTCGCTTGCTGCTAGGCCATGTACGCTCCACCGGCAGCATATCTGAGCCCGCCCTCGCAGTTACGGCCCGTGGTTCGCCTGTAGGCGAGGAAGATTTGGCCACGGTGAGGGACCTCATGGCTTGGAACTTGGGGATCGATGCAGATATGGAGTCCTTCTACCAATCGGCAAAAGACGAGCCATTGCTGGAGCGCATCACCTCACAACTTTACGGCCTGCACCCTACTAGGGCCGTATCCGTATTCGAGGCTTTAGTCCTAGCCATTTTGGGCCAGCAGATCGCGGCCGCTGTAGCACGAATCGTGCGTACCCTACTTATCGAGACTTATGGTCAGAGCCTCGAGGTGGAGGGCAAGGTCTATTACTCCTTCCCGACTCCGGCTTCTTTATTGGATGCAGGTATAGATGGGCTGCGCAAGATGAAGCTGAGCCAGCGTAAGGCAGAGTACGTTCTCGGCATTGCTCGAGAGATTGAAGACGGGACGCTGGACTTGGAAGCGCTCAAACGGGCAAGTGATGAGGAAGTGGTAGAACGAGTGACCCGGCTGAGAGGGGTGGGTCACTGGACCGCCCACTGGTTGCTAATCCGCGCCTTGGCCCGAACCGACGCCTTTCCCTCCGGGGATCTTGCGTTGAAGCGGGTGGTGTCCCAACTCTACTTTGATGGACGGACACTCACCGACAGTGAAGTGGAGGATTTTTCGACCCGTTGGTCTCCATACCGTAGTTATGCCATTGTCTACATGTTCGCTGCTGGCCGTCAGGGTCTCATTGAACCCGCCAACAAGGGGCGTCGGTAGATTCCCCTTAGCGAAGCATCCCCATCAAATTGCGGGGAGCTCGCCCCTGAGAGATTTGCTTCATCATCTTTTGGGCTTGGCGAAACTGGTTTAGGATCTGGTTCACGTCCTGCGGAGTGGTACCGCTTCCGCGGGCGATGCGCCGACGTCGTGAGCCGTTGAGGATGGATGGGTCGCGCCTTTCTTGGGGAGTCATGGATCGAATGATGGCCTCAGCCTTCACCAGTCCGCTGCTGTCCAGTGCATCAGAAGGCAGGCGCTTGCTAAGCTGTGAGAAGCCGGGAATCATCTCCATGATTGATGACAGGGACCCCATCTGCTTCACGCCCTGAAGCTGTTCAAGGAAGTCTTCCAAGTCGAAAGTCGCGCGGCGTATTTTGCGCTCCATCTCTTTGGCCTGCTTCTCGCCCACCGCTTCTTGGGCCTTTTCCACCAGTGTCAACACGTCTCCCATACCTAGGATTCGTGAGGCAGTGCGATCGGGGAAGAAGGGTTCCAAAGCATCAGTGCGCTCTCCCGTGCCCATGAACTTGATGGGTATACCAGTGACTTGGGATATAGAGAGAGCGGCGCCGCCCCTAGCGTCCCCGTCCATCTTGGTGAGGATGAGGCCAGTGACTCCCACGTACTCATTGAAACCTTGGGCTGTTGTTACTGCTACCTGACCCGTCATAGCATCCAAGACCAGGAGCGTCTCATAGGGAGAGATGGCGTCGTGCACTTCTCGTAACTCTTCCATCATTTCGGTATCTATCTCAAGGCGTCCGCCAGTATCAACGATGACGAAGCTGAGTCCCAAATCCCGCGCGTGGGTTATTCCGTTGGTTGCCGCCTTTACTGCGGTGGAGCCGTCTTCACGATAGACTGGCACGTCCAGCTGACGTCCTAGCACAGCAAGCTGTTCAATGGCGGCAGGACGCCTCATGTCGGCAGCAACCAGCAGGGGATGGTGGCCTTGACGGCGTAGATGGAGGGCCAGTTTGGCCGCGGTTGTGGTCTTGCCCGATCCTTGCAGGCCAGCCATCATCACTACCGTAGGAGACTGACTAGAGACTCCGAGCTTGTGGTCACCAGAGGTGAGGATGGCCGTCATCTCGTCGCTGACGATCTTGACTACCTGCTGGCCTGGGCTCAGACTTTCCAGCACATCGCTGCCCAATGCTCGTTCCTTCACTCGGGCTACGAAGTCACGGGCTACCCGAAAATCTACATCGGCTTCCAGAAGGGCGCGGCGCACCTCGCGCAACCCTTCATCCACATCCCGCTCAGTGAGGCGTCCCCGGCCTGTGAGGCGCTGGAAGACCCCGTTAAGTTTCTCCGTCAGTGTGTCGAACATGCCTACCCCCCTTGCCCCTCGATTCTAGGTGGGGCGGAGGCCCCCGTCAAAACCGAGTTCTGTCATGTCACAATTCTTCCCCTTGCAGAACGAGGGGTCCGTTAACATAATCCACTACATGGTTCCTCTCAAACTTACTCTCAAGAACTTCCTTTGTTATCGGGGAGACGTGCCGCCGCTGGATTTTTCTGGAATTCATCTGGCATGTCTATCGGGGCAGAATGGTCACGGCAAGTCGGCTCTACTGGATGCGATGACATGGGCACTGTGGGGTAAGGCCCGGGCTCGCGATGATTCACTTATCTACTACGGGGCCGACGATATGTGGGTGGAACTGGACTTTGGAGCCAGAGACGACCGTTATCGCGTGGCCCGCCGGCGCACCAAGCCCGCGGGCCGCGGACGTAGCGGGAACTCGGACTTGCAACTCCAAGTTGCGAATGGCGAGGAGTACATTCCCATTACACGCAACAGCCTGAGGGAGACCGAGGCCGAAATCCAACGCATCATAGGCATGGACTACGACACCTTTATAAACAGCGCCTTCCTGTTGCAGGGCCGAGCCGATGAGTTCACTAACAAGACCCCGAGCCAGCGCAAAGAAGTGTTGGGCAAGCTGATTGGCTTGGAAGATTACGAGGCGTTGCAGGAACGGGCCAGGGAGCGAGCCAGGGAGAGGGGGGGTGCGGTCTCGCGGGTTGAGAGTCGGCTACAGTACATCCAGCAGCAGTTGTCCAGTAAGCCTACCTTGGAGGAGAAGCGGAGAATCGTTGCCGAGGAGTTGGCAAGGCTGGAAGGGGAGTTGGGGGCAAAACGGGCTGAGTGGGACAGAATAAGAGTGCGCGTGGAAGCTCTGCAGTCGGATAAGCGCACTCTGGATGACTTGAGACAGCAGGCGGAGCGTCTCGAACAACAACTGGTCCAGCAGTGCAGGCAAATAGAGGCACACCAAGAGCGCATAAAGCGGTATCAAGCCGTCATCCAGTCGAAGGAAGCGATTCAGCTGAAGATGAAGGACCTGGATAGGCTGCGGGCAGAGTACGAGACGATGAACCGAATGCGTACGTCCTACGACGGCCTTCAAAGACGCGAGTCCGACCTGTCGCTGGTCATTGGCCAAGAGCATTCGCGCCTCGAAGAGCAGGCGAAGGGCTTAGAGAAGACTATCAGTCAGGACTTGGGACCTGCTGTAGCAGCCGTGCCGGAGCTTGAACGCAAAGTACAAGAGGCCCAGCAGTATCTGGACGGTCTCGTATCCAGACTACAGGCTCTAGAGTCCGAAAGCGATGCTTTGGTGACCTTGACGGGGGAAGCCGGTCGCTTGGAATCGCAAATGAAATCTGTGGAGGCCGAAGGGAAGCAGCTAAGCGACAAACAGAAAATGATGAAGTCCTCTGACGGCACCTCGACCTGCCCGCTTTGCGGTACACCCCTAAGCGAAGACCAGTGCAGTGAGATTAATGATTCATACCAAGCAGAAATCGATGATAAGCGAGCTCTCTACCGTGGCCTTCAAACTCGGTTGAAGGATGTGACCGACAAGAGGGCAGCTAAGGAGGAAGTTCTCGCCGAGCGGCCTGTCTTGGAGGAACAACGTGGTCAAGTCCAACGCACAATCGCTAGTTACGATACCAACCTAGGCAAGGCGGTTGAGGCCGGGAAACGATTGGCGGACGAGCGTGAGAAGGTCGCCTCCTTGCAGTTTCGGTTGAACAATTTGGATTATGCAACTCATGAGCAGGCGGAGCTTGCGGAGGTCCGGGGCGATTTGGCGCGGTTGGGCTATGACACCGAAGCGCATCAGATGCTTTATCGTCAGGTGCAAGAGGCGCAGCCGATAGAGGAGCAGGCCCATAGTCTGAAGGAGGCCGAGAAATCTCTGCCTGAGGAGGCTGAGGCCTTGGGAAGGGCGGAGGAGATGGGAACGAAGTGGAGGGCGGAGTTGGCCGACTTGCGACGAAGGGCGCATTTCATTGAGGAGGCCGTGCGCGACCTACCGGGCTTGGAGGAGGAGCTAAAGCGTCATGAGGCGGCTGCGGAGGGGCTGCAGCGGAGCCATGACTCAGCACTTCAAGAACAAGGGGCGGTGGAAGGGGAGTTGAAGCGCCTTGAAGAGTTGGAAGCAGGCATGCCGGCAGAACAGAACTCCCTTCTGGCGGCACAAGAAGCTCAAGGGCTATATGAAGAGTTGCAGTCAGCCTTTGGCAGGCAGGGAGTCCAGGCGATGTTGATCGAAACCCTGCTTCCCAAGGTAGAGGATACGGCCAATGAGTTGTTGTCCCGCATGACCGACGGACGGATGCATGTGAAGCTGGAAACTCAGAGAGACCGGAGAGGAGGAAAAGGGGGAACGATAGAGACTCTAGACATTACCATCAGTGACGAATTGGGAGCCCGAGCTTATGAGCTTTTCAGCGGGGGCGAGGCTTTTCGCATCAACCTTGCTCTGCGCATTGCTTTATCCAAGGAACTGGCCCGCCGACGAGGGGCGCCCCTACCCACGCTTTTTATTGATGAGGGGTTCGGCACCCAAGACGCTTCCGGGCGAGATCGCATTCTGGATGTCATGGGTGCCATTCAAGAGGACTTCGAAAAGATATTTGTGATTACCCACTTGGAAGATCTCAAAGATGCGTTTCCGGTCCACATCCAAGTGGAGAAGGACGAGCGGGGCGCCTCCGTTTGGGTCTCCTAGCCCGGCCCATCGACCGTGCGGACGGGCTAGAGGCCTGGTTCGGTGGGTCGCAGGGAATAGTAACGCACTCCTGGGAAGGGTGAGGTGTAGTACAACACTGGACGCTCTTCCGTTGCTTCCCTAGGGTTCTCCGCCTCCCGGACGACCTCTTCAATGTCCTTTACCACCGAGTTGGCGAGTGGCTTGATTTTTTCAGGGATGACTGCTGACGTAGTCATAATCAACCTCCCGTTTACACTTCATTGACATGTACACAAGTAGTCTATCAGTTGATATGAGACGTGTCAAATACGTGATTGAGTACGATGATATAGTTGGTGACATGCATGCAGTATGTTGAATTAGCTATTGACATAGGGTAGCTACCTGCCTATAACAGCGTGGGAGACTGCTAATGAGACAGGCCCAAGGCATATACATGATCAGCGTCGTTGCTGAAGCGCTGGACATGCATCCGCAGACTCTGCGCAAGTACGAGCGTGCAGGATTCGTCGACCCGCTTCGTATGGGAACACTTCGTACTTACTCGGACAGCGACATTGCGCGGTTGCGCCTTATCAAGCATTTCGTGGAGAACTTGGGCCTGAACCTAGCCGGAGTAGAATTGGCCTTGGGCATGGCCACCAAACTTCTGTCGCTGCGCGCTCAATTAACGTCCCAGCGCAATCCTTCGGCGACTACGGGCCAGTCGATACAGCAGATTGATGAGATGCTGAAGGACCTCAAGCTGTTCGTGGTTCCCACCAGTGCCCGCACGAACGAACCCCAGGTAGAAGACGGTTGGTTCCAAGTGGCGGCTTCCGAGGAGATGTAAACGCCCTATAATTCAATCTCCTTCAGATCGTGCGCTAGTGCGAGACGGGCCGCTGTGATCTTCTGCACATCATCCGCTGTCCAGCCAGGCGCAACCTCCCGCAGCAACAGCCCTTTCGCGGTCACGGCCATCACTGCCACGTCGGTGACAACTAAGCTGACGCACTCTTTGCCCGTCAATGGGTAGGTGCATTGTTCCACTACTTTTGGTTGACCTTGGGAGTCGGTGTGTTCCATGGCTACGATTACTCGCTTGGCACCAGCGCATAGGTCCATGGCTCCGCCAATGTTACCCACGCCCCGCTGTGGCAGCATCCAATTGGCCAAATCGCCAGTCTCCGAAACTTGTAAGGCCCCCAGCACCGTGGCGTCTACGTGTCCCCCGCGGATCATGGCAAAGGCGTGGGCCGAACTGAAAAAGGACATCCCAGGTACGGACTTCAGGAACTGTCCCCCGGCGTTGATGAGGTCGATGTCCTCCTCGCCTTCGTCAGCCAAGGGCCCGCAGTTCAATACGCCGCTTTCGCTATGGTAGAAAACTGTGAGGTCGGGAGGCAGGAAGTTGGAGACTAGGGTTGGGATGCCGATGCCCAAGTTGACGTAGGAGCCATTCTCCAGTTCCTTAGCCACCCGCATGGCAATCACCTCGCGCTCCAAACGCTCTTTCACAATCTCCTACCTCACTGATGTTCAAGGGCATCGCAACGACCGTTAGGCTGGCCGTGAAGCTACCGTACATTCTACAGATATGGGAGGGGAACCGAAATGCACTTGAGCACGTCGGCCCTGCACTTCAAACTGAGGCAGGCCAGAATTCCAGGCACCTTATGCTTGATGACGAGGCATGATATCCTGATGGACTTACAATAACAGTCGGAGACTGAAGACACTGAAGAGTCGGATGAAGGGAGACAGGTGGTGACGTTTTTGACCGTGCCTCGACTTCGCGTAATCGGGGTGGTCCTCGGCGTAGTGGGGATCGCTGTTCTGGTGCTCTTCGCAGGATGGCGCGGGGCGTTAGCCCAGAGCGATATGGAATGCGAGGCCGTTGACCTTGGTGTGCTGGCTGGGGATGCGGAGAGCAGGTTGCAGGCGGAGGGGCACTGGACAACTGAGGACTGCGACTCACGCTTTCGCACTGATACCGACGCTCATACCTATCGGTTTCAGGTAGAGGAGCCGGGTCGGCTCAGGGTCGAACTCAAATCAGACGGTGGCGACCCTTATATCTACCTTCTGACCGAGGACGGCACTCGCATCGCGGACGATGATGACGGAGGAACAGGTCTCGATGCGCGTGTTGAGAGTGACTTGGCACCAGGAACGTATCTGGTTGAGGCCACAACCTTCGGCGGTAGGAAGCGAGGAGCGTCGGGCTTCACTTTGTCCGTGAGTCGCGTCAGTGGTTGCGATGTAACCGATCTGGGAACATTGGAACCTGGTGTTGACCTGACGGCGTCAGGGTTGTGGTCCATCGATACCTGTGGGTCGCGGTTTGTGGTTGAACATCCCGCCCACTCCTATTCCTTCAACCTCGCACAAGCCGGTCGCGTTCGAATAGACCTGACGTCGGAGGATGGCGACCCTGTGATGTCGCTTATTTCGGCCACCCAGGGCTTGATAGCCGCCAATGATGACGGCGGAGATTACCGCAATTCCCGCATCGACAAGTACCTGCCTGCTGGGGCCTATTTGATAGAGGCGACCACCTACCTGGAGCGGGACAGGCAACCCCTGTTACCTGTATTTGACTTGGTCGTTCACTTGGTCGATGAAGAGGCGGAGCAGGGCGATTTCCGGTTGAAGATTGAGGATGTCAGTCCGCCCGACCTAGTAGTGGCGGGACAGCCCTTTGAAGTGCAGTACCGGGTTGGCAACTTGGGCGATGGGGCCTTGGATGAACCTAATGGCAGGGTAGTGGTGTATGTCGTTGGGCCACGGGTGTTTGAGCGGTCAGGGAACCTCGAATCAACGGCTGAGGTCTGGCCGACTGGCGTCTCGTACCATGCGGGCGATGTCCCCGCCTCGGACTCCAGTACTGCTATTGATGACATAGCCCCGTTTGAGGTGACCTTCGGCGAGTCAGGACCAACCTGGCTCTTTGTCGGTGTGGTCACATTCGACGAAGACGACGTCGAGATTGGATTCCACGGGACGTGGCGCAATCTGGTAGTACTGGACAGCCTGGCCTTTGACTCGACTGTCGTCGAGGTCGACAATTTCTACTATGAAGTGTCCAGCGAGGTTGGAGAGGAAGGCGAAGTCACGACCTCGGTAACTCGACGTATCGACCCTGACGAAGAGGTAGAGCCCCAAGTGCAGACCAAGGCAGTTTATGCCGCTGCAGTGCGTACCCAGTTATTGGATGGCCTCTTCGAGCGGCCATTAATCGCAAACCTTTCTGTAGAGGCGGAGCCGGCGGATGTCGACGTATCGACTCCATCCTCCGGGGCACTCCGGGAGGCCTTTGTCTCCCAATACCTCAGTGCACTTGATGCCTCGGGGTTGGCCGACACATTAGCTGCTGGCGAGGCCGTTAATCCCATTGAAGTTGAGGAGATGCTTCTGAGTTCCTCTACCGCGTTGGGAGCCCAGTATGCTTCACTGGCCTCCACATGGGCTGCTTTGCAAGAGGGACTCTCTGATACTAATCCTCTGTCTTTGGAGGAGGCCTTGTACCTGCAAGCGGGGTTGGCATACGCCGAGCGCATTATCGCACCGGCAGTCATAGCCGGAGAAGCCGTGGCTACGGCCCGGTCCGTGGATGAAGGTTGGGACGAAGCTGAGGTTCGGGAAAGGGTCGACGAACTGGAACAGCTTGCGTCGTGCGGTGGCTCAGCAGCCCTGAAGGATGCTCTTGACACTACGGATGCTGAGGATGTCGATGCCTTGCTCACTCTCGACTCGGAGCTCCGAGTAGCCCTTCCCATCTATGGGGTGGCAACGGACGCTGCCCTTTGTCAAGTGGAAGGCGCCAGCCAATGGACATCCGACTTGCTGGATATCTTGTTCATTGACGACAGCATCCTACGACCCGTTCTGGGGCTAGAATCTCCACCACCCCCACCGGCACCGCACCGCTTGCGCATGCTGGCCCGCTTAACCGAAGACGGCCGGTTGGAGCATGGCGTGGAACTTGCTAGTGGAAGACAGGTATTGCCGGAGGTCCGGTATCTTGCAGCCGATGCTCCCGTGGACGAATGGAGGCTGAGCAGCGAAGTGGATGTCGATGAAGGTTCCATAGGCAGGGTACGATCGAGGCGGTTGGAGGATGGCCGGGTTGAACTGGCGTTCCAGACCGCTAATGGCGAGGTGATCACACCTGACATACGCTACATGCCCAGCAACATGCCCGTTGGCGTCTGGTTGCGCACTGGCGAGATCGAGGTGCCGCCCGCGGTGGCGGCCTTAGAAGGGGGCGACGGTGAGGAGGCACAGGCAGAGGACAGCGACGGCTCGGGTGGCGAGACTTAAGCGCGGAACCTGGGCTGGTCATTCTGCCTGAGCTATCGCTAGCGCGGGGCGTTAGATGTCGTAGACCTCGAAGCTGACGGCGTAGTCGCAGTCAAAGCGTTGTCCGGTTGCGTTGGCGTTCATGGTGAGGAACATTTCGGGATCCATACCCGTGCCCAAGCCCTTGATGTAGGCGTCGTGTTTTTCGAGGGACTCGACGCCCTTGTAGATGAAGTCGCCTACGTCGACGGCATGGGTGGCGAGGGGGGAGCCGCTGATGAGGACACGCTTCACCCCGCTCCAAGGCTCGTAGCCTTCGTCGATCAGTTCGGGGAATATCCAGCGGTTACCTGCGTCGCGGGAGGCGTCCAAGGCTGCCAAGCCGACGGAGCGGTGGTCGGCTTGATTGGTCCGGCCACCGGCTAGGCGGGTGTGGAAGTTGCCGGTGATTACGATGTCGGGTTGGTGGTTTCTGATGGCGCGGGTGAGGTCGCGGCGCAGGGCGGGGCTGTATTCGATGATGCCATCGGGGTAGTCGAGCCACTCGACTACGGTGACGCCTACGACGGCAGCGCTGTCGACCTCTTCTTTGGTGCGGATGCCCCAAGTCTCCTTGGGGTCCATGCCTTGAATGCCGGCCTCGCCCCGGGAGACGAGGAGGTAGGTGATGGTCTTGCCCTCTGAGGTCCACTTGGCGATGGCACTGGCGGCACCGTATTCGAGGTCGTCGGGGTGGGCGACTATGGCGAGTCCTGTCTGCCAGTTGTCGTCGAGGGGTTGCAGTTGTTGTTGGGCCATGTAGGTATTCCTTTCGGTGGATTGATTCAGGCAAAACAAGAGGCGACCGGCTGAGGGCCGATCGCCTCGCTGAAGGCGCGGATTGAGCTTGTACACCTACAGGTACATTTGCATGGGGCCGGGTGATAGGGTGAATTCATTAGTCGTCGTCGGCTAGCAGGGGAATCTCCACTGCCTCGCGGTCCTCTTGCTGCTCGATAGTGCGGGCAGCGGTCTCGATGGTGGTCTTGTTCCAGACGCGCTGGGCGTCGCGGGACTTGAAGGGCATGCGGCGGCGCCAGAAGATGATGGCGGCGTCGGTTGCCCCCAGTTTTTGAGCGGCCTTGGTGTCGAGGGCACCGACGGCTTGGACGGGGAGGTCTTCTTTCTCGTTCACGGACTGGGGCGAGCTGAAGTAGACCCACCAGCAGTTGTAGTAAATCTTCCACCAGAGCTTGACCAGCGGGTTCTTCTTCACGCGTTTTAGGGCGAAGGAGAACATGCGGACGTTGTCGGCGTCGATGGGGGTGAAGTAGCGGATTAGGACGGTGGAGAAGCGGAGGCTGGGGCAGGCGATGGAGGGGAGGCGGTAGAGGCCGCCGGGGCGGACGTTGTCGAAGGCTTTTTGGCGGGCCTTGAGGGGGTCCTCACTGCCGCGGAAGCGCCACCAGATATGCTGGGGCCATTTCTTGCCGATGCCGGGGAAGTAGCCCTGCTGCTGGTCTCTGACGACGCGGGGGGCGATGCAGATGTAATTGTCGCCTTCCTCGGTGATCTCGGTGCCTTCCCAGAAAGCGGGAAGGCGGTTGAAGAGGGCCAGGTTGAAGATGCGGCGGAACTGGCCGCGGTGGATTTTGCTGTTGTGGGAGTCGCGGGAGTTCTCCATGGTGAGGGACCAGTTCATGGGCCAAATCTTGGTGTAGCACTCGATGGCGACCTCGTCGTCGAAAAACTCTTCGGGGACATCCTCTTCGAGGGGGACGGGCTCGGTCTGGCCCATCCAGATGTAGACAATGCCCTTGTGGGTCTGGGTGGGATAATTGCGGGCCTTGAGCTTGGGGGCGAGCTTGGAGTTGGGGCCGTCGGTGAGGGCGGCGACGCACTGGCCAGTGCCGTCGAAGGTGTAGCCGTGGTAGGGGCAGGTGATGAAGCCTTGGAACTCGTTGTTGCCCTTGCCGTTGCTGATGCCGCCGGAGAGGAAGGCGCCGCGGTGGGGGCAGGCGTCTTGGAGGGCGACGACGTTGTTGTTGGCGTCGCGGAAGAAGACGACTTGGTCGCCGCAGATGCGGAGGGCGATAGGCTTGCGCTTGACGTCCTTTTCCTCGATGCCGGGGTACCAGTATTCGCGGTAGCCCATTTCGGGGACGTAGTCGTGGAGGCCGATGCCGGAGGCGCCGCGGGGGGTGTACCTGTTGGCACCGTTGGTGGCGTGGGCCCCGTTGGTGCCGTTGACGGGATGGGCTCCGTTAGTAGCGCCGTTGGTGGTCATCACATCACCTCGCGGGGGTTGAAGGCGGGATAGGCCGATAATGGGGGGAAAGTACTCCGAGGGGGGTGGGTTGTCAAGAAAGGGAATGTCACAATGTCACACGGTTTATAGCTAAAATAATTTTTTCGTATCTGAGAATTGTGACATTTGTGACATTTCCCTATCTGGCCAGATACAAAAAAGTGTGACATGATTTTCGTATCTGGGGATGTCACAGGTGTCACACTTTTGAGGCGTCTGTGACATTTTCGTAGCTGGAGGGATGCCACAGTGTGACATTTTTGACGGGGCCTCTGGAGGGGGTTTTGGGGAGGCGCGGGTTGCTCCCGCACCGGGATGCGGGGCGGGATGGCGTGGTTGGTCGAGGGTGTGGGGTGTGCGTTCATGATGGGGGCATGGTACATTAGTTCGGGGTGGTTTGGCAAGGGGGTGGGTGTCATGGGGGATTTGACTTGTCTGCGAGGCAGCGGGGCGCGTGCCCTGCATCGTGACTCTGGGTCGGTGCTTAGCGGCACTGTCCGACAATCAGGGCACTCTAGGGGATCGTGTCAAACCGTACGTAGAATTCTCTGGTGCTATCGGTTGCCTGGAAGGCTGGTTCCAACGTCTTCGGCACTGGAACGAATATCCGATTCTCGGTAACAATTGTTGTTGTTGGAAACATTCTTCCCCCAGTTTGGTCTGTTTCCAAAGGCGTCTTCAACTCTATGTCGTAGTAGAGGCTTATCTGCCCCGTACCATTTGTGAAAATGTAGGTGATACGATGTGCGCCCCAAATGAGTCTTGTAGTATGTGGCTGGCGGAGGAAGACACCATCACGGCTTGCCATTCGGTCCGACACCGCTAGAAACATTTGGAAATGGTTCAATTGTGAGTACTGGGCAGCTACCGTCAGGACTTTCATGTTGCTTGTCAACTTTGGACGCAAGATAGGTGGGGTTGCAAAGAACCCTTCGGATTCAGACGGAGGTGTTGGTGAGTCGATGATGTCAGGGAGTTCCTCCTCAAAAGTCCCGATCTGCTCGTTGCTAACCTCCTGTCTTTGGCGCGGTGATCGACGTCCTGATGTTCTGATGACTTCGGAGAACTCAACTTTGCCGGACAGAAAATCTGCAAGGAGCGACTCGATGTCGCCGTAGTCACTTTTTTGCAGCCTGTACAGTTCCTTATTGGCTTGCAATCGCTTGTAAAGGGCATCATGGCCTTGCTTTTGAGAGGATGGGACATCGGCACGGATGTGAGGATAAATCTGGTGTCTTACAAAGTCCTTCACAAACCCATCGAATACATCGGAAGCTGTCCTGTAATATTCAGTAACAACAGTGACCGCCGGAAGATTACGTGAAATGGAAATATGATGAACGTCATGCTCCGAGGCAACATGGACTGCGACACCGTGACTAATGGTGGCTAAGTGGGCTTCTATATTTGGCATCAGATAGTCTTCAAGAAGCACATTGCGGATTGCTATAAGAAATATTGCCTCCTCTAAGGAAAGTTGCGCTTCAGGAATAAGCTCTACAGTAGGTGTATCTGGCACCGATCCCAACCTAGTTAAGTCCCTAAGGTAGCGGAGTTGTAAACCCCTTCGAGGATTGACCTGACTGATGTGAAACAGATTGGCCTGTTCGTTAGCATGACGACTAATTGTGATCTGATCGGTACCCGCATAGTAGAGATTCGTCTTTTCTGGTTGGTATCCAACGGTCGCTCCTAACGCAATCATTTCTTCAGCTGGTCGCACAGAAATACAGACGTTACGGGCAAGAGTGGTAAGAGTATGTGAGTAAATATATTGTTGGAACTGCTGGTTGTTATCTGCTGCATTAGTGTCCGCTAGATCAACAGTGGCTTCGGCTTCGACCAATCTAATTAAATCTGTGATATGTTGGATACTTTGTCTGCTCAAGGCCTCTCGTCCAGCTGTGGGAGTGAGAATATCGAGGTTAACGAAGCCGGCCAGGCCATAGTCAGTTGGCACAGGCGCGGCGGCAAGGCCAAAATGATTTCTATAGGCTTGAATGGAGCCTGCTCGCTGGACGAAAAAGGCCCGACCTTGAATCGATTGTCCCTGAAGTGCTAAATCAGTGACATGTATAACGAGACGACTTCTATCATCTGTCGACACATCGAGCGTAGCCTGATAAGCCCCTTTTACAACCGTGCGGCAAGCAATTGGTGTAAGTTTGTCTTGCGTAGTATTTGTGGCTCCGTCAAAATGCTCCTGGCTTATGAGTTGCCCATTCACGGATACAGGGACTGGAAGGAACCGAACATATTGCTTCAGGTACTCACAAGCAGCAGTGGCATCGATGATCCCTGAGGGATCGAGCTCCGCAATGATTGAAGTACCTGGAGCCCGGCGGTCGGGCACACGCTCTAGATCCACACAATGTTGCGCGATTTTCAGGTCCTCCCGTCTAGCGGAGCTGATTAGAGTCACGTCCGAGTCAATGTGCCTCGTTTCAACTCGAAGATACTCGCATACGCCAAAATTGGCCATTGCGCCGATGCCGAACGTACCTATGACGCCTGCACGCTGCGCAAGAGGGGACTTTTTACCGCTAGATCCAGCACGCCAGAAGTTGTCTTTGAGTACCTCCTCGGTCATGCCGATGCCGTCGTCAGTTACAACAATGTTATTGCCGGTTATTGTAACGGTGATGCTGCGGGCGTCAGCTGAAATCTGCTGTGCCTCGCAACGCATGAGTATGGCATCATACGCATTTTGTACGTTTTCTCTCAAAAACGCCTTAGGAGAATCGTATATTTCGGAAGACAAGATTTGAAGGACTCTAGTCGTTTCAACGTCGAACAGAATTTGCTCTTTGTCTGGCCGAGTCATAGTTCTAGCCTCGCCTTATATTTTGTCTTCATGGCGGCAACTGATGGGTCGTCAGAGTGAGACAGTAGTGGTGAGTTAAGAAGCTCAATTAAACGCTCTTTAGCTCCTTCAACCCATAAAGCGTCCATCAAGGCGATTGCTTCAGATGTACTTTGAGGAGGATCAAAAGTGGAGACAAGCTCGGATGTGTTGGCGCCTTCAATCAGACAGTCAAGCAAGAGCCTACGCGCCGTGGCATCGTATTGAGCAATCGGTTTGAGAATCGCGGCGGCAGCATCGTAGTTGTGAACCTCATATTTCTGCAATGCCGTTCGCAGAAGTTCGATCGTATGTTGGTACTGCAAATGGACAGTGGGTTGAAGAGGTGGGTCGTATTCAAAGCGCAAAGGGCCATCCATGTGGGGCGCTAGCGAACTGGGACCCCAAATCGGCATGTGCAACCGGTCGTTCTGCATCTCCCGGACATGGAGGAACCCCGACGCGGTGGCTGTGTCCAGCTCCACTATGTTGTAGGCCCGTCTGAATCCATAGGCTGCATTTCCACAAAGCGTTCCAGCGCTAATGAGAGTGATCCGACGGTCTGAGCCATAACGAAACCGCGTATCGATATGCTGAGGCTTATGCTGATGGCCGTGGAAGCCCAGGCTGAAACCGCCATCGATGAAATTCTGAACGGTATCCGGATCCAAATAATCGACCTGAAAGGGCGAGCCTTCAATGTTATGATGCCAAACGGCTATACGGAGACTACTTTGTATCGGGCCTGTACGTAAGAACTCCCCAGCCCTCGCGATGCAGTCAGGATGGATTGCTGCTTGTCGATTGAGTAAGTCGTTGTTATAACTACTGCAAAAGCCGACGATAGCGAGGTCCCACTGAGGAAAGCTAAACACACCGAACTGTTGACCTGGGTCCGTCGTATATGAATGGTGACCATCATAGAATGTATTATAGAAGTCGACGAATGGTGTGAATCTCTCCTTATACAGGTCGGGACTTGCTACCCTGTAAAGTTCAAACTCCTCCCAAGACCAACGCAGAGGCGATTCAGGCGTATAAAGCTCTGCAACGAAGCCTCGTTTAGTACTTGGGCCGACATCCATACTAATTGGTGTGAGGCTCTGGCGAACATGAGAATCACTGACGTCATGGTTACCGGGCACAATAATAATCTTTTGCTTGTCACCTTGCAAAAACTCATCCACGAGACTAGTTAGGAAGTTAGAAGCTTCTTGGTACTGAGTGTACAAAATTGCTTCAGCATCAGGTGTACCGTGCCTGACGCCTTGCACTAGATCACCACTGACGATAATTAGATCAGGAGGTGTTATCGGCCGAGACTCGTGGAGTGTGTATCGGTCCCGATCTCTTTTCAGTGATTCGAGTAGAATGGGATTGCCAATCGGATGACCGGCCTCACGGTGCAGGTCTGAAATGTGAAGCACACTCAATTGCATCGTTGATAATATCCTCGGAATGCAGTGAGGGCAGTGGGCGAAGACCCTGACATTTAGCCCTTCGCGGCGCTAGACGAGCCCATCGTCATTATAGTCTATCCTAGGAGCGTAGCAAGTAAGTAGCGCATTGTGAATCGGCACCTCAGTGCGCGGGCAGTGGCTATCCTAGCATGCAGGTTCCTTTGCCAAAGTAGTTCCACTGTGGGTCAGGGACTGCGGCCCCATGATCGGGGATGCAGGAAACTGGCTTGGACCGGAGAGGCTAACGCCATCCAATATGTCATCGTCCAAGAGGCTGATGTTATCCGGAAGGAACAGATGGTAGGTCGTGGAGACTGCCAGGCGAAGCCTTCTGATGGCTTCGTTGATGCTTAGGGGATTCGGATACCTAGGCTGGGAGAGGATGCGGAGGATGCGTGTGCGCTTATACCGGGGGCCACACTACGGGGTAGTTTCTGGATTCCGGCCTGCGCCGGATGACAGGGGAGTGGCGTCCTTCTAGGGGTTGTTGTGGGGTGTGGAGGTCTCTGGATTCCGGCCTGCGCCGGAATGACGAGGGAGTGGCGTCCTTCTAGGGTTGTTGTGGAGCGTGGAGGTCTCTGGATTCCGGCCTGCGGCGGAATGACGAGGGAGTGGCGTCCTTCTAGGGTTGTTGTGGAGCGTGGAGGTCTCTGGATTCCGGCCTGCGCCGGAATGACGGAGTTGGTTGGATTGAGGCTGGTGGGTGCTGTGGGAGGGAGCGACTGGGAGCGGTGATCGTATGATGCGGAAGCCTTGTGTGTATGTACTCGCTAGCAGGCGGAATGGGACGCTGTACATTGGGGCGACTTCCAATTTGGCGGAGCGGGTGTGGCAGCACAAGAGCGGATTGGTGGAAGGGTTCACGAAGAGGTACGGCGTTCATATGCTGGTGTGGTATGAGGTCCACGAGACGATGAGGAGTGCGGTGGCTCGGGAGAGGGCGCTGAAGGAGTGGAATAGGGCTTGGAAGCTGAGGTTGATTGAGGAGAGCAATCCCAAGTGGGAGGACTTGTACGATTCATTAGCTTGAGGTTCGTTCCGTCATGGTCTCTGGATCCCGGCCTGCGCCGGGATGACGGGGATGGTGGCAGTTTCTAGGGGTTGTTTGTTGGGTGTGGAGGTTTCTGGATCCCGGCCTGCGCCGGGATGACGGGTGGGGGGCGTCGGAATGTCGGGAAGGGGCACGGGCGGCAGGCTATGGGTGGGTGAGGTACGGGGTGGCCCGGGTTACGTGGATTCCCGCCTGCGCGGGAATGACGGGTGGTATGGGAGTGATGGGGGTGATGGTGCGGGAATGACGGGAAGGGGCACGGGCGGCAGGCTGGGGGTGGGTGAGGTACGGGGTGGCCCGGGTTACGTGGATTCCCGCCTGCGCGGGAATGACGGGTGGTATGGGAGTGACGGGGGTGATGGTGCGGGAATGACGGGAAGGGGAACGGGCGGCAGGCTAGGGGTGGGTGAGTTACGGGGTGGTCCGGGTTACGTGGATTCCCGCCTGCGCGGGAATGACGGGGGGTATGGGGGTGATGGTGCGGGAATGGCGGGATGGGGGTACGGGCGGCAGGGTGGTGGGTGAGTTCCGGGTGTGGTACAGGTTACGTGGATTCCCGCCTGCGCGGGAATGACGGGGGGGTGGGGGTCTGGGGGCGGATGGAGGCTGTGTTAGAGGATGACTAGGGACTCGTGTGTTGCGTGTCTGGCGGTTGTCAGGGGGACCTGTTTGTCGAGGGTTACAAAGCGTGCGCCGTGGGCTATGGCGAGAGCTAGAAGGTAGGCGTCGGTGATCTGGCTTGGGCCGGAGAGGCTGACGCCATTCAATATGTCATCGTCCAAGAGGCTGATGTCATCCGGAAGGAACAGATGGTAGGGCGTGGAGGCAGCCAAGCGGAGCCTTCTGATGGCCTCGTTGATGCTCAGGGGATTGGGATACCTAGGTTGAGAGAGGATGCGGACGCAACCGTTCTGGGTTAGAGGGGAAGAGGCCCACCCTTCGTGGATGTGGGTGGCGAGCCATTGGGATGCGATGGGGTGACTGGCGTGATTGCGGTCAAACAGGGCGATGAGGACGTTGATATCGAGCAACGCCCTCATCCATTAGATTCTTTAGATTCCTGATTCGTCGCGCAGGGCGTTGACCAGCTTGTTGGTGACGGGCTTTCCGTTGGCGGGAATGGGATGGAAGCCGTAGAGATCGGGCGCGGAGTTGCTGGCGGTGGAAGCGGGCGCGGGCATGGGAGGGGCTTCAACGGCAGCTTCGTTGACCCTGCGCGTGAGAGAGAGATTGGCGTCGATTTCATATTTCATGAGCTTCTCCCGGAAGGCACCTAATGACCCTGGGTCTGGACTGAGTAAGTATAGCATGAGGGCGGGAGAAAGTCGATCAGGGGTTCCACACGATGATGCGGATGGGGGTGGGGTTGAAGGCGTTGACGGGGTTGCGGGTCTGGGGGCAGTTGGAGACAACGGAGAGGACATCCATTTCGGCTTGGAGTTCGATGAGGTCGCCGGGCTGGGAGAAGCCTTCGACGAGGGCCATGGCGCCGTCGTGCTCGACGGGGACATTCATGAAGAAATTGAGATTGGCAACGATGTCCTTCTTGCCGAGGCCGTGTTCGGCTAGACCCTTGAGGAAAGTGTCGCGGCAGTTGGGGGTGTAGGGGGTGTCGTAGCGCAGATGGTTGCTCTCGGAGGAGCAGCAGCCGCCGATGGTGTCGTGGCGGCCGCAGGTGTCGTCGACGATGGTGAAGAGCTTGCGGCCCATGTCGGTGTAGATGCCGTGGCCAGTGGTGAGGAAGATGGTGCCGGCGTATTTCATGGTATCGGCGGCGTTGTAGCGGTCGGAAGGGTCATGGGCGTTGTAGCAGAGGAAGTCGATGGCCTGCTGGCCTTCGAGGTCGATGAAGCGGAGGCGGGCGCCTTGGGGGACGACCCTGGCCCAGTGCTGGGCGGGCTGGACGATGACGTCTTCGATGACATGGCCGGGGACTTGGGCTGGGTCTTGGCGGGCTGATTGAGTCATGGGGGCGCCTCCTGTGGTGGTGGGGGGTCTGTTGGGTAAGGATACTACAGAGAGGTGCGGGTGTGTGGGGTGGCATTTGACCTGCTTCATCCCCATCCTTCTTATCCACCCCCATCCTAACCTTCCCCCTGAGGGGGAAGGGATATGGACGTTCCCGCCTTGGGAGAGAAGGGATGTGGGCCTTCCGGCCTTGAGGGGGAAGGGATGTGGCGTGCGCTGCTATTGGGGTTAGCGGATGCGGATGTTGGCTTGCTCGCGGTCGAAGGAGTCTTGGGTGAGGTCGTCGCGTTCGCGGCGGAGGATGTCTTTGCGGACGCGCATGCTGGGGGTGCGGGGGAGGTCGTCGCGGACTTCGTAGTAGCGTGGGACCTTGAAGTAGGCGAGGCGGGCGGCGCACCAGTGGACGATTTGTTCGGGGTCGATGGCGGAGCCGGGGCGGGGGGTGAGGTAGGCCTTGACCTCGTCCTCGCCAAGCTCGGAGGGGACAGCGATGACGGCGCAGTCGAGGACGGAGGGGTGGGCCTTGATGGTGTCCTCGACCTCTTGGGAGGAGATGTTCTCGCCGCGGCGGCGGATGACGTCCTTCTTGCGGTCGACGAAATAGAGAAAGCCGTCGTCGTCGAGGCGTCCCATGTCGCCAGTGTGGAGCCAGCCGTCTTGGAGGGTCTCGCGGGTCTGGTCTTCAAGGCGCCAGTAGCCGGGGGTGACGGCAGGGTTGCGGAGGACGATCTCGCCGGGTTGGCCCGTGGGCAGGGGGTTGCCGTCGTCGTCGACGATGGCGACCTCGTTGCGGAAGCGTGGGTCGGGATGCTGGCGTGGCTGGCCGGAGGAGTTGGGGCGGCGGGTGTCGCCGATCTTCTCGATGGCGCCGTAGCAACACTCGGTCATGCCGAAGCCGACGATGATGTCGGTGGCGAAGCGGTCTTGGAAGGCTTGGAGGAAGGGCGGGTCGAAGGAGGGGGAGCCGTAGAAGAGGCGGACGGAGTTGTGGCGGTCGAGGGGCGATTCGGGCTGCTTGGAGAGGACGGGCATCATCATGCCGATGAAATTGACGACAGTTGCGTTGGCGTTGCGGACTTGGTCCCAGAAGCGGGAGGCTGAGAAGCGTTCCTCGACGACGAGGGTGGCGCCGGCGGCGAGGGTGCCCATGGTGGAGTAGTACTGGGCGTTGGCGTGGAAGAAGGGGAGGCAGGTGAAAAAGCGGTCGTCGCTGGTGGCCTCGGTCCAGTGGGCGAAGCCTTGACCGGAGGCGACGTACATCTGGTGGGTGAGCATCACACCCTTGGGGTTGCCGGTGGTGCCGGAGGTGTAGACGAGCATGGAGATGTCGTCGGGGGAGACGGGAGGCAGGGGGTCGATGGGGGTTGCGGTGGCGAGGGAGTGGGTGAAGCTGGGCCAGTCGGGGTCGCTGGCTTCCTGAGCGGGGGCGAGGACGAGGAGCTTGTGCTGGAGGTCGGGGGCGAGGGCGGCTGCTGCCTGGGCGGTGTCGAGGAGGGAGGTGTGGGTGACGAGGGCTGAGGCGCCGGCGTTGTTGAGGATGTAGGCGGCTTCGTCGCGCTTGTAAGCGGTGTTGATGGGGACGCTGATTGCGCCGATGAGGGAGAGGCCGAACCAGCAGAACATGAACTCGGGGCAGTTGGGGAGGAAGAGGCAGACGCGGTCGCCGTGGCGGATGCCGGCGGCTTGGAACATGCCAGCGGTGCGCTTGATGGCGTCATCGAAGTCGTGGTAGGTGATGCGCTGACCGGAAATCTCGAGGAAGGTCTTGTCGGGGTCGCGTTGGATGACCTCGGCTAGGAAGCTGCCGAGGGATTGTTGCCAGGGGAGTAGGGTGGTGTTGGTTGTGGTCATGTTGGGGGTTGCTCCGGTGCCAAGGATTGATGGACTGAATTGGAGTGGGTATGGATTGGCGGCTTCTCGCTGTTGAGGGCCCTGCTGTGTGATGTTGCTCACTTAACTCTGGAAGTCTTCGTCGTCGAGCCAGCCGTATCTTCTGGCGAGCCGGACCCAGAGGTTGCGGGTCATTCTGTTGTCTTCACGCGCTTCAGCGAGGAGATCCTTGGTTCTTTGAGCGTCCTCCTCCAATGAGGCCAGTCGTCCCTCTTGGGAGACCAGCATGGCTGCGACGTCCCGGCTCACTTCCGCTAGAGCTTCGTTGATCCCACGGATTGAGGCCATCTGGTTGGCGTGGTCGTCGAGTCGCCTGTCCTGAGATGCCTGCATTTCCGCGAGTCTTTGGTTGGTGGCTTGGATTTCCGCCATTTGACTGGTGTGGTCGTCGAGTCGCTCGTCGTGAGAGGCCAGCATGGTTAAGAGGGTTTGGTGCATCTCTTCGGTTCTGCGTGTGCTGGCTTGGATTTCCGCCATTTGGTTGGCGTGGTCGTCGAGTCGTCTCTCTTGAGAGGCCTGCATGTCGGCGAGTCGCTGGTTTGTAGCTTGGATTTCCGCCATTTGACTGGTGTGGTCGTCGAGTCGCTCGTCGTGAGAGGCCAGCATGGTTAAGAGGGTTTGGTGCATCTCTTCGGTTCTGCGTGTGCTGGCTTGGATTTCCGCCATTTGGTTGGCGTGGTCGTCGAGTCGTCTCTCTTGAGAGGCCTGCATGTCGGCGAGTCGCTGGTTTGTAGCTTGGATTTCCGCCATTTGGTTGGCGTGTTCATCGAGTCGCCTCTCTTGAGAGGCCTGCATGTCGGCGAGTCTCTGGTTGGTTTCCCGGATGGAGGCCATCTGCTGGGCGTGGTCGTCCAGTCGTCCAGCGTGGTCGTCGACTCGCGCTGCCTGAGCAGCCGTCATGCTTGCGAGGGTCTGATTCAAGTCGGTCAGAATCTGGAGGTTATCCTCCATGGTGCGTAGACGCCTCTCGGTTGTCATGAGCCTTCCTTCAATGGCACACCTAAGGGCCTTCAACGGCACATCGTGAAGGCCTTCAACAGTAAACCTACGGGTCTCCAGTGGTAGCCCTCCAAGGTTACTATATCAGGCGGGGATGTGTGAGCAAGGACGGACAGGCGGGAATCAGAGACTAGATGGGAGGGCTTCCTTGAAGGCGCGGATGGCTTGGATGTGCTGGGTGGGGCCTTGGAGGTTGGAGCGCATGGCGTTGAAGGAGAGGTGGGTGGCGCCGAGGTCGCGCCATGCTAGGGCTTCGGTGCTCCAGATGTCGGGGCCGGACTGGAGCGCGGGGGTGTTGCGGCGGGAGCCGACGCGGGCCTCGATGCCGATGGCGTTGGGGTCGCGGCCGGCTTCCCGGGCGTAGGTGCGGAGCCGATTGATGGCTTCGGGGGCGTCGTCCAGTTGGTGGCTCTGGGTGAGCCAGCCGTCGGCCAAGCGGGCGGTGCGGCGGAGGACGCGGTCGGCGCGGCCGCCGATCCAGATCGGGATGGGTTGCTGGACGGGCAGCGGGTTGATGCTGGCTTCGTGGATTTGGTGCCAGTGGCCTTCGTAGGTGCAGGGGTTTTGGGTCCAGAGGGCGCGGAGGACTTCGATTTGCTCTTCGAAGCGCTGGCCGCGGTTGGTGAAGTCTTGGGAGAGGGCCTCGTATTCGACGGCGTTCCAGCCAACGCCTATGCCTAGGCGCATACGGCCGTTGCTGAGTACGTCGATGGCGGCGGCCTGTTTGGCTACCAGAGCGGTCTGGCGCTGGCCGAGGACCATGATGGAAGTGCAAAGCTGGATGCGGTTGGTGAGGGCTGCGCCATAGGCGAGGAGGACGAAGGCCTCGTGGAACATGTCGTTCTTGTCGTAGATGCCGGTCCAGTTGGGGCGGTTGGCGGTGTCGGCGCCGAGTACGTGGTCGTAGACGCCAACGTAGTCGTAGCCGAGTTCCTCGACGGCTTGGAAGTATTGACGAAGGCCGCCGGGGTCGGCACCGATTTCCTGTTGGGGGAAGATGACGCCGAGCTTCATTCGGGTTCACCTCTGTTCTGAAGTCGCGCGGGAATATATTCCCCAAAGCACTTGGGAAGGAACATACGCGGTACTTCTCCCGCCACCCACCCGCACGAGAAGTCCCTTGTCGACAAGTGCGTTGAAGTCAGTAATGGCTTGTTGTGCAGAACCCTCAGTGGCTTGGCGATAGTCCCGATTGGTGAACCGGCCTGAGATACAGACCATCCACACTATATCCGTTTGACGATCTGACAAGTCGAAAACGCTCAGGGAGCTAGCGAACGTGTCGAACTCATACTGCCAGCTTGAGGCATGATCTGCGGCGGCTTGGGACTGAGTAGCGTGAGCCTGAACATGGTATTCAACCCAGGAAGTAACGTCGGAAGGGGGTGAGTAGTGTGGTCCCAGCGCATCTCTCAAGGCCCTGTAGTATCCCTGATTGTCCCGACCGTAGTAGGTCTCTAGGGAGACCAACTCTTCTGATCTGAAATCTCCTGCGTACATAACCAACGACTCGAGAACACGGGCTATGCGGCCGTTGCCATCGAGGAAGGGGTGGATAGCAACGAGGTTCAGATGGGCCAATGCCGCTTTGATGGGGGCAGGGTCTTGATGGCGTGAGTTCAGCCAACCCACGTATTCCGCCATCAAAGTTGGCACGTCCTCGGGTGGCGGCGGGAAGAACACACGCCTGTTTCTAGTCTGGTCAACTACAAAGTTCTGCTCGGTGCGGTACCTCCCGGCCGCATAACTGGCGGACAAGTTCTTGGAGATTAGGAAGTGGATTGTGTGAATGGTCTCCTCTGTGATGGGCAAATCCCGCCCGATGGCTAGGGACTGCACGAATGACATAGCGTCACGGTAGTTCTCTACCTCACGGACCTGATCTGCGGGGGCGTTTACAGTGCGTCCTGCCAATACAGAGCGCACTTGGTCAATGGTCAAGGTATTGCCCTCGAGTCGCGTCGAGTAGTGGACACTCTGGGCCAGAGCCTGTCTCCTCAACTCGCCGCTGAATTCGTAAGGGAACCGCGTGAGAGGATCGAGAAAGGTCCGGGCTGAGAGAATCCTCTGGAGGGACTCTTGGATAGCGGGCGTGGGGGAAAAGTCGGTATATAGCATATATTCGAATAATCACCTATCGATGGTGATTATTCGAATAATACCATAGACCCCAAGGGCATATGCTCGGAGTTATCCCTCGAGGATTTCGCGGAGGCGGTCTTCGGGGGGCGCGGACTTCTACGCCGGCGCGTTCTTCTTGGAGGAGCATGGCTACACGGGAGTCGCGGTCGGCCCAGCCGCGGACCATGGCTTCGGTGAGTTCCTGGAGGGCGAGATTGGCTAGGCGCATGGGGACGGCGTATTCGCGGCCTACGGAGACGGCTAGGTCGACGTCCTTGTGGGCCAGACGGAGGGCGAAATCGGGAGGGTCGAAATTGCCGGGGAGGAGGTGTTCGGCTAGGCCCTCGAAGGTGCCACGGCGTCCCTGGGCGCCTTGGCGGACGGCCTGCCAGAGGGCGAGGGGCTCGACACCGGCCTTGACGCCCATGGTGAAGACCTCGGCCAAGGCGGTCTGGACGATGTAGCCGGTGCAGTTGTGGACAAGCTTGGCGACGGAGCCGCAGCCGATGGGGCCGACGTAGAAGGGTTGATCGCTGAAGACGCGCAGCAGGGGCAGGCAGCGGTCGAACACCTGGCGGTCGCCGCCTACCCAGATGGCAAGTTTGCCGGTGCGTGCGCCGCGTGGGCCGCCGCTGACGGGGGCGTCGAGCATGTCGACCCCTTTTTCGGAGAAGGCTTGGTTGATGCGGCGGACAACGGTGGGGGAGTTGGTACTGAGGTCGAAATAGGCTTGACCAGCGGACATCCCTGCGAGGAGGCCAGACTCACCCAAGGCGACGGCCTCGACTTCGACCGGTCCGGGCAGGGAGGTGAAGACCACCTCGCTGGACTGGGCCACCTGCTGGGGAGTGTCGGCCCACTGGGCCCCGGCTTCGAGGAGGGGGGTGGCTGCTTCTTGTCGCAGGTCGTGGACCACCATGTCGTGGCCGCTGCTGCGGATGTTCATGGCCATGCTACCGCCCATGATGCCGAGTCCTACGAAACCTACATTCATTGCCAACTCCAAGTTCTGCCCGCGAGTGCTGGGATGCGGGCTGGTGAGCTAATTGCCTAGCGAGGGTCGGGGGCGGATAATTGATGTACCCCTGCTTCTGTGTGCAGGGTGCCATCTTAAGTGAAGAGACTTGGCCATGCCATACGAAATCAATGATAGAGCCATATCCTGGGCGCCTCCGGATGCGATTGAGGCTGAGGCCATCGCGCAAATTGAGCAGACGGCGCAGATGCCTTTCATACACAAATACGTGGCGGTGATGCCGGACTGCCACTATGGTCTGGGCGCAACGGTGGGAAGCTGCATACCCACGGTGGGGGCAATTATCCCTGCTGCGGTAGGGGTGGACATTGGCTGCGGCATGATGGCGGTGCAGACCAACTACAGCAAGGGCGACTTGCCGGAGGATTTGACGCCGCTGCGGGAGTCGATTGAATCGCGGATACCGCGTAGTGCGGGCGGGTATAACGGCAAGGTGAAGTGGGGTGCTGAGGAGAAGGTGGAGACGGTCAGGGACTTGATGCGGGACGACCGGCAATTGGAGCTAATCGGGAGACTTGATAGCAAGTGGCCCCTGCAGATGGGGACGCTTGGGTCGGGGAACCATTTCATTGAGGTGGTGCTGGACGAGAACGACACGGTGTGGGCGTTCCTTCACTCGGGTTCCCGAGGCGTGGGGAACAAGCTGGCGCAACATCACATAAAGATTGCGAAGAAGCTCACGGAGAAGAAGAGTGTGGAGTTGCCCAACCGGGACTTGGCATATTTGGAGGAGGGGACGGAGGAGTTCGACGCGTACGTTGACGACCTGATGTGGAGCCAAGCCTTCGCCCGTCATAACCGGGCGGAAATGATGGACAGGGTGCTAGATGCCATCGGGTACCATCTTGGGACGGTGGAGGAGCGGCAGCGAATCGACTGCCACCATAACTACACGAATCTGGAGAACATTGAAGGCGTGGATGTGCTGGTGTCGCGGAAGGGGGCGATCAGTGCCCGTGAGGGACAGTTGGGGCTGATTCCGGGCTCGATGGGCACTCGCAGCTATGTGGTGAAGGGGAAGGGCAACCCGGAGTCGTTTTTTAGTGCGCCTCATGGGGCGGGGCGGCGCATGAGCCGCAAGAAGGCCCGGGAGTCATTCACCATGGACGACTTCGACAGGTCGATGGAAGGGATATCGGTGCGCAGGGACAAGGCGTTTCTGGATGAGCTTCCTGGGGCCTACAAGGACATTGACGACGTGATGGAACAGTCGCGGGACTTGGTGGACGTGCTCCATGAGTTTCGGCAGGTGCTGAGCGTGAAGGGGAACTAGCCAGACTTCTTTAGCTCTATACCAAGCTTTCTCCTTGGAAGAGAAAGGTATTGCCGGAGTGGAGTTGGGGCAAGGCACCCCGGCATGAAGCGTACCGGAGAACGCACCGGTGTCTGCTGATGATTAGCCGATTGCGATGCAAACTAGCAAGGCTTAAGTTCACTGGTACTGCGCGCTTCCTTGAGTGAGGCGAGGGTCACGTATCGTGCTCCTTGCACAAAGGCGACCCGCTTACCGCTCTCGCTTTGCTTGTCGTTCATAATTGGTCCATGCGGCAGCCTTACGGTTTCGCTTTCCTCGGGTGAACTAAGCAACATGTATTTCAGGTCGCGTTGGAAATGGTCCCTTCTGTTCACTAACTTCCTTCGGATTTGTTCGAGAAGAATTTTCTCGTGGATGTCTTCTGCGTCCTGGCTTAGATTGGCCGACTGCAAGACACCATTGATCCTTGGAACAAGAGGTTGGATCGCTTGTTCCGCGTAGAATGCCATATAGTCTCCAGGCTGGAACTCGCGCATGGGCTTGCTTGGCAAACACCAGTAGAGGCCAAACTCCTTGTACATTGGCCACCCCTCCCTAGCACCGACTACTAGAACTCGCTGTTCGTCAGAGCGTAGCAAGCCGTCGTGCGCAAGCATCGCTATTAACTCCCTTAGGAGAAACGCCTCATCTTCTGAAGGTGGACTGTCTTTGTCGTCAAGGATAGTTCGGATTGCTTTAGATAGGGCAAGGAAATTCGCCCAAGTGACCCTGTCTTTTTCGGTATCGGCTAACCCGCTCAGCGTGGGTGAAATCACGTCCGGTGTGAGCAACAACAATTGCTCTTGGCTATCCAAAGCTTTGAGGTGTTCAGAGACTTGATCTGTCCGAACTGCGTTGGGAGACGTCTTAGTTTCGATCCAGATACCCGGCGCGGTTGTAATCTTGGCATCGGGGATAGACCTAGTTCCCCTGGGTTGCGGCTGATTGATGAAGGTGGCGAGATGGAACTCATTGTCTAGAAGCTCGCTGAGTATGCGGTCTATGTTGGGGAGGCTCAGTCGCTGCAAAACCGCTAGGAAAGTCGCGGTTACACGGTTTTCACCTTGGCGATAGGTAGAGAACAGCGGTGTGGTCATGTCAGCCTCTCAACTTGCGATTGGCGTTTGTTGCCCAATACCTAGCTGCCAGTTACAGCGTATTTTTCGCCGAGTTGGGTCTCCCAGCGGAGGTAGTGGATGGCGTCGGCGTAGTTGCGGTCTGGGCCGGCGGGGACCATGTCGCTGGGGGGGCTCATGATGCCGGTAAGGCCCTGCTCAATGTCGAGGGCGTCCTCGCGCCAGCCTGCCATGCCCTCTGCCAGCACCCACACCTCGTCGTAACCCATGTCGGCCAAGGCGGCACCTGCGAACAGGGAGTTGCGGCCGTCGGTGCAGACGACGCCTATGGGCGTGTGCTTGGAGGGGACCAGCCGCTCGATCTCGAGTTCCAGCCAACCGCGGGCAACCCAGTGGGAGCCGGGGATGTGGCTGCGGGCAAAGTCCTGGGAGGTGCTGACGTGGACGACCTGGGTCAAGCGGCGGTTGATGAACTCCAAGGGCGTGGCCAGCTTGACCTTGCTTGCGGCCTCGTCGCGCCCGAGGACGACTGGCTCCGGTGTTCCGCGCTCAAGGGCGTTGCCAGCCGCGGTCCATGCGCCGGTGCCTCCATCGACAGCGTATGCTTCGTGGATGCCCATCTGGCGGTACCAGGAGGCGGCGAAGGTGGCGCGGGCCTTGCCGTCGCAGCAGAAGACGACGGGGCAGTTGTGGACTACGGCGACATCGTCAGAGCGCTGGACTGCCTGGCCTCCGGGGAACCAGCGGAAGCCGGGGATGTGGCCCGCCTCGTATTCTTCCTCTGTGCGGACATCCACGAAGTAGATGGGCTCGGAGGCAGCGCGGGACTGCATTTCCTGTAGCTGGGCGATGGAGAGATAGGCAACGCCGTCTTCGGATGCGAGCCGGGAGGCGTAGGCCTCGGCGGCTGCGGTGCCTTCGGAAGTGGGCTGGGGGAGTTCCACGCGGTCTGCGCCGGTCTCGAGGTCGTAGCCAGCGAGGACCCATCCGGAAGTGCCGTTCTTGAGGCCGATGGCGTTGTCGATGCCCATGCGCTGGAGCATGCGGGTGCCGATGATGGAGCGGGTGCGGCCAGCGCAGTTGACGATGACGGTGGTGTCTTCTTCCAAGTCCTTGGTGATGTCGGTGATGCGTAGGGCGAGTTCGCCGTTGGGGACACTGCGGCCGCCGGGGATGCAGAAGCGGCGGTATTCTTCGGGGGTGCGGGTGTCGAGGATTATCATCTTGTCACCGCGTTCGATGCGGGCGTGGAGTTCCTCGGCGTCGATTTCGGGGACATGGTGGACAACCTCCATCTTCTCGCCGAAATCCTTGCTGGGGACGTTGGTGCCCCACTCGGAGGGGAAGTCGCGGCTGACCCAGAGGTTGAGGCCGCCGGCGAGGACGGAGACGTTGGTGTAGCCGAGGGCTTCGAGGGTGGACGCAGAGAGGTCGGCGCGTCGCTGGTCGTCGTCGCATACCACCACATGGGTATCGAAGTGGGGGACTGCGGACCACATCTGGGCTTCGAGATGGCGGCGGGAGATGAAACTGGAGCCTGGGATGTGGCTGCTGTTGTATTCCCCAGCCTCGCGGACATCGATGAGGGCGAAAGCGGAGTCGCCTTGCAGAAGGTCGTTTAGTTGCTCGGGTGAGATGGCGTTGGCCATGGGTTGGCTACCTCCCAAGTTGGAGTCGGTTTGATGGGATGATTATCAGTACGATACCGACGGCCTGATGCTGCGTCAATCGGAACACAAGCAGACTATAACGCGGTGGTGAGGGCTGTGATGTCTGCGGCCAGTTCGGCTTGGGCTTGCTGGTCCTGTGCCGCCCAGGATTGGAGGGTCGCTTGATGGTCGGTTAGTTTGTGGCGGGTTTGGGTGATGAGGGCCATGGTGGGCTCCGGGCCGGGGCTGCCGGGGGTGGTCTTGCCTTGGACGTTGCGGGTTGGGTCGAGACATTCGCTGACCTGTTCGTTGGTGAGGCCGAGTTTGTTGCCGGAGACGCGGAGAGCCACGCGATCGATGGTCTCGGAGTCGACTTCGTTCCAAGGGGCGCCATCTTGGAGGACTTCGCTGACGAGGTTGCCCACGATGCCGTGGGCCTCGCGGAAGGGTAGGTTTTTGTCGCGGACCATGAGGTCGGCGAGTTCGGTTGCGGTGCAGAAGTCCTGACGGGCACGTTCGAACAGGCGCTGGCGGTCGATAGTAAGGCCGTCGATGGTGCGGTGGGCTAGGCGGAGCATGGCGGTGGCCTTGTCGAGAGCGTCCCATACAGGGGCGATGGCCTCGTGGCTCATGTCCTGGCAGTGCATGAAGTTGACGGACTTCTGGACGGTGAGGCTGGAGACCAAAGCGCCCTGCAAGGCTCCGGCGCCGGACTTGATGTATTCAAGGGTTACGGGGTTCTTCTTCTGGGGCATGATGCTGCTGGTCATGGCGACCTCGTCTGCCACTTCGACGGTTCCCCACTCGTTGGCGCACCAGAGATAGAGGTCCTGGGCCATGCGGCTCAGGGTAACGCCCATGGTGGCGGTGGCGGAGAGGAGTTCGGATATGTAATCGCGGGAGGCCACGGCATCGAGGGTGCTTTCGACGATACCGTCGAAGCCGAGGAGTTGGGCCATGAGGGTACGGTCAATGGGGAATCCGGTGCCGGCGAAGGCGCATGCACCCATGGGGCTGAGGTTGAGGCGGGGGTAGAGGGCGAGGAGACGCTGGGCGTCCCGCTCCAGGGCGCAGGCAGTGCTGGCTAGGTAGTGGCCCATGGTGGTGGGCTGGGCTGGCTGGAGGTGGGTGTAGCCGGGCATCACGGTGCCGGTGTGTTGTTCCGCCTTTTCGAGCAATAGGGCAGTGAAGGAGAGGAGGGGGGCCACCATGGAGGGGAGGGCTTCGCGCACTGCGATGCGGGTCATGGTGGCGTAGATGTCGTTACGGCTGCGGCCGGTGTGCATCCGACCACCGATGTCGGTTCCGATGCGCTGGATGATGGAGTGCTCCATGTTGAGGTAGGCGTCCTCTAGGTTTGGGTCGAAAGGCATGGCTTCCACGCCCTTTGATTCCAAGTCCGAAAGGATGTCCAGCAGGGCGCGGCCGTGCTCCGGCGAGAGGAGACCTTGGTGGACCAGCATCACCACATGGGCGCGATTGATGCGCAACAGGATGCGGAAGTCCCGTCCCGGTGAGGTGAGGGCGCGGGGCTTGAAGAGGTATTCCACCACCTCTTCGGCTGGGGCGGCTTTGATTCTCTCTCGCACGGCCTAATACCTTCCCACCTGATAGACGTATTGGAGATTGTTGAGGGACCTCCAGACGAGGGCTCCACGGGCGTTCACTTCCGGAAGCATGGCGTTGGCTTGGGTCCGTATGCTATCGCGTCCTGTGTTGGCGTAGTCTCTTTCCAAGGTCAGCCAATCCACTATCGTGTTTACGTAGGCAGTGAATGCCTCTTGTAGTGATTGGGCTGACTCGGGTGGCGTTCGAGCATTCAGGTCATTCTGGATATCGACGACATTGGATACCACATCGCGGAGAACAGCGGCTCTTTGAGACAGGGGGAGTTGATCGCCCAGGGTGTCGTTCCTTCGTGTCATCTGTTCATCGACTGCGGCATATATGGCATTCATCCCGGTGACGTAGGTCCGGATATCTTCCCTCTCGGGTTCAGTCCAAGCAGCTATCCAGATGTCGACCTGTTCCTGTAGTTCTTCATAGGTGATTCCCAAGACCTCTTCAATGGCGCTGGAGAGGGACATGCCCCGGCCGATGCGCCGTATCAGGTGAATGGGCGTATCGGCCGCGAACTCCTGGGTGATGTAGAGGACGGCCATGTGGGCCTTGCCGTATTGCTGGCTGATGATGGATGAGTCGGTCTGGGAGTTCCAGGTTGACTGGCTCTCGAGTTCCGTGAGGCTGAGGGCCTAGACTTGCAGCTTGGGCGTCTTTCACCTCGTCAAATTGGCGGTAGGTCAACAACCGGGTGGCATTGGGCCGCTCGGACTCCAACCCCAGCTTGCTCTCGAAGTATTCGGCGAGCCCTTCATTGAGCCAAGCCGGCACATCGCGGTTGTTGGATAGCTCTCCGACGATGAGATGCACATATTCATGGGTCAGGACGCGTTGGACGCCAGTGCGGAACTCGTCGGTGCGCATGTAGATGCCGGGGCGGGAGCCGAAGCTCCAGTAGAAGCCGTATTCGAACCCGATATCGGTGCCGATGGCACGAGCGACAGTCTCCAAATTGCTTCTGTCGCCTACCAGATAGATGTCGGGTATCTGGGTGCTGCGCAGGTCGTATTCTTCATCGAGCCGTCGCACCAGCCATGCTAGGTGGGCCTGCAGATCGACAGCAAAACTTGTGTGGACGAGGGAAGCGATGTAGGAATCGGAAGCGGTGCCTTGATAACGGCGCATCTCGAGACCAACGGTGTCGACATCCTGCACTGAAAGCTGAAGCTGACTCACGGGGTAGGTCGCCGAGTGCCGCACACCGTCGATATCGATCCGGACAGTCCAAACACCTTCGGCATCCTTGGCAGCGATGCGTTGCCAAGAGACCGAGCCAGACTCGTCGGCGAATAATCGGTGAGTGGTCACCGGGTCGCCGTTTTCACGAGTGAAGTGACCTTCGTCGTTGGTGACCCACTCGGCAGGCTGGTTCCTAGGGTCAATGAACTCAACCTCGATACGGGTCCAAGGGATCAAGCCCGTCCAGGGTGAACCGGACGTCCCGTCCCGCTATTGGTCTGCCGGGGTGCACTGTGATGTTGATGTCCTCGGTGAGGGATGTCCTGCTGGATGCAGAGGACTGGGGGACGACGGATATGCTGGGAAGCTGGGAAACGGCAGTCTCGACCTCGCTGGAGACCAAGCCATGAATCTCGTCCAAGGTGGGGCCCGGCGTGGGGGCAGGCGGAAGTGATGCAACGGCATCGGCGATGCTTTCGTCAATCATTCCCTGTATATCTGCGGGCGTAGGGCCTGGGGTAGGAGGCGGAGGAAAGGCCGCAACGGCGTCACCAATCCTGTCATTGAGGAGGGACTCGATCTGGGACAGGGTCGGTATGGGTCTGGTTGCGTCGTAGGCCTGCAATGCCTTCTTGCACCGCTTCCTGAACGTCCTCTTCGGTGGGGCTGGGCATCGGCGTCGGCAGTTCTTCCACTGCCGTCGCTATGGCGCTACTGACCAAGACTTCAATCTCTTCAAGAGTTGGGGCAGGCGTGGGTGTGGGGGGTGGAGTTGACTGTAGTTGGACGACCTGCTCCGTGAGTTGGGTAATATCCTGCGAGAGGTCTCGGGCCAAGGTCTGTAGTTGGTCGATGCGTGGGTCGGGAGTCGGTGGGGGCGGATTGCCGGTACAGCCTGCGGATAGGAGAAGGACTCCCAAGAGCGAGAGGACAATTGCGGCCGAAGGGACGTATTTCATGTGGAGGGGGTGTGTGTTCATTTCCTTAAGTTGGCGGCAGTTTACCGACAGCCAAGCAGGTGGGCAATCGACTTTTGTCATGCCCGCCGCGAGTCTGTATGTATGGCGATGATATAATCTGCTGACCCTTCGCCCGCCATCACGGCGCCACTCTCCCTCCGAGGAGCCACCATGACTCAGACCTACATCGGTGCGCCTATCACCCGTAAAGAGGACTTCCGGTTTCTCACTGGCCGGGCCACTTACACGGATGACGTGAAGGCCCAGCATGTGCTGCATGCGGCCATCGTGCGTAGTCCTCATGCTCATGCGCGGGTTGTATCCATTGATGCCAGCAAAGCCCGGGAGTTACCCGGGGTGGTGGCGGTATACACGCACGAGGATGCTGCTGAGTCGCTGGAGGAAATCAAGCCCATACCGATGCGGATGGCGCCGCTGCCGGGGCTGGACAGGTTTCTGCAGTTTCCGCTGGCACAGGACAAGGTGCGGTATGTGGGCGAGCCTGTGGCTGTGGTGATTGCCGAAAGCCGATATCTGGCCGAGGATGCCATGGACTTGGTGGAGGTGGAGTACGAGCCGCTGCCTGCGGTCACCGGAGCTTACCAGTCGCTGGAGAATGAGACGCTGCTGCACGAGCAGAACGACACGAACGTGGCATGTGATTTCACGATATCGACAGGGGACGTGGAGCAGGCGTTCCGGGATGCGGAGTACACCCGAACGGAGGAGTTCCACATCCAGCGGCATACGGCGAACCCCATGGAGACGAGGGGCCTGCTTGCTTCCTATGACAAGGGGCGGGACCAGCTAAACGTATGGGGGGAGACCAAGACCACCCATTTCAACCGGAAGGTGATGGCCTCGCTGCTGGGAATGCCGGAGCACCGCATCCATTTCTATGAGCCGGATGTGGGTGGCGGGTTTGGCGTGAGGGGCGAGTTCTACCCCGAGGACTTCATCATTCCCTTTGCCTCCATCAAGCTGGGCCAGCCTGTGAAGTGGATTGAGGACAGGCGGGAGCACTTGGTCTCGGCGAACCATTCGCGGGAGCATATCTGCAGGTTGGAGGTGGCTGCCAAACGGGACGGAACGATACTGGGGATGCGGGTGACGGTGTATGGGGACATTGGGGCTTATGTGCGCACGCATGGGGTCATTGTGCCCACGCTTACGGCTTCGAATATGGCTGGGCCGTACAAGGTGCCCAACTTCCAAGGGCGGGTGGTCTGTGTGGTGACCAACAAGGTTGGGATGGGGACGTACCGAGGGCCCGGTGGTTATGAGCAGAGCTTCTCCCGTGAGCGTTTTCTGGACATCATGGCGCAGGACTTGGGCATCGATATCGTGGAGCTTCGGAAGAAGAACCTGATTCCGCCGGAGGAGATGCCCTACGACACTGGCATCGACAACATGGTGATGCCTCATGTGATCTATGACAGTGGCGACTACCCGGCTGCTTTGCAGACCGCGTTGGACGCCATCGACTATGACCGAATCAAGCATTTGCAGGGACAACTGGTTGATGGGAAGAGGCATGGAATAGGGTTCGGGTCGATGGTGGAGCCGACAGGGGTGGGTCCCTTTGAGGGTGCGCGGGTGGTGGTCACCGGGCCTGAGGAGGTGGCCGTCTATCTGGGGGTTGCCACGCTGGGGCAGGGGCATGAGACGGCCATGGCGCAGATTTGCGCTGACGGTCTGAAGGTGCCGATGGAGTACATAAGCTTCCATCACAGGGACACCGACCAGATGCCCTTTGGAATCGGCACGTTCGCCAGCCGGGTGACGGTGATGGGTGGGAATGCGGTCTATCACGCGGCGGAGCAGTTGCGGGAGAAGATCGTGCGCATTGCTGCGGGGTATCTGGACGTCCCGCCAGAGCAGTTGGAGTTCGTGGACGGGTACATTCACCGGGTGGGCTCGAGTATCGAGGGGCCGTTGCTGGACTTGGGTCAGGTGCTGGAACTGGCGTCGCCCACGAGCCGGTATAACCAAGGCGAGATGGGGCTGGACAACACGTATTACTTCCGGGCGGACCAGATACCCTATGCCTCGGGGGCGCACGCAGCGCACGTTACAGTGGACCCTGAGACGTACAAGATCGAGGTGCTGGACTATGTGGTGGTGGAGGATGTGGGGAAGATAATCAACCCGCTACTGGTGAAGGGACAGGTCCTGGGGGCTGCGTCGCAGGGCATTGGGGCCACAATCCTAGAGGACTTGGCTTACGACCCCAACGGGCAGCCTCTAGCGACGACTTTCATGGACTACCTGCTGCCTACCAGCATGGACATGCCCCCGGTGCAAGCGGTTGAGATGGAGGTTGCGCCGTCGCCCCTGAACCCGCTGGGTGTGAAGGGGGCCGGGGAGGGGGGAATCGTGTGTACGGGGGCGTCGCTGGCTAATGCCGTTTCCCATGCGCTGGGGGTACAGGTGCATGATTTGCCGTTGAGTCCGGATAAGTTGCGGGCGCTGGTGAGTGGGGAGGGTTAGGGGAAGGGATTCGCTACGAGGACGCCAAACTACCCCTGATTTAACCTTTGGCTACTTTGGGTCTGCCCGGCTTCTTTTTCGCGTCAGGACTAGTTGTTAGAGACGTCAAGAACTGGTTCTGACGGGTGCTTAGAAAATCGGCTACATCCTTTTTGTCAGGTACGAATCCTTCCTCTTCAGAAAGGATATCTACTAGAGCGTTGATAACGTGTGGCGTCGGCTTACGTGTGGCAACTTTCTCGTTCCAAACGCGGACTAACTCCTCTTCCGCTTTGTGTGAGCTCTCTTTCTTCTGAATTTCCTGCTCCGCGTTCTCCAGCATCTCGCTGAAGTCTAGTGAGCTTGCTAGAAACCTCTCTAGTTCTTTGGCCTTATTCTTCGCATTCTTCGGAGGCCCGTCCATGATATCGACCCTAGCAAAGCGCTTACCTCTCCAGTTGATACCGCCGTGTGGGCCGGGTGGCGCGTTGTGCTTTGGCAGATAGAAGCACCATATTTTGCCGTTTGTGAGGACTGCCAATTTGACGGAAGGGTCTGACTGGCAGTAGTTGATTAGCTGCTTCTCAGAGTTGCTGTGATCCAAATTCACCTTTGCATTCTTCACTTCTACAAAAAATGGAATTCTCTTTCCCGGGATTGAGAACGACATCGACTTTGTCGGCACTGTCCCCTGCGGAGACTTCTTGCCCCACCTCTCTCTTGTCAAAGGTGTTCCAGCCTAATGCTTGGATTACCCGTAAGATAACTTCGCTAATGAGTTCCTTTTCTTTCTTCTTTTCTAGGTTGGGTATTTTCCTTATGCCAGCAATGGCGTCTACCACACTTTCAGCCATGGCTAGTACCTCCAGAACACGTCGACATATTGTCTAGGTGGTTACCCCAAGAGGGGTGGGCGTTTGCCTTGGGTGGGGGAGATTTGTTCGTAGGCTTGGGCGGCTTGGAAGAGTAGGGCTTCTTCGAAGGGGCGGCCCATTAGCTGGAGGCCTATGGGGAGGCCGGAGGCGGTGAAGCCGCAGGGGACGGTGATGGCGGGGAGGCCGGTGGCGTTGCCGGGGTAAGTGTTGTGGGAAATCATGCCGGAGCCGGGGCCCCGTACGCGGTGCTGCTGGCCGTCGAGGGTCATGGTGTCGGAGTCGATGCGGGGCGGGGGGACGGGCGAGGTGGGGCTGACGAGGAAGTCGACTTGCTGGAAGACGCGGGCGTATTCCTCTTTGATGAGGCGCTGGATTTTGAGGGCCTTGGAGTAGTCGCGACCGAGGACGAACTGGCCGGCCACGGTGCGGTAGATGACGTTGGGGCCGTAGTCGTCGCGGCTGCTTTCGAGATAAGGCTCGTGGGTGACCATGCTATCGGCCATGGCGGCGACGCGGACTGCGCCGACGTATTTCATCAGGGGCAGGCTGACCTCGACGGGCTTGGCGCCAAGCTCTTCCAAGGCGGCGATGGCTTGGCGGACGCTGGCTTCGACCTCGCTGTCGACGGAGTCGAAGAAGTGGTTGGTGGGGATGCCCATGCGCATGCCGGCAACGCCTCCCTGTATGGAGGCCAAGTAATCGGGGACTGGGACGGGCACGGTGGTGGGGTCGAGGGGGTCGTAGCCTGCGGTGGCTTGGAGCATCAGGGCGGCGTCGGCGACGGTGCGAGTCATGGGGCCGATGTGGTCGCCGTTGAAGCTGGTGACCATGAGGCCGCGCTGGCTGACCCGGCCGTAGGTCTGCTTGAGGCCGACGACGCCACAGAAGGTGCCGGGGAGGCGGACGGAGCCTCCGAGGTCGGTGCCGAGGGAGGCGAAAGTGACTTCGGCGGCGACGTTGGCACCTCCTCCTCCGCTGGAGCCGCCGGGAATGTGGTCGAGATTCCAGGGGTTGTGGACAGCGCCATAGTGGGGGTTGTTGGAGGTTGCGCCGGCGGCGAACTCCTCGAGGTTCTCCTTGCCGAGGATGATGGCCCCAGCCTGCTTGCAGAGAGTGACGACATGGGCGTCCTCTTCGGCTATGTTGTCGGCTAGGACCTTGGTGCCTACTGTGGCGCGGACGCCGCCGACCTCAATGTTGTCCTTGATGCCGATGGGGATGCCGGAGAGGAGGCCGGGGCTGTCGCCGCGGGCGATGGCTGCTTCCTGCTGGCGGGCTTGGGCGAGGGCTTGGTCGCCCATGAGGGTGATCCATGAGTTGATGGAGGGCTGGAGGTGCTCGGCTTGGGCGATAGCGGCCTGGGTGAGTTCCACTGGGGAGACGCGGCGGTCGCGGACCATGGCGGCGGCTTCGGCGATGGAGAGGCGGGTGAGGTCGTCGTTAGGCATTGTTGCCTCCTGTGGGGTTGTCGTTTCCTTCGGCGGCGCGTAGGAGACGGCCGGACATGATTGACGAGAGGTCGAGGTCGCGTAGTTGGGCGACCTCCCGGAGGTAGGACTCGACCTCTGGAGCTACCAAGTCCAGTTCCTCGTCGGAGAGGGGGATGCCGCCGTATTCCTGGATGATGGCCTTGAGAGTGTCTTTGGAGACTGGCAATTAGCACCTCCTCTATCCGTATCGAAGTGGCTCTCGTGGTCTGTCTTCAGAGGTTATCCCGGTGTGACTGATATGCTTGACCCACATTCGGGCGGTGGCATAAGCTGAGCCAGCCAGAGGTTCATCCGGAACCGCATACCGTCCCGAATCGTACCCCAAGGAGGCGCTTGTGGCTACTGATGTCAGGGGTCTTGCGAATTATGAAGAGGGGTTGCTGAGCCGGCGGATTTTCAGTGAGCAGGAGATTTACCAGCAGGAGTTGGAGAACATCTTCGCCAAGACCTGGCTGTTTTTGTGCCATGACAGCCAGATACCGAATCCGGGGGACTTCTTCAGCACGTACATGGGGGAGGACCCGGTGCTGGTCACGCGGGATGAGGTGGGGCAGGTGCGGGCCTTCCTGAATGTTTGCAGGCACCGGGGCAACCGGGTGTGCCGGGCTGATTCGGGGAACGCTTCGGCATTCGTGTGCGCCTATCACGGGTGGACTTATGGCAGCGACGGCAAGCTGATTGCAGTGCCCAGTTTGAAAGAGGCGTATTACAACGAACTGGATACCAGCAAGTGGGGCTTGATGCCCGTGGCCAAGCTGGGGAGCTACAAGGGATTTCATTTTGCCACGTTCGACCCCAATGCGGAGTCGCTGATGGACTTTTTGGGTGAGATGGCTTGGTACATGGATGCGTTTTTTGACCGGCGGGAAGGGGGCGTTGAGGCGATTGGCGGGCTGTACAAGTGGGTGGTGCCGTCCAACTGGAAGTTCGGCTCGGAGAACTTTGGGGCGGACCCCTATCATGTGGCTTGGAGCCATGCGTCGGCAATGCAGACGGGATATGCCAGCACGGCGAGCGTGAGGGGGATACCACAGGGTCGGGTGGTGTCGCCGGGCAACGGGCACACGGTGCTGGCCATCGGACCGAACGAGCCGTCTGATCCGCCGATACCGGAGTTGACGCGGTATGAGGAGGAGATTGCGCCCGAGGTGCGGCGGCGCCTTGGGCCGCGGTCGGAGCTTCTGAATCCGATGGTGGCGACGGTGTTCCCCAACTTCTCCATCACGCGGGCCACGGCGCGGACCTTCCGAGTATGGCAGCCGAAGGGGCCGGACAAGATGGAGATCTGGGCGTGGATATACGTGGACAGGGACGCGCCGGCTGAGGTGAAGGAGGCGCTGCGTCTGTCGGGGATCCGGTCGTTCAGTCCGGGCGGCACGTTTGAGCAGGACGACATGGACAACTGGCAGGAATGCACGCTGACCAGCCGGGGCGTGGTGGCAAAGCGGTACCCGCAGAACATCCAGATGGGCGTGGGACACGAAGGGTTTGATGAGGACTTGATGGGTGTGGCCAGCGAGTACCGGTATAGTGATAGCAATTTGCGGGAGTTTTATAAGTACTGGACGAAGTTGATGATGGGGTAGGGGCGCCGACAGCGTCTCATTGGGGATGTTCTATTAAGGACGCCCCGTCCAAGCGGGCGAACCTGCGGTCGAAGGTGTGGAGGGGTGCGGCCCCGGCTCGCGCTACTGCTGCGAGAATCATGAGGTCTGAGAAACCGACGGGCGTACGGGGGTAGCGGTAGGCGGCGGCAGCGACCTCGTTGGAATTCTCGACTACAAGGGTGTCGGAGGCTGTGAGATCCATCAATGCTTGGGCAATTTGGGGGCGGGGGAAGCGGTAACTGCGTTCGAGCACCCAAGCGACCTCCAACACGACCTCGCGGCAGATAAAACCGGGATTGCCGGGAGTGAGCTTCTCTATGAGAGCACGGGCAGCCTCCGCTTGTTCAGGGTCGTCGCCCACCAGATAGCGTACGATCACGTTGGTGTCGACAGCCGGCATCTGTTAGTCACTCTCTGTGTCAATCGCTCCATGTGCGATGGCACTGTCCATGTCTTCGAGGCTCACGGGCGGGCCGTCGTACTTGAGGCTGCCGAAGAGCTGTTTGGTGGGCCGCACGGGGACTATCAGTACGCCTTCGTCGAGGACGACATACCGGACCTTGTCCCCTGCTTCTACGGCCAGAGATTCTCTGACGGACTTGGGCAGGGTGGTCTGGCCCTTCACGGTTATCGTTGATTCAGTCATGGTGAGTACTCCTTGACATGGCTGGCTCCTTACATTGAGGAGTATAGCAATGCGTTTGGGCATATGCAAGGATATCATGTAAATTGCTGTGTTGTTAACCGGCGGAGCCTTGGTTGGTACTCTACTTACACACTACAAGCTGGCGATTACCTCCCGCCCAAACTGGGTGAGCCATCGTAGCTTGGCATCGAAGTCGGTGGGTAGGTTGTAGAACTGGCAGGTGACGTGGGTGAGGCCGATGGTGTTGGCGCACTGCTGGAGGCCGGTGAGGATGTGGTCGTAGTTACCCATGATGGCCCATTCGGCTACGTCTTCGCTGCGCAGCTCGAGGGCTAGGGGGACCATGGTGGCTTCCTGCATGGCACCGCCTTGGTAGCGAGGGAAGGTGAGGCGGCCGCCGGTGACGGCTTGCTCGTAGGCATCGGCGGGGTCGTTGCCGACCAGCGTGGGGCGCCATGCTCCGATGCGGGTGGGGGTGTCGTGGTGGGTCTCGCTCCATGACTGTCGGAAGGTGGCGACGAGGGAGGTGAGGTCGTCGAAGCGCACCTGCGGGCCTGCGACCATGCCTTCGAGGGAGCGACCGGCGCGGGCGGCTGCGCCGTGACTGTGGGCTGAGCCCCACAGGGGTGGGTGAGGCGACTGGACTAGGGGGAGGGTAAGGTGAGTGCCGGAGACGCTGTAGTAGCGGCCCTTGTGTTCGACGGGTTCGTTGGTCCAGAACTTGCGCAGAACCTCGACTGATTCTTCGAAGCGGCCAGCGCGCTCGGAGCGGGCGATGCCCGAGGGCTCCAGTTCCATGGGGTGGTAGCCAAGTCCGATACCGAGGTCTAGGCGGCCTTCGGTGATCTGGTCGAGGGAGGCGACGTTGTAGGCGACGTCCATGGGATTGAGGAGGGGGAGGAGCATGACTTGGACGGCGAGGCGCATGTTGCCGGAGACGGGGGCGAGGCGGGCGATGAGGGGAGTGGGCTGCATGCCTCCAGCGAGGGAGGCTTGGTAGGCGTGGCTGAAGACGGCGAAGGTGAAGCCAGCCTGCTCCATGGTGTGGAAGAGGCGCTCGGCTTGGTCCACCCATTGGGGAAAGGGGCGTGACTGGCTTGGCGGGCCACCCATGAGGGACATGAAGACGGCGCCTAGTTCCATGGGTTTTCTCCTTGGTGGGTGGTTGGGAGGGGTTAGTTGATACTGCTAATGCTCTGGGGTTTCGGGTGTTTGGGTTGAGGTGAATGGGTTCTCGACGCGGATGCCGTCGTAGTTTTGGGTGTGGCTGAGGTCTTCGGAGTAGACGACGTCGCAGCCGGTAATTTGGGCTGCGGCTAGGATGGCGGCGTCCCAGTAAGAGATGTTGAATCGCTCGCACATCCCGAGTGCCATGTGGACCAACTCGATGGTTATCGACTCTGTTGGGAACTCCTTTAGAGAGTCGATATACTCCACCGCTTCAGCATGGGTCAGGGCACCAGGACGAGAGGCACGAGTTGCTTGGAAATAGAACTCTTGCAACACTTGAGTCGACAATACGAGGTCCGACTGCTCGAGTAGTGAGGTGGCGGCGCGCCGCTTACGTGACTCTTCCGGCACCTTACTGACAGCATAGATCAGGATGTTGGTGTCAACGAAGCGCATTGCGGTCGTACAGCGCTTCTCGGGGAAGGTTGTCGGCTGCGCGCAGGCCCGCGCCGCGGGAGTCGATCTCCGCCAGCACCTTTTTTCGGAGTTGGCGCAGACGTTCTCGCTCCTCAGTGGATACGGAACTGGTGACAGGGTTCTCTACTTGGGAGGCGATAAGCATCTGGCGCAGGGACTTGGAGACCAACTCTCCTATACTCAGCCCTTGGCGGGCTGCTTCTCTCTCCAGTGCTTGGTAGCTCTTGTCATCGACCGATACGGTGATGTTTTTCATGTCCATAGTTTCGTTACCTCAGTGAAGTCCATTATGGGTACTGCCCTGAGGCGTAGCAATAGCGTGCACTCGCATCATTGGCCTTGGCGCATCAACTCCTTGAGGCGGGATGGGCTGAGGGGGAGGTCGTGGACTTGGACGCCGAAGGAGGAGAGGGCGTTGGAGACGGCGTTGGCCAAGGTGGCGCCGGTGGATACTATGCCGCCTTCGCCGGCGCCTTTGACGCCTAGGGGATTGTGGGGGGAGGGGCCTGCGTCGAGTTCGAGGCTCTCAAGGTTGGGGACCTCGCCACTGGTGGGGAGGAGGTAGTCCATGAAGGTGGTGGCGAGAGGCTGGCCGTTCTCGTCATAGGCCAGTTCCTCGAGCAGGGTGGCGCCTATGCCTTGGACGGCTGCGCCGACGCTCTGGCCGTGGATCAGCAGGGGGTTGATGGGGGTGCCGACGTCTTCCACTACGACATAGTTGAGGATGTCGGTCTTGCCGGTCTCGGGGTCGACGGCTACGTGGGCGGCGTGCATGCCGTAGGCGAAGGGGATGCCTTGGAGGCGGTGGTAGGCCATCACGTCCAGACCGATTTCGCCTTGGTTGTACTGGCTGTTGGGTCCGGCCAGTTCGAGGACTTGGCCGAGGTCGAGGACGGCGCCTTCGAGGGTGGAACCGACGCGGCGCACCTCGCCGTCGACGAACTCCAACTGCTCGGGAGGCACGTCGAGGTAGCCGCCAGCGACCTCAAGGACTCGTTGTTTCAGTCGTTGTGCGCCGGAATAGACGGCGTTACCGGCCATGACAGTACCCCGGCTGGCGAAGGTGCCGCCGCCGAAGGGCAAGAGGTCGGTGTCGCCGTGGTAGATAGTGACGTACTCGATGGGGACGCCCAAGCCGTCGGCGCAGATCTGGGCCATGATTGTTTCGTGGCCTTGTCCGAGGGTGGTGAGGCCGATGTGTACGGCCACGTCCTTGGGGCCGCTGACGTAGACGCGGGCGGGTTCGGTGGGAGGGCCGGTGCCGGTGCTCTCCACGAAGCAGGAGAGGCCGACGCCGTGATACTTGCCATCGATTAGCCGGCCCTGCTGCTGCAGGAGGTCCTCGTAATTGATGGCCTCCAAGCCCATGCGCAGGGACTCGTGGTAATCGCCGCTGTCGTAGACCAGTGTGGGGAAGCCGGGTGGACGCAGGTCGCCAGCGCGGTAGGGGAGTTCCGAGGAGCGCACCAGATTGCGGCGGCGGAACTCGGCGGGATCGATGCCGAGGTCGTGGGCGACCATGTCGAGGAGGCGCTCGCGGAAGAAGGCGGCCTCGTACTGGCCGGGGGCGCGATAGGTGCCGATGGCGACCTTGTTGGTAACTTGGTAACTGGCTTCCCAGACGTAGTTGTCCACCCGGTAGGGGCCGGTGAGGGCGCCTACCAGCACTGCTGTTATCAGGCCGCCGTGGGTGCGGACGTAGGCACCGATGTCGCTGGATACTTTGGCCCTCAGCCCAAGGATGACGCCTTCCTTGGTGGTGGCGATTTCGAGTTCGCAAGTGTGCTGGCGGGAGTGGTTAGCTGACATAAGGTGTTCGCGGCGGTCCTCAATCCACTTGATGGGTCTGCCCAGCCTCATCGAGGCGAAGGGGATGAGGAAGTCCTCAGGGTAGAACTCGCCGGTGACGCCGAAGCCGCCTCCAGTGTCACCCTCTATGAAGTGGATGCGGTGCTCGGGCATGTCGAGCAATCCCGACAGGACGCTGCGGTTGAAGTGGGGAACCTTGGTCATGCCGTACATGTGAAGCTGGTCGCGGCCGGGGTCGTAGGAGGCTGTAAGGCCGCGAGTCTCCAGAGGATTGGCCGTGTGGCGGTGGCTTTGGAAGGTCTCCTTGCGAGTGTATTCGGCGTCTTGGAACGCGGTGTCGGGGTCGCCGTGGGTGCGGGTGTAGTGGGCGGCTTGGTTGGTGGCGTTGTCCTCGTGGAGCAGAGAGTCGTTGGCGGCGGAGGACTCGACGTCATGGACGGCGGGCAACGGTTCGTAGCGGATGTCGATGGCGTCGCAGGCATCCTCGGCTACATAACGGCTGGAGGCGACCACGACGGCTACCGGCTCGCCGACGTATCGGACTTTGTCCCGGGCGATGGGGTATTGCAGGAAGCGTTCCAACCCCGGCAGCGGAGCCATGCGGAACGGGATGTGTTTCAGGCCGATGGTCTCCGCCACGTCCTGGGAGGTGAACACCGCCTCGACACCGGGGATCTCCCGCGCCTTGGAGGCGTCGATGGAGAGGATGCGAGCGTGAGGGTGGGGGCTGCGGAGAATGGCGGCGTGGAGGAGGTGCTGGAACTTGAAGTCGTCGGTGTATTTGCCGCGACCTGTGAGGAAGCGGACGTCCTCTTTGCGGGTGAGGGACTGGCCGATGTAGGTGGTCATTTGTCCTTCCGTAATGGCCAGCCAGCGCCGCTGGCTGGCCTGTATTCCAGTTTCGGGGGCAGGTTAGCCGACGCGGGCCAATTTTTGGATGGTGCGAACTTCGCGAGGCGGTTCTAGGTGGCGGCCGTAGATGGTCCAGGAGACTTCCGCCACGTAGATACTGCCTTGAGAGTCGACCGATACGCCGTGGGGGGCGATGAAGCGGCCGACATCCTCGCTGATTGGGCCGTCGCCCAAGCGGGCAAGGGTGTTGCCTTGAATGTCCATCAGGGACACGCGGGGACCCAGATTTGGGGCCTCGGCGTTGAGGGCAATAGCTGAGCCGAACTCGCCGACGTAGACAGTCTGGGACTCATTGGGGTCGATGTAGAGACCGCAGGGACGGGACATGTTGTTCCACTGGGTCTCGTAGCGGCCGTTGCGGTCGAAGACTTGGATGCGGTGGTTCTCGCGGTCGGCCACGTACACCCAGCCGTCCCTGTCGGTGGCGATGTTGTGGACAATGTTGAACTCACTGGGGCCGGTGCCGGGCTCGCCCCAAGAGAAGAGGAGCTTTCCGTCGGGGGAGTACTTGTGGACCTTGGCGTTGCGGTAGCCGTCGGCGACGTAGATGTCGCCGTTGTCAGGGTCAAGGGCCACGTGGGTGCACTTGTTGAATGGGTCGCCGCTCATGAAGGGTGCGGGCTGGCCTGGGACGCCCAGCGTGAGGAGCACGCGACCGTCAAGGGTGCATTTGCGGACGGTGTGGTCATCGTCGTCGGTGCAGTAGATGGTGTCGTCACGCCCCATGGTGATGCCGTGGGCGCGGACGAACAGGTCTTCGCCCCAAGAGCGCAGGAAGTTGCCGTCCCTGTCATAAACGATGATGGGGTGTTCGCCACGGGAGAAAACGTAGACGTTGTCCTTGGAATCCACTCCCACGGCCGCTGCCTCGCGGTAGGTCCAGCCGTCGGGGAGCTTGCCCCAGCCCTCGACCACCTCATAGGTGTGAGGAGCGATGCCCACTGTTGCCATTGGCTCTTCCTCTCTCGTGCTGGATGACGAGTATTCGACGTTACACGCGTGGCCCGTCGGCCACGGGTTGCGTGTGACCGCAGCTCTTGCAGGTGCGCAGGTCTTCTTGGGACTCGAAGTCGGCGGTGAGGTCGTGGATGCTGCTGAGGGTTTTGCCGTTCCATTTCTCGGCCTTGTGGAGCATGGCGTCGCACTGGTTGCAGTACCATTCGAAGCCGTCGGCGTCGTCGGGGCGGCGCTTGCGCTCGATGACCAAGCCCACGGTGCCTGCTGGTCGCTGGGGCGAGTGGGGCACCATGGCGGGGATGAGGGCAACCTGGCCTTCCTTGACCTCGGAGCGAAGACGCTTGCCGTCCTCAAAATACTCGATGACTATGTCGCCCTGTATCTGGTAGAAGAACTCAGGGGAGTCGGTGACGTGAAAGTCACCCCGGGTGTTGGGACCGCCAACGACGATCATGATGAGCTGGGGGTCGTCGTAAAGGACGCGAGAACCCATCGGGGGGTTAAAGGAGTCCCTGTTCTCTTCGATCCAACCCTTCAGGTCGAAGGGGACTAGGCTGTCAATCACTGCATTCCTCCTATAGCTCAGGGGTCTATGGCTTAGGGCCTGGGCGCCTACTTGATGAGTCTGTCCGCGATGCGCTCCATCTCACGGAGGGCTTCGTTTTCGTCGTCCTGCAGCAGCCAGGGAATGACTGTGTCGGCCCCAGCTTCGGCATAGGCTTCCACCAGGTTGGGGTCGGTGGAGTGGTCGGGCAGGCCGAAGACGCAGATGTCGATGCAGCCACGGGGGCGGCCTGCCTTTTCGGCCAAGTCGTCGAGGGTGGCGCGGGCTGTCTTGGCGGTTTCCACGCTGAGTCGCGGGGCGAGCCAGCCGTCGGCGTGGGAGATCAGGCGCTGGTAGATGTTATTGGGCGAGCCTCCCAGATAGACGGGAGGGCGGGGTTGCTGTATTGGCTTGGGGTCCATGTCAATGGGCGGGATGTTGTAGTACCTGCCCTTGAAGCCTTGCTGGGGGCCGGAAAAGATAGCCTCCATTGCATGGAGGGCTTCGGAGGTCTGGGTCCAGCGGTGCTGGAAATCGACGCCGAAGAGTTCAAGCTCTTCCCGGAGCCAGCCGGTGCCGACGCCTAGGGTGAACCGGCCTTGGCTGTAGGTGTCGATGGTGGCAACAAGCTTGGCCAGATGGGCAGGATGATACTGGGCGACGAGGGATATGGATGTGCCCAACCGGATGCGATTGGTAACGGCGGATACTCTCCCCAAGGCAACGAAGGGGTCCATGATTTGCCAGTAGATGTGGGGGGTCTCTTGGGCGTAGTCCTGGTCTTCGAAGCGGCGAGGATGTTGGGATGCGACCCGGGCGGGGATGGCGATGTGCTCAGGAACCCAGAAGGAATCGAAGCCCAGTTCCTCGGCGCGCTTGGCCAGCACGGCAACGTCCGGGGAGTTGCTGCTGAGGAAAACGAAGATGCCAACCTTCATTGACAAGAACCTCGGTTGAGAACGTCCAGTGGGGCGTGGCCTCTCAAGGCCTCGAGCCCGTCAGTGGGTAATGATACCACCCACAGGGAAGTCTGTTACCCGTAGTTAGGGCTCCCGGGCCTTTAGCTGGCGCAGGTTGAGAATCCAGGACAGGTCATCGTCCCGTGTGGCTTCACGCTCCAATTCGGGAGCCAACTCGATGGCGCGTTCCAAGTGGGTGACGCCCCGCTCCAAGTCGGCTAGGCGCGAGAGACAGCGGGCGGCGTTGTAGTGGGCGGAAGCGAAGTCAGGGGAGGCGTCGACGGCTGCTAAGTATTCGTCGAGGGCGTCTTCGACGTGTCCCATGGTCTCCAGGGTCGCGCCCTTGTTGCTCAGGGCTTCAGCGAAATTGGGATGCAGGGAGATGGCTTGGTCAAAGTCGGCGAGGGCGGCCTGATATCGATCTTGGGCGTCGTAGGCTAGGCCGCGGTTGTTGTAGGCCTCGGCATCGTTGGGCAGCAGGTCTATGACTTGGGAGTAGTCTTCGGCTGCCTCATAGAAATAGGTGTGGGCGTAGTAGACCTTGGCCCGGTTGAAGAAGGCACTGGCGTTGTTGGGGTCGGCATCGATGGCCGCGGTATAGCCTTCAACGGCTTCCCAGTGGTAGCCCATCTCCTCCAAGGATGCAGCCCGGTTGAGGTGAGCATTGGACAGGCTGGGGCGCATTTCGATGACTTGGTCGTAGGCTTGGATTGCCTCGTCGTGGCGACCCAGCTTGGCCAGCACGACTCCCTTGTTGTACCAAGCTTGGAGATAGCGGGGCGCGATGCCGATGGCGGCATCGTAGTCGGTCAACGCCCGCTGGGAGTGACCTGATTCGTCCCATGCGTTTCCCCGCTGGTAGAGGGCTTCCTTGAATGACGGTTCTTGGGCTAGCAGTGTGCTGAATTCCCGCACGGCTTCCTCGCAACTTTGCTGGCGCAGCAGGGCCAGGGCGAGATTGAACCTTGCCAATGGGTCGTGTTGGTTTCTCCGGAGCAGGGCGCGGTAGCAGCCCTCAGCATCGGGGTAACGTCCAACGGCAAAGCAGCCGTTGGCGTAAAGCAGGCTGCAGGTAGCGCCTTCGTTCTCCGCTGCCTCCAAGATATCGTGTATTTGGCGGGCTGGCTCGCCCTGCAGGGCGCCGCCGCGTGGTGGAGGTGTGAGCATGCCTGTGCCATACCCGCAGTCTTCGAGGGCTTGGGTGAGGAGTTGTTCTGAGGGATTGTGGGATATCATCGACTTGGAGATGGCAAGAGAGGCATGGTCAAAGGCTTCCGGCGGGTTGTAGAGTAGAAAACGCGGTACGCTTTGTCCAGAGGTTGGGGCGTCGCCGTCCTGATTCCGAGAGACTCAAGATATGAAATCAAAGGCGCTGACCAGCTTCGATGAGGCCGTGGCGGACATACCGGACGGGGCCACCATCATGTTCCCCGGATTTGGCGGAGTTGGAGCTCCTCAGAATCTGATGGCAGCCTTGCACCGCAAGGGCGTCAAGGACATTACCGGCATCACAAACGACCATGGCGGCTTGGATGGCCGCATGGACGTTGGAACCCTGGTTGAGGCTGGGCAGGTGCGCAAGCTGGTCTGCGCTTTCACCGCCCAGCCTCATCCTTCTCTGGTGACGCCCTTTGCCCGGCTTTATGAGGAGGGGCGCATTGAGGGTGAACTGGTGCCGCAGGGGACTCTGGCGGAGCGCATACGAGCCGCCGGAGCGGGCATCGGGGCTTTCTACACGCCTACCAGCGTGAACACGGAAGTGGCTGAGGGTAAGGAGCATCGCGTTATCGACGGGCGGACCTATGTGCTGGAGTATCCCCTCTTTGCGGACTATGCCCTGATCCGGGCTAGGCGGGCGGACGCCGTGGGGAATTTGCAATACCGGCGGTCGCAACGGAACTTCAACCCCATCATGGCAGCGGCTGCTGCCGTCACGATTGTTGAGGTGGAGACGCCCATTGAAGAGGCGGGGGCGATTCCGCCCGACGAGGTGCATACGCCGGGAATCTATGTGGACCGCATAGTGTGGATACCTCCGGAGGGCATCTGGGCCTGACTCCAGTGAATGGTGGACTGAGATTCCCTTGTGATATGCGCGCGCGGTCTGGTGAAATGGTGGAAATCACGCCCGGCGGGGAACTTTACCGCTGCAAGGGTGTAGTCAGAACGAGGTGTGACAATGCGGGGACTACTGACAGGAGTCCTCACCCCTTTTCTAATCCTGATGTTGATTGCCTGCCAAGGGGATGCCGGGCCTGCAGGTGAGCAGGGACCTCCCGGGCCTCAAGGGGCTGCGGGTGCTTCTGGAGAGTCCGGTCCTGGTGGTCCTCCCGGTGTGGCCGGTCCGCAAGGCCCTGCGGGTGCTCCCGGTGCAGTTGGTCGGGAAGGCCCCGGGGGTGCTTCCGGTAAGGCTGGGCCAGCTGGCCCTCCCGGTCCGGTCGGCCCTGCCGGTGCTGACGCAATCGCCGCAGACACGCCCGTATCTGCGCCACCCAAGTGGGAACCTGAAGAATACACCCAATATTTCGTCAAGGAAGCCATCAAGAAATACCAATCGGAAGGCTTGGATGCCACTGTCGCCTACTACAACACTCAAGAGAGTGTGGACGATCAGTGGTACATGTTCATCTTGGATGAGAACGACATGATGCTGGCCCATGCAGCGAATCCCAGCCTGGTGGACCGGCCTGCCTCAGCAGCAGTGGGGCCGAATGACTATCCTGCTGGGGAAGCAGTGGTAGCCGTAGCGGATGACGACGGGGAATGGTTCAGCTACAACTTCATCAATCCGGCGACTGGGGCTGCTGAGGCCAAGCATTCGTGGATGGTGGAGGTTGACGGCCTGACATTCGGGTCGGGCTGGTATGAGCAAGGGGCGAGCAAGGCGGACCCGGAGGCGTATACGAGGGCTTTCGTGGAGCAGGCCATACGCCTGTATCACGCCGTAGGCCTCGACGATACCGTTGCCTACTACAACATTGAAGAAAGCATCGACGACCAGTGGTATATGTTCATCTTGGACGAGAACGACACGATGCTGGCCCATGCAGCGAATCCCAGCCTGGTGGACCGGCCTGCTTCCGCAGCAGTGGGGCCGAATGACTATCCTGCTGGGGAAGCAGTGGTGGCCGTAGCGGATGAGGACGGAGAATGGTTCAGCTACAACTTCATCAACCCAGCGACTGGGGCTGCTGAGGCCAAGCACTCGTGGATGGTGGAGGTTGACGGTGTGACCTTCGGGTCGGGCTGGTATGAGCAGGGGGCAAGCAAGACGGATCCGGAGGCGTATACGAGGGCTTTCGTGGAGCAGGCCATACGCCTCTATCACGCCGTAGGCCTCGACGATGCCGTTGCCTATTACAACATGCCGGAGAGCGTGGACGGGCAGTGGTACATGTTCATCTACGACGAGAAGAGCGACATGATGCTGGCCCATGTAGCGAATCCCAGCCTTGTGGACCAGCCTGCTTCCGCAGCAGTGGGGCCCAATGACTATCCTGCTGGGGAAGCCCTGTTAGCCATCGCGGATGAAGATGGGGCATGGTTCAGCTATACGTTCAACAATCCGTCCACGGGCACTGTCCAAGCGAAACATTCGTGGATAGTCGAGGTGGACGGTCTGATTTTCGGCTCAGGGTGGTATGAGCCGGGGCCGAGCAGGGCCGATGCACCGGGCTACACCAAGGCTATAGTATATAGTGCCATCAACCTCTACAACGCCGTCGGGCGGGAGAGGACGGTGGCCTACTACAACATGCCGGAGAGCGTGGACGGCCAGTGGTACGTCTTCATCATCGACGAAAACGGCTACACCATAGGCCACCACAATCCCATGTTCCGAGGGCGGGACCCGATGCTGCGGGTCGACTCCACGGGACACTTCTATGGCGACGACTTGCTGGCCGCTACAGAGTCAGGGCGCTGGGTCGATTACACGCTGGTGAATCCTGAAACGGGCGCCGAACAGCAGAAGCACACTTGGGCTGTGCGCCATGACGGATTGATATTCGGATCGGGGTGGTACGAGTAGCCAGCCATCCCCCTTCGAGGGATGGAGATACGCCTAGAACCTGCGGTTCAACTGCTCCAAGCCGAAGCGGTCACGGCTGTATTGTTCCGCTGCGACGTCCCAGCCGAGGCCCACATGATGGGATGCTGCGTGGGCGTCGCGGTGGAAGCGCTGGATGGGGCTGTCGCTGTAGAGGCCGTGGCCGCCACTGGCTTCGAATATCCGGTCCACGGAGCGCACTGCCAGCTTGGCGACATAAGTCTCTTTCAAGCGGTACGCGGCGCGCTCGGCCATGGTGAACGTGTCCTCGCGCCTGCCTCGGTCCGCCATCTCCTGGGCATCAGTCTGCATGATGGTCCGGGCTGCGATATGCTCGGCGGCTGCCTCGGCGAACCTAGCGTGAATGCCTCCCGATTCGGCCATTTTGCCGCGGGTAGCTGAGACTAAGCCGGTAACGTAGTCCTGGAAGGCTTCCAAGGCGCCTTGGGCCATGCCGACGATGGGAGAGGCTAGGGTGTAGGCGAAGATGCTATGGAGAGGCACCTTATAGTTTGGATCGTCGGGGTGCACGTGGCGTCCTGGGGTGTTGGCGTGACCCGCCTCGTTGTAGAGGAGGGTGCGATGTTCCGGCACGAAAACGTCCTCGGCCACCACGTCCTTGCTGCCGGTGCCCCGGAGCCCTGACACATACCAGTTGTCGATTATACGGAACTCGGTGTTGGGAATGAGGCAGACCATTGGCCCCGCCTCGCTGGCAGCGGTGAGCATTCCCCAAGTGGAAGCATCGCAGCCGCTGGAGAAGCTCCAATGACCAGTCACGCGGTAGCCGCCTTTGACCGGGGTCACCTGTGTGCGAGCAGGGTTGAAGGAGGTGCAGGAAAGGGTGTCCAGCGACTCGGACCAGTATTCCTCTTGGCCGCCTTCAGGGAACATGCCAGCGAACCAGTTGTGGCTGGCCCAGATAGCGTAGCACCAAGCACTGGAGCCGCAACCCCGGCCCAGTTCAGACGCGATTTCCAGCATCACGCGGTAGTCGAGGGCATGGCCGCCATACTTGGCGGGCTGGGGGGCGCGAAGAAGGCCGGTGTCGACGAAGTCGTCGATGGTGTCTTGGGGAATGTGGCGCAGTTCCTCGGTGTGGCTGGCCCGTTCCTTCAGGCTGGGCACCAGTCCCCGGGCCCGCTCCAGCAACTCCTCACGGGTCACCATGGCACACCTCCGGCACTATGGATGTGATGGGTCACGATACCATGTTTGAGGAGGGAGCGGGAATTCAGTGTTGAGGCTGACGCTATGTGGGCGTAGCGGAAGTGAATTACTTAGGGAGTCAGCCATCTATGGCTGTAAAGGGTTGTGGAGCGGGTGATGGGATTCGAACCCACGACTCTCTGCTTGGGAAGCAGATACTCTACCACTGAGTTACACCCGCTAGTTTTAGCTACGCGCAGCTGTTCGCAGAGGCCTCAGGATCGCCTGTTTCCTGTCGACTAAATGCGTCGGTTTCGGCCACCTCATCCTGATTGCTTGTCTGATTATACACCCTTGCCTGTGGGGCAAGTAACAGGTGGCTCCGTGGAACTTATACTGCGAACTTTTCGTAGGGAGATACGGAGATATAGGCACTGCTCGCCGTGTCGTGGCAGGTGCGCCTTCCCTCACCGGTGCGTGAGCCGTGCCGGGCGTCGCCTTGGAGCCTGTGGACAAACGGTGGGCCCCGCTCGCGTGGGGTAGACCTTCAGGCCGGCGCGGGGCGAGGCCATCGCCCCACCCGGCCTTGGAAACGCCCCAGGAGGTCAGTCGTACACGTTGATGACGAACCGGGTCTCCCGGCTGTCCCCGTTGGCATCCCGGACGAGGTAGTCGGGGTAGTACCAATGCACCGTCGTGTGGCGTGTTATGGGCGGAGTCCCGAACCGTCCGGGCCTCCGGGTCGAAGCACACGCCATCCGGCAGCCCACGCACCACGTAGGTGTACGGGTCTCACCCACCGCTAGGGATGGGTGCAAAGGGTGTTGTATCTCTCCCCAGAGATGAGCAATGGGGTTTCAATCCTCACCCACCGCTAGGGATGGGTGCAACGTGCGCTAGCACTGCCGCCGTCCTGCTTCGTGGACAGATTTCAATCCTCACCCACCGCCAGGGATGGGTGCAACCTTTAGAGAGGGAAGCCTATAGAGGTTGGCGGACTATTTCAATCATCACCTACCGCTGGGGATGGGTGCAACGGGGTCGGTGACAGGTCTCGCTGCTTTGCGAGCACCCTTTTGCCCCCAAGGAAGGGTAGAGCCATGCTTCCTCAGAGGCTCATGCTTCACGCATCGAGCGCGGCTGAGGAGCCGCCCTAGTTGTCCAAACCGTGCACGACGCACCAGTACGCCGTTCGGTGAGATCTCCCAACGCGAAGTTCCTTCCCACACTCTGACCACTAAGGGTTCGCGCAGCGTTCAGAGTTCATGGGAGAGTCGTCCCCTCACCGTGAACGCGTTCTCATCAAACGTTTGCTCAACATGGATGAGCGCACACTGCCTAGGGCAGTAGCCGAAGTGCTCCAGTGCAGAAATCGGCACCAGGATGTCGCCCTCTGTGTCGTTGTAGCGGTCAGTCATCCGACAAGGGTAGTCAGCGTCACGCCGGGAATACCGTTGATAGGTCCATCGGAAGGACGGCTGACGTCGTAGTCTGCGAGTGACCGGGGCGCCTCTGAGACACTGACCGGGACCTGTATGAGATCAAAGAGCCGGTGGGCGGCTGCATTGCCGAGCTTGCTCTCATGGCTGAAGACGTACAGGCCACGGCAGGCCATTTCTCCCCGCGATGCCGAGCGGTCTATGTCCCACATCATCTCCAGTGCTTGCCAGAAGAGGTTGAGGTCATCGCCATCGACGCCCGTCTTCTCGGCGAAATGCGGATTGAAGAAGCCATGAGCACGGTAGAGACCGTAAGGGACGGTGGACTTGCGTCCCATGGTCCCATAATTGGTCGCGTCGCCTTCGGCACCTTCCCGATTGACATCCTGCCGGTTCTGGGCCGGGCCCACGATGCTGGCGTCAAGGGGCACAATGGGGTTGATGGACCGGGCGAAGGTCATCTGCATGGGACCCCGCACCTGTCCCGCGTTGTATTCACGCATGGACATTACGGCGCCAAACATGCGCACGTCATAGAATTCCTCACACATCCAGCTCCGAGCATTGGTTGCGTCAGCCCCCCACGAACCGCCGGATCTTTCGCCAAATATGCGAGCGCGCTGGTCTACAAGAAACTGCCCGTGCTGGACGTAGACTTTGAACCTGCCGTCCCCATGAGCCAGGTCGACGTAGTCGCGAATCTTTCGCTTGATCGCCACGTCCGTTACCAAGCCCTGCATGGTCTCCGGGTCAACGCGGGGCAGGTTGCCGGCGTCGGGGTCCCCGTTGGGATTCCCATCCCTCACGTCGAACAGGAGCACGAAATCGTGACGACGACTGACGTCACTGGTGACGGATGCACCTGTAGTCATAGTCAGTTTTCCTCCTCGGATGGACCCTTATCGGCGGCATCTCTGCTATCGCGTCGTGCAATGGCCTCGGCCCTCATGTGCGCCCTCTGGTGGTAGTAGCCCAGGGAGAATATCGCCTGGTCCTTCAGCGAAAGGGTTGCAGGCCAGCCTCCAATCCGTGAGCAGACCTCTTCCACCAGCCGTTGCAGATTGATATACGCGCCGCGCCGGTCACGTTCCAGCTTCGCCAGATGTGGCTGAGCACCGCGCAACAGGGTGCCAAAGACTACTCCCGGGGTTGACGAGGCAGCGCCATAGAAGCGGTCAACGATCGTGGCGTTCACCCGCGGCATCGCAGCCCGTTGGATCTCCTCGATCACCGCCAGCAGGCGGCCACAGTGGTACGCAGGTGACGGATGTTGGGGTTCGAGGGCGACCATGTAGTCCTCCATTCCTCCCGTCTCACGGGAGTTCTCTCCTTGCATCTCCTGACTCAGCAACATGAGCTTGATGATGGAAGCTCGCTCCCATCGAACGCCCTGTTCAGCCCGATTTCGCCTGACTGCCTGAAAGGCGATATCCATTGGGAGAGGCATCCCCTGGAGAGCAGAGCGAAAGAGAGTGCGGGGGGTGGTCACAGGCAGGTCGCTGGCCTTGCGGACCGTAGACACGGCTAGACGGAACAGGCTCAGAGGCCGCGGGTTCCGGCCAGCGGGGTCCTCGGTTCTAGGGTCGATAATCCGCTGCAGTTCAAACCAGCGTGCCACGCTCTCCTTGACGTTACCGACAGTGGTGTCCATCCAGTCTCGCACGACGGCCCGGCCTCCACTGCCCGATAGGGCAGCCGCATAGAAGGACACTTCGTCCAGAGGGGCATACGGCCTGCCCCTCTTCACGGACTGAAGCAGGGCTTGAACCTGACCGGGATCGGGGTCTTGCATGAATGCCGCCAAATCAAACTCGACCTCTCGTCGTGTCCAGAAAATGAAGGTGGCACCGCTGGTCACAAAATGGCTTCTCTCAGCGGACAAGAGGTGATTTGCAGCCCTCGTGAATCCCTCGCCACATTCAAGGCAGGTCGGGGCTACCTTGGAAGCCTCCAGTCCATACGACTCGAACGCCCCCGAGTTGGCAGAGATTATGGCCGTCCCCGCCTGTTGACCGCCTCTGATGCCCTTGATCTTCCCCTGCAGTCGCTCCTGCACTGGCTTCCGCTCTCCGCAGACTAGGCATTGATGGTCGGCATCGGCTTGAGGTGCATTCTCCTTGAGCCAGAACGCCTGCACCGAAGGGAGGTCGATGGGCCGACATTCAGTGCCATCCTTTAGTCTCACTTCAAAAGTGACCTTCAACCCATAGTCCCATTCTTCGCCCAAGTCCAGCAGTCCAACTCCACCCAGTTCATAGAAGCACTGTACGGCCAGTACTGCGGGTTCTTTCGTCTCGGCCACGCACTTGTCCAGCAGTTCCCTATAGGCGGCGTGCCTCTGGTCGGCTCGCTTCTGCTTGGCGGGGTCCCTTGCCACGCCGAATGTGTATTCCCCGTTCGAAGCAAGTAACAATGGTTTGATCCCGGAGGCCACGACGACCTCTGGGGCTGTCATGTCAAGGCCACGCTTTCCTCTGGTCGTGCTCGGGTCAATCCGTGATATCGGCTGCGGTGACAACGGATGACCATCAGCATCGAGGGCCACTATCCAGGCCACCGGCGTGCGGGCATACAGAGGCGGGAGTTGGTCCTTCATCCGCTGGTCCGCATATTCCTTGAGTTGGCTGAGTAGCATTACTCCACCTCCCCAAACCTATCGGGGACTTGGAGAACGCCATTCTGGAGGGACGCACTGAAGAACCTGGGAGTACCATGGCCGCTTCCATCGGAGTTGAAATCAATGTCAAGGAGCATCAAACCAAGGTCCTCACTCCTGTCGATGGGAACATCGCTGGGCACAGGTTGGCCGAAAGAGGCCGCGAATTCGCGGCAGCCCAAGTAGGGAGTGGCGAAGCAGCGCCCGGAGGCGACCCTCCGGCGAAACTGGTCGCGGTACTTGGCGATGTCGTCGTAGCCCTCTCGGACGGACATCTGCGCCCTGATAACATAGCTCACGTCACGAAGGGCCAAAGTGTGCCTCTGGGCGCGATGGTTTGGGTGCGAAGCATCATAACCGCCACCTCTATTGGCCCAGCCCCGCGCGGTGTGGACGCTCTGTCGGTCGTTGATCTCGTTTCGAAGAATCGACGTGTACTGGATGGGCTTGAGGATGCGAATCTCTTCCACAAGCCAGACCACCTGTGGCTTCCAAAAGATGGCTTCCAAAGCCCCGCGGGCGGCGGAAGGGGTCATCACTGGGTAGCTGACCCGCTCGACCTTCATCTCCGGCCGGGTGAAGCAGGCATAGTCGCCCCACAGCTTGACTTCCAGCGGTGCTGGATTGCGGTTCATGGGGCCACCTCGAATCTGTGTTTCATCGCTTTACCGTACGAGGCAAGTCTTTCAAGGCAACGGGGCAATGCGGGCAATCGCGCTGGGTCCGGCTCGCCCTGGAAGTTATCCACCCTTTGAGGAAAAGGCCAATGCCTCACTCAATTGGAAGCAGGCGGTAGCCTCAGTGGCAGAGCAGCAATGGAGTTCCGCGCCTGCTGCGATGTCGGCACCCCCCAAGCCTTGAAGAACGGGCCAAGGTTGCGGCCCACCTGCTGTGAGAAGTGCACCAGCCACGGGTCGCGCTTCTCGTCGCTCTTAGGGCGTTCGGCGTCATGTAGGGCGCGGTATGTGGCGAACACCTGCCGGTGGCGTCCCAGCCGAACTCCTGCTGCATCTGCGAGTACATGATCAGGGCGAGGAACGGCTGGCTCTTCCACAATTCAAAGTCCGGCTCGTCCAAGCCGTAGAGTGCCATGAGGCCGGTCCATTTTCCCATTTGCAATGTGTCAAATGTATGAAATCAAGCCTTTTTGCGTACCAATCATGTACCAATTTCTCTACACGATAATCGAAGGCGTAATTCCCGAATGAGTGAAGGGGCCGCATACATGGCCGTGCAGGGAGGACGCCCATCATACCGGCGTCCTCCCTTGGACTTGTGGCCCAGTGTCCCACGCTGGCCGACTCTGAAGAGGCAACGGTCCGAAGACGCCTCACCTCCCAATGTGCAGGCACGTCCCCGAATGGCTCCGAATGGACCCCGATCGACTGCCCACGAGTACCTGAGTTTCCGTTGCTATTGTGTCCGTCGCACGAAAGTTCTCGAGATTGTCAGTCAGAAGGGCCGATCAGGCGATGCCTTCCTCTCGGAAGTCAATTTGCAGGTGGAAGATGCCTAGTTCTTCAACTTGGTCAGGCGTGACCTCGATGGTGTAGCTTCCTGCGTCCAGGCTGATGGCGATGTGTGCCAGAGCGTCAGTACCCTCACCTTGATCCGCTGCGATTGCTTCTCCGTTGGGGTCCTCGCCCCGGATCAAGTACAGGCGGTTGTCCACATCACTGGTTAGGTACATATCGACTTTTCCAGCCCGACTGGCGTTGAACCGGTAGTGTCCTGCGAGGCAGCCTTGCCGACGTTCCGAGTAGCGTCCTCTGTCCCATACAGCAACGCGGGAAACGGAGGTCTCCGTCAGCGTTCCCAGGTCCACCAGCGAAGCCTTTTCAATGAGGTCGTATGCGTCCAGGTCTTCGACCAGCATCTCAGTGATGAACTCGAAGGGATCAACTCCTCGATACGCCTCGCCCAAGGCGAGACGGAAGTTATCCAGGTCTTGAAAGTCATCCCTCCATGCCCTTAGGACATGCTCCCAATCGGCTGATGTGCCGCCCTCGGCTCGCCACATACAGGCGACGGCGCGGTCGTAATCTTTGAAGTCGTCCTTCCATTTCAGGGCGATCTGCACCCAATCGCTCAGGGTATCGACGGCCTCTTCTGCCTCTGTCATATTCTTTTCAGACTCCTGCAGTTCAGGGAACCATCTCCGCCATCTCTCCGCTATACGGAGATAATCCGAAGTGGTGGAGGCCATGTTCTCTGCGTCAATCAGATATTTGACGGCTTCCACGGTGTCCTCATTCTCCATTGCGTCGACGGCGTCCTCCACGGCGTCGCGCGAGGCCTGTGTGGCTTCTCCGGGTTCGAGCCAGTCGAGAACGGTTGTGCCTGGTGGCAGTGGCCCCTGGCTCGCTATCTCGGCGAGGCGTGGCCAAGGCCTCGGTTTATGGAACTCCCGGCAGAGTGTCACAACCTTTTGGAAATCTGCCATGCGCGCCCATGCTTCCGCGATGTCGTCCCACCCCTCTTCCGTTTGTCGGGCGAGAAACTCAGCTTTTTGCAGGCACTCATGGGCCATGGCGAGATCTGTGAAGTCCCCATTCCAAGCCGCTGCCATGGCGATCCAGTCGGTGACGTTTGCGGCTCGCATTCCGGCGCGCGCCATGCACCGCAGTGCTTGGTCGTGGTCATCAGCCGTTCTGGCCAGGCTTCTGGCTACGAAGACCCATTCGGTCGTGGTTTGTGCGGAGTCCTCTGAGAATGACATTGCCTAACGTCCTTTTGTGGTATGAGGGGAACCAAACGATGGTCCGGGATTGCCCCGGTCATCTGGGAGACTCGGCAAGGCGCCACGTCGTGTAGACGTAGGAGACCATTTCCCGATAGGTTGCGGGGAACGGGCGTCCGTGCGACCGGACGAGGCGTTGAGGACGTGTGCCGGGCTCACGGCGGCGACGTGCTTCCACGACGTGGTGGGCCAGTTCGTGGGCTAGCGTCCTCAAATTATTCCCTCTAGTCGCGCGGTTCAACACGATGAGGTTCCCGCAACGGAACAATGGGAACTGGATGCCGCCACAGTGCCAACCAAGGCAATTCTTGAACCTCCTGTTCGGAGCCGAGACCAACTCCACCGGCACGGGATCAACGTCGACCAGCCGGCAGACGGTGTCGGCCAGAGATTGAGCTTCGCCTTGAGTCACTGGTGCCAGCAGCCCCAGTTCTGCCCCCAGACACTCCGCAGGTCGCAGGGTCACCAGAGGGCCATGAGCATGAGTAGCGACCCAGCACTCTTTTGCGGCTGAGGCCTTCAACGGCACCTATCTCCTTCGCCCAGTCTTGCCTGTTTTGTCTTCATGAGTTGGCACCCGCAATGGTTTCGTAGCTCCAGCATCTGGTTCAGCATCACGGGGTCCTGTGCAAGTCACCCTACTGGGACATCAGCCAGGAACCAGAGGACGAGACGGAGAAGGCCCGAGGGTATCTACCCTGCGCGTCGGAGGCCGAGGGCCAGCCACCTCACGCTATGGGCGCACCCTGTCAGACCGGCGTCACAGATCGTCTTGGAAGCGAATGCAAAGGTCGCAGCCAGGACCATCCAACCGGTGCAGGCCAAGACCATGACTGCCGACAACTCCCAGAAGCCGTTGAGTCCCCCACTCGCGGAAGCGGCAGTGGCCGAAAACACTAGGGCGGTTGCCAGCCAGCCCAGCCAAAGAGGCCACCACTCGGCCCAGAAAATACGCATCCCGGAAATCCGAGCCGCCGCCAATATCCCGAGGACGATCAGTGAGACCGTGAGGGAGAGATCGAGCAGGAGTTGATATCCCACCGGCATCTTGTCCGCACCAACTCCAGCCATGAACCAGATCACCGTGCCAACTGCCAGCGCAATCACAAAGGCACACCAAAGACGTGAAAGGAGGCGCGCCCAGGCACTTTGCCGGTTCAGGAGAATCAGGGAGACCAGCAAAACCCCGCCACTCGCAAGGGGCCAGTTAAACCACGGGTGGTCCAGGCCAGAGGTAGCCAACCACAGATGCATCACCCCCAGCGTTGCCAGCGATGGAATCACTAGGGGGTGTAGCCTGATTCGGTTCATGCCCTCGCCTGAGCGGGCCAGGTATCCCGAAAGAGATGCAGGCACAAATGGCACCGACCACCCCAGATCGTCCCAGATCCCCAACACCAGCCGGGCCACCATGTGAAGGGCCGTCTTGCTAGGAGCTATTTCGCTCACTCGCTCCTGCTCTATCTGCTCATGCAAGTCCGAGAGGACCTCTGCCCGGCGGGCAGTACGCTGCTCGGCTGGCACGGCCATCGTATAGGCCCAGGTCCAACCCAAGACCAGCCACCTAGCCAAACATAGCGCGGGCGCGTGCGATAGCCGTTCCGGCCGTCGTTCGCGATTCAAGGGCATCATGTTGCAGGCTCCCAAGAGAACTGGGGCCCCTCAGAAGGGACTGATACATGCTCCAGGCCCGGTATTGGAGCCCCGGTCAGCCTGTATAGCCTGCGGCGCGGGCGGTTCTCTTCGGCTGCGACCAGAGGGTCCTCCCAAGTGCTCTCCAGCAGTCCCTGCTTCTCGAGGCGTGCCAGTGCCCGGTAAAGCGTCCCGTGGCCGGGGAGGAGACGCCTCCCCTCCCGCTCACTGATTTCCTTAGCAATTCCAAATCCGTGGAAATGCACCATGCCTTGGGCACGAAGATTCAGTGCAGCAGAGAGTATGGACTTCTCTAGAGGAATTAGTTGACCCGCTTTCCGTCGCATGCTCAGATTATACGCATATATCTGTAATTAGGCAATGGGCCGGGAATGACATAACTCGACATTGGCGTAGGAGCCCGAGGGCGGGCATTACTCGGTCGAAGCGTTCGCAATCAGGAACTTCAAGAAAGAGGGATGGAGCATGTCCCATTATCCGGCTGTTGACGGACACGTACAGACGTTCTATTATACAAGGAGTGAGCAAGCAGAAGGAGACGTTCGACCCTAGGGGAAGGCGCGAGGGGTGTCCTGTTGACCAAAATGTCCGGTGTGACCGCTCCTCAGACACGGATTTGGGCCGCAAGTGTCTCGCCTGTGTATCCCCGAATCGTATCTGGACGGACCTACAGTGAGACAAATGAGACACTAAACAGCTACGAAAGTCGTTTCTCCAGCTATGAAACGTGTCTCACGCACCCCCTGAATCATATCTAGCGGCCCCGATCGGCTGAGTCAGGAGTGACAAAGAAATGAGACACCTGTCTCATCGCCTGCCCCCGGTTCTTTGACTGGTTTCTTTGACCCTCAACCTGCCCTCCACTATAATGCGAGGGCGACTCAACCTGCTGTAAGTGGGCTACCCAACCCGTTGTGAAAGCCCCAACCTGTCATGAAAGGAAGCCTGATGCAAGAGGCTGTCCTGCATCCTGCAGCCATTCTGGCTGAACTCAAGAAGAACAACATTACCCATGTGGTCTGGCTGCCCGACAGCGAGACCAATTTCATGTACCACCAGCTTACTGCCGACCCTGAGGTGGACCTGATTCCAGTCTGCCGGGAAGGGGAGACCATGGCAGTGGCCGCCGGCCTCTGGCTCGGCGGCTGCAAGCCTGTGGTGCTCATCCAGAACACCGGCGTGTTCGAGTCCGGCGATTCCATTCGCGGTCTGGGCGTGGACGTCAACCAGCCTCTGGTCATGCTGGTGGGATACCGTGGCTGGGACCGCCACGGCGTCACCCGCGACTCCGCAGCCAGGTTCATTGAGCACATCCTCTATGCTTGGGGCATCAACTACTACTTGGTCGAACATGACGAGGACGCCCCCCGCATCAGCGATGCCATGGAAGAAGCCGAGCGTACCCAGAAACCCGTGGCCGTACTGGTGGGGTCCGAGTTCGGTGCCGAATAACTTAGGCTGAACCGTAAGTCTCTAGCTGGAACCATAGAATAGGAGAGACCTGCAAGATGATCACCAACTACGACGCCTGCCGGATCGTGGAAGAGCACCGCGGGGATGCGGTGGTTGTCACCGCCATGAACGCGGGCAACTGGAAGTTTGGCTGGCCTGCGGTAACCCACCGCGAGGAGCTTGACCTGCCGGTGACGGGCGCTATGGGCAAGGCCTCTTCCGTCGGATTGGGACTGGCACTGGCCCATCCAGAGCGCAAGATAATCGTACTGGACGGCGACGGCAGTCTGCTGATGAACCTGGGTACGCTGGTCACCATCGCCAACAAGCGGCCTGAGAACCTGTACCACTTCGTGTTCGAGAACGGCGTCTACGCCGTCACCGGCGGTCAGCCCACCCCCGGAAGCGAAAGCATCAGTTTCCAGAACATGGCCAAGGATTCGGGCTACGTCGCAGCTTACGAGATTGAGGACACCGAAGACCTAGCCACCAGCGTGGGCCGCATCCTCGAAGAAAAAGGCCCGGTCCTCATCTGCCTCAAGGTGCAACCCGAAATCGAAAACACCCCGGTGCAGTTCCGCCAGCGCCCCAAGCGCAACGTCTACACAGCGATGGAAGAGCTTCCCAAGGCCCTCGGCCACTAAGCCCCCAAAGCATCCCCGTCACTCCCGCGGAGGCGGGAATCCACGGGCCGGACTCATGAGAGGGCGAACGCCGATATATGCTTAAAGGTCTGGCAGCAGGACTGTTGGGGCGAGCCGTTGGGCTCGCCCTTTTCGGTGTGGGCTTCTGGGCCCTTGCCAAAGGCTTCATCGACTCCAGCGTGCCCATCGCTTTCTTGGGCGGAGCCTTGATGTTGGGCGGCATGTGGGCCCTAGCCCATTTCCGCCGGCTTCAGGCCTAGCTGGAGCCCGAACTATGATCCCCGCCCGCGAGGCCCTTCAAGCCATCTCCGCTCATCGACGCGATGCCGTGACCGTCGCTACCACCACCCCTCTCCGTCTATGGGGCGAAATCTCCCAGCGCCGTGACCTCGATGCCGACCTCTCCGATTGCATGGACAAGGCATCATCGGTAGGTCTAGGCTTGGCCCTAGCCCAACCCCACCGCCAAGTAATGGTGCTGGACAGCGACACAGCTCTGCGCTCGAATCTCGCCTCGCTGGCCACAGTGGGAGGAGCATGCCCTCCCAACATGGTGCACTTCGTGCTGGAAGACAAGACCCGCCTACCCACCGATGGAATGCCTATCGCCCCCCTCGAAAAACTGGACTACAAGCGCCTAGCCCAGGAATCAGGCTACAAACAGTCCTTCAGCTTCGACAATCTCGAAGAGCTTGTCCTAGGTCTAGAAGAAGTCCTGCAAGCCCCCGGCCCCACCTTCGTCTCCCTGCAAGTCGCCTACGACGAACAAACCCTCCCCGACTACCCCGAACGCCGTATGAGGGATTCAATGGCAGAGGTGCGGAAGGCGTTGGTTCGCGCTTCCCTAGAATAACTCCAGCAGGTTGCAGCCCGTGCCTGCCAAAGCGTTCTGGGTGTCTGGAGGAATATCCTGCTTGGCCTCGCTTAGACGCTTGTCCAAGTCTTGCAACGCTATTTCGAACTCCTCCGTCTGCCGCTCCACTTCTGCCACTCTCCCCATCAATTCCGCCGCGCGATCGGGGTCATTCTCCCTTTGGGCTTCTTCAATCTCTTCCATCAACTCAAGGAACCCTGACTCCCGCAAGGCCCGGACCGATATATCGGCTGCTTCCACGTACAACTCGTGGAACTCACGGAGTTCCTCCGGAGGCTTCCAGCCCTGTAGTTCATCTATGATGTCTTCCATGTAGTTGAGCCCATAAAAATCGTCCTCCTCAGGGTTGGAAAACCGATCGCCCAGCCCTGCACAGGCTATCCCATATTCCTCCACCGTCATCGGTTGGCCGCCACCGCACCCGATTGCCACCGGGAGAGCGAATAGGGCGAAGACTGGGAGAATCCGGGTGGTCAGTCCAAAAAAGTTATACAACATATAGCTGAGAGCGAGTCCAACAGAGGTCAGAGCCGCTGAATTAACGCTCAAACGCCTCTGCGCACATAGTCCGGGGGTCGCCGAACATACGGGCTGCATCACCGGTAACGGTTATAGTGGCACCCCTTGGTCGCTGTCCTGTGTGACGTTAAATCCGGGCGGCTTCGCCCACGCGCTCCTGGTAATCCGAGCGGGCCTTCTTGATGGAGCCCTTGCGCAGGTCATCGAGGTAGCCCACGTGGTCACGCGCCCAGTCGCGTGAATTCTCCAGACCTGTGAGGCTGCCTTGGAAGTGGGGAGCGACATAACGGGCCAGCAGTTCATAGCTGTGCAGCATTTTCTCGCGTGAGGTCCACTCGGCAACGGTGACCAGCAGCCCGCCATAACCCCCGCTCTGCTCTTCAAGCTGCTCCATGCGGGCAATGCAGTCGTCCGGGCTGCCCACGATCCACACCCCGCGGTCGACCATCTCCTCGATAATCCGCTCAGGCTGAGCATCAGGCAGGGGTTGACCCAGCGTCTCGTGGAAATACTCGGTGAGCCAAGTAGCCGCGCCCATGCGCGCCTCGCGGAATGCCTCTTGCCGGCTCTCGGCCAAGTACACCGGCATCACCAAGCGCCAGTCGTCGCGACTGATAGTAGCCCCCGACTCCGCGGCAGCATCCTCAGCGATCCCCCACACATCCCCCAGCGTCACCTTCCCATACTCCTGGCGTGGCACGCTCAGGGAGAGCAGCCCGGCGCCATACTTCCCCGCGACCTGCGGGCCAGCAGGCGATTGAGCCGCTGCCACCGCGATGGGCATATGAGGACGCTGGTAGGGACGCAGGTGGAGCACGGCATCGTGCAGTTCAAACCAGTCGCTGACATGGCTGAAGGGTTCGGTCTCTTCGAAAAGGCGCATGATGACACCCATGGACTCATCCATCATCTCCCGCTGGCGGGAGGGCTGGATGCCCAGCATATGCGCGTCGCTTACCAGTGCGCCGGGCCCCACGCCCAGCATCGCCCGTCCACGGGTCAGGTGGTCCAGCAGAACCATGCGGTTGGCCACCATCAGAGGATGGTGATAGGGGAGGCTGATTACGCCCGTGCCCAGCCTGATGTGACGGGTGCGCTCGGCCGCCGTTGCCATGAAGACTTCGGGAGAAGCGATGATCTCCCAGCCCGCGCTGTGATGCTCGCCTATCCAAGCCTCGTCGAACCCAAGCTCGTCCAGCCACTGGATGAGCTGTATGTTGCGTTCCAGAGAGAGGGTGGGGTTCTCCCCCACCCTGTGGAAGGGGGCCATGAAGATACCGAAGTCCTTGCGCTCCACCGACATCCACCGACCTCCTGTTGTCCGCGACGAGCCAAGGTCGCGGGCCATATTTCATACGGAATTTGGTTCGCAGTGTAGGGGCGGCAGGCCGCTAGTGTCAAACGAGCGTTGGTGGTTCGAGCATGCCGAGGACTGCGTGATAAAGAGGAGTGCGTGATACACTGGACGCGAGAGGCCCAGACACATGCCTTGGAGGGCAGCCATGACCGAGTTGGTGAACGAAAAATGTGAGGCCTGCCGGCGCGATTCGCCCAAGGTCACTGATGAAGAGGTCGCCCAGCTACACCCCGTGGTGTCGGAGTGGGAGATCGTTGAGGAGAACGAGATACCCAAGCTGCAACGGGTGTTCAGCTATCCCAATTTTGCTTCCAGCCTAGCCTTCACCGATGCAGTGGGAGCCTTGGCTGAGGAGCAGGGACATCACCCCCGCATCGTGACCGAATGGGGCCGGGTCACCGTCACTTGGTGGACTCACAAGATAAGAAACCTGCACCGCAACGACTTTGTCATGGCCGCCAAGACCGACCAGTTGCACCAGCCGGAGTAGCTCGTGCTACTCCACCCGCCCCAACACTCCCCCGCCTAACACCCCCCAGTGGAAGAGAGTTAAGGCAGGTCACGCGATAAGAAGGGGCGCAACTACGCAGGCGTTATCTGCATGGTGACGGTGTACCCGTCTTCATAAGTAGTGGTGTGGCCCTTCCCCGTGGTGTCCTCGATGAGGCGCACATCGCCGGGCAGGAACGTATGTGAGGTGCCGTCGCTGAGCCCGATGGTGGTCCTTCCAACCAAGCCCACCTGCCAGCGGCGGAATGGCGCAGGGTGCCAGTCCAGATAACGGCCAGGTTCCAAGTCCTGCACGCTGAAACTCATGGTTGCTCCCGCCTCCTTGACGGCAGCGAACTCGCTCGCCGCTATCTCCTCGATGTGGCTCTCGCCGTCATCCCCAGTGTACAAACGATAGACTCCCATTCGCAGACCTCCCAACTATGTACCAACAATTTTCAGCATCGATGCTAGCAAAAACAGGCACGTGACGGAAGTCGTCGGAATCGATAGCCCCACCCCGCTTGGCTCCCCATGACAGTTTGCCCTTGCTACCGCGTCGATAGTGCCTCTACTATGAGAAGGTGGCCTCCGGGATGCCTCCTCCCCTAATGACTGCCGGGTTCCTGCGCCGCTTCGTTCATGCCTAACCCATTCGGGTTCGCCGCGCGGCATAAGAATTGTGACCAAAGAAGGACAACATTGACACAGTCAACAGCTTCGGGTGCTCCTAATGCCAGCAAGCTCGCGATATCCACTAAAGACTTGGTCAGAGAGTTCGGTTCAGTCCGCGCCGTCGACGGTGTGGACTTGGCAGTGGAGGAAGGTGAGATTTACGGCTTCCTAGGGCCCAACGGTGCAGGCAAGACCACCGTCATCCGTATGCTCGTAACTCTGCTGGCCCCGACGTCCGGCTCCATCAATGTGGCTGGCGTCGACGTTCTGGCCCGCCCCGATGAAGCGCGGTTGCATATTGGAGCGGCCCTGCAGGACGCGGCTCTAGACACTAAGCAGACCGGCAGAGAGCTTCTGCGATTGCAGGGGCACCTGTACGGCCTGAACCGCAAACAGGTGGATGTTCGTATAGATGACCTTTCTTCCCTGGTTGATATTGGGGACGCCATGGACCGCTTCATCGGCACCTACTCAGGTGGAATGAAACGACGGCTGGACCTAGCCGCCGCATTGATTCACTACCCGGAGGTGCTGTTCCTCGACGAACCCACCACTGGATTGGACCCCATTAGCCGTTCCCGCATCTGGGAAGAGGTCCATGGGATCAACCGTGAAATGGGCGTAACCATCTTCCTGACAACCCAATACATGGAGGAGGCCGATTCCCTCGCAGACCGCGTCGGTATCATTGATCGTGGACGCTTGGCAGCAGAGGGCACGCCGGCAGACTTGAAACGGGCGCGGGGTGCTGACCTCATCGTGGTACGGTTGGCAGGTGATGCTGAAGAGGCTGCATCGGCACTGAAAGACATCGCTTCCTTGGCGCGGGTTGAGGTGCACGACCAAGAGCTAGTGGTTAGTGTCACCAACGGGGCCGCCCTTATCAGTACCGTCGCGCTCGCCCTGAACGAGCGGGGCATCGCCGTGCAGGAACTCACACTACGCACCCCCACATTAGACGACGTGTTCCTGCAGGTAACCGGGGCCCGCTTCTCGGAAGGCCAGGACGCGCCCGCGGTCGGAGTGGGCGATAACTGAGCCCGCTCCAGTACGTCCAGCCAGATATTAGTGGTGGCCCTCCGCCCCTCCGTCACGTAATCACAAAGGAGAATTGATGCAAACCGTTGCCTCACAACAGTCGATACGCGCCAAAAAAGGCGGCTTCCTACGGGATATGGTTACCGTGTCGCGACGGGCACTGCGTGCCACAGTACGCGACACCGAGGTGGTCATTCCCGCCCTGCTCATACCCGTGTTCATGTACGTCATGACCGTGGGAGCCTTGGAAGATTTCGCAGAAAGCCTGCCGGACCTGAACTATCGCGCTTTCCAGATACCCGTGGCAGTGCTTTTCGCCGTCACTGGCGTCTCACGGGCGATGACCGTAGTTACCGACATCCAGACAGGATACTTCGACCGTCTTGTCATCAGCCCCGTTAACCGCTTGGCCCTCCTTTTGGGCTTGCTTGTCTCCGACTTTGCCTTGGTAGCAGCCCTCACCGTGCCGGTGATAATCATGTCGGTCATTGCTGGAGTCCAGTTCGCTACGGGAATCCCCGGCATTTTGGTGTTCATGGGAATGGCAGGCGTGTGGGGATTGGTGTTCGCCGGCTTCCCCTACGCCATAGCCTTCAAGACAGGTAATCCGGCCGCGGTCAACATAAGCTTTCTGTTGTTCTTCCCCTTCCTCTTCATGACGACCCTGTTCGTACCCCAAGAGGCAATGACAGGCTGGCTGGCAACGGCTGCCGACTACAACCCGGTGACCTACCTGCTTGCAGCACTCCGCTCGCTGGTCTCCGAAGGATGGGACCCAATTGAATTGGCAAAAGGCTTCGCCGCCATCGGCGTTGTTGCCGTGGTCAGCTTGGGTCTGGCTCTAGCCGCATTGAAGGGGCGGGCTACAAGGAAGTAACTTGAAAAGCTGGATTACGGGAGAGAAATATAGGACTGGAGTCATAGCAGTCGCAGCCTTGCTTGCCTTTTGCTTCGTCTCTTGCGACATCATAAGTCCATCCGACACACCGTCACCGACCTCCCTGCCAACTCGCGTTGTCACGCCAGCCGACACGGATATGCCCTCTGCGGATACACCATCGCCGTCCTCTGAATCAGTGACCTCTCCCGCGAGTGATGCATTGGTGCTTACTCTCCAAGTAGCCGAGGTGCCAGCCGACCTCCCCGACTACAACCGCGACGACTGGCGCCACTGGCGCGATGATGACCGCGACTGCCAGGATGCCCGCCAAGAAGTCCTGGTGGCCGAATCTATGACGCCGGTGGAGTTCAAGACGACCGATGAGTGCAGGGTTCTGTCGGGTAGTTGGATTGGCCCGTACACCGGCACCCAAGTGAATGACCCCGGCAAGCTGGATGTTGACCACATGGTGCCGCTGGCCAATGCCCACCGGTCCGGTGGATGGGTGTGGGACAAGGAGCGCAAGGCGGAATACGCCAACAGCTTGGACTACGACGACCATCTCATCGCCACCACCAGCGCAGCCAATCGCGCCAAGGGCAGCGACGGCCCTGAAGACTGGCGACCGCCTGCCGAAAGCTATTGGTGCGAATACGCCATCGACTGGATAACCATCAAGAACGATTGGAGCCTGACAGCCACCTTGCTCGAAGCGCAGGCCCTAGGCGATATGCTGGAAACGTGCTCCGAAGAAACTGTTTTGCAAACTCATGCCGCAGATAACCAGCCAGCACCGCCCGCCATCCAGTCAACGCCCCAAACCCCTGCGGCCTCACCTATCGACCATCCCATCTATGAATCGTGTGAAGCGGCGCAATCGGCGGGTGAATCTAGAATCCAAGGCGGCCAGGGCTCCGGACAAGGCTTTCCTCAAGAGATGGTGCCCAGCGCACGAGACGGTGACGCTGATGGAGTGGTCTGTGAAAATTGACTGAGACAGCATTAGAAATTGGAGGCGTCGGAAATCCTAGGGGCGTGGCTTTGCATTGCGGCTGTTGCGGACAATAGGTGGTTCGCTGTTGCTGGTCTGTCTGGCATCGATTTCTGCCCTCGCTTGTTGGTCGGATACCACTAAGCCTCCCCAGTCGACCGAGACCTTGGTGACCACTCCTGCCGAGGCCTTGCCATCTCCTGCGTTCCTGGGCTTCACGCCTCTCCCACGGGCAACTACGGCTGTCGCACCCCCTCTTGCGCCAGTCCCCACGTCCCAACCTCAATCCCATCCGGCCGCCAGCAACCCCGAGCCGGTCACCTATGGTTCGTGCGAGGAAGCCGAATCAGCGGGAGCGCACCTGCTGCCCGGGAGTTCAGGACCAGGACACGGCTTTGCAGCGGAACTCGTGCCTGACGCGAGGGATGGCGATGGTGATGGTGTAGTGTGCGAGCGTGCGCCGTCGATAAGGGATCCGGAGCCAGCGACTCAGGCAGGCACAGCCCTTGTGTCAACTCTACTGCCGACAGTGGCCCCGTCCATTGCCCCCAACATACCCTTTCGTGGTCCCGTGACCTATGCCACATGCAAGGAGGCTGAATCAGCAGAGGAGACGCTTCTAAGGGGTGCCGACGGACCCGGTGAGGGATTCCCCGCTGAGATGCTACCCGCTGTCGATGATGGCGACGATGACGGCGTCGTTTGCGAGCGCCTCCCGTCGGGATACTCGGATGTCAAAGACATCCCTGAGCTTTCTGCCATCGAATCAACTCCCATTCCCGACACTCCCACCGCAACGCCTGATCCAACCGTTCCCCCCGATGTCAATGACCCCACTGAAGCTCCAGCGGGATTGCTGGGACAGACCCCACGGCCTACTCCAGTGACTGGTAAAGCCGTTTTCTATGGCTCATGCCGGGAAGCCGAAGACGCCAGGGAAACCAGAATGCAAGGCAGTAATGGGCCGGGACTAGGATTCCCCAGTGCGATGGTTCCCAGCGCCCGGGACGGTGACGGAGACGGCGTGGTCTGCGAGGAGGCTCCAGACAGCGAAGCAAGCCCCGGCGCTGTGCCAAGCAACGGCCTCGCCGGGCGGGGTGGCTACGCGTCATGCAATGAAGCAGAAGAAGCGGGTGAGAGGCGTATCCAAGGAAGCAACGGCCCCGGAGTGGGCTTTCCGAAAGCACTCGTCCCCGGTGCCCGGGACGGCGACGGCGACGGCATAGTCTGCGAGCAAGCTCCACCCGCCGGATCTAAGCCCACGTCCACTCCCACAGCCAGCCCGTCGGAAGGAGTCGCCTACGCCTCATGCGAGGAAGCCGACGCCGCGGGAGAACCCAGGTCCCAAGGAACCAACGGCCCGGGCCGCGGATTCCCTAAGCCCATGGTCCCCAGTGCTCGCGACGGCGACGGTGACGGCGTGGTTTGTGAAGAGTGAATCGCGAAGAGGAACACAACACATGTGCTGACGTGTTGGCAAGGGATGTGTACGGTAGATTGTGAACGCTAATCAACTTAAGCGGTGGCTTCAGACTTTAGTCCCAGCCGGGGGGCATGACGGCGTACCAAAGCGATACGTCCTTTGCGTTAAGGACAGAGAACGAGTTGTCGTACACTAACGTGTAGGTCCCCGTCACATCCGCATTTACCTCTCCGCTCGCCTCTTCCACTCTGCTCTCGGCAATCAATACTTCCCCGGACGGCTCTAGGATGGCAAAACTCAAATCGTTCAGACGCAGCGAGAACCCATACTCAATCGTGGAACCGGCTTCAACTTCTAGGGATACTTGGTGCGATTCTCCAGCAATTAAACGGACATATTCAGTGTCCACGATGCCGCCGTCCATGAGGAACGGCAAGTAGTCCAGTGCCGAGTCGGACGTTTGCGCAAATCCGATGTTCTGAAGGGAACGCCCTGAGGTGTCCTGATCGGGCCTCCAAGTGTTTATACCTACTACCTCACCATCCTGATTGACTAGCGGTCCGCCACTGTTCCCCGGATTGATGGCCGAGTCCGTCTGAATGCAGGTTATTTCGGACCACCAGTCCTCTGGACAAGGTCCCTTAGCAGAGACTATCCCTGTCGTCGATATGACCTCTCCCGTAGTGCTTTCGGCTGGAAAACCAAGCACTATCACCTCGTCGCCATCCCGTGTCCGGCTTGCATCGCCCCATTCCAAAGCCGGCACCGTGCCTCTGACATTGATAGAGACAACGGCAAGGTCCGCCAGCGCGTGCCGTCCTACCACGGTTCCCCGGGTTCGTTGCCCGTCGCTTACCACTATGATAACCATCCTAGCGTCGCCCACTACGTGGTCATTCGTCGCGATCAATCCATCATCTGAAAAGAAGAAACCCGTTCCGCTGCCAGTATCCGAGTATATTTGCACTACAGCGGGTTTCACGGTTTCGATAAGGTCGGCGCGCGTAGGCGTGGGTCTTGGCGTGGCAGTAGGGCGCGTGGTAGGTCTTGGCGTGGCAGTAGGGCGCGTGGTAGGTCTTGGCGTAGCAGTAGGTCTCAGGGGAGGTCTTGGTGTGGCAGTAGGGCGTGGGGTAGGTCTTGGCGTAGCAGTAGTGCGCGGAGTGGGTCTTGGCGTAGCAGTAGAACTTGCCGTCTGTGCCATAGCGACATCCACCGCTAGGGCCACCACTGAATTCAAGTCAGTAACACCGGTCTCCTCGGCGACGGCAAGCACTCCTTTAACCATACTCTCTATCTCTGAAGGAGAGCTGCCTTGAGGCGCAGCTGCTTCGACTGCTGACCTGACAACGGCTTCTATGTCTTCCGTTGGAGGTTCTGCAATATCAGGGGTCGCTACTGGTGCGGCAGGCGTAGGCGTTAAGGTAGATGCCTTTGCAACAGCCGGAGTTTGAACAGGTGTCTGCGTCGTAGCAGATGGCTGAAATTGTGGCTCGGCAGTCGTCGAAGACGATGATCCACAGGCGATAAGTGTCAGCATCGCTAGGGCTATTAAGACGGTGACAGCCTTGCTTCTCATCTTTCCAATCGAAAGCCCCCGGAATTTCCGGGGGCTTCCTTATGATGCGAGTTTGGTAGCGGGGGTTGGACTCGAACCAACGACCTTCGGGTTATGAGCCCGACGAGCTGCCACTGCTCCACCCCGCGCCGTTTGTGCCCTTTCGGGCAGTGGCATGGATGTAAGGATGAGAATAGTGAAGTAGCTTAGAGTCCCTACCGTGGGTCAAGCCCTCGACCGATTAGTACCGGTAAGCTGAATGGGTTGCCCCACTTACACATCCGGCCTATCAAGCAGATAGTCTCTCTGCAGTCTTACTCCCTGGGCAAGCCAAGGATGGGAGGCCTAATCTTGGGCAGCGCTTCCCGCTTAGATGCCTTCAGCGGTTATCGACACCAGACATGGCTACCCAGCTGTGCTCCTGGCGGAACAACTGGCACACCACAGGTCTGTCCCTCCCGGTCCTCTCGTACTAGGGAGAGAATCCCTCAAGCCTCCTACGCCCGCGGCGGATAGAGACCGAACTGTCTCACGACGTTCTGAACCCAACTCACGTGCCCCTTTAACCGGCGAACAGCCGGACCCTTGGGACCTCCTTCAGCCCCAGGATGGGACGAGCCGACATCGAGGTGCCAAACCTCGCCGTCGATGTGAACTCTTGGGCGAGATAAGCCTGTTATCCCCGGGGTAGCTTTTATCCGTTAAGCCACGGCCCTTCCACAAGGTGCCGTAGGATCACTTTGCCCGACTTTCGTCCCTGCTCGGCTTGTTGGCCTCGCAGTCAAGCCCCCTTATGCCAATGCGTTCTATGAGCGATTTCCATCCGCCCTGAGGGGACCTTTGGGCGCCTCCGTTACATTTTGGGAGGCAACCGCCCCAGTTAAACTGCCCGCCAGGCACTGTCCCCGCTGTTGCGGGTTAGAACCAAAAACAGAAAAGGGTGGTATTTCAACGGCGGCTCCACCCTCACTGGCGTGAGGGTCTCATAGCCTCCCACCTATCCTACACATTCCTGCTCCCAGACCAGTACCAGGTTGCAGTAAAGCTCCACGGGGTCTTTTTGTCCTGCCGCGGGTCGCCCGCGTCTTCACGGGCACCGCAATTTCACCGGGCCCTCCGCCGAGACACTGGCCAGGTCGTTACGCCGTTCATGCAGGTCGGAATTTACCCGACAAGGGACTTCGCTACCTTAGGACCGTTAGAGTTACGGCCGCCGTTCACCGGGGCTTCAGTTCGGAGCTCTCACCCCTCCCCTTAACCTTCCGGCACTGGGCAGGCGTCAGCCCATATACATAGGGTTTCCCCTTAGCATAGACCTGTGTTTTTGTTAAACAGTCGCCCGGCCTTATTTTCTGCGGCCCCAGAACGCTTCGCCGGCTAGCGGCTACACGCCCCAGGGCGCCCCATATCCCGAAGTTACGGGGCCCTTTTGTTGAGTTCCTTAGCGGAGGTTCGCCCGAACGCCTTGGTACTTTTATACCTGCCCACCGGTGGCGGTTTGCGGTACGGACACCACAATCCCATAACCGCGAAGCTTTTCTTGTCGGCATGGGTTCAGCAGACTTCCCAATCCCGAAGGATCAGTTCGCCTCAACCCTCAGCTCTCGGGGCGGATTTGCCTACCCCGATCAACGCCTTCAGAAGAGGACGCGAATCCAATAACGCGATCTGCCTACCCTCCCGCACCCCTCCTCGGCTTTAAAGCGAGACAGTGGTGGCGCAGGAATATTAACCTGCTGTCCATCGCCTTCGGCTTTCGCCTACGGCTTAGGCCCGGCTAACCCTACGCCGATAAACGTTGCGTAGGAAACCTTGGGCTTTCGGCGTCAAGGATTTTCACCTTGATTAACGCTACTCATTCCGGGATTCTCACTTCCCCGCGCTCCAGCAGACCTCACGATCCACCTTCTCCGCCCGAGGAACGCTCCCCTACCACCCGCTCATCAGAGCGGGTCCACGGCTTCGGCGACAGGCTTGAGCCCCGTTACATTTTCGGCGCAGAACCCCTCGACCAGTGAGCTATTACGCACTCTTTAAAGGATGGCTGCTTCTGGGCCAACCTCCTGGTTGTCTGGGGAACTCCACTTCCTTTCCCACTTAGCCTGCTCTTGGGGGCCTTAGCCGGTGGTCTGGGCTGTTTCCCTTTTGACTACCAAACTTATCTCCGGCAGTCTCACTCCCGGGGAACGGTCAAATGGCATTGGTGGTTTGGTTGAGTTTGGTAAGCTCACGCCCCCTAGCCCATCCAGTGCCCTACCTCCATTTGCCTACCTCCGAGGCTGCACCTAAATGCATTTCGGGGAGAACCAGCTATCTCCGGGTTCGGTTGGCATTTCACCCCTACCCACAGCTCATCCCAAGCTTTTGTACCAGCCACGGGTTCGGGCCTTCAGTTCAATTTAATGAACCTTCACCCTGGCCATGGGTAGCTCACCCGGTTTCGAGTCTACTCCATGGGACTAAGCGCCCTATTCGGACTCGCTTTCGCTACGGCTCCGGGACAACAGTCCCTTAACCTCGCCCCACGTAGTAAGTCCCCGGATCATTCTTCAATAGGCACGCCGTCATCCGTACTAAAAACGGACTCCGACCTTCTGTAGGCCCATGGTTTCAGATCTATTTCACTCCCCTCCCGGGGTTCTTTTCACCTTTCCCTCACGGTACTGGTACACTATCGGTGGCCAAGGGTATTTAGCCTTGGAGGGTGGTCCCCCCGACTTCCCACAGGATTTCACGTGTCCCGTGGTACTCAGGGTTTACGCCGGAAGTCCCATTCCTTTCGTCTACGGGGCTGTCACCCTCTTCGACGGTCCTTTCCAGGAGCCTTCGACTAGAAATGGGTTTTGTAACTCCCTCGGAAGTGCTGAGGCCTTCCTAGGCATTCCCTGTAACCCCTGTACGACATAGGCCCCCAGACCACTAAGTCGTATAGGTTTAGGCTCGTCCCCGTTCGCTCGCCACTACTAGGGGAATCTCGGTTGATTTCTTTTCCTCAGGGTACTTAGATGTTTCAGTTCCCCTGCTTACCCAACTGCCTTACGGCAGAACGTCCCGACTCAACACCGGGACCGGTTCCCCGATTCGGGAATCCCCGGCTATGCCTGCTAGACGGCTCACCGAGGCTTATCGCAGCCTTGCCGCGCCCTTCTTCGGCCCTTGGCCCCAAGGCATCCACCATGGGCCCTTAGTAGCTTGACCCACGCTAGGAACTCCAAGCTACTCACTATTCTCTTTTTAAGGTGCAAAAGAAACGGCAGCCGGGACGCCCCCAAGCTGCCGCTTAGGTCTTCCCTTTGCTTATGCCGTCTTCAGGTGTGCTCCATGTTCGTTGGCGCTTTCACCTCGTAAACGTGAGTATAAGAGGGTGTTGCAACCGTCGTCAAGGGCTTGTCCCACCCTCTTAGGTGCCGTTATGTCCCGGCACAGGTTGACGACGCCGGGAATTCGGGACACATACGGCGCAAAATGTTTGTAGCCGAAGTTGTCCTCATTCCGTAGTTAATCCCCGTATTGAATCGCAGGGGTAAGACTAGCGTCCCTTGAACTCCGGCCTGCGCTTATCAATGAAGGCCTGCACTGCCTCCTTGTGGTCCTCGGTGGAACGCGCCGCCTCTTGGGCCACATGGGCCAGAGCCAGACTCTCCTTCATGTCGGTGTACATCGATTTCTGCACGAGGTACTTGATGAGCGAGATGGACTGGGTTGCCCCTTGGGCCAAACGGGTGGCCAGTTCCATGGCAGTTGGCATGAGTTCGTCGTGGGGTACCACCTTGCTGACCAGTCCCATGCGGAAGGCCTCGTTACCATCCACGGCTTGCCCGGTGTACTGCATCAAAAAGGTGTTGCTGAGACCAATGAGACGGGGCAGTTGCCAGCAACTCCCGTCGCCGGGTATCAGCCCCATCCGCACGAAGGCCTCGGCAAAGGACGCCTGCTCCGAGGCGATGCGTATATCGCACGAGATAGCCACGCCCATCCCCACGCCGTAGGCATGACCGTTGACCGCAGCCAGCGACGGCTTTTGCAGTTCATGGATGCGCAAGGGAACCATGGCCGCGCCGCCGCCGAATTCTTCAGGACGACGCCGGCCCAAGCCTGCTTCCATGCTGCCCCAAGGCAGACGCGAGGGTGCTTCGCTCGCGGCCTCACCCGCACCTTCCTGCTCCTGGATTCTCTGGCCCATCTGCCGCACATTGGCCCCGGAACAGAAGGATGGGTCGGTGCCGGTGATCACCAGCATCCGGTCTCCGGGGCTCTGCTCGTACTCGTCCAACGCCTGCATCAACTCAGCCGCCATCTCGCGGCCCAAGGCGTTGCGCGTGGGTGGGTCATGCAGGGTGAGCACCAGCACGCCTTCGGTGCGGTCTACCTTCAGGTATTCGTAGGCCATGGTCCCCCTGTGCGTTGTTCGCAGACCAGTTTCGGGCTACTGGTTGTCCGCCTTCCCGGTCTGGAAAGCGACCACCTCGCCCGTCTCTACATTAAAGCGGCTACGCTTGATTTCTGCTAGAGGCTTGCCATAGACGTGAATCTCCACCGTCGGCTTGTCGGTGAAGTTGTCCATCTGGTGGATTTCATAGACATCGGGTATTAGCAGGGTCATTTCACCCGGCTTGTAGTTTCCCACCTTGTCCTTCTCGATGTGGGCCCAGCCCTCTCTGGAGCCGTCGTCCAGCCGCCGGAAGCGAGTCTCGGTGAGGCTGTTGTTCAGCAGGCCGATCATGCCCCACGTACGGTGGTCGTGAGGGGCAGCGTGGTCGCCGGGACCCCAGACAACGCAACTGACGGACAGCCCGCCCGGCTCCTCATACAGGTTGTAGGTACCGTGATTGGGGCGGCCCGTGCCATAGGCGTTGGGCACACGCATCTCATCGGGTATGCAATTGGGGTTCCGTATAAGCTTCTCTAGATAGGACGTCCCCCGCTCCAAAAACCGTTCCACATCCTTTTCCGACTCCATCAGGGGCTTGATGTCGTGCACGAAGTCCTCCACGGTATAGCGGGTTGTGGTCATTTGCGGGCCTCCTGGGTTTGATTTGGGGCCTTGCCACGGTTGGGACTGCCAACAAAACAAAACGCCCACCGGGGTAGTCCCAGCGGGCGACAAACAGCCACTTCAGGCACAGGAGCGCGACGCTCCCCGGATGGGATGCGTACACAAGTGGAACAGATCGTCCTCGAACCTCTTCTCAAGTGCCATGGTGCCGCGAGTCTATCCCCGCATCATGCCAGCGTCAACCTTGCGATGAGGTCTTCATCCTTAGCACGTGGAATCCATGCGTCGTTGCAAGGGCGCTCCAGAGCTGCAACCGGCCTGTGCGCTCCCAACTACGCTACGGGTGGACTTTCTCCCCGTTGGAACGACGCTCTATCCGGACGTCATAGTTGGCCAGTTCGGGGTGACCGACCATATAGTCTGCTCGAACGCCTCCCCTATGGGCCTCTTTGAAGGCGTCGCTGCGCGTCCAGCGGTGGTGGTCCTCCTTGGACTCCCAATGAGTCACCACCAGATACTCATCGCAGTCAGGGCTGCTTTCCGTTTTCCACATCTGGAAGCTGATGAAACCCTCGGCACCCTCTGCTACGGCACTGCTCTTCCGAAAACGCTCCTCCAATTCCCAGCCTCGTCCGCTTTCGGTCCTGAGCCTGTTGGTAGCTACAAACATGAGTCCCTCCTATAGCACAGTTCCTGCGAGGGTTGGTTGCCCTTCCCACCGCCTCTGCGCAGTTAGTTGTGGTCAACGTTCGGGCCATGTTCTGCGATGATCTGCCAACTTATGCCGAACCTGTCTACGCAATCACCGTAGTATGCTCCCCAGAACACCTTTCGCATGGCCGTCTTCACCATACCGCCCTCGGATAGCTTGGCGAAGACTTCGTCGGCCCGCTCCCTGTTCTCCGCTGTGTACGAGATGGACAGATTGTTGCCCATCACCGGCCCAGGGCCGAACGCAGAGCAGGCGTCCCCGCCCAGCAGCACGCTGGCCCCAATCGGCAAGGCGATATGCATAACCCTGTCTAGCTCTTCCTCTGGCACTCCCATGTCCTGTGGCCCGTCCCGGAAGGCGGACATCGTTGAGAACTCTCCGCCAAATACCGACCGGTAGAACTCGAAAGCTTCGCGGCAGGTATCTTCGAACGTCAGATGGATACTCAGCGTCATTGAATCCCTCCTTTTGTGCGCAGTGGCTTGCAGCTCACTATTTATCGAATCCTGTCTTTATCCGGAACTTGCTACGTCTTCCTCGGAGGAAGCCAGCACCACAGGCTTGCCGGTCTGTGGGTGGGGTACGACCATCACTTGCTGGTTGAACACCGTCGATAGCAGGTCAGGGCAAAGGACCTCCTCTGGCCTACCGAGAGCCTTGACCTCACCTTCCGCCATAACTGCTACCCGGTCTGCGTATTCACCAGCCAAGTTCAGGTCGTGCAGCACGGCCAGCACTGCGCGTCCGTCGTCGGCAAGGCGCCGGCACAGCGACATGATTAACTGCTGATGACCAATGTCCAAGGCGGTCGTGGGTTCATCCAGCAGGATGACTGGCGTGTCCTGGGCCAGGACGCGGGCCAGCGAAACCCTGCGCTGTTCCCCTCCCGAAAGTGTGGGATAAATGCGATTGGACAGGTGCGTGACTTGGGTGCTCTCCATGGCCTCGTCGGCCAGCATCAGGTCGCTCTCCTTGGGGGACTTCCACCGCGGGATGTGGGGATAGCGCCCCATCATCACCACCTCTCGTGCCGTAAACGGGAAACGAATAATCGTGTGCTGATTAAGGATGGACAAGATGCGTGCAAGGGTCGCGGGTTTGGAGATGCGTACCGGATGGCCGCATGCTTCCACCCTGCCTTGTAGCGGCCGGAGGTCGCCAGCCAACAAACCGCAAAGTGTAGACTTGCCAGCACCGTTAGGCCCAACAATCGTTAGCATTTCGCCGGGCCAGAGTTCCATGTTGACATTCCGCACTAATGCCCGATCTCCCACGGCGTAGCTAACGCTATCCGCAGTCAAACTTGGGTTCATTCCACACCTCCCCAACTGGATCGCGTCCTGTGTACCAACCACAGGAAGAAGGGTCCGCCAACCATCGCGGTGACGACACCCAAGGGCAGTTCCGCAGGGATTACCACGGTACGGGCAAGGAGGTCGGCTAAGAGAAGGGCCGTCGCTCCGCCGAGAATGCTTGCGGGCAGAAGGAAACGGTGGTCAGGCCCAGCAATGAGCCTGATGATGTGGGGGACCACCAGCCCCACGAAGCCTATGATTCCCGATACCGATACCGCCGCCCCAGTCACAAGAGCGCATAGCACAATGATGCTCAGGCGAACTCGCTCGGTCGACACTCCCAGATGCCGGGCTTCCCGGTCCCCAAGGGTCAAAAGATTGAGCGAGCGACCGCGGAAGGGTAGAAGGACCAGACCTACAATGAAAAAGGGAAGGACGCCGGTCACCACGGGCCAAGTCGCTCCCCCCACACTCCCCAGCATCCAGAAGGTGATGCTGCGCAGTTGGTCATCGTCGGCAATGAAGGTGAGCAGGCCAGTGAAGGCCCCGGCTGTCGCGTTGACCGCGATTCCGGCAAGAATCAGGGTGGTGGCTTCCGTCTGCCCGTATGTTCGCGCCACCATGTAGACAACTGCGGTAGCAAGTAGGCTGCAAAGGAAGGCTACTATGGTGACGCCGCTGGTATTGAATAAGCTCAAACCGAGGACAATGGCGGCTACGGCCCCAGCGGCGGCTCCGCTGGATACTCCGATGATCCCGGGCTCGGCAAGGGGGTTGCGAAAGACGCCTTGAAGAGCAGCCCCTGCCACCCCCAAGCCGCCACCGACCATTATGCCGAGGACGACCCGCGGAAGCCGTATGTTCCACAAAATCGCGTCGGTACGCTGCTCGAACTCAGTCCCGATATCCAGGCCCATGTGGCTGAGGAAAATCGATAGCACTTGCTCGGGCGGAATCTTGACGGCCCCGATACCTACGTTGGCGAACAGGGCCACAACGAAAAGGACCAGCATGGCCCCAAGCAGGGTGGAGGCAGGTAGTCGCGAGTTGTTGATTGCGGCCCGCCGGCAAGCCTGCCGGAGGGCCTTCAGTCTCGCTAACGTCCTGCCTCCACTGATAACCGCCATTAGCTGGCCGTTGACAGGTCAGGATGGAATGCTTGCAACAGTCCCATCAATACGGTGCCCATTCTTGGGCCGCCTCCTCTGAACAACTGGTCATCGAAGTCCAGAATGCACCCTTGGTCAGCGGCCCTGGTTTCGGAGATTCCTGGGAGGCGCAGAAGCCCCTCACGGCCGCCGACCGACTCAAGCCCACGGGTCAGCACCACGATGCAATCAGGGTTCGCCGCGGCCAAGGCCTCAGCGGTCAAGGGAACTCGCTGTGCCGTTACGCCAGCGGCCGCGCCACCGCTGATCGCCCCGCTGGCCTCCAATAGCTCATGGCTCAAGTCCGCTTCTCCCATCAGGAAGAGGGTGTCGACGCCACGCATGTAGAGGAATACAGCAGTGGGTTTTTCCTGTGCCTTCGCGGACAGGCCTCTGACTTCGGCAATGTCGGCTTCCAATTCCGTGGCCAGTGCCTCCCCTCTAGTCGGCACTCCGAGGGCTTGGGCAATCCCGCGTATCTTCCGCGGTCCTCCGTCGATAGTGGTCACCTCTTCCAGCACCACGACAGGCGTGCCGGTTGAACGAATCTGTTCAATCACTTCGGGTGGGCCTGCGACCTCGCTCCCGATAACCACTGTGGGGTTCATCGAGAGGATGCCTTCAGCACTGATTCTCCGTTGGTAACCAATCTGCGGAAGCTCAGTTGCCTCGGCGGGATAGGTCGCGCTGGTGTCAACGGCAACGATGTTGCCCCCAAGCCCGAGTGCGTACACCACCTCCGTGTAATCGCCGTTCATCACCACGATGCGGCTGACATCCGCCACAATAACCTCGTTGCCGTGGACATCCACGATTGAAGTAGGTAGTGCCGGGCCGGTCGGCTCCTCAGGTTCAGGCGATGGCGGTGCGGACGTCGCCGTGGGAACAGGGCGGCGTGTGGGACGCGGAATGGGTGAGGGGGCCGGTGTTGCCAGTCTGCTCGTCGTGACCGCGGACGCAGCCCCACCTGTGCTAGTGGAACTCTGACGGGTCGGGGCAGGTGGCGCTGGGGCAATCGTAATCGGAATACTGGTGGAAGCCGGAACAGTGGCAGGTTGACGGGTGGAAGAGGCCTCGGTCTCACAAGCAACCAAGACCAGGAACAGGATCGCAATCACAATGATGAACTGCTGCCGAACCAGACGCATGACATACGCTCCTCGTTTACCAACACTATGCATAAACACTAGTACATACTAAGTAATATAGTGCGTAGAAAATTAATATACAGATATGATGGTGTCAAGTAGCATGTTAGCTAAAACCTTAGTAGGCCCGCTGTGTAGTACCATGTCTGCACTAACCAAAAGAGTAGTACGCATCTGAGACGAGAGAACCAGATGCCGGACCGGAGGAGGGTGGGTAGCGCGACGGGGAGGTGTCAGTTAAACTTGCGCGACAGATCGTCACAAGTAAATCGTGCGAGGGTTCCCATGCAGGAAGGCACTATCGTATCGGTACAGGCCGCGGAGCAAACCCGCCAGCCCATGCAACCGCTACAGCAGGCCCGAGCTATCTCCGACTTCGGCATAGAGGGCGATCGCAAGGCATCCAAGGGGAGTGCACGTCAAGTGCTCTTCATGGACAGCGAGACGCTGGAGGAGTTCCGCCTTCAGCCCGGGGACGTGCGGGAGAACGTGACCACCTCGGGGCTGGACCTCAGCACGATTCAAGCGGGCAACGTGCTCTTTGTCGGCTCTGAAGCCACCTTCGAGGTCACCGGCCTGTGCGACCCTTGCAAGCGCATGGACGACATCCGCCAAGGCCTGCGCGAGGAACTGGCAGGCAGGCGTGGACTGCTCACCACCGTCATAAACGGCGGCCCTATCCAGCCCGGAGACAACGTGAGGGTGGAGCCTTAGCCCCACCCTCATAAGTTTCCCGGCGTTGTCCCTCCCCTGAGTGGACCAAATCGGTGCATCCACTCAGGCGCAGACATCACTTTGTGGCTACTCCCCCGGGAACCATTCCTGCTTCCAAGGAAACTCGCCGTGCGGCTCCTCGAACAGGGGCAACCCTTGGTCCAAACGGTCCCGATAGGGGCTGGTGATAGGCTCGGTGTAGGGCGCAAAACTGTCGGCGTAGACCTCGGGGCCCAGCTTGAAATGCTTGGCCTGCTCCATTGTCTCGATGAACGGAGCGTTGGGGTCGTACAACTCATCCAACTTGTTGGGCCGGGGCCCTGCCTTGGAGACGTGCCCGTAGGTCGTCCGCCCCAGCACCTCTTCCAGCATCCACACGCAGTCGATGAGCTTGTCCATGTTGATGCCGGTGTCAATGCCCATGTCGTCCATCATGTGCAGCAAATCCTCAGTGGGGGCCATTCCGGTGGCACGTCCGTTGCCACAATAGGGGCAGCCGCCGATGCCGCCAATGGTGCCGTCCAGCTCCAGGGTATCTTCGGGCTCCAGCACCCGCATCGCTGCATAGGCCGAGGCGATGGACATGTTGCGTCCGTTGTGCAAATGTAGGCGGAAATGGTGTATCTCCGGCCACCGTGCCTTCACCTGCTCTATCGACTCCTCCACTTTGTCGGGCCGGCACCAGCTCATCGGATCGCCCATGGCCACGCTGACCACCTTGATGCCGGCTTGGTCCCACATCTGGTGCTGGCGCTCCAGAAAGCGCATATTCACATCCACCGGGAAGTCGCCGAGGAAGTTGGAACCCCAGCTTGCGTTGGTGCCGATGGCCCCCTCGGTGATGTTCTGCTCCTGGGCTTGGGCCACGATCTGGGGCCACCGCTCCATCTCCTGCATCTGGCTCCGGTTGTAATTTCGCCGCGTGAACACATCGCACACATGGCAGTTCAAGCGGGGCCAAGGATCGCGCTCAATGGTCAGCGGAGGCGAGTACTCCTTCGCCCGCTCCACGCCACGGGCATTCACGGCTAGGGCCGTGTACCTTACGCCGGGCTTGGGATGGAACTTCGACACCACCTCATCGATCCGCGTCATCTGCGGGGTCCACTTGGGGCTGACGAAAGAGCCGACGACGATGGTCTTCAGTCCCGTCTCCGAGAGGGCGTCCAGCAGTCTGACCTTCTCCTCCACAGGGATGTTCGCATCCTCAATCTGCATCCCCTCGCGCATCCCCTCTTCTTTGTAGTGCACAGTGGGCCATTGTCGTGCCATGGTGTTTTCCTCCTGCGTGTTCTGGGTAGTGGCCTTAATACCGCAAAGCCACAAAGAACTTGCCAGCCATTATACCCAACCTGGCATCCTTACGCTTCCCACGATACCGTGCCGTTCAACAACCCACGGGCCATCACGAAGCGGTGTATCTCCGAGGTGCCGCCTCCGATACGCGCATGGCGTAGCATGTGGTACCAGTGTGGTATGGGCATGTCCAGGGTCTCGCCGAGGCCGCCGAATATCTGCATGACCTTGTCGATGTCCCGCCATCCCCACTCAGCGGCGCAATACTTGATCATCGATGCCTCAACGCGAACATCCTCGCCTTGGTCCGACCTCCAAGCCGTCTCGTGGGTGATGGCCCGCAGTGCCTTGATATCCATGTATATGTCCGTCAGCATCCACTGGATAGCCTGTCGGTCAGCAATGGGCCGTCCATAAGTAACCCTCTGCTTCGACCAGTCGATGGCCATGCCCAACGCCCTTGTCAGTATTCCCAAGGCCATTGACCCCCGCAGCAGCCTGTCATGATGCACCAGCCACCGTTGTCCCAGCCGGAAACCCCCGCCCACCTCGCCCACCACTGCCGTGGCAGGCACCCGCACGTTGTCCAGCCTCACATAAAACTGCTGCGCCTTGGTGGGGTTGGTCCAGATGCGAATGGGATCGAAGCTCATCCCCGGCGTCGGGTTGTCCACTATGAACATGGTGATCCCGCCACGCTGTCGCTTCTCCGGGTCGGTAACCGCCTGAATAAGCAGGTAGTCAGCCGTAGCAGCCCCTGATATGAACATCTTGGTGCCGTTGATAACGAAATCGTCCCCGTCATGCACCGCCCGCGTCTCCATCATCCCCCAGGGTCCGAACCGGCTTGAGGCTCCGTCTGCCCGAAGGCGTAGTTCTTCTCACCACGAACCGAGGGCCAGACGTACTTCTCCTCCTGCTCCGGTGTACACGAACCCAGCAGCATCATGGGCACAGGCGAAGTCGGTAGCTGCACGATGCTGCGGTGAGACTCCTCGTCCACCACCACATGTCCCAAGGCCCCAAGATCACCCCCGCCATACTCCTCGGGTAGGTGCGCAGTATAAATGCCCGTGTCCTTGGACAGCGTTTCCAGCCGGTCCCAATTCTCCTTGGGCAGTGTGCCCACAATGCCCATTACCGCCCTCGGCAATCCCTGTTGGCCCGCCATCGTCCACCCCGTCCATGGGAGGGTTGGATAGATACGTCGGCTCCAAGGGAATGCATTCGTCGTTCACCATCTGGCGCATCGTGCGCTTCAGGGCATCCAGTTCAGGGGAGAGCTTGAAATCCATTTCCAGCCTCTCTTCTCGAATCAATCGCTCAGGAACTGTGTGGCGGCCCTAGTATAACCCACTGCTTCAGAGGCGCCCGTTCCAAGGCATCGGGTCGTCTCCGTGTTAGAATGACGTGGCCACTATTTCCCTCAATACAGGACTGAATGCAGTACCGCAAACCTTCCCAGCGTCGAAAGCGTCATGGCCACCCGCCAGCTTCAAGGGCTGGCCATCCTCTACCAGCGCGACTGGCTGGTGAACCTCGTCCGCGATCAAATCTCCCACGCCCGGGAGGACATCCGCCGCGGGGAGAATGGCGCTGACCTTGAGGAAATAGCCGTCCGGGTCTCAGAGCAGGCAGCCCGCCAAGGACGTCCCCGCCCCCGACCCGTCATCAACGCCACCGGCGTCATCATCCACACCAACCTCGGGCGTGCCCCCCTCAGCGAGGCCTCCGTTGACGCAATGCACGATGCCGCCGACCGTTACACCGACTTGGAACTGGACATTGAGCAAGGACGCCGCGGTTCGCGCCAGTCCCACCTCCAGCCCGTCCTCCGCCAACTTACTGGGGCCGAGTCATCCCTTGTCGTCAACAACAACGCATCCGCCGTTTTCTTAGGGCTGTCGGCTCTCGCCCAAGGCAGGGAGGTCATTGTCTCCCGTGGCGAGGCTGTTGAAATCGGGCGGGGCTTCCGCGTTCCCGACGTGCTAGCCCAGAGTGGTGCCCGTCTGGTGGAGGTGGGCACCACCAACCGCACCTACGTCACCGACTACGAGACCGCTATCACCCCCGATACTGGCGCTCTCCTCAAGGTCCACGCTAGCAACTTCCGCGTTGAGGGCTTCACTCACTCATGCGACACCCGCGAACTGGCCGAACTGGGTCAGCGCACCCGTCTCCCCGTCCTCCACGATGTCGGCAGCGGGTGCCTGCTCGACACCGAGGAGTTCGGCTTGGCCCACGAACCGACCCCGCAGGAGAGCATCGCCGCCGGTGCCGACTTGGTCTTCTTTTCCGGCGACAAACTGCTGGGCGGGCCTCAAGCGGGTATCATCGTCGGCAAGACTGACCTAGTCCGCACCCTCGAGCGCCATCCCCTAGCCCGCGCTCTTCGCATCGACAAGCTCAGCTTGGCCGCCCTCACTGCCACCCTGCTTCACTATCTCAAGGGGGAGGCCCGCACCAAGATCCCCATCTGGCAGATGATTGGTGCATCCCTCGAAGACATGCGCCTCCGGGCCGACTCATGGCGGGAGAATATCGGCAATGCTGCCAGCCTCACCCAAAGCCTCTCCACCATCGGCGGAGGCAGCCTGCCCGGAGAGACTATCCCCACCTGGGTTGTGGCCTTGGATTGCACCCAGTCCCAGGGTGGTCCCGAGGGCGTTATGGCTCGCCTGCGCACCGCCCGCACTCCCATCATCGCCCGCATCGACCAAGACCGCGTCAATGCTCGACCCACGCACTGTCCCCTTCGACGAAGGTGGCGCACTCTTGCGAGGAGTGAAAAACGCACTGTGACCAACCTGCTGGTGCTACCCGAACTGGGACAAGGGCCCGATACTTGGGGACGCGTATGGGGCCACCTGACCGCTCCCCGTCAGCACCCTCCCAGCCTCTCTTTGGCGGCCCCTGTAGAAAAGGTGACCACCATTGATTTCGCAGCCGCTCTTGGCGATGACCGTAAGGTCCGCCTAGCCGATGCCATTGACTACGTCGCCGAGCAGGGACATGAGCTAGGCCCGGGACCCAAGGTAGCCGTGGGCCACGGCCTCAGCGCCTCCCTCCTCCTAGCCTCCCTGCCCAAGTGGGACCCCTTGCCCGAGCGAGTGGTGCTGTTCGCCGGGGCCGCTCCTCGCCAGCGGGGCGCAGTCCTCAGCCCCCTGCCCAACGGTATCCTCTACCCCCTGCGCCTTCTGTCCTCCCTGCACCGTCTCATCGGCCGCCCCCTCACCATCCCCCATCACCTCATCTACCGCAAGATGTGCAACGGGATGGACACCATGGAGGTGGTGCATTACGTGGCCTCCTTCCGCCCCCTCCCCCTCCGATGGCTGGCCTCCCGCCTGACGATACCCCAGAGCATAGCCGCCGAGGGCCTGACCTACGTGGTGCTGGAGCGCGACCAACTCCTGCCCCCCAGCCTGCAGCGCGAGCAGGCCCGTTTCTTGGGTGCCCGTGAAGTCACATCCCTCGACGCCTGCCACCAAGCCATGCTCCAGCGCCCCGCGGATGTCGCCGAGATTATCCGCAGTGTAGCCCTAGCCACTTGAAGGCCCTATCGAGTACTAATGCAGGTCGATTCTGGCCCAAGAATGGCCCAATTCTCCAAGAAGGCACCCGGACTCGCCAATGCTATAATTCAGTCATTACTCAGAAACGATATATGAAATATAAGGTGCGCCTTGGACGATCGGGAGTTCATCCAACGCGTAAAAGAGAAAATCGAGCGGCTCACTGACCGTGAGATTGACTTGGACATCGACAGGGAGCATCCGGACCGGCTCACCCTCGAACTGGGAATAGATGTACCCCGCGTCGTCATTGGCTCCGACATGCTGGAGCACGCTGGATTCGGCCGGCTGGCCATCGAATACGCCGTCGCCTCCATAAAGCGTGGCGCTGAAGTCTCCCAACTGGAGTTCCAAGCCCTCCTCTCCCGGAACTGACCCCATGGGCGACGAACACCACTGCTTAGCCTGCCACCACACCTTCCCTTGGTACCCTTCCGACGGCCCCACTCCATCCTGCCCACGCTGTGGCTCCCCAAGCGTGAAGAAGAATCCTTGGCTCCTGCGCCAAGGCGATGCAGACGGCCTCACCGACGAGGACCACTTCCTAGCGGGCCTCTCCGTTTGAGGCATAGCCTGCTCCCCGTGAGGGAGCGCCAATCTCCCTTTCTCCGTGAGAGAGCGCCAGTATCCTTTCCACCTCAAGAAGGTTAGGATGGGGGTGCAGAGGGTAACCGCCCCTACATCGGCACTCGCGCCCTAGCCCGCGCCACCACCACCTCATCTTGGTTCGTACCCGTGACCTCGCACTCCACCCAGCGTTGCCCCTCCTCTACACCTTTGCCCGTCACCTGCCCCGTGAACGTTATCGTATCTCCTGCCCGCACAGGCTGGGTCGCCCGCATTTCCAGTTCGCTGCCCTGCCCCGTCAACTTCTGCAGCGGAAATCCCTTCTCCAGCAATTCCGCCACATACGCCACCGTGGCCACTCCCATGTTCACCGTACCCCCGAAGATGCCCCCCTTGGCAAACTCCTCGTCGGTATGCAGGTTGTTCCAGTTGGCCCGCGGTGCCGTTGACGCCAGCTTGGCATACAAATCAATGCTCTGTTGGTCCTCATGCTTGACCAGGATTGGCAGGTCGTCCCCCACCTCAATCTTGTCATAGTCCAGCGTCTTGGCCCAAAGCCTTGGCATAGCAGTTCCCTCCGGGTGGAATGGTACCCGTAGCTCACCCCTTCGTCCCCGTAGCTGACCCCTTCAAGGAGTGGCGCCCCTCACCGCTATCATACCAGCCCTCTGGCCGCGAGAGACCCAATGGGAAATCGGCCGCCAGCACGATGCTTTGGTCGGCAACCCGTCCGGCTGCGCGTCGTATCCCAATGGTCTACGTCTCAGGCTTCCAATTAAGCGCCCTCTCCAGATTCGACAGGTATTCCGTGAATGCGCGGCGTCCTGCCGGCGTTGCCTGCACCCACGTCCGTGGCTTGGAGTCCACGAACTCCTTGTTCATGACCAGATAATCGGCCTCCTCCAGCCTCCGCAGGTGCGTCGTCAAGTTCCCGCCCGTCAAATCCAGCGTGCTTTGAATGAACCCGTAGGCTACCCGGTCCTCCACCGGCTGCGAGACCAGCATAGTCATTATCCGCAGACGGGTGGACTGGTGGATGGTCTCATCCAGCACGATGTCCGCGTCCCTCAATTGACTCTATTCCTGTGCATCCACCACGCTCCCACGGCCACCACTGCCAGCATCAGTCCCCCTGACACCGGCATGGCAACGTCGCCTAGCAGAGCGTTGGGTATGAAAAAAGCTGCCGCGAACGCCACTCCCACCATCGCGATCACCGTGTGGTGCATGATGCCGAAGAGGATATAGGCTAGGGACACTATCCCCATAGTGACTATCGGTATCTGCTCCCCGTCTTCCCCATTCCACATTCCGGCAGCCACCGGTATGAGGAACATTGCCGCCACCACCGTCATCCAGTAGAGGAACACCTTTATGCCGGCACTGCGGGAGGCGTCCCCCAAAGCCACGTTTCTCCCAGCGCGATGCCCGATGAACGCGCTCCCCGTCATGCCCGGCACCATGAGGCTCCCCCATAGCGCCCCGAAGACCCACGAGTTGCTTTCGATAAAATCAGGCGCCAATGTCATGATGGTGTACTGCGTCGCGACGCCGATGGACGCTATCGCCGCCCACCAAAGCAGTATCGGTGCTGACCCCGCGATATACATGGAACTCCGTGCCCTGTCCATCGACTCGTGGATCGTCCGCCAGCTCTCTTGGGCAGTGAGCTGTTCACCTCCGCTCTCCGAGCGTGCCATGTCATACCTCCGTCTAACTGCTGTCTTCCTTGGATGGAAAGATTGTACTACAAACTAGTTTGCACTGCAATAGTGCCCGTCCACGAACTTGGTGCGGGGCAGCAAGACCTACTCACGAAGGCCCAACCCTAGGGTAGAATGTGGATGGGCGCCGCTCCCCGCCCGGCCCCACCACTGCCGTACCACTCATGCGTCCATGTCCCATACATGAGAGGAGGCCCACCATGCAGACTATCGAGGTCGACCTCACCCAGCGCTGCGCATCCGAACCTGCCAAGGGACACAACCGCTGGCACCCCGACATCCCGCCCGCCGTAGAAGCCGATCCCGGCGAAGAGGTCGTCATGGTTACCCGCGACGCCCTCGACGGCCAGATTCATTCCGGCACCACCGATTCCGACCTCACCAGCGTCGATCTCGGCCTCGTCCACCCTCTCACCGGCCCCGTCTACGTCAAGGGCGCCGAGACCGGCGACCTCCTCCAGATAAACGTCCTCGACATTGAGCCCGCATCCTTCGGCTTCACCAGCATCATCCCCGGCTTCGGCTTCCTCCGGAACATCTACCTTGACCCCTTCGTTGCCAAGTGGGAGATGCGCGACGGCTTCGCCACCTCACAGCAGGTCCCCGGCGTCCGCGTCCCCGAAGCCTCCTTCATGGGCACGATCGGCATCGCCCCCTCCCACGCCCTGCTCCAAGAAATCACGGAACGCGAGAACACCCTCCTCCAAGCAGGCGGCGCCGTCCAGCCTCCCGACGCCCACGGCGCCGTGCCCTCCACCGAGCCCATCGCCTCCTCCGCCCTCCGCACCATCCCGCCCCGCGAAATCGGCGGCAACCTCGACATCAAGCAACTCACCAAGGGCACCCGCCTCTTCATCCCCGTCTCCGCCGAGGGCGCCCTCTTCTCCGCTGGCGACGCCCACTATGCCCAAGGCGACTCCGAGTGTTGTGGCACTGCCATCGAGATGGCCTGCACCCTCCACGTCAGCTTCGAAATCCGCAAGGGGGAGGCCCAGCGCCGCGGCATCCGCATGCCCTACTTCGAGCACGACGGCTACTCCAATGCCCCCGAAATGGCGGCCCCCCGAGGCTACCTAGCCTCCGTCGGTATGAGCATCGCCGGCGGCGTCAACTACTCCGAGGACGCCACCACCGCCTCCCGCGAGGCCCTCATCAACATGATCAACCTCCTCATGGAACGCGGCTACACTCGCGAACAGGCCTATGTAATCTGCTCCGTAGCCGTCGACCTCAAAGTCAGCGAACTGGTAGATGTCCCCAACTTCGTAGTCTCCGCCTTCCTACCCCTCCAAATCTTCGAAGGGTAGGGTCGGAGCGTCCGGGAAAGACATCGACCCTCACTCACTCTTGGCTGGGTGGAACGCCTCAAGCAGTCTGTAAGGAGTTGTCAGATACTAAAACAGCCTGCTGAGCGCCTCTTGGGGTTCTACGGCGCGGATCGGCGACCGTTCGTAGTCCCTGACATTCCTGGTGACTATGTACCTTGCCCCGCACGCCCGGGCCGCAGCCACCTGCATGGCATCTTCGAAGTCTGTCATCGGTAACTCGGTGGCAAAGCGGATCCCCTCGGTGTCAGTCGTAGCCACCCCGACAAAACTGGTTAGCTCGAAAATGAAGTCGCGCGTGGTCAGGCCCCCGAGCACGGGGGCCACGATGTAGTAGAAGTTAGACACAGAGTGCCATGCGATGCATGCGGTTTCTGCTCCATTCTCGATCTGGTCCAAGAGTTCCGAGGCCGCCGTCGAGTACGGTTGCCTGTCAAGGGCGACGTCAATGATCACGTCGGTGTCGAGAAGTATCACTGGAGGTATTTCTGGGCCAGTGCCTCGTAACGCGGGTCCCCTTCACACTGTGCTGCTCGAAACTTACCGCGCCAACGTGAAGAGAATGATGGCACCTCCTCGCTCGCCATCTCCCTGAGAGACTTCTCCACCAGTGATGAAAGAGAAACACCGCGGGAGCGTGCATACCGCTTTGCCACTGGCAGCAGTTCAGCGTCTATGGTGATTGTCAGCTTTTGCTTCATCGAATCGGGACGTCCTGTACGTATACGGCTGGCTTTTCAAGTATACGTGTATACTGCTGCTCTTCAATAGGCGCGAATGGAAAGACCCCCGCCATCACTCCCCACGATTCAAATGCGACTGCGCCTCCCGCGTGGTCGGTAGCGGCCCCATCCCCGTGTAATACTGCACCCCGCACACCAGAAGCTCCTCCGCCGGGAACTTCGTAATGACCTCGCACCCGTCCGCCGTCACCACAAGCTGCTCCTCAATCCGCGCCGCCGACCACCCGTCCGTCGCGGGCCAGAAGGTCTCCAGCGCGAAGGTCATCCCCTCCTCAATGGTCTCCGGCGCATCCAGCGACACATACCGGCTGAAGATGGGCTTCTCCCAGATGGACAACCCCACTCCGTGTCCGTACTGCAATGCAAAGGCCGCCTCCTCGCTGGGGAACCCGAACTCCTGCGCCCGGGGCCACAAGTTCACCACCTCCGCGGTCGTCACCCCCGGCCTGATGATATCGATGGACTGGTCCAGTATCTCCCGCGCCTTCTTGTACGCATCTCGCTGCGCCGGCGACGCGCTGCCAATGGCCAGCGTCCTGTAGTAGCACGTCCGGTACCCCATGTAGCTGTGCATGATGTCGAAATAGGCCGGGTCTCCCGGGCGCAGGATGCGGTCCGTGAAGTTATGCGGGTGCGGGTTGCACCGCTCCCCTGATATGGCATTGATGCCCTCCACATGCTCCGACCCCATCTCATACAGGGTCTTGTTGGCCATCGCCACCGCCTCGTTCTCCCGCACCCCCGGCCTTAGCGCCCGGTACAACTCGTCATACGTCGCGTCCACCAGACTGCACGCCATGTTCAGCAACGAGATTTCATCCTCAGTCTTCACCCGCCTCGTGTTCAGCATCAACTGCTGCCCATCCACCACGTTCAGCCCAGCAGCCTGCAACGCAAAAATCACCGCTGGCTCAGCGATATCCACCCCCAAAGGCTCGTTCTGCAGCCCCCGCTCCTCCAACTCAATCTTGATCTTCTGTGCCACATCCTCCGCCCGGCCCGCCTCAGGTGGCGTCGCTCCCCGTAGCGTGGAGATCCCATACCTCGATCGCTCCTCCCCCAGCCACGGGCAATACATCTGGTGGTGACGCGCCGCCGACCCGAAATCCCATAGAATGGGGTCGTCGTCCTGGGGCAGCAGGGTGAACCTCACCAGCTTGTCCATGGCCCAAGTCCCGATGGCAGTGGCCGTGAGATACCGGATGTTGTTCATGTCGAAGCACAGCACCGCCCCGAGGTCCGATTCCCGCAGCGCCTCCTTTGCCTTGGCAAGCCGCTGCGTCCGCAACCGGTCAAAGTTGATCCGCTCCGCCAGATCCGTCCCCATCGCCCCAAAAGTCCTGAGCGTCACTTGTCTCCCTCCTGCCTGCTAACCGTCATCCTCTTGTTCTTAACGCCCCGTTACTCCGGCTCCTCACCGGAGAGCCGCCGCAACATCTCGTGGAAGATGATGAAATCATATTTCGACAGCCCCATGCCCCGTGCAGTGGTCAGCATCTGGTTCGTCACCGCCGCCGTATTCAGCGGCACCCCCAGTTCATGCCCCATTTCCAGTGCCAACTCCAAGTCCTTCTGGATCATGGTCACATCAAAAAGCGCTTCCTGGTCCCAGTTCCCAATCAATGGTGCCCTGTACTTCAGCATCGGCGAGGCCGCCACGCTGTTCACCAGAGCCTCCAGAGCCAGATGCCTCGGTATCCCGCTCCGCTCCGCCAGCAGCAGCCCCTCGGCAAACGCCAGCACCTGCACCGGCAAACTAAGGTTGATGGCGATCTTCATCGCAGCCGCCTGCCCGTTCACCCCCACATGGGTGATGGTAGGCCCGATGTTCTTCAAATACGGCGTCACCCTCTCCAATGTCTCCGCGTTCCCCCCGACCATAAAAGACAGCGTCCCCGCCTCCACCGTAACCGCACTCCCGGAAACCGGAGCATCCAGCATGGAAGCACCCTGGTCCGCCACCGCCGTCGCCAACTGCCTGCTCACCGCCGGGCTCACGGTACTCATGTCCACGTACACCTTGCCCGGCTCCATCCCAGCCAGCACCCCATCATCCCCCTCAGTGACGGCCAGCAGAGCATCATCGTTGGCCATCATGGAGAAAGTCACCTCCGATGACTCTGCCACCTCCCGCGGCGTGTCGGCCAACTCCATCCCCATCTCCACAAGCCACTGTGCCCGGGACCGGGTCCGGTTGTATCCGGTAACGCGATGCCCCCCATCAATGAGGCGACGCGCCATCCGCCCCCCCATAGTCCCCAGACCCACAAATCCCAAATCGGCCATCACGCCTCCTGCTCAGCTATTCCAATTGAAACGAAAAGACGTATATCGCAGCTTAACCCATGCACATCTCAGTCCTTAGAATATCAAGCGTCCCAATTTGAATATTCCGAAGAAAAGCCCGAAGATAACACTCGAAATAATCATGCTTCCAAATAGATAACGATTAGCTATGGCTGACTCTATTGAGGCTCGACGGAGCCGGATGTACTCATAGGCACCCCAAAGAGCGTCCAAACCGAAGACGCTTGGGACTAGAATCCACACAGGAAACCAGTTACTGGCTGCTCCGAACCATGCGGCGAGCACCGCACCTATCAAACTAAGAAAAGAGACACAAGCCATAGGAAGGCTAGGATACCAAATGCATAGGGGAAGGGAGTAGTAGCGGCGGTGTCCCGGTAGATGGATGAGTGCTGAGAACCTACACCATAAAAACAGGGTCGTCGTCAGTGACGGTACGCGTCTCGGAAGCGATGCCCTCCCGAATATAGCGGGGCAGCGAGAACAAACTATGGCAGGTCACTCCGTCCAGATAACGCAACTCCCGAGAGATTCGCGAGTTGGCTGCCTGCATGAAGTCGCCAGCATTGGGAAGGGAAACCCCGGGATCCGATACGGCCATGGTAAAGCCCCATGGGGTGATGAAGGACGGTACGTAGACCATGTACGGCCTGATTTCAGGAAACAGCCCGCTCAGCGTGCGGGCGATGGGAGTGAAGCACTCGGTGAAATTAATCAGTCCAGCCGGCCCGGACTGGGTCACCAGAATCCCACCTGGATTCAGCCTCTGGGCTGCCGTTGCGTAGAACTCCCGCGTGTACAGGAGATAAGCAGGTCCGCCCTCCAAGGGGTCTACCAAGTCAAGCACGATCACGTCGTAAGTCTCATCCGTGTCGGCGAGATACCCGCGTGCATCCTGATGCAGCAACTCCACCCTGGGGTCATCGAAAGACCCTTGATGGTGCTGAGGTAGGAAGCGGCGGCACAAGTCCACCACCTCCTCGTCCAAGTCGAGCATGGTGACCTTCTCCAGAGAACGGTGTGCCAGCACCTCTCGCAGAGTGGTGCCCTCTCCACCGCCACCAATAAAAACTGACTTGGGGTCAGGATGGGTCAGAAGCGCGGGATGGACCAAGCACTCGTGATAGATGTGTTCGTCGAACTCGGTCGACTGGGTCTTACCGTCCAGCACCAAGCAGCGGCCGAACAACTCCGACTGGAGTATGTCGACCTTCTGATAGGCCGTCTGACCCGTATACACAACATCCCTGATCCTGTACAGCATCGACAGGTCAAGGCTTACTACTTCGAAGTGCCATTTACCGGAGGCGTCCATGCGCTCCTAGCCGAGATTTCTAACTTGCTGGGACTAGCTGAGGCGAGATTCCCCGTTTGACCTCCACGATGGAAGGCTCCTGCGACTCCAACTGGTCGATGATGAACTGGGCTGCCTCCTGTGGCTTGATGGAGGTCCCGCAGGTGAAGATGTCAGCCGCGGCATAGCCATATTCCGGCCAAGTGTGTATGCAGAGGTGAGATTCGGCAATGGCTACGATACCGGTAACACCTTGGGGATAAAACTGGTGAAAGGATTCGCCGAGGATTTGGGCTCCTACACCATTGGCTGCGCTGATCATCACATCCTTGATGTAGGCGAGGTCGTCCAGCAGTTGTGGGTTACAGTCCCTGAGCTCCAACATGACGTGGGTGCCTAGTGCATTCAACCCCCTTTGCCTCCCATTGGATTTTGGTCACCAAACGGGCATTTTAGACACCGCTGCCCCGTTTAGCAATAGGACTAGCTCCCCACAGGGTCTTCGGCTATTTGGATTCCGTTCGTCCGTCACTCATTCGAAGGACTCGCCATTCTCCAACCCATGACAAACATTCATTGACGCCAACCTCCTCCCGTTGCTACCTTCAACACAGGAAGCACGTACCCCCCATGGTCGCCCCCTGCTTTCTTTTTTTCAGACCAGCCTTCCATGGAAGCCGTCAAGAAAGAGGCCATCAAGCGAGATGTGGCGGAATGCAGCACACCAACCGACGCAGAATGCTGTCGCAACTCAACACGCCTCAGCTACAAAAGCCTTCCCGTCAATTGCTATCAGTACAGCACCTGTTTGCGCACCACTAACCCAATGCCAAGACGAAATACGTCAAATGCGTCTCGCACTCCGAAATCCACGCTACTCTACACATGTGTCAGCTACGGCCCAGATACGAGCATTCGACAAATTCTACACCTCTCAGATACAAAAACAATCACCACAGATACGAAGAGTGTCGAATGCCCCTATCTGGGCGTCGACAGTCCACCGCCCCGATCCCGGCCCCAAACGCCACCAAAGGCACTACGAAATACGAATCTATGTCGCGATTGCCGTCACTAAATCTGAACCCGCAGGTTCTGCCAAGTGCAAAGATGCCGCATCCCATCGGAAATCAAAAGGCATCCTGCGTCGGTAGAACGGTGGTACCGCAGAAAGAAGGTCTGGGGTCGGTAGATAAGCCCGGAGGCCTACCCGAATCCTTAGGCCAGCAGTTCTTGCAGCAACCCAGGCTCGCAGTGCTTCTCCAAAAGATGCGCGAACCTTTCAGTCTTGCTCCGGTGATGCACAGTGCCCCGAGCGATGACGCCCCCCATTGCCTCCGCGGTGGCATGGGTATCCCTTGCCACCACCAGCACCGGCGCCTCCTGCTCTTGGGCCTCATGGTATACATACGGAATGGGCTGGTGTCCGCCGGTGAGAATAAGGCAGGTCAGCTTGCTTCCCAACGCAGCCAGTTGGATGTCCGGCCGGTCCCCTCTCACCACTACCGCCTGTTCCGGATAACGCCCGAAATAAGTCACCCCTGGGTCCATCAGGTTCCCCCCAATGAGTACCCGGGGCACCAATTCATCGCTCTTTTCTTCGCCCAACACCCATTGGGCATCAAGATGCTTGGCGACCTGACCGATGGTCGGGGACAGCATCACCCGGTCCTCGGGGATCATCCCCAAGACCTGCCCTAAGCCCCCTGCCGATTGAGCCAACAAGTCTGCCTCGCATGCCCGTATTCTGTATGGAGGCATCGAGTTCACCAGCAGTCCGTGCAGCCTCTGGCGCACAGGGCGCAGTTCGGCATTCAACCGCTCCACGTCAACAGTGGCCGAGTAGTCGACTATGGGTATAACTGAGGCATTGGCAGCCTCAGCCAACTCCCCGCACAGGGCCCACGTCCTTGGCTCTTCTCCCTTCGGTGGGGACACCTCCAGTAGCACCCTGTACCCGAGACCAACCGCCTCGCCACAGAACTCCCCCAGCGCAGTGCTCAGCCCGCCTATCGTCTGACCCAGCGGGTTTATTCGTGGCACCGTCAGGCTGTGCTCCGCTTCTGATGGCGCGTTCAAGGCAATCAGGTGGGTGAGGTATGCGGTATCTGCCTCATGGCTGTCGTCGTCTGTGCCAACTCGCAGATATGCGCTCCGGTGTCCCTGCCGGACCCACTGTGACGTCAAGGCAGCCGCCAATGCGGTCTTGCCGATGCCGGGCCTGTTGGATGCCAGAAGAACTACGTCCATTTGAAACGGGCCTGAATGGGTGTAGCTCCGATTCTAGCACAAGAACTTTCCCCCGTCGGATGTGGGAGCCCCGGAGCCTCTTACTCAATGTATGGAGCATGCTTCTCTCCTTTACAGCCGTAAGCCCCTTTCGATATACTCATCCGGTTATCCACGTCAGGAGGTCCTCTGTGGCTGTACTGCCAATGCGTTTTATGCCTGACCCGGTGCTGCGACATAAAGCGAGTCGCGTCACTTCAGTGACCGCAGACATACGCAAGCTGGCCGAAGACATGGTGGACACCATGCACACCAATGCAGGTGTGGGCTTGGCCGCACCACAGGTGGGCGTGACCAGGCGCGTGATTGTCATTCAACTGCCCGAGGACGAAGAACCCCGCGTGTATGTCAACCCCGAAATCACCCGCCGCGAAGGCGAGCGCCATGTGGAAGAAGGCTGCCTCAGCGTTCCGGGATACCGCGGCATGGTCAAGCGCTCCGAGCGTGTGCGAGCCAAGGCCTTGGACAAGAACGGCCGCCTAGTCCGCATCAAGGCCGACCAGCTTCTGGCCCAAGCTCTCGAACACGAAATCGACCACTTGGACGGCGTCCTCTATATCGACCGCCTAGTGGACCGCAACAGCCTCTGGAAAATCGATGAAGCCCCTGAGGAAGAAACCCAACAAGAAGAACCAGCCTACGCCGGCTAGCGCCCTCCGTTCTGCGCTTACCGGCCCATAGCAAACTGGCAACAGGTACTACCATCATCTCTCTTTCCCACCTTAGCGACTTCTTTCAAGGTCGCGGCGATGCCTACTTGGTCGGCGGTTTTCTGCGGGACACTATCGTTGGCAAGGCCGCCAGCGACATAGACATAGTCGTCCCCCGCGACCCCCTTGCCGAAGGTAAGGCCCTCGCTGCGGCCCTTCAAGGCCATGTCATCCCCTTGGGCCATGACCACGGCTTGGCACGTGTAGTCGTAGGCAAACCAACTGGCTGCCAAGTGGTGGATATAACGGCCCTCAGAGGAGACTCCATCGAGGAAGACCTCGCCCTGCGGGACTTCACTTTGGACGCCATGGCCCTGCCTCTAGGCTCTTGGCGCGATGAATTCCCAGTGGAGTCGGCCCTCGACCCCCTTGGCGGCAGGCGAGACTTGGAAGCCCGCACAGTGCGAATGGTCTCGTCCCAAGCCTTCCGCGATGACCCTCTCCGAATGTTGCGAGCCGTGTCCATCGCCGCCAAGCTGGACTTTAAGGTGGAGCCCTACACCCGGGCCGCCATTCGCCAGCAGGCCCACACAGTGACCTCCGTGGCTGGGGAACGATTGCGTGAGGCGTTCTGCGATATCCTGGCCGCTGACCGCGCCAAGGCCCATCTCGCCCTTTTGGACGATGTGGGGCTGCTGTGCGCTATAATCCCTGAGCTTGAAGAAGCAAAAGGGGTGAGGCAACCACGTGAGCATTATTGGGACGTGTTCTGGCACTCCCTCCAAGCAGTGGAAGGTGCCGAGCGCGTGACGCAAAAAGACCCGCCTCCCCTTGTTCCTTGGGGAAAGGAAGCAGAGGAACGCTTTGCCGAAGATGCTGGCGATAATTTGTGCCGTCGCACCCTGCTGAAACTGGGTTGCCTGCTGCACGATGTAGCCAAGCCTCGCACCAAGACCATTGATGAGAATGGACGCACTCGCTTTTTTGGCCACCACACCATGGGAGCGGAAATGACTCTCGACATCATGCGCCGCCTGCGGTTCAGCGCGGCCAACACCGAGGCGGTATGCCTGATGGTCCAGAATCATTTGCGACCCGGCCAGATGAGCCAAGGGGCGGACTTGCCAACGCCTCGGGCTATCCACCGCTTCTTTCGCGATGTCAAAGGGGCCGCCGTCGATACCCTCTATCTAAGCTTCGCCGACTATCTGGCAGCCCGTGGCCCCGACCTCGTGGAAGAGGACTGGCGCAGGCACGCCACTAAAGTGAGCCACATCCTGTCTGAAGGCACGCGCCCTGAAATCGACCCTGCGCTCCCGCCACTGGTCAATGGCCACGACCTGATGCAAGTCTTTAGCTTGCCACCGGGACCCCGAGTAGGCCAATTGCTGGAGCAGGTGAGGGAGGCCGAGGCGGCTGGCGAGCTCTCCGGCCGGGAGGACGCTATCGCTTTGGTTGGACGGTTCCTTGGAGCGGATGCTGCCCCCGCACTGGCCCCAACATCTTCCGCAAGGCCTGCCGAGGGCTGAAGCCAAATGGTCCGACAGCGCATCTTACGTACAGCCATTATCGTCGGCATACTGACGACCTTGGCAGTCCTCGCCCTCTCCTTCAAGGAGATAAACTTCCTTGGCCTCAACCGGAACTCCGATGGCCCCCTCGGCCTGACGCTAGGGCTGGACCTACAAGGTGGCAGCTACCTCAAGTACCAAGCCCGCTTCCCGGATGAGGTTGACGTGACCTTCTCCCAGCTGCCCGCAGGTGGTACTGTCCAAGCTGTTGAAATAGAGGGCGCGCTAACCGGTCAATCGGCAACAGTCGAAAAGGTCGAAGACGAGGACAACGTCTTCAATATCCTAGTGCCCGATGTCACCGAAGCGACTCTTGAGGATGTGGAGCGCGACATTCGGGGCGAGATTGATACATGGGCAGGAGAGCGCGGCTTTACCCCGCAGGTCGATTCGAGCTTTTCGGAAGAAGAGGGTGCTCAGTTCACCGTTTCCCTCACCGCCAAGGAACCCTTCGGGGAGACAGAAATCGAAAGTGCCTTGTCGAGCATCGATGCTCGTGCCTCGATTCGCACCACTCAAGATAACCGCTACTCCATCGAGTTTCCCCGGACCCGAGTGGATGAAGAGGTACAGGCAGATATAGTGGAAGCCCTCGCAGGCTTGGCTCCAGTGGAGGATGTAAACGTCCGCCTAGGCCGTGTCCCCAGTGACGACGACATGACAGGTGTCATCGATACCATCAATCGACGCATCAACGCACTGGGTACAAGCGAGCCCACCATCCAGCGCTTGGGCGAAGACAAGGTCATTGTGCAGCTTCCGGGTGTGGAAGACTTGGAAGAGGCCAAAGCCACCATAGGCACGACAGCCCAACTGCTGTTTCTAGAGCGTACCTGCGAGACCGAGCAATGCTTGGACTTCACTGAGGAACCCGTGGGTGATGGCCTCACTGGCGATGACCTCGAGGACGCCTATCCTGACAGGGATTCCGCCGGTCAGCCAGCCGTCAGCCTGCGATTTGACGGAAGGGGCACAGGGTTGTTTGCCGACCTGACGCGGCGCATCCAAGGAAATACGCTGAAGCGTATCGCCTTCTACTTGGATGGTGAAGAAATCCTAGCCCCGGTATCAAGGGCGTACATTCCGGACGGACGCACTATTATCGAAGGTCTCTTTTCCGTACAGGAGACTCGGCGCATAGCTATCCAATTGAAATCGGGCGCGATCCCAGTCCCCCTGACTCCCATCGCAGAAACAACCGTGGACGCGACTCTGGGACAGGACTCCTTGGACAAAAGCCTCAGGGCAGGCTTGGTTGGACTGGGCTTGGTACTGGTCTTCATGATGGTGTATTACCGTGCCCCAGGGATCGTGGCCGCCGTCGCGCTTCTGATTTATGCGGCTATCCTGCTGGCCGTCTTCAAGATGCTGCCTGTGACCCTCACCCTTTCCGGCCTTGCCGGCGTGATACTCTCCATCGGTATGGCCGTGGACGCCAATGTGTTGATTTTCGAGCGAGTGAAAGAGGAACTGCGCACCGGCCGCACCTTGGCCTCTTCCATGGATGTCGGCTTCCGGCGCGCTTGGACTGCCATCTTCGACGGCAACGTTTCCACCCTCATAACCTGCGCCATCCTGTGGTGGCTGGGGTCCCGCTTGGGCGCCCCACAGGTAACTGGTTTCTCCATCGCCTTGGGAATCGGCGTGGCGGTCAGCATGTTCACTGCGGTCACCGTAAGCCGGAATCTCTTGCAGCTTATGGCCCTTACCCGTTGGGGCCGCAACACAAGCCTTTTTACCCCTGAAGGACGCATGCGACCGGCGAGCGCAGGCGGTAACGTTGGTGAGGACTAACTGGTGAGCTGGGATATAGTCAGCAAGCGGAAGTGGTTCCTGGTGTTGTCAGCATTCTTGCTGATACCGGGCATCGTCTCCCTCCTCATTCCTCCCAGCCTCACCTTGGGCTTGGAGTTCAGTAGCGGCTCTGCCCTCGAGGTACGCTTCGAGGAAGAGGTGGAGTTCACCGAGTCCGAAGCCCGCGCCGTCTTGGAGTCTATGGGCCATCCCGAAGCCATTATCCAAGTCACCGGCGACAACGGCCTGCTGATCCGGACCGACACTCTGCAGGAGGCTATCGGCGACCGCCCTTCGGAGCAGTCCCAGATAAGGGACGCTCTGAACGAACAGGTAGGCCCCATCACACCTGAGGGTTTCTCCTTCGAGTCAGTCTCCCCGGTGGTGGCTCGAGAAACAGTCGTAAGGACTATATGGGCCTCGGTCGCGGCAACCATCGGCATACTGATTTATGTGACGTGGGCATTCCGCAACGTGCCTAACCCCGTGCGCTACGGCGTTGCTGCCATAGTGGCTCTAGTGCACGACGTGGTGATTGTCATCGGCATATTCTCCATCTTGGGGAAGGCTCTGGGCATAGAAGTCGACGTTATATTCATGGTGGGCCTGCTGACTATCGCCGGATACAGCGTCAATGACACTATCGTCGTTTTCGACCGCATAAGGGAGAATGTGACCCGTTCCGCCAATCAAGATCGCCCCTTGTCCACTATCGTCAACACCAGTCTGCTGGAGTCCATGGCCCGCTCTCTCAACACAAGCTTGACCACGATGCTGGTGATCGTAGCCCTTCTCCTCATCGGAGGTTCCACCATCAGGCCCTTCCTGTTGGTGCTGGCCTGTGGCGTGGTGATAGGCACCTACAGCTCTATCTTCGTCGCCAGCCAGTTTTTGGTGATGTGGGACCGCGGGGAACTGCGTCGTTTGCTGCCTCGCCGCCGCCAAGCCACCTAGACGCTGTCTCCTGCTAATTGATGCGGAGTCAAGACGATCCGTCCCACATGTGCCCCTTCACTCATTAACTCCCAAGCCTCATGCCACTGCTCCAGTGAGAAGTGGCCCGCCACCACGGGTTGCACTTCTCCCTGCATCACCAACTCCAACGCCGACTGCAAGTCGTCCCTGCCCGCGCCAGAGGAACCCAGAATCGAGGCATCCCGGAAGATAACCTCAGCCAGCGATGTGGACACGCTTTTCCTTTCAACCTCTCCTAGGAGTACCAGCCTTCCATACTGTGTCAAGCATCGGAAGGTGGAGTCGAAAATAGGCGAGCCCACCGTGTCCAGTGTCACATCCACCCCTGCGTCTTCGGTCAGGGCGATTACCACTTCCGCGAAGTCCAAGTCTCCAACGCAAACAACGTGGTCCGCTCCCAAATCCTCCAGTGCTCCGACTTTGGATTCGCTACGGGTGATGGCGTAGACTTGGGCCCCAGCCGCCTTTGCAAGCTGTACCCCGTGTGTTCCAAGACCTCCGCTCGCACCGGTCACCATCACCCTCTCACCGGGAAGCACTTTGGCGACGCTGGAGACCGCTCGCTGCACCACCCCCATGGGGCAGCCAAGCAGGCATGCGCTGGTGAGGTCCAGTTCTGGCGGAAGCCTTACCAAGCTGGCAGCCCGCAGGCTGACGTACTCAGCAAACCCCCCGTCGATGCTGTGTCCGATGCCCCTGCCATGGATGCAGCGGTGTTGCAGTCCTCCTGCGCAGCGACCGCAACGCCCGCAGGCATCAGTCTGGATACTGGCCACCGGCTCGCCAACTCGGAGACCGTCGACTTCGGGGCCCACAGCCTCAACGACGCCCGCTATCTCATGTCCGAGGACAACGCCGTCCTTAACGCCACGCCGCAATACGCCCCGGGTCACCAGCAGGTCGTGATAGCACAGGCCGCACGCCTCGACACGTACTAAAACCTGGTCCCTCGACACCTGGGGTTCGGGTATATCCTTGATTGCCAAACTCGGCTGAGGGCCCGGTCGTTCCAGCACCAAGGCTTTCATGGCGTGGCGATTATATGTCTGAGGTGGCTATAATGCAGCCCAAGCCCCGGCGAAATATCAAGCAGGCGGTAATCAGATGAGGGAGGTTGTGCGATGAGGTTGGGTGCTCACATGTCCACTTCCGGAGGGCTGGACAAGGCCATTGATCGCGGAGCCGAGATAGGCTGCGAGGCGATCCAGATATTCGGTTCGCCACCCCAAGGCTGGGCTTTCAAGATGCCTGCCGATGAGCAACTCGCGGAGTTCCGTCGCAAATCGGAGGAGACGGACATCGCTCCCGTCTACCTGCATGCCATATACCTCATCAACTTGGGGACGCCAAAGGAAGACAATTTCGCCAAGGGCAAGACCTCCCTCGTCAACTACATGAACCTAGCAGCCCAGATCAACGCTCAAGGCGTGATTTTCCACCCCGGCAGCCACGGCGGCTTGGGTTACGACGCCATATTCGAGCAGACCGTCGCAGGGATGCGCGAGGTATTGGAACGCTCCCCGGAAGGGCCATACCTGACCGTCGAAAACACCGCGGGCATGGGCCAGCATATTGGAGCCAGTTTCGAGGAGATTGGACGCATCATTCATGCCGTGGACAGCCCCCGGGTGCGCGTCTGTCTGGACACTCAGCACTCCTTCGCCGCAGGGTACGACGTGTCGACCAAAGATGGCGTCCAAGCAATGTTGCACGAATTCGACCAGCATGTGGGCTTGGAGAGGCTGGTAGCGGTGCACGCCAACGACTCCAAGCGGGTTTTGGGTGCTGGAGTAGACCGGCACGAGAACATTGGGCAAGGCTATATCGGCCTCGAGGGATTCGAGCACATAATGAGCGCACCAGCCTTCTGGGACCTCCCCTTCTTCCTGGAAGTACCCGGGCTCGATAATAAAGGCCCCGACCAAGCCAATTTGGACATCCTGAAGGACATACGCAGCAGGGTAGTCCCGGTCTAGTGGTCCGGCTGACGCGACGCCAGTTCTTGCGCTTAGTGCAGGAAGCCTATCGGGAACTGCCGGCGAAGGTAACCCGCGTCCTCGAAAACCTGGAAGTCGTGGTGGACCGCTGGCCCTCCGCCGACCTGCTGGCGGATTTGGGCATTGCCGATCGCCACGAACTTCTTGGCCTATATGTGGGTGTTCCCCTGCCCGATCGTGGCAGCGACCTACCCCAACTCCCTGACCTGATATACCTGTTTCAGCGTCCCATCGAACTCCGCTGCACCACGTCCCAGCAGGTAGTGGAAGAGGTGAGGGTCACACTGTTGCACGAAGTAGGCCACTACTTCGGCTTGGATGAGGAGGACTTGAAGCGACAAGGTTATGGCTGATGGCCCCTGTCCTAGGGGACTGACATCTCACGATTGACACCAAGATATCCCGATGCGAGAATCGCCCTTAATCTCACATACCACTGGAGGCTGTCCCCATGGCTGATTGCACCGTTCAGGTCCGAATGAATGGCCCCCTGCGCATTACCGGTCCCTTCGACTTGACCGATCAGGACGATAACAACTACACCATCCCCGACGGCCAAGCAGTCGCCCTGTGCCGCTGCGGCCGCTCGGAGAACAAGCCTTTCTGCGACAGTCGGCATCGCACCGAGGAGCCCATGTTCGAGGCTCCAAGCCAAGCTGTCTAGGGCGCAACACCAAATCCTGGGCTGTGCTTTAGGGCTGAGAGACCTACTGTCTCCCAGCCCTAAGTGTGCCCTCCGTCAGCTAGCCCGGTAAATTCCGCGTAGGGCGTGCACGGCATCGATACGCCTTTGGGCCAAGTGGTCGGCTGCTTCAGCGGTCGTGATTTCCTCTTGTTGCGCAGTCCGCAGAATATCCCGCATCGTATCGTAGATGCGCTCGGTGATCTGCCGGGCACGGGCTTCGTTGTACTCCGCTCCGATTTCACAGGAAGCGTTGATGATGCCTCCTGCGTTGATGATGTAGTCGGGCGCGTACACTATGCCCCTGTCCTGTAGTCGCTTCCCGTCCTCGTCCGTCGCCAACTGATTATTGGCTCCACCCGCTACAATCCCGCAATTGAGCTTCGGTATAGTCTCGCTGTTCAGTGTCCCGCCCAAGGCGCATGGCGAGAAGATATCGCAGTCCACATCGTAAATGGCATCGGCACCAACAATTTCGGCTCCGAGATCATCCGCCTCTTCCATGGCTTTCTGCGAAATGTCCGTCACTACGAGGCTGGCCCCTTCCCGTAGCAGGTGCACAGCAGTCTCGTGGGCCACTTTCCCGAAGCCCTGCATCGCCACAACGCGGCCATGCAGTGAGTCGGTGCCCCAAGCCGTCTTGGCGCATGCCTTCATGCCCAAATAGACCCCCAAGCCCGTGAGTATCGAGGTGCTGCCACTCCCACCCATCTCTGTGGGAAGCCCGACCACATGCTGCGTCTCGAGCCGTATCATCTCCAAGTCGCGGATGGTCGTTCCCACGTCAGTAGTGGTGATATACCGCCCACCCAAGCTGTCAATTTGGCGCGCGTAAGCCCGGAGCAGGGCCTCACGGTTCGGACTGTTCGGGTCAGCCCAGATAACTCCCTTGCCTCCGCCCAAGGCCAACCCCGCTGCTGCCGACTTATATGTCATGGCTTGCGACAGACGCAGCGCATCAATCAGGGCGTCCTCTTCAGTGGCGTAGTCCCACATCCGAGTCCCACCGCATCCCGGTCCTAAGGTTGTGTCATGCACCGCAATGAATGCCTTCAGGCCTACGGAGGGCTCGGAACATACTAATACCCCCTCATGGCCGTGCTTGTTCATGTAACTGAGCATATCCATCACTGCCCTCGCTATTACTGTATCGTTTTTTGGACCCTCTCAAGGGCGGAATGGGCTAGCGGAACAGGTCGTCGATGCTGATATTGCCCAATGGACTCGCCTCCTCTATGGGGTGACTTGACGGGGTGTCGATTGAGGCCGTGCCTCGGGTCAACTCCAGATAGGACTCACCACTGCCATACTCCCGCGTACGTACCACCACCGGCATCGGGACCGCATGGCCGAATATCAAGGCCTGCTGCTGGGGCTCCAGCCTGGCCAGCAGAGCGCGCATCTCACGGGAACCCGGCGTGCCAGCCAGCACCGCATCCACATCCCGCTCGTTATCCAGTAGGCAACTCACCTTCGTGCCCACTTGGCTCATCACCTCGGAATCAATGGCCCCCGGGCGCTGGTCGATCACCATGAGAGTAACGTTGTACTTGCGCATCTCGCGAGCAATGGTGCCGAATATGGTCTGGGATGCCACCGCTGGGTTGAGGAACTTGTGCGCCTCCTCAATTGTGATGATTAGCGGACGCGGGTCGGTCCCCACGCCACCTTCAGCCTGCTCCTTCAGGCGGACATAACGCTCGTGAATTCGTCGCGTAAGCAGGTTGCTGACCAGTATGTAGGCATTGGTGTCGTTGCCCCAACGGCCAAATTCCAACACCACATGCTTGCCGCGCGTGAGGTTGTCGAGAATGCGGGACACGGAATCGTGTACCGCATTCTCCGACATGAAGTCATACCGCTTGAAGCGTGAGAGACGGTTATAAAGACTCCCCAGCGCTTGCGCATTCACACCCAAGTCGCTGGCTAGGTCGGACACCTCGGCACGCCCCTGCAGATCAAGGAACTCTTTGACCCAGTTGCTTCCTCGGAAGTAGCGTTGCAAGTCATAGGCAGCCGAAGCGGCCACATCGGAGAGCCCTAGGTTGTCCTTCAATACCTCCACGTCTTCCGGTTCAATATCGCTATAGGAAATACGCACTTCCTCGTCCGGAGAAAGCCCTCGACGCTTGGAGCTTTCAGGGTCGAGGGAGAAGACGGCCACCTGTGACGAGAAAAGCTGCTTGAGGCCTTTCACGAAAGTCCCGCCTTCCCTGATGCCTTGCCAGCCGTAATCATTGTGCATGTCGAACACCAGCATCGAGGCCACGTTCTGCTGGAGAATGCCGGCCAGCAAAAGGCGGGTGAGGAAGGTCTTGCCCGTTCCGCTCTTGCCGAAGATGCCCACTGACCGGGCTGCCAGTTGTTGCAGGTTCAGACAGACCTTGGCCTCCATGTCCAAGGGACTGCCGATATAAAAGTAGTCCTTGTCGCTCTCGTCCCCGAATACAGTGGATATGTCCTGCTGTGTCGCCGAAAAAACTTGGGAGAAATGCGCGGGGATAGTCTTTGCTGGCTGCGGGCCGTCTTCTAAGTCGCCCAAGACCGCTGGCAGCGTGAGTTGCGGTACCAACGCTATGCGTCCATAAGCCGCAGTGCCCGCTACCACTTGGCGTATGAAGGGATCGCTCACGTCAGGGGGGGTGTGCTCCAGCGTCGAGTCGGAGTTGCCCAGCGATACTTCCGACACCACTCCAAAGAAGCGTTGTCTCTCCCCTTGTATGGTGGCAAAAGTCCCCACCTTGACGTCTTCCACGGAAACCTCCCCGTCCAAGCGCACGTCTACGCCCCGGGTCAGTGAACCGCCAAGTACAAGACCCAAAGGCCTGCCGGATATGGGCAGCCCATTCATCATCGCGGTGATATCCTCCTCAGGAGGCCGTCCAGCCTCGGCAGGTCTGAGGCCAGCCGGGCTGCCAAGGCTTTCCCCGCCTTCAACAGAAAACTCTGTGGGTCGTGGTGCGCGTCGGCTGCCCGTAGCAGTAATGCCGAGGCTATCTCGTCCGCCCTCGTGGGCCGGCCATCCAGCAGAAGGGCCAGAAAGTCGAAGCTCCCTGTGAACTCGCGCACTTCATCTGCACTACAGCAGTGAGCAAAGGCATGCACCGGAGGAGGCACTGGTGGCAGCCCTTGACGCATCGCACCGTGTGCACCGTGCCCAAGCACGGCTATTTCGAACCGCGTACACAGCAAACGGCTTAGCTGCGGGTTGGTCCGGTAGATTCCGTCTTCGCTCTCTTCCTCTTCACCTCTGGCCACCACCGGCCTCCCGGGGTAAAGGGACTCGGTGCTGATATGCGCCACCACGCCATACACTTGAGGCGATTTGGTCATGACCAGTGTGCCCAGTGGCGGTGCTTGGTAGAGTTGGTAGCACTGCACCACGCACCGGTCGGTGGCTGACTCCACCACCTCGCCAACGCGTCTGGACCCTTCCACCGCGGGCTGTGACACCGTTACGGTCCTTCCCTATTCCGTGGCCCTGAGCCTATACCCAAGGCACGCGTTTGGAGCGGTTCTTCTCCGAAGTGTAGACCGGCAGACGCTGCCGCCCCAAGGCATCTTCCACCAGAACTCGGAAGACTTCTCGGTCGGCTCCGTCGATGACTGCCTGCTCATGGGCCTCCATGATGGCAGTAGGGTAGCCCCCGCCCCGCCGGCACTGGTCCAACACCAATGCATGACTCAGTTCCAAGCACTCCGGGTCTCGCGCAACCCATTGCGGGATTTCCACCCGTGCCAGTTCTTCACCAGCATTCAGATAGTAGTAATGGACTTGATGCTCTCCGTAGTAATCTCGAGATATCGAGGAACTTGTGGCGAAAAGACATGACCGCTGTCCCGGCCGCAATGTGGCCCCGAAGAGGTCCCGATCGAGAAACCCGTTGGCCAAGCTGCAGGGCTCGGGCCCAGACCGGTACATACTGCAGGTCTGCTTGCAGCTTGTCCCGTCCTTGTCGCATAGCAGGGTTCGCACCGTGTGAGCCACCTCTGTACTCTGGGGCAGGCTGACGTAAGCTGCCACGGCCATCGGGCGCCCATCCGCAAGGCTCTTCAGCCTGTCGAGGGCCGGAATCAGACCATCCCGGATCATCTGGTCCCGCACAAATGGCGGATGTCCGCGTCCGCTCAGGCCCCATAGCACTAGGGATCCATCAAGCAGAGCCAGGAGAGGCAGGTCATCGGGCAAGCGTGAAGCCCGGTCCGCCAGTCCTTCCACCTCTCGCACTGCGCGCTTGATGCCAAGCAGGTTCCCTTCGATGGGTGCCTCTTCGTTTCCACTGGGGCTCGTCGTAGCCAGAAACAGTTCGTCGTCCCTGGAATACAGACGAGGTTCACTTTCCAGCCATGCGTCAGGCTCCGAGCCATAAGTCAGGGCGCAACTGCCAAGGTTGATGAGATAGCAGCGGGCCGGAAGATGGCGGTCCACATCAATGTGCGACCCGTCCACCGAGACCACGCAGTGGTCAGCGTATGGCGTCGGTGCGTCGTGCCTTACTGAGAGCTTTTCCTGGGGCGCGGCTGCCATGAATGGCCGTTCGCCTTGTGAGGGAAGTCGCGCCGCCACTTCATCTTGCGTAGCCTTCTCCATCACCTGTATGAGCCGTTCCAAGGCCAACTGTCTCCCGTCGCTGGCGCCCTTCGCATGGAGGGCTAGCGCGTCTATTTGCGATGCAGTCTGCGCAATGTCCAGCGCCATCTGATGCTTTACCTCAGGACCCGCTCGTCGCCCACCCGCCGAGTGATCCGTTGTTGGTCCAAATGCTCCAGTAAAGGCAGGACGTACTTGCGGCTGGAGTTCAGCAGGTTTCGGGCCTGTGCCACCGTGATGGAGCCTTCATCTCTGACATGCTGTACGACCATGTCCACCATCTGACGGTAGGCCTTCTGTGAGAACACGACCTCCTCCGACACCTTCACCACCCGTCCTGCCTGAATCAGGTAGCCCAGCAGTTCAGTCTCAATCACACGGTCGGTAGGCGGCGAAAAAAGGTCGGACTCCAAGGCTGCCACATAAGCATCAGCCTGCTTTGCCAGTGATGGCGTCAGGGCAGCCTGATGGTCGGGCAGACGCAGCACCCCGTCTTCTTCCACCATGCGTCCCTCATTCGTCAACCGCATGGAGAAGCGATTGAAGACTGCTTGGTTCATGCTCATGCGGCTTCGCATTTCCTCCCGGGGCACGCCCTTTCGTAAGGGATACTGGCGATGGAAGTCCTCAAGCACTCGTGATACAAGCTGGGTCTGGTCTTGCCACGCCGACAAGGAGTAAGCCACTGTGTCGGCGTCGTTGGCTGGGTCGCCCAGCAAGACGACTCGCTGCTCGCCTTCCAACTCTGCCAGACGCGTGTGGACCTCGTCCAAAGCGAGGTTCGCGCGACGCGCAAGTGTGGTGAGGTCGCACGGGCCCCACATGTCCACAGCATTCAGCAACGTGTCGTCTCCACCCTCGTGCACCATAGCAAGGCGTTCGATAACCGAGGGGACGAACCTGCGGTGCCTCCGCGGCTTTGGGTCGACCACGCGCCCGCCGCCCAGCGTGTCCTCGGCCGAACGCACCACGAAGAGATCCCCCTTGACCAGCGGCACCGGATCCGTCAGATGTATCTGCACCCAGCCTTCTTCTCCGGGGCGCAACTCACTCTTGTCCAAAATGCGTAGTCGGGCATTCGATTCACTCGTGAGCAGATGGAAAGTGATGCCCTCGTTATGACGCACGGGCCTGGGCGCGTCACGACTGACGCGGAACTGCGCATCCAGGATATTCGTGGTCTGGAGCCAGCCGGGGATGGTGATCACCTCGCCCCTCTGTATCTCGGTGCGCGAGATCCCCGACAGATTGGCCGCCAGTCGCCTTCCTGGGTCGGCCAGTTCCAGCTTCTGTCGGTGGCTTTGCAGGCCGCGAATGCGGCACCGCTCCTTGGTTAAAGCTAATTCCACCTCGCTGCCGACTGAGAGGTTTCCGTCGACCAAGGTCCCGGTGACTACTGTGCCGAATCCAGCCACGGTGAAGCAGCGGTCAACCGGAAGACGTGGTCGGCCCAAGTCCCGTCGTGGCTTCGTGGTGTCCAGCATCGAATCAATGGTGGACCTTAAGGTATCCAGCCCCTTACCCGTGTACGCGGAGACAGCCACCATGGGAGCATCGCGGAATGTTGTCGGAGCCAGCAGGTCTTCGACCTCCGCCTTCACCAACTCCACCATCTCCTCGTCGACCAAGTCCTCCTTGGTGATGACCACCATGCCCCGCTTGATTTCCAGCAGGTCGAGGATGGCAAGGTGCTCGCGCGTCTGGCGCATCACGCTCTCGTTGGCCGCCACGATGAGCATCGCGAGGTCGATGCCCCCTACTCCCGCCAGCATGTTCTTGATGAACCGCTCATGGCCGGGTACGTCGACGATGCTGACCTCACGGCCCGACGGCGTCTCCATCCACGCAAATCCCAAGTCAATGGTCATCTCCCGTTCTTTCTCTTCGGGAAGACGGTCAGGGTCGATACTCGTTAGAGCATGAATGAGAGTGGACTTGCCGTGGTCCACGTGCCCTGCGGTGCCTAGGACATACATGGAGAAGCGCTCCCCCTTGGTATTTTTAGAATATCACCAAAGGCGGCGATGGGATAGGCTCGCATGTCAGGTGGAACCATAACTTGAGTAGCAACCAATCCCGGAGGAGTCAGTCACCAATGAACCGGAGGAACACTTGGTTGGAGAGCAGCAGGCCCTTCGGTGTTAGCTTCACCCGCTGGGAATCCATCACTAGTAGCCCGCTGGCTACTAGCTCCTGCACATCCGCGCCATAGACATCCATCAGTCCAATCCCATGAACGCGCTTGAATTCCCGCAATTCCATGCCGCTCACTAGCCGGAGTCCCAAAAACAGAGACTCCGCCATGGCTGTTTCCGGACTCGTGGCCTCATAACCTTCCAGCGTCGGAATGGACCCAAGATAGGCCTCATCAAAGGGAGCGCGGCCCATCACCCGATTCTCAGCCCAGTCCCGGACGCACCGTACGTAGTGAGACGGCAGCTTGACGTTGTGAAACCGGAAGCCTCCGAGGTTGGAGTGAGCCCCTGGGCCGATGCCCAAATAGGGCTTCACCTGCCAATAGGCAAGGTTGTGCTCCGACTGGTAACCCGGAACGCACCAGTTGGAGATTTCGTAATGCTCGTAACCTGCGCCCGTCATGGCCTCACGAGCACACTCGTACATGTCGGCCGCCAAATCAGGGTCCGATTCGGGCAGCACTCCCCGTCGCACCTGCTGTTCCATCGCCGTGCCTTGCTCCAGAGTCAGCCCGTACAACGAGAGATGTTCGGGAGCAAGCGCAATCACCCCCTGAACGCTTGCCTCCCACTGTTCCATAGTCTGGTGAGGCAGCCCGTACATCAGGTCGAGGCTGATGTTGGCAAATCCAGCGGCGCGGCCCCTACGGTATGCTGTGATGGCTTCCGCTGCCGTATGCCTGCGCCCCAGCATCCCCAGCAGTCCATCGTCCAGACTCTGAACGCCAATGCTCAGGCGGTTAATACCAATGGACAGCATCGCATGCAGCTTGGCCTCATCCAAATCCCCAGGATTGGCTTCCGCTGTGACCTCAGATCCCTCCGTTAGAGGAAAAGCATTCACCAATGACGACAGCAGCATCCTCAGTTGGTCCGAAGCCAGATAAGAAGGAGTCCCCCCTCCGAAAAACACGGTTGTCGCTTGGGGGTTGCCCAACATATCTCCCCACAGACGGACTTCTTCTATGGCAGCCTCCACATAGGGTGCCATGGCATGTTCCATGTGTTGGTAAGTGTTGAAGTCGCAGTATGGACACTTGCTGAGGCAGAAAGGAACGTGGACATACAAGGACAAGGGGTGAGGCACGATATAAGCCTCGGATTTCTGGGGCGAGAAAGTCATTTTTAGACGTTGAATAAGAAGGTGATGACGTCCCCGTCCTGCACCGGATAACCCTTACCTTCAAGCCGGAGCACGCCCTGCCTCTTCGCTTGGTTCAGTGACCCACAGGACATAAGCTGGTCGTAGTCGATTACCTCGGCACGGATAAAGCCCCGCTCAATGTCTGAATGTATCTTGCCGGCTGCGCTGGCGGCCGCGATGTTGTTGGGCACAGTCCAAGCCCGCACCTCTTTGGGACCCACAGTGAAGAAGGACACCATATCCAGCAGTTCGTGGCTCAAGCGCATCACGCTCGCCAATCCCGAGTCCGGCAGGCCCATGGATTCGCGAAACTCCCGCTCCTCTTCAGGTGAAAGCTGGCCCAGTTCCTGCTCCAGCCTGGCGCAAACGCCGGTGCTCAGGGTCCCAGTCCCGTTTGCCCCATTCGCCCTAACCCGGTAGCCCATATTCGGAGAATTTTCACCGACGTTGAACACCGTCAATACAGGTTTCCCTGAGAGCATGTTATAGCTGGTCACCAATTCTTGCTCGTCCGGATTCAACTCTATCCCACTCATGGGCATCTCGCTCTCCAGTTCCTTCTGCAGGCGGTCAATGAAAGCAGTCTCACGCTGGAATACCGCGCGCTCCTGGCTGCGTGCCCCCTTGAGGTTGGTCTCTATACGCTGGCGTCGACGCTCGAGAATGCCGAGGTCGCAGAAGATAAGTTCCGCTTTCATGGACTCAGCATCTCGATGCGGATCGATATTGACCTCGTGGTACGGCACCGACACATCGTCGAAGGCTCGCACTACATGAACGAGGGCGTCAGCCTTCTGAAGCTGGTTCACCATCTGTCCGCTAATGCCGCTGTTCCCTGCTCCATCCGCGGGAGCCGGCAGGTCCCAGTACGTGACCTCTGCTGGGACTATCTTCTCTGGGCTGAATATGGTTGCTAAGGCTTGCAATCGCGCGTCAGGGACCTTGACGATTCCGGTCTGCAACCCTGATTTGCTGGACTCGAAGCGGCCGCGTGTCATCGCGTCGAGCAGCGTGGTCTTGCCGCTGTTGGGCATTCCTATGAGGGCTATTTCCATGTCACCCCCATGGAGCGCACATTCCTTGTTAAGACAGAGAGGCGGGATGGGAACGAAATCTGATAGGTGATTTCTGGGGACTTGGTGGTCAAGGGCGAGTGTGGCTGTAGCCCGCTACGGATGAAGCTCAAGTCTCAGGGTCGTCCTTCACACGGTATTCGCCGTCGACAACACGGGCGGAACTACCCCCTTGGTCCTGTCCGCCACCGTGAGACTGTGGGTCAAACCGGCGTCGCAGGTAGTGCCTCAATACGGCGCGGAGCACGAAGGAAACTACAAACAGCATCACGAAGGGCAACAGCATCCGTGCGATGGCTAGTGCCATTGGTCTGTCCTCACGCTTTCCTCGTTTCCATGTAACAATTATACGGCTCAGCGTGTTATGGTGAAAGTCGGTTCAGCGTTGCATCCCGCCAGGAGTAAAACTTGGCCCCGGTCCAAGTGATATACGGCGACGAGTTTCTCGTATCGACGGCCCTCCGTGAACTTCAGGAGGAAGTGGGGCCGGTCGAGTCCCGCGAGGCCAACTGCCACCGTGTTTCCGCCCCTCAAGCTAGCCTCACGGCCATCGCCCCCATGTGCGATGCTGTCCCGTTCCTAGCCGAGAAGCGCTTGGTCATGGTTACCGGAGCCCTGTCTGAAGTAGAGCCCAGCCGCTCCGGCGGTCAACGCCGCGGTCGTGGTCGAGCCTCATCCCGTTCTTCCGGCGGAAGCTGGGAGGGGCTGGATGAATATGTCGGCCGGATGCCGCCAACCACTCTGCTCGCTTTTGTCGACGGTCCGATTCGATCAGGAAACCCCCTTTTGGAGCAGTTGCGCCCCCTCGCCGAGATACGCGAGATGACCACGCCTGCCGGGGAGGCACTCGCCCGCTGGATAAGGTCACAGGTAGCCGCGAAAAACTGCAACATCATGCCCGGCGCCATCACCCTGCTCTCCCGCTTGGTGGGCCCCAACCTGCGCGTATTGGACAATGAACTGGAGAAGTTGGCCCTCTACGCAGGTCAAGAGCCCATAGCCGAAGCCCATGTGCGTGACCTAGTGCCCGAGGTACGGGAGACATCGGTCTTCAACGTGGTGGATGCCGTCCTGGAGCGGCGCCCCGCTGTAGCCCTGCGCGCCACCAACCGCCTGAGCCAAGGAGGCGCAGGCTTTTCAGAGGTAATCTCTCTGGTGTCCATGCAGGTGCGCCGTGTGGTGCTGGCCCGCCACCTGCTGGACAGTGGTCTCCCCCAAGCGGAAATCGGAACCAGGCTGAACATCGGCCCCGACTTCGTCCTCCGCAAGACCATCCAGCAAGCTCGTAGCCACTCCTCTGAAGGTCTTTCGATGCTTTACGAAGCCCTGTTGGAGGCTGACCTAGCCGTAAAGCAAGGCCGTATGGAAGAGGAAGTAGCGTTGCAGTTGCTGTTCACCCAAGTGCCCAGCAGGTAATGGACGCCATTGACTGAGGAAGAGGGCTATCCCCCACCCTCCGGGCCATGGTCCACCATGTTATAGCAAGCCACCGTGTGTCCTGCCGCTACTGCATCCAAGCGGGGCATCGTCTCTTCTCGGCAGCGACTTACCGCCTTGGGACAACGGGGAACAAAGGGACACTGGTCCGGCAGGTTCAGCAGAGTGGGCGGATTGCCTTGTAACGGTTGCAGCACTCGGTCCGCCTCGTCCATCCGGGGCAGGGCTTGAAAGATACCCCATGTGTATGGGTGGTAGGGCCTCTGGAATAGCTCACGTGTGTTGGCATGTTCCACGATGCTACCCCCGTACATGACCGCCACTTCATCGGCCATGTGGGCCACCACCCCCATGTCGTGCGTGATGAGCAGTATGCTGCAGCCCCATTCCTGCACGTAGCCTTTGAGACGGGCCAGTATCTCCGCCTGCAGCGTCACATCAATGCTTGAAGTCGGCTCGTCGGCCACCAAGACCTTGGGGCGAAGGGTCAGTGCCATGGAAAGCATAATGCGCTGTGCCTGTCCGCCACTGACTTGGAAGGGGTACCGTTTCATAATCTGAGGCGGGTCGGGCAGTCCCATCTCCCGCAGCCCGTCTTCAGCCACGCGCCACGCCTGTTCCTTCTTGGCTCCCGTATGGGTGCGTATTGCCTCCACCAACTGGTCCCCGATGGACTGAATTGGGTTGAGGGCGGACTGTGGCTCCTGGAACACCATGGTGATGTCCTTGCCCCGTATGCGCCGCAGACGCCCGAAAGAGATGCGCAACAAGTCCTGATCCTCGAACAGTACGCTGCCACCTATCACGTCTCCGTTGTCGGGCAGCAACCCCATCATTGCCAAGGCAATAGTCGACTTGCCTGAGCCGCTCTCTCCCACTAGACAGGTGATGGAACGCTCGTGCAGTGTAAAGCTCACGCCGTTGACTGCGCGTATGTCACCGCCACGCGTGCGGTACCGTACCCGGAGGTCTTCCACTCTCAGCACTTCGGTCACTGGATCAAGGCTCCTCTATGGGCTCCCCCATATTCCGTCATGCATACCCCGGCTCGCCCTCACAGGCTCCGTTGTTCAGCTCTCGGACCAAGTCACTCAAGCAGGTAATCCGGCTATGGAACTTGGTGCAAGCCTTGCCTATGTGTTCTTCCCGGTGGATATCGCTGCCCCCGGTACCTGCCAACCCCAAGAGGTCGCACAACGACTGGGAGAACAGGTTCTCTTCAAGCTTTCCCCTGCCATTCACAACTTCCAAAGCATGGCAGGAGGCAAATAACTCCTCGCTACTTGCCCGTTGCAACGCCTCATCCACCTGCTCAGGGGAAGGTTGTTTGCCCCGAGGGTAGCGGCGTCGATAGGGATGGGCCGCCACCATGGCGCCCCCCGCCGCCCGCACGCATTCGTGCAGAAAGGTGGCCTTGTGCATGCCGAACTGGTACTGGTGCAGGCCGAAGACCAGAACATGCCCATCCTCGGTATTGATCTCTGCCCCCGCGATTACCAAGAAATTGTGCCTCTTGGACAAGTGTTCCACATCTTCAGGAAGCCAAAAGTGGTCGTGCTCGGTGAGGCAGATGCCATCCAGCCCTCTACGCTTGACGCAATCAATGAGGTCGTCGGCTCCGATAAAGCTGTCGTCGGAAGCCGGATAGGTGTGGGCATGCAAGTCGATATACAAACTAGAACTCCGGGGGAAGAGAACCCTGTCAGTGTCCCACCGTGTAGCGGTTTCCGTCAACCACCGTGCGTCGCAGCCCGTTCAATACCACTCGTAGGTAGTACCAGAACGCTTCGCCCATGCTTTCTGTCCGCTCGCCCGCATATCAGACGCTAGATCAGGCATACGCCGGGCCCATTCGCTGGGACCTATGCGATGCCACATGCCGTGGCCTGGAAACACCCAGTCGACCGCCAGATCACCGAGTTGAGAGAGTGTGTCGGCTAGTACCGACCATGAATGGAACGTTTGGTTTGGAAAGACATCCAGTTCACCGCGACGGTGGTTCCAGTGTACGGTATCACCCGTGAACAGGCAGCGATTGTCGAGGTGGTACACGACGTGGCCCTCTGTGTGCCCAGGTGCCGGTATAGAGACCACACCCGTAGATATAACCACAGACGTATATGGCGGCGTTATATCGGTAGCATACGGCGCAGCATCCGCGTCGGCTTCTCCTATCCAGACCCGCGCACCATACCGCTCTGCCCAACGGTCCGCGTCGGCCACGTCGTCCCGGTGGCTCAGCAACACGTGAGCTATCCCGCCCAAGCCATCCAGACGCTCAGCTAATGGGCGACTGAACCGGGGCGAGTCGACCATCAAGTTGCCTTCAGGATGCACGATCAGATAAGAATGCGCGGCAAAAGACGAAAGGGCATTATGGCCTAGGGCCAACACCCCGTCTGTCAGTTGGTAGGGAAAAACTCCTTGGGGCTCTCGTGGTTCATGACGGTTCCCGATGGACTTGGTAGGACATGCAGCCGCAGCACGCCATAGAGATGCTTCCTCCTCGGCGTTACTAGGTTGGCGAAACACGTATGACAGCCCTGCACTATCCATGCTGATCAGGCCCGTGGCCCAGTTACGCGCTGCATCACATCTGATGCAGCGTGTGTCGACGAACCACGGGCCATACACATTCGAAGAATTAGCTTGGTCTAATCGTGCCATTAAGATTGCACTTTACGCTTCATTGCGGTTTAGTGTCGATAGGACGAGTCTCTGAACACTATTGTAACGTAGGCCATCGGTTCCCGTTCGGAATTCTCCTTGACCGCCTCGTACAGTGAACATAAAATCAATTGGCATAATGGGTCAATCCACACTCCTCGACAATACTTCTCCACAACCCGTTGCTCCCGTGAACCCCTTCTTTCCTCATGTGACTCTCTCGACTGGGGAGCCTTTCTAGATGTCGCAAGGCCCTCCCCTTCCTCCCTTGGAGCAATCCGTACCCGAAGTCGTAGTGCAACGCCTGCCGCAATATGTGCGCGTGCTCGCAGCTTTGGTGCGGGAGGAGGTCGATGTCGTCAGTTCCCAGCAGTTGGGTGATAGGCTACAGATGACACCTGCCCAGATCAGGAAGGACCTGAGCTACTTCGGACGCTTTGGCAAGCAGGGGCGTGGCTACTCAGTGGCCAGCCTACTGAGGCAACTCAAGGACATACTCGGGCTATCCCGTCAATGGAACGTTGGGCTGGTGGGCGTGGGCCGTCTCGGCTTGGCTATCCTCAGCTACCCAGGGTTCGCCCCCGAGGGATTCCGTATTGTGGCCGCCTTTGACGCTGATCCGTCCCAAGTAGGGCAGCGCATCGGGGGCGTGGGTGTATACCCCATGGAAGATTTGGGCCGGTTGGTGCAGGAAATGGATATCTCCATCGGTGTCGTTGCCGTTCCCGGAATGCATGCGCAACAGGTGGTTGACCGCCTAGTGGAGTGCGGCGTCAAGGGCATCCTCAACTATGCACCCACCTCTCCCCAAGGCCAGGAGGGTGTGCGAATTCGCAACATCGATCCTGTGCTCTCGCTCCAGTCCATGACCTACTATCTCATGGGCCCGGAGCGAGGCGAGAACGGGCGGGTTCGCGACTAGAGGTTCGGCAGGCCCTTACCGTTGCAGAGTGGGTGGTGGTGCGCCTTCCCTTGCTCGACGCCGGCGGGCCACGCGTACTCGCAGTTGTGCCCTCCGCAACGATGCCATCGCGCGCTCCAAGTCCATGTCCGAGGTACGCGTATCGATCCTTTGTTGAGCGCGCCTTATGGCCTCTTGCGCCCGCTCCTCATTGATCTCTTCTGAACGCTCACAAGCATCGGCCAGCACGGTGACCACGTTGTCCATCACTTCCAAAAAGCCCCCACTGACCGCCAGATAGTTGTCCTCGGTGCCCTTCCGGATGGTAAGCTCGCCTTCCTTCAGGGTGGTCATGAGGGGAGAGTGGTTGGGCAGTATCCCCAACTCTCCTTGAGAGCCGGGTGCCACCACCAAGTCAACCTCGTCCGAGAGGACCTCTCGCTCAGCAGTAATGACATCCAGTCGCATAGGCGCCATCGCTATTGCTCCACCCTCACGCCCATGCCTTCCGCCTTCTCAATGGCCTCGTCTATGTTGCCCACCATGTAGAAAGCCTGCTCCGGTAGGTGGTCATACTGGCCTTCCAGTATCTCCTTGAAGCCCCGTACCGTTTCACGGGCGGGCACGTACTTGCCGGTCATGCCGGTGAAGGCCTCGGCCACGGTGAAGGGCTGCGTCAGGAACCGCTGGATGCGCCGGGCTCGGCCCACCGCCAGCCTGTCCTCTTCCGAGAGTTCTTCGATACCCAGAATGGCAATGATGTCCTGCAGGTCCCGGTACCGCTGCAACACCCGCTGCACCTCGCGGGCAACCTCGTAATGCTCTTCGCCCACCACGCGCGGCTCCAGCAGGCGTGAGAATGAGGCCAGCGGGTCCACTGCGGGGTAAAGCCCCTGCGCAGAGAGGGCCCGTTCCAGCGATACCACCGCGTCCAGATGTCCGAAGGTAGTAACGATGCCGGGGTCGGTATAATCGTCAGCCGGCACGTAGATGGCTTGGAAGGAAGTAATGGAGCCCGTCTTGCTGTTGGTGATGCGCTCTTCCAGCGACCCCATCTCGGTAGCGAGCGTCGGCTGGTAACCCACCGCCGAGGGCATGCGTCCCAGCAGGGCCGAGACCTCCATGCCAGCCAGAATATAGCGATAGATGTTGTCGATGAAGAAGAGGACGTCCTGCCCTCCCTGTTCCCGGAAATATTCCGCCATGGTGAGTCCGGTGAATCCGATGCGGGCCCGCACACCCGGGGGTTCATTCATCTGGCCGAACACCAATGCCGTAGTGCCCAGCACACCCGAGTCCTTCATCTCATTCCACAGGTCGTTCCCCTCGCGGGACCTCTCGCCCACCCCGGCAAACACCGACACGCCCTTGTGCACCGCGCCGATGTTCCGGATGAGTTCCATGATGACCACAGTCTTGCCCACACCCGCCCCGCCATAGGCCCCAATCTTCCCGCCCTTCATGAATGGCGTGATCAGATCGAAGACCTTGATGCCGGTCTCCAGAAGCTCCACCGAAGTCCCCTGCTCCTCGAACGAAGGAGCAGCCCGGTGGATCGGCCAGTGGTCTCCAGCTTCCACGGGACCCAGATTGTCCAATGGGGTACCCGTGACGTTGAACAATCGCCCCAGGGTTTCCGGGCCGACGGGCACGCTGACCGGGCTGCCCGTGTCATCGACATCCACCCCACGCGCCAAGCCCTCAGTCGGTCCCAGTGCCAAGCACCGCACCCAGCTATTGCCTACGTGCTGCTGCACCTCTAGCACTAGCTGCTCGCCCTCGTGGTCTAGCGTCAGGGCGTTGTAGACCGCAGGCAGGTCGTCGGGAGGAAACTCCACGTCCACCACGGTGCCGATTACTTGCACTACCTTGCCCTGGGCCATATTGACCTCCGTTCCGGCTCCGGCTGGCTGGGAAACTACCTAGCCTGAGCAGCGCTGCCGCTGGCTAGGTCCAGTAGCTCGTTGGTTATGCTCTCCTGGCGCACCTTGTTGAGCGTCAGGGTCAGGTCGCTCACCATCTCTCCGGCACTATCGCTGGCATTGCGCATAGCCACCATCCGGGCCGACTGCTCGCTCGCGATCAACTCCAGCAGCGCATGGTACAACTGCATCTCCACAAAACGCGGCAGCAGCGAGCCCAGCACATTGGCACTGGTCGGCTCATAGATATAGCCCACCCGGCGCGTAGCCGGTAGATCGCTCGCCTCGATGGGCAGCAGCTTCTTCAATACCGGACGCTGAGATATCGTTGAAATCGACTCCGGGTACGCCAGATAGACTTCATCCACCTCGCCAGCCGTATAGTCGTCAATAGCTATATGCGATACGGCCAGCGTATCCGCCAGCGTTGGCCGGTCCCCTATGTTCATGAAGGTGGCCCGCACGTCCCGGCCATACCGCACCATGAAATCCCGCCCCTTGCGTCCCACGCACACCAATCGCACCGGAGCGGAAGCCGAGAGTATGAACTGCCCCACCATGCTGTTGAGGTTGCCGTGCAGCCCGCCACACAGGCCACGGTCAGGCGTGATATGCAGCACTTGGATATTATTGACCGTGCGTCGTTCCAAGAGGGGCTGTGTCCCCGCCGCCTCGTCCGTAGGCTGTGCCGCAAGGTGCCCTATCACCTCCAGTATCTTATCGGAGTAGGGCCTTGCGGCTAGTGCGGCTTGCTGGGTGCGCCGCAGCTTGGAAGCCGCGATCATCTCCATGGCCTTGGTGACCTTGCCGGTATTCTGGATGCTCCGGATCCGGCGTCGTATGTCTCTCAGGTTGGGCATGGCCTGCTTTTCTCTAGTCCTTCAAATCCCAAACAGTCGACAGCTATGCCGCCACTGCCGCCGGCTCTCCACTCCCCACGAATGTCTGCTTGAAGCTGGCAATGGCCTGCTTCAAGGCCTCATCCGTCTCGGAACTGATGTCCCGTTGCGCAGCAATATCCTGCGCGATTTCAGGGTGCGACGTTTCCATGTAGCGCAGTAGCTGGTCCTCAAACTCTTGGCACTGGGTCACTGGCACATCGTCCATGTACCCGTTGACCGCGTACAGCACGATGACCTCCTGCTCCAATGGCAACGGACGGTACTGGCCCTGCTTCAGCACCTCAACGCTGCGCTGGCCCCGCTCCAGTTGAGCCCGGGTGGCAGCATCCAGTTCAGCGGTCCCGAACTGGGCGAAAGTGGCAAGCTCCCGGTACTGCGCCAAGTCCAAACGCAGGGTGCCCGCCACCTTCCGTATTGCCCGTGTCTGGGCTGCTCCGCCCACTCGGGAGACCGACAGGCCCACGTTCACCGCTGGCCGTATCCCCACGTTGAACAACTCAGGCTCAAGGTAAATCTGCCCGTCCGTAATGGAAATGACGTTAGTCGGGATATAAGCCGAAACGTCCCCGGCTTGGGTCTCAATAATCGGAAGCGCTGTAATCGAACCCCCGCCGAATTCAGGGGCCAGCTTGGCCGACCGCTCCAGCAGTCGGCTGTGCAGGTAGAAGATGTCTCCGGGATAAGCCTCGCGTCCTGCCGGTCTGCGTAGCAGCAGGGAAAGCTGTCGGTACGACCAAGCATGCTTCGACAGGTCGTCATAGACGATTAGCACGTCCTTGCCCTGCTCCATGAACTCCTCGGCCATCGCGCAACCCGAATAGGGAGCAATGTACTGCAGCGGAGCAGGATCCGAAGCGTTGGCTGCCACGATGATCGTGTGCTCCATCGCCCCGTTCTCTTCCAGAGTCGCCAGTACCTGGGCCACCTTGCCCTGCTTCTGGCCGATTGCCACATAAATGCAGATGAGGTCCTGCCCCTTCTGATTGATGATAGTGTCCAAGGCAATGGCCGTCTTGCCGGTCGAGCGGTCCCCGATGATCAGTTCCCGCTGTCCCCGGCCAATTGGAATCATCGAATCGATGGCCTTGATGCCCGTCTGCACCGGTGTATCCACCGACTCGCGGGACACCACGTTGGGTGCGATGCGCTCCACCGGCCTCACGCCCGAGGTCTGGGGCGCTCCACGTCCGTCTAGGGGCAGGCCCAAGGCATCGATAACCCGCCCAATTAGCGCATCTCCCACCGGCACCTGGATGATGCTGCCGGTGCTGCGCACCGTGTCGCCCTCTTTCACTTGCGTCGTGTCGCCCATGATGGCAGCGCCCACGGTGTCCTCTTCCAAGTCGAGAGCCAGACCCATGATTCCGTTGGGGAACTCCAGCAACTCGTTGGCCCTGGCTCCTCGCAACCCCTGCACCCGGGCTATGCCGTCCCCCGCCTCAATGACGGTGCCGACATCGACCATGGAGAGGTCTCCGCCGAACTCTTCTATCTGGCGTCGCAGCAGGGAGACGATTTCCTGTCCTCGTCCGGTTGCCATGTCTAGCTCCTGTCCGCCCGGTTCTGCTCTTCCGTCCCGGCGGTTATCTTCAACAGGTCTTCGGGGCCTCACGACCCGCCTGTACTCTGCCCTATACCCCAGTAGTTGTCATATTGCGCCGCAGCCTCTGCAGCCGGGCCCTCGTGCTCCCGTCAATGAGCTTGTCCTCCACCCTCAACACCAGCCCTCCCAGGATTGACGGGTCGACATGGGTGACAAGCTCAATATCCTTGTCCACGAGGGTTTCGCAGTGCTGTGGAGATTCTATCGCGCTGGCCGTCCTCCAGAGGCACGGCTGAAGTGACTTCCACCTGCACCCGGCCTTGGTGCTCGTTGACCAGCCGCCGGTATTCCGCATGTATCTCCGGTAGACGTCCAGCCAAGCCCCGCAGGACCAACAGCGAAATCAGGTTGCGCACCAAGGGCTGGCCGTCCGGCAATGCTTGGTCTACCAAGGCCAGCTTCTGCTCTGTCGGCACCTTGGCGTGCTCCCAGAACGCGCGCAACTCTGGCTCGGCAGAAGCTTGCGCAACTTGCCCAAGCTCCTGCCCCCACTGGTCTAGCGCATCAGCCTCCAGAGCTAGCTGGAAGGCTGCTTGAGCGTAACGTTTGACCGAGGCTCCAGCCGGCACTCTTGCATCAACCTCGCCGCAGCCCCTCGCCCTCTTGCAGGACGCGGTCTATCAACTCCTGATGGGCATCGCGGTCCAGAGAGCGTTCTATCACCCTCTCGGCTGCCGTCACCGCCAGATCAGCGAAATGGCTCTGCACCTCCGCGATGGCGGCGTCCCGTTCCCGCTGTATATCCTCCCGTGCCCGGGCCAATGCAGCCTCGCTCTCTTGGCGCACGCGCTCCCGCTCCTCTTCCCGGTAGCGGTCAGCCATCTGGCGCGCCTGCTCGATGAGCCTCTGGCCCTCGACACGCGCCTCCTGCAGTTGCGCTCGCGTATCCGCTTGAGAACTGGCAGCCTCCTCCCGGGCTCTGTCGGCGGCCTCCAGACTCTCTTGAATCCGTTCGGACCGCCGGTCCATCACCCGCAGGATGGGCTTGTAGGCAAAGATATACAGCACTCCCAGCAGCAGCAGGAAGTTGACCACAAAGACAATCAGGCTAGGGGCGTTTATACCTAATGCGCTCACCGTTTACCCCCGCTGTGCCTCCCGGCAGGGATCACAGCACGAACCCGATGATCACTGCCACCACCAAGGCGTAGATGCCCAACGCCTCAGCGAACGCGATGGCTAGAATCATGTTCGTCTGGATTTGCGGTGTGGCTTCGGGGTTCCTGCCGATGGCGCTCATGGCCGAGGCGCCCAGGATTCCGATTCCGATGCCGGGCCCTATGACGCCCAGACCGATGGCCAGACCGGCGGCCAACAGCCTCATGGCGTCGTCGGATACAGACGCTTGGGACGCTACTGCCATTAGGACTTCTATGCCAGGCATTGTTCCTCCCTCATTGGGCTTCCCTTATCGGGACTTTATCGGGTTCTGGGTTTGGGGCCGTCCTCAATCGTTCCTGAGGAATATGGCTCCTATGGCGCCCAAGGAGGCCGCAGCTACGCCCAAGGTCGCTATCACCAAGGCCAAAATCACCACTTCCATCTTTCGGAGCCCCTCCTCTATATTCTCGCGTTTCTCGCCGGTGCCATTCTCGCCGGTATTGTAGCCACCGCTGGCCCTTGCATCAATGACTGTCGTGGGCTGTCGCCACCGATACGAACACCAATGTCAGGCCAGCGAATATCAGGGCCTGCACCAAGCCCACCAGTAGTTCCAAGCCATACACCAAGTCGCCCGCCACGAAGGGCAGCAGGAACGCCACCATCACCACCAGTATCTCCCCGGCCGTCATGTTCCCGAAGAGCCTGAACGTGAAGCTGACCACCCGCACCAACTCGCTGACGAATTCCAGAAAACCGACGAATATATTGGCCAGCCTCAACTTGAGCACGTTGCTCAGTGAGAAGAACTTGCCAAGGTATCCCAGCCCCTTGCTGCGGAAACCCCAGTACTCCACGAACACGAACGATATCAGTGCCAGTGCCAGTGGCATGTTGATGTCTGTGCCCGCCGACCTCAGCAGGTGACCCTTCAGGTTCCCCTCCGGGTCGTTGAATCCTAGCGAAGGCCAGATCGGTATCAGTGCCATCCATGCGTTGAACAGCACGAACAGGAACAGCGTCGCAATCATCGGAAAGATGGCCCGCGACATGCCCCGCCCCACCACGCTCTCCACGAAGCGCAGCAGGGCCTCCACTATGATTTCCACCAGATTCTGCAACCTGCCCGGCACCATGCTCGCCTTCCGGGCCCCTACAACCAGCAGGGCTACCAGCACGATGCTGGACACCCATGAAGAGAGCATCGTGTTGGTGACGGCGAACTGGAGGAAGCCCATCCCTTCAAAATGGCCCTTCTCCGCCTCCGCCCCAATTTCGTGGACGGCTTTCTCCACGTCCTTCTTCACATCGTAATACGCTACTCCCTCCGCGAGGACGATCTCTATCTCCTCATCCTCATGGTGCGCCTCGAACTCGGATATATTCTCCGCTCCCACCGCCTTCTCCACAGCCGTGCGAACAGACGCTTCCTCGGCGTCACCCAGCGGATGGACCTTCACCACGAACCTGTTGA
>CBDBED010000009.1:0-360466 GCA_965204245.1 Dehalococcoidia bacterium
TCACGGAAGACGTTTGTCTGTCGTGTTCACGCACTATCGCGTGGCCTTCAGAGCGGTGCCGGAGGGGATGAGCAACAGAAAGGGAAATCGTCCGGTCAAGGCTACCAGCGCGGGTACTGGGGAGAGACGGGGGACCAGAGGCCAGTCGGCCTCCGCGCAGCGGTCCCTCTCGTATGCTTTGGAGGACCTGGCTGCCAGGGACCGGGGATGCGGATCTGGCCCGCATGTTGGCGCGTGCCCATCTGCGCCGCCATGGAATCCCGGTGTCCGACTCAACGGAGTCTGCAACCCAAGTCGATGATGGTGCTGCTGTTGAAGTCGTGCCCATCTCCAACGAACAACCGGAGAGCCACCTGCGGAGCATGCCAATGTGGGCTTACAATAGGTAATGCTGACCGCTTATCCTGATCCATATCTGGAATGCGGACCAAAAGGGAGGGGTTGATGGCGAGGACGGCAGTCTTCGACGGTGGCGCCTTCTTCGGAGCCTTGGACGCCAGAGAGGCAGGCGTTCCAGCGCACCTTGGAAGCAGGTCGCGAAGGAGTGTGCCCTGGTTGGGTGGACTTAGACGCGTTCGCCAGGAGCGCGGCTACAAAGGGGAACCTGACCCCCGGCCGTCGCATCGTCCTGCTTCCATTCGGACCCGCGCCTCAATGAAGAAGCAGCCCTTGCCCTTGACCAGATGTTGAAAGCAGCTTATAGGAGCATGACGAGCCAGTGACTACCCTCAACATCAGCAGCTTCATTTGGGGCATCGCCGACGATGTCCTGCGAGATGTATATGCCCGTGGCAAGTACCGCGACGTAATCCTGCCCATGACGGTGATCCGCCGTCTGGACGCCGTGCTGGAACCTACCAAGGAAGCCGTCCTCCGTATGAAGGAGCAGGTGGATGCTGCTGGCATCGCCAATCCAGGCCAAGCCTTGCGCCAAGCATCCGGCGAGGCCTTCTACAACACTTCGCCCTTCCGACTCCGCGACCTGACATCTCGCGGCCAATCGCAACGCTTGCGGGCCGACTTCGAGGCATATCTCGACGGCTTTTCGCCCAACGTCCAAGAGGTGCTGGATAAATTCAAATTCCGCAACCAGATTCACCACGCTGGTGGAGGCGGACGCGCTGGGCTTCCTGATAGCGAAATTCCTCGATAACTCAATCAACCTCAGCCCCAAGCCTGTCCTGAACGGCGACGGCTCAGTGCGGTTGGAGGGCTTGGACAACCACAGCATGGGCACTGTCTTCGAGGAGCTTATCCGGCGCTTCAACGAGGAGAACAACGAGGAGGCTGGGGAGCACTTCACCCCAAGGGATGTGGTGCAACTCATGGCTCGCCTCATTTTCCTGCCGGTTGCCGATGAGGTCAGGTCCGGCACCTACTTAGTCTACGACGGCGCGTGCGGCACTGGAGGGATGCTGACCGTCGCCGAGGAGACGCTGATGCAGTTGGCTGACGAGCATGGTAAGGAGGTGTCCGTTCACCTGTACGGACAAGAGGTCGCCCACGAAACCTACGCCATCAGCAAGGCCGACCTCATCCTGAAGGGTGAGGGCGTGGAGGCCGATAACATGCAGTTCGGCTCTACTCTCTCTGCCGATGCCTTCCCAGCCCGCGAGTTTGACTTCATGCTCTCCAATCCGCCCTACGGCAAGAGTTGGAAGTCCGACCTTGAGCGCATGGGCGGCAAGTCCCGATATAACGGACCCGCGCTTCGTAGTTGAGCACGACGGCGACCCCGACTATTCGCTCATCACCCGCTCCAGCGACGGTCAGATGATGTTCTTGGCCAACATGCTGAGTAAGATGAAGCCCCCGGATCAACAGACTCCAATAGGAAGCCGTATCGCCGAGGTCCACAACGGGAGTTCCCTGTTCACGGGCGACGCCGGGCAGGGTGAGAGCAACATCCGGCGCTGGATTATCGAGAACGACTGGCTGGAGGCCATCGTTGCCCTGCCCCTCAACATGTTCTACAACACCGGCATCGCCACCTACATCTGGGTGCTCAGCAACCGCAAGGCGGCCCACCGCCGGGGCAAGGTGCAGCTTATCGACGCCACCCAGTGGTTCAGGCCCCTGCGCAAGAATCTCGGCAATAAGAACTGCGAGTTGTCCGACGATGACATCCAGCGCATCTGCGACGCATTCCTCGCGTTCGAGGATACCGAGCAATCCAAGATATTCTCCAACGAGGCCTTTGGATACTGGAAGGTCACTGTGGAGCGCCCCCTGAGGCTTACCGTTGACTTGTCGCCGGAGAGCCGCCACAGCTTCCGCGAAGCTTGCCGACACGCCAAGGAGGAGCCTCTGTCGAATGTGGTTGACCGCGTGGCCGTTGAGTTCGGCCCCGGTCCGCACCGGGACTTCAACCTCTTCATGTCAGCAGTCGTGGCGGACGCCGACGCGCACGGGGTCAAACTGACCGCCAAGCGCAAGACTCTGCTCAAGACCTCTCTTGCCTCCCGAAACGAAACAGCCGAGCCCGTGATAAAAGCAGTCCACCGGACGGGAACGGCGGGCCCTGACCCGTTGCGCGGCCTATACCCCGTCACCATCGACGGCAAGCCCGCCATCGTGGAATACGAACCCGACACCGACCTGCGCGACACCGAGCAGATACCGCTCCTAGAGGCGGGCGGCATTGAAGCCTTCCTGCGACGCGAGGTGCTGCCCTACGCACCCGACGCTTGGTACGCGCCCGACAGCGTGAAAATCGGCTATGAAATCAGCTTCACCCGCCATTTCTACAAGCCCCATCCCTTGCGACCACTGGAGGAGATACGGGCCGACATCCTGGCCTTGGAACGGGAGACGGAGGGATTGTTAGCGGGGATTGTGGGAGATGTACAGGTATGAACCTAGGCAACCTCTTCAGTAGATTCCAGTTGGAGAAGGTGAGGTTGAACCTCAAGGCGGTCCAGCTTGAAGTCTCGTTCCAAGAGGCTGATAAAGATGCCGCCTGGGAGTTGTATGTCGAGATGCTGACTAGGATCGTCACGCAACCGCTGCCAGACGAATCCGGGGACGAACAGACGGCCCTAGACAGCATGTATTCGCTCTTTCCGACGACGCGGGAAATTCTGCGCCGCCGAGGACGCCACGACGATTTCGTTCAGCAAGGTCGCCATCCCAGTGCTGAACCAAGTGGTACGACCCTTCACTGCCAAATGGCACCGGGAGAGTATCGCGGGCGCATTTCAACAGGAAGGCAAGCGAGAGGAGTTCCGCAGGGAGCTGGAAAGCCTGCGGGAGGACCTGCGCAACTACAACCGTATGCTGGCGGAAATCGCAGGTGTGGAGGACCTGACAGACTTGGAAGGGCCTGCCGGAGAGTAAGTTTGGGTACTAGACACAACGTCTTCATCAGCTACTACCACGACAGGACCAGCGATACAAAGACCGCTTTGTTCGGATGATGGGAGACAACATTGTTGACAAGTCGGTTGACTTGGGAGACATCATTGGCAACAACCTACCTACTGAGGCAGTGCTCCAAAGAATCCGCGAGGACTACATTGCTCAAGTATCCGTAACGGTCGTGCTGATAGGGCCCTGCACATGGCAACGCAAATACGTGGACTGGGAGATTGGGTCAAGCCTGAGACACACGGAAATGAACCGAAGATGTGGGACTCCTGGGCATTCTATTACCCGGGCATCCGAATTTTCAGCAGCAAGAATATGACCCCAAGCTGATACCACCGAGATTGGCAGACAACTGCGATGGAGATAACCCCTTCGCACTTATCTACGATTGGACGCACAATCCAGAAGAAGCCCGTGGCCTGGATTCACGAAGCCTTCCCTTCGGAGGAGAAGGCAGCCTGACCCAGACATCAGCCGCCATCCTTTTGGGCAGAACTGGAATGGCGATTGCATGAGAGGGTGGCAGTGAACAATAATAGTCCCTGCGCCCCACTGGAGGAGATACGGGCTGACATCCTGTCCTTGGAACGGGAGACGGAGGGGCTTCTGGCGGAGGTTATCAACGGAGATTTTGGTGAACATTCATGATAATTACCACAAACATTCTGCAACGAACCTTCCGCCTCCAGTATGACGGGTTTACTGGTACTTGCTTTACGATAGACGTGGATAGTAGGCAATACATAATTACTGCCCGCCATTCTGTGTCTTCTATTGCTGGCCCCAGTGTGGTCCAAATACAGCATGAGAACACTTGGAAGAACCTTCAAATTGAACTGGTTGGACATGGTGAGCACGGTGTCGATATAACGGTTCTAGCAGCTGGGTTTCGACTTTCACCTGCACATCCGCTACATACGACCATAGGCGGTTTGACCATTAGTCAGGATATGTATTTCCTTGGCTTCCCCTATGGTCTGACCAATGACGGAGGGAATTTGAACGCTAACTTCCCATTCCCTCTGGTGAAGAAAGGAATCCTGTCTGCCTTACAGTTTGGGAACGTCAAGAAACTGGCTCTTGGATGGCCACAACAACCCCGGCTTCTCTGGCGGGCCAGTTGTGTGTCACAGAATGAACGACCGGGAAGATGAACTGACAGTCGTAGGTGTGATATCTGGCTATCTTCAGACATCCGAGCCAGTTTACGATATTCATAACCAACCGGCACTTAGCTACAAATACAACACCGGTATTGTGGAGGCCCACGCTATCACTCATGCACTTGACCTCATTCACAGTAACCCCATCGGGTTTGATCTAACGGGTGTAAACTCACATGTACACGAACGGCCTCCACCCCTACACGGTCTACAAGCCCTCCGGCGTTTCGTGGCTCGGCGACGTGCCGTCCCATTGGAATGTGCTATCGGGAAGAGCTTGCTATTCATCGGGACAGACTCTCAACAAAGGCATGGTAGAAACAACTGTACTTACCCTTAGCTATGGCCAAATCAAAATTCGACCGGAGGAAAGGCTTCACGGACTGGTCCCCGAATCCTTCGAGACCTACCAATTGGTGGAGCCGGGCGACATCATCTGTCGTCCTACAGATCTTCAGAACGATTGGAACAGCCTTCGCTTTGGATTGAGCCCGTACAAGGGAATTATAACCTCGGCCTATATTTGTCTTCGTACCGGTGCAAAGCTATCCAGGCAATATGGACATGGTCTTCTCCATACCTACGACCTAAAGAAAGTCTTCTATGGCTTAGGATCAGGACTCAGGCAAAACCTTAGCTGGACAGACTTCAAACTGCTACCTTGCCTTGTTCCATCCCTCGCCGAGCAGCGCGCCATCGTCCGCTACCTGAACCACATGGACCAACGCATTCGACTTTACGTCAACGCCAAGCGGAAGCTCATCGCCCTGCTGGAGGAGGAGAAGCAGGCCATCGTCAACCGGGCCGTCACCCGCGGCCTCGACCCCAACGTCCGCCTCAAGCCCTCCGGCGTCGAGTGGCTTGGAGATGTGCCGGAGCATTGGGAGATTCCACGTCTACGGAACCTAGGTGATGGATTGATTGGTCTGACCTACGACCCTCAAGACCTAGTAGGTGAGGAGGACGGGATACTGGTTCTGCGTGCCTCGAACATTCGTGATGGTCAACTGGTCTATGGAGATAACGTCTATGTACGAAGTGCTGTACCATCCAAGTTGATTACCGGAGAGGGAGACATACTTATCTGCTCTAGGAGCGGGAGCAGGGAATTGGTCGGAAAGAACGCTCGTATCGCCGCAGAGTCGGCAGGGACTACGTTCGGCGCATTCATGACTGTATTCAGGAGTCCACACAACGACTATTTACATCAAATTTTCAACTCTAAGTTCTTTGAATACCAGTCCGCGGCATTCTTCACATCGACTATCAATCAACTGACATTGGGAATCTTGTCCAACATGAAGGTTCCGTTCCCTCCGTCTGAGGAACGCCAATTGGAATTCTACGATATGTGGAAGAGACGATAGCGCCAATCAGCACCGCCATCACCCGTGCCCGCCGCCAAATCGAACTAATCCAAGAATACCGCACTCGCCTCATCGCCGACGTGGTGACCGGCAAGCTGGATGTGCGGGAGGCGGCTGCCCAGTTGCCGGATGAAGACCCGATGGAAGATGATAAGCCACTTGCGGACGGGATGGACGAAGAAACCTACGATGCCGAGCCTCCCTTTGACGCAGATACGTGACGTAGCTACAATGAATCACCCGCAGAGCAGGCAAGACCTTGCGTTGGGAATGGGACCAAGAGAAGAACAGAGCAAATCTTCGGAACCATCGCATCGAGTTTGAGACCGCTATTCTCGTTTTCGACGACCACCTCGCGGTGACCATCGAAGACCCATACCCGCACGAACATCGATGGAGAACCACTGGGATGGTGGGAACAGCGGTCATTGTGGTCGTTCACACCTCGCCCATAGCGGATCCGGCAACCGGCGATGAAGTCGGGCGCATCATCACCGCCCGCAAAATCGAGCAATCAGGAAAGGAGGGCTTATGAGGAAGGACATGTCTGATCTGACCCCTAGGCAAAGGGCTCAGATAATGGCGTTGGAAGACCTATCCGACGACCAGATCGACACAACCAACATCCCTGAGACCCTCGATTGGTCGAATGCGGTTCGGGGCATGTTCTACCGGCCTGGAGAGGAGCACGTAGGTCGGGCAATCGGTTCGACCACCGACACCAGCGAGAAGGGGCTGGAGCGCCTCATCTGCGAGGCGATGACGGGCCGACCATGCGATTCTCCGCAGGGCCGCATGGTGCGCGAAAGGCCGTCCAGTTATGGCGCAGGGGTGGATATGCGGAGACCCGCAGGAATACGACCGCGAGCACTGCGTGGACTTGGCCCAGCTTTCCCCATTCCTCCACGATACTCAGCCGATGCCGCCCAATCGCTCGACCTTGGACAGGACGGCCCGACGCGGCGCAGGTTCCTGTCGCGCTTGCAGGGTGAAATCACCAAGCGCGGGACCATCGACGTGCTGCGGAAAGGCATCAAGCACGGCCCGCACCAGTTCGACCCTGATGTACAACACGCCGTCGACGGGGAACGAGAGGGCCCAGGTCCTGTATGAGCAGAACCGCTTCAGCGTGACTAGGCAACTCCGCTACAGCAATGACAACGCCCAGCTTGCCCTTGACCTGTGCCTGTTCGTCAACGGCCTGCCCGTCGCCACCTTCGAGTTGAAGAACAGCCTGACCAAACAGACGGTAGGCGACGCCGTAGAGCAATACAAGCGGGACCGCAACCCCAGGGAGAAACTCTTTGAGCTTGGCAGGTGCCTTGCCCACTTTGCCGTCGACGACCACGAGGTGCAGTTCTGCACGCATCTCAAGGGCAAGGCGTCATGGTTCCTGCCCTTCAACAAGGGATGGGACGATGGCGCAGGCAACCCGCCCAATCCCAACGGCCTCAAGACCGATTACCTCTGGAAGCAGGTACTCACGCGCGACGGGCTGACCGACATCATCGAGAACTACGCACAGAAGGTAGGGAAGCAGGACGAGAAGACGGGCCGCAGGATGCATGAGCAGGTATGGCCCCGCTATCACCAATTGGACGTGGTGCGGAAGCTGCTAGCCGACGCAGCCGTCAAGGGAGCAGGCCCGAAATATCTGATTCAGCACTCAGCGGGCAGCGGCAAGTCCAACTCCATAGCATGGTTGGCCCACCAACTGATAGGACTGGAGCGGGATGATGCAACCATCTTCGACACCGTGGTCGTCGTCACGGACCGGAGGGTGCTGGACAAGCAGATACGGGATACCATCAAGCAATTTGCCCAAGTCGGTTCCATCGTAGGCCATGCCGAGACCTCCGGCCACTTGAGGCGACTGCTGCAAGAGGGCAAGCGCATCGTCATCACCACGGTGCAGAAATTCCCCTTCATCTTGGACGCCATGGGCAACGAACACCGGGGCCGCAAGTTCGCCATCATCATTGACGAGGCCCATTCCAGCCAGGGTGGGCGGACTTCAGCGTCAGTGTCCATGGCCTTGGGAGAAGCAGGCGCTGAAGAGGAGGACGAAACCACCGAGGACAAGATCAATCGCCTGATGGAGTCCAGAAGGATGCTGAGCAATGCCAGCTACTTCGCCTTCACCGCCACACCCAAGAATAAGACCTTGGAGATATTTGGTACGCCTGTTCCCGAAGGCGGGAATACGAGGCACATACCCTTCCACTCCTACACCATGAAGCAGGCTATCCAAGAGCGTTTCATAATTGATGTTCTCGCGAATTACACGCCGTGGGACAGCTACTACCGATTGGTCAAGACGGTTGAGGGAGACCCGGAGTTTGATACCAAGCGGGCAGGGAAGCGGTTGCGCCGCTACGTGGAGGACCACCACCATGCCATCACCCTGAAGGCAAAGGCCATGGTGGACAACTTCCATGATAATGCGTCTGCTTCCCAGAAAGTTGGCGGGCAGGCACGGGCCATGGTGGTCACGAGCAGCATCCAACGGGCCATTACTTATTTCTACGCAATCCGGGACTACTTGGCTGAGCGCAAAAGTCCATACAAGGCCATCGCCGCCTTCTCCGGAGAGCACGAGTACGACGGCGTGAAGGTCACCGAGGCGTCCCTCAACGGCTTCTCGTCCAACTTGATAGCCGACAAGATTCAAGAGGACCCGTACCGTTTCCTAGTCTGCGCCGACAAGTTCCAGACCGGATACGACGAGCCGCTGCTGCACACGATGTACGTCGACAAGCCTCTTTCGGGAGTGAAAGCGGTGCAGACGCTCTCCCGTCTCAATAGGGCCCATCCCAAGAAGCACGATGCTTTCGTGCTGGACTTCGCCAACGATGCCGACACCATCCAGACGGCCTTCGCCCCCTACTACCGGACCACCATTTTGGCAGAGGAAACCGACCCCGACAGGCTGCACGATCTCAAGGCGTCCCTGGACGGGTATCAGGTCTATGGCCCGGCGCAGATTGACGAACTGGTAGAGCGGTACCTATCTGGAGCCGACCGCGACCGGCTCGATCCAATCCTAGACGCCTGCGTGTCGGTCTACCGGGAGCAGTTGGACGAAGACGGTCAGGTGGACTTTAAGGGCAAGGCGAAAGCGTTCCTGCGGGCCTACGGGTTCTTGGCCTCCATTCTGCCCTACACCCACGCCGAGTGGGAGAAGCTCTCCATCTTTCTGACCTTTCTAGTTCCCAAGCTGCCTGTGCCGGTGGAGGATGACTTGTCCAAGGGCGTTCTTGAAGCAATCGATATGGACAGTTACCGGGTAGAGAAGCAGGCGGTGCAAGACATCCAGCTTCCCGACGAGGACGCAGAGATCGCCCCAGTCCCCACCGCAGGAGGAGGCCAAAAGCCGGAGCCGGAGATGGACCGTCTCTCCAACATCATCAGAGAGTTCAACGACCGGTTCGGCAACATCGAGTGGAAGGACCAGGACAAGATTGAGAAGGTGATTACTGAGGAGTTGCCCACGAAGGTGGCAGGGGACAGGGCCTACCAGAACGCAATGGCCAATTCCGACCGGCAGAACGCCCGAATCGAGCACGACAAAGCCTTGGAACGCGCAATGACCGAGCTCCTAGCCGACCACACCGAACTGTTCAAGCAGTTCAGCGACAACGAGTCGTTCCGCCAGTGGCTCTCGGAGATGGTGTTTGCTGCTACCTATTTGACTCCGCTGCACGTGCCAGCACATCGGAGATAATGGTTAGCTAATACTTGCGGACCACCGTAGGCTCGTCGTGGATCCTCAGTGCCTCGCCTCTTGGTGCCCGTCATTGACAACTGTAGCGCTCCATCGCCCCTGACGCCTTCGGCATGATCTGCCGAGGACGCGAGCGGTTGGCCTTCTTCCTAGAATGGAAGACGGGCTGTACGCCCCAGCACCATGGCTACGGGCCTAGCTCCCTACCTTCGGTAGTATTCGTCCAATCGGCCGGTCCGTTACGTTTCTCCTTGAGACTCCATCGTCGCGGGGATGCGCGTGCGCACCACCCTACAGCGGATTACCGGCGTCCTTGGGGAATCCAGACTCCCATTACTTCAGACATTGGAGGATGCAAATGGAAGTCGAGAAGAAACAGGGCAAGGAGAGGCCCGTACGCCAGGTCGACACGAGGCACAGAGCAGTCCTGAGCGACAAGCCCGGCCCACATCCGAGTACATCCCGTCGAATTACCCGGAGAGACGCTCCAGGGCTTTGTTCGCCACCTCTTGATGGTCCGGTCCAACGGGCCCGCCTTAGGGGGTAAGCTGGGGCGCCCACCACCCCACACAGCTCTTCCAGCCGTTTCCGTTCGGCTTCTTAGCCGAAGAGGTACAGATTGATGAGCCTGACCACGTCGGCCCTGGTAGTTTCTCCTTCCCCGAAGAGGTAGTCGTTTATTGCGTTTACGACCTCGTTCCTCTCAATCTTCCCGTTGTTGTTGGCGTCGTATCTCACGACCAGCGGGTCCGTGACCGCAACCGTCACCGTTGAATCACCGCCGACATCATGGTCGTTCTGGTCGAAGTCCCTCAGCGCACCGGAGAAGGCATAGGAACCATCCTCGCTGGGGGCAGTGACAGAGTATGTGAAGGACATCTCCCCAAACAGGGCGAACTTGACTGTCTGGCCTGTGGCAGTGACCTGGCTGTCGGGAAGGCTGCTGGATATGTAAGTGAAACCAGCTGGCAGCATCTCCGTGACTCCTGCGGCGGACCCGTAGTTGTCGGCGCTGATGGTCACCGTCACCTCCTCGCCCGGTCCCACCGGGGCTGGAGAGAAGGAGCGCTGAGCCACTGCAGAGGGCATATGATAGGCGTAGACCTTCTCGTCTAGTAAGTCCGCCACCCACATCGTCTCGCCATCGGACCAGACGCCGACTGGCCAGTCGTTCCCGGACACCTCCAAGGTATTGAACTCCATGCCGGGAACCCGCGCCCTGGTTCCCATGTCGTAGGCATAGACCTTCTCGCGGTGGGCGTCCGCCACCCACATCGTCTCCCCATCGGACCAGATGCCCCGCAGCCAAGTGTTGCCAGACGCCTTCAGAGTCTTGAAGTCCAAGCCGGGAACCCGCGCCTTGGTCGCCATGCCTTCACTTTGGACGGGGGCAGGACACTGAACACACCGTCGACACCTGCGGTCACGAAGGTAGTGGCTACCCAAAACTCGCCAGCAACAGAAGGAAGGATGGGACGCCACGGCCTCTTGAATCTGACTCCTGCACGGGTAGTCATGCAAATGGGATCAGGCGGTTCCTCTCCGTCCGGTCCTGGGAGATAGTAGGCGCGAACGTGTCCCGACTGCATGTTCCCCGAGAAGAAATGTCGGACCGCCCAGGCATTATCGGCGAACCAGTAAGCGGTACGGTGCGGCAGGCGGGACCGCCAGACATCCTGAAGTGCCAAGGTAACCCCCACTCCTCCACCGAACGTCAAGACAACGGCTATCACGGGATACTCTGCGAGGACGTTCAACCACGCTTCCGGTGCGGCAGCAAGGTCGTGTGCCCCGAGAACGCCAATAACAGCCAGTGCGGCTTGGACGATCCATTTGACCAGTCTCTTGTTCATCGGATTCAGTGTAAGTGTAGGGAGGCCACTCGGTAGCCTCCGCCCCTCTACAGGAACTCTTTGTCAGACAACCATGCGTCGGTCGACTCTGACTCTTCGTTCATCGCAGCGCCTCCCTCAATGACGTGCGATGCCAATGGCTGGGCTATGTCGATGCCGGTCCCTGCTGGGAGATTCCAGTACCGGCTGGTTGTGCGCCCGGTGCACGGTCCTCCACAGGCTCAAGGCGCAGCCTCAGTCCCAGGGCGTTGGCGACCTTCATCAGCGTTGCAAGAGTGGGGTTGCCGTCTTCGGACAGCGCAGTGTAGAGGTTGCCGCGGTTTAGACCGGTGTCGCGGGCAAGGGCGCTCATGTTCTGCATCCGGGCGACGTGCTTGAGAGCGGCTCGAATCACGGCCCCGTCCCCTTGGTCCTCATCCATAGCCGCTCTGAGAAGCCCCCGGACATCCTCTTCGCCCTTGATGTAATCTGCTGCGTCGAACTTTCGATACTCCTCAGACATTAGCTCCTCCATTCCGTCGCCATTCTCTTGGCCCGCTCGATGTCTCTCCGTTGGCTGTCCTTGTCGCCGCCGCACAGCAGGATGATCAGCTCAGCGCCTCGCGTGATGAAGTAGACCCGGTATCCAGGCCCATGCTGAATCCTCATCTCGGATACGCCCTCGCCAACAGGTCTCACGTCTCCGATGTGCCCATCCTCGGCTGCCAGTAGCCGGGCGACGATGCGGTTCACCGCCTGGCGGTCCCGCAACCTGCTCAACCACCGATCAAACGCTGCGCTTCGCAGGATCGTGTACATGGTCATATTGTACGATGCATCGTACAATATGTGAAGCAGACTCAGGGCATGAACGGAGGCAATGAAGTGGACTTAGACTCAAAGCTAAACCATATGACTACCCTGATACTCACCGAGACCCTTCAACAGAAAGTTCAAGGCTCAGGATTCTTCTACAGCGTCTCGGATCTACCAGACCCGGGTGGACCAGAGTATCAATGGGTCAGGACGGACCTTTGGCTGGTGACGAACAGGCATGTCGTCATGCCGAAAGTGAATGATGTGGAGACACTCCCTTCCAAAATCACAGTTCATTTGCGAAGGTGGGACGCATCTGGGAGACCGGGATGGGCTCCGGTCTCCCTTGCTGGGGACGATATCAAGGATCGGGTTAGACTCCACCCCAACGAGAGTGTTGATGTGGCCGCGATTAACGTGTCGAAATTGTTAGGGCGCGAGGTAGAGTCCAACAAAGACCTGTTCACCTACGCCTCACCATTCTGTCTCCACCGTGGTCTCCTTGCATGCAACAATAAGGAGATACGGGTCGAAGCATCCAGTGATGTGTTGGTTGTAGGTTATCCGAGAGGTTTCTACGACGATGTGAACCTGTTTCCGATAGTGAAGTCTGGCATCGTCGCGTCCGGGTGGGGAGTTGGATTCCAAGGAGAACCATGCTTTCTCATCGATGCCAAGCTATTTCCCGGATCATCTGGAAGCGTGGTCATATCAAAGCCAATCGACATGGTTCTGAAAGATGGGCGGTTACTTACACTCAAGAACGACGAAAAGGCGTTCGCGCTCCTTGGGGTGTTCTCTGGGGAACCTCTGACCCAAACCGAGCCAGTTGAGGTGGGCGACCTGAGAATTGCCCAAACCCTAGAATATGGCCTCGGTGTTGTTTGGTACGCTGAGACCATCGAGGAACTCCTGGGAGAATAGGGTATTCCGGATCGAACTACCCCAATGGCCCCTTCTTTGACCAGTGCAGCGGCGAAAGATTGCACTAATGCGAACGGTAGTGTGGCATCCACGGAAGATGACGGGTGACGCTGTTCTCTGGATACCAACTCCCGGAGAAGAGTTCGCAGTTCAGTACGCTCCGGCAAGGTGACGCTCCTGCCGTCCCTCCCATCCTGTCGCGTTACACTACAGGAATCGCGAGTCCCTGATGCTTCGAACACCTAGAGCAATCAGCCCCCCATCCACAAATCGAGCCAGATTGGGAGGGCTATGCCTGGCAGGATGCTCGGGACTGGATAAGGGTGATAACTCCACATGACTGGCACTACTTCCTCTATAGCTACGACCACCACAAAGATAACAGCCGGGACCTATACACGCACGCCCAGTTCTATAGGCTCCGTAGCCGAGAAGAAGTCAAGAACTTTCCTGACCGATTCATGGAAAACGGGGACTGGTTCTGGCGTCAAGCGGTTATAGGCGGCAATACTGCCAGACAAAAGGCCTTCGAGAAAGCGGAAAGCGATTACATCCGAACATGGCTGGCCTATGTAAACGAGATTCGGAGGCAATGCCTGCAATACCGCGCTGAAAAGCATGAACAGGTTTTGGCAGACCGGCAGAATGCATGGCTCTCCCGTCAGGAGCCGGAAGTGCCATTTCACCTGCTGGAGGGACTCGGGACCCGAAGGACGTAGCCGCCGGTTCACGGGTAAGTGAGCCCGGCCTCGCACGGCCCCTCGATGGGCCATAGCTTCTCAAACGCCCTGCGATGCTATTCTCTAGCGACTCCTCGTGCTCGCATACTCGGTAAGCGGGCCCGTTCGGGTCGTTGTTGGCCAACGCTTAAGAAAGCTAACGTCGAGGGTATTTAGGGGACGTGCGTTGGTCGCAAGTGAGCCAAGTTGACACGCTTGAAGTACGTAGTTCTGCCACGGTCTCACTGTCCCGGTAATGCGGGCTCAATGGGAGCAGCAGGGTGTCTACAGAACGAACGACCGTCAGGACACCACATCAAGGAGGCACCACGATGGAAAACTCTTCGGTAGGTTTGCCAGAGAACCTCGAGCTGCGGATACGGCGAGCCAAGAGCTGGCTCTCCAGGGCGGCAACCGAATCCGATGATCCCGACGCCGCCTTCATCTTCTACTGGATTGCCTTCAACGCTGCCTATGCTAGGGGTGAACGCGGCGCAACGGATAAGAAGGAGCGCCATCTATTCGACGACTACTTCGACATCATTCTCTCCATTGATGAGGGGAATGAGATCCGAGACGTCATTATTGAGAAATTCACCGGTTCGGTAAGGATGCTATTGAACAATAAGTGGGTCTATTGGCGTTTCTGGTTCAATGTTTTCGGAATGGGATACGATAACTGGGAGTACGCCTTTGAAGAGGACCAACGCGATGGACTAAGGGCTATTGCAGAAGGCAACACCAGAGAAGTACTGAACATCATCTTCGACCGGCTCTACGTTGCCCGCAACCAAATTGTGCATGGAGGGGCTGCGTGGAAGATAGGGAGGAACCGGGAGCAGGTGCGGGATGGTACCAGCATATTGGAGGTCCTAGTACCGCTCTTCGTGAAACTCATGGAAGCCAATCCTCAAATCGATTGGGGTCCGCCGGACTATCGATTCCCGGGACCGAATGGGAGCATTCTATGAACTCCACGCCCACATTGGCAGCAATGCTCAGGTCATCGAATTTATTGCCTCGACCCACTGTTATTCTGATGCTTCCTAAGCTACTAAGGTGGCGGTCCCTGCCCAGAGGAACCAGATGGCCCGAGGCCATGTCATATACGCTATCCAGAACACCGGGAAAGTGCCGGTATCGGTTGGTACCCCGGCACGCCATCTGCCTTTGAGGAGGGAGCTTGTCCCGAGGCGGCGGTCGAACTCACTCCATGACAAGCCGGAAGATTCCTCCAAGCACCCAGCCGGGGGGGAAATCATCAGGGAAGCTAGGAACGGTGCGATGGCAGTGTGGCAAGACATCATGGACTCCACACGGATGCCGAGGAGTCCTCAACCCATGATGGCTTGGATTTCCCCCGATGGCCATCATGCTCCTGCCTCAGGGTTCCGTGCCCTAACGCCAGCGGAGCACCTACTTCGGGTCGACCCTCAGCGCCTTCGGCAAGCCCGTTCCAAGAGAGGCCGATGGATTGGCGGAACCGGGAGGCGTCTCACGAGGTTTCTCTCTCCGACCTGTCGCGCACACTCAGGGGGACCATCAAGCCAGTCCAGCCGGCCGACGGGTTGGCGTTCCTCTCTCGTCATTGAATGGTTTAATGTTGGGAGCTAACCTAGACCAAAAGCCTTTCTGGTCAGTGGTGTTCTCTATGCCTTCAGGAAAAGCTACTCGTCGAAATCGCGCTGCCGGTGTGGGGCGTAAGTCGGGGCGGCAAGGGTCCGAGCGAGGCCAACCCGTGGATATGCAATCGAAGTTTGGAGTCCGGCCTACTGGCCTCAGTTTCTCTGGAATCATGAGGCAACGCGGCCTTGTTGCAGAGGCTAACGAACATGCTCTTAGAGTCTTGCTATGTCAGATGGGTCTGTTCTCTATATCAGCGGCCGCGGCTGGAACTCTGATTGCTATGTTCCTTCCTGAGGCTTCAGTCAACAATACCAGCAACGGAGTGTACGTCTGCGGCTCGTTCTAATTCTTCTCCTTGAAACTGTTTATCAGTGGGTGCTCAGGGCTGGGACTGTTGCAGGGGAGGGAGGCGTTATGACCATTGCTGAAAGTCATTATCCCGAAGTCCCGTTGCACGAGTTACGGGAATACCTGCGGAATCACAGGGACGGGTTTGAGTCGCGTCTTCGACGATTGTTCGAACCAGCCGAAAGGGTGGGGTTGCTTTCTCTTGCTTTGGTGGCTCACCTCATTGCTCAAGAAAGTTCTGATGTGTCTTGGGCTAGGACGGCTTCCCAGGATTGGGCCATTACCTTGCTACTTGGGTTTGCGGGGTTGTTGTGGCAGTTGAGGAATACTGACAACATCAGCAAGTTAACTACCGAACTAAGGCTTGAGTCCTTCCTGACTAAGTGCGGGGAGATGGTCTATCTATTGGCTCTTCCTATTGTGACAGTAGGCAGTATCATCGTGCTTGGGGTTGTTTACTTTCCTTGGGGGTTGTCCGGCGTCCTACCTCTGGGGGCGGCCTTCTGGTATACGCGGAAGACTTTACGCGACGTGCACGTCGATCTTACCCGCATAGATGATTAGTCGAGTCAGGAATTCCTCCATGAGGCGCATCTCGTGTCGAGCCCGCCCTATAGCATTAAGCATAGGCCATTTACGGGGGCTTTGCATTAAAACCCTTCTCTGCCTTAAAACTCGCCATTCTGCATTACATGCCCATCCTTACCCAAAGCATTCGTGTTCCTCAAGGATAGCCAATGTCTCAGGGTCCAGTTGTGTCACCTCTCCAAAGTTCCTTAACCTCGCCTTTACTGGCTTATCCGCACACGGTCGGGTTTTCACTTCTCGGGAGCCACGAATCTAGGGGCAGGGACTAGCTCGTCGAGATAACGTTTCCCTCGGGGTGTAAGTTCTACGAACCCGCTTAGTTTCATGCCCGCGTTCAACGCCACACCGAAGCTAGGAAGGCGACCTCGCTCGATAATTGATTCGGCCGTAATGCGGTGCGCTCGGAGACGTTCACCATACACTACCCCAAAAAGATGCACGGTAAACATTTTGTCCCTATAGGGTGCCTTCTCATACAGGCGTCGCAGATACGCCCCCACTTCGTCTGGGGTCATCTCTCGCGCCGTGACTTCTGTAGCCACCTTCATTTCTCCTTCCTACTCCAACGGCCGAATCATCAAGTCTTACACTTCTTCTTAGGCTTTGCTCCATAAATAACAGTTGGTCCCAAATTCGGCAACTTGCTCCTAAAATCGGGAGCGGTCGTCCCATGGACATCCCATGAGTGTATTTCCTTGGGCCTTGTCCCCAAAGTCGTATTTATGCCCCCAAGTCGTGGAAGGCGCCCCCTGCTGCATGGCAATGGATTTGCAGCCCACGGAATCGCCCTTGAGGAAGACGCAGGCATGCAGCGTGCCAACATTCAATGCACGCTGAGGCACCTTGAATCCAGCAACCTTGAGCCCCTCTATCCCCAGATAGTCGGCATAGGACGAAGGAACGGATACAACGTTCTCGTACCTTTTGTTCCTTTTTGATCCCTCCAATGTAGCCAACACGACGTTGGAATATCCGTCCGGCCCTGTAAATGGGAGCCCGTCTTCGTGTTTGACGTGTAACTGAAGTTCACCGTCTTCAGTGATGGTCGGGGACTGGACCCAGTTGGTTTCGTCCGTCAATGCACGTATCCCCAAGCCGATGGCTAGCACTATACCCAATGCAACGGCCGCGCCCAATATCGGGCGCAAGAACTCTTCCATTTGGCATACCCCTGTTCGAAGTGGAGATACAAGCTAATTCCAATCGTAGGCTTGATAGAAGTGCGACTCTGATGCCAGCCCACGTCCTTCATCAATTTGTTCAGCTACAATCGAGGCGATATGCCCCCGTTTGTCGGAACATACTCTCCATTGGGGTCCACCCGCATCTCTGTGGTAGAGGGAGGCCCATTCGGTTGCCTCGCAATAACCGTTAGTTCGACTTGGGTTATTGGCGTGGGGTGGATATACCTCGTAGTGTCTGCCAGCGATAGACCCCGAATAGTGGTTATCCCCGCGGGGTGGAGTTGTCCATGTAAACACATAGGTGTTTTGGATGCCTTCCACCCTGAATTTCTTGGGAAGGGGGATTACGAAGTCGGGTACGGCTGGTCTGTGCGCCATGCCTTCGGAGTATGCAATAGCCAATGTCATCGTCTGTCCCTCGGGTCCTCGCGCGCCCTGCGGGCCTCGCGCTCCGGGGGGTCCTGTAGGCCCAGTGTCGCCCTTGTCACCTTTAGGGCCAGGATCGCCTGCACCCCTAGGGCCAGCGGGACCCATGGGGCCTTCATCGCCGTCCTTCCCGGCTTCACCCCGTGGACCCATCGGGCCAGCCTCTCCGTCTTGCCCGGGCTTGCCTTCTGGCCCCGGATCACCAGCATCACCTTTGATGCCGGGAATGCCTTGCGGACCTTGTCCGCCATCACCCCCTGCTTTACCTGCTGGGCCTCGTTCGCCTTGCGGGCCGGGCTCGCCGGGTGGCCCGGCGGGGCCGATTGGCCCGGTACATGCCATCGCTATTAGTGCGACCAAGAGCAGCATGAGGAATACGCACGGATACCGAAAACGAGTCAACAAAGGGACCCTCCCTGCTTGAGGCGTATGGGTAATTGTTGTCTGTTCGCACTCATCAGCACCTGAGCTCGGGCATGACGCCATCCCCAAGTGCGCCGATACTACAGCGACCCGTTGGGTACTGTAACAGAAGTGTTGTGAAGTATCAGGGAATATTAGGCAAAAAACGGTGACAAGTCAGTTGTAATCCCTCTGTTGGGGCCGGGCCTAGCGTGTTGGTAACCTATGAAGTGACCACCCTCGTCTGGGCGGTGTGTATGTGTCTCGGCGACAGGTCTGTGCCATGGATGTCACGGAGTAGTGAGTCTCCTTCAATCGATAGCAAGATCTGCGGTTTTCCTAGGTTGTTGATTTTGGTTCGACTGGGCATTGCATAGGTTGTAATTCGACGAAGAGGTGTCACTGTCGCCTCGGCTCAAGTCATCTCACATGGGGCTTTGGTCGCTTTGATGGCACTGGCGTGACTAACGCTGGTGTTGCTCTAGGTGGTGCTTGCACCCCAATCCGGTCCGGGGGTGACCGGGATACGATGGACCGGATGCTGCAGAACGCTGGGCCTCGTTGTCCGACGAGTACGCAACTTGCGCCAATGGCCCGCGCTCGAAGGCAGCCGTGCGACGACCTTGCAGCCATGGACACGCTCCATGGCGGTATGCGCACAGTTCCCAGAGGTACCGGAGTGAGTCTGGCCCAAAGGTGTGTGCCAAGGCGCGTGCTTGTAATATGGCCTTAGAAGTCAAACCAGTTGGCAAAGAAGAAATATGACCCGACAGAAGATTACTATCGGCGCTTTGGTCAAGCACCAAAAGTATGGCGTTGGCATGGTCGAGACCCTGCAGGACTAGGTTTCATATTGGAAGGGAGCCGTTCATGGAAAAAATGCCTGACGTGAGGCCTACCCATCATTACCCTCGCATCAAAACGCATAGAGATTGACGGAAAGACGATTCTGATGCTCTCCTGCTCGTATTGCCTCGTGGCAACCTAACGGCGTCCAACCGGATGGGCCAACCTGGGCCGCCCTCCCCGGCGATCTGGAGTCCTGGAGCCGAGCGGCATTTCCCCGGACCCGTCAATCGCCTGACGTGTCACCATGCCGCCGTCTCGACCAGGGCTGCGTCCAACACTTACGAGGGACTTGAAGCACCGTTTTCGTCCCGTCTTGCACCCCAACCTCCATCGCCATTTGTGTCCCATTTTCCAACTGAGTCGCCGTTTCGCCGCCGTGTCGTGCCTCCCGACATCCATCGCATTTCGGCCCACCCCACTGGACAAAGTCAAGAACCTTCGTGGTCCGTTCCTCCTTCGCTTCTAATGACCCTCACCTCTGTCGCAGGCGGAATGCCCAACGCTGGGGTCAGTCGTCTCGCTGAGCCGGGCCATGCGCTCCCGGAGGGTTGGCGTTTCCATCGCTGGGAGGCGATGGCACCATTGAAGCGGGACACACCGGTGTTTTGGGACCACCCGACTGGGCAAAATCAAGAACTCTTCGCATTAAGCTCAACTTATCAGCGTGGTTGACTTTACCCCCTCAACCTCACAAGCGCCAAGATGACGATTCTTAGTTCCGTCGAGCCCCGTAGGGGTTGACTATCTCTGTGTCATGGAAAATGGCATATTCCGATATCACAGCGACTTCCTCATCTACCACAGCATACATCCATACGGTATAGACCCCAGGGCCATGCTTTGACAAAACGTCGGACAGATTCGCTTCAATCACGAAGGCCTCGTGAGCAACGTCATAACGTGACATCCGGATCTTCTGAGACACAATAGGCACATTCTCCTGTGCCTGCTGTGTTTCAAACCGTTCCTTGGCCTCAAGCCAGAGGTTGCGGGAGTCCCGCCTTGATGTTGGCGGAGGCACATCTGCGGGGATGTCATAGGGAGTAGAGCAGGGCTTCCATGTGGTGTTCACCACTCCATCGCTGAACGGGCTCAGGTGCGCCACTTTTCTACCTAAGCAGGAACCGTAGGTCCGTGCTAATTGCCCTCGGGTAAGAGGAGAGGGTGGCTGCATGTAGGTCAAGATCACCCGAAAACTGTTATGGTCCAGACTCGCTCCATTCTTCAGATTCCCCTTCAACAGCAACACTCCCTCATCATCAAACGTTGGGAGGCTGTCATACTCAATGAAGTCCGACTCGAACTGCTGAACAGCTACAAAGTTGTACCGGTCCCATGCCAGCCCGATGTTCACTTTGCGCTGCCTTGGCCTCAGGATTGATGCGCGGTGGCCTGGACTGTCCATCCAGCCGTCCATGGCCTGCTGTATTTCCTCCTCTATGCTGGAAATGGGTCCGTATCCCTCCCCAGCAGAAATGCAGTAGTCAGACCCTGAGACGTTCTCGTTCTCAGCTTGATAGTCTCCTGCCAAGGAATAACGCATTCGGTTATTCAGGCCGTAGGTGTTCCAGTGACCGGATATGCAGGTGGCTAGTGAGTCCTCTGCGTGGAACTGGGCGGCTGGATTATCACCCAGCACCACAGGAGTCCCCCCGGCCTCCCTTCTAGCCTCATTGATCAAGTCAAGCATGAGCGAATAGTAGTTATTCGCAGTAGGAGTCGGCGTCGGCGTTGGGGTCGGTGTGGGGGTAGGAGTCGGCGTCGCTGTCGGGGTCGGCGTTGGGGTCGGCGTTGGGGTCGCTGTCGGGGTCGGCGTTGGGGTCGCTGTCGGCGTTGGGGTCGCTGTCGGCGTCAACGTTGGGGTCGCTGTCGGCGTTGGGGTCGCTGTCGGCGTTGGGGTCGCTGTCGGCGTCGACGTTGGGGTCGCTGTCGGCGTCGACGTTGGGGTCGCTGTCGGCGTCGACGTTGGGGTCGCTGTCGGCGTCGGCGTTGGGGTCGCTGTCGGCGTCGGCGTTGGGGTCGCTGTCGGCGTCGGCGTTGGGGGCTCAGTTAGAATAGGTGTCGAGGTGGGCTCAAGAGTCGGTGCCGGAGTCCGAAGTTGTGGTGCAGGCCGCAACCCACACAAGAAGCCAAATCAGCGCGACTAATCTTGCTATTTGCACGTCGTTCCTTACGGTGAATCTTGAGGTGGGACATTCTGTCTCTCTGCATGTTTGACATCCCATGCCCTTCATACGGGAGCCAGCGCAAAAGTCACGATTAGAAGAAGGCGATCATGGAAACGAAGCAAGCGCGTCCTGGCAAAAATCAGAGTTGCAATTGAACGGATCTTCATGGAAGCCAGTTGCCGCTTCGTGCACACACATAGCATTCCAAGTGGCTAACTCCTCTAGGAAGTAGATTTCATTATCGGCGTCCGGTACCGGTGAGGACGGCAAGGGATTGGTAGACCATTGGAAGCTTGTGAAGACGATACAAAGTCCTCTGGACTTGAATGAGGACGTGATGGGTAATCAAGACCGAGGCCAACACCACTGTCAAGAGAACGCCAAACTCGCTTTTTGTAGTGAGGTCTGGCGCTCCGTAGACTACTCCAAGAGATGATCCCAACGCGAGGCATGTGGCGACAGGCGCAGTAGTCCACCGCACATACTTCATCATCATGGTGGCCGACACAATAAAGAGGGCAGATCCTCCTATGAGGATTGCCGTTTGGAGCTGGGATACCTCGAAGAGGTACTCGACAGCCGGGGACACAACGATTACCACAAGGCCCGCCCCGCTGCTGCCTTGGCTCTCTCCGTCAAGTCTTATCCAAGGTAGGAACCACGCTCCCATAACCGCAAGCGCAACTGCAAGCCAGAATAGGCGCGCTACGGAGGTGCCAATTTCGCCGAGGTTGCGAGACGACGTCAATCTCTATTCGACCTCAAACGGTGACGCTATCATTTCACGGATATTGTCGGATGCGATGCGGAACTGAGCCAGCTTTTCCTCCAGTGCTAGGATGTCGGACGGAACTGCGCTGAACCCACCCGGATCAAACGAGAAATCGGATCGCAGTCTTAGTTTCTGCAGGGTGGTATCCATATCGCTCAGACGCCCCAGAATCTCCAATGCTTCCTCTTGGACTATGCCAGCCCTCTCCCTCCAGGCTTCGTATTGTGCAAACTCAGCATCGTCTTCCGCACGGGCACGGGCGCGTAGTTCTTCACTTATGAATCCTTCAGTCAATGACCTTTGGGCCGTGAAGTACTCTTCCGTGGTCCTTTCAGCGGAGCTGATCGCGGCACTAAATCTGCGGTAGGAAGTCTGGGCCTGTCGGTACTTTGGAGACCATTGATCCATCAGAACATCCAAGTCAGTTGCCTGCCCAATGTTCGAACTGATTTCCGTGCTAATGAACGTCCTAGCATTATCAAGAGAGGAGCCCATCCGTCCGGTTTGGTGATTCACCAAGGAAAGGCTTGCGTCGGCGTACGCAGCCTCTGTTGTGTTGATTTCGCCAAAGGCTATCCATCCGACCCCCACCACTACGGCAATAATGCTGGCGATGATGATCAATGTCCCTCTCTCCCTGTTCGATCCAGTCGGGCTTTGAGAAGTCCGTGGGGGCGGGGGAGGCGGACCTGGCTCCCTGCTGCTTGCAGAAGCCCGAGGAGGAGGCGGATGTGGCTGTCTACTACTTGCAGAAGTCCGAGGCGGAGGAGGCGATGGGTTCCCTGGCTGTTGTCTACTTGCAGATGAATAGAACGTCCTGTGGCTACGCGCGTAGCCACAACCTCTTACGAAGCACCTCAACTGGGTCCCGGCTGTATCCGTCACCACAACAAGGTTACCGCTGCATCTGGGACACAGCTGGGATGGGTCCACTCTCCCGATACCTAGGGTACGTCATATCTCTGTCTCTCCGTTGGGTCTCCCAGAATCTCGTACCCCTTTGGACCAATCGAAACTCGACAGCATCCTTACCGGGATGTCTGTCGGGGTGAGTGTCCATAACCCTTTGCCGATAGGCTGCGACTATTTCTTCTCTGGACGCAGTAGGGGTAACCCCCAGAATCTCATAGTGAGTCTTCATGCGTGGGGTACTTTCCAATTAACAGTCTCCACCCACTGGGATCATTCCCATTTCTACGCTCTACTGCTCTGGAGGGAAGGAAACCCTATCCCAAGCACTCGGCCGCCCACCTCTAGTGCCTTGTCACGAGAGAGGCGGGACAACAGCTGAGGTTACCTGTGTTATGGACTCCCCCATCCCGAGGAGTCGGACCACCCGTGAAAGACCTGCCGAGAGAGGCACCTCGGCGTGCTTAGGTGTCGGTTTCACAGCAACCATTTAAGTACTGTAACAAAAGCGCCATGAATTATCAGTGGATTATTAAGTCACTAATAGTGACATACCGGTTACAATACCACTGTCTGAGCCTAGTAACGTGGTCCAGTCACCGCAACATCACCGACACAACGGGTGAGTTCCCTGCCTTGAAACGATTGCAGAAACCGGGAGGTCGAGTTTCGAAGGCATGGCATGGGGAGCCGGTTTCCCCTGCCATTGAAGGCAGCCTGAGCGCCCCGAGAACTGGACTTTGACGTGGTGTTACAGGACAGTGCGAGGGTCGTGACCGGCTCCCGCTACAGCACAATAACCTGGGAATGATGCCCTTAGGGGAGCGCTGGTGGTTGTGCGTTGACCAGTTTGCTCCTCAAAGCCGTCATCCTGCTCGGCACCTTCTTCACTGGCTTGAGAAAGTGGCGAAGTGACCGTATGGTACGGTTGGGCTAGCCCCACCTACCGGGAGTCTTCTGGTTGAATCACACCAGTCCAGCGTAGCCGCCTGCGCGGAGGAGCACTGGGGACGTTCCTCCTTGATTGGTACCCCAAGCGGCCCCAAGCCTGCTGACCCGCTTCCCAACCTTCTGATTCAAATCAGCGCGACCAACAGGGGAGTCCAGATCAATCCGTGCGAATCCTGGGCCACCCTCGGGAGTTTCGCAAATGCCTCGGGCGTCTAAGTCCTCGGAATCATCCTATGAAACCATCTATCGTCTCGTCCGGAAGAGCGACCTGTCGCCCTGCCCCTCACGGTCACCTGCATCACAATCAAGTCCACCACACTGGACAAAATCAGGAACCTTCACACTGACTCTGTCACTCGAGCTATAGACACGCTGTCAGTCTAGGCAACGGTTGAATTGCAACTAGCGGACTCCTTCTTCAAGACTTGACTCGAAGACACCTCTAGGAAGGTGTGCCTATAGACGGGCGAACTGGTCAGTGAGCATCGATCTTGATTGTGGGTTCGATAGCCGAGGGAAAGGGTGGAACATCGGTCTATAATTCTGCTGAGGTGATGATGACGCTTCCTGAAAATAGTTGGTTCAAGCTAGCCGCTGGGCTACCTATTTGCCGCATCCTCAATGGTATGTGGCAAGTATCAGGCGCCCATGGTCTCATAGACTCAGATGCAGCCGTTGCCAGCATGTTTCATTACATCGACGCGGGGTTCGTCACCTGGGACTTGGCCGACCACTATGGCCCAGCCGAGGATCTCGTCGGTGAATTCCGGCGTCGGCTGGCCTCAGAGCGAGGAGAGGAAGCCCTGTGGCCTATTCGCGCCTTAACCAAATGGGTGCCACGCCCAGGGCCAATGACACGGCAAGTTGTGGAAAGCAACATCGACATCTCCCGCCGCCGCATGAGCATGCACAGGCTGGACCTGCTGCAGTTCCACTGGTGGGACTACAGCGATAGTTCCTACCTCGATGCCCTCACTCACCTCTCCGCTCTCCGGGATGAAGGCAAGCTTCGCGAGCTGGCGCTTACCAACTTCGACACGCAACGCCTGCAGGAGATCACGGACCACGGCATCCGAATCGTCTCCAACCAGGTCCAGTATTCTCTGATCGACCGCCGGCCCGAAGTCGCTATGTCCCCATTCTGCCAGTCTACGGGGGTCTCGCTGCTAACCTATGGGACCATCTGCGGAGGCCTCTTATCCGACCGGTTCCTGGGACACCCGGAACCGTCCTCAGCCATGTTGAACACCGCCAGTCTTCGCAAGTACAAGCAAATGATCGATGCGTGGGGCGGCTGGGAGCTATTTCAGCAGTTGCTCGTTACCCTCAGGGCCATCGCGGACAAACACAGCACGACCATAGCCAACGTCGCAGTGCGATACATTCTCGACCGCCCAGCCGTGGCAGGCGTCATCATTGGCACCAGGTTGGGGCTGGCTGAGCATATAGACGAGAACACACAGGTCTTCAGCGTCCAGTTGGACGCTGAAGACCTTGATGCGATTGAACGGGTGCTCGGTCAATCGCGCGATCTCCATCAGCTGATAGGCGATTGCGGGGACGAATACCGCCGGTAGGGCGTTAGCGTCCAGCCGAAGGCGGTTGATGCGCTGAGAGGAACTCCCGCACCTGATTTATCGTCCTCGCCTTGATGTCCGGTGATTCCTTTCAAGGATAGCCGTGACCTCAGCCTTGGGAGCCAACGCTCCGAGATCAATGGGGGCTTGGTACGGGCCTGCCGGTGTGTCGTCAGGCATAACCAGCATGGGAGTCTGGCACGCCCGCTCTAAGTCCCGCGATGCGGTGTACATGAAGTCGGGCTGGACACGGTACAGGAATTCCTGGATACCAAGATGGTCCATCAGGCCAGTTGGTAGCCGGCGAAAGCATCCCCATGGGTCTTCTACCTGTATCAGCCCAGTGAACTGACCGCCGTTAAGCATTGCGCTGGTCCATGGTGATGCAAAAGGAAGTCGTTCTTGAATTCCTCCATGGCATTGAACCCTGCGTGGGCCAGTTAACCACTTCGAGTTCAGTCCACCAGACTGGACAAAATCAAGAACTTTCACCTTGCCCTTGATGCTGGACCTGTAGGCGCAGAACCAAGCCGCAGCATCCTGCCTTGGGACAGCGTCTTAGCGGTCAGGCCGCGTCAGTCGTATCCGCAGAGGCAAGTGGGGGCTCATCTTGCGGTTGACCATGAGAGCCATCCTCCACCAATTTTGAGATTGCCACGATTTTAGGAGATATAGAAATTTTTTTCAGCATCACGGGCGGCATTATAATTCGATAGACGAGTAAGTAGAACAGCATTAGATAGGATTGTTCTAAACTGATATTCACCAAAGGGGCGGCAATATCGGACACTTACGACATTAGGTTGTAGACAGGCGGAAAACGGGGGTGTAAACAGTGGGGCCATGCCACCACTGCTGTGGGGATCGGAGTCCGATTGATTGAACGCTGAGGTATCGCCCGCCGGGGAACTCTGCCAACTCTCCTGCCACTACTGCTACCAGGGCGACATGAGGGACGCCGGGAACTTCGGGAACGACGGATACGACTTCGAGGACATCAAGGCCACGATGGAGCAGGATGGGGTTTCGGACCTAACGCTGTTTGGTGGCGAACCCCTTGTGGCCCCCATGTCCCGCCTTGAGGAACTGTTTGCCTATGGACACGAGCGGTTCAAGGGCAGCAATATCCAGACCAATGCGGAACTGATCACCTAGGCCCATATCCAGATGTTCAAGAAGTACCGGGTAACGGTGGGGACCTCGCTGGACGGGCCGGATGAACTCAACGACGTGCGGTGGAAGGGAAGCCTTGAGGCGACACGGGCTGCCACCGCCACCATAGAGGCCAACATTGCTCGCCTCCGCCAGGAGGGCATCCGCACCAGCGTGATAGTGAGGCTGCACCGGCTGAACGGGACGCGCGACAACTTCCTGCGTCTCCAGGAGTGGATCAGGGGCCTCGCAAGCGCCGGTGTCCAGTCAATGCGCGGCCGACACCCCGATGGTGCGCGGATGTACCTGATGTCCGATGAGGAGTACCTGACGGCACAGAGGCACCGAGTTTGCGAACGTGCTGGACTTCCTATTGAATGAAAAGATTGCCATCCTAGACAACCCGCGCGGGTGTCGCTGATCGAGGTCCCTGCACCCCACCGGACTGGACAAAATCAAGAACCTTCAGCCTAAGGTTCTCGTTAGCTCTTTGAGACCTCGATCGTTCTGAGACCTCTCTGCCCCGACTAGAGTCGCACCGGCTACGAGTTCCATCAGAAACACGGTGGCGGATAGCCGTAGGCCGATTTCCTTCATATCTGCCGTCGTATCGTGGCAAGTGTGCCCTTCAACTTCTAGTTCAATGATGACGAGGAGGCTCGCCATGAGAACGTTAGCCATTGTCATGGTGGTTCTCTCCCTAGGGCTTGTTACTCTGACCGTTCTGGGAGTCATCGCGTACTTAGACCGTCTGGATCAAGGGGATATTGAAGACAGACTTGCTCGGGAAGACCTTAGGATGGAGGAACTAGCTGACTGCGATGGTCCTTCCATATGGATAAGGCCAGGACCTCCTCTCTTGTTCGACTGATGTTCTTCAACCGAGTCATCTCGCCTCCGTTCGACGCGCGAACGACGATTTCGCCTGAGGCGAGCCAGTATTTCCAGATGTTCGGAATCATGTCTGCGAGCTCGACGGTCACGATTCCGCACTTCCCAATGTCTGCGCCACCATTCCGGGCTATGAAAGCTGCAGAAGTCCCAATACCAGTAGGGGTGCAGATGATCCGGCGGCTCAGAGGAGGAGAGTTCCTGGGTCAGACCTGGAACGACGATCCCCATCTGGCCCCCAGGCTTGACCAGCCGAGCGAAGTACTTCCTCAGGTACAGGTCGTCAGTCCCCCAGTAGTGGTAGGCATTCCATGCTCACGATAGCGTCGAAGAACTCGTCGGCGAACGGAAGGCTGTGGGCCTCGGAGTGGACGGGAAAGATGCGGTCTTCCACATCAGCGTCGCGAATCCTTCCGGCGTTTTCGCTGGGCTTGATCCACAGGTCGGTTGCCCAAACCTGCACGTCGAACTCCTTCACCAGGAAGATTGAGCTGATGGCCCGACCGCAACCCATGTCAAGGACTCGCATTCCCGGTTCAAGCTGTATGACCTGGCTCAGAGACTCCGTCAACCAAAGGACGTTAGGTCCCATCAGGTTCTCGATTACCCAGCCGGGGTCGTATTTGGCAGAGCGAGGGAATTCTTCCGGCTTGAACGCCTCTGCCAGTTCTTCTTTCGTGCGTTTCAATCCGCCCTCCTACGCAAGGGATCAATCACCGTAGCGTGTCGAGAATCGTTCGGTAGCTGTGGTACCTGCTTTCGGGCACAGAGCCTGAATCTCTCCCAGCTACAACAGCGCAGCCCGGCTCCTCGAGGTGGGCGCAGTCGGCGAATTGGCACTCGGGCGCGAGCGCCGATATCTCGGGAAAGAAACCGGCCAGCTCGGGCCGGCGCAGTCCGCGGAGGCCGAACTCGCGGATGCCCGGCGTGTCGACCACGAAGCCGCCCATCTCAAGCCCGTGCATCTCGACCATGGTCGTGGTGTGGCGGCCCTCTCCCAGGTGCTTGGTCGACGTGCTCACCTCCGAGGTGCGCAGGTCGAGACCAGGCTGCACCGCGGATATGAGCGATGACTTACCCGTCCCCGACATGCCGGTCAGCGCGGTGGTCTTGTCGCGAAGCACGTCCCGCAGGTCGTCGATCCCCTCCGTTGCGACCGCGCTGGCCCTGATGACACGGTGCTCCAGAGCGAGGTACGGCGCAATGGTCTTGTCGAGTTCAGCCTCGTCGACGACGAGGTCGACCTTGTTGACACAGACGATGGGCACAAGGTCGCTGCGCTGGGCGGCGATGATGCACCGGTCGACCAGCTCCGGCCAGAAGAAGGGCTCGCGCCACGACGACACGATCAGGACCTGTTCCGCGTTCGCCACGATGACCTGGCTGCGCGGACCACCGGTCTCGGGCCGGACCAGCGTGGTGCGGCGTGGAAGCACTTCCTCGATGATCCCGCCGCCGGCGCCGTCGTCGGTCACTACCACTCGATCACCGGCGGCTACGGCGTTGGTGTAGGCCGACTCTTTCGCCGTCAGGCCGCTCCTGATGCGGCACTGGAGCCGTTCGCCGTCGCGTTCCACGACGCAGAGCCCGCTGGCCACGGAGACCACCGTCGCCGGCGCGACCTCGGCCTCTAGTTCGTGCGGTGCCGACGCTCTGGTACCTCTGAAAGCGGCGTTTTCGATGGCCCGGCGGCGGTCGAGCTCATCGATTGGCATGATCCGCTCGCGCGGGTCTAGGTCGAGCTCGTCCCACTCGTCGACGGATGCGACATTCCAGTTCTTTCGGCGAGGCGGCTTGGGCTCCAGGTTTCGCCGCTGCCCCTTACGGGCCGACTTCAAACGCTGGCGACGCGCGCTTTTCTCGACTACACGCTCGTAGTCCCTGACCACCTTGTCCGAAGACCGGTGGCTTTTCGGTTGTTGTTCATCAGAAGGCAAAGTCAATTCCTCCGATTCTATCGTGCATACAACGGGCTCCACCGTGCATATGACGGTCGCTACGTGATCGCATAGCCCGCGCCGAACAAGCGAAGTCCGAGCCGTTGGGCAACGCGTTGTGAAGAGACGTTCTTCGAGTCCGTGCTGTAGAAGAGGACATGGTCGCTCAGCTCCGGACGCAAAGCCCACTCGGACACGGCCCGGCGGCGAAGCCACGTCCTCGCCACTCGGGGACTGTAACTATCGCCGATTCAGCCCCATCTGGGCTCAGCCTGACGGTCTGGGCCACGGAGGCAACCTCGCCGTCGTGGAGGGCAAGGCACCATGGTTCGTCGAAGTCGGCCCGCGTCAGGAACTCGAGTTCAGCAAGCGCCGTTGGCATGTCAGCCACAAGACCAGCCATCAAGGCTTCGCCCTCGGGCGTGTCCGAGCACGACACGGTAACATCATGCTTGTACTCGAAGCCTGGCGGAACGATGAAGGTCGGCCCGCCGCTGTGGCGTTTAACCGGCGCCTCCCGAGAGAGCAACGCGACGTAGTCGTCGAGGTGCAGAGGTCTTGCGCCTGCATCGACCAACGGAGGTTCGCTGGCGGCGAGTGCCTCGATCTCGTGCGCGGTATCCGTTCCGACGTCGTGGCGAAATCGAAAGTCGTTGCCCGACTCACACCCCGCTAGGACCATGCGCGGTGCTTTTCTGCGGTCCGGGGTATTCAAGCACTGGATACGACCGGACTCCGTCATCAGTAAGTTAGTTGCCATCTCGATTTCGAGCAGCTCGCGACTGTCGATGTTTGCCGGGAAGGCCATCTCTTCTCCGTACGATTTTCGGGACTCGGGAATAACAAAAGGGCCATGAACCTATAGCTCATGGCCCTTTTGGGATGCTGCCGGAACGGCTCTAAGTTGGGTTGGAGAAAAACCATGAGCGCGGCCTTGTTGCCGCGCTCATGGTTATCCGGCTAGGTTTGGATGCCCTACCGTGCAGGTATTACAGGCTCAGGCCTTCCGAAACGAGGCGAACAAGACAGGTATGGATGTCGATAGGACTTCTGCCATCTGTTCACCTCCTTCGCTTTGGTTCGACAGGTCTGTTTGCGATCAGGGTCATTGTACTTGGAGGGGCGTATATTCGCAACTCGCTGCGACGTCCAAACGACGAACGAGTCCCTCTGGCGGAATTCGGCGACTCGACGTTCAGTCGACCTGCAACCGCACCCAGCGGGTGTGCGTAACGCCCTGGGACGTGCACCAGAAGTAGGTCATCAGGTCGCCATCGGCGAGAAGGACGCCACCGGGTTTGCCGAAACCGATGAGCATCCATGAACGGTGGAAGACCCTTTCAGCAACGTTCAGCACCTCGTTGCAGCTTGGCGCGTGTGTACGATGTGCCCACTCTTGTGGGCAGTTGTGGCGGCCTATTGAAGTCCTGTTTGGCTGCTCAAATTGCCGACTTGAGCAATAAGAGACCCAATGTCTGGACAATGGTGCTCTATGCCGCCCATCTTCAATCGCCACATGGGTGCTTCCCCTGAATCGTCGGCGACAATTTCAACGTCTATTTGCTCGCCAGCCACCCGGCTGTCGAGAACCCTGAATCCCTCACGTTCAAGTGCCCGGCGCATCCAGGTCCGGGAGAGCCCATCGGCAATCAGCAAGGCATTACCTATAGCCGGGGGGCGGGGCCTGAAGCCCCCGATGTCGGAATCGAAAATAAGCTCGGAACTGGAAAAAGTGGACTGTAACACTCCCCGAAGTATCAGGTCCTCTGGCGCACCATGCGCAACTCTGCCCTCTGAGGTGATCAACCACAGTGTGTCAGCAGACCTCAACGCCAAATCCAGGTCATGAGTGGACATCAGGACTGCCAGGCCCGTTTCGCGCGTGAGCCGCTTTAACAGACCGGTTATCTCAACACGAGTAGGCAGGTCCAGAAAGGCAGTCGGTTCATCCAGCAGCATGACGGTGGGTTGCTGAGCTAGAGCACGAGCAATCATTACCCTTTGACGTTCCCCGTCGCTGAGCTCGGATATGTCACGTGACGCCAGAGCGTCAGAGCGGGTTGCGCCTATAGCCCACTGGATAATCCTATGATCCTTAGCGGTCAGTCCAGCGGCCCAGCCAGTGTAAGGATAGCGTCCCATGCCTACCAACTCATAGGCCGTTAGGCGACCCACAGTGAGACGGTCCGTCAGTACGACGCTCAACAGGGTTGCCATTGTGTGATTGCTCAGATGGTGGAGGTTGTGTCCATCGATCTCCACACTTCCAGCAAGTAGAGGCTGCATCCTGCCAAAAGTTCTGAGCAGGGTTGACTTACCAGTGCCATTGGAACCAAGCAGACCGACAAATTCGCCTTGGTGCAGCTCCAAATCCACATCTTGAAGGACAGAGCGGTACTTTGTCGGGCCTGTTCTGTAGCCGACAGAAAGAGAATGTGCCGCCAGCGCGACTCGCTTCAAAGGGCGAAGCCCCTTCTCGCCTTCAGCAGCACCCAAATGGCCACCGGCCCTCCAAACAATGCTGTCGCGGCGTTTATGGGCAGATTAAGGCTGCTATTCGGTAGTTCGGCGAGTATTCCGCAGACCAACGCGATTGCGATGCCGACCAGCATGGAGCCGGGGACGAGGATTCGATGGTCGGAAGTGCCGAATATGCCGCGAGCAATGTGTGGAATGGCGATGCCAAGAAACCCTATAGGCCCGGCATAGGCGACGACCCCACCGGCCATGAGGGAAGCGCTTCCCATGATAACGACTCTTGCCCACTTTACATTCAGCCCCACACTCTGGGCATAGTTGTCTCCGAGGAGTAGGGCGTTCAGCGGTTTGATCGTGAGACCGGCCATTATCAGGGCTACTCCAATTGAGGAGGACATGTAGGGCATCTCTCCCCAGCGAACGCGATTGAAGCTTCCCAAGCCCCACTCCACGAACTCCCTAGTCTGCTGCTCGTTGGCAAAGAAAATGAGGATCGTTACGACAGCGCCTATCAGCGAAGCCATCACGACTCCCAGCAGCAGGACTACCACCATATCCCTGACCCTGGACGCGACTACGAGCATGACAGAAAGCACTCCCGCCGCGCCAAGGGCCGCGCCTGCAACCGTACCAAGATTGGTAAAGAAGCTGCCGCCAACCCCAGAGAATATTTCTGCCGAAGTCGGACTCACGAGAATGACCAGTGCTACGCCAAGGCTGGCTCCGGAAGACACTCCCAAGGTGAACGGACTGGCAAGGGGGTTCCGGAACACAGTCTGCATCTGCAAGCCAGCGAGTCCCAGGGCAGTGCCTACCAGCATGGCAGTCAAGACCCTCGGAAGCCGGATGTCCATGACGATGGTCTGCCATGAGCTCTTCTCGGCTTCGCTCCCAAGCAAGATTGTCACCACTTGTCCAACCGGTATGCTGACGGACGACCAACTCAGGGACGCCAGGACCGCAGCTATGCCTATAATCGCGAGCAGGGCAAATAGGGTCAGTTGACGCTTTGCGCGAGAACCGGAGTCAAGCGGAAGGTTGCCCTGTTCGGATGCCCGAGAGAGCTCAGGCGGCGTGGAGGTTGACGTTGTTGGACCGCGGTTGCTCATCCGGCCCGACTAAGGACTTCGTCGAGCCCTGAGCCAAAGAAGCCCTTGACTAGAGGGATGAGGACGTCCAGGCGAGAGCGGCTCTCATGATGATCGAGTCCCTCAAGGGACGTGAAGGAGACGTTGGGGAACTCAACTGCTGCCTGCTTGGCTAGATCGTGGCTCTCATCCGCGGTCCCGCATAGGAGCAGGTAGGGAATCCGGCCTTGTGAAATCCCTTCATTTAATCCTTGGATTCTACTCGTAGCGACAAGCACAGATCCCAGGGCCTTCCAGTCCCGGGCCTCCAGTTCGGCCCGCTGTTCATAGCTGAGAGGGCCAGACTCGGCTTCCCTTCGCCCTATGGCAGCCTCCGCACCGCCATATATATACCGCTGCCCCCACCCTTCGAAGTCTGCAGGAAGCTTTTCAGTGTACGGGTGGGCACCGAGAACTATTGCTGAGCGAAGACGTTGCGGCGCATAAGTGCAGACTCCGAAGCCCGTAATTCCGCCAAGTGAGTACCCGAGAAGATGGGCTGTTTCCACTCCAACGGCATCCAATACCGATGTAACGTCTCCCACTCTCTCTGGCAAGGTGTAGGCGGCCGGGTCGTGAGGCTTATCGCTTCTGCCATGCCCCCGAGCGTCCATTGTAATGACCTGAAACTGTTTGCTCAGGACATCGACGTGGCCACCGGTGCGCCAGGCATCTCCTGAGACTCCAAACCCGTGCAGCATGACTAGCGGGGGGCCGGCCCCTTCCACGTCGAAGTAAATCCGGACCCCCTCATTAGCTGCAAACGGCATTCCCTGATTCCTCGATCTTAATTCGAAGGAGGAGTTATGAGCTCCAGCCATAGGGTCTCGTGGTCCGGAACCAACTCCGGATGGAGGATGCTCACAAGGTCTTTCAACAGCAGGTCTGCCCTGTAGTTGACGGCAGTCTTGTAGTAGTCCTCCCCGCGCTTGAATATGTGGAAGGCAGTGCCATTCTCGAGGGCGACAATTTCTGCGTTCAGGGGATTCTGCGCGACCCATGCGTCCCCGTCCGCTTCATTGTCCAGAGCGTCATACGAGGAGTTCCACCAGAAGTCAGCCTCAGCCCCAAATTCGATGGCTTCTTCTATGGAAATGTTCGCGAAGGCGTCCTGAGCCAGATTGGCGTCTATCAGAACAGGCGTCCCGCCGGCGGCCCTGATAAGATGGTAGTCCACTCGGTCGGGACCAAAGGTGAACCAGGAACCGCTTCGGCTGATCTGGCCGTGCATGACAGTTGGCCGGTCCTCCGTGGGCACCGCCTCGGCTACTTGTGTGGCCAAAGCCACATATTCGCTTTCGACAGGGGTAAACAGTTCATTCGCCAGCTTCTCCTTGTTGAAGAACAGCGACCAGAACTTGATGTGTTCGGCAGACCCCAGTGGAGTTTCCCAGTAGGAGTTGTAGAACACAGCGTTGAGGCCCAGCGACCTGGCTGTCGCTCTTTCAGTCGCGCTGAAGGGCACGATAACTATTTCGGGGTCGGCCTCCACAACAGGCTCCCAACCGTCTGCCGAGACGTTGGCAACCAAGAATTCGTCGGACGTGTACCGCGCATCTAGCAGAGGAGAGATCTGAGAGAAGTCCCCAAATGGAATGTAGCCAAGGCCGATGAGAGCGTCGGCTTCTCCGAGATGTTCAAGTGCTGTAACTACAGACCCGCCACCGGAGTTTTCAAACACGCTCTCAACAGGAATCTCGATCAGGTCGGCCCCTGACAAGTTGCCTGTCAGATCGGGAGCCGGCGTTCCCTTTTGTACCAGTACGTAGGTCTCCCGGCTCCCTGCGTTAGCATCCCCAACCGGCCCCATGTTCATGACCTTATAGTTTCCGTGGTAGCTGACTGTCCAGTCCTTGGCCCATTTGACCTCGACCTTGTCAGGGAAGTAGTCCGCCTCTGGGATGTATTCCTCAACAGTGCCTTGTGGGTTGGCGGCGACTATCCCGGCCTCAGCGGCTGTTTCAATTCTGTCGAGGAACACCAACTGGTGTCCGGGGAGAAGCCCCGGACGGATGATGCTTACCATGTCTTTCAGCAGGATATCTGCTCTGACAGCGCCTGTGCTATGGTAGTCAACCTCCCGGCCGTACCTGTGGAAGGCCTTGCCTGCATTCAGTGAGGGAAAATTCCCGTTGAGCGGATTACGAACCAGGTACTCAGCGACGTTCTGCTCCTTGGGGCGGAAGGCCAACTCGAACCAGTATTCGGCGTCTTGTCCGTATTCCAAGGCGGTTTCCACTGAAACGCCACCGAACCCCAGATGGGCCGTGCCGTCCAAGAAACCCTGATCAACGGCCCTTAACAGAGGACGCTCGCCTCCCGCGTCCTCAATCAGTATCGACTCGAGACGAGTGCGATTCCTGCTCTGGAACTGGCCGGAGCTTGCAATAGTGCCCAGCAGGACGGTGGGAGATTCAGCCTGGCTCTGGGCCAGATCCTTAATCCTGTTGTATTCCTCAGCAATGGGCTCGAAGTACCTGTTGGCACGCGCCTCCAAGTTAAAGAACAGTGATACGAACTTCACCTGCTCTGCGGAACCCAGTGGGCCTTCCGAGAAGGGTGAATAGTGAATGGCAGGGACACCGACCTCAAGGGCGTTGTTCCGCCAGTCGTCCCCGTTGTACTGGAAGTAGACATCTGGAGTGCCGTCGAGGATCAGTTCCAGATCTTCGCCATAGCTCGTTTCCTTATGCACGTCGTCGTGTGCAATGCGGGCTATCACATCAGGCAGAAAGTGGTTCTGCGAACCGGACGTTCTTGTGTTAACGCCGATGAGTGAATCCAGGACACCAAGTGTATCCAGTGATGCGAAGACCGCCCCACCGCCTTCCCAGAAGCGCTGAACGGGCACCTCCACGACCATCGCATCCTCAAGCTCCCCTGAGAGCTCGGGTGCCGGCGTTCCGCACTGCACCAAGACGTATCTGATGTTGCTCTGCACGTCCGGACTGGTGTCGGTGTCGACCGTTAGCACCTTGTAGTTGTTGGAGTACTCCACCTGCCACTCTCTGGCATATTGAACTTCAGTCTTGTCCGGAAAGTAGTCCGCCCCCTCGTCGTAGGAAGTGGCGCACGCCTGAAGATTGTTGACGATCAGGTTCTTCACAACAGGCACCTGTACCTCGACTGGGACTTCTACCGGCACTTCCACTTCCCGGTCAACCGGCACCTCCACCGGCACTTCCACTTCCCGGTCAACCGGCACCTCCACCGGCACCTCCACTTCCCGGTCAACCGGCACCTCTACCGGCACCTCCACAGTCCGTTCTACCACCCTCTCGCCACAAGCCAAGATAGCAGTGAGAATCAGAAGGAACAGTGGGAGAACCCACGCCTTTCTCGTTGCCATTGATGAATGTCCCCTTTGCACCTGTCAAGTAATTGATACGTCCTGTCAATTAGGACGAACCGCGGATACTACTCAAGTAGGCTAATCTCTGTCAAGTCTTGTGGTTCTAGTGAATCGGCGGGTGCATGGCCATTGCCAAACCGCCGCTCAGACTTGCTCACCCGGTTCCTGCTACCACTGAGGGAACCAGTAAGGTTAGCAATTCGGTGTGCCCACCCAACTGGACAAAATCAAGAACCTTCAACATACGGCTATCGTTGCTCCGGCTCAGCAGCTCTCGCTAGAGTCTAACCGGACTGTGGGCTTGCCTTGTTCTGTCGGAAGCGCAACTGCATTAGTCACCGACGACGGACGAACACGCGAGCAGGTGCTTCCGCAACGAACAGCATTGACACGGCGAATATGCGGAGCGATTCGCCCATGTCGACACTTCCACTCCTCGGCCTCTCCCGCTGCTACGTTTGGGCCAGTCCAAGGTGAACCAGCGTTCCCGTCATCGCAGCCTGGGTACTTGATAGAGGTCCATGCATTCCGCCATCATGGCCACAGATGGGACCTCTGCGAACGGTAGGGCCGGGTCATTCGAGAAGTACCGGGCTAGAATTGACCGATCAAGAATCTTCACATTGCGGGGCAGCAGGTCAGGTCTTGTAGGTTCCTTCCCCTCTGAGAGCGCTTTGAGCTGGGCCACGGTCTCCCTGTCAACCATCCGGTTTGACAGAATCAGGGCAAGCTCCGCTCTGGCCAGTTCTCGTCTGATATCCTCGGTGTTCCTCGCATTACTCGCTAGTTCTTCAAGGTAGTTTGTCACCTCGATGGTAGTACACTTTCCTTGAATGAACTCCCTGTAACATTCCGGGTTCTTGAGTTTCAGAATCGGCAGGACCACAAAAAGGCTGACATCCAACGGGGATGACCGGTCCATCGTTCTAAGGGCGAGGGCAATCATCCGCGTGCAGTGTTCGATATCTCGGAGGGACATGCCACTGGCCTCGCACAACGTGGGTAAGCAGGTTTGCAGGGACCGGTATCCCTGTTGCCAACGATGACGTTCCCAGTCGGACTGGCCGCCTCCTTCTCCTTCCTGCAGTAAGAATCCTCCCACACCGGTCTCGTCCATCTCTCGCCAGCAGAACTTATTGGGGTCGGCCTCGGGTAGGTTGAACTCGAAATCGAAAAACCGCTGCAAGTAGGTGGAGGCGTCGATCTGCCCGTTGGTGTACTGGACGACTTTGCAGAGTTCATCCCGGTTGATTCCCAACACGAACACCACTCCAGGTATGTCCATGATGTGTTTGACACGCTCCAAGCATTGCACGGCGTAGGCCGGTCGGCACCTGTCCAGCTCATCGATGATGAACACTAACGGCCGTTGGGTTGTTCCCTTTACCTTGTCAGCCAGCCTGTTAAGTGATTCCTTCAATTGCATCCGAACCCTGTGGTGTTCCGCGTATGTGTTCAGCATGTCTCCTCGGCTGGCCTTACATCTTCTCTTGATCGCATCCAGCAACCCCTGTAGCGAGAAACCGGTCGTGCTCTGAATCAGGGCGCCAGCGGTCGCTTCCAGGAGCGGTCCAGCGGTATTGGCTATAGCCCGAGTGATGTTGCTGAACTCAGGCTGGTCGAATTCCACTCGCAGTTGGCCCAGTATTCCCAGCAGGGGATCATTGCAGGAATCGTCTTCCCAAGCGTTGTAGTAGATGGCCCGGAACCCCGCGTTCTCCAGATCCTGTCGCCACCTCCGCAACAGGTAGGTCTTGCCCGAGCCCCATGGACCGTGGAGGCTGCAACGCATCGGCCGATCGGCGGTTTCGACTAAACGGGTCAGCCTTGATGCCAGCGCATCGCGCCCAACGAGATCGTCGGCCCACGGGTTAGCGGGGTCTATGGGGCGCTCTTTAGATGCCAAGTTGATCGCGGAGTGCCGTGGGTTTTCCATCTTCCTCCCCTGTATCGGGTGACATTGCGGCGTCTGGTGACGTCGCTCGGAGACACCAAGAGTGGGTTCAATACTCACCACCGGCTGCGTCGATTGCAACGTCTTCTTCCCCTCGTCGCCTCTCAACAGGTCGCGAAAGAGGAGCCCGCATCATTGAGTTCCTTACGAAATTTAGCGTTTGGGCGTAAGTGCTCTCGATAGTTTGAATATCTGCAGTCCTCTTCATGAATGTACGGGCAATGTTTGACCTCAATCCCCTGACCCTTCACACCAACTGTCTACTGAGCCAGACCAGGGCCTCTGAAACACGTGATCCCAGGGTATGTCGTGATGGCCCGTCGCCAAGAACAGGCACAGCATACGGCTGATGCTGTGGACGTCGAAGTCGGACATGGTGGCTAGGTATCGAGCATCGGCGTCAGACGCCCACGTTGCCCGAAGGGCGGAGGGGCTCAGGTTATTGAAGGCTTCGCGGCAATCGTCGTACAACCCCGGGCTGTAGGAGACACGCCCTCCGCACCGGTACCGGTTGGCCCAGGGTTCACCGGCTGGACCTCGGGGTTTCGAGTGGGTTATGGAGCAGATCGAATATGCCGAAGCTACCGTCAACGGATTGGGCCTGACAGGAATGGCCGGGGCTTCGGCATGACGCCCATCTAGTCAGTCGCCCGCTCCCTCTTCCTCAGCGCTACAGTGCCGAGGAACCGGCGGCCTGGGCCCTCCTGAGCCTGTCGACCTCTCCCAGGTGGCAGCGCTTGTACTTCCGCCCGCTCCCCCAGGCACACGGGGCATTCCTGCCCAGGCCATCCGAGGCTATCCTGGCCACATCTGCCAGATACTCGCGGAGGCCCTGCTCACCGTGGGAATACTCGGCCCAGAGGGTGCCCCTGGAAGCCCTATGGCGGGGGACCTCCGACCAATTTGGGGTTTGTCCAAATTTCATATGCGCAGATATATTTTTCCAGCGATACGGGCGGCATTATAATTCGATAGACGAGTAAGTAGAACAGCATTAGATAGGATTGTTCTAAACTGATATTCACCAAAGGGGGCGGCAATATCGGACACTTACGACATTAGGTTGTAGACAGGCGGAAAACGGGGGTGTAAACAGTGGGGCCATGCCACCACTGCTGTGGGGATCGGAGTCCGATTGATTGAACGCTGAGGTATCGCCCGCCGGGGAACTCTGCCAACTCTCCTGCCACTACTGCTACCAGGGCGACATGAGGGACGCCGGGAACTTCGGGAACGACGGATACGACTTCGAGGACATCAAGGCCACGATGGAGCAGGATGGGGTTTCGGACCTAACGCTGTTTGGTGGCGAACCCCTTGTGGCCCCCATGTCCCGCCTTGAGGAACTGTTTGCCTATGGACACGAGCGGTTCAAGGGCAGCAATATCCAGACCAATGCGGAACTGATCACCTAGGCCCATATCCAGATGTTCAAGAAGTACCGGGTAACGGTGGGGACCTCGCTGGACGGGCCGGATGAACTCAACGACGTGCGGTGGAAGGGAAGCCTTGAGGCGACACGGGCTGCCACCGCCACCATAGAGGCCAACATTGCTCGCCTCCGCCAGGAGGGCATCCGCACCAGCGTGATAGTGAGGCTGCACCGGCTGAACGGGACGCGCGACAACTTCCTGCGTCTCCAGGAGTGGATCAGGGGCCTCGCAAGCGCCGGCGTCCAGTCAATGCGCGGCCGACACCCCGATGGTGCGCGGATGTACCTGATGTCCGATGAGGAGTACCTGACGGCACAGAGGCACCGAGTTTGCGAACGTGCTGGACTTCCTATTGAATGAAAAGATTGCCATCCTAGACAACCCGCGCGGGTGTCGCTGATCGAGGTCCCTGCACCCCACCAGACTGGACAAAAACAAGAACTCTCACGCTGCGGTTCAGCCTAGACTTGTAGACAGATCTGATCCCAACCGTATCACAACGCCGGGCCCTGCACCTCCGGGGATGCCATCGCCGTGGCGGTGAACTTCCACCGTAAGTTGGAAGTATCGGGCACGCCGCAGCTTGCCATCGAGGTGGGTGGAAAATCCCGTGCGGCGGTCTATGATGCCGCCCAGACCGGCCCCAAGGCCAAGGTCTTCAGCTACACAATTCGGGATGCCGACCGGGACTCCGACGGCGTCAGCGTGTACCCGGGCAACATCACCCTGCCGCCGGGCGCGTCCATCCGGGACAGCAGGGCGTGGACGCCCTGCTGTCCCACGAGGGCCTTCTGGTGTAGCAAGGGCGCATCCGGCGTGCATGATGAACACGAGGGGAGAGCCGGGAGGCTCTTCGCCGCCGGCCAATCATCACCGGCTTGGCGATGCGCGGCAGCGGTCCCTACGGCAAGGGCTACGCCGTCTCCGTGACTGGGAGACCATCGCTGGCGGTCTCGGAGTAGCGCTTGGCGGCTTACAGGTGAATCGCGGACATCCGGCAAATGCTGCACCTCCGTGGAGTGCCGCAAGACCCTCGAAGAATGGGGTCGCCCGCTCTGGTTTACGTCCAAATGTGTTTGGGGCACGTTGGTATCCCAAGCCCACCCCGGCGAGGGGTTCCTCCCCAGGAGCTCCAGCCCAAGCGGGGCTCGCACTGTCTGGATTGTCCCGGATTGATATGCGCAGATATATTTTCCCACCATTACGGGCGGCATTATAATTCGATAGACGAGCAAATAGAACACAATTGAATAGAAGTGTTCTAATCTGATGTTGGCCAACGGGCGGCGCAATATCGGTCCTTTGGATATCTGGGCTTCGTACTGATGAACCGCCCCGATCCCGACCTGTGGCAATAGCGCAGAAATCGAGGACTTGCCAGCGTCTCAAACAGCGCTATCCACGGACTACAGAACGGTCAATGACTGCGTCGCCGGGGTTGAGCCCTTGAGGAGCACGACCCTTACAGGCTCCGCTCTGAGTGCTCTCGGGGTTAGGGTTCGAGCGTTGGGGGTCGCATCACCGTTCCCTCTTACCTCGTAGCCTGTGAAGAAAAGGTTCAACACCCCTTTTGGCCTTATAGCTGATTGCATAACATCTCTAGGGCTGTAGGCGTTCTCCTGGCGGGGCCTTACTCGCGATGCAGACGACCCATAGCCGTACCACTGTGTCTACCCTTCTCTTCGATGGCTAGTCCGTCCTCGCGTTACGACTGCCCTCACGGTCCACCTGGGTCACAATTAGGTCCACCCGACTGGACAAAATCAAGAACCTTCACACTGAGGCTTCAATTGGCACTCCGATGAGTTTACATGTGTCTCATGGCGTGCAGGTTGACAACGTGCCTCCCCGTCCGACAGCACTTGCCTCGGGCCCTGCACGACCCGCTTCACTTAGGGCACAGGGCATGTGGACCCTGCGTCCGTGCCGTCGCCTTCCGCTGGTATGGCCGCGTAGGGATGGCAGAAAAGAGCGCCGTCAATGGGAGAAACGCTGATGTGTGCTTGGACGTTGAAGACTGAAGCGAGCACGTCTTCCCGGATGACCGCCGTGGGTGGGCCTTCTTCAACAATGCGGCCACCGTGCAGAACCACTACACGCTCCGCGTACTGGGACGCCTGGTTCAGGTCATGGACCACCATGACCACGGTCAGGCCGTGCTCCCGGTTCAACTCCCTGATGAGGTTGAGTACCTGGATCTGATGGTTGATGTCCAGGAAGGTCGTGGGCTCATCCAATAGGAGGATGCGAGGCTCCTGCGCCAAGGCAAGCGCGATCCAGACCCGTTGGCGTTCACCCCCAGAGAGGCTTTCCAAAAGGCGGTGCCGGAACTGGCCAGAGGACGTGAACTCCAGTGCCCGCTCCACTGCCTCCCGGTCCCTGTCCGAATGCATCCGGAGAGGACCAGTGTGGGGGTATCGGCCCTGTTCAACCAACTCTTGTACAGTCATCCCCGGAACGGCTCCCGGCGACTGTGGTAGCGTCGCGATCTGCCGCGCCACTTGGCCGGGGGACATCTTGGCGATGGCTACGCCATCTAGCAACACGGAGCCCGTCTTAGGACGCAGAAGGCGGGCTAGGGTCCGAAGCAGAGTCGACTTCCCTGACCCGTTGGGTCCTATGATGGCAGTCACGGTCCCCCGTCGAATGGAGATGCTCACTTCATTGAGCACCGGGCTCTTGCCCAGACGCACTGAGATGGCTTGTCCATCCAATACCACCGCATCTCGCGTCATCGCGCCGCACTCCGGCGAAGGATATAGAGGAAAAACGGCGCCCCGATGAACGCCATGACCGCTCCCACCGGCAGCCCTGGCCTCTGAACCGACGCTGGGAAAGGTGGGCGTATGGTGACCCCTTGGGAAACGATGTCCGCTCCGATGAGCAGCACCGCACCAACCAGAGCGGCCACCGGCAACAGGCGTCGGGCATCCTCCCCGGTCAGCCACCGCGCGATATGCGGGGCCACGAGGCCTAGGAACCCGACCGCTCCGACCACTGAGACCGCCGCTGCTGTGAGCAGTGCGGCGAGGCAGAAGAGCGCGGTGCGCGTCACGTTGACCCGCATCCCCCTAGCGGCGGCCACGCTGTCCCCAAGCTGGAGGACGTTCAGAGGCCGGACGGCCACCAGCGCCAACGGCAGCGCCGCCACTGCCCAAGGCCACAACTGCTCCCAGTGTACCCAGACACGGCCATTCAGCGATCCGATGAGCCAAGGGAGTATGCCTCCCACCCCGGCCTGAGCACGCAGCATGATGAACGCGGTCACGGACGAGAGGATGGCACTGACCAACACCCCGCTCAGCACCATCCGCAGCGGATGGACTCCCCCACGCCAACTCAGGGCGAAAACCACGGCACCCGCCCCCAAGCACCCGAGCAACACGACAAGGGGCATGAAACGCCCAGGGTTTGGAAGGCCCCCAATACCCGCGGTCCACAGAACGGCGAAGAGAATGCCCCCCGCTGTCACGCCAGTGATGCCCGGCTCTGCCAGATTGTTCCGCCCCCTCGCGGTCTATGTCTCCATCGGCCTGCGCACCGTCCTAGACCGGGCGGAGCGGACGGGCGAGCTTCCCGAAGAACCGGAGCTGGCGAGGTCCTCCATCCCCGCGGACATCGTCATCGCGGGCCGGGACCGGGACATTTCCGACCACATGCTGCCCTTCTACCTCAAGCCCGCCGAGAAGCGCGCCCTCGACCTGATCTCCGACTGGCCCTGGATCGTCCTCAAGGACCTGGCCGGGTTGCTGGGCGTATCGGCTCCGAGGGTGTCCCAACTGGTCAACTACCTGGAGGGAATTCACCTCGTCGCCCGGCCCGTCGCCGGGAGCGGGCGGCTGGCCCTCACCGACCGGGGGCTGGCGATGCTGGCCCGTAGGGACCGCACCTCCCTGGGCATAGCGAAGAAGCGGTGGAGCATAGCTCCCCGCGCCGAGAAGGAGAGCTACGACTGGCGCAGCGTGACCGGAGGCAGGAGCGGCCAGTTGCTCAGGAACATCGAGCACACCGCGGCCGTCCACGCTTTCGTCTCGGCCCTCGCGAGGCAGGCCGTCCTCCTCGACTGGGAGATCGCTCAGCTCGACCCGCCAAGGAGGGCGTCGCGGTACTTCCAGCACGGCGACAGCCGCCGCTCCATCCACCCCGACGCCTTCGGCGTCCTCCGCAAGGACGACAGGACCTGGCCCTTCTTCCTGGAGTGGGAGCGGCGAGCCGTGCGTCCGGCAACCATGTCCGAGCGCCTCGCCCCTTATTTGCGCTATTACTCATCTCACAGACCCACCGACGACCACGGCGTCCGGCCCGACGTGCTGGTGGTCTTCGACGACGAGATCGCGGCCTTCCACTTCCTGCGCGTGGCGCGGGAGGAGATGCAGGCCAAGGGTGTGACCGTCCCCCTGTGGGTCTCCCACGGCGCCGCAATCGAGGCCCTGGGTCCCCTGGGACGCGCCTGGCGAAACCCCGCCGACTGGCAGTCGCCTCAAACCCTGCCGCCCCAGTGAAGGACGTCTGAACCGGGGGGCGGCGCTTCGGCTGAGGCCCCCGCAAATGACAAGAACACCGATAGGGAGAACGAGAGCGATGCGTTCACGAAATACCGACGATAAGAGAGGCCCCCGGAGGCGTCGAGGACGGACCGTTGTCCGGCTCAACAGAGCGGCCCTCTGGGAGCGGCTGGCGCTTCTGAACCGTTCCCAGAACTGGCTCGCCAGAGAGATCGGGGTCAGCCCCGGCTACGTCTCCATGCTGGTCAACGACGGGCGAACGCCCTCGGGTCGCATCCGCAAGCGGTTGCTCAAGGCCCTCGGCCTGACCGAGTTTCACCAGCTTTTCAGATTGGAGGATAGAGATGACGAACCGTAACGCTGAACCCAGTTTCGACGGGCATAACGACCGTATCACCATCGACGGCCGCCCGCTGCCCTTCCAGAGCGGCGTGCTGCCGGAGGACTTCGCCGACCGTCTCCACCGTCTCAAGGAGGCCAGCGGCCTCACCTGGAGCGGCTTCGCCCTTGCCATAGGCGTGGACCGCAAGCAGGTGCGCCGGTGGCGGAGGAAGGGCGTCGAGCCCTCCGGAGGACCGATGCACTCCCTCTTCCGCTTCTCCGCCCGAATGCCGGGCGGCCTGCAGATTCTCCTCGGTGAGAGCTTCCAGATGACCCTCTGGGACGAAGAGGACGAAGAGGACGAGGAGGAGACGGAGGCCTAGACCCAACCCATAGGGCCGCCGGCATTCGCCCGGTCCGTCCGCGCCGGCGGCCCATCCACCAGAACGACGAGAGGCCAGCGGACCCATGAAGTGGCCGCTGCGACCGTGCACCATGAGAGACACCACTGGACACAACCGAGACGGCAGCCCGGAGGAGCCGGGAAGCTCCCCGGACCGGCCCACGGTCTCCCACACTCCCCGGCAGCGCAGGATGTACCTCAAAGGGCTCCGCGCCTGGGCGAGGGTCGCCGTGCGTTCCTTCATAGAGCGCCGAGGCGTCCCGCCTGACCGATGCCATCCCGATCAGGACGGCGCCGGCGAGCGGGGCTGCAAGCCGGAGCCGAAGCAGGGAGATTCACATGAACGCGAGTGAGACACACGGACCCACACCAGCGGCGCTCTACGCCAGGGTCTCCAGCGACCGGCAGGACGTGGACCTGTCCGTGGCGGCCCAGCTGCGGGCGCTCAGGGACCACGCCGACAAGAACGGCTACGTGGTCGTCCGCGAGTTCGTGGACGAGGCGGAGAGCGGCCGCGTCGACGACCGGCCCCGGTTCCAGGAGATGATCGACGAGGCCAAATCGTCCGGACCCTCTTTCCGGGAGATTCTGGTCTGGAAGTTCTCCAGGTTCACACGTAAGCGCGAGCACGCCGTCGCCTACAAGTCCATGCTCCGTCGCAGGGGCATCCGCGTCGTCTCGATCACCGAGCAGGCCGACGACACCGCCGCTGGCAGACTTCTCGAAGGCATCATCGAGACCATCGACGAGTTCTACTCGGAGAATCTTGCACAGGACGTCACCAGGGGGATGCGGGAGGCCGCCTCCCGGGGCTTCTGGATGTCCAGCGAGGCTCCCCTGGGCTACAACCGGGTGATGGTCCAGGACGGACCAAAGAAGAGACCCAAGCTGGAGCTCAACCCCGATTCGTCCCAGGTCGTCAGGCGCATGTTCGACATGTCGGAGGCCGGCAAGTCGACCCTCGATATCGCCCGTATTCTCAACGACGAGGGCATCACCAGCCCCAGGGGAAAGCCATGGGGCAAGACCAGCGTCCACGCCATCCTCATCAACGAGACCTACACCGGCACACTGGTCTGGGGTGTGAACGCCAAGAACGGGGCCGACCCCGTGCGCGTGGAGAACGCCTTTCCAGCCATCGTCTCCACGGCCCAGTTCAATCGCGTCAGCGAATTGCTGCGGTCCCGGGCCCCCAAGGTCGTCAACCCTCGCCGGGTGGCAAGCCCCTTCCTCCTAAGCGGGCTGGTCAGGTGCAAGACCTGCCGGCAGGCGCTCACCGGACAGGGCTCCAAGTACGCGCAGTTCACCTACTACGTCTGCCAGACCCTCATGAAGCAGGGGAAGGGGTCCTGCGACGCCCCCAGGCTCAACGCCCGGCGCTTCGAGGAGTTTGTGGTGGAGAAGATTCGCTCCAACATCTTCACCGAGGCCAGAATCCCCGATCTGGTGAAGGCGGTGGACGAGGAGATCGACAGCATGGTCGCCGAGCACCTCAAGAGGGTTCGGACGATCGAGGCTGAGATTCGGGATGTGAATAACCAGCTGGACCGCATCTGGCGCTACATAGCCACCAGGGACGACATCGATGTGGCCATGACCTCGGCCCGCATGGCCGAGTACAAGGACCGCCAGGAACGTCTCGAGGAAGCGGCGGCGAACGCGAGAAGGGTGCTGGCCCAGCACCGGTCAGCTCTGGGCGACGCCGGCGAGATTGCCGAATACTCCAGGGAGATGGACGACTTCCTGGATAGGAGCGAACTGGCCGAGCGCAGGGCGTTCATCGAGTCGTTCGTCAAGGAGGTCGTGGTCATGCCCGGGACGGCACTGCTCCGCTACACCATGCCCATGCCGGACGATAGCCCGATACCCGGAAGGGTCACTGAGAAGGTGGCACTGGTACCGGCTCGTGGGGTTCTCTCCTATAGCAGTGGGGCTAGACCCTCTATGGTGTAAAGGATCAGCATCGCGCCGAGCCCACTGAAGCTTGCCGCAAGAGTTGGGGCGATCCTGCGAAAACGGGTGGCGCCCTATCCTTCAGACCCGCATATGATGTGCGACCTGACTGTTGACTAGCCGGGTGACACTTGCAGGTCGTCCAATCGAGTTGATGGCAATCGAGTACCGCATGCTCGCCGAGCTCTCGACGAACGGCGAACGGGTGGTGACCTACGAAGTCAACATGGCGCTTGTTGCGTTCCTCTCCCCTATCCGCCCATAATAATCTGAGGCGAGCATCCCGGTCGGCCTTAGAATTCAAGGGAACCTGAATTGTCGGATCATACTCAACTTATCCCCGACCAGAGCCATATCAACAAGGTACGCGATGCCCTGAACATCCGCCCCATCTCCAGGGCTTCCGTCATGGTTGGGAGTGGATTCAGTAGAAATGCGAAGAAGACTCGATTCGATGCTCCCGACATTCCCTTATGGAGGGACATTGCCAAGGCACTCTTCAACGACCTGTATCCTGAAAGCACCAACCGTGGTTATGATCGTGTGGGTGTAACAACTCCATCAATTGACAATGTATTGAGATTGGCCCAAGAGTACAAGACGGCGTTTGGGCGCAGCGATTTGTACAAGCTTTTGGATCAACTCATTCGAGATCTCGAGTTTGTGCCAGGAGAGGCTCACTTACGATTGTTGAAACTACCTTGGCGCGATGTCTTTACAACGAACTGGGATACGCTCTTGGAACGCGCAAGCTCGGTGATAGAGGAGCGTCCGTATCTGGTAGTGCAGAATATGGAACAACTTCCCATAGTGAGCCCACCACGCATCATCAAGTTGCATGGCTCATTTCCTTCACAGTTCCCGCTAATTCTTACCGAAGAGGACTATAGAACCTACCCAAGTGACTTTGCGCCATTTGTGAATACCGTCCAACAGGCGTTGATGGAAACTGTATTCTGCCTCATTGGATTCTCAGGGGACGACCCCAATTTCCTCAAGTGGTCAGGCTGGGTACGCGACAACCTGGGGGAAGCAGCGCCAAAGATTTACTTAGCCGGTTGGCTGGGTTTATCCCCCCATCGTCGTCGGATGCTGGAGGAAGACCGCGGCGTCGTGCCAATCGACCTCGCCAACCACCCTAAGGCCCAGACTTGGCCTGTGTATCGTCGTCACGAGTACGCTACTGAGTGGTTACTCCACACTTTGGAACCCAGTAGGCCATATGACAGGACAACTTGGCCTTCACCGCCGGAACAAGAGGAAACACCAATACCCGATTACCTTGAGCCTTTGGTGAGAATCGTTCCTGAAGTGCCTATACAGGAACCTGATAGAAAGTAGGATGGCGATGCCCACCGCCAATGATATTGAACCGCGAGAGCGGATTAGAGAAGTGCTCAAGATCTGGGCACATAACAGGAACTTATACCCTGGGTGGCTAGTTTATCCGTCTGGACAAGAACGTTTCAAACTTAGCAGCCGTACAGATGATTGGGAGCCGCCTATTCTCAACTCGTTGCCGGACTTCACTCCGTCCGAACGTCTAAATGCTGTTCGTGAAGTTATATGGCGCCGAGAAATTCTGCTTGAACCAATTACACTTAATCTAGAAGCTGCTGCGCAGGACGTCTTGGATGTCATAGACTGCGAGCATCAGACCATTGAAGGCGCTAAAGAAACGCGCGATGACTGGGCTGATATCCGGGACGCTTGGAGGACCGTAGCGCTTGCATTGGTTACAGTTGCGCGAATCGATTGCAAGAGTCAATTATTTGAGAGGCGTCTTGACTCGCTGATCCCGTTTGCGAACGACGGCCCCGACGTTGTTCACCGAATTCAGCAGGAACGGTGTCTGTGGTCAGTCTATTCGATGGCTTTTGATCATCTGGATTCTCTGCTTGATGACTGGCCAGTCGAAAATTGCGACCCGGTGTGGGCGCTTCGCAAGGCCGCACTGCTTACAGAAGCACGCCGTTACGATGAATCTAGTTTTTTGATACAGAGTGCGCTCAACTCACTTCGGAGAGACGTTAAAGAGGGGAAAAGCATCTCGAGCGCCTCACGAGAGGGATGGGCCTTAACTTCTACGCTCACAATGAAGAATCAGCAGATGGTTTCTAGGGAGTGGGACAAACTTGCTTCCCAGAAGTGTGACGCTGGGGCCGAGGCGGACTATATCAGACGCGCTATGATGCGCACAACAGAAAGAGACGAAGCACCATCTTTTGATTTGGGAATCAGACGGAGTAACGGCATCCGATTTCCCAATGCAAGTCGCTCACGGGTGATCGCCGCCTATAGGGCGGTACGTCTGCCGGAAGTTACAGGGTTACCTCCTGTCAACAACCCCAAGGATGATTCGCTTATACCTATGTCAATGGTGTCAGATACTCTGAAAATGGCTGCGGAGGAACTAGTTGCGACTGACGCAGAACTGGCTAAACCAGAACTCGCAGTAAGGTTGCTGCTCCGCATCTGTAGCTACGATAACGACAAGAGCCTCCAACGTGTGCTGTCGCGTACAAGCATTGCCGGACTATCAGATGATAGCGTGGCAACACTTGCCCGGATATGCATCGGTGTAATCAAGTATGCGCTGCCTCGCCTGTTTGAGACAGCCGAACCCCTCGGCACGATTTCTTGGATAGAACGTATGCGGGTCGCTCTGGAAGTCTTGTCTAGGCTTGCACTGCGCCTCTCACCAGACATGGTGGACGACTGCGTAAGTGTTGCCCTGGAATGCTATCGAAGCGATCGCGTTCCGCAGCACCCGTTCCTGGCATCGCCTGTGCGTAATCTGTTGAGGCGTTCGTGGAGATCCCTGCCGGAGAACCATCGCGCTAGTCGTGCGTTGGACTTATTGGGTGCACCTATAGTAGGGCTTGACGGCTTCGCCGGCGATGCGAATTGCCCTGACCCCGGAGAGTTCGTAAACGTTGAGGACCTGCCATCCAAGCGCACTCTTGGGAAGGAGAACCAATACCGGGAAGTCCTTGATTTTCTGATACGCGGATTGCTCACTAGCGGGGAGGCCCGCAAGCGGGCAACATTCAGGCTAATACCACTCGTGCTTTCTGATATTCTGACTGATAGCGAAGCATTAAATGTCGCTAATGCGCTTTGGCGCGATTCCGATCCTGTCTTTAGCAATGCATCTGGCCCGAGTTCTCCCCTTGATTGGGTGTATCTGATTCTGCCGGAATTGGACAAAGGCAAAGCTGAGCAGTCCTTTAGAGGCAAGTGGCTGACTCCCAGCTCCGAAAAGGACAGTGAAGGACTAGATTATTCCACTAGGATGCTTACGCAAGTCGGTGCAGCTGTTTCTGGATTGAGACAACGAGATCGGCCGTTCCGCTTGTCGATCGAGGATGAACAACACATAGCAGTCCATACAGAAAAGCTTGTCGAGATGTTCTCTTCAAGTTCAGTGCGATTCGATTTTGGCATCATGTCCACTATTGCTCATATCGGTTCATTGATAAGTGAGATCACATTCCCTGATGATATTGCTGAGAATCTGTTTCAGAGGGTCGAATTCATGCTTGGCCCACAGACCCGGACAAGAGACCTATTGATCGCGCCCCTCCATAATGCACGGATAGCATTGGCATTCGCGTTAGTACCAGGTCTCGTCAAGGCAATGCCAGACCGTATAGAGAATATGTCGATCTGGCTGAGGACAGGATTAGCATCTGAGGATGACGCCCGAGTTAGAGGAACTCTGTCGGCACTGCAATTTTGGCTATCCGCGTCAACGAATACGACATTGCGCCCGGTTCCAGACGACCTGATTCGTGAGGTAGGGGTCATCATCGCCTCCGACCGTAGGATCGCACTTGCAGACGCCCTCATTTGCGCCACCTTGGTGTTCGATAAGGGGTCAGAAGGGCATAGAGACACAATTGGTCCGCTTGCGTTACTAGGCCTTAGTTACCTTGCCGAGAAATTGCAATATGTTCCTGACCCAGATAGCCATGATGGCGTGCATACGCTCCGGTTGCTCTGTGCCCAGCTAGCAACATATCTAGCTCGAGATGGATTTGAGAACGATGCGACCGTGGCTAAGTGGTTGGAAATTGGCAGAAGCGACCTATTTCCAGAAATGAGGAATGTCGTCCTATCTTACGAAACGGAGTGAACTAGAACGAAGCACTAACGTGAAGGGAAATGATCACGAAGAAGTGATCATGCTGGTGAGCTCGGTCCTAGAGGAGAGGGTCGATGTCGATGTTAGGGACCAACGGACGACCAGGAGTTGAGGCGGGTTCCGGTTTGTTGGGATCCCAGGCGACTGGAGGGCTAACGCGACCATTGTGAACCTATTGCGTATTCAGGTTGGGAGAAGACGCAGATGATCCTGGCTCGAACTTCACCCAGACTTGCACCAGCTGCCGTATTTCGAGGGGAGAAACTATGATTCCTAGGAATGAGCCGATGGGTATCGTGTCACGCACTCGCAAGAATCTGGTCTATATGAGGAACGCTCGACATACTGGCGCGGACGTTCACGAGGTTACCCATCTGTTGAATTCTCTCCTGGGGCTTATCGTTGTGCCTTGGGAAAAACTCCAGAGGAATATATTGGACGACGCCATTGAGGGGCTTGAAAGACAAGGCTGGCCAATGCCGAGAGTTCACGTGGACGAATACTCTGACAAGACGAAGACCCTGAAGGTCCTGGTCAGGCGTTTGCGTAATGCTGTTGCTCATGGCCGTTTTTGGTTTGTGGGTATTGAACCGTATTCCTCAGATTCGCGTGAGCCGTCGAACGTGCAACTTATAGTGACGGACGGCCCAAAGAAGGATGTCATTAAGTGGAAGGCGGAGATAAACGGAGAGGATCTGTACCGGTTCTGCAACAAATTCATACAACACATAGAAATCAGGCTGGGCTAAGGACTCAAAGGCCCAATACTGACCGGAGGACACGGGAGACCGCCCCTAGGTCTGCTATACTTTGCCTAATCTCGTCTGGTGAGGAAGGGAACTTCTAGTGGAGATCATCGTCAAGCTGTCAGACAAGGTGGGTATGATCTTCGAGAAGGACACGCGTACTTACCGACTAGTTATCAAGTCAACGGTAGGTGGAGGCGATGTGACTTCCGTTGAGGCGACACCCTCCGAGGCCCTGTTTATCTCGAAAGTCATATCTAGACTGGCACGTGAGCTACGTGAGGAAAAGGAGAGAGAAGAGGCGGAACGCCGCCGGGAATATTCCTAGTCCTCTCCTCCAAAGGGATTCAAGGGATCACCCTCCACTTGATATCGACCTCCACGGCTCCGTTTGCGTAGATACTCATCCAAGGCCCTAAGACCGCTGCCTAAAGCAAACATCGCGACAGAGGCATAGATGAGCCATGTCGCTGAGACCCTGGGCCACCATTGTCCCAAAATGAATACCAATACAATCCCAGCAGCCCCCATTAGGTAGAACACCAGTGCCGTTCGAGGAGATCTTAGAACACCTACGATCAACGGCATCGACTCCTTCACCCGTAGTCGCCTCGACTGTCGGATTAGCTGAGGATACGCTAGCACGACTATAAGGACCGACAGTAGGATTGGGACAATCTGAAGAATCAACCTAAGCAAGGAAGAGTCAATCTCCACAAGGCCGAACGCGGTCTGCCAAACACTGAGTAAGACGGTGATGACTATAGAGACGAGGATCCCCTTCGAAGGCATAGGCACATTATAGTACCTACACGCCGTATGCCGTCTTCCCTGTCTTTGAAGAATGACCTAGTGAAGATATGGTGCAAGGGTGCATAGGCCCTCTTCGTATGTTCTTTCCGCACCCACCAACATGGATTCCGCAGAGATGACCGTCTCTGGAAGGCAGATAGGAGAATCGTTTGCGATTGCTTATGCCTTCGGTAGCCTCCAGCCGTACCCGCCGCTGCTCGTCCGTGCAGCTCGTCTAATCCACCGGCCCAACACCACAAAGCACTGGGACTAGGCCTGGATCAAGAGATCGGCGGGATACTTGAGTATCTCACGCATAACCCGTAATATACATATGTGTTTAGCGTTGGAATGACCAGTCATCTGCCAACACCAGTTGATAGGCCTACGCGATACACATAGCTTAGCTCTGTGTAGCTGGGCAAAAGAGCAACCATGCCAACTATCAAACACGACACCTTCTTTCGCCGACATCCGGTGTTCACCAGAGAGGAACTGGCTGAACATCTCTCCTCCGGCGGCCATGTCGGACCAAGAACTCAAGAGTCTCTGGTTGGCTACCACACCAGGACGGGACGGCTTGTTCGAGTTCGACGCGGGCTGTTCGCAGTCATCCCACCGGAAGCCGACAGCGACACATACCCCATAGACCCATTTCTGGTAGCGTCCAAGATGACGCCCGACTCGGTACTGGGATACCACACGGCGTTGGAGCTGCACGGTCGAGCATACTCGGTGTGGCAGCATCTCACGTACCTGACGTCCCGTCCGGTGGAGCCGCTGACGTTCCGATCCCACGTCTATAGGGGGTCCAGATTCCCGGAGGCGCTTGTCCGTGTAGGAAAGGAGCGCTTCGGCGTGTCGACGATGGAGCGCGCCGGCATGTCTCTGAGGGTCACGGACCTTGAGCGCACCCTGGTGGATGTTCTGGACCGCCCCCAACGTTCCGGAGGCTGGGAGGAGGTATGGCGCTCTCTCGAGTCGGTGGAGTTCTTCGACCTCGACAAGGTCGTGGAATACGTCCTCCTGCTTGGGAATGCGACGGCCGCATCCAAGGTGGGTTTCTACCTGGACCAGCACCGCGAGGCGCTGATGGTGCAGGAAAGCCATCTGGCGGCGCTCCGTGGTCAGCGGCCGAGGCAGCCCCATTACGTCGACCGGAGCAAGAGTGGGGACGGAAACTTTGTTTCCGAATGGAACTTGGTAGTCCCTACCGAGCTGACTGAGCGGCCCTGGGCAGAGGTGACATGAGGCTATCTCCTGAGAGGCTGGCAGCAGAAGCGGAGGCGACCGGGTTCCGGCCGGACGTCTTGGAGAAGGCGATCCAGCTACTCGGTCTCCTGGACGCAATCCAAAGCCATCCATTCCTGAGGGGAAAGCTCGCTCTCAAAGGCGGGACGGCGCTGAATCTGTTCGTGTTCGAAGTTCCGAGACTGTCCGTCGATATCGACCTGAACTATGTGGGCGCCGAAGACAGAGAGACCATGCTGGACGAGCGTCCCAGCGTGGAGGAGGCCATGCAGGCGGTCTTCAGCCGGCAGGACCTTGGCGTCAGGCGGATTCCTCAAGACCATGCGGGAGGCAAATGGTCGCTCCGTTATCCCGCGGCTGCCGGCCAGAGCGGCAGAATCGACGTGGACGTCAATTACATGTACCGCGTGCCCCTGTGGCCAACGACGACCATGGACTCGTATTCCCTGGGCGGCTGGAGGGCAACCGGCATCCCGGTGGTGAACATCCACGAACTCGCCGCAGGAAAAGTCACGGCGCTTCTGGCCAGGCGCAGGGCGAGAGACCTGTTCGACAGCCGCCTAGTCCTCTCTATGCCCGGCATCGATCTTTCAAGGCTTAGGACGGCCTTCGTCGTATACGGAGCCATGGCCAGGAGGGACTGGCGCACAGTTTCGGCCGATGATGTGGCGTTCGACCCAGCTGAGCTATCCAGCCAGCTCGTGCCTGCCCTCCGGCTTGGCGGAGTCCCAGATCTGGAAGCGGTCGCTTACGGCAAGAACCTAGTGAATGAATGCCGAGAGGCGCTGGGTGCGTTGCTTCCCTTCGATGACGCGGAACGGGCATTCTTGGACCTGTTGCTGGACGAAGGGAACGTTGATGCGGCGCTCCTGACCCGTGACGAGATGCTCCAAGAGCGCATCCAAGCTCATCCTCTCCTTGAGTGGAAGGCACAGCACGTTCGGCGCCACAAAGGAATGTCCTGACGACGTTCAAGAGCCAACCCAGCACAGGTCCGTCCTTGACCACGCTGATGACATTCAGCGAGCAACCCCCCAGCAGATCTGGCCACGGCTCTCACTGTCCGCTAGGGCCATAACGGCTACTCCCCATGTCTGAGTCTGACCCCAATGACACACTCGATCCGTGATGCTTGAAGCCACCCTTACGTAATGGTAAGATATGTCTGATCCTGTTACTGCGGAGGGCTTACGGTCTTGCACGAGCAACTGTTGAGAGCTGAACGGGAGCGCCAACGCAAGGCGGGGGAAGAGGCAAGAGCGCTTGGAAACGAGGTGCTGACCCCCCAGGCAGCGATGTCGCTGTTCGGCATATCCGCGGCCGCTGTGCGTCAGGCCCGGCTGGCCGGGCACGTCGAAACACGGCTGACCTGTCACGTGACCGATAGGCCCGTGCATCTTCTCAGTCTTTCAAGCGCCATAGACTACTGGCAGTACAGGAAGCGAGAGGATTTCGAAGAAGTGGTAGAGAGTATGCGTCAGAATGGCCACCTTCTGGCAGTCGACATGGTTGTCTTCAACGTCTTGCACACGAAGCCCTTTGTCGTATGGGAGAGTGCGGAGCTAGGCCATGATTGCTGAACGGAAGCTCAAGGAAAGAGACAAGGAGAAGAGACTGATGACAGACCGACTCGACCTAATACCAGCAGCCCTCTACGCCAGGGTCTCCAGCGACCGGCAGGACGTGGACAACTCCGTGGCCGCACAGTTGAGGGCGCTCAGGGACTACGCCGAGAAGAACGGCTACATGGTCTTTCGGGAGTACGTGGACGAGGCCGAGAGCGGTCGCGTCGCCGACCGCCCCGAGTTTCGCAAGATGATCGACGAGGCCGCGAAGCCCAATGCGCCCTTCAAGGAAATCTTGGTCTGGAAGTTCTCCAGGTTCACCCGCAAGCGCGAGCACGCCGTCGCCTTCAAGTCCATGCTGAGGCGCAGGGGCATCCGCGTGGTATCTATCACGGAGCAAGCCGAGGATACCGCCACCGGCAGGCTCCTCGAAGGAATCATCGAGACCATCGACGAATTCTACTCGGAGAATCTGGCCCAGGAGGTCACCAGGGGCATGCGGGAAGCTGCATCGAGAGGCTTCTGGATGTCCAGCAAGCCCCCATTCGGCTTCAACCGGGTGATGGTCCAGGACGGATCAGCGAAGAGGCCCAGACTGGAGCCCGACCCCGGTTCGTCCCAGGTCGTCAGGCGCATCTTCGACTTGTCGGAGGCGGGAAAGTCAACCCTCGACATCGCCCGCATCCTCAATGACGAGGGCATCGCCAGCCCAAGGGGAAAGCCCTGGGGCAAGACGACCCTCCACGCAATCCTCATCAACGAGACTTACACCGGCACCCTGATCTGGGGCGTCAACGCCAAGGACGGGGCCGACCCGGTGCGGGTGGACGATGCCTTCCCGGCAATTGTTTCCAAGGCCCAGTTCCACCGTGTGGCCAAGCTGATGCGCTCCCGTGCACCCAAGATCGTCAACCCGCGCAGGGCGGCGAGCCCATTCCTCCTCAGCGGGCTGGTCAAGTGCAAGAGCTGCAAGCGGGCGCTCACCGGCCAGTACGCCAAGAGCGGCAAGTTCCCATACTACGTCTGTCAGACCCTCATGAAGCAGGGCAGCGGGTCCTGCGACACCCCGAGGCTCAACGCTCGACAATTCGAGAAGTTCGTCGTCCAGAAGGTTCGCTCCAACATTCTCACCGAAGGGAACATCCGCGACCTGGTGAAGACCGTGGACGAGAAGATGGACAAGGTGGCCGCCGAGCAGCACAAGAGGCTGGAGACCATAGACGAGGAGCTTGAGGATGTGAAGCGGAAGCTGGGCCGCATCTGGCATTTCATTGAGACCGCCGACGACATCGACATGGCCGACGCCTCAGCCCGCATAAGGGAGCACAGGGACCGGCAGGAGCTCCTTGAGGACGAAGCGGCGGCGGCCAGGGCGGTCTTGACCCAGCGCCGGTCTGTCCTGGACGACGTGGACACCGTCGAGTCCTACGCCAAGGAACTGAGAGACTTCCTGAAGCACAGCGAGCTGACCGAGCGCAAGGCCTTCATCCAGTCCTTCGTCAAGGAGATCGTCGTCGTACCGGACGACGCCCTCCTCAGATACACCGTGCCCATGCCCAGCGATAGCCAGATTCCAGGGAAGGCCATTGAGAAATCGGCCTTGAACGACCCGGTACTTGTTTCAGTGCACCGGAGTCCACTTAACTTTACGGTAGACAGTACCGGCCCATGTAGTGCTACCTCCTCAACGCTCCTCCCAGGTATTCTGCTGTCCTCCGGCATAGGGATGGCGTAACGGACGACGGCGCTGCCGGGGCTTACCACGATATCCTTGACGAAGGACTCGATGAACGCCCGCGTCTCCGTCAACTCGCTGGTCTTCAGAAACTCGCTCATGTCCTCGGCATAGGCCGTGATGGTCTCCACGTCGTCCAATACCACCCGGCGCTCTGACAGCATCGCCCTCGCCTCCTCGGCCGAGGCCTCAAGACGCTGCTGCCGCTCCCTGTGGTCCCGTATGCGGGGTTTGAAGTCCTCTATCTCCATGTCGGTGGTCTCCACGAGGTTGTAGAGCCGGTCCAGCCTCCTCTTAACCTCAGCCAACTCCGCCTCTATGGTCTCCAGCCGCTGACGCTGCTCACGCGCAACGCTGTCCATCTCTTCGTCCACCAGTCTTACGAGGTCGCGGATGTTCCCCTCTGTGAGAATATTGGAGCGGATTTGAGCGACCACCAACTCCTCGAAACGCCTCGCGTTCAGCCTGGGGGCCTGACAGGCACCACTGCCACGTTTCATGAGGGACTGGCAGACATAGTAGGAAAACTTCCCGCTCTTGGAGTCCTGGCCAGAGAGGGCCCGACGGCAATGCTTGCACCTGACCAGCCCGCTGAGCAGGTAGGTGCTTCCGACCCGGCGGGGGTGGGCCTTCTTGGGGGCGCGGGAGCGCAACTGTTTGTTCACCCGCCGGTACTGACTCTTGGAGATGATGGCGGGGAAGGCCTTCTCCACCCGTATCGGCTCGGCCTTCTCCTTGGCACTCTCGCCCCAGACCATGGTTCCGGTGTAGACCTGGTTGCAGAGGATGTTGTGCACCCCGGTCTTGGACCAGAGCTTGCCCGTGGGATTGGCGATGCCCTCTTCGTTCAGGGTACGGGTGATGTCCAGGATGCCTTTCCCTGACTGGGCCATCTCGAACATGCGCTGCACCACGGGGGAGGCGGCGGGGTCGGGTTCGAGAATGGGACGTTTCTTGGCCCCGTCCTGCACCATGACCTTCCTGTACCCGTAGGGGGCCCGGCTGGACATCCAGAAGCCCCGGGTGGCTGCCTCACGCATCCCCCGTGAAACCTCCTGCGCGAGATTTTCCGAGTAAAATTCGTCTACACTTTCGATTATCGCTTCCATGAGCTTTCCCGTAGGGGAGTCGTCAGCGTGCTCGGTGATGGATACGACCCTCACACCCTTTCGCCTGAGCATGGACTTGAAGGCCACGGCGTGCTCCCTCTTGCGGGTGAAGCGGGAGAATTTCCAGACCAGGATGTCCTGGAAAGGAGCGTCGGACCTGGTGGCCTCGTCCAGCATCCTTCGGAACTGGGGTCTGTCGGCGACTCGGCCGCTCTCGGCTTCATCCACGTACTCGCGGGCGATGACGTAGCCGTTCTTGTCAGCGTAGTCCCTGAGAGCCCGCAACTGGGCCGCCACTGAGAGGTCCACGTCCTGTCGGTCGCTGGAGACGCGGGCGTAGAGGGCGGCGGGGGTGACATTCACCGATTTAGTCATTGTTGTGTACTCTCCTTGTACATCTTCCGGCCTTGACGGGAAAACTCAAGAGTTCAGCTCCGGCATGGGTAGCCGGTCGGCAATCACCTATTGCCCCATCCCCTGGAGCGTCCGAGTGATTTCATCCATTGACGACGAATAGATGAACTGCTCCGAATGCCGAAAAACAGTATCATTTACAATGCTCACCGCCCTGCCATCCATCGCTCCTTCTCTTGGAGCGAGTCCGCTTTCCACTCGAGCATCTCCGCATAAGCCTGTCAATAGCAACTCTGCTGAGAGAGGCATGGAAAACCATATCCAATTGGGATGTTGAGGTCCTAACCGGAAGGAAGTTGAGGGTATGTCCGACGTGATGAAGTTCCTTCCTGATTGAGGACCGTCGAATCGCCAACTTCCCTCCTCATAGCACCTGTAGAGCTCTTCACCTTCTTCGCCACGCAAGAAGGGGTCGGTCATGAGCGCCGGATACTTCCGAGGATTGTCGAGTCCAGACTTGTCCCGCAGCAACGAGAACAACGCTTCCAGTTCATTGGCCGATTCTGGTGACTGGCCAAGGAATTCCGCCTTGGTCGCTTCATGCATTTGCAGATGCTCAACTCTAAGCTGCGTTAAGGATTCGCTCATCTGCTTCCGAAATCCATGACTCCTCAACTTGGAGTCGATGACAAATCGGGCAAGCCAGGACCTCAATCCCGCCGACCCCTCCCGATCAGCGATCAACTCGTTCAAGTCATTAAGGTCTGTCTGCCTTAGCGCCGCTAGGATTGGTGCCCAACAGCCTTCACGTTCCGTGAGGATGATATCGTTGGCGACGGAATAGGCATCCCGAGATACCTCGACATCGTGTATCGCACGCTCCGTGATTTCCGGTCCTTCGCTGCTTTTGTCGAAAACGTAGATGTGTTCGACGTTGTTCGGCACATGGAATCCACGCAAATAGAATTGCGGGACGAAGTGCTTCCTCACCTTGTCTATTTCAAACATACCCATATTCTGGTGAGCCTTCGTTCTTTACAGTTATGGCCAGTTGCTCATTCTCAAGGCACAATCATATGACCAAAGGTCTCGGCCCGCCTTTTGTGCCTTCCCGCTCATATCACCTGGTAGCCCTCGGCGATGTGCTGGAAAGCCGCCTGGCACGTCTGGGGCTGGAGCACGGACCGGTCGCGGTAGGGCACGGCTATGACGGCCACCTTGGCCACCCTCCCGTTCCAGATGACGGGCCTGGCCGCCACGATGAGGTCGTCGGCGTGCCACAGATCGTAGCCGCTCACCCTGTCAACGCAGAAGGGCCTGCCGCTGAGTATCACCCGCTCCGCAATGGAGCCCGGTGCTGGCGGATCGCCACGGCGGGGCAGGAGGCCTCGCAGGAGGGATAGGGGTCTCCTGGTGGTCCTAAGCTTGAACCCCCGCGTCCGCGCCACCACCGTCGTCCTGAACATCTCGGGCAAGGAGTCGGGAACCCACAGATGAGGCTCCCCCTCCTCCCTCCGCTCATACATGACGCACAGCAGAGGTTGGTGCTGCATCACCTCCACCAGTCGCAGGGCCACCGAGGAGTAGGCCCTCTTCGTGTACATCCGTTGCAGGGTCACCACGTCCAGCCCCGAGCGCTCAACGAAGGGATGAAACACCTCCGGTTGCATCAACGTCGCGGCAGCGAACCGGTCCGCCTCATGGCATAAGTCCTCGCCGTCGGGCTTGCGAACCTTGGGGTAGAGGTCCCCCACCCTCTCGCAGGTGATCTCATAGAACTCGTGCAGCACCGTGTGCTCTTGGGACCCGTCCGGGTCGTAGGCGTCGTACTCGATCAGGTAGCGTCCCTTCTTGGACCCGGTATGGACGCCCCTCAGGCCGCATTCCAGGTGGGTGCACTTGGCGGTCTCCACCCCGGCACGTTCCAACTGGGCGGTGATCTCCTTCATGCCGGGGAAGGTGGGGAGGCCGAAGAAGTCCACGAACTCCTGCGCCAGGGCTGCGGGCTTGAACCCCTTCAGGGGGACGTGCTGTTCCATCAGCCGGTGGCAGAAGTCGTCCAACAGTGCCGTGGTCATGAGAGCAACCTCTTTCCGCTGTAACGCTCGTACAGCTCTACGATGAATCGCTTGGACTCGGTGGTCAGGGGACCCCGGGGCCTGGTTCCAACACGAAAAACGGGGTCGGAGAGGACGTACTGGTAGGCGCGCTCCACCTCCGTGGCCGCGTCGACCCTGGTCTCCCCTGCCTGCGTCTCCAGATATCCCGCTCTCTTGAGAAGGCCCTGGACGGGCACCCCGTACAGGGAAGCCAGACGCCTCAGGAGCCTGGGTCCCGGCTGTCGGTCCCCCTTCTCGATCTGGGAGAGGTAGGAGTTGGAGATGCCGGCGAGACGCTGCACCTCCCGCAGGCTCATAACGCCCCTCAGCCTCTTCAGCAGGGGGCCCAGCTCCTCGTCCCCCAACTCCTGATCTTGGTAGTCCATCTCTTCGGCCATCGCGGTCTCCTCTTGCGCTCCCGGTGTCCCACTGGTGCAGCCATAATGGTCTTGGCTCATTCTTGGCCTATAAGTGTCCTATTCTTGCAAGCACTTGTCAATGGTCTTCAGAAATATTAGTGTTTGGCTGTTGTCCTAAAGTACACCACGCTGTTAGAGTATCCACTAACAGGTGTAGTACATCAGGTACCCTATGATACACCTGTGGCGCACCACTGCGCTACCACAAAATGTCAGTGTTCCGGAGGTGGGGACGCGTGAGCAAGAGGGCCCGGCTGACCAGAGAACAGGAGGAGACTCGGCTGCACGGCCTGCGCATGCTGGCCCGTATGATCGTCCGGGCCCACCTCGCCTCTCTCAGGGAGGAGGCCGACGGCAAGGACGTGACAATGCAGAAAGGGATCATCTCCATGAATGGACGAGGTCGTTCTCCCAGCATGGCGGAAGGGCTCTTGCAGAGGGAAGAGGGTGATGGCCAGTAAGAACTCCTCCAAGAGGGTCAAGGTCAAGCCTGAGGCTCTCTGGGAGCGCTTGGACCAGATCCATATGACGCAGAATGCCCTAGCCGCCCGGCTGGGCATTACTTCGGGTCACCTCTCCAGGCTCGTCCGGGGGCTCCGTTCCCCATCTCCCGAACTGCGCCTTCGGCTTCAGGAAGCCCTGGGCTGCCATGAGTTCGAGGAGCTGTTCTTCATGGCTGGTCCCGGTGAGTAAGGAAATCGAGCCCTCCGCCTCGCTGTTCACTCCCGGCGTCTCCCTGTTGCCCGATGATTTCGTGAAGCGTTTGACCCGGCTTAAGCAGGCGACCGGCCTCACCTGGGACGGTTTCGCCGTGTGCTTGGGAGTGGACAATCGGCAGGTGCTGCGCTGGCGTCAGGGTGGCGCCCCATGTGGCGGGGCCATGCTGGCCATGGTTCGCCTGGCTCTACAGGTGCCGGGCGGTCTCGCAATTCTGTTGGGTGAGGCCTAGGTAGTCGTTCACTGGAGGAGTTAAGGCATGGGACGCCGGCAGCAATGGGTCTACCGCACTGAGCCGTCGCGATTTCCGCCGGATTTCCCGCAGCGGTTGGAGGCGTTCAAGGTGGCCTCCGGGCTGTCCTGGCGGGGTCTGGCTCGGGAACTCCGGGTGGACGTGCAGTTGCTCAGGAGGTGGCGGAATGGAACAAAGCCGGACCCAGGGCATCTCGTCTCCCTCTTCAATCTCGGTGGCAAGATGGGCCTGCTGCATTGCTTGTTGCCGGAGGCTGTCAAATACAGTTCCATATAACGAGCTTGAACTGTAGCAGTCGAATAGGTCGCCGCTCTGACTCACCGCGAGACTTCGTGAAAGTCCGTCTAGGAGTCATATGCTTGTACCGAGTTCTATGCCGTTCGCTCATCCTGGTACCACCACCTAGTCCTAAACCTTCTCGGACCACCCACAGCCGTCATCTGCTGAACGGAATCATACCTTCGACGCCATGCGAGCGTCATTGCGAAGCCTCCTCTCAATCGCTGCTAACTGCCCAAAACGCCCCAGCACGTCGAACGAACCTGACAAATCTAAGGGTGCGACCTCAAGCCGTCTGCCAGAATGCCTGACATGGTATGTCGCGGCTTCCGCTTCGCCCTGAGCATCGATGCGCAAGCCTCCGGGAAGGTCGAGTGCAGTGGCATATGCAAGCAGTTGGTACAAGTCGGCATTGTGTACCCTTCCCTCAACAATCCTTTGGTACTTGACAGCCGATGTCGCTTGTCACTGTTTCGGGAGCAGGATGGAAGACTGATGAACGTAGCTGGCATGGTGTTGCCCCGCCTACATTGTACTCTAGTAACTAATCCCTAGTCCTCCCCGTCATCTAGTGGTAGACTCCCAGCCTCGACAAGTCGCTATGGAGGCTACCCATGGCTACCGAAGAACCTGCCACCATATCACTTACTGTCCCTCCGAGGGGTGGGACCGCGCCCAAGCAGACCCGCACCCAGCGCGTGATTGAGCGCTTCGGCAACGTCCTATGGTGGGTGCTATGGGTGGGCGGTGCAGTGGCTTTTGTCCTTCTGTGGCCACTGGCGTTTTACGGCTGACCTTGCCAAGGCCGCTCACCACTATGGCAACCCAGAATATGGGACGCCGATCACGGAAGCCGTAGCCCATGCAGTGGCCACGGCTTGGAGGTGGGTATGGTATTAAGTGGTGAGTAAGGGGGGGGGGGGGGTGTATCCTTGTAACAGTATGTTACTATTGGTAACAGGTTTAGCTATTCATGAATCCCAAGATACCATTGAAACTGATCGAGGTCAGCTTGGAGTTGCAGGGCATTAACATTGATGCCTTGCACGTCAACATGTCTTAGACCTTCATTCTCTCTTCTAGCATGAATAGTAATATAAAGACAATCACGGGAATCGCCCTAATACTCTTGGGCATCACAGCCGTAGCGCTCGGGATATTGCAGTTCTTTGGTACGTGCTACGTATATCCATATCAAGATGTACCAATACTGGCGTGCTTGGTGGACTTGGCCTTTATGACAATCGTTGGATTCAGCCTATGCGCCGTCGGCGCGGTAATCGTTTTCCTCGCCTCTCCCCGACGCTAGCCCCCCCTAGGTACACAGAGATATAAGTCCCTTTGCTTTCCGGCCCTATCCCTGCCTATGATGTGAATGAACGGGGTGGGGGTAGTCTCCTACCCAATCCCCACCAAAACACTCAGACAGCGCATCTACGCACTAGTCGGACGGATCACCCGCAAATCATGCCGCCTCACCTTGCATCTTCCCCAAGGCTGGCCTTGGCAAAACCAGTTCCTCTCTGCCTCGGCACGATTGGGTGCCCCTGCCATTCCCTTCCTAATGTCGCCCCGCCATTTAACCTCCACCGAGACACTCTATACCTGATCCAGCCCCGCCAGGCTGGTCCCCTGACGGTCTCGGCGCCTGCGGTCTGTGCTGAAAATCGCTCCCGTCGCCTCTACCACAGGCCGTCAACATCTCCCTGGCGTGGCCGGCACGTTCCGCATAGTCCATTTCAACTGGCATCAGTCCTCGCCAGGCCGTTCCCTGGCCCTCATCCCTCATCTGCCCGCCACCGCCATTTCCCTTCGGTAGAGTCAAGCTTAGGGCGGCACGGACTGTGATATGCTATGCGTAGCACAGCCACATTGAGGAGCGCAGTGCTATGGACCAGATGACCCTCAAGAACTTCCGGTGTTTCCGAGAGGAGCAGACGGCTCGCTTGGCCCCCCTTACTCTGCTGGTGGGGGAGAATAGCACGGGTAAAACGTCGTTCCTAGCCCTTATACGTTCGCTAGTAAGGCTAGCCGTCGGTTATCACCTCCCTGATTTCAAAGAAGAACCCTACGATCTGGGGAGTTTCGACGAGATTGTCTATCACGGGAATTCGAGAAGAGAGCGAATACACTCCTTCGAAGCCGGGTTCTCAACTACATCATCCGGAATAGTGACAAGCGCCGGTGTGACTAATCCATTTAGCTTCCAGGCCACATTCAAGAAGCATGGTACGGTGCCATTCCCTGTCAGAAAGTGGGGTGCTCTTGGTGAAGCCTGGTATGAGGAGACGTATGACGAAGAGGGTTATGTGGTGCGAGCTGGAACGAAGCGAGGGTCATGGGAACTACGGAGAACACCCGGCATCAGACCTTGGTACGGCAGTGATGATTATTGGGTACCGTTCATCCTCGCCTTCCGATCCCGTAGCGACGATCAATCTGAGGACGATGAAGTTAAGCCGCTAGATGGCGCTCCTGCTATTCATGTCGAAGACTGGGAGCGACTTCAACCGCTCGCACATTCTGCAATGCCTTTTCCAGCTAAGACTCTAACGTATGCCAGTGCCCCTGTCCGTTCCAAGCCCCGCCGAACCTACGACCCTTCTCGAATCACAGCGGCCGCCGAGGGAGACCATGTACCTATGTACCTTGCCCATGTTTCCTCCCAAGATACGGAAGAATGGGCTACCCTCAAGAGGCGCCTTGAGGAATTCGGGCAAGCCTCCGGCCTATTCGACGAGATCTCCGTCAAGCGACTTGGCAAGAGAGGGGGAGAGCCTTTCCAGCTAGAAATTCGGAAGTATGGACGACGTGCAAAGGGGCCTTATCACAACCTAATTGATGTGGGCTACGGCGTCAGCCAGTCCCTGCCAGTGATAACCGAGTTGCTTCGTGATGACACGCCGTCCATGTTCTTACTCCAACAACCGGAGGTGCACTTGCACCCACAGGCGCAAGCGGAATTGGGGACGTTGTTCTGTCAGGTCGCAGGGACTCAAAGTCAACTCATAATTGAGACCCACTCCGACCACCTGATTGACCGGGTCCGAATGGACGTGCGGGACGGGACTACCAACCTCAAGCCTGAAGACGTGTCGATCTTGTATTTCGAGCGCAACGACATGGATGCGAACATCTACTCCATACGTATAGACGAGCAGGGGAATATCTTGGACGCCCCGGAGGGCTACCGGAAGTTCTTCCTAGAAGAAACGACACGATCCCTATGGAAGCGACGGTTAAGTTGAGAATGTGCGCTATAGTCGACGCCAACGTCGCGCACCAGATATTCGGACCGACGCCATCGCCAGCCGGAGAACAGTTTTTCAATTGGCTCAATAGAGGCACCAAGCGTCTGGTGGTGGGTGGTCAGTTGCTTGAGGAGCTTGAAGAAAGCTCGCCACATTTCAGAGATTGGGCTCGACAAGTACAGCAGGCGGGACTAATGAGAACCATCGATGAGGCGGAAGTCATGACGAGAGCCTCGGAACTCCAAGCCGAAGGGCAATGCAGTTCCAATGACCAACATGTCATCGCCCTTGCTCAGGTGAGTGGCGCTAGGCTGCTATATTCTAACGACGCGCAACTGCAGGAAGATTTCAAGAACAGTAGATTAGTGGACAGCCCACGCGGCAAAGTCTATACGACTATAAGGCATTCGGACTTCCGACCTAGCCATAGAGATTTGCTTCGGCGCACCGATTTGTGTCGGCCGACCCAGTAGCCACCACAGTCGTCGAGTGCACCCCTTCACCGACTTGCTATCCTATCCCCGCAATCAAACATAATAGCCAAGCAGCCAGGGAGTAAACCTGATGCCCATCCACTCAGTCTCCGTAGTACGTCGAACTCGTTTCGGTAAGCGATGGGGCGAGTTTCCTGGGATCAGCCCATGGTCATAACGAACACCTAGATGTGGTACTTCCGCCCCATCCTAGCCGATGTAGGAAAGACTTCCCACAGTCCATCTTAGCCTGCTCCCGGGGCGCTGTCTCAAACCGCATCGTCGCGTCGCAGTACGTTCGGCCTCACCGGCCCCGGCGGCACCATTGACCTGGACTCAACCATCTGCGAGACCTATGGTCTGGTCAAGCAAGGCGCCCTCCGGCACACTACACTGGACAGCGGGGGCTATCACCCGCTGGCCCTGGCCGCCGGCACCGGCGAGGTGCTGTTGGCCCGAACCTCCCGGAGCGGGCCAACACCGCCCGGGGATCGGACCACTTCCAGAGTGAAACCATCAGCCGGGTGCGCTACGCCGGGGGCAAAGGCCAACTCACGGTGCGGGCCGACAGTGGCTTCTATACCCGTGGCGTGGTCCGGGTCTGCCGGAAAATGAAGGTCCGCTTCTCCCTCACCATGCGCCAGCACCATAGCGTGCGGAACATCATCGAGGCCATACCCGAGGAGGACTGGACTCCCATACCATACTTAGATGTAGCGTCGCTTGATTCTACCGGCCGACTAAGGAGTGCCATAACTGCCTTGTCATATGACTTTTGGACGCGGCCTCAGGGGTAGCAAGTCGTACGTGCTCCAGTTCGAGGTTGGCTTGAGCCATGCTGAGACCCCAAATGACATATCCCTTGTCCCACCCAAGCACGAGGCAAGCAGGGGGACCCGCCCCCAGGGTCATCACTCCGAGGAGGGCTAGGGTAAGCCGAAGCCTGGTTCAAAGCCGCCCCTAGGGACGATCCAAGCCCTGCCCAGGGGGCCCTTCCTTTTCCACCAAGTCTCGGTGCGAGACGAGAACGGGAGCCTGAACCGTCGACCGCGTCACCTGCTCGTCCGCCACCCGCAGGAAATGGGAATGCGCCAGGTCGTCCTCGAACACCACTAGCACCACAGGCTGCCCTCCGTTGTCATCTGTGGGTTGGTGGGTGGAGAAGTAGCGCAGATATGGGGCCAGTCTCGCGGCCATCGTGACGGGCCTCACGGCGCGGCGTTCCCACTCCAGGAAAAAGGACCATGCCCTTCCCTCCTTGCGCAGTGCGCCGAAGGCATCGGGGCGCACTGCGCGCAACCTGTCCTCATGCCGGAAGTAGCGAGAGGCCCGCTGCGGAGGATCCAGTTGTACCACCTCCCAGCCCAGAGACCGGGCCTGCCTCGACAGCAACGCCAGAAACCAGTGCACCGACTCGGTGTGCTCTATGTGCCTGACGAGTTGGCGGCTCCTAGCCCCAGGCACCTTGCGCCAGTCAAACGGGCGCCCCAAGTCCCATGACCCCACACTCCAGCGCTGCCGGGCGACTCCCACTGAGGTACGGTCACGGCGAGCCAGCAAGGCCAGTGCGCGGTCGGTGAGGACGTGACGAGCGCAACCCTGAACGACGGGGGCGGTGACAAGACCGAACCGCCGGAGTCGTTGCAGCAGTGCGGAGAGCCTCGACCGTTCCAGTCCCATCAGCCCGCCCAGATGGGGGAAGGTTATCCAGGGCCAGTCGCCGAGCAGGTCTAGTGTGCGCTTCTCCACGGGCTTGAGCAGGGCTGGCAGCAGATGGTCTGGCGCCGTACGCTCTGAGCCGTCTAGCGCAAGCCCTTCCGGCAGCGATGCCCGCGCCGCCGGCTTCTCCGTAGCCGAAGCACCGCCACGACTCGCATGAGACAGGGCGGTGCGAAGATCAAGGACGGTCTGGCCCGATGGCATATGCCACACGCGAGTGTCGGCACCGTCGTCGACGGCGTCCTTCTCCAGGGCAACAAAGGCAATTGAGGGAGACCCAGCCAGCACCCTGCGGGCGTACCGCAGGCGGACCTCGTCGGTGGTAAGGACCAGAACCGCACTGGGGCGTGCGCCATGCTTCAGATTCCAGATACGTTTGGCAAAGCCCGTCCTGTCGGAGGTCAGTCCCTGCCTCACGACGGCGACCACCCTGCCATCGGGCAGGAGAATGGATGCATCCATGGGCAGGGCCCGGTACCACCGGAAGCGGATGGGGTGGGACATGTTGGAGATGGCCGAGGCCAGACTATAGATGACCGCCAAGGCATCCAGACGCCCAAGGAGCCTCCGCTGCCACCGAGCGGACACGGGGTAGCGTACAAGGAGCTCTTCCACCGTCACGCCGTCCACCATAGACAGGTGATGGAGGCCGTCGGCGGTCAGGCAATACCTCCTGGCCGGGGGTATAAGTCTGGCGGCGTGGGGCACCCACGACAGGGCCCCAAGGGCCGCCAGCCTCCCAACGGCGTGATACACCGAGCCCCTTGACCAGCCTGATATGGCCACCAGGTCCAACCGGTCCAGGAACGGCATGGCCGCCAGCCAGCGTAGCACCTCCCCCTCGCACTCGGTGAGCCTCATGCCTCCGCCTCCTCGCTCCCGGCCCCATCCACAGCACCGGGTTCGTTGTTCGTGGTTCCCGCCTCTTTGTCATGCTTGCTGCGCTGGTGCCTGCGTTTGGTCTCCACCTGACCAGCGTCCGCACCCTCCACTGCTTGGGCCGTAGGGTCTTCCTTCTCCTTCAAGCCTTCCCGGTACTGCTTCACCCTCTCCTGGTTGTCCGCCTCACTGGCAGCGGCCTCCTCGGCCGACCGGGTGTACAGGGACACCGAGGAGCGTATACGGGCAGCCACCAAGGGGTTTCCGGGCTCAGGCTTCCGCACGATCATGGAGAAGGCCGGCAGGCGGTCCCCGCCCACGGTTGCGCGGACGTAGCAGTGGTGCACCGGGAGGGAGGTGACGTCCTCCTCCGACACTCTCTCCTTGCCCAGCTCCCATACCAGGGTCCGGGCGTCGGACCCCGCCACCTGGAACACGGCAAGGCAGCCCACGTTGGCGAGGAGAGTGGAGCGCATGGTGCGGGAGAGATCGTCCAGCTTGTCCAGGCTCTGGGTGGCGAGGATGAAGGAGGCGCCGTACTTCCCCAGCTCGGAGAGCATGGACTCGTAGTCCACCCCCGGCATGGACTGCATCTCGTCCACCACCACCAAGGCGCCGCGACGTTCATGCATGGGCAGCCTCTCCTGCTCCCTGATCACCGAGTCCACCAAATTCAGGAGGGAGGCGCCCACCAAAGCCGACACGTCCCGTCCCACGGTGCCCTGTGCCGTGGACACCAGCAGCACGCCCCCCTCCCGGATGACCTGTCTGAGGTCGATAGTGGAGCGGGACTGGCCCAAAATGGCCCTGGCCCGCTTCGAGGAAGCATAGTAGGAGAGCCGGGTCTGCACCGGGGCCAGGGAGTCGGCCTTGTAGTCGCGGCTCCAGCCGGTGAAGGTGTTGGCCCACCACTCCAGCAGGTAGGGGTCGTCCACCTTTGCCAGCACCTCCTTGCGGAAGTTCTCGTTGGAGAGTATGCGCAGCCCGTCGAGGATGGTGTGCTGGGCGCCCTCGTCGGTGGATGGATGGGAGTTGGCCTCGTGCAGGCTCTTCACCGTATGTTCGAGGATGGACTGCATCCTGGGCCCCCACTGGTCCCACAGGCCACGGGCCACCCGGACCACCGAGTCGGCGGTGCGGTCGCGATCGGAGAAGATGCGGGCGTCCAGAAGATTGATGCCGGGGGCGCGGTGCTCATCCGCCAAGTCGATCAGCCGCACCTGACGCACCAGCGACTCCGGGACCTGCTCCAAGAGTCCCGCCACCAGATCGGCGTGAGGGTCGATGACGATGATGGCGTCCCCGTCCCTCCCCTCGGCCTTCTCCCTCATCTTGTGGCAGACAATGTGGTGCATCAGGGTGGACTTGCCCATGCGGGTCCTGGCGACGTAGAGGTGGTGCCGCCCGAGAAGGTCCTCGGCGAAGCGTATCTCCCTGGACTGTCCCCCCGTGGTGTCTCCGACGTAGGCCCCCTCCCGGATGCCGCGGGCGGAGGCCGGGAGCACCCTTGCCCCAGACCGCTCCACCAGCGGGGTTTCATCCCCGGCTCCTGGCGGATGCCACAAACAGGCCGCCTCCCTGACGCCGAGAATGCTCCGTCCGCGGAAGAGCCCCGGCCCTGAGGGGTGCAGTTCGGCGACGGGCGTAACGGGGCGTATCCTTCCCACCCTGAAGCGGGCCCCGGCAGGGTTGTCATAGTGGCGGTACGCCGAGGCCACCGGGTCCAGCAGTTCACGGCCCCGGTCCATGGGAGACTGCAGCGGGAGGATGGCCGTGACCTGCAGTTCGGCGTCGAAGGCGATGCGGGACACCTTCTCTCGGATCATCAGGGGGTCGTGGACCCGGGAGTGCGCTTTCTTCCAGCGCCACCTGGCCCAGCCTGCCAGGGTGACCCCGGACAGGACTCCCAGCCCCAGCAGGGCGGTCTTCCACACTTCGCCGTCCCTGTACCAGAAATAGCCCTGCACCGCGCCCAGCGCCCCCAGGCCCAGCACGGCCATGGTGATGCCGTCGGTCACATGGGGACCCGTCTCATACTTGTAGGAAGGGTCGCGTGGCTCGGTGACCGGCTTCCTGAAAGCCTTTGCCTGGTAGGGCTCGGACCAGTCGGGCCCTAGGGAGCGAAGCAGGAGGCGGGATACGATGCGCTCCCCGGGGCGAAGGGACGACAGGGACCCCAGCAGGGCGATGAGAGGATCCGAGCCGGGGTCGAGGAGGTCGTCGTCGCGGAAGGTGCGCAGGGGCACGTACTCCGGGCCGCTGGCGGCGAGGGACATGCCCCAGGCCTGCTCTCCCTCCCTCAGCATCATGGGGTCGTCCTCGGGCGGGATTTCCACGATCCGGGCCTGGGGATAGTGGGCCGATATCTGGCCCCGCACCGCCTCCTTCCGGTGGCAGCGGGCCATGAGGGTGACGCCGTCGACGCTGCCCGCCAACTCCAGGGAGAAGGGCTCGGGGACGGCGATGGACTGGAGGAGGTTCTCCACCCCCAGCAGGGTGCGCTCTCCCGTGCGTGGGGGAGTGACGGACAGCAACACGGGCGGTTTCTTCTCCCGGTCTCCGAAGAGTATCTGCATTGGGTTCAGTTTCATACCGTGTTCCTTTCGGTTGAGGTGGTGTGTGGCTATCCGGTCGTGGTTGTTGATGCCGTCGTTCGGTGCGTCCGGTTTCATGGGAGTCTCCTTTCGGTTGGGTTGGTGTGTCGTGGCTATCCGGTCGTGGTTGTTGATCCCGTCGTTGGAGGCTCCGGTCTCATGGGGAGTCTCCTTTCACAGCTGGTTGTGAGGGGCTATTGATGGCTGCCGGGCGTCCACTCGATGATGGCCTTCTCCTCGGGCGTGGCCTCGATGCGTATGGGAAACCTCCCGCCACGGGCGAGGAGCAAACCGTCGCCGCGGGGACAGGAGAGGAGCCAGCGCTGGAGATCAGGAGGCAGGTCGAAGGCGTCGCCGACTGTTGAGATGGCGGCGGCATCCTGCTGGAGAAGCAGCTTGAAGGCTGCGTTCTGGAGCAAGGCCCGCCCGGAGTGGCCGGTGATGGTGCGGGACGAGTCCTCGGAGAGGAGGTCCTGCACGTCCTGGGTGATAAACTGGAGGCCCAGCCGGTGCTTCCTGGCCCGCTTGGCCATGCTCACCATGAAGGACGCCCCCTCGGGGTGCTGCATGATGCTCCAAACCTCGTCCACCACCAAAAGCCTCGGCCTGGGGTCGCGGGCTGCCAGAGCCCACACCGTCTCGGTGCACACCATGGCGGCCGCGGGCCTGAGCTCCGGCTCTAGGAGACGTAGGTCGAAGACGGTGACCAGGGCCTCATGGTGCAGCAGGTCATCCCCCTCATCCGAGAGGAGGTGCCGAAGACTGCCGGTGGCGAAGGGACGAAGGAGCGGGTACAGGTCGTCGGCCTCCTTCGCCTCCAGATAGACATAGAAGTCACGGAAGCCGGTGCGCTCATGTCCCTCCGAGTAGTAGGCTGCCAGCCAGTGGTCCAGGGAGGCCCGTTTTTCGGCGGGCAGCCGCTCCCCCACCATGACCTCGATGAGGCGCCTCAGGCTGCCGATGCGCAGCAGCACCTCCTCGTCATCGCTCCTGTCCATGACGAAGGGGTTCATGCCCTGCCCGGCAACACCCGGCGAGAGGACGCGTCCTCCCGCAGCCCTCGCCATGTCGGCGTATTCCCCCTCGGGGTCGATGACATAGGCGGTGACCCCTCGGCACAAACCCCTGAGCACCCCCAGCTTGGTGGCAAAGGACTTGCCGCTGCCGGAGCGGGCGAGCACAGCCGTGTTGGCGTTGAGGTGGGTGCCGTCGAAGGGGTCGTACACCACAGGGGAGCAGGCCCGCAAATCGATGCCGTACAGGGTCCCGCTGCGGGTATCCAAATCCGGGGGAGAAAAGGGGAACAGCCGGGCCAGGGAGGATGTGTCCAGCGTCCTCCACACCGCCACGGCGTTGAGGTTCAGGGGCAGGGTGGATAGGAGTCCCTCCCGCTGGCGGAAGGCCAATGCGTCCAGCTTCCCCAGGGTGGCTGCGAAGTGGGCCTTAGCCCTCTGGGTCATCTCCTCCAGGGACCTCTCGTCGCCGGCATGCAGTGTGACCGAGAGGGATGCGTGGAAGAGCCTCTCCCGCCCCCGCTGCACGTCGTCCCTGAGGCGGCTTACGTCCTCAAGGGCTATCTCCGCTTCGGGGGACATGGTGCGTCCCCGGCGCAGGGAGATGCTCTGGGCCGACTCGAAGCGCACCTTCTGCCACTCAAGGGTCCTGGCCGCCTGGTCCGAGGGTATGGGGTCCAGATGTATGGATATGTCCATCGGAGCACCGGAGGCCATGAGTCCCTGAAGGAAGCCCGGGGCAAGGGAGCGGGGCCAGCGCCCCAGATGCAGGGAGCGGGTCAGTCGCTTCCCCACCGTCACGTCCCTCCGGTTGACCTCGATCTCGACAGGGTCTGACTCCTCCATCTCTCGGGGTGTACCGCCCAGGGCGCAGGCCAGGAGCATCATGCGAAGTTGGCGGTCCCTGAGGGAGTACACCTTGAGGCCTGAGCGCGAGAGGAGCCCCCTCAGTTCATCGGCGTGCTCCTCCTGGCAGACGGCATAGAAGCGCCGGTCCAATATGCCGTCCCGGCTCTCCAAGCTCGTCATCAGTGACCGCAACGACGTGGCCGCCTCTGCGGTCCTGGATGGAAGGGCGCCGGGTTGGGATTGCTCCAATAGGGTGCGCAGCCTGTGGAGGTCGGGAGGGTGCTGGCGCACCAGCAGCTGCACCGGGAAGTCCATGGCGTTCAGGGCGCCGGCAAAGGCACCCAGCTTGGGCTCGTCCAGTTCCAGGCCCATCACCTCGCATATGCTCACCTTCACCCCGTCCAGCCGCACCGGACCCGTCTCCTCCAGATGGGAGAGCATGAAGCACAGGGGCAGCGGTGCAGGAGGCTTGGGTTCCAAGCTCTTCTCTCTGTTCTTTCGTTTCAGTTGCAATTGGTTGCTCTCCTCATGCGGTCTCATGGAAGAAGATGGGAAAGACGACTCTGAGCAGCAGCAGGGACACCCCCTTGGCCGAGAGCACCAGCACCAGTCCCACCACCGCCATCACCACGGCGGAACGGGCCCGGCCACCGCCCCGCTCCTCGCTGCCCTCGGCCATGAGGACGAAGGCGGCCCAGACGATGGAGAAGAGACAGAGGCCCACGGAGGCATAGGCCATGGCCGTGAGCACGGCATCAAAGGCCTCAAGCAGGCCCTCCTGATGCTTTGCCCCCGTCCACAACAGGGCGGGGACCGCGAGCGCCACGACTGCCGTGATGCGCCCTACCATGGCCATTTCCATCCCATCCTCTCGAACAGCTCCCGCAGTTCCTCATCGGTGAGGGTGACGTTCTCTCCCACCGGGGCCTCGGGTGGCGGGGGCGGCGGGACGAAGACCTCATAGGGGCCGTCGGCCTGGATGCTCAGACCCGTCTCCACCCTCTCTCTCCTGGTCCTCGTCAACGGCGCCCGCTCCAGCACCTCCCCGTCGATGCGCTCCGGGTGATTCACCTGCACCGTCACGTCCCGGTACACGGTCCTGCTGGGTACCGAGAGGGTGGCGGAGATGGTGTGTCGGGAGGTGGTTCCGTCGTCGCCGGTCACGCTGACCGTCTTGCTCACCGTCCTGCTCACTCCGGGCCGGGTGAGGGCCACCGTCTCGGTATAGGGCTCGACCCACGCCGGGTGGTGGGTGAGGGTCACCAGTGGAGGAATGGGAATGCTGAGCTGCGCCTCCAGCTTGGCCTCGACATCGAGGTCGTGCACCACCCTGGTGGTGGGTATGGGCAGGTCGAAGGCCGTCTCTCCGCCTGTGTTGAGGGCTGGTGCGCACCCGCAGGCCCCCCGTGGTCACCTCCAGCCATCCAGTGACGCGGGTGACACGGCGGCCCTCCATCAGGGCGGTCACCGTCTCCGAGTGGTGATGACCGCGTCACCGTGGTGAGTTCCACCGTCTCCTCGGTGGCATCGACGCATTCCGTCCTCCACCGTCCCGCTGATGTTTCCCGGAGTCCAGCCCCAGGAGGTGACTCTCCAGATGGCACAGTTCACCTTCCACCGAGGGCAGGGGATAGGGAAGCTGCTTCTCCTTCAGGGTGAAGGCCCCGGCGTTCTCCAAAGAGTCCTTCCAGGAGAAGGTGAAGGAGGGAGCGCCTCCCTCCAGGGGCAACTCATAGCTCTTTCGCTCCCCCTCATCCAGACGGGCCACGCCCCGCATAATCCGCTCCGTCCCATCGGGACCGCCGTAGGCCCGCACCCACAGGTCCAGATCGGTGGCGGCCCGCAGGGTTACCCCAGCCCTCTCCTCCGACACCTCCAGCCCCTCGAGGTATATCCGCTGTCCCGGTATTGGCTCCGGGGGCACGAACTCTACCTCGTCCTGCCAGTGGCCGTGGGCCATGGCCATGCCCGGCACGCTCAGCACCAGGGCCGCCAGGGGGGCGGCCGCGAGGGCCACCCTCCATGACCTCTTCTGCCCTGCACGGGAACTCTCACCCGCCTTGCGCCGGCGCCTGCCCAGCCAGCGGTGGGGCCGGAAGGGGGCGCGGGCGTGACGCAGCCTCCGCCAGCGGAGCTTCCTCAGGCTGGTCCATGTCCTCCGTATCATCAGTTGCAGCGGGCTGGGGCTGCCGTCCTTCACAGGCCGGGGAGGAGGCTCGCTCCTCACCAGCAGGGCAGCGGCGCCGGCATAGCGCCTCGGACCCAGCCAGAACCTCAGCAAATCGGCAGCCACCAACGGCAGTCGCCTGCCCCCGATCTTCCCCACCGTCAAGGCCGTCCCACCAGCCCCATGACCACGGCGAGGCCTATCCTCACCTCCGAGGGACCGATGGGGGCATAGCGGTATGCCCCGTAGGAGAGGGCGCATATCGCCGTCAATGCCACGATCTGGGGGAAGGTGAACCACAGCAGCACCCGATCCTCGGCCTGCACGTGGGTCGGCACTTCATGCTCTCTCATCACCGCCCTCCCTACTCGCTCTCGGTCTTGGCTTCAGGCGGGGCCGACGGCTCGGGCAGGGCGTCCTTCACCTCCACCGCCGGGTCCACCACGGCCCCCATGACAAGTTCCACCACGCCGTAGGCCACCAGGGCCAGCACGATGCCGGCGATGGCCGTCATCATGGCCGACTTGCCCCGCTCCATCTGGTGGGGCGCACCACTGGCGGTGAGGTAGAGGTAGGCTCCGTAGACGAAGAAGCCCACCCCCACCGCTCCCACCAAGCCCAGCAGGATGCCCACTAGGTTCGATATGGTCTGTGTCAGGTCTTCCATCTCTTTCTCCTTCTAGTTCGGTTTCTTTGGTTCTTCGCTCTTTCATGGGCGGTCTTCTCCCGCCTTCCCTACCGGCACATCTCTCCTCCCTTCGTACCCTCCGACGGGTGGACTCTTTTTCTGAAACTCGTGTCGCTGATTCCGTTGTCTGCTCCGGAATCGCTGGCGCAGTTGTTACTCGCCCATGCTCCGGGGCCCGCCTCCGCCCCCGCCCGTGTCGCCGGGGGCGGAGAGCTCGGCAGCCGAGCGGATGCCCGATGCGGCCGTCGAGGCGACCCCCGAGGCCATGACCGCACCACCCACCACCGGGGCGGCCGGCCCAGTCGCCAGGCTTCCGGCGGCGCCCATGGACCGGGCCGTCCACGCCAACCCCCGGGCCACCCCCATGCCGAAATAGATGGTGCTCAGCCAGGCATCGAAGGTCCCGGCGTTGCCCAGCAGCGAGGGCACCCTGGTGGCCAGATAGACGAAGGCCAGGGACATGAGGAGCTTCCACACCAGGTCGTTGACCGGCTCAAAGTCACCTATTCCCGCAAACTCCCTCAGGAACCCGAAGCCCAACGCCAGGGCGATTAGCTGGATCGACTGCTGGAACACGGTGGTCATGAAGAGCCGCAGCCAGTGCCTCCCCCAGCCCGCGGTGTGGGGCAATACCCACAGGCCCAATGCCACCGGAGCCAGGGCGAGCAGGATGTCGATGAGGGCCAGCCGCAGGATCATCTGCACCAGCACGTATAGGACGAAGAAGCCGTAGACCAGATATAGGAGGGCCATGAGCAGGGCCATGCCCACCCCGCCCGTCTGTACCACCGCAAGCAGGGTCTCGGCCGGGGCCCTCAGCAGGTCTCCAGGGGTGACCTCCAGCTCCACGGCGATGTAGCCGGAGACGGCATGGGACACGTCGATGACGAGGGCGCACCACCAGAGGGACGTGGCGGCCGCCACCAGTCCCAGCACCAGCCGGGGCACCATCTCCCGCCAGCCGGTGTTCCGGCTTCCGAGATGCTCCCCCATGATGAAGTTCAGGCCCATCCACCCCAGAATGACCACCAGGGCCCCTGAGGTGATGGCCCATACCACCGCCCAGGCCTGCTCCACGGTGGCGCTGGCATATGTCAGTTCGGGTGCGGTCCCAGTGAACACGTCACCCATGGCTAGCCGTCCACCCGGCAGTTGGGGATGGGGTCCCCGGTGATCTTCTCCACCACCCCGCACATGGTCCCGTGGGCCCCCTGGATGAACCAACCGGCGATGGCCCTAGCCCATCGGGTGGGGTCCAGGGCCCGCAGCACCTTGTCCCATAAACCGTTGGGCTGGTAGACGGGCACCACGGCATGAAAGGTGGTCAGGTCCCCGTCGGCCTCGTTGCCCGCCGATAGCACCAGTATGTAGGTCTCCTCGGGGTGGGGCTGGAACTGGTCGTCCTCCTGGGGGAACTTGATGGAGTACTCCCAGCCCTCGTCCTTCTCCTTCTCTCCTCCGATGACCCGAAGCATGGGGGTGAGCCACTCCCCGTGGTCGGGGTGGCGCAGGGCGAAATAGAGGACGTCCACCTGTCTGCTGAATTATGGGCTTGGCCTCGATTTCCCCCCTTCTTCTTTCGCTTGATGATCTCCTCGCCCTGATTGACTAGGAGGAGTTCACCTCCGGTAGGCGGTGGCTGCTGGGGTTCCGGCGCGGCCTGGGCAAGGCCGCTGGCGGGGACCGTCAGGAGCCCCTGCCAAGAGCAGGGTCCCGGCCAGAAGGATGAGTCGCTTGGGTTTGCGGAGCCGCCTGGGTATCGATGTCTCGGTCAACTCGTTGCCTCCTTCGTGTGGGTGCAACAGAGTCTGCCCGCGCCGGTAGGCCCTCGTAATGCCCTAAAAGGGGGGGCGTGCGCGCCCCCCCTTTTAGGGCGTGCAAAATGGGGCGGCGGTTATGGTGCTATACACGTGTACAGAGGAATGGCGCCGGTCCCGGGACGTGGGGTGGGTCGAATTCGTAGCTGATTCGGGGGTTCCAGCAGCAGATGAGGCCCATAGTTGGCAGCACTTCATTCCGGTGCGGGTTCCAGCCACAGTGGACAGGGCCAGCTACGAAAGTGGACAGTTTGTCTAGGGGGATAATTGGCAACAATGGACAGCGCCAGCTACGAAAGTGGACAGTCTGTCCAGGGGGGAGGAGGCCGGCCCGGATGGAGCGGGAGAGCCTGACTGAAACGGACGTCACCAGTCTGGAGAGTGTGCTTGACCTGCGTCTGAGGGCCCTGCTGCACGACCTGCTGCGGGAGAAGAGCCGTGGCCGGGTGGCGGAGCAACTGGGGGTCAGCTACAAGACCTTGGTGCGCAGCCTGGAGTCGGGCCGGCTGACGGCGCACATGAGGGAGGCCCTGATGGTGGCCCTCATCGCCGGCTGGGACTCACGGGCCGAGGAGGGTGTGAGGCGGGCCGACGCCTTGGAGCAGTCGGTGGGGGAGCTGGCCCGGGAGTTGCGCGGGGTGCTGGAGAAGGTGAGGGCAGACGGTGCCAGCCAGGGGCAGCAACTGAGGGAGGAGACCAGCGGGGCCTTCGGCGAGCTTGGACGAAGGCTGACCGAGTTGGAGTCGCGCTGGGGCGGGACCGAGCCGCCGGGGCCGGCTGTCAGGGAAGGTCAGGGCTCTTCAGCAGGAGGACAGGCCCGTGGCCGGCTCAGGGCCGGGGTGGTCACGGTGGAGCCGGTGCCGGGGGAGGATGACCTGCACGGCGAGGCCATGGCCGTGGTGACGGAATGGAGACAGCGGAGGCGGGAGTTTGCCGAAGCCGGGGCCCGGCTGGCTATGGCCGCCGCCGAGGAGCGATTGCGGGAGATTGAGGTCCGGATGATCGGCGAGGGCCGGCTCACCCTTCCCCCGGAGACCCAGCCTTGGGACGACTCCACACGGGAGAGCCAGCTGGAACTGCACCGGACCGCGCTGGAAAGGGCCCGCAAGGAGCGCGTCAGGGCCGAATGGCGCAGGCGTCTGCGCTTGCTCCTGACCCTGGGCCGGTGGGGTGATTGAAGCCCGGCGTCATACGTTGCCCCATTGTTGGCCCATTCCTGGGTCACAAGTGTCAGTGATTTCGAGAATGAGGCGCCGGGGCCATTGCTAGGTGACCGGGGAGCATTGATACTGAATTCGTTGTTCAGGCTTTCCAGATTTCTGCGCCATAGAAACCTGGGGGCATTTCCCTTAGCCCGGTGGCGACTTGAAGGATTGAGCCCTGCTCTCCTTGGAGTAGCCAAACCCTTGGGATCGAGCCCTGCTCTCCCGGAGGGCAGCCAAGAGGGGAACGGTTGTCCTGGCGGAAGACTCTGGTCCTTCGCCCCGCAGTTTCGGTGACCCGGTAAGCCCTTCGGCCACCCATCCAAACCCAAGGAGGTGTTAGTTAGAGCCAACCACGCAGTCCTTTCCCGGTCGGAGTGCACGTTGCACTCCTCACCATCGCTTCACACTCGGTGACCTAGCTGAAGACAGCTCGGCTACCTTCCCCATAAGCAGCTGCCAAGGTCGGCCCTGCGTCGAGCAAGTCGTACGACTCGCAGCGCCTTGGCCGTTGGCTCCCCACATGCGTTAGTCCTTCTCCCACAGCAGGGCGAACGGTCCTCTCATCTAACTCAACCCCCCTCTCCCAAGAACTCCCCCAACAATTCCCCCGGTAGACCCGCGTGTTGCACCCTGCCATCTTGTCCTTGCGTCGCGGGCGGCCCGGCTACATTACAGCACCATTTGAGCGAGCACTTGGCCGGGAGGGCCCTGAAACTCTTGCCGGCCCGTCAATGACCGTTGATACTAGTCTCGTTGTCTGGCTTTTCCAGGGCTTTCTTGCCATAGAAAACCTTGGGGGTATTTCCCCGAACCCGGAGGCGTTCTTGAGGGATCGAGCCCTGCTCTCCCGAAAACCGCCGGACCTGACGGATCGAGCCCTGCTCTCCCGAAGGTCGACCAAGAGGGGAACTCAGCAGCCCAGCAGCCCGGTTGTCCGATTCGATAGCTGATTCAATTCAAAAGGAGGTGCCGACCCAAGCCTGACCAAGTAGTCCCTTTCCCGGTCGGGGCGCATCGGGCGTTCCGACCATTCTTCCCTCGTTTGAGACAGGTGGCGTAGCTGGAGACGGCTGGGCCACCTCTTCCCCATACATACGCAGTCTGCTCAGGGTGTCACTGGCCAACACTGGTGTGAGATGGCCGGCTCTGGCTAGCTGCTCCCCGTATGCGCTGGTCCTCGAATCACGGTTCCGGGACGGGCGCATCCTCATTTGTCACAGCCCTCCCCCACATTCTTCCCCCTAGTAGACCTGCGTCTTAACCACCTTGCCGTTCTGCGCTTGTTTCGCAGGTCGGCCTAGGTCCCACTGCGCCCTCGCCACGATGTTCCGCCGGGGTCGAGGTGCGTCCAGCGTCAGGTATCCCATCTCAACACTCCAAGGAGGTAGTCACATGCCGATCAGTAAATCAGCCACACGGGTCCTGGGAGTCCCCGCCAAACTTGCCGGCCGCTTGCCATGGCGCAAGGAGTTTGCACTGGGGCTCCTGTTCATCGGGACGCCCCTCATCACCGGTGACATGGAAATCTTCGCCATGAATCTGGCGGGACTGGCCGTCGCAGCACTGGTGGCACGACGGGTGATGCAGGCCAGGGGCAGGTCTCAAGCGGCACAAGTCCGGCAACAGGCACAGGTGAACTCAAACTCAACAAGGAGGACGCGATGACGACGGCAGCAATCAACAAAGACAGGGGCCTGAGTCTGGAGGCGCTGGTGGGCCGGCTGATGGATGCCCTGTGGTGGGAGAAACCCAGAGCCCGGGAAGCGTCAATGGCTCATACCATCCACGAGGCACGGCGTTTGCGACAGGCGGGAGACCTGGACGGAGCCCTGGCCGCCTTCGTTGGATTGGACCAGACCAAGGCCGCGAAGGTGGAAGCGTGTTGGGCCTACACCGAGTGGCTGGATTTGGTGAAGCGGAAGTTCGGAGGCAGCGAGGTCATGGTGTACAGCCCAGGCACGGGCCGGGCCGCCGCCCTGGCTGCCCGGGACGGGGATGGCCTAGAAGTGCTGGCGGCGCTGGGAATGAGGTGGCAGCCGGGCAAGGTCCTCTCCCGTCGCAGCCTGCGGGGACTCAGGTTCCTCGGCGGAGGTGGGTGATGGCCCTAGCCAAACTGCCTCCCGATTTGTCAGAGGTGAAGGGCTGGCACGCTCTGGGGGGCGTGGTGGAGGCAGCGGGGATAAGTCTCACGGGAAGGGGCAGGGTCCGCCAAGGCGTCTGCCCCTTCCACGATGAAGCCGAGGGCAGCTTCACGGTGTATTCCGATACCCAGCGCTTCCACTGCTTCGGCTGCGGTGCCAACGGGGACGTGCTGGACTTCATCCAGCGCACTGAGGGGCTGAGTCTTCCCGAGGCGGTGCGACGGCTGGGAGAGGGAGCAGGGCCGGCCGCGAAGATCGCGGTGGGTCGTGAGCGCAAACCACCTCCAGCTGCCGAACTCCCACCACGAGACCCGGCGCTGCTGACGGCAGCCGTCCGGTTCTATGCCGGCCAGCTGCGTCGCAACCGCGAGGCGCAGGCATACCTGGCCTCACGGGGCATCGGCCCCGCCACCGCCAGGGAGTTGGGGCTGGGCTACGCTCCGGGGCGCGGGCTGCGGGAGGCCCTAGAGTCCCAGGGCTTCACGACGGAAAGGCTCCGGGACTCGGGGCTGTTCTTGGAGAAGTGGGCGGAGCGGTTCGCGGGTATGGCGGTCATCCCCGACGCGATCGCGGGCCGGGCGGGGTGGCTCGCGGGCCGGACCATGGTCCCGACCCGCTCGCCAAGGTTCCAGTCCCTGCCCGGTTCCAAGCCCGTGCTGGGACTGGGCAGGTTGGGGCCGGCCCCCCGGTGGCTGGTCGTCACCGAGGGGCTCTTCGACTGGCTGGTGCTCAAGGAGTGGGGCCTTCCCGCCTGCGCCTCTTTGGGCACGCAGGGAATGGAGCGCGTGGCCCTCGCCCTCCGGGACTGCCCCCGCGTCGCCATCGTCTTCGACTCCGACGACGCGGGCCGGGAGGCCTCCCAGCGCCTCTCCGACTTGCTGGGACGCCGGGCCGTCACCGTCACCCTTCCCCAGGGCGCCGACGACGTGGCGGAACTGGCCACCCACCCCAACGGACGAAGGGGCTTCCTCCGACTCTTGGCCCAGGCCGTAGGCACATACCGCTAGCTCAACTCACCCGCCCCCCAACCCTCGCCCTACAACCCTCCGGCAATCCCTTTCACACCTCCCACTGGACACCCAACCGCTGCTTTCCCGACCCCGAAATTTCTACCCAGGAGGAGCTATGCCCATTGCACGACGGGGCTTTCCCCGCTGACGGGCCATTACGCCCGCAAACCGACGCTCATTAGTCATAAGCAGAAGGAGACACGACAATGACGAGCACCGCCACGAAGAGCAACCCCAACGGCCAATCTCCGAACGGGCACTCCCCCAACGGCAACGGCCAGCACAAGGACATCCCCGTCATCACCGACCTCTGGGACACCCTGCCGCCCTCGGTCATAGAGAAGCTGGAGCAGCCCCTGGACCCGGGACTGGTCTCCCAGCGCAGGGGCAGGGCCAACCGCACCTACTCCTATATCGAGGGGCACACCGCCATCGATCAGGCCAACCGTATCTTCGGACGCGGCGGATGGGGCTATGACGTGATTGGCGAGGTGACACTGCGGGATGTGGAGAACACCGACTCCAAGACGGGCGAGGTGAAGACCGTTAGGGCATATTGCGCCACCGTCCGGGTCAGCGTCACCGGGGCGCTGCCCCGCACCGACGTGGGGTTCCATGCCGTGGCCGAGGAGAACGCCGAGGGCCACGACACGGCCTGCAAGGGGGCGGTGACCGACGGCCTGAAGCGGGCGCTGAGAAGCTTCGGCGACCAGTTCGGGAACTCCCTCAACGGGGAGGGTAGCCCCGCCTCCGATACCCTGACCCCTTCCCTGCGCCAAACGCTGCTGGAACTGGGCATGATCCAGGGGTTCGACGAGGAGAAGGTGCGGGCTGCGGTAAAAAGCAAGACGGGCAAGGAACTGGACGAACTGCCCGCATCGGAGGTCGGCACCCTGCTGGAGGCTACGGTGAAGAGGATGCAGCAGTCGGCCGACGGCAAGGGTGAGGAGAAGCAGGGCGAGTAGCGTCGCCACCGTCACCGGGCGACCAGACCAAAGGGGCTGTCTCCCTAAAGGGAGGCGGCCCCTTACTCATTTCGAGAATCACGGAGGTGGAGATGACGGAGACAAGAAGCAGGCCAATGACGCTGCCCAGCACCACCACCAAGCTTCGCACCGACCATGGCGACCTCTACGTCACCGTGTCCATGGACGAGGAGGGCCAACCCTTCGAGGTGTTCGGCTGGCTGGGGAAGGCGGGCAGCTTCGGCCACGGGGTGACGGAGCTGACCTGCCGGCTCATCTCCCTGCACCTGCGCCGGGGCACTCCCATCCAAGAGGTAATCGACCAGTGCCGGGGCATACAGGAGATGCAGCCCTACCCCAACCGGATGCCCGACGGCTCCAGCGTCATGGTGCTGGGGCTGGGGGACGGCATCGCCCATGTGCTCAGGGGAGTGCGGGAGACCAATGACAAGGCAGGAGTCATCGGGGAAGCCGGGCCTACGGCAGCGTGAGTTGCCGGGGCGACGAAGACCCCGGACGGGACCGTCTGCGAGTGGGCGGCCCGCTTCCTATCCATAGGAAAGAAGGAGAAAGAGAGATGGAGCGCAACGAGAAAGTTTGCCTGGGACCCATCAGCGACATCCGGGGGGACGAGCATTGCCCCTTCATGCAGGACTGCTCGCGGGGGGAAGGGCCTGCCAACGCCTGCACGGCGGATGGGGTCATGACCGACGAGGAGGCCGGCTCCGCCCTGCGGGAGTACGAGGAGCTTGAGGACGCCATCCGCGAGTTCGAGGACGAGAGGGGATGGGTGGCGGAGAAGCTGCAGGCATGGCTGGAGCAACGAGGGAGCGGGACGGTCACTTTGCAAGGCAGGGAGCGTACCCGCACCCTCGCCCTGGTGCGCGCCCAACCCCGCACATCTGACCACGCTGCCATGGTCATGGAGCAGGGCTCCAGGGGCCTGCGGGTCAGCTAGCATCCTGCCGGACACCGGACGTTCCAAGGGAACGCCTACACGGGGCCGTCTCCCCTACAGGGAGCGGCCCCGCTCGATTCCACGGGGTGCGCACACCGCACCACCACACACAAGGAGAGATGCAATGCCAAGGACCGTCAACAAGGTAGAGCTCCTAGGCCGGGTGGGAGTAGAGCCGGACATGCGCTACAGCCAGGGAGGCACCGCCATCACCCGCATCAGGCTGGCCACGGACCGCCATCGCCAGAACGGGGAGACCGAGACCGACTGGCACGACGTCACCTGCTGGGGAAAGCTGGCCGAGGCCGTGAACCAGTACGTCGGCAAGGGGGACAGGCTGTACGTGAGCGGCAGGCTGGCCCAGAACAGCTACGAGACCGACGACGGGCAGAAGCGCCACCGCACCGAGATACACGCCCAGGAGGTCGTCTTCCTCGACTCCCGTAACGGAGCGAACGGAACGGACAACGGGACTTCCGGATCCGATGAGATGCCGTTCTAGGCAGCCAGATATGACATCGACGCCCGACCAGCGGGCGAACCACGGGGCCGTCTCCTCTTGTGGAGACGGCCCCGCTTCGTTTCTACCCATCATTACCGGAAGGAGCCTAGACCATGGCACGACAAGAGGACACGCTGCTGAGCGCCCTGCGCCAGAATCTCAACCTGCTGGGGGAACTGGCGGTCAGGTACGAGGTGGAGGCCCGTCCCCGCCATCCCGGGGACCTCCCCAACATCTCCCACCCCGACGACGTGTACGAACTGGTGGGCAGGGAGATGGCATCCCTGGCCCAGGAGCAGATGCGGGTGCTGTTACTGGACCGTCGCAACAACGTCACCGCCCAGCGGGTGGTCTACCACGGAAACGTATCCTCCATCGTGCTCAGGGTGGCCGAGGTGCTGAGGCCCGCCGTCATCGAGGCGGCCCCCCACATCATAGTCGTCCATAACCACCCTTCAGGAAACCCCGAACCCAGCGCCCAGGACATTTCCGCAACCAAGGACATCGCCCAAGCGGCAACGCTTTTGGGAATAGAGCTGGTGGACCACGTGGTGATCGGGGGCAGCGGGGCGGTGAGCCTCAAGGACAGGGGCCACGTCCCCGGCTAGCACCTCCCATAGGACCGGTCGATCCTCGACGCCACCGGGAACGTGGCAAGGAAGCCGCTCCCGCCCATAACCCGCGCTACCCCCGACCCACAGCCTATTACAGGCCCGGGCCCAATTCCATCCACAGGAAACCATCAAAGGAAAGGAGACAGCCCATGCTCGCAACCCGCGACACATCCCGTACCGAACAGCCCGCCCCAGGTGACGAGCAATCCCTCTACACCATCAGCGTCGGCGGCTTCAGCGCCACCGCCGACGCTTTCGCCAGGGACGAGGACGCCGAGACCCTCTGGTTCCTCTCCATGGTCGGCTCCCAGACGGCCCTCAAGGCCATATGGGGCTCACTGCTCAAGCAGCCCCCGGAGACGGCCCATATCATCCAGGGGGCCGACGGCATGGCCCTCACCGGCGACTACCACCGGTGCGCCATCCCCTACCAGACTTTGGGCACCTGGACCACCAAGATCGCCCGGTTGCCCACGTCAAACGGCTGGCACGCTCTGGTCTATACCAAGTGGGCGGAATACGCCTCGGAGCACGACTCCTTCCTTCTATTGGCCAAAAGCGAAGAGGAGGCCCCGGCCCTGCACCACCGCTTCCTCGACCGGAGAAGCCCCCTGCCCCTGCACCACTCATGGGCCAGTTGGCTGTGGCGGAAGGGCCTTCAGAACGGCAGCATCGTTCGCCTCCAGTCGGTGGGCATCAACGCCTACCGCTGCACCCCCAACGCCGAGTGGCTCAGGGAGGACCTCTCTCAAGCCGTGGCTTCGGGCTATCTAACCCTGCCGGACGAAGCGCCCTTAACCGAATTTGATAAGGAGGCATCCCATGGATAGGACCCTCAAGCCGGGCACCGGCAAGAACAAGCGCCGGCGCCAGCGCAACGGGAGGGCTTGGCAGCTCTTCTCCCCCGACGGCAGCACCTGCCGCTATTGCAAGCACGACGACTCCCAGCACCTCATCTCCTCGGGCCAGCCCCATTTCTACCGGCCCGCCACACCAGAGGAGAGGAGCGACCCCAACGTGTTGCTATACACCCACGACTCCAAGAAGCACGGCCCGGTGCTGGTGCGAAGGGTCACGGTGTCCAGGCAGGCGGAGGTCATCACCGCCTTCTGCACCGCCTGCGCCCAAGCCCAGAGGACGGGGCAGGTGCTCTGCTACCAGCGTACTTTGGCGAATGGAGAGGTCGTCGGCCTGAAGAAGCACAACGTGGACCGTATGGAAGGAGTGGCGGCATGAGACTGGCAGCACAGGCCAAGGGCGGATTCTATCCCACCCCGGAGAGGGTGGTGGATTTGATCGCCGGGCTGGTGGACGGGCCCCCGGCCCATCTCCACCCCCGCACACGCCAGACCCTGCGCATCCTCGACCCCTGCTGCGGGGCGGGAGAGGCGGTGGGGAGGCTGGCATGGCGAATGGAACAGCGGGGCGTGGGTCCCATCGAGACCTACGGAGTGGAACTGCACCGGGACAGGGCGGAGGTCGCCAGCGGTATGCTGCACCATTCCCTTGCCTCGGATTTGTTCATGACCTCCATCGCCAACGGGGTCTTCGGCCTCCTGTATTTGAATCCGCCCTACGACTATGACGAGGAGGAGAAACGCGTTGAGCACAGGTTCCTGACCCACTGCACCCGCTATCTCGCCGAGGACGGGGTGCTGGTCTTCATCGTGCCACGGCGCAGGCTCCACGTCTCGGCCCGCTACCTCGCATCCCACTACGGCAGGATGCGGTGCTGGGCCTTCCCCACTCCCGAAAGGGAGGAGTACGACCAGGTGGCGCTGATGGGACACCGGAAGACTGAGCCCTCCTACGACGCCCGCTACGAGGAGCAGTTAAGGGCGTGGGCCGAGGGGGAGCTTGAGGAGCTGTGGCCGGAGCGGTACTCGATATATCAGGCCCCCGGAACCCGGGACGGAGAGCTGCTCTTCAGCCGGCGCATGGTGGACCCCATGGAGGCGGCCGCCGAGGCCAAGCAGTCCGGGCTATGGGTTAGCGCCGAGGTCACCGACGCCCTCTGGCCCGCCGGGAAGGAACGCGCCCGGCCCCTCATGCCCCTGCGCCGGGGTCACATGGCCATGCTGGTGGCAGCGGGCTTCCTCGACAATTTGGTACTGGAGTCCGGCAGCAGGCGCATCCTGGTGAAGGGTCGAACCTCCAAGGAGACGGTGCTGGTGGAGGAGACGGAACGCACCGAGGTATACCGGGAACGCCTCAAGACCACGGTGGTCTCCCTCGACCTCAACGACGGGGAGATCACTGACATCGCAGCCTAGGCCATCAACTAACCAACGCACCAAGAGGCCCCGCCGGTGGACCGGCGGGGCCTCTTCCCATAAGCAAAAGGAAGGAGAAGCCAATGGACTTGGCAGGATTCATAGACACATTCAAAGAGGCCATCGCCAAGCGGGTGGTGGAGTCGTACCCGCCCCTCTACCGGCCCTCGGAAAACGGCCATCCCCTGCCCAAACTGCTGCGCAAGCCCATGGGGGCGCAGCAGGATGCCATCAGGGGCGCAGCCCTCTCCCTCAGTGCCCACCAGGGCACCGCCGTGGTGGGGGAGATGGGCACGGGCAAGACCTTCATCGCCACGGCGGCGGCCCACATGGCGGGGTTCGGCAGGGTGCTGGTCCTTTGCCCGCCCCACCTCACCCGCAAGTGGAAGCGAGAGGTGGAGGAGACCATACCCCATGCCCGCACCGCCATCGTCAGTTCCATCACCGATCTGGAGAGGCTGCGCCTCCATCAGGGCTACGGCCCCCTCTTCGCCGTCATGTCACGGGAGCGGGCCAAGCTCTCCTATCGTTGGTCTCCCGCCGTGGTGAATCGCTGGGCCAGGGCACGGGGCAGGCTGGTGCGGGACGAGGCGACGGGAGACCCCTTCATGGTGCCCTGCTGTCCCTCCTGCAACGCCCAGGTGGTGGACAGGGACGGGGTGCCGCTCACCCACGGGGAGATGTCGCGACGGAGGCGCACCTGCGAGGAATGCGGTGAGGCCCTGTGGCAGGCCGACCACACCGGCCCCCGACGATACCCTTTGGCCGACTATGTGAAGCACCGCATGAAGGGCTTCTTCGACCTCCTCATCGGGGACGAGGTCCATGAGTACAAGGGCAGGGGCTCGGCCCAGGGCATCGCCGCCGGGGTGCTGGCCGATGCCTGCGGCAAGTCCCTCACCCTGACGGGGACCCTCTTGGGCGGCTATTCCTCCACCCTCTTCCACCTTCTCTACCGGTTCTCGCCGGAGATAAGGACGGAGTTCGGGCGCACGGAGGAGCACCGCTGGGTCACCCGCTACGGTTTCCTGGAACACACCATCGGCCATGACGACGATTTGGAGGAGGACGGGCGCCACTCCCGGCGAAGGAAATACCGCAAGACCACCAGGGAGAGGCCAGGCCTCGCCCCCTCGGCCCTGTTCCACCTCATCGGAAACTCAATCTTCCTCAGACTCTCCGACGTGGCATCGGGGCTCCCTCCCTACGAGGAGCAGGTGCTCCTGTCGGCGATGGACACGGAGACGGACTCCACCGGCTTCTCCCAGCGCAGCGCCCACAACACCGTATTCACCAAGCTGCGTGAGGCTCTGGCCGACGCCCTCTCCAAGGGCTCAAAGAGGCTGCTGGCCACCTATCTCCAGACCCTCCTCGCCTACCCCGACGGGTGCACCCGCGGCGAGACGGTCTTCGACCCCCGCACCGGGGACCTGCTGGTGCAGGTGCCTACCCTGGACGGGGACAGGCTCTATCCCAAGGAGAAGGCCCTCGTTGATCTGGTGGAGCAGGAGAAGAGGGAGGGACGCAGGGTGCTGGTCTATGCCACCCATACCGCGACCCGGGACATCACCGGGCGCATGGAGGAGTTCCTCTCAAGGCAGGGGCACCGGGTGGCGGTGATGAAGGCCGAGGCCGTGCCTCCGGAACGCCGCGAGGCATGGGTGGCCGACAGGGTCAAGCAGGGTACCGACGTGCTGGTCTGCCACCCGCGCTTGGTGCAGACGGGGCTGGATTTGGTGGACTTCCCCACCATCGTCTGGTTTGAGACCGACTATTCCGTCTACGTCATGAGGCAGGCCTCCCGCCGCTCATGGCGCATCGGCCAGACCCGGCCCGTCAGGGTGGTGTTCATGGCCTACGGGAACACCCTCCAAGCCGATGCCCTCAAGCTGGTGGCCAAGAAGCTCCAGTCCTCCCTCGCCGTGGAGGGCGAACTGCCCGAAGACGGCCTCTCGGCCTACGGCGACGACGGGGACGACCTGATGCTGGCTTTGGCCCGCAAGATCGTGAACGGCGATGCCGACGACGCCGAGTCGGTGGAGGCGGTCTTCGCCCTAGCGCGGGACGCTGAGGCCGAGAGCGAGGAGCTGCTGGTGGATGAGGGGTGGAAGGCGACCGGAGCCGGGCCGGAAGAACTCCCGGTCAACGGGAACGCGCTCCATAACGCCAACGGCCATGACGCCCTCTTCGGCCTCGGGCCTACGGCGGAGCCTGCCCCGGTTGACGAAAGCCACATGGCTGCCAATGGGAACGGCCACCAGGACGACGGGCCGGAGTCACCACAGCAGTCGCTGTTGTCCTGGGCCGAGTTCATGGCCGAAGAACCGGCCCGGCCCAGGGGACGCAACGGCAAGTCCCGGCCCGCCACCCGCTCCATGTTCGAGTGGGCGGTGGAGCAGGAGCGCGAGGCCGAGACGGTCGGGGCGGGGCGCTAGGCCGCTACACACAGGGGGAGGGACTGGCCACGGATGTCCTCCCCTGCCAGTCCTACCGGACCACATACAAATCACAAGGAGACGAAACATGGCGCGCATATTCGTATACGACGACCGGGAGTTTCCCGACCCCGACCCCAACATGAGCGTGGAGCAGGTGAAGAGCACCCTCGCCGATTTCTATGGGGAGATCGCCAACGCCTCGGTGAAGGAGACCAAGCGGGGCGATGACACCATCTATGAGTTTCAGAGGCGGGTGGGCACCAAGGGCAGCACCGCCCGCCCGCGTAATTGAGGAGGGACTCCCATGGACAACCCCACCCTGGCCAGCCTGCTGGCATCGACTCCCCCGGCAGGCCTGAGAATAATCGAACTCACGGCGGAGCTCACCCTGCCCGACGGCACTTTCGACTTCGACGCCGCGGCCGCACGACAGCACGAGGTGGAACTGGCCTGCTCCCAAGCCCAAAACTACGCCTCGTCCACCGCACGCCTGCTGGAAACGATGCGATGGAAGCTCTGGCCCCGCCACGCCTGAGCGGGCTGGCCGGGTTGCTCCTGCGGCGCCCGCCGTCGCTGCGGGAGATTGCGACCCTGATCAGCTACGCCGACGACTATGCCTGGTTCACGGGGCTGGTGCGCCGCCTCTTTCCCCAAGAGGCGGAGGCGGTGCTTGCAGCCCCCGACCTGCGCCGGAGGGTGCAGGGCTTCGCCCAACTCTTCGGGGAGAGGCACTTCCCCCTCTACGCGCCCTACTTCGACTTCCGGGTGGAGGATGGGGACGATCCCCCCTGGACATGGCTGCGCAGGGGCATCCCCTACGACCTGACGGGCTTCTGCTACGACGACCTACACGAGTTGTGGGACAGCTACCGCGAGGGGCTCTCGGCCATGCTCCTCTTGGTGAAGCTCGACGACCCCTTCCACATGGAGCCCGGCGGGCTGCGGGTGGCCTGGCTGGAGTCGGCCTCCGCCCGCATCCCCCAGCAGACCCTTCTCAGAATTCCCCACGGAGGAATACCCCTCGACGACCTCACCGGGGCGTTGCAGGGGACGGAGTTCGAGGGGGCGGCCCAAGCCTGCTCCTGGGCACTGGCCGAAACCGGCAACTTCTTCCTCGACAACTCCTATGAGGACGGAAGCTACGAGGGCTTCGCCGACCCCTGGGAGGACGAACTGATCCGGGAAGCCAGCGAGGAGTGGCGCCAAGCCAGCGCCCTCATGGACTCGGTGGGCCAACTGGCCGACTGGCTGGAGGAGGACCTGCCCGGCCGCTTCGCCCGGATGCTGGACTTCATGTTGGAACGGCTACCCGCTCAAGAAACAGGAGGAAAGGAATGACAACCATTGACATGGAGGCCACCCGCTGGGCCATGCCAGCCCCGGCGGAAACGCCCCAGGACCGGCTCAGGGTGCAACTGGAGGTCTATGACGAGACCATCATCCTACGGGGTTTCGGCGACGACACCAGCTGGGTCAGGACCGTCTCCGCCGACGAGATCGCGGGGGTGTTCACCCGGCACTTGAGGTTCGCCTCGGGGCTTCTGCCCCAAGAGGCCCTCTGGTGGTGCCAAGGGGAGACGGGACAGGTGGTGGCCCTGTGGAGGCCACCCCAAATCTGGCCCGTCGCCCTGCAACGGGAGGCCTTCAAGCCTCCCGCACGGCTCAGGCTTCCCATGCCGGGACTGGTATTCCTCTGCTCGCCGGGCCGGGCTCCCTGGGTCTATGCCTCGCTGAGCCGGCCTACCGATGCCGGGCAGCAACTCTTCCGCACGCCCGCTTTCAACGTCTTCTCCGACGGGCGGGTATGCCCCGGAAGCCACCGGTTCCCCGAAGACGTGGGACTGATACCCGAATCCTTCTTCCAGTCCTTCTTCTCCCTTACCGGGGACACCCGCAACCGCTCCAATAAGCATCCCGAAAACCTGCAAGCCCTGTGGGAGGAGCTGGATGGAAAAGAGGAATACCCGACGGAGGATCTGGTTCCCCAGTGCACGGTGGCCCATGCGATGGCGGTCTCCGAGGGAAAACGCGGCTACCGCTAGCGCCGGGCCGGTAGGCTACCTGGTCAACCACCCCACCGGGCTGACCGGCTCCCAAGGAATCGGCTACGACTACGTGCTGGGATCGGGCGGGGTCTACGTCCAGTCCCGGAGCGCCCACCTGACGGCTCGAGTTCCCGTCGCTCCCTGCGAGGTGCGTGGGCTTGCCCCCGTTGCCCAGAAGGTGCAACTCATCCACGGTCCCATCCCTTCGGGCCTCTTCGAGGTGGGACTGCGCTGGTTCCGGGACGCGCCGTGCACCGAGCGTCTATTCGCCGTGCGATGGGACGGGGACGGATACCGGCTGGCGGTCCCCGAACAGGAAGGTACCCCTTCTTCCCTGAAATACGCACCACCCGCCAGGGTGGTCGCCGAGTTTCATTCCCACGGAAGCTCCCCCGCATTCTTCTCCAAGACCGACGACCGGGACGAGCAGGGCTTCCGCATCTACGGCGTGGTGGGACGCCTCGACACCGCGTTGCCCGAACTCTGCCTGCGGGTCGGGGTCTACGGCCACTTCACCCCGCTGGGCTGGTCAGAGGTGTTCGATGGGCCGGTAACGGGCCTTCGCCTCGTGGGTGAAGGGCCGACGCCGGACGGTAATCCAAAAGATGAGGAGGCGGTCGAATGACCTATTACTTGGACAACGAGTTCCTGCTGGACAACCCTTGGATAACGGTGGTCGGGTGCGGCGGGACCGGCGGCTTCGTCGCCGAGGGCCTCTGCCGCCTCTTCCAGGGCAGGGAGGCCACCATCGTCTTGGTCGACCACGACCGGGTGGAACCCCACAACCTGCTGCGCCAGAACTTCCACCCCGGCGACGTGGGCAAATTCAAGAGCCAAGCCCTCGCCGACAGGCTGGCCACGGCCTACCGCCGTCCCGTCGGATACTCGGTCTACCCCTTCCGCGACGAGGAGCCCCGCTATCCCGGCCTGCCCGTATACGGGGACTCCCTGATCATCGGCTGCGCCGACAACGCCGCCGCCCGCAGGGCCATGGCCGAGTGCCTGCCGGGCTACCCCCGCCGCTGGCTCATCGACGCGGGCAACGACACCAACTGGGGGCAGGTGCTGGTGGGCAACGTCTCAGACCAGGTGACATGGGACGAGCCCGCCTTCGTCGACCAAACCTGCTACCTCCTCCCCGCACCCACCCTGCAACGCCCCGACCTGTTGACGGCGGTATCCACTAGGCCCCCCGACGCGGACTGCGCCGCAGCCCTCGACCTCACCGACCAGGACCCCACTATCAACCAGATGATGGCGTCTCTGGTCCTGCAAGTGGTCCGCCGCATGGCGGCGGGCACCTGTCCCTTCATGGGGCTCTACCTGGACATGGACCTGGGCACCGTCACGCCCACCTACGTCACACCCGAGGCGGTGGAGCGGACGGTGGGGACATGCGCCGAGTGATTCGGCGCATGTAACGCACTCGGAGAACGAACAACGACGGAGAAGAACATGACTAACAAGAACGGAACCACCACGATCTGGCAGGACCCGAACAGCGGGCTCCGCAGGCACAAGCTCATGACGAAGGAGCTGGGGGACACCATCCCCGCCCTCTACGCCAACGATAACGTCGAGGACTACGACAGCGTTCTCGCTCATGTGAAGCTCTTCAGCCCATACAGCAACTGGACCTGGTACGTGACCGAGTGGGAGGCTGAAACCGGCCTGTGCTTCGGCCTCGTCAAGGGGTTCGAGACGGAGCTGGGGTACTTCTCGCTGGACGAACTGGCGGAAGTGACAGTGTTCGGCAGCGTCCCCGCCGTGGAGCGCGACCTCTACTGGAAGCCGACGACCCTCGGCGAGGTGAAGAGACAGGCGTCGGGGATAGCGGCCTAACAAGCTGCGCCCGCAGGCGCGGGCCACGGAATCACACAACGAAAGGAGCGACCATGCCTGACGAAGTCGGAACCGAAAAAACCCCCTCGGATGCGCCGAGCGTGGACGACAGCCTCTTCGGCGACGTGTCGGCGGTGGAGGACAAGCCCGACGCTGACGTCTGGGAGGAAGACTCCACGGAACAGACCGAACAGGACGGACAGGGTTCGGACGACGCTGGGGAGCAGGACGGCAAGGCGAAGGCCGCAGAGGACGAAGAAAACGCCGATGAAGCCGGGGAGGAGACCAGTTCCTCGGACGACCTGAAGATCGTCGTCTCCATCAAGGGAGTCAGGGCCACCATCGGGGTGCAGCGGCCCTCGGCGGACCCGCACATCGAGACCTTCGACGACACGGACCTCTCCGGGTTGGCACAGGAGGTCCCGACGGTGACGGAGAGGGCCAGGGCCAGGTGGGAGGAGACGCCCAAGCACCCGGCCTACGAGAGGCCCGCGCCCCCGGCCAGGCGTCGCAACAGGCGTCAGCAGGGGACGGCGGAGGCTGCAAACGCCGAGGGGGAGACGGAACAGGAACAGGAGCAGCAGACACTGAGGCTGTTCTAGGAAGCCTGAGCGCGAAGCACGGGGGAGGTCGTCGCAGCCAATGCGACGACCTCCCCCGCTCGCCCATATGTGGGGGCTTTTTGCGTTTGCGGAGTGTATGGCCGGGGGAGCCGGGGAATCAGGGCCGAGCAGATACAGTGCGATGAGATTTGGTCGTTCTGCTATGCCGAACAGGGCATCCTCGAAACGGACAAGTCACCACCTAAGGACGCTGGGAACCTCTGGACGTGGACGGCCATTGACAACGATAGCAAGATGATCCTCTCGTGGCTTGTTTCCAAGGACAGGGGAGCGGACGCCGCCGATCACTTCGCACACGATCTGAGAAGCAGGGTGGTTGGCAGGTCTCATCTGGTGACTGATGGTCTGTGGAGTTACGTTCAGGCTATCAAGAATGCTTTCGAGGGGAACGTCAACTATGCCCAGTTGGTGAAGACCTTTGGTAAGACTAATCAGAATAACTCGCAGACCTATACCGGCCAGGGCAGGAAGTACAGTCCTCCCGAGGGAGTCACCGGGATGCAGAAGTACGCGGTGATCATGGCTCCTAAGGAGGAGCTGGTCAACACCTCATATGTGGAGCGTCAAAACCTGACCATGCGGATGTCGATGCGTAGGTACACACGGCTGACCAACGGCTTCAGCGAGAAGGCCCTCAATCATCATCACATGACGGCCCTGTACACGGTGTACTATAACTTCTGCCGATCACATTCGTCCTTGGGCAACATAACTACTCCGGCTATGGCTGCCGGAGTCGCCCGTGAGCCGTACGGCTTCGAGTGGCTGGTGGGCCTCGCGGACAGTCTTGAGTGGAGGCGGATTTTCCACAGGATGCAGATCAACGTGGTGTAGGAATTCCTCATCCCCTATTTCTCACCTCCCCCGGCCTCCCGAACCATGACCCCGCCGCCGACAGGCGGGCACAGACGAGGAGGCTCACCATGGAAGATCACCCCATCATTGAGCAGTATCTGGCTGCGCTGGAGGCCCTGCGAGCTAAGGAACCTCTTCCTTTTGCAAGGACCATGAGACAGGTGCCAGATGAGGCCGGGCTATATATGCTGGCGAATACCGAGGATATAAACGACTGCTACTACATTGGCCTCTCCAAGGGGATGCGTTCAAGCATCAGCTACTTCTCCGACGGCAGCAGCGCCGGGTCGACGATGATTGCCGACCTGATATCGAGGGGACTGATCCAGTCCAAGCGGGATGCTAAGGACTGGACGAGGACTCACGTGGCCGTCAGGTGGTTAGAGTCCTCTAAGAATCCAACGGAGGACTCCAGACTGCATCACTTCCTGATTGCGGTACTGGAGCCGAGGTACAACGAGGACAAGGGTTACGTAGTGAATCAATCTAGGGGATATGGTAACGTAATAGAGGCTCAGCCGATGGAGGACTTCCAGTTCCAACCAGCCTCCACGGCTGGGCCTCTACGCTGCAATGTATCCTACATTATCACGGATGCAAATACTCTCGATACTAGTCGTTCTTGAAGTTTCTGATAATGCGTGTGTAGTGTGAGAGTGTTAAAATGGACTCCGCCCTAACCGTTCCCAAAGCCCTCCTGTGGTTGGCCGCCATATCCGTCCCTGTTGGCGTCATCGTTGGCTTCGTGATCTGGGCCATTCTCTATAGACTCAATAAAAGTCCGTGGCATACTCCACTTCAGATCATTGTGATATGCATGATCATCGTTATGGTCATGCAGGGGGCTTCCATGCTTTCCAGAATATGGGGTTTTGACGGAGGTTGAGATGCCTAAGACCAATGTGCGCTGTGAGCGGATGGGTCTGTACGAATCGGAATGTGGACATACGCATCGTTTTGACGTGGGAGAAGTCTTTAGCAACTGTCACCGTTGCAACAAGCCTACGACATGGAATTGGATTGGCCTTGACCGCCCTTAGATATAGCCCCACTAGGCGTCTTCTATTTCTTGGAGAACGGCAACCTGAGTCTGTGTCTGAACGCCGAGGGCTTCCTCTCTGGCGGGTCGGCCCATGAAAGCTGAGGGGTCACCCATCCCCTGGGTAGGTTGACCTCCACCGACTCCCGAGGATATCTGGTAGGCCAAGGGGGAGAAGGCCTGAGCCTGTTGGCTAAATATCCCTCGACTCCTCTTCTATATTCAGATGGCACCCTGGCGCAGGTAGCCACCAACAGCACCTCATCCTGAGAGAAGTGCCAGCTAGCCGTCTTAGCATGGTGTATCAGGCGGGAACGTATGGGAGAACCCATGCCAACATCAACGGTTGTGATGTGGTTCTCAAACCGATCATAGATTCCTATGCAGTAGACGCCCGACCACGTATTCAGTTCCGCAGGAATCGGTTCCCACAGGTCAAAGGCATCTGCCGGAGGGAGCTCGGTGTACCACTCAACTGTTATCGATGCCATGTTTACAACACTCGAAATCTCAGAGGCTGGAGCCTCAGCCTGGTCTGTGCGGTCAGTTCTTCCCTAGTAAGAAGGGCCTGACAAACGAGAATGTAGTCGTCCCCTGTCGTGAACAGACCAGCGCCCTCGGCCACCTCGTCTGGAGTGAGTGTCAGCGTCTCGAGTCCCTCGGCCCGAGCCATCTGGTGCCTCTGCCTTAAATAGTCGTACACCAGGGCGGTCTTGGTCTGTCTGCTCCTGACCATGACTTGCCTCCTTTATTACATATGCAATCTCATCGAGATCAAACCTCGGCCCACGGCTCGTCACCTAATAATTCAGCTAGACTTTGCTTCGTCAGGCCCACTGACGCACCTCCTTCAGGGGGTAAGGGGCGGGCGTTGATGGTGCAACGCCCGAGTTGCAAGCCTGCTGGCCACCAAAACCGTTGTCGCAACCTAGCCCATTTCCTAATGTCGTAAGTGTGGCAGACCAGATCGTGGCGGTGTTGCCGTGGTCGGCGATGGCGGGCCGGGCGTCGTGGACGAGGAGGACGCTAGCGGCCATCAGCGCGGCGGCCAGGAGCAGGATGGGAGAGGCGAGGCGTCGCCAGGCCATCATGACCGGCCCCAAAATCGGGGGGGGTAGAAGGCATTGCCGCCCTCAGCAGGCGCCCCGGGGTTGCCGGAGCCTGTGTCAGTTTCATCGAATCACCTCCTGTGCGATGCTCGGCGGGTCCCAGTGGGGCCGGCCGTCTTGAGAGTCGATTGCGCATGGCGGGGTATCTCGTCCTCAAGTCCTCACACCCCACCTGAATGGTTGACGGTGGCCTGCTTGATCTCCGACCAAGCGATGGGATTGATCCCGTTGTCGGAGGCCACCTGCACGTCGTACGCGCCGTCCTCATCCAGGGTCGAGGTGCGTTGGCTGGCGCCGGAGAACGCCCCGCTGGTAGTCCACGCGGCCTCCGGGGTCTGGTCGGCCTTCCGCCAGCGCAGCCGGTACCACATGCTCGGGCTTCCGTCCTCCACGGCGTTCCAGCGCGCCGCGATGGTGCGGAAGAGGCCCTGTCCGGGCGGCGCAGGCGTGAGCGTCAACCCCGTCGGCGCGGGCGCGGGACCCAGCGTGGTCACCTGCGCCTCGGCGCTGGACTGGCTGGCGACGGTCCTGGTGAGGTCCGTGACGGGGCCGAGGCTGGCCGGCTGAACCTCCCATCCGGGGTTGGAATCCCGGATCGCGCGGGCGATGTCCGCGAGCGTCGCGCCCCGCGTGCAGAAGTCGTCGACGACGATCACCAGGCCAGGCTCTCCTCCGATGGGGGCAGCCAGGTACGCACCGTCCACGGTGGCGTCCCGCTCGGCCGCGGAGGCGATGCCGGTGAGTCTGGGATGCCGATCCTTGGTGACGTGATGCGGAAGCCACTTCCAGCCGCGGGATTGTGCAAGCGCGTAAGCCAGTGTCGACGCCGGCGTGTCGGATTGCACGATATTTTGCCCTGAAGAGACCGAGGAGACGACGACGACGCGCGGGTTCCCGGCGGGGCGGAAGCCCTCGAACGCCGCGCAGAACGTGCGGGTGGCCGCCTTCGCGGCGGTAGGTTCGCCGTACTTGAACCGGTTGAAGCGCCGGGTCCACTTCTCGCCGGGCCGGTCCGTGATACGGAACCCGACCGTGAGCAGCCCCAGATCGCCGACCGGGAGGCGGTAGATGCGGATCAACCGGCCATCTACGACGTATTTGCCCGGGGGCTCCTCGCCGAATAGGCGCGCAGCCTCGTCGCCCGCTGCGTTGGCGGACGGCGCTTCCGTTGCCGGTCCCGTTTCCTTGTCCATGCGTTCTCCTCCTGTACGCCCGGACATCCATGTGTGCGGCCTTTTTTCGTTCTTCTTCAAGGTGATGTTTGACGGCACTGCCATAGGCCGGGGCGGGAGACGGGACAGCACGGCTACCTCCCAACCCGCTCGAAGACCAGCGCCTGCCCGCCCTCGCTATGGAGCGTGAGCCGTTCCCCCGAGACCTCGAACCGCTCCACCGTCGCCAAGGAGTCCTGCATCCGTTGCTCCTGTTGGAACAGCGCATCGGATGGGCAGCCCGCTTCCGTCCACCCCAGGTCGTCAAGGCGCAGCCCCGAATCCCGCGCCCTGTATCTCGCCGAGTAAGAGTTGCAGCCCGTCCACCCCGTCATATCCCCGGCGGCGGTGAACTCGGCGGTTGGCTCGCCGCCCACCACCTCGGCGGGAGCGCCGGCATCGCCCAGCGCGACCAGTCTCCACTGAGTATCGGCCAGCGGATTCCCTTCGCTGCCACAGGCCGCCAGGAGAAACACGAAGCCGAGCAGAAGCCAGCGCATCATTCCTCTCCCTTCATGGATGGCCTTCCCCAAGTGGCGGTGTATTGACGACATTACCCAAAGCTGGGTTCGATGCATCCCGCGTCGGCCATGATTTTAGTGGTAGCTGGGGAGAAGTCCTTTGCATGGCGTTCCAGTTCATTCTGTAACTCCTCGTACTCTCCCAAGAGTGCCAAAAGGTTGCCCAAGACAGTCAATCCACCAACTTCATCTTCATCTTCGATGGCCTTCTGCAACTTCGGTGTCAGTTCCACCATGTCGGAAGCGAGGTCTCCGAGGGTTTCCTGGGTTGAGTGGAATTCTTCCAGCTCCTCTGGAGGTGTCCAGCTACTCAGCTCGCGTCTTGCCCGGTCAAGAGTGTCCTCTAAAGCGTCAAGTTCGGAAGGAGAAATGTCTTCTACATCTGCACTGTAAATGCGAGCCAGGTTGTTCAGCTGGTGGGCCTGCGCTGCACAAGCTACCGCGTACTCCTGTACAGTCATTCTTGGGTTGTTTCCGCACGCGACCACCACTGCTGTCAGAACAGCAAGGATAATGAAGAGCCTCATCCGCTGTTCGGTCATGTCACCCTCATATCCGGGTCATTTGTTAGCAGGCATCGGCCAAAATCGGGGGGGGGGTAGATGGCACGGCCGCCCTCAGCAGGCGGCGCGGGGCTGTCAGGGCCTGTGTCAGTTTCATCGAATCACCTCCTGTGCGATGCTCGGCGGGTCCCGGTGGGGCCAGCCGTTTTGATAGTCGATTGCGCATGGCGGGGTCTTTTCGTCCTCAAGGCCCTACACCCCGCCAGAGTGGCTGACGGTCGCCTGCTTGGTTTCCGACCAGGCGACGGGTTCGATGCCGTTGTCGGAGGCCACCTGCACGTCGTACGCGCCGTCCTCCGCCAGGGTCGCGGTCCGCTGGCTGGTCCCGTTGAACGCCCCGCTGGTAGTCCACGCGGCCTCCGGGGTCTGGTCGGCCTTCCGCCAGCGCAGGCGGTACCACATGCTCGGGCTCCCGTCCTCCACGGCCTCCCAGCGCGCCGCGATGGTGCGGAAGAGGCCCTGTCCGGGCGGGGCAGGCGTGAGCGTCAACCCCGTGGGCGCGGGCGCGGGACCCAGCGTGGTCACCTGCACCTCGGCGCTGGACCGGCTGGCGACGGCCCTGGTGAGGTCGGTGACGGGTCCGCTGAGCTCGACCAGGTGGGCGCGCACCTCGTAGGTCGTGCCCTTGGCCAGCCCGGTGACCGTGATGTCCTTGAACGTATGCGTGTACGCGCTGGCGTTGGCGCCCGCGGGCAGCAGGTTGCTTGTTGCCGCGTCCGGCCAGGGGTCGGTCGTGGACTCCCGCACCTGGATGCGCATCTCCCGGTTGGCCGGGGACTGTCCCGTCAGCGTGACCGTGATGGCGGGGCCGCCGTTCCGCGCGCCCCTGGTCACCGAGAACGCGGGGGCAGGGAGCAGCGCGCGGGTCACCTTGATGGTGTAGGTGGAGGTCCTGCCATAGGCAGTTACCTGCACTTCGATGACGTTCTCGCCGACCGAGAGGGGAATGGGGTAGCTCAACGCGTGGTTTCCAAGCTCGGCGGTGGTCGGCAGGAGGGAGCCCTTCAGCCCAATCCTGACGAGGTTGGGGTTGACGCCGGTGGAGCGCACGATAACGCTGGGGACATCCGGGTTCACCCGCGCCGAGTGCTCGAATGCCAGCGGGGACTCGGAGAAGCGCGGCGTGAGGGGGGTCGATACGCTTTGATTCGATGCCGTCGTCTGCTCTTCGCCCTCTCCTTCAGCGGCGGCCTGGGGATAGACGTAGAGGCCGGTCAGGCGGGGCGTGTCGTCGTCCGCCAGGGTGAAGGTGACGCCCTTGACGGCGACTCCCTCCACGTTGACGGTGGCGTTCAGGACGAGCGGCTTGTCCGGCTCCACGGCGGGGTTGTCCAGGATGGTGACGTCCGCCGTCCCCGTCGTGTCGCCCTCGGCGATGGTGAAGGCGGCAGGCAGGGAGAAGTCGTAGCCGACCCGGGCGCGGGAGCTGAGGGGCCGCGAGGTCAGCGTCACCCGCACTCCGCCTGCCGGGGCAGGCTGGTCCAGGGTGGCGGTCACGGTCACCGCGCCAACGTCCTCGCTCACAGTGTCGTTGGCTACGGACAGAGTAAGGGTGGTGGGGGACTGGGCCGCGGCGGACGGGATCGAGAGCAGACCGATCACCCCCGCGATGGCGATGGCCGCGACCACGAGGAGTCGTACCGACCACCGGCCGGTCCGGTAACTGTCCCTATGCAAAATGTTGCGATGCATATCTACAGCCCACCGGCTGACACCGATATCCCGATGTGCCTCTCATCGTCTATGCCGGGACCCTGAAACCAATAGTTGGTGTCGTAGTCGGGGTCATCGCTCTCCACGCCGTGGGATATGAGCTCTTCCAACCCCACGGCAGCGCCATGGGTGGACACGGTGAAGGTCTGCGGCGTGCTCCAGTTCGATGAGTCGAAGGTCAGCGACGCCGGGCTGACGCTCAGCTCACCGCCCGTAAAACCGATGTTGATGGGGCCCTCAGCGTCTTCAAGGTACGCCTTCACCGTAACGTCCGAATCCGGCGCGGAAGTCAGGGCGACGGTGTAGGAGACGGTGGCTCTTGGCCCCACGATCACGGACTCCGGTTGGATGTCGATGCCCCGCTCCGGGTCTGCGTCGGCGGGCGCCGGACGCGAGTTGTCGAAAATCACGACCTCCATGTCCATCCATTTGCCCGACCGAAAGTCATGCTCGACCCTGTAGGGCGCGTTATCGATGGCCGCCAGCTCAAGGTACACACTCTCTTCGCCCTCGGACTCCCGGTCCGGCTTGAACCACATCCCAAAGGACGCCTCACTCGCCCCGGCGGGCAGTTGCAGCACCTTTGTCGTGGTCGTGCCGGGAGCATTGGGCATGGCCGTCGTGTAGTCCTCGCCCTGGGTGGCGGTGGAGTTGGACTTGATCCTCACGTGCACGGCGCTCTCGGACTCCAGCGGCGGTTCGATCGCAACGGTGTAGAGCCTGGTGAACCGCACGCCGTGTACGTCGATCTCATATGCCAGACGCGTATGGTTCGTGAAGTGAACGCTGGTGGTCTGTTGCGCCTGGGCAGGCGGAGCGCCGTCACCGACGAGGAAGACCGCCAGCGCAACCAGGGCGGCGGCCGTCAGGAGGCGGCGCGGGGCGGACAGGGTTGCCGAGAAGACCGATGCCAGGCTCATGGGATCATTTCCTCCTGCTACTCATCGCGGCTCCAGCCGGAGCCGAAGACGTAGCCGTCCGTGCTTGCCACGAAGACCCGCAGGGACTCGGACTCCACCCAGGCGCCAGTCTCTGTGGCCTGGAAGGTCTGCCCGTCGAGCAGGTCCTGGACCTCCCCGCCGATCAGCGTGATGTCGGAGTGGCCCACGATCTTGCCGTCCGGCCCGCCGATGAAGGCGAACCACTTGCCGTCCACGGTCTCGGCGGCGTTGTAGTAGTCGATGGCCTGCTCAAGGCCCGCCAGGACGCTCCCCGGACTCTCGAAGTAGGTCATGGTCCCTGTCAGCCCCACATCGCGGTACTTGTCCACCGCCGTGAACACCAGCATCCTGGTGAACTCGTCGGCGTCGATGTGCCAGCCGGAGCCGAACAGCAGCCCGTCGTGCTTCATCACCCAGGCGTTCTTCAGCTCGAAGTCGCCGGTGCCTATGCCCCCGCTCTCCGGGTTGCGGTAGACGTAGGAGACCCACTTGCCGTCCTCGGTGGCGGCGAGCATCTCCGGCCCGAACTCGTAGCCGTTGGCGTCGGTGCCCACCCAGCCCTTGAGGTCGAGGCCCCGGCGTTCGGGGTCGGGGTGCCCGATGACCAGGTCGTTCTGGTCGATGATGAAGACGTACCACTGGCCGTCCACGCTCTGGGGGCTGTTGTAGTGGGCGAGGGTGGCGTCGAGGCCCTGGGCCTCGTAGCGGGCGATGGCGTTCGCCACGAAGTGCTGCGTGTACTCGGCGGGGGCGGACCTGGACGGGATGGAGGCGATGGCGTCGTTGACTATCTCCTCAACCTCGGCGCGGGACAGGCCCGGCTCGGGCTGGGGCATCTTCTCGATGGCGTCGTTGACGATGCCCTCGACCTGGTCGGAATCGGCCTGCGACTGCGAGGCCATCTCCTCCCTGACTATCTCCGCCACCTCATCGCGGGTCAGGCCCGCGTCCCCGTCTCCGCAGGCCGCGAGCAGCGCGGGGAGGATGAGCAGCAGTCCCGCGGCCAGTGCAATGCGTCGTATGGTGCCGTTCATTTGCCTATATTCCTCCGGTCGTCCAGGTGCAACTTGCAGTTACCTCCGGGTGGTCGCTGAGCCTGTACTCGAACCCGGTGAAACCGGGGTAGGCGGCCCGCAGTCCGCCAAAGGTGTTGCTGGAGGTGAAGACGGAGCTGCCGGACGTGAGAACCGGCACTCCCGCCAGCCATTCGCCGATCGTGCTGGCCAGGACCCGGTACTCCGTCGGCTCCTCGGCAGACGGGGCCGGGCTGAGCACGAGCGCCGTCTCCGGCGTCTCGGAGGCGGTCATCGCGGACCCGCACTCCGGGTTACCCCAACCGGTGTCCACGCTCAGCGTCCCCACCGAGGCGGTTTCGTCGTCGTTGATCCTGACCTGCCCCGAGGTGACCGGGCCTGACGTCACGTTCGTCAGCGACGACAGGTCGCCCAGCGAAACGGTGAAGGTCTCGTCGTCGGCGTCGGCGTCCTGGGCGGTGGAGATGGTGCCCTCGCCGCTGGTATCGCCGGCCGGGATCGTGATCGACGACAGCGCCCCGTAGTCGCCGCTCTCGGCGGTGCCGGCGGTGAGTGTTATCGGGATGGTCACGGCGCTCCCCAGGGTCCCCGGCTCGCTCGCATCCGGTGTCATCAGGACCACCGTCACGCTCACGTCTTCACCCTCGTTCACCGGGTCGATGGGGACGCTGAGGGACACCCGGCGCAGGGGCGAGGGGGCCCGCTCACTCTGCATGGCCAGCCCCACCCTGTCGCCGGCGGACCAGCTCACGCCGGTGCCGTCCCAGTTTATGCTGTCGTTCGTGTTAGAGCCGGTGCTCCTGTACCCGTCGGCGAAGACCAGCCTCGCGTCGCCGCCCACGTACAGAACCAGGGTGTCCAGGCTGGCGGGAATGGCCTTGTCCAGCTTTAAGGTAAGCGTACCTCCGGTGATTACACTGAGGCCTGTGATTGCATAGTTCACGCCGTCAAAGGTGAACGTGTCATCGGTCAGGGTGGCGGCTGTGGAACATTCAGCACCGCTTGCTGTGTTGAGACACCCTTGCACGACGTTGGTCGTAATCGTCTTCACCGTCAGCGTGGCGGACCAGACTCTCTCCTGGGCCTGCGCGGAGGGCACGCCGTCACCGACGAAGAGGGCCGCCAGCGCAATGAGCGCGACGGCGAGCAGGAGGAGCGGGGACCGGCGGAAGAAGGATGCTTGAATCATGACAGTCCTCCCCCGGTGTTCAGAGGGTGAAAATCGGGGGGGGGGTAGAAGACATGGCCGCCCCCGGGGGCGCTCCGAGGCGGGTTGTTTTCTCTCTGTTGTCGAACATGGCTGCTGTGTCCTCCTTCATCTGTGCTGTTTCGCCCCCGTGTCAGTCACGGGGCAGGTCCTGCCGGTAGGGCCGGTTGTTCAGATTTCGCATGGCTGGTCAGAGGCCGCCGACGGGCAGCGTGACCAGGCTCAGCGACTCATCGACGCCGTAAGCCCAGGTCAGGCCGGCGCCGGTCCAGGTCAGCACCCATGCGGCCTCGTTGGTCCACTCATTGACGCCGTCGCCATCACGGTCATCGGCAATGCCGCCGCTGACCATGGCGTCCTTGAAGAGGAACTGCCTGAGCAACTCCCCTTCGCCGACGTTCAGCGCCATGCGCGACCGCTCCGTCGTAGAGCCGTTCCTGTCCCTGGGCTCCCTGTCCAGGATGAGCTGGAGGGTCCCTCCGTTGTAGGCGACGTGCACCAGCTCGATCGTGTACTCCACCCCGTGGTAGGTGAAGGTGTCGTCCGTGAGGGCGTCGCCGCACTGATACTGCCCCGTCCTGTAGCCGCAGCCCACTCCGTGTAGTCCACGTCCCTCACTGCGAGGGTGTCCGACCAGTACTCGGTGGTCCCGTCGGGTCCGGGCGTCGGGTCCGCAGTCGTCAGGCTCAGCGAGACCGTGTCGCCGACCGACCAGCTCAGGCCGGCGTTGCTCCACACTATGGACGTGCCGGAGTCCACAAGATCGCCGCTCGATACGGAGAACGCCGTGCCGCCGACATTCAGCGTCGAAAGGCCGGAGGGGACTTCCTTGTCCAGGCTCACCTTGAGATTGTTGCCGATGATGATGACCTGCACCACCTGGTAGTCCACGCCGTTGTACGTGAAGTCGTCGTCCGTGAGCGCGGTCGTCGAGCTGCACGCCATGTTGCCGCCGGTGACGTTGGAGCAGCCCACGCGGATCCCCTGAGAGTCGCGCTGCACCGTCAGCGTGGCGGACCAGACGGTGGTGGTCTGGGCCTGGGCGGGCTGTGGGCCGGGCGCAAAGAGGGCCGCCAGCGCAATGAGCGCGGCGGCGAGCAGGAGGAGCGGGGACGGGCGGAATATGGATGCTCGCATCATCGTGGTCCTCCCGTGGTTGTCAGCGGCTGAAAATCGGGGGGGGGGGTAGAAGGCATGGCCGCGCTCAGCAGGCGGCGCACCCTACTGCTGTTGCTCCCTGTGTCGAACATGGCTGCCGTGTCCTCCTTCAATGGTGTTTCGGTGTTTCGCACCGGGTTAGAGGCCGCCGAAGCCGCCGGCGTGCACCGCGGTGGTGCACGCGGCCCGGCTGCCGTTCTCATCCTCGGCGGCGTAGGTCACGGACCATTGCCTCCGCGCATCCTGCGCTGGTGTCCCGCCAAGCTTCCTGGTCGCGGTGTCGAAGGTGATCCCGGAGGCCACGCTGGACAGCGGCTGCTGCGAATCGGATTCAACCAGGCTGTAGGTGAGGGTCCCGGCGCCGCCCGACGCGGCCGGATAGGTGACCGTCCCATCGGCTGCGGCGTCCAACCACTCTTCGTCGCTCGTGAACGCGACGATCTTGGAGCTACAGAAGTCCCTGGCCGTGTCGTCGAAGGTCACCGGTTCGGCGACCGACACGTTGAAGGTGAGGGAGGCCGTGCCGCCGAGCTCGCCGGTGGCGGTGTAGGTCACGGTGGCCGGGGCGGTGGTGACGGTCGTGGGCGTGCCGACGATGCTCCGGTGAACGCTCGACAGGGAGAGTCCGGCGGGCAGGCCGGTGGCCGTGTACGTCACCTCGTAGTCGTCGCTGCCCGACGGGAGCGGGCCGTGCTGCACCCTGATGCCCTGGGTGAACGTCAGGGCGGGGACCGTGGCGCTGCCAAAGCTGACGGGCGGGTACTGGTAGACCCTGAGGGTGTAGGTCAGGGTGTCGCCGTTCTCCGCGGTCACCGTCACGATGATGTTGTGCCACTCGTCGGGGTCCGCGTGGGGAGTGACGGCGATGGCGGCGCTGTCCGCGCCGCTGGCCACCGTCTGGGGCGTCCCGCCGGTCTCGAGCTGCACCGTGATGGTGGCACCGTCGCCATCCGTCGCGGTGGGCCGGACGGTGACGCTGGTGATCTCCTGGAGCATGACGGCGGTGTAGACGCGAGGGCCGTAGGCCCAGACGCCGCCCGCCGATGCGTCGCTGCCGGTGGTGGCGTTGGCGATGGTCAGGTCGCTGAGGGTGGCGTCGGTGGATGCCGCCCTGGGAGTGCCGGACGCGACCACCCACGTGCTGGGCAGGGTGTCCTCATCGTCGCTCGGATTCACGGTGTACGAGCGGATGCGCAGCTGGTAGGTCGTGCCGTTGGAAACGGTATGGCCTTGATAGGTCCCGGTGAACGTGTAACTGGTGGCGGTGGTGGCGAGGCCGTTGGAGGCCCTCTTCCAATCCTCCGAGTTAGTGGGCGGGGATGCGCCGGCGTACCAGTCGACCTCGTAGCCGCCGGCGGGGAAGCTGCCCCAGGACGACGGCGCTTCCCACGTCAGCGTCAGGGAGGCGTCGCCCGGCGTCACGGTGACGTTCTGGGGGACGCTCGGTATGTTTCGGGCCATGCCCTCGCCCTCGCCCTGCGCCCAGGCTGCGGGCGGCGCGTCGTGGAGGAGCAGGAGCGCCGCAACCGCAAGCACGGCGAGAACCGCGCCGCGCCGGAGGTAGCCGGCCTGGAATCCAAAGCTGCGCAGCATCATCACTCCCTTGCTCATTGCTCATCTCCTCCTTCGCACACGCCTAGATGCCTCCCACCTTCACGGTGAAACTCGCCTCTTCGGACCAGGGGCCGACGCCGTCGTCGTTCCTGGCGGCGACGCGCACCTTGTAGTCGCCGTCGTCGAGGCCCTCGATGCTGACGCCGCTGACGCCGCCGGGGAAGAAGCTGAGAGCGACGCCGTCGGGCGCGGAGTTGACCGGCCTGTCCGGGTAGCTGCCGTCCGATGCAATGACCTGGATCACGTAGCCGGTCGCGCCCGTCACGGCTTCCCACGTCGCCGCGGCGTCCCGCTTCGTCACCTGGGCTGCCGCCAGGGACGCGGGCGCGGCGGTCGGGACATCGGGGCCGTTGACCACGGTGACGGTAAAGGTCTTCGTGGCGCTGACGTCGTTGCCGTCCGTTGCCGTGTAGGTCATCTCCGTGACGCCCGCAATGGTGGGCGTGCCGGAGAGGGTGGGGTTGCTCCCCCCCGAAAAGACCAAGCCATTGACCTGCGGCGTGAGCTCATAGCTCAACGGGGCCACCATCTTCCACCACGGCCCGCTGGCCGCCCCCAGGGTGAGAGAGACGGCGCTGCCCGCGGTGTAGGTCTGGTCGTCTATGTCCGACAGGGTCGGAGGTCCGATCACGGAGATGCTGCTGCTGGCCGAGGCCGTCGCCCCGTTTTCGTCCCTCGCCCGGTAGCTGATGGCGTATCCCGTGTCCCGGAGAGCGATCCGGTTGTCATTCGAGTTGCCGTCGATGGTCAGCACCCGGGTGGAGGGGTCCAGGTGTACGCCCGCGCCGGGGACGGATGGCCCCACCGTCTCGGCGGTGCGGAATACCAGCTCGTAGGTCAGCGTCCCGGTGCCTCCCGTGGCCTCCGGCAGCGTGACTGTGAGGGGAGCGGCCTGGCCCGCGGTGTAGGTGATGACCCTCCCGTAGTAGGTATTGAGGTCGTCCGCGTCAAAGGTCACCGGCGGCGCGACAGTCACGTCGAATGAGAGGGAAGCCGAGGCGCCAATACCGTCGGTGACCGTGTAGGTGACGGTGGCCGCCTCCGTGGTGGCGGCCGTGGGCGTGCCGCGGATGAGCCTGTCGTAGTTCATGTAAAGCCCTGGTGGAAGGCCGGTGGCCGTGTAGGTGACGTTGCCGGAATAGAACCGGCCGCTGCCTTGGGGCAGCTTGAGCGCGTCCATCTCAGCCTCGCTGAGGCCCCGGAATGAGATTTCGTGGCCCTCGGTGAAGGTCATGTCCTCCACGGTGACGCCGTCGAAGCTGGCTGGCGGGTACTGGTAGACCTTCAGCGTGTAGGTCGCGGTGTTGGTATCGTCGTTCACCGCAGTCAGCGTCACGTAGATTTCGTGGGGGACGCTGGGGTCTGCATTCGGGGGGATTTTGATGGCGGTGCTGAACCTTCCGTGACGCACCGTCTGCGGCGTCCCGCTCTCCCCCAGCTTGACTGAGATGTTGACTTCGAAAAACGACGCGGCGTTAGGCTTGACCAGTATGCTGGCGACCTCCCGCAGCATCACGGCGGAGTAGAGGCGGTCGCCTAAGGCGTACACCAAGTCCACCGGCGCGTCGCTGCCGGGCGTGGCGTTCCACAACTCAAGGCCGGAGAGGGTGACGTCCGTGGCCAGGGGCGAACCCTCCGCGGAGTCGGACCACTCATGGTAGTGGTTGTCCCCCTGCGCTCGGGCATATCTGCCATAGGCCGACACCTGGACCTCGTAGGTCTTGTCGGGGTCCAGGAGAGCCGTGGTAAAGTCTTCGGGATATGTGCGCCAGTAACCGTCGGCGCGGATTTTGGAGTTGGACAGAGTGTACGAGCAGTCCGTGTCCGTAGTGCAGCCGGAGAATCCATGGATAACGCTATATGCGGGGGTGGGAGTGGAGCCGGCTCGACGACCGCCGAACCACTTGCTCTGCGGGTCTTTGACTCTCCAGCGCACGACGTAGTAATGCGGAGATTCGCTATTGCGGGACCCGTCGGCGACCCTGTTCCACGATACCTTCAGCGCACCGGGCAGCGGCGTCACCGTGACGTTGGTTGGCGTGCCGAGTTCGTGAGCGTGCGCATCATCCAGCAGGGGCGCGAAGAGTACGACGGCGAGAACCGCCGCGGCCACAGGCACGCCGAGGGCCGCGCCACGCCGGAGAGGCTGTCGCCCGTTCGTGGTGAGCCTGTCGAACCACAACCCTTCGACAGGCTCAGGGTGCACGGATGTAGTGCTACGCACCATCATCACTCCTCCGTGCGCCCTTACTCATCTGCTCATCGTCCCTTGGCACCGCCTAGATTCCTTCTGGCAGGGTGACCATGGCCTTCGCCCGAGGCCCCTTGCCCTCCTGGTTCTTCGCGCGCACGAATATCCTGTAGGTCTCACCGGCCTCCAGGCCGCGGAAGGTCACGGAGGTCTTTTTCGCCTTGGGCGTTTTGAGCTCACCCTTGCCTCCGCCCACAGGCGCGAGGTGCACGATGTAGCGCGTCGGCGCACTCCCGGTCTCCGGGGCGTCCCAGGTGACCTTCAGGCTGTCCTCCGTCGCCGCCAGCCGCACCTCCAGCACCGGGCCGGGCAGCCTCTGCACCGCCACGGGTTCCGGCGCCTCCTGCGGTGAGCTGGGCGGCTCCTGGGCCGACTTCTGCTGTGCAGGCACCGAGACGGCCACCTGTTGCAGCACCAGTGGGTCGCCCGTGTACGCCGGGTCCGTGCCGGAGACCTCGTGCGTGATGGTGACGTTGCCGGCCGACACGCCGGTAACGTAGATGGTCTTGGGAGCGTAGTCGTCGGCGGTGAAGGTCACCGACGCCGGGCTCACCGTCACCTTGTCCGTGTCGCTGCTGGAGGCCTGGACGATCACCGTGTGGGAGCTGGTGTAGTCGTAGCAGTCGGCGGGGTTCGCGCCGAAGATCGGGGCAGGGTCCGCGCTCAGATAGACGCGGTACTGGACGGTCTCTCCGGCGGCCGGCGAGAGAGAGGACTTCTCCACTATCAGGGCGGGCATGTGCTTATCGTCCACGCTGACCGTCACCGAGGGCACGGTCACGGTCCTGTACTCGGCGGCCCCGCTCGACGCCTCTATCCTGTGGCTGATCACCACCTCCTCGTCGACCGCGTCGAAGTCATGCTCGGCGCGCAGGCGAACGGTCTGGGGCTGGTCCCAGTTGTGCCTGCTGAACTCGACGAACCCGCGGATGACGCCGACCTTGCACGATAATGCGCTCTCGGGGTAGACGCGCACCCAGTCGTCGGGCTGGGAGCCCAGCCTGATCGTGTAGGTTGCGTCTTCCTCCTCGTTGCCGGTGGTCTCCTCGTCCATGCTCACCGTGGCCGTGCTCACGATGACGGACGCCTCGTCGTTGTCCGTGATGGTGACGGTCGCCCGGGCGTTGGCGCCCAGCGCGAAGGGCGAACCGATATAGGCCAAGTCCAGGTTGAAGCTCTCGCTGCCCTCGACCATGCCGTCGTCAATGGTGCTGATGTCGTAGTCGTAGGTGGTGTCGCCCGCCGGAATGGTCACGTCGAGCACGCCGATGCCGAACTCGCAGGACATCTCGCCGGGGTAGCAGTCGCCGAAGCTGAAGTCGGCCTCATGATCGGCGGTGCTCGGCGGGACCTGGCGCACCCGGACCCGGAAGTCATCGGCCTGGGCTTCGGCCAGGCTGAGCCGGATGGAGATGGTGTCACCCTCGTTGCCGCTGTAGGTTGCGGAGCTGAACTGGACCACCGGATCGGTGGACGCCCTGGTCACGGTGACCGTGTAGGTCGCCGTTACGGGCATCAGGTGGCCGTCTTCGTCCGTGCTGTGGGCGGGGCTGGTGCCGGACGTGACCGTGACCACGATGACGTTGGCTCCGTGAGCCAGGGCGGCTTCGCCCGTGAACTTGCGGCCGGAGTGCCGCGACTCGAACTCCTCCCCGTTCACGGTCATCGTCACGCGGTCGGCGTTGAGGTCCTCAGGCAGCACGGAGACGTCCACCGCCGCGACGGCCTCGACCACGGTCGCCGAGTAGGTCCCGGTGTCGCGGTCGAAGGCGGGGGACAGGGCAACGGGCGTGGCGGGGTCGCCGTGGCTGACTTCCAGCGAGTGCAGCTCGGCGGTCTTCACGCAGGGGGTGGAACCGTCGGCGGTCGCCGCCGAGTCCGCCGGGCAGATGTAGATCCTGACCCGGAGCTCGTCGTGGTTGTCTTCGGAGTTGTCGTTACCGTCGGGGCCGCCCTCCCCGCTGTCGTCCCAGACGTGGTAGTGATCGATCCGGTCCGATCCCAGCGTGGTCACGCCGTTGCGGTCGACGCCCGTGGGCGTGCCGGAGAGGGTGCGGGTGGTCGCGTTGAAGGTGAGACCGCCGGGCAGTACGCGTCTCGATGCCCTCTGGTAGTCCCGCTCCGGGCCTCCCAGGGCGTAGACGTAGGGCGCCTCGCCGGTGCCCTCGTGGGCCGCGGGGAACTGCACGCTGACGGCTTGGCCCACCTTGAAGTAGAGCGTTATGTTGTCTGATTCAGGCGTGATGCCTATTCCGGCCCGGGACTCGCTGGGGTTGTCCGTCAGGGGCGGGAAGCGGACCGGATCGTGGATGGTGACGGTGGCGCGGTTGCCCGCGGGAGTCCACAAAGCGTCGGCGGTCGTGACGGTGACGGTGAAGGTCTCCGCTCCCTCGTCGAGCGTGTCCTTGGCGGCGCGCACCGCCAGGGTCCCGCTGGTAGCGCCCTGCGCGATAGTCAGGGACCCGGCTACGGAGCGCACGTCCGCGGCGACGGCGTTGCCCGTGCCGGTGGTCGAGTAGGAGGCCGCCGCAGTGAACGCGACGCCTCCCGACGGCGCGATGTTGCTCAGGGTGACGGTGATGTTGGCCGTGCCGCCCTCGACGACGGTGACGCCCGACACGGAGAAGGTGTCGCCCTCTCCCTGCGCGGCCACCGTCAGCGGAGTGGCCTGGAGTAACCTGGAGCTGGCTCCGCTCACCCCGTCGACCAGCGGGCGAACCCCGAAGTGGTACTCCACGCCCGCGGTGAGGCCAGTCACGTCGGCGCTGGTGACGTCGGGGCCGAACGGACCCGCGCTCCTGGTGGTTATGTCGCCCTGCCCATCCCGCCAGCGATAGGAGATGCGGTAGCCGCTAAGGACGATCCCGTCTCCGCTCATTTGCGGCCCGGCCTCCCAGCGCAACGTCACGCGGCCGGGGCCGGGCGTGGCCGAGTGCAGGATGGGCGGGTTGGGCTGGTCGATCGAGAATATGGTCGCGGTTCTGGTATCGCGCCTATTGCCCAGGATCGTCGACCAGGCACTCTGCTGGCCGCCGGCGGTCGCCCGAATCCTCCACTGGTACTTCGTCAAGTGCGTCAGTCCCGTGACGATCGCGGGCTGGGTCGTGCCGCTGTAGGAGACTGCCGACCACTGGCCCCAGGCGCCGCCGCTCTCGGAACGGATCTGGATGTCGTAGCCGCTCGCCCCGCTCGACTCCTCCCACCATAGGTAGAAGCCCAGGTGCATGTCCTCCATCTGGTCGGGGCGCGGGACGCCGGGCGCCTGCGCGGAGACTGGCTGCGAGTCGTGGACGAAAAGGACGGCCAGCAGCGCCGCCGCCGCAAGCACGGCAAGGGCCGCGACGCGCCTGAGGGAACCGGCCTCAAGTCCAGTGCTACGCAGCATCATCACGCCTCCGAAAGTGGTTGCTCATGCGCCTAGATGCCTCCCGCCGGCACGGTGAACTTGACAATAATCGACCAGTCGCTTGGGCCGTCCGCATTCGCGGCGGCGACGCGCACGATGTAATCTCCGGCAGTCAGGCCCGTGATCAGGGCGTGCCCCGTCTTGTCGTTGCCCAGGTCCGTCTGGGAGTCGTAGACCGTCATGCTGGCCTCCTCGGGCAGGGCGTCGACCGCCAGGGCCGGGAAGACCAGCTCCGGGAAGAACGACCCGTCGTCGGCCCCGACCTGGACCACGTAGCTGGTCGCTCTCTCCACGTCCGCCCAGTCCAGGAACACGATCTGCCTCCCGGACGTGGTCGCCGCGTTGAACGCCGAGAGGTCCGGCGCAGACGTCGGCGCGTCGTCGCCGCTTACGGTGGTGACAAAGAATTGGCTCTCGGCGGTGACGCCGTTGCGGTCCGTCGCGGTGTAGGTCAAATCCACACCACTTTCAGCCAAACCGGTGGTAAGCGTGCCGGAGATGGTCCTGGTGCGTCCGTTGAAGGAGAGGCCCAGGGCTGACAAATCCACCCCTTCCAGGTTGTACCGGATGCCGATTCCCACCCTGGTCCCGCCAACCGCCTCCGGCAGCGTGAGGGAGACGCTCTCCCCTATCGTCCATACAGGCCAGGTTATTGCCGGCAGTGTCGGGGCCTCGTTCACGGTGATGGAGTTGGTGGCGATGATCCGTGCCCCGTTCTCGTCCTCGGCCCAGTAGTCCACGCTGTAGAACGCCTTTGCGGAGGGGGCCAACGCGCCGGTGTTGCTGCTGAGGACGCGGGTGGTGGGGTTGAAGGAGAAGCCGGGGGCGTCGTCGTTGATGCTGTACTCCCAGTGGGCGGTCACCTGCCGCCCGTCCACCGTCCTCGTCTCCTTCACCCAGTAGCTCATGCCGTAGGTCAGCATGCCGTGCCCGCCCCTGGCTTCCGGCAGCGTCAGGTTGATGGGCTCCGACTGGCCCACGGTGTACTCGATGATGGTGTTCTTGAAGTCCCGGACATCCTCCGCATCGGGGAACTCCACCGGCGCGGCAACGTTCACGTTGAACATGAGGGAGACCGAGCGGCCGGCATCGTCGGTGGCGGTGAAGGTGACTTCGGCCGGGTTGACGGTCTTGGCAGTGGGCGTGCCCTGGATGAGCCTGCCCTGGCCCAGCCACAGCCCGTTGGGGAGGCCGGTGGCCTCGTAGGTGACGTTGTAGAAGCCGCCGGTCGCCTTGGGCAGCCTGAGCGCGTCGGTCTCCGCCTCGCTGAGGCCCAGGTGCGAGATCTCGTGGCCCGCCGTGTAGGTCCTGGCCTCCACCGTGGTGGTGTCGAAGGCCAGCGATGCCTCCTGCAAGGTGAAATAGTGCGGCATATTCGCGACGCCGCTCTGCGTGCTTACGACTCGAAGCGCGGGAAACTTGCGGCTGGAGGTAAACGTCAGAGGCGTTCCCGAAACAGTGACATGGCCAACCTCCGTCGCGCCCCCTGTGGACGGGCGTTCGTTTTCTCTATCCCACAGATACACGCGAGAAACCCCGCTGGCCCAGGTGGGGGTGAAGGTGACGCTCTTCAGGCCGTCGGGGACGCGGACCGTGTATCTTTCCGTGTGGGGGTCGAACGGCGGGTTGGAGAGGAGCGGGACCGTAACTTCTGTTTCGTCTTCCAGCTCGATGGTGCCGGAGATGGTCAGCCCGCTGAGGTGAGCGTCGGGGCCGTGGGTGGCCTGCGCGGGCTGCGCGCCGGGCGCAAAGAGGACCGCCAGCGCCATGAGCGCGACGGCCAGCAGCAGGAGGGGAGAGCGGCGGAAGAATGATGCTTGCGTCATGACAGTCCTCCTCCAGTGTTCAGAGGGTGAAAGTCGGGGGGGGGGGGTAGAAGGCATGGCCGCCCGTGCGTACTTCGACAAGCTCAGCACGAACGCCCTACGGCTGTTGTTTCCTGTGTCGAACATGGCTATCGTGCTCCTAGATCAGTGTTTTGCCCCCGTGTCAGGCACGGGGCAGGCTCCACCGGCCAGAACCCTCCCCTGCCCGGTTGACCAGCTCGCCGGGCGTGCGGGTGCGTTCGCCGAGTCTCTGTTCCAGTTGTTCATCGGTTGGGTATTGCCTGATGAGCGCCCTTCGGGATGAAATCTTCCACATGCACCCAGCAAACCAGTGTAGGGAATTGCAAATAACTTGTGGGTAAAGTCACCCTCCAGTTTGATAACGTAGCGGTGACTTTTGGCCCGATTCGCTGGAAATGGCCGAAATAGGCCCGTTCGTGGGGGTGCAGGTTGGTGAATGACGGGCAGCGGGTCCGGGGAGCGAAACCCGTCGGGCGCGAAGGAGGCCGCCCCAGGACCTGGGGCGGCCTCCTGATGAGTCGTCTGTGGGAGGGCTTAGGCTCCCCGCCTAGTCGTTGTCCCGCTCGGTGACCGTGAGGGCGATGCCGTGCATGTCGTCGTACACCGGGTCCGCCTCCCACTCATCCGGATCCATGTTCAGGCACTCAGCCGACAGCGTGTAGATGGTGTGCCGGATGGTCAGCGAGTCGTGGTCCGAGTCGTCGTCCTCCGCGGCCACCACGGTGATGGGCACGCCCACGTTCCAGGCGTAGGCCTCGTCCCAGTCGAGGCGGATGCCGCTGCACCACTCGGGCATGCCGGAGGTGTCGTAGCCTCGGGGCAGCAGTATCTTGAACTGCTGGACCGGCAGCTCGCCGGCCAGGTTGTCGTACCCGTCGCCGTCCCAGTGCATCACCACGTACAACGGCAGGGTGGGCTCGGTGCTCAGCTTCACCCGGTAGGTGGCCTCGCCGCCCTCGGGCACCGTCAGCCGGGAGGGACTCAGGATGACCCGGCCGCCGCCGGCGGTCGCGGGGCCGACGTCCTTGGTGATGTGGGACCAGTCGCTGGCGCCCACGGCGTTCAGCGCGCGCACCTCGAACTGGTACGTGCCCTCGCGGTTCAGCCCGGTGATCCTCCGCGAGGTCGTCGTCTGGCCCAAACGGGTGGGAGCCACTATGTCGCAGGTGGTGTCTGCGCCGGACGCGCAGGGGCCGAACACCCGGTACTCGTAGCCCGTCACCGGACTGCCGCCGTCGTCCACCGGCGGGTCCCAGACAAGGGTCACCGCGGTGCGCTCCAGGCTGGAGAAACGCAGGTTCTCCGGCCGCTCGGGCGCATAGACCTGGAGACCCTCCGTGGTCGCCTGGACGTAGGCCCACGGGCTGATGAGGCTGCCCTTCAATGCCGCCACGCGGTAGTAGTGGGTGGTCCCCGAGATCAGGCCGGTGTGGGAGTAGGTCGTGCCGCTCTGGCTGCGGACCAGGGTCTGCCAGGGAGCGGCCCCGTCCGGGGAGCGCTCGATGGTGTAGCGCAGGCCGCTGTCCTCCGACGGGGCGAACCAGCTCAGGTCGATGCGGCCCACGCCGTAGCCCGGCGTGGCGGTCAGGCCGGTGGGGGCGCCCAGCTCCTCCGGCTGCTCCAGCGGTCCGCTGGCCCCGGCGGGCAGGGACCACGGCCCGGGGACTCCGAGCTCGTTCACCGCCCGCACCCGGTAGGACTGGTTGACCGTGCCGCCCTGCAGGTCCGCGTAGATGGTGCCCTTCACGGCCTCCGCCAGCATTGCCCCGTTGCGCTCCACCTGGTAGTGCGATACGTCGAAGCCGTTCAAACGCTCCACCGGCTGCCAGCGCAGCAGGGCGAGGGGTCCGAACTTGTCAACCCGGAGGGACGGGGGCGCGTCGGGGTGTCCCAGTCCGGTCCCCGGCTGGGAGGCAATCCGTACATCCCTGTCGTTGCTGTACCAGTTGTTGCCGGTGGTCTCTTCGCATTTCGACCGGCTGGGTTCATCCACCTTCTTGCCGTCGCTGTCGTAGCAGTACGAGGCGCTGTGGTCGTAGTATTCCGCGCTGTGCCAGCTGTTGCCGCCGCCTTCGCAGGCCGACCGGGTGGACGCGGCCACGTCCACGCCGTTGTCGTCGATGCAGACCGTGTAGTCCCGGGTGCTCTCGATGTTGGCGGTGATCGGGTCTCCCTCGGCGATGATGGCCAGGGTCGCCGAATTGCTCTGGCCTGAAAAGGGCGCTGTTTCCGGGGCCGCCAGCTCGTCGATTGTCCAGACGCCTTCGCAGAGGCCGTCCTGGCAGGCCGCCTGGGTGTAGCTTCCCTGGCTGGCCTCGCCCCTGGCCCCCTCCGGCACGCCGGCAAGCGTCACCTCGACTCCGGCGGCGGCGTCCGGCCCGTTGTTCACCGCCTCGATGGTGTAGGCCCGCTTCCCCCTTGCGACATCCGGGCTGGCCCCGGCGTCCCGCACCTCCAGCTCCGCCACCGGGCCCACGTGGAAGGTGTAGGTGGCGCTGTCGGTGTAGGCGGTGCCGGAAGTGGAGGCCCCGAAGGTCAGTTGAACCTTATGCGTGCCCAGCGTGCTGAACTCGCCAACCATGACATATGGTGCTGATGTCACAGATTCGGGAAGATCAAGGGGCCCGAGGGAAGGTTTCGTATCGACGTCCAGGAAGGTGCCTGCCGCCGTGGAGCCGCCAATAAGCGTGACCGCGCCGGGCCTTTGCTTCGGCTCCACGTCGCCGATCTCAAAGGTGTACTGGGAGTACCCTCTGGGAATGAGGTTCATCAGGAGCCCTACTCCAGGTATCGCATGATCGTCACGGTAGTGAGGACTATGGTGGCTTGTGGGGGCGGTCCTCCATTTCCCTTCATGCCGTCCCTCGGGGTCCTCGACATGGATGAGCACCGCTTCCGGCTGCAAATACATAGCGCCTAAGTTGGTCAATTCGGGAGGCGAAACCGTGTCGCTTCGTCGTTGTTTTGTCCTCGGGTACCGCTCGGAGAGGTTCAATTCGACGACAATCTCCAACGTGTCGTCGGTGCTGCAGGGATAGGTGGTGACGCCGATGCAGGGGAAAAGTTCTAGCAGGGTGATTTCGCCGCGGCCAATCAGCTCCGGCGGCCCGTCTCCCAGGCACACCGTCGCGACTTCGTCGTATCTGTTTCCCTCGATGTCGGGCGGCCTGACCTCAACCAGCTCCGCGGTCAGGCAGCGCGTCTCCAGGGGACCGCTCCCGCTCAGGTTCACGGGCACGCTCAGCGTCTTGATTCTCTCGGCCTCCGTATCCCCAAGCCTCACCCCCGGTAAATCGCCGGCGCGCCAGGTGGCGGTGTTCCCCGAAACCGTGGTGTCTGCCATACTCGACGCGAAGGACAGTCCCGGCGAAAGGGTGATCTTTACCTGTGCGCCAATCTTACTAAGGGTATATCTGTTTCTCGCGTGGACTTTGAAGACGGCCTGCCCGTCCAGGGCCGGGCGCAGGTCGTACACCTCGGCCTCCACGGCAATCCGACCGGCTGTCACGCCCAAAAGACTGCCGGGTTGGACAAACGCCCATGCCTCGGCACGATTGTTGTATTCAAGTCCCCGCGTCTCTTGTGGCGAGGACGAGGCGATTGAGGCCCGCACCCGAACATATCTAGTACTGGTGGTGGTGTGATCCCTATCCAAAAGGAGGCGTGCCGAATCTCCAGGCTCGATAAGCGGGATGGTCCATTTGTCATTGGCGACACTCCCCTGCTCGGGAAAAAATCTGTTCACTACTGGCCGGTCAAACTCTATATCGACCACCACGTTTTCAACAGTCACCTCGGAGTTATTGGTCACTATTACCAAGTCGAGAGTTTGACCCTCGTGATCAAGGTGATCAATCCCCACCTCGACAGCAAGGTCTATGGGCGGGCGGGCGTCCTGCGCTGCTGCCCTGCCAAGCGCCAGCAGCGATACCGCCAATATCGCTGCGATAGCGAGGGCACATGTGGCTGGTAGAGAAAGGTTTCGCATGGTGGATGCAGGGGGGCCGGCGCGCCGGCTTGACGCGCCGGCCCCCTAGTCTTCTCCTTGGATGGATTACTGGGAGGCGGATTGCCAGTTGATGCTGAAGTCGCCGATGAGGGTCCGGTGCTCGTTGGGACTGAATTCGTGCTGGATCGTGTACTCGCACATGACCTGGTAGTACTTCGTCCCGGCCTCAGTGCCGGTCAGATCGTACTCCCCGTCGCCGTTGGCGTTGACATACATTGACTCGGTTCGCTCCAGCGTTCCGTCGCTGCGAATGAACCGGATGCTCCAGGTTGCGGAAGCTGGGACGTATCCCTGCAACTCAAGGTAGGACCCCCGAATCTTCACAGTTTCTCCGACTCGCGGGTTCACCTTGTCCACATCCACGACAACCCCCGGCGGCACGTCGACCAAATTGATCTGGACAACAATAGTGTCGTCGATCACGTCGTCCCGGTTGCCTTCGCGGTCCTTGCCGTCGGTGACGCCCAGTACCAGGTCATAGGTCTGCTTGGCCTCGTAGTCCAGGACAGCGCCGTAGGCCACCTTGATCTGGACTCCGCCAGGTGCAATGACGGCGTTGAAGTTATCGGCGCCCGGCCCGGTGAGCGAGTAGAGCAGCTCGTCATTGTCGCTGCTGAACACCGGTATGGTGTCGCCAACCCTGGCGCCGGGTTCGGAGTTCTCCTTCACCGACCGCACCACCCCGAATGTGGGGCTTTCGTTCACGGCAAGAGGCCCCACATGGAAGGTGTACTCCCGCACCTCGCTGGTTACCGTGGTGTCCTTGGCAGTGATCTTTTCCCAATCGGCGCCCGCGCCCACAGGCTTGGACTGGCGGACGTGACCCTTGAGGTGCACCTCCAGGACGTAGGTCCCCGGATGGGTGAAGACCCATTCCAGGTGCTCGAACTCCCCAGCCCCCAAGGGCATCGCGTTGACGTCTGTGTCCAAGCTGTCCCACACAATCTTCGCTGTGCCGTCACCATTCCGGTCCGAAGGTTCCCGGTAGGTGAGCACCTGGGGCAGCTCATCGGCATGCGGGCCGTGGTACCGCACCGCCTCCAGCTCGTACTGGAATGGCTCACCCTGCTTGTTCCCCTTGTCATCCAGGTTCGCCCAGTAATCGCCGCTCAGCTGGCCGGTGGAGAAGCCCAGCACGAGGCTCGAGGGACCAGTGCCGAGGGCGGGGTCTTCCAACCGCAGCCAGTGGACCTGGGTCCCGGCGGGCACCGGGAGGTCCTCGTCGTCCGGTCCAAGTAGGCCCAGACCCTTGCGAACTTTCTCGTACTTTTCCAGCGAGAGCTTGTCCGTGCCTGCCTCCGAGTTCTTCGCCACCACATCCTTCCTGTGAGTGTTGTCCACGTGGATGATGGTGGAGCGGAGGTCGATGTCGGTCGCGGTGAGGGTGGTGTCTTCTACCGTTTCGTGCGTGAAAGGATCGGTCCTGTCCTTGTGCTTCGCCGAGGGCGGGCAGAGGTTGTTGTTCAGGGTGCCGTCTTTGGGGGCGTCGTCCTCCAATCGAGGGGCCGGCAGCCAGTAGGCGTCGAAGAGGGCGTAGTGGCCGCTGCTCTTCTGCGCAGCGGGGTTATCGGGGAAGTGGTCCTTCCCCGGACCGCAGGGAGCGGGGACGTTGCCGATTACCCCGGCCCAAGCCGGGCCGGTGGCGAGGGTCACCGCCAGCAGGGTGATGACCAGGGCGGTCAGGGTCAGCCCCGCCGCGTAGAGCTTGAAGCGTTTTGGTGCGTTCGCAATTGTGTTCATGGTTCCCTTGGTTCCTCCTGTGCGCTATGCGCAAATTCCTTACCTGGTGCTTTGCTGTCCGCTCCGACTTCTTTGATATGAAGTATCAACACTTGAGGCAAAATCAGGGCTGCCAAACGCAGCCCCCATGCCCTGTCCCGGTCTCTCTAGTTCCCGACCCCCCTCCCAGCTATATTTGTCCATCGATACGAAGTCTCAATTCAGGGCTCAACTGCTCGTGAATGGGGCGAACTCCACTGATGCTCAGCGGGCTATCATAGGGTGTTGTAAATAACTTGTGGGTAAATTCGCCATTGAATTGTGATAACTTAGCGGTGTCTTTTGGGCCAATTTGCCAGAATTGGCCCAAAAGGGCCCGGTCCGAGGATTCGCGTCGGCTCTGCTCAGTACGCCCTGCCCCGTGCTGGTGATGAGGAGTGGAGGGACTGGAACCCTTACCCTCGTCAGCCGGCCTCGATCTCCCTCAGGGCCGCGGTCACCGGCTCCCAGCGCTCCCAGCCCCGGTCGGCGTAGCCCTGGGCCTCGTCCGCCGTCATGGGCGTCAGCGTCGTGCCGGCCACGCTCTCGCCGAAGGCCAGCAGGGCCCGGTCCCACCGGTCGGTGTGCTCCCTGTGGTCCACCCACACGGGGTCGTTGCGCCACTCGTACATCTGCGCGATGAGCTCGGCGTACTTGTCCTGCTCCTGCGACACCGCGCCCTCGTCCCCCTCGGAGCCGCAGTTGTCGCAGGGGTCGCTCTGCCCGCCCGGCTGCGGCTGCTGCGGCGCCTCGGAGAAGGTGAAGCTCAACTCGTTCGACCAGGGGCCCGATCCGTCACCATTCGCGGCGGCCACCCGCACCTTGTAGTCGCCGGCGGCGAGGCTGGTGATGAAGGCGTGCCCCGTCTTGCCGCTGCCCAGGTCCCTCTGGGAGTCGTAGACCGTCAGGCTGCCCTCCTCGGGCAGGACGCCGACGGCCCGGGACGGGAAGGTCCCGCCGTCGGCTATGACCTGGACCACGTAGCTGGTCGCGCCGGTTACGTCCGCCCAGTCCAGGAACACGATCTGGATCCCGGAGGTGGTCGCGGCGCTGAACGCCGTGAGGCCCGGCGCATCAGCCGGGGCCGAGCCGCCGGCCAGGATGTTGACCGTGAGTGTCCGGCCGGCGCTGACGCCGTTGCGGTCGGTGGCGGTGTATGTCCAGAAGCCGGCTGTAGTGCGGGTGGGCGTGCCGGAGATGGTCCTGGTCCGTCCGTTGAAGGAGAGGCCGATGGCTGACAGGTCCGCCCCCTCCAGGAGGTACCGGATGCCGGTCCCCACCCTCGTCCCGCCTTCCGCCTCCGGCAGCGTGACGGAGACGCTCTCGCCCACCGTCCAAGTCTGCCAGTCTATCGCCGGGAGGGTCGGCGCCTCGTTCACGGCGATGGAGTTGGAGGCGATGACCCGGGCCCCGTTCTCGTCCTCGGCCCAGTAGTCCACGCTGTAGAACGCCTTCGCGGAGGGCGCGGTCGCGCCGGTGTCGCTGCTGAGGACGCGGGTGGCGGCATCGAAAGAGAAGCCCGGGGCGTCGTCGTTGATGGTCTTTTCCACGCCGCCGGTTATCGTCCGCCCGTCGACCACCCTCTGCTCTTTCACCCAGTAGGTCAGGCCATAGGTCAGCGTGCCGTGTCCGCCCGTGGCCTCCGGCAGCGTCGCCTCGATGCGCTCCGCCTGGCCGACGGTGTACTCGAAGATGGTGTCCTTGAAAGCCTGGCGCTCGTCTGCACCGAACGCCACAGGCGGGGCGACAGCCACCCGGAAGGTGAGGGAAACCGATGCGCCGGTCTCGTCGTCGGCGGTGTAGGTGACGGTGGCCGGGGTGTCGGTCCTGGCCGCGGGCGTGCCTTGGATCATCCTGCCCTGGCCCATGTACAGCCCTTCGGGCAGGCCCGTGGCTGTGTAGGTGACGTTGTAGAATCCGCCGGTGGCCCTGGGCAGCCTGAGAGCGTCCATCTCAGCCTCGCTGAGGCCCAGGAGCGAGATTTCGCCGCCCTCCGTGAAGGTCCTGTCGTCCACCGCGGCGCCGTCGAAGCTCAGCGAGGATTCCTGCAGGTTGAAGTAGTGGACCAGCGGGTCGCTGTTGGTGGCGAGGACCTCGATTGCGGGAAACCGGGGGGCGGACGCACTCGTCAGGCCGGCACCGGAAGTGCCGGTCCTGGCAGCTTCGTTGCTGTTCCGGGTGTTGCGGTCGGCGTTCTCCCGTTCCCTCAAGACGACCGCCGTGATCGCGGTGTCGGTCCAGGTGGGGGTGAACGTGATGCTCTCAAGCCCGGTGGGGACGCGGACGGTGTAGCTGCGCGTGTGGGGATCGAACCACGGGTTTGGGGCGAGTGGAAAGGTAAACGTTTCGCCATCGCGCGTGACCGTGCCGGCGATGCCCAGCCCGGTCAGGTTGGCGTTCCAGGAGCCCTGCCTCGTGACGGTGACCGTGTAGTCCCGGGTCGTGACCCCGTCCTCGGCGGCGACCCGTACCGTGAGCGCGTTCTCGCCGACATCCAGGGCGATGGCGTCGCTGGCCGCGCCGCTGTCCACCGCCGTGCCCTCCACCGTGACCGTGGCCTTGCCCGTGTGCTCCACCGTCGGGGTCAGCTTCACGTGGGTGATGCTGTTGGCCACCGTGGCCGTGTAGGCCGTCGTGCCGGCGTGGAAGGTCGGCGGGTCGAGCGTCAGCGCCGAGAACGCGCCCCCTGCGCCAGCGCTGGCCGTCAGGCCGCTCAGGTTAGCGTTGGAGGAGGCCTCCCTCGTGACGTTGACCGTGTAGTCCTGGGTCGTGACCCCGTCCTCGGCGGTGACCCGTACCGTGAGCGCGTTCTCACCTACGTCCAGGGCGATGGCCTCGCCGGCCTCGCCGCTGTCCACCGCCGTACCCTCCACCGTGACTGTCGCCTTGCCTGTGTGCTCCACTGTCGGCGTCAGCCGCACGTGGGTGATGCTGTTGGCGACCGTGGCCGTGTAGCTCGTTGTGTCGGCGGCGAAGGTCGACGGGTCCAGTGCCAGCGCGGTGAAGGAGCCTCCAGCGCTCATGCCGCTGCTGGCAGTCAGGTCGCTCAGGTTGGCGTTGGACCCCACCACCCGTCCCTGCACGGCGACACGGAAGCTCCCGCCGCGTTCGATCTCCTGCCAATGGTCGTTGCTGTCCGGCACCGTGAGGCTGTACTGACGAAAGTAGAAGTCCTGGATGGCCCAGCCGGGTTCGCCTCCGGCATCCTCGGAGGCAGAGTCCGTAGTGCCCAGGCGGATTCTGATGTATTTGTTGGTGTACATCACGATGTGGTAGTGCGTGTCCGGCGAGAGGACCGTGTTCACCGGCGCCGTGAAGGACAACCTGCCGGCGCTCGTGCTCGACGGGGGCGTCAGCTCCAGCAGCTTGACGTCCGGCTCCCCTCGCAGGTGCGCCGGCAAATCGAACGACGTGGTCGACCACAGTTCAACCCTGAACCTCGAAATGGCTTCGGCTGTGGACTCGGAGAGGACGTCGACCTTGATGCCCGACAGCCTGTAGCCACCGGGGGCGCTTCCCGTGCGGAACCTCATGCCGTACACGAAGTCGGCTCCCAGGCCTCTACCGAACTCGGGGATGCTGCTGACATAGAGCTTCTGCCCGAGGTTGCTGACCAGCGCGGTCCCCGGCCGCGAGACCGTCACCGTGTAGTCCCTGGTCGTCGAACCATCCGCCGCGGTGACCCGGACAGTGAGCGTGTTGTCGCCCAACTCCAGGGCGATGGCCGGGCTGGCCGCGCCGCTGGTGACCGCGGCCCCTTCCACCGTGACCGTCGCCCCCGCTTCGGCGATCGTCGGGGTCAGCTTCACGTGGGTGACGTCGTTGCCCACCGCGGCCCGGTAGCGCCTGGCGCCTGCGTCGAAGGCCGGGGACAGCGTCAGCATCCCGTCGAAGGTGGAGCCGTCGGCGCTCGTAGCCCCCGTCAGGGCGCTCAGGTCGGCGGTCGTAACCCGCGGGATCACGAAGCCCTTGATGGTCATGGACCAGACAAGGGTCCGGCCGGGGGTTCCCCAGCTCGACGATATCGTCGGCGGGACATCGCTTGTCTGGTGATGGAGGTCTCCGATGCTCCACCCGTAGTCGCTGTGCTGGTTGCCTAATGAAGTTACGTGCAGGCCGTTGTTGATCGTTGTGGAGTAGAGCACCACCCAGTACTGGGTGCTCGGCTCAAGCGTGGCGTTGTCGGGCGCCGCGAAGGACACCGCTCCCCGGTTGATGGGATGCGGCGGCACCGTCAGGTCGTACAGCTTTACGCCCGGTTGGTTGGAGCCGGAGTTGGACCACACCTCCGCGCTGAGGTTATCCCGCACGGGTTCACGCACGTTGGCGTCGATCGCCACCTCGATGCTCGACAGCAGGTAGCCCTCGGAGTAGTTTCCCGTACGGAAGCTCTGCGCGCTCGTGAGGTTGCTTCTCAGGTGCGCAAGGAAGCCGACATATCGGCCCTGGCCCCTGTTGCTGACCAGGCGGACCGGCGCCTCCGGCAGCGTCACCGCCGCCCATTGTGACCAGTCGCTCGCGCTGTGACCGGCATACGGTGTCGACCGGATCCGGAACTCGTAGGTGGTCTCGGACATCAGCCCGGAAATCGTCTTGGTGAAATGATTGCCCTGACTACCCGGATAGTCCACATCGGTGGCCGCGCTCGTGCCCTGCTCGCGATACTGGACCCGGTAGTTCTGAGTTCTGGGACTCCCGCCCCTTCTCCAGAACACCTCCACGCTGGTCGGGCTGGCGACCGTCACCGCCAAGTCCGTCGGCGTTCCCAGCTTGTGGCCGGCGCTGACGGACGGCGCGCCCTCCGTGGCGAAGAAGACCGCCAGCGCAATCAGGGCGGCGGCCAGCGGGAAGATGCTGACGAGTCGGGTATTCCTTGGCGTTGGTCGCTTAAACATAGCGAAGCCTCCTTGCGGACTAGGACGTCGGCACTTGCTACAGCGACCAATCACCCCAACGGGCCCGCAAGGAGGCACGAAGCAGTGCCTGTATCCTTGCGGGCCTGGACAGGCCAGACCGGCTCACGTTGGAGTATGAACCTGGGGCAGGAACTCAATCCCAACCCCTAGTGTCGCTGTAGCAGTTCCAGTGTAGGTGCTTGTAAATTACTTGTGGGTAAAGTCATTGGCTATTTTGATAACGTAGTGGTGTCTTTTGGCCCAATTTGCTAGAATCGACCCGAACAGGTCTTGTTCAACCCCAACTTCCCAGGGCTTCATACCCCAGGAGGCGAACAAATGGAGAATGGCGGAGGAACAAAATCCGCGGGAGACCGCCTCTCCCGTCTCAGCGAGGCCAGTCTCCGCATCAACGAGAGCCTGGACGTCGACACGGCGTTGCAGGCCGTGATGGACAGCGCGCGCTCCCTGACCCACGCGCCCTTCGCCTCGATCATCACCCTGGACGATTCGGGCCGGGTGGAGGACCACCTGGTTCTCGGCTTCGAACCCGGCTACTTGGAGCGGTTGTGGCAGGCCCCCGAGGGTGAGAAGTTCTTCGAGTACCTGAACGCCCTGCCGGGACCGCTGAGGGTGGGACCGCTGGAGGAGTTCACCAGGTCCATCGGCCTTGAGGAGTTCCGCTCGCCCGTAGCTCTCACCGCTTTCATGGCGGCCCCGATACTCCACCAGGGGGCGCGGTCGGGCCACATCTACGTGGGGAGCGACGAGCCGGGCCGGGAGTTCACCCGGGAAGACGAGGAGACCCTGGTGATGTTCGCCTCCCAGGCGGCGCTGGTCATCGCCAACGCCCGCCGGCACCGGGACGAGCAGCGGGCCAGGGCTGGCCTGGAGACCCTCATAGACACCTCGCCGGTGGGCGTAGTCGTCCTCGACGCACGGACGGGAGCGGCGGTGTCCTTCAACCGGGAGGCGCGCAGGATCGTCGACGGCCTGCGCGACACCGGCCAGACGCCGGAGGACCTGCTGGAGTTGATGACCATACGTCGCGCCGATGGGGGCGAGTTCTTCCTACAAGAGTTTCCCCTGGCCCGGGTCCTGAGCGACACCGAGACGGTGCGCGCCGAGGAGATTGTCATGGGCGTCCCCGACGGACGGAGCATCAGCGTCCTGCTCAACGCCACGCCCATTCGCTCCGACGATGGGGAGTTGGAGTCGGTGGTTGTCACCATGCAGGATATGACGGACGTGGAGGAGCAGGCACGGCTTCGGGCCGAGTTCCTGGCCATGGTGAGCCACGAACTGCGCATGCCCCTGACCTCCGTCCTGGGCGCGGCCACAGCCCTCCAGAATGCGGCTGCGGACCTGGACCCGGCCGAGATGCGCCAGTTCCACCGGATAATCATCGACCGGGCCGAGCACATGCGGGAGCTCATCGGCGACCTGCTGGATGTGGCCCGCATCGAGACGGGAACCCTTCCGGTGGACCCGGAACCGGTGGATGTGGCCGCGCTGGTGGACCGGGCTCGGAACGCCTTCATCAGCGCCGGAGGCAGAAACGACCTAGCCATCGACGTCGCGCCAGACCTGCCCCAGGTGACGGCGGACCGCAGGCGCATCGTACAGGTCGTCGGGAACCTGCTCTCCAACGCGGCCAGACACTCGCCGGAGGACTCGGTCATCCGGGTCAGTGCGGCCCTCGCGGGCGCGTACGTCGAGGTGTCGGTGTCCGACCAGGGACGGGGCATTCCCGCCGAGGACCTGCCGCTCCTGTTCCGCAAGTTCTTCCGCAGGGAGTACACCGAATCGGGTGGCAACATCGGCCTGGGGCTGGCCATCTGCAAGGGGATAGTGGAGGCCCACGGAGGCCGCATCCGTGCCGAGAGCGACGGGCCGGGCCTAGGAGCGCGGTTCATCATCACCCTGCCGGTGGCCCGGGACGTTGAATCCGCACCCCGTCCCAGTCGCTCCCGGGGCAACGGGCAGTCCGCGGGAACGGTCCTGGTGGTGGACGACGATCCCATGATCCTTAGGTCAGTGCGGGACGCCCTCTCCAACGCAGGCTACCGTGCGTTGGTGACGTCGGAGCCGGAGGAGGCGCTGGCGCTTATGGGGCAACACAGCCCCAGCCTGGCCCTGCTGGACCTGATGCTGCCGGAGGGCGACGGGGAGGAGCTGATGGGGGACATCCTGTCCGTCAGCCGCATCCCGGTCATCTTCCTGTCGGCCTACGGCAAGGACGAGGTGGTGGCCAGGGTGCTGGAGCAGGGGGCCACCGACTACATCGTCAAGCCCTTCTCCCCCACGGAGCTGGTGGCCAGGGTGAGGGCCGCCCTGCGCAGGTTCGGGGAACCGGAGCGCCCCGTGCCGGAGGAGCCCTTCGTCCTGGGCGACCTGACCATAGACTACGCCCAGCGCAGGGTGACGGTATCTGGGAACACCGCGCCGCTGACTCCCACTGAGTTCGACCTGCTGGCGGAGCTCTCCATGGACGCCGGGCGGGTGGTGCACCATGACCGGCTGCTTAGGCGGGTGTGGAGTCCGGGGAAGCCGGGGAACCTGCGGGTGCTGCGCACCCACCTGATGAGACTTCGCCGCAAGCTGGGCGAGGACGCCGCCAATCCGAAGTACATCTTCGCCGAGCCCCGCGTTGGCTACCGGATCCTGGAAAGGGAGGCGCGCGGGGAGGAGAAACCATGAGTCTGCTTGCGGTTCTAACCGGAAGCAATTTGTTACCGGCCATAGCCTGCGCCGGGATGCTCTTGGCGCTTGCCTGCACCCCTGACGAGCACCCCCTGGCCGGCACGTCCTGGACGCTGCTTTCCATAGGAGGCAACCCGGCAATCGGAGACGTGGACGTTGAGTTTTCCGAGGAGAGGGGCATCAGTGGCTGGACCGGATGCAACTCCTATGATGGGAGGTACAGTACCTCAGGGTCGTCCCTTGCTACACATGACCTGCGCTGGACTGAGGCGGGTTGTCCGAGCCGGGAACTGTTCATGCAGGAGTCGCTGTACACTGACTTGCTGGTTGATGCGGAGGGGTTTGCCACAGGCGGTTCCGAGCTGGCCATCACCAGCTCCGATGGTCAGACCATGATATTTGCCCTGAGAAAATAGGGACCCTGGGAGGCTGGATACCTCCAGGGCGAACCGTCGTTACCCTACGCGGTCGGAAGGCTGGGCATCGACTGCGCCTGGCGCGGGGCGATGCTGGCCGGGATGCCGGTAGAGTTGCGGCCACGGAGTACGCGTGCTCTACGAGCTTACGGTCCACGTTCCCCGCACGCTGACCCACGCCGTGCTGCTACAACGGGTCAGGGGCCAGAGAAGGTCGGCAAGCCCTGGCTGGTGCGGGAAATGGTGAGGAGGCTCCGCCGCAAGCTGGGCGACGATGCCTATAACCCCAGAGACTCCTCATCTCCGAACCCCGCGTCGGCTACCGGATGGCGGTGGGGAGGGAACGAAGGAATCTTGAGGTGGAGTCGCTGCTTCGGGAGCGCTGGCGCTACTCCCTAGCCTGTATGACGACGCCCCCGCCATCCTCCACGTCGATGTTCAGGTTGTGCCTGTCGAGCGACAACATACCCAGCAGCGGGGTGGTGTCAGCCTGGTCGATCAGTACAACTCTGACGGTGACATCAAACGACGCGCTCCCGAATCCGAAACGCCCCATAACACCGACGCCCACACAACTCCAATCCCAAGTGAGCGGTAGGAGGCAAAATTGCAATTCATAGAGTGGCTGGACCGGCTGAGCCTGGCGGGGGGAGCCGGGGCCCTGGTCCCCTCGGCCCTGTTCGCCATTACCGTGGCAATCTTCGCCTACGTCATCTTCCAACTTCAGCGGGCCATGTCGGTCCAGAACGTCCTGGGCATCGACCTGTCCGGGGTGAAAAAGTCGACCCGGCCCCTGCATATCCTGCGGTACGGCTTGGCCTACGTCGGCCTGTACGGCGCGATCTTTCCCCTCCTGGCCTACCTGTGGTTCTGCATCCTGACGGTGATGTTGGCGTTCCTCTACAACGACAAGGAACCCCGGGAGCTGCTGCTCATCAGCATGGCCGTCCTGACCGCCGTCCGGATCACGGCCTACTACAACCGCGACCTGTCCCGCGACATCGCCAAAATCCTTCCCTACGGGCTGCTGGGCATCTTCCTGGTGAACTTCGCCGAGTTCGACTTCCAGAAGTCCATCGACCTGCTGGACGGTTTCGGCGCCGAGGAAGAGATGGCCTTCTGGTACTGGGTGTACATCTCCGGCCAGGAGCTGGTGTTGCGGGTTACCCAGCCGGTGGTCAGCAACGCATACGGCTTCCTGAAGTCGAAGGTACAGCGCCCGGCTAGGTAGCGCCTGACAAGGGGCGGGCCGCCAACATGCGGAACGAAAAGCCCGTCCAGCCGACAGCCCGTCAAATGCCGTCAGGGGCTGAACATCGACTACCCATGCGCCGGGTGACGCTGGACGGGGAGCCGGTTGAGCTTACGGCCACGGAGTACACGGTGCTCTACGAGCTTGCGATCCACGCCCCGCGCACGGTTACCCACGCCATCCTGCTCCAGCAGGTCTGGGGTCCGGGCGAGCCGACGAGGCATGGCTGGTGCGGAACGTGGTGAAGCTGCTCCGACGCAAGCTGGGTGACGATGCGGAGCACTCCGCCGACGTCTTCCCCGAGTCAGCGAGATGCCGTCGTCGGGTAGCGGTGTGTTGGCTTCCGCCAAACTGCCACTGTGAAATGAAACTGGCGCCCCACTTGCAAAGGCATGTTATCCTATAGGGAGATGCTAGAGAGATAAAATTGCAGCTCAAGACGTTCTTCTTCCAAGTCTACCCGGGAGGTTTCGAACTCTTCATCTCTGACGAGCTAGAGGGTGATTGACAGTTCAAACTTGGTACTGCCTACCGTCAAGTCAGGCCCACCGTAGTGGACTCGAACCGTCCCATCAACTGGCGACCTACGTCCACCGTTCATGAGTAGTTGGGGGGCATGGTGAGTTTCGTCGGGGTATCGCGGATATCGAAGCTCAGTGGGGATCGCACTAGGACAAGGCAGACGCGCCGTTCACACTCAGGACGGAGGAGTGACCATAGACGTCACCAACAGGTGGGGCGCCTACATATGCCTATCGAATGGGAGCTCTGCGTCGGCACCTCCATGGCGAGGCGAGAACGTGCACCATTTGGCCCACTACCTAAACGAGCAATGGAGTAGCGAGAAACAACAGCAATAATACACACAGTGATACATGAAGATACCTATTGAGCAATTTATAGCTAATTATGGGAGTCTGTGGAGCCGGCGAGGGGATTCGAACCCTTGACCTGCGGTTTACGAAACCGCTGCTCTGCCACTGAGCTACGCCGGCCTTGTGATGATAGTTTAGCATGGGGTCCGCACCCCAGGCCACTGATTGAGGCGCAGGGCTAGAGCTACCAACGATAGTCGGATTGGCCTACACTAGGCCCAGACTACCATGGGATATCAAGCTTGATATGGAGGTGGGAGTTGGCATTGCAGCAGGTGACGAGCAATGTGTTCGTGGATATTGCTTGCAGGGGATGCAATTTCGGATTCCTGACGACTTCTGATGGGATTGTCATGTTCGATAGTCCTCATAAGCCCAGTGATGCTATGGCGCTGAAGGCGGAGATAGAGAGGCGGGGGCAGTTGCGCTACATCATCAATACGGAGCCGCATGGGGACCACTGGACGGGGAACTCGTTCTTTGATGTGCCGGTGATTGCGCACGAGGGGGTGAGGAGGCGGATATTGGAGACGGACTTGGAGCAGCATGTGCAGCGGACGGCGGGTTTTGGGCCGGACGAGCCGCAGTACATGGACGGGTACCAGTTCAATGCTCCGGCCATCACTTTTCAGAATGGTATGTCCCTGAGAGTGGGTGACCATACCATCCAGATCATCCATATGCCGGGGCATACTGCGTACCAAGCGGCTATCTGCATCAAGGAGGAGGGGGTGGTGTGGACTAGCGATAACCTCTTCAACAAGGTGCAGAGCTTCCTGCAAGAGTGCAGCCCGGACCAGTGGATCAATGCGGTGGAGTCGTTGCGCCGGTTGGACGAGGAAGTGTTCGTGCCGGGGCATGGGCAGCTTTGCGGGAAGGAGTATCTGGACGAGCAGGGCTCCTATATCCAAGAGTGGAAGGACTATGTGTGGAACGCGGTGGAGAGGGGGATGAGCAAAGAGGAGGCAATCTACGGTCTCACCAACATGACGGAGCGGTATCCGATGGAGGGGGCACACCAGAACGCGCCAGCCGTGATGCGGATGAATGTGGCGAACCTGTATGACTATCTGACGGGCAATTGGGTGCCTTCGAACCCGCAGGCACCCCCGGCGCGGTAGTTGTCAGTTGGAGATAACGAAAGGCAGTGGCGACTTGCGCCACTGCCTTTCTCTTTGGTCGGAAGCCTACGGCTATAGGTTATACAGGGCCCTGGGATTGTGGCAGAGGATGCGCTCGCGGGTGTCCTCGTCGATGCCGTCCATGCCGCGGAAGATGGAGATGGCATCTATTTCGCTGGAAGGGTCGGTGTGGCCGTAGTCGGTGCCGATGACTATTGAGTTGGGGCCGGCGTATTTCAGGACGTAGGGGATGTCGTCGTCGGTCTGGCAGGTAACGTAGATTTTGCGCTCACCCCAGAGGTCTTCAGGGATGGGGAGGCCGCGGGCCTCGTAGCGGCGGATGACCTCGTGGTGTATCCACGGAACCCACTGGGCGGAGGCTTCGATGATGCCCCACCGGAGCTTGGGGAAGAGCTTGGGAGTCTCGCCCATGAGGAGGGTGTAGGTGGCGACGACGGTGGGGACGCGGAAGAGGGCGAAGGCCATGGTGTTGAAGCCCTCGGGGAAGCCTCGGAGCAGGTTGACGTTGGAGGGGTTGGCGTTGGCGATGTGGACGGCCACAGCCATGTCGAGGTTGGTGGCCTCTTCATAGACGGGGTAGAAATAAGGGTCGGTCATGGAACGGTCGCCTTCGAGGGGGCGCATGCAGACGGCGACGGAGCCGTTTTCCTTGGCGAAGCGCATCTGATTGACGGCCTCGTCGAGGGAGAGGGTGGGGATTACGCAGGACCAGCGGAGGCGTCCGTTGGACTGGTCGTGGACATCGGCGAGCCACTTGTTCCAAGAGCGGCAGAGGGCGGCCTCGACCTCGGGGTTCTGGGTGACCTGCTCAATCCACATGGTGTTGTGGAGAATTTGGACGTCGATGCCGAGTTGGTCCATGTGCCGGAGGCGGAGGGCTACGTCGTCGAGTTCGCGGGCAGCCTTGGGGGTGGACATGTCTCGGTTGGCCTTGCGGGAGAGTTCTTCGAGTTGCTCCTCGGAGAGGTCGGCGAAGCGGAAGCCTGCGGATGCGCCGTGGATGGCCCACATCTGACGCTCGGCGTCGTAGGGATTGGGAAGGAGGACGGGGCGGAACTTCTGCTCGGCGGGTTCGAGGTAGTCCCAAGTGCGCTCGGTCTCGATAACGTGGGCGTCGGCGTCGATGACTTGGAGCTTGGTCTGAGTGGCCATGGAGTAACCTCCTAGCGTTTCGATGCGTAGAAGACCGTGTTGTGGGGGCATTCTAGCAGGGGGTTGGCTTGGCGGAAAGGGAGGGGATGCGGGCCTTCGCGAATGTCACAATGTCACAGTTTTCGTAGCTAAAAACGCGTTTTCGTAGCTGGAAAGTGTGACATTTGTGACATTTCCCTATCTGGCCAGCTAGGGAAAAGTGTGACATGATTTTCGTATCTGCGGATGTCACAGACGTCACACTTTTGTGGCATGTGTGACATTTTCGTATCTGGAGAGATGCCACAGTGTGACATTTTGGAGGGCTCCCCTAAATGGGGTGTTTTTGGGCGAGGGAGGACGGTGGGTTGTCGTGCCGTCGAGACGGCGGGTGCGCTGTGATGGTTGAGCTGGGGCTGCATGGGTGATGGCTCCCTGGAGATTTTGGGCGGAAAGTGCGCGCGCGGGGGTGACGTTTAGGGATCAGACCTCTACGCGCTCGATGAGAGTAGTTTAGAACTAATGTGTGGCGGCTGTCAAGGGGGATAAGGCGAGCAGTGATTGGCTACAAAGGAAAGTTGGCAGGCGAACGAGGGGAGTTTAGGACCGGAGAAGATAACTAGACCAGTTTGGCTTCAGTACAGGCGCTCTACGCCGGGACAGGCGGTCTATGAAGGTCACAAAAGCTTACGGCCTGCTTCTATCTCAGCAAGCATGTCTTCGATGTCACCAGAGGGAAAGTTATGCTTGGCTGCTTCGGCGATGGCTTTGAGCTTCGACTCCACAGTATGGGCTTGCTCCTTCCTTGCCGTGAGAAGGACATCTCTGACCCATTCGTCAACGGACTGGCCATGCCTGCTAGCGATGGCCTTGAGGTCATAGTGCTCTTGTTCGGTAAGGGGGACCTGAAGATAGATGTCCATGGCTTCATGGTAGAGAGTATGTTCACTGGAGTCAATGACGTATTGGAGTTCTAATAGAACTGATGAACGAGTTGGAGTTTGAGCGGATTCAGAAGAGGTGGCGGCGACCGGGGCTATATGGGTGGCTGCTTACACGGAGTTTAGCAAGTGGAGGGCGGTGGCGTCAGTCGGAGGTGGTTTCGGCGGCGGGGATGGGAGTTTGGGTTGGGGTGGTGACTTTGGGGCGTTCGCCGCGGGCGATGCAGACGACGGCACCCACGATGAGGACGCAAGCCATGACAAGGAAGGCGCGGCGGAGACCTTCGAGGAAGGCACCGGATACTTCCGGCGAGACTGCAGAGAGGCTGGGTTCGACGCCCATGGAACCCATAGTTATGACAACCACAGCGGTGAAGAGGGCGACGCTGGTGACGTTGGCGGTGTTGCGGATTAGCTGGGCGAGGGCGGAGACGACGCCATAGCGGCTGCGCTCGACGGCTCCGAGGATGGAGCTGTTGTTGGGGGTATAGAAGACGCCCAGACCCATGCTCTGGACGGTGAGGGCGACGATTACGAGCATGAGGGGACTGAGACCGAAGCGGGAGCCGCCGGGGTCGAGCCCTTCGGCCATCATAAACCAAGCCAAGGCACCGACAATGAGGCCCCCGGTAGTGAGTTTCTGCCAGCCGAATCGATCGGAGATGCGGCCAGCAATGGGGCCCAGGGCGGCCATGCAGAGGGCGGATGGGACCATGAAAAGGCCGATTTCCTTGGGGCTGTAGCCGAGGACCTGCTGGAGGTAGAAGGCGAGGAGGAAGCGAGAGGAGGAGCTGGCGAGAAAGGCCATCCAACCGGCTATTGCACCCATGGCGACGAGCTTGCGCCGGAAGAGACGGAGTTCGAGGAGGGGCGAAGATACCCGGAGTTCCCACCAGATAAAGGCCAGCAGGAAGATGCCCGTCACCACCGCCCCGGCTGGGACCAAGGGGGATGTCCAGCCGATGCGGTCGCCCTGTCCGAGGAGCAGGAGGAAGATGAGCAGGGCGGCACCGGAGAGGGCAGCGCCAAGCCAATCGAAGCCGCCCGGGGCGAAACGGCCCGAGGCGGGGAGGTTTGGGGCAGCAGGGCGTCTTTCGCCGGGATTGTCGGGTAGCACTCGCCATGAGACGAGGATGGTGACGATGCCGATGGGGACGTTGAGGAGGAAGACGGCCTGCCAACCCCAGAAGTCGACGAGGAATCCGCCGATGGCCGTGCCTGCAACGACGCCAGTGCCGACGACGCTGAGGTGGGTGCCGAGGGCCTTGCCTCTTTCGGAGTCGGGGAAGGCGGATATGAGGGTGGCCATGGCGGTGCCCTGAATCATCGCGGAGCCGACGCCGTGGATGACCTTGGCGCCGATGAGCATTGCGAGGTCGACGGAGAAACCGGCCAACGCGGAAGAGCCTACGAAGATGACGAAGCCGCCGACATAGACGCGCTTGCGACCAATCATGTCGCCCAAGCGGCCCATGGGGAGAAGGAGGATGCTGATGACGAGGGCGTGGCCCACGACAATCCACTGGACGGTAGGGAGGTCGGAATCGAAGTAGGTCTCGATGGCGGGAAGGGCGACGAGGACGCTGCCATAGTCGATGACGGAGAGGAAGCTGCCGACGGCGATGGCGCTGAAGACGAGCCATTTGCGGGTTGCTCTAGTGGTGAGGTCAGTAGTCACGCAATATCAGTGGGGCCTCGTGAGGGGATGGGGTCATTATACAGCGAGTGCAGGACATTCGATTGACCTTGCGGTGGATGAGGGGCCTTCGACCGCGTGGCGGGGACACTTTGCTGAGGACGAACGGAGGGAAGGAGACGGGCGAACGGGAACGGGGGGTTGGGACTACGTGGGTTCCTGCCTGCGCAGGAACGACGGGTGGGAGTGCGGCGCTTTCGGTCAGGAAGAAGGGAGGGTAGGAGACGGGCAAACGGGGAACGGGGGGTTGGGACTACGTGGGTTCCTGCCTGCGCAGGAACGACGGGTGGCGGTGGGGCTCTTCGTTCAGGACGAACGGAGGGTAGGAGACGGAGGAACGGGGAAGGGGAGTTAGGACTACGTGGGTTCCTGCCTGCGCAGGAACGACGGGTGGCGGTGGGGCTCTTCGTTCAGGACGAACGGAGGGTAGGAGACGGAGGAACGGGGAAGGGGAGTTAGGACTACGTGGGTTCCTGCCTGCGCAGGAACGACGGGTGGCGGTGGGGCTCTTCGTTCAGGACAGCGGAGGGAAGGAGAAGGGCGAACGGGAACGGGGGGTTGGGACTACGTGGGTTCCTGCCTGCGCAGGAATGACGGGTGGGAGTGCGGCGCTTTCGGTCAGGACGAAGGGAGGGTAGGAGACGGGCGAAGGGGGGGGTTGGGATTACGTGGGTTCCTGCCTGCGCAGGAACGACGGGTGGCAGTGGGGTTAGAGGAGGGGGAGTTGGCGGGCTTCGGGGAAGTTGGAGACGCCGACGCCTAGGAGGCGGAAGGCGCGGCCGGGCTGGATTTCGTGGCGGAGGAGGTCGAGGGCGGCGGTGGTGAGGTCGTCGTAGTCGGCTATGGGGTCGGTGGAGGTGGAACTGCGGGTGAGGGTGGTGAAGTCGGCTAGGCGCAGCTTGAGGGTGACGGTGCGCCCGGCTAGGTCGGAGCGTTGGAGGCGGTTGGCGACGCGCTGACAGAGGCGGCGGATTTCGTCGGAGAGGGTTTCCGGGTCGTTGAGGTCGGTGGGGAAGGTGTTCTCGGCACTGACGGACTTGGCGACGCGCTCGACTTCCACGGGACGTGTGTCGCGGCCTTGGGCTAGGAGGCGGAGTTCGGGGCCGCGCTTGCCGAAGAGGGCGTGGAGTACCGAGGGGTCACTCTGGGCCAAGTCGCCGATGGTGTTGACGCCTCTTCCGGTAAGACGCTCCTCGGCCTTGGGGCCTATGCCTGGGAGGCGGCGGATCGGCATGGGGGCGAGGAAGTCGCGTTCGGTGCCGGGTGGGACGACGACGAGACCGTCGGGTTTGTCGTAGTCGGAGGCGATCTTGGCGACGGACTTGGAGGTGGCGACGCCTACGGAGACGGCGAGGGAGAGTTGCTGGCGGACTTGGGTCTTGAGGATGACGGCTATGTCCCTGGGGTCCTGTTCGGTAGCGGCTTCGGAGACGTCGAGGTAGGCTTCGTCGAGGGAGAGGGGCTGCACGAGGTGGGTGGCGTTGGTGAAGATTTCCATGACCTCGCCTGAGACGCGGCGGTAGAGGTCGAAGCGCGGAGGCACGACAACGGCGTGGGGACAGCGGTGGACGGCAGTGCGCATGGGCATGGCGGAGTGTATGCCGAAGCGGCGGGCCTCGTAGGAGCAGGCGGCGACCACGCCACGGCCCTCGGGGCGGCCTCCGACGAGGACGGGCTTGCCCTGCAGTGAGGGGTCCTCGCGCTGCTCGACGGCGGCATAGAAGGCGTCCATGTCGGCGTGGAGGATGCAGCGGGGCCAATCGATAGACGGCGGGTCTGTTGGCGGCAGGTCTGTTGGTGGTGGGGGGCTCATGGTCACATTTTACTGCGAGTCCGGCCGAGGGATTCTCACGTACAAGCCGGAATGGAGTTCGTCATATAAACGTCCGGCGGGTGCTGCCGAGGATTTCCTCCGACCTCCAGCAGCATCTTGCCCAGAGCCATGTGGGATCAGAATCCGGGAAAGTGGGGTGCACCCCTACAACAGCGGGCCGACCAGACGGGGATTTTGGGGTGCTAGGCTACATGAAATCTTTCAATAGCATAGACTATATTGAGAGAAGAGGCGGACCCGTCACCACTCAATGCAGCGCAACACGTAAGGAGGTCTCGTCTTCAATGAATGAGGTAGTTCCCGGCAGAGCAAGCAAAGTCACGGCAGAACTGTACACGGGCGAACCGGAGCTAAACAGAGTCGTCATACATATAGACATCGAGGGAGAGGAGGGTTCGACGAAAACGCTTGAAGTGACGCTGGAGAAGCGAGAGTATTTCGAGTTGATGAAAGGGCTGGGGGACGCGCGATTCCGGCTTAGTTGGTAGTCATGTCCGAGGTTTGATTGGCAGATCAAGGTTGAGTGCCGCCCCCCATAGTTTCGATGCAGGAATAGGGCCATTGTTGCCGGACATGCGGGTAAAGGAAGATATTCCCACACTGTTTAACTGGGGAAAAGATCGCTTATGGGGCAAGAGAAGCCGGGGAGCACGTCTGCACCATCAAGGGCGTCGTTCTCGGTGAGGGTTGATGCGGGGTGATCTTGTTGGTGTAGGTCAATGGTGCGTGTCTCGGGGTGGATGACCCAGACCAAGGACACTCCGTAGCTGAGCCACATACGGGCCTTGTCGTGGACTTCCCGCATGCTGTCGCTGGGTGAGTGAACCTCTACAACCAAATCGGGGACTGCCTCGGAGTAGCCAGTGACGCGGACGCCCGGAGGAATCTTCTCTGTGGAGAAGAAGGCTATGTCGGGCTCTCGTACCGTGTCGGGGTCATGTTCCAGCCAGACTCCCGAGTCCGAGGCGACTAGCCTGCCCAGTTTCTGTGCACTAGTGAAATTCCACAACCGCGCTCCCAGATTGAGTACGATTTCGCCGTGTTCCTGTCCCGCCGACATAGTCTCGCAGAGCACCCCCCGGATGAGTTCGCCACGCACTCCCTGGCCGTCGAGGCGCAGCAGATCGTCGGCGGTCAATAGCTGTTCTTTTGTGGTTGTCATGCCAAGCCCCCTCGCTGAGGCTCTATATTACGCCAAGGGGTATCAGACCTGCCAGTGTTCGGGCAGGATAGGCTCGGAAAAACCGGTGTGGCGCGCTATCCATTGCTCGGTGTCGAGGCCGTCCTTGTAGGCGGAGTGCTCGGAGCCGCGGACTTCGCCTTGGCTCAGGAGTTCACCCAAGGGGGCTAGGATGTCGCCGGTCATGGCACCGGCTAGGCCGGCCTCGGCGACCAGAGTGGGCACGTTCACTCGGGGGGCGAACCAGCGGAGATCGAAGCGGTTGAGAGTGTCGTGGACGGTGTCTTTCCTATCGGGGTGGAGGCGGAGGTAGTCGTTGATTTCCTCCAAGGGGTAAAACTCGGTAGTTGGGGCGAGTTCGGCACTGCGGTAGAAGAGGGCAGGGTTGCAGACGACGTGGGTGACGTGAGGGGTGAGGGCGGCGGCGATGATGGTCAGGTCGTTGCCTATGGCCACCACGCGGTTGGGGTCGACTTCAGGGCGGCTGACGAGGTACTGCAAGCCACGGCAGCAGTCGGCGACGATGCCACGGAAAACGTAGGAGTGGGGGTCGTCGATATCCTCGGTGTACCAGCCGGGGATGTCGGCTGTGTAGGGCTGGTTGGCCATTCGCGAACCACGGACGCCTACGGAGAGGGTGACGAAGCGGGATCTAAGGGCATTGGGCGCGCCTTGGGGGATGGGCTCGACCACTGTGGCATAGCGGGGGAGGTAGCACCGGGCAGGGAAGGGGCCCTGGCCGTGGGGGATGCTGAGGTAGGCGAAGATGCGGTAGGGGCCGACGGAGGTGAGGTGGAGGGTGTAGCAGTCGGCATAATCGGTGGAGCGGATGAGCAGGGGCTCCACTTCGGGGGCAGGCGGGATGGATGCTAGCTCGTTGAGCAGGTCCTGCCAGTAGGTGTGGAAGTCGGTGGGTGGGGCTTGGTTGTGGGTGGTCAAGTGTCCCCTATCCTATGCAGCGAGAACACCGCTTGTATCGCTCTTCTCGCTGCGTCAAATATCTAACTAGTTCCTCCTGAGTCTCAGTCCATATCTTCCCTCTAGCGGACATAGACTGCTGCCGTAGACTCGAACATGATGCCGCATGAAATCCCCTTAGACTAGAAGCCCTATTGAAGACAAACCCTTGACCATGATTCAGAGTTCGTCGGTAGTCCTCCCACTCTGTATCACTAAACTCTCTCATGACGCTCCCCCTTACACGAAATATCAGTGTGCCTGGATTGCAAGGGCGTTTCTATCCCTTGAGGTGCTTTTCGAAGAAGGCGTTTATGACGTTGGCGTGGACGTGCTGGTTGGCGTCGTGGCCGTGGCCGTCGTAGGCGTAGAGGCGCTTGTCTTGGGATGTGATGCGGTTGAACATGGCATAGCCGGTTTCCGGAGGGCAGACGTTGTCCTGCAGACCGACGCTGACGATTATGGGACAGGTTATCTTGTCGGCGAAATTGATGCAGTCGAAGTAGGCGAGGGTATCCTCCACGGCACCTGCGTGCTCGGGGTGGACGCGCAGGTAGTCGGTGATTTCCTGGTAGGGATAGGTGTGGGTCAGTTCGATGGAGTCCATGAAGCCACAGAGGTACGGGGCGCCGGAGGAGGCGGCGGCGATTTCGGGGCGCATGGCGGCGGTGAGGACTGAGAGCCCGCCACCCTGGGAATGGCCGTCAACGCCGATGCGCTGGGAGTCCACCTCGTCGCGTTCCAAGAGGAAGTCGACGATGCGCCATACGTCCACGTAGAAGCCGCGGTAGGAGTAGGTGTTGCGGTCCATGATGTTGTGGGTGAGGAGGTTGGGATAGCCGGGGTTGAACTGGCTGCGGCTGCCCACCTTGCCACGGGGGGCTGCGGAGAAGGCGGCGTAGCCGCGCTTGGCCACTGCCTTGGGTATGCGGGGGTCCATGAGATAGCCGGGGACCTGGATTATGGCTGGCAGAGGTGCGGAGCGCTCCCGTGGCAGGCAGTACCAGCCGAATATGCGCACGTGGTCGAGGCTGGTGTAGTGGACGTTGTAGACCTCCACTTCGTCAGTGGAGCGGAGGGGATCAAGCTCCACCATCGGGTCCAACGGGATGAGGGCGGCTTGGGCCAGCACCTCTTCCCAGAACTGGTCGAAGTCGGCGGGCTTGGTTACCGTAGTCTGGAATTGATTGGCGGGTGTTCGGGGCATAATCACGTCCTATTTGCTGGTGGGGATGCCACGCCTAGCTACTTGGCGAGCCACTGGGCTATTTCGTCGCGATTGCGCTCCAGCCAGCGGATGTTCAGATCGATACGCTCCAAGGACTGCTGTATGGTACGGCTGGCTGACGGGGTGGGATTGTCCTGGAAGAACCTGTCCACGTCCTCACGGGCCTCGGCAGTGACCAAGCCACCGGTGAGTCCTACCAGACGCATGATGGCGAAGCCCCCAGAGCCGTAGCGCCGGTCGAACTCGACCCAGTTGTCTTTCACGAAGTCCCAAGCCATCCGGGTGCCGTTGTTCCGGTTGCCTGCCACGCCCAGCACCATGGCCACAGTGTCCTGAATCCGCACGTCGGGGGATAGGGAGAGGTCGAGGGTGCGTTGCAGCAGGTCCGAGGCTGAGAAACGGGTGAGGGACTGGAGGAGACGCACCTTCTCTTCCTGCAGAGACGTTTCCTGGGCTAGGCGGTGCATGGCGTCGAAGGTGTTGGCGTCGCCAGCTTGGGCGGCTAGGGCATAGACGGCGCCCTTGAGGTCGGGGGAAAGGAAAGCTGGGTCTTCGAGGTAGCGGGTGAAGCGCTGCTGGGCTTCGGAGATGGTGTCTTCGTCTCCGGCGGCACCGAAGGCACCGAGTGCGGTGGCACGCAAAAGGACCTGCAGGTGCCCCTCGCCAGCTTTGGGTTCCCAGCCGACTTTGGCTGCGATGGGCTGCAGCAAGTGGCGACCCATGGCTTGGTACTGGGGCAGGAAGGGCTCTTGTGCGATGAGCATTTCGACTTGGCGCAGGTTGCCGATGAGGTCGGCCCAGACGCTGTAGGCGTCCTCGTTGCGGTAGGCTTGGGCCAGTTGAAGGAACTGGGTGGCGGGTATCAGGCCGGAGCGGGCCAAGGCGTAGGCGTCGCCCTGCAGGCCGAGGCGGTCGGTGGCGGCGAGTTCGCCCGATTCGATGGCAGGGGATAAAGCGCTGCCATTCGTCATCGTCATATTGCACGCGGTAGAAGCCAGTGTGACCGGGGTTGACCTTGATCCAGCGGGATCCGGCACTGGCGGGGACAGGCTGGGCCATGGGGAGGGCGCGTTCGCGGTCGCCCATGACCACGGAGAGGCAGGGTCGGTTCCGGGGGTGGCGACGCCTACGGGTATCTCCCATAAGGCCTCGTCTTCCCGGAGACCAGTGTACAGGAACCGCTGCTGTCGCAGGCGCACTTGGGACTGGTCGCCGCGTTGAACCTCGGCACGCAACACCGGGTAGCCGGGCTGCTGTATCCAACTGTCCATCATGCGGATGACGGGCTGCTGGGACTCGTCTTCCATGGCCTGCCATAGGTCGGCGCCACGGGCGTTGCCGTATCGGTGGGCGTCGAGGTACCTGTAGAGGCCGGCTTGGAACTGGTCAGGGCCCGATGAACTGTTCCAGCATCCGCAGGACGGAGGCGCCTTTGCTGTAGCTGATGGCGTCGAATAGCTGGCCGATCTGGGCCGGGTCGTTGACCTCCTGCTCGATGGGGTGGGTGTTCTCGAGGCCGTCAAGGGAGAGGCCGGAGTTGAGGTCGTCGACGATGAACTGGGTCCACATGCTCCATTCGGGGAAGAGGTGGTCCACTGCCTTGGTGCCCATCCATGATGCGAAGCTCTCGTTGAGCCACAGGTCGTTCCACCATTCCATGGTTACGAGGTCTCCGAACCACATGTGGGCCATCTCGTGGGCCACGACCTCGGCGATGCGCTGTCGGGTAGCGGGGGAGGAGTTGGCGGGGTCGTACAGCAGGGCCGTCTCGCGATAGGTAACGGCACCCCAGTTTTCCATGGCCCCGGCTGCGAAGTCGGGTATGGCGAGGTGGTCGAGTTTTTCGAGGGGATAGGGAATGCCGAAGTAGTCGTTGTAGTAGTCGAGGAGGCGGATAGCGGTGTCGAGGGCGAAGCGTCCCTGTTCCACCTTGCCGGGAGTGGTGAGGACGCGTATCAGGGTACCGTCCCTGATTGCGTCCCTTCGATGGACTCCAACTCACCTACTACGAAGGCGAGGAGGTAGGTGGACATGGGCGGCGTTTCGCCAAACTGGACGCGCTTGAGACCGTTTCCTTCGGGAGTCTCGCTTACGATGGGGGTGTTGGAAACGGTGCTCAGTTCCTGGGGGACGATGAGGGTGCATTCAAAGGTGGCCTTGACGGCGGGTTCGTCCCAGCAGGGGAAGGCGCGGCGGGCATCAGTGGCCTCGAACTGGGTCGTGGCCATGAGCTTGGGCTCGCCGTCAGGGCTCTGGTAGGTGGCGCGATAGAAGCCGAAGAGCTGCTCGTTGAGTATACCGGTGAATTGCAGGGACAGGGTGGCTTGGCCTTCGGGGATGGCGTGGTGGAATGTGAAGGTGACGGATTCGGCATCCTTGTCGTATTTGATGTTGGTGGCGGAGGCCGTCACACCCTCTGCGGAGACGGTAGCGGACTGGACGTCAATGTCCAAGGCGTTCATGGTGATGCGGGAGGTTGGGGCGGAGATTTCGAGGTCCACCTGTTCTTCACCTCGGAAGGTGAAGGTCTCCAAATCGGGTTGAAGGGTAAGCCGATATTTGCGGGGCAGGACCTCTTGAGCTAGAGACAGGAAAGGTGGTGGTCATGTATCGCTACTCCGTGTGGAGGATAGTTTGGGACTACTGGACTCCGAAGAACTGGGCGAACTGACTGCGCAGCGGCTGCATCGCCCTCGTATTTCAGGTTACCGTCGGCTAGCGCGGCTTGCAGTGTTGGCCCTGCCGTATAGAGACCAAGGCAAGAGTTTCGGGCAGAGCATTGGAAGGTCACATCGGGAGGAGTCTTGGCCGGGCAGTTCCCCACGTGACAATCGTCACCTTCTACCACGATGTCAGTGTATTCCAAGTCGGCACTGCCCACATCAAAACGGAAGCGCAGAGGCCGTTCCAGCTTGGGGCCGAAGCGTGAAGCCCCAGCGCAGGGCTACGGTGGGGACCCAAGTCCATGAAAGTGGGCAGGGTGTCGGTCTGAGAGGTGAGCTTCAGGTTCCAAGGCGGAGCGGATGTCGTGGCTGTGCATTGCCAATTCGCTGATGCGCAGGTCGATGAATCGTCGAACAGGGAAGAAGGAGGCGGGATGGTAGCAGGTAGTCTCCCACTGGGCACCGGAGACTTCTCCGAAGAGCTGGTTCAGGCGGCCATTGCGCTCGCGAAACTGAGGGAAGTACGTCCATCGCCCAAGGACTCACGAAGGGCGATGGAGCCGCGGGCTATGCCGTCGTTGCTCTGCACGGGATCACCCTTGCCGGGTTCTGGCCTGCCCGCAGACTGGGCGAGGAGTCGCCCTGCCAGGCCGCGGGTCACAGAGTCGTGGTAGAAGTCGGCGCCTCCTGCGAGGTGAGCAACCACATCGCGGACTTCCCAGCGGTCGCAGGCACTGGGGCGCGTCCAAGCATCGGAAGGGAGGGCAGCGAGATACTGGGCTAGGCGGTCTCCCTCAGCTTGGACTACTTCCAGACGACGCTCGACTGATTCCATGATTCTTCTCCAAAGAAACGCACAGTTTCATCCACTACGCAACATCGGGATTCAGTCTTTAATCGGCCCGACGCCACAGATGAGGTGCTTCCTCAATCGGACCCTGATGAGCTTGCTTTGCGGACGTATGTGGGGTTGCGCATCTAGGAGAGCCGTTCTAGCATGACGGCGCATATCGAATCGCCAATTGCAACTAGGTCCCTGCCGTATTCGGCCTATGATGATCTCCATTGATGCGAAAGTTCCGTGTTCCTCCATATCGGCCCAGAAAAGCTTCAGCAATCTTCTGCACTGGCGCCCAGAGCAGTTGCGCAGACCGGGTCTCCATTGCCTAACCACAGCGTGATCATATTGAGTCGTCGTTCTTGGACTAGGTTTGGTCTTCTTACTTTCCCCTATGATGTTCCTTACTGAGAGATGACCCATAGCCTGAGCTATGTGCATCGCTGCAGGACCATTGCAACCGTATCGTCGACCCGTCCTGGTATTTCAGGCGTAGTCCCGACCAATCCTGAAAGCCATTTTGTCGTAAGCGAAAGCCACTCCGATCCAGTACTGCTTGTAGACCATGCCCTTCTTTCTTTCGCTAGCTGTTCACCCAGATGCGAACAATTCCGGTGACTCCCACAGCGTTGGGCCCGAAGTGAGACCATTCATACTGGCAAGACCATGTCGTCGTGGCTGCTCAAAGTGTTGGAAGTATACGTAGTCGGTCAAATATACCAGGGTTTCCACCAGCACTTGGTGGCTGGAAGAGTCTTTGCCAGCCCTCGCCAAGACGTTGGTGGACTACGCTTGATCGGCAGTCTGTGCATAATATCGGCAGCCCGTCAAACGCTTCCGAGTATGGGCTAGAGCCCCTGTCAGATCATCTATACGAGGAAGAGCGTTCTGATTCACTGCCCTAGGCCTCCGCCTATGGCGGGAAGAAAGTGGATTTCGCTATTCTCCTGCACCTTCTCCAAGAGGCCCATGTAGGAGGTCTCGCCGTCGACGACCACGGCCATATTGGGGGCAATGCCATTCGTCGTCACAAAGGAAATGGATGATGCCCGGATACGTGTTCTCCAAGCTGTCTAATCACTTGACGGACAGTCATAGCCCACGGCTTGTACTCGTTGCTGACCCCCGGTCAGACCCTGAAGCTGTCGCGGAATCCAGACTTCAGCCACGGAGATGCTCCGCACCCAACACCCTCTCCCCGCGAGCGAGGAGAGGGTGTACGGACCTCAGACTAGGCTGAGCCGTTGGCACCCACGGCGGCCTGCACCTTGCCGGGAGACATGGGCAGCTCGTTGAGGCGGGAGCCGATGGCTTGGTAGATGGCGTTGGAGATGGCGGCCATGGGCGGGCATATGCTGACTTCGCCGACACCACGCACACCGAAGGGATGGTTGGGGTTGGCGACTTCCACGATGACGGTGTCGATCATGGGCAGGTCGAGCGAGGTGGGCATGCGGTAGTCGAGGAAGCTGGCGTTCATCATCCTGCCTTGGTCGTTGAAGAAGTACTCCTCGTTCAATGCCCAGCCGATGCCCTGGACGACGCCACCCTGAATCTGGCCTTCGACATAGGTGGGGTGGATGGCCTTGCCCACATCCTGCACGGCAGTGCAGCGGAGGATGTAGACCTTGCCGGTGTCGGGGTCGACTTCCACGTCGACGATGACGGTGCAGAAGGCGTTGCCGGGGCCGGGCGGGTTGACGTTGCCGCGGCCGATGACGGGACCGCCAGTTCCAACCAGCCTTGGGGCAATCTCCTTGAAGGTCATGCGCAGCGCGGGGTCGGAGGTGTGGGACAACACGCCGTCGTTGTACTCGACTTCAGACTCTTCCACTTCCCAGATGCGGGCAGCGCGCGTAATCAACTGGCGCTTCACATCCTGGGCTGCCTCGTAGCAGGACCAGCCAGTCTTGAAGGTGGTGCTGCTGCCACCGGTCACCGAGGTGAAACCGATGGAGTCTGTGTCCGCGACCTGAGGGTGTACATCCTCGGCGGGGATGCCGAGGACCTCGGCCAACTGCATCGAGACCGTGGTGCGGGTGCCGCCGATGTCGGGCGAGCCCTCGATGAGGCCCACGGTACCGTCGGCATTGACGATGGCAACGGCAGCGGAGGGTCCGCTGGCGTTGAACCAGAAACCGGAGGCCACGCCCCGGCCGCGGTTAGGGCCTTCCAACGGGGTCTTGTAGTGGTGGTGGTCCAAGGCCGCCTCGATGATTTCCACGTTGCCTATGCGACCGAACACCGGGCCGGTTACCTGCCTCGTGCCTTCCTTGGAGGCGTTAATCAGGCGGAACTCCAGCGGGTCCACGTTCAGCTTCTCGCATAGCAGGTCGACGGTGGTCTCCATGGCGAAGGCCGCTGCGGGAGAGCCGGGAGCGCGGTAGGCTGCCGACTTGGGCTTGTTCACCACCACGTCGTAGCCTTCCAGATAGCCGTTAGGGATGTCGTAGGGGGCCAGCATGCAGCGTATCCCGGCAGACATTGGGGAGCCGGGAAATGCGCCTGCTTCGTAAACCAAAGTGGAGGAAACGGCTGTAATCTTGCCGTCCTTGGTGCCGCCCAGCTTTACCTTGATGTGGGTGCCGGAAGTGGGGCCAGTGCCCTCGAAGACCTCGGTGCGGTTCATGGTCAGCTTGACGGGGTTGCCTCCCGCCTTACGGGAGAGCACGGCACACACGGGCTCCAGATAGACGAGGGTCTTGCCGCCGAAACCGCCGCCGATTTCCATGGGTATGGCAGTGACTTGGGATACGGGCAGGCCAAGTATGGTGGCCGTCTGGTCACGGACTGCGAAGTGGCCTTGGCTGCTGGACCATACGGTAATGTGGCCGTCGGGGTGCCACTGGGCTGTAGCAGCATGGGGCTCGATGTAGCCTTGGTGCACGGCGGCGGTGTGGGTCTCATGCTCTACTACGGCGTCGGCTTGCTTGAAGGCCTCATCGGGGTCGCCCAAGGTGAATTCGATGTGGCTGGCCACGTTGGTGAGGCCCCCGTCTTCCTCGTCGCCACGGAAGGCGCCAGCGCGGATGGTGGGGTTGGTCAGAGTGGCAAGCTGGTCGTGGAGGATGGGTGCGCCAGACTTCATCGCCTCCCTGCCATCCATCACGGGAGGCAGCACTTCGTACTGCACCTCAATGGCGTTCATACCCTCTTCCGCCGCCTCAGGGGAAGTGGCAGCCACCGCGGCCACTGCCTGTCCGGCATAGAGCACCTTGTCGTGGGCCAAGCAGTTGTTGCTGAGGAACTTGAAGTTGACCATGGCCCCTTCGCCCAAGTCGGCCATGGAACCAGCGAACTGGGGCAGGTCGGTGGACGTTGCCACCGCCCTGACACCGGGCACAGCCTCGGCCTTGGAGGTGTCGATGGAGATGATGCGGGCGTGGGCATGGGGACTGCGCAACACCCTGCCATGCAGCAGGCCGGGGGGATGCACATCGGCACTGTAATGGGCCAGACCGGTTACCTTGTCCCGTGCATCGTGGCGGGTTGGCCTGGTTCCCACCACTTTGAATTCCTGTTGGGAAAGAATAATGCTGGGCGCGTAGTCCACCATCTTCCGACCTCCGTTTGATGATGTCGACCCTGCCAAAACCCATCTCGCGTGAGACGGGCGGCTGGGCTGGATTTTCCTGCCTAGGGTATCACAAAAGGGCTGATATGTAAGCTAGGCGCCTATCGGATTCGTCCCCGGCCAGCCACTTCCCATACCTCGTTCAGCTTGCCCTGGCGGAGGGCGAAGAGGTGGGAGTGGAGGTGGACCGTGGTGTCATTATGTCCGGGCACCAACTCCACTTTGTCGCCCGGCCTCAGTTGCTGACTGTCACTGTCGGTGAGGTTCACGCTGAGGTGCTCGTCGGAGACGCTGCGGACCTGCACGCCGGGCATGCCCACGACCTCGGGGGGCCATTGGTCCGTGGAGAGCCCTTTCATACCACAGTCGAGCACGGCGCGATCGGGAGAGGTGCGGCTGACCACGGTGGTAAGGATGGTGCCGGCTACTTGGAAGTCGTCCATGACACGGCGATAGGCGGCATCCATGAAGACGTAGGAGCCAGCCTGCACTTCGGTGATGCCGGGAAAGTCGCCGGTGATGTTGTACGTGCCGGTGCCGCCGGAACTGACGATGTCGCAGGACATGCCCTCGCGCCGTATGGAGTCGGCAGTGCCGATTACCTGCCCCATAGCCTGACGTGCACGCAGCGTCCGGTCCTCGCGGTCTGCCACTGCTTGGAGGTGTCCTTCGTACCCGCAGATTCCTCGAAGCTCAAGGCTGGGGGCATTGGACACGGCACGCGCCAACTGTATTGCAGGCTCGCCGGGGTCAACTCCGCAGCGGTTCTGACCGCAGTTCACGTCCACCAGAACCCCGAGAGTTGTGCTCGCTGCTACCGCGGCCTCGGACAAGTCGGCCACGTTCCCAGCGTCGTCCACAGTCACCAAGAGATTGGTGCGCTGGGCTAGGGCGATAAGGCGCGCGATTTTCGCCCGGCCAAGCACCTCGTAGGTGATGAGGATGTCTTTCACACCGCCGTCTGCCATGGCTTCGGCCTCGCCCAGTTTCTGGCAACAGACTCCGACGGCCCCAGCTGCTATCTGCTTGAGGGCGATGGTGGGGCATTTGTGGTGCTTCATGTGGGGACGCAGCCCGGCAGGCTTGTCCCGGAAGTAGGCCGCCATCTTGTCGATGTTGGACTCCATGATCTCGGTGTCTACGAGAAACACAGGGGTGTCCAATTCTTCCTTGGGAGTGCCGGGTGTGATGGTGCTTAACTGCCCTTCCAACATGCGTCACCTCAGGGGGCTTGGCTGGCCGCATGATATGGGCCGAGTTATATGGGGTCAAGGCGCGCTAGGTCCGGGTCAGCTATAATGAGAACGACAGAAGCAAACGGGATATCCACTTATCATCTGGAGGAATGCCATGGCCACAGAGCGACGAACTATCAATCCCGAAGGCGTGCCTGCTCCCATAGGGGCTTACTCGGCGGTGGTGCAAGCCAACTGTGGCCGTGTCGCCTACCTGGCAGGGCAGGTGGCCTTGGATGCCGACGGTAATCTGGTTGGCGCCGGTGATGTTGGCGCTCAGACCAAGCAGGTGTTCCATAATCTGGGCAAGGCACTGGAAGGCATCGGCGCCTCCTTCAGCGACGTGCTGGAGTTCACCAGCTATCTGGTGGGCCGCGAGTCAGTGCAGCCCTTCATCGCAGCCCGCAGCGAGATATTCCCCAGCCTGTTCCCCAATGGCGACTACCCGGCGAACACCCTGCTGGTGATTGACGGGCTGGTGCGCGAGGAGTTGCTGGTGGAGGTGAAGGCAGTGGCGGCGCTTCCGTAGATAACACCACGTCGCTTTCAGTCTCAGACGAAAGGGCCGTGTCGTGTACGCGGCCAAGATTCGCTTCCTGCGCAATAACGGTACCCCCGGGGCAGTGCGCCACTGGCACTTGCCACTGGCGCGCGTTGACACTGCCCATACCCGCGCCTTAGCGTGCATAGTCGTATATACCACCACTGAGGGCCCCACTCTCACTTGCCCATTCTCGTTCGGAGGTAAGACATGAGCCAGGCCATCTCAGACCGCTACGGACTCCCCCTCACCACGTCATCCACGGACGCTGCCGAGCACTATGTCGAGGCCATCGATGCCATCATCTCCCAGACCTATGGCGCCGGTCCCAATCTGGGCAAGGCTGTCGAAGCCGATGATGGGTTCGCCATGGGTCATGCCACTCTGGCCTTGGCCAGCATGTTCGGCTATGACCCGGTGAAGGCGAAGGGCCACTTGGGCAATGCCCACGCCCGCGCAAGTGGCATCTCCCAGCGGGAACAGCAGCAACTTTCAATCATCGACACTTGGATTAACGGCAACAGCCCCCGCGCACTGCAACTCATCCGGGAGCATCTCAAGGACTTTCCGCGGGACATAGTTTTGCTACGTCTGGCTCAGCGTTTGTTCGTCGCCGGTTGCAGTGGCAGCGGAGTGGCCCACTATCCTCCCGACTTCTACAACATGATGAGCGGTGTGGCGGCTGACTACGGTGATGACTGGGCTTTCCAAGGGCAGTTCGCCTGGGCCACCCACGAGGTGGGTATGCTGGACGAGGGCCTGCGGTTGGCTCAACGCTCCCTTGAGTTGCGCCCCACCAACGCCGTCGCGGCCCACTCGGTTGCCCATGTCTTCTATGAGCGGGCAGACTACTCCTCGGGTGCGGACTTTCTCGGAGACTGGCTCACGGGATATGACCGCCGCGTCGCCTACCACGTCCACCTGTCTTGGCACCAAGCCCTTTTCCAACTGGGAATGGGACGCTATCAGCAGGTGGCAGCCCTGTACGAGAACGACATACGACCATCAGTCACTGCTTGCGACGCCAACTCGCTGGCCGACAGCGCCTCCCTGATGTGGCGCTGGTTCATCTTCACCGGGAGTAACTCTCCCTTTCCCTGGGAGGAATTGAGAGACCAAGCCAATGCGGCAGTACAGAACCCGGGCCTTCCCTTCCGCGATGGCCACGCCGTAATGGCTTTTGGGGCTGCGGGAGACCGGGACGGCGCAGCCCGAATCATCGAGGGCTGGCGCGCCATGGCCAACAACGGCAACGCCCTCGCAGCCGAGGCCGCCCTGCCCCTGATGGAGGGCATCAGTGCTTTCGCCGAGGGCGAGTATGCCCAAGCCGCGTCCCTGCTCAAGGGCGTCCAACCCCAACTGCCACGTATCGGAGGCAGCCACGCCCAGCACGAGGTCTTTGAAGACACGCTTCTGGAAGCCTACCTGCGGGCGGAGCAGTACGACGACGCCCAGACGCTGCTGCAAGCCCGCTTGTCCCGCCGCCCATCAGTGCGGGATGAGTTCTCGCTTGGCCGGGCGCAGGCGGCGACCGGTCAGCCCGCTGCCGCTGAGACGCTGGCATCAGTGAGAGAGCGGTGGGATACGGCGGATGCGGATAGTCCGGAAGTGGCGGCGGCGGAGAGGTTGCTAGGCTAGAAGGGGAGCAGAAGGCTAGGATGTGGGCGGAGCATCTTCGCTCCCCGACCACACCCGCACCCTCTGCTCCCCACCCTCAATCACCACATACGCGGCCGACTCCACATCCACCGCGAACAGGTGGAACGGTTCGTCTGACGCCAGTTCGTACCCCAACTCGCGTCTCACGGTCTCCAAGTACACCCGCCGCGTTTCCGGCGACTGCACCTCCTCAGCCCTCCCATACAGCTTGACCTCCCCCTCGGTCCCATCCTTGTTGGTGACGATGCTCTGCACCGTGACCCGCGAATCCCGCAGCAGGTCCAGAGCTTTGCGCGAGCGGTGGCTCATCCCCAAGTAGAGGACGCCGTCCACGATCAGAGGCTCGACGGGTGATATGCGTGGCCACCCGTCTTGGCGCAGGGTGCCCACGAGGACAAGACCGTGGCGTTGGAACCGCTCCTCGGCCAACACGGCCAAATCGGGGGCGGACTGCTTGAACTCGACCCAATTCACTGCGCATTCCCTAATGGCCTACCATGACATTTCTCCGTTGACGGGCCTGGCTAGCCCACCTACGATTAAAGCAGGCTGTCTGGCCCATGAGGTAGCCCACCCATGTTCCAAGACTGGCCAGCGCAACTCGGAAAGGCATACATTGGAAGATCACCCGCATACAAGCCACCGAACATTCGCCGGTTTCGCCTCCTGTGTCCCGGCGACATCCGCCAAGCCCTTTTCTTATCCCAATTCCCCGCCAGTCCAACGCCCACTCTACAGTGTTGTCAGCTACGGCCCAGCTACGATCACTCGACAAATTCGACACCTCTTCGATACAAACAGCCCCTTCTCCGGTCTGCCATATCCTTGCGTCCGGCGCAGGCCACCAGGAATAGCAATACTCACACCATATTTATCCGTTTGATGTTCTTTACTCTCCTCATGTACATCAAGCACGACGATATCCGTCAAGCCGCGTCTTCACCCAGTTTCCTCGCCATCCAACGCCCATTCGACACACGTGTCAGCTACGGCCCAGCTACGATCACTCGACACATTCGACACCTCTCAGATACAAACAGACTCTCTTCAGATACGAAGAGTGTCGAATTGTCGAATCCGCCCGCTATCTGGCTCCACCACACCTCCCCGCCCGGATTCCTGTCACACGCCACGACGGAATCCGTACAGCCCTCCCATCCATTCGAACGGAGGCACCATCCCGGTATTGCAGACCACTTACAACCGTCCCAACGACCGGGCGTCACTGTGCCATTGGCCGCCTAGATCGGGGCGCGTCTCTGATGCCAGCCTGCCTGTTGCTCGTAGGCATGGGCTACCCGGAGCAACAGGCCATCTTCAAAGGGACGGCCCGCCAGTTGAAGGCCGACGGGCAGGTCTTTGCCGTCAATGCTGGCGAACCCGCAGGGCACCGAGAGGGCCGGGACATTCGCCAAGTTGAAGACCCCTGTGAGGCTGCGACGCCCGGCCATCCTCTGCACTGCCTGCTCCTTGTTCTCCAAGCCTGCTTGGGTCGGGATGATGGGCGCAGGCTCCGACGAACTGGGCAGCGCAAGCACATCGAACTTCTGCAACAGGTCAAGAGTCGACTGGCGTATCAGGTCACGCATTTTCTGTGCCCGGTAGTAGATTTGGGCGGGCAGCAGGGCACCAGTGAGGAAGTCGATCTGGACGTTGCGGTCGTAGTCCCCGATGCGCGTCCTGATCCACTCGTGGTGCAGGGAGGCGCTCTCGACAGCCAAAACGGCACGGGTTACGGCAGCAGCCCGGTCCATGAGAGGGATGCTCACCTCTTCCAAGGTCGCACCCATCTCGCCTAGAGAGGCAATCGCGGAGGAAACGAGGGTCTTTACCTGGGGATTGATGTAGTCGGCATCTATGGCGTCCTGCAGCACGCCTACCCTCACACCTCGCAGGTCGCCTTGGCCCAGCATGGCACTATAGTCAGGCACAGCAACTCGCGCCGAATGGGGATCGTTCGGGTCGTGTCCCGCAATGGCCTGGAGAGTGATGGCGCAGTCTTCGACGGTGCGGGAGATGGGGCCACCGATATCCATGGACCAGGACGCTCCCAACATCCCGTACCGGCTTACCAAACCCCACGTAGGGCGTATACCGACCAGACCGCAGTTGTTGGCGGGATTGCGTATGGAGCCGCCGGTGTCCTCTCCCAAGGATGTGGCGCACAGGAAGGCGGCTGTGGCGGCCCCGGACCCGCTACTGGAGGTTCCCGGATGCCTGTCGAGGTCCCATGGATTGTGGGGTTGCCCATACGGATGATACACGCTATTGCCGGTGGCGAACTCGCTCATGTTCAACTTGCCCAGCAGGATGCCGCCAGCCTGCCGCAAGCGGGCCACCACAGTCGCATCCTCATCAGGGACAAAGTCGGACAGGAGAGTGGAGCCGCCAGTGGTGAGCAGGCCCTTGGTCCAGAACTGGTCCTTGACTGCGAAAGGGACGCCATGCAAGGGCCCCAGGGAGTCGCCCCTGGCTATAGCCTGCTCAGACTCGCGAGCAGCGGCTAGGGCCTCGTCACCGCAGACGGTGATGTAGCTGTTTAGCTGGCTGTCCACTGTCTCTATACGGTCAAGGTAGGCTTGGGTCGCCTCCACCGGCGAGACCTGCTTGTTTCGTATGCTCTCGGCTAGGGTGGCTGCTGATAGGAAGGGAATGTCGCTGGAGGTCATGGCTATTCCTCCTTCGGACTGCGGGGCCAGTTTCGCAGTTGGGGCGGTATAACCGGCAGGGGTTCCACGCTGTCGAGCCCTGGCAGGTCGACCTCTCCGATAAAGTCGCGGATGGTATTGATGTTGTGGGTCACCTCGGTGAGGAGCGGTTCCTGCATATCGATGCCCACTGCCAAGCCCAGTGCCTTCACGTCCTGAGGTGTGAGGTCCGCCATTAGCGCCTCCTTGTCGGCGGATTAGTTGCCCGATGATACCATTTGGGGACGAGGACAGAAGTCGACGAAAGAATGCGAGTTGGCTACTCAGAACCAGAAGGGCGCGCTTGCCCGGACTGGACGACCTTGAGAGGCAGCGTCTTGACCTCAATGCCGTCCAAGAGCCAGGAGACCGAGTAGTCACCGAACTTGGGAAAGGTCAGGCCTTGCAACGCTAAGGCGATACGCTGGGTCCGATAGTTATACCCGGACAGGGGAGCCTCCACCGTCATGTCGAGATTGATAGCAGGCATTACCGGTATGCCGTCGGCGTCAACCATGTGGATGCCGACCTGCTTCCGACCACTCTGGGTCTCCGCACGGGTGAAGGTGAAGCCGGCCACGGCGTACATGAGGTGGTGCTTGGCAGGAACTTCGGCCGCATGGATGGTGTCCAAGCCCACGCCCACTGCAGTGAGCTTGGGGCCAGTGGTATCGGCGTAATCACAGAGAAAGGCGAAGGCGACTTCCATAGGACTACATAGGCTATTCGGTCATGAGCAATTGGACGTCATCTGCCGAAGCCTCGGTTACAGCTTCGATTGCATCCAGCAGGTTGGCCTTCAATTCTTCCTTGGTTTCTCCCTGACTGGCGCATCCTGGCAAGTCCGAGACCTCAGCCCAATAGCCCCCTTCTTCAGCCTCGTGGACTCTGACCGTGTAGAGACGTGTGGAGGTTGACACGAATACGCCTCCTTAGAGAGCTTCATGGAATTCGTGAACAGTAAGGCCAGCCTTATCAGGTAACGCAATAGACCGGTTCAGGACTCCGTGGGGGATCGAAAGATTGCGTCCATTCATATTCACTACCCTATGGCTTCCCTTGCCCCTCCGCTCAATTCCGCCGAGCCTCACGAAAGCTCGGACTGCCTCGTCTTGACGTATATTTCTGAGGGATGGATTCATTCCATTCCTTAGGATGGGCAGGACACAAGTGCCTAGGAGTTCATGGTAACATCACTACTCAAATGGGGTAAGGCCCGTGCCAAGAAGCATCGGGTAATCATGGACTTTCGAACAACGTCCCATCCCCAGCTAGGAGTTGAACATGGCCGAATATCTTCCATCCCCCACTGACTGGGTCCGGGAGCAGGTGGAGCTTTATGAAGGGAGCGGAGGGACTCAGGGGCTGACACTACGGGATACCGGACTCCCCGTGATTGTCGTCACCAACCGGGGCAACGTGACCGGGGGCATTCGAAAGACGCCCCTTATGAGGGTGAAGGACGGGAACAATTACGTGCTTGTCGGGTCCAAAGGAGGGGCTCCCAAGAACCCCGACTGGGTGTACAACCTCCGGGCCGACACCAGCGTGGAGGTACGGGATGAGACCGAGGTATTCGATATGCGTGTCCGCGAGGTTGAAGATGACGCGGAACGGGCCCGCTTGTGGGACCTAGCTGTAGCCGCTTATCCGCCCTATGAAGAGTACCAGACCCGTACCACTCGCAAGATTCCGGTGTTCGTTGCCGAGCCAGCTTAGCCGCTCAGCCTGAGGGTCACAGGGCTGCTTCGAGTTGACGCCTGAGTTGGCGTATCCACCGTTTCAATGCAAAGTTGGACCACCCGCAGATGGCCGACAGGGCCATCATACGGTAGACCCAACCCCGGGACACACGCGAGGGGCGGCCGGGAGCAAGCCAGTTGGGGTTGTGGGCTACGCGCACCAAGGTGGCCAGCCCCATAAGCAGGGGCCAAGCCACGGCCAGCCGGAGGCGAAGGCAGCGCCGGGGCAGGGCCAGAAGATATTCCTCGGCACACTGGTAGTGGTCGAGAGCAACACGCAGGTTATGCACCAGGACAGGGCGTGCCTTGGATGCTGATTCAGGGTCCAGCAAGTCCGCTGGGGCCAACCCTGCGCGTATGAGTTGGTCTTGGGGCAGATAACAGCGGCCATTGCGCAGGTCTCCAGGCACATCCCGGAGCACATTAGTCATCTGCAGAGCCTTGCCAAAGCGGATTCCCAACCCGGACATTCTTGAAACATCCCACCCTTTCAAGGCAGTCTGGTGTTCGATGCTGATAGCCGTCCAAAACTCCCCGACACAGCCGGCGACGCCGTATACGTAGGCGTCCAGTTGCTCCGCATCCTGGACTGCACGAATCTCACCGGCCTGCTGAGGGGACAATTCGTTCAGGTCCATCTCCATCCCGCGGGTCAGCGCCACCACTACGGAGCGGACCAAACGCTTGTCATTGGCATCCAGCGACTCCAACATGGAAAAGGCTAGGGGCAAAGACGCCAGAAGGACACGTTCCGCATCCATCCTGTTGACCTCATCCCCGTCCCAACTGGCAACCTCGCTGATGATGGAGTCCACCGCTTCGGCCGAAGCAGGACCTTCCGCCAATTCCCGGAAGGACAGAAGGACAGGCAAGCGTCTCCCGGCAGGCAACAACGGTGTGTCTGCCAAGGTATCAGCGGCACGGGCCAGCAGGTATGCCAATCCGACAGGCTCGCGCATCGCGGAGGGGAGGACCCGGAGGGTGAGGTAGAAGGCCCGGGATACATCCCGCACCACGGTGCCCAGCAAGCGACGCCGGGCTTGTTTGCTTAGATGCGGCGAGCCCTGTGGGGAGTCGCGCGGGGTGAAAAGGGATGTCATATAGCACCGCCCGGTGTGGAACAGACATAGAGATGCCGACCCGGGTCGGCGGGATGAATGATAGGGACCAGGCCCATGTCGGCTAAGTACCTCTCCCACATATGCGAAAGCTGGGCAGGGTCACTGCCTTGCAAGAATGACCGTGGCAGGAAGTACGCGCCATCACGTTAGGTAGGATATAATGCAAGTCAGCGTTTACCCAAGACCCGGGGACGCACGAATTCGGGTACCAAAGGAAGTGTATGAGCAAGTTCCTGGACCGGCTGGATAGACTCGCCCGTGGACCTTCTACTCCCATGGGCTTCGGTGCCTCTTCCCGCGTCGAAAGGCTGCCAGCGATGGGTCTGCTAGCATCGGTCACTGAAGAGCAAGCTGCAAGCGGCTCCATATCCTCAAGTGGAGTGGACGGCTTCATCATCAAGGGGGCTATCGACGAGAGCAATTTGAACAGCTTCGTCTCCCAAGTAGGGGATCTGCCTTGGGGCATGGAGGTCGACGGCCTCAATGAGGCAATCGCCGCAGGCTATTTGGAGAGGGGCGCCGATTTCTTCCGGTTCGGTGCCATCGGGGTTGAGGTTGGGGCTCTCTCGGAAGAGGAACCAGCATACCTACTGTCGCTGCCTCTCGACTCGGAGGAGCGCACCCTACGGGGTGTTGAAGACCTGCCTGTGGACGGAGTGGTGCTCTCCGTGGAAGCCTCGAACCTGCCTCTGGACTTATCGCAGTTGATGTTGCTGAGTGCGGTGCGTTGCATGTTCAACAAGTACCTTCTAGTGGAGCTACCGGGAGTGGTGGGGGTGGGCGAGCTTCGCGGTCTGCGGGACATCGGTGTGGACGCGGTGATACTAGACGTTAGCTCCGTCGAGTCCGACGCACTTGGGCAACTGAAGGAAGATCTCTTGAACCTGCCACGTCAGCGGAAGCCACGGGCCTCCAAGTCCGATGCGATGCTGCCGCGCAACGCCTTCCGTCTGCCTGCAACCCGCCGCCAAGACGATGAAGAGGAAGAGGACGAATAGGTAAGGCTGGGTTGAGCAGCGTTACCGAGCGCCCGAAAAACAGGAGGACCCCTTGGACAAGATTGCCATAGTGGGTACTGGACTGATTGGCACTTCGCTGGGCATGGCTATCCGGCAAAGCATGCCCAAGTCAGCCACTGTAATAGGCACAGACCGCGACAGGGGAAATGCGAGTGACGCCCAGAAGATGGGCGCACTCGACAAGGTGGAGAATTCCCTGCGCAGCGCGGTGGAAGGCGCTGATATCGTGGTGGTCGCCGTTCCGGTGACAGCCATTCGAGATGTGTTCGAGGCCATAGCACCATTCCTGTCTCAAGGATGCTTGGTCACCGACACGGGAAGTTCAAAGGGTGAGGTAATGCGTTGGGCTGACGAGGCTCTGCCCGACCATATCAACTTCGTCGGCGGTCATCCCATGGCAGGCAAGGAAACCGCAGGCCCGAAGCACGCTGATGCCTCTCTCTTTCGCAATAAGACCTACTGCGTCATTCCCGCGACCCGAGCCCGTGCCGACGCCGTCAATAAGTGGGTCAAGATAGTGGAAGGGATCGGGGCCCGCCACTATTTCATTGATGCCGGTGAACACGACAGCTTTGTGGCAGCCGCCAGTCACCTGCCTGCTCTACTTTCTGTGGCTCTGGTGCGGGCCACCTCCCGGAGCCCTTCTTGGGCAGACATCGCCAAGGTGGCCTCGACCGGCTACCGCGACATCACCCGTCTGGCATCGGGCGACCCCATAATGCACCGGGATATATGCGCCACGAACTCCGAGTACATCGTCTCTTGGATCGACTCATTCATGTACGAGTTGTACAGCATGCGCGATCAGGTCATCAAAGCCGGGGACGGACAACCTGCCGATATTGAGGAGACCTTCAGCGACGCTCTTTACCGGCGGCAGCAATGGATGACCGGCAGCGTTACTCCTGGACCCAACCTGCTGGACGCGAGAGAACCACTGCCCACATTCGGAGAAAACATGGGCCAGTTGCTTATAGGTTCCCGCTTGATGGAGCACCAAAAGCGCCTAATGGAAGGCTGGGGCCGTGGAGGCCGACGGCAGGAAGACGACAAAGAAGAAGACAGGAAGTAGTCCGAAGCCAGTCGCTCTGAATTGTCACCGGAGGAGCCTACCCGATGGAGCGGGTTGTCCGAAAGCCGTCCAAGCTGGCGGGGATCGTCACGCCACAGGGAGATAAGTCTATCTCTCACCGCTCGCTAATGCTGAACAGCATGGCGCAGGGCGAGGCGCAAGTCTCTGGCCTAGGGAACGGTGAAGACGTGGTCTCCACGATGCGTTGCATGCGACTGCTGGGTGCCGGCATTGAACAAGCGAACCGACCGGACTCGATGCGTATTCGAGGGATTGGCCCCACTATGCATGAGCCGGAGGACATCCTTGACGCCGGCAACAGTGGTACTTCCATGCGCCTGCTGGGGGGCTTGGTGGCTGGGCAGGAGTTCCTCTCGGTGCTCACCGGCGACGCCTCGTTGCGTTCCCGGCCGATGGGCCGCATTGTCCAGCCTTTGCAGAGGATGGGCGCAAAGATATCGGGCCGGAACGGTGACACGCTGGCTCCGCTGGCTATAAGTGGGGGCCACCTCAGGGGAATCGAATACGCGATGCCCGTGGCCAGTGCTCAAGTGAAGTCGGCACTGCTGCTTGCAGGCCTAAATGCATCAGGACCGACGGTGCTTCACCAGCCCGCTCTTTCGCGGGACCATACCGAGCGAATGTTACGAGCCATGGGTGCGACCGTCGACGAGGACGGTCTCACCCTCACACTCCATCCCGGAACTCTCCAATCAGTAGACGTGGTCGTCCCTTCGGACATCAGCAGTGCCGCATTCTGGCTGGTGGCTGGCTGTTGTCACCCCGACGCCGATGTCACGGTGGAGGGTGTTGGCATCAACCCGTCCCGGACAGGGATACTGGAGGTCTTGGAAGGGATGGGGGCGGACATCAGTTTGGAGAACGAGCGAGAAGAGGGTGGGGAACCAGTGGCCGACCTGCATGTGCGCACGGGCCAGCTCAAGGGCATAGAAATCGGCGGGGACATGATCCCCAGGATGATAGACGAGGTGCCTGTGGTGGCAGTAGCCGCCTGCTTTGCGGAAGGAACTACAGTTATCCGCGACGCGCAAGAGCTAAGGATCAAAGAAAGCGACCGTCTGACCTCTACTGCGAGCCTGCTAACCGCCCTGGGGGCACATGTGGAGGAACGCCCCGACGGTCTATTAATTCAAGGAACGGGACGATTGAACGGAGCGACAGTGCCCAGTTATGGTGACCACCGCTTGGCTATGGCTATGGCGGTGGCTGGGCTGGCAGCTTCAAGCGAAGTCGTTGTGCAAGGGGCCGAATCTGCCTCTGTGTCGTATCCCGATTTCTGGAACCACCTCGATTTGCTCACAGGCAACTCTTCCAACTAGCTCTCCATGGCTGCACCCACACCATTGCTGGTGATCATCTCCGGCCCGTCTGGAGCAGGTAAAGACGCAGTGGTATTGGGACTCAAGCAGCTTGGGAGGCCTTGGTATTTTCCAGTCACGGCTACCACCCGTTCTCCGCGCGGCTCTGAAGTTGACGGCGTAGATTACATCTTCATAGATCAATCGCAGTTCCAGGGGCTGCTGGAGCAAGAGGGGTTCCTGGAACACGCCGAGGTGTACGGCCACTATTACGGAGTGCCAAGAGAGCAGGTCTCCCGAGCTTTGGCGCGTGGACAAACAGTGATACTGAAGGTGGATATTCAAGGAACGGCTACCATCAAGAGTCTAGCCCCGGACGCAGTATCCATCATGATTGCTCCGGGGTCCGTTGAGGAACTCAGAGCTAGACTGGTACGCCGAGGCACCGATGCTGGCCCCGCAATAGAGCGGCGATTGGCTTCGGCGGCTGCGGAGATGCAGCGGACCGACGTGTTCGATCACAAGGTCCTGAATGCCGACGGTAAGCTGGATGAAGCGGTCGCATGCGTGGAGGCCATCATTCGGGATGAGCAGGAGCGCGTTCCACCCAGACGCGTAACCCTGTAGCGCCGCTGGTATACAGTTGCGCAAGTAGACTCTTGACTACTTCTCGTTGTTGCTATAACTTTTTATTGCAAACAGTTGCAGAAATGGAGCGGTGGCATGTCAGGCCACAGCCGGGCTCTTGAGTCACTGAGAGAGAGGGGCTACCGCCTTACGCCGCAGCGGATGATCATTCTATCTGCCGTAGCGGAGGGAGGTGGGCACATGGGGGTAGACGAGGTACATCGGCGGGCCAAAGAGGCTTACCCCTATATGGATATTGCGACCATCTATCGCACCCTGCACCTGCTAAAGAAGCTAGGCGTGGTGACTGAGGTCGCAATCGGCGACCGGATGCACTATGAGCTTACCGACCCTCACGGCAAGCACCACCATATGGTGTGCCGAGTGTGTCATGGAGCCTACAACCTCAGTCCCTACTACTTGGAAGAGTTCCGTTCCACGCTGGTATCTGAGTTTGGTTTCGAGCCAGACTTAGAACACTTCGCGGTAAGCGGAATCTGTGCTTCCTGCAAAAGGAAGGACTCGGAGGCTGAGAAGGCATGAAAGGACTTGGCGCCATGGATACGAACGCATTGTGAGGAGACTGCTAGTAACGTGTGGGCTGATTCTGCTCACTCTGGTCATTTCTACCGCGTTGGCCTGCGGGGATTCCGAACAGGAGATCGTCACAGATGGGAGTCCTGATTCAGGGAAGCTGAAAGTGGTCAGCACTGTATCTCCCATAACGAGCTTGGTTGAGAACATCGGAGGAACAGCAATAGAACTCCAAGGGATCGTCCCTGAGGGTGTAAACTCTCATACCTTCGACCCTGCGCCGTCAGTAGCGACGGTAATGTCTGATGCCGACCTGATCGTTCTTAACGGCCTGTTTTTGGAGGAGCCTTCCTTGGACATGGCTCAAGCGTCGAAACGTCCCGACGCCATCATCCTAACACTCGGAGACAAAGCTATAAGCCGTGAGGAATGGGTGTTTGACTTCTCGTTTCCCGAATCGGAGGGACACCCTAATCCCCATCTCTGGACCAACCCCATACTAGCGTTGAGGTACGCAGAATTCATCCGGGACCAGTTATCGGACTTGGATGAGGCCCGCTCTGAGTACTTTCAAGGGAATTACTCACGGCTGGAAGAGCGACTTCGGGACATGGACCAGCGCATCTCTCAAGCAGTGGAGACCGTTCCGCCAGAGAACCGAAGGCTGTTGACTTATCATGACTCCTTTCCTTATTTCGCTCAGCGATACGGCTTTGAGATTATCGGGGCGGTGCAGCCGTCAGATTTCAGCCAACCCTCGGCCCGTGAGGTGGCCGATCTGATCGACCAAGTACGGGAGTCGGACGTACCGGCTATCTTCGGCTCGGAAGTCTTCCCCAGTGATGTTATGGCTCAGATCGCCAAGGAAGGGGGGGCCAACTTCGTTGACCAGCTACGTGACGACGACCTCCCTGGCGTGATAGGCGACCCAAATCACAGCTACATGGGCCTGATGCAGCGAAACATCGAAATCATGATTCCGGCCTTAGGAGGCAATGCTGCGTCGATGGAAGGCTTCGATACCCGGCTCGTATTCGAAGGCGAGAGGACTGCTGTTTACCCATAGTAGCCGAGACGAAGACTGAGGATTCGAACAAGGTAAGATATGTTACACCCGACACCACATTTACCCGGCCCTGGCATCCCTATCATTGAACTGGATAATGTGACCTGCGGCTATGACCGCCGGCCAGTAGTCTCCAACATCAATCTGCAGGTCATGCCCGGGGAGTTTGTTGGGCTTCTGGGACCCAGTGGCTCAGGAAAGTCCACCTTGCTGAAGGCGATTCTTGGTGCTGTCGACGTATATGAAGGCGAGGTCACTGTGGCAGGGGCCGGACTGAAGCAGCGCAAGAATCGCATCGGATACGTGCCACAGGTCGAGGATATCAACTGGGACTTCCCGGTCACTGTGGAGGAGGCGGTACTCATGGGACGCACCATGACTGGACCGCTGTTCCCTTGGTTTGCGCGTGAAGACAAGGAGTTGGCCCGTACCACCATGGAGCGGATGGGTATCGGGCATCTGGCCAAGAGGCATATCCGGCGCTTGTCAGGTGGCGAGCAGCAGCGAGTGTTCCTTGCCCGGGCCCTCATCAGCAACCCACGGCTGCTGCTATTGGACGAGCCGACCAAGGGCGTGGACATCAAGACACGTGATGAGGTGGTCCACCTGCTGCACGATCTGAACCACCAAGGCATCACCATCGTGATGACGACACATGAAATCAATGCAGTCGCAGCCCATCTGCCCTGGGTGGTTTGCCTCAACAAAACCATCGTCGCTGAAGGCCCGCCATCCGAGGTATTCACCCCAGAGACGCTGTACAACACATATGGGGCCGAGATGCCAGTTATCCATTACGAAGGCATGACTCTGGTGGCAGAAAGTCCCCATTCCCTGGAGGCCAACGGCAGCTACCATGTGCCGGAAGAAGCCATACACCGGCATACTCTAGGTCGGAACGGAGACCGTGTCGCACGCGAGACGGAATACTCCGTCGGCCAAGAGACAAAGAATGCTTGAGCCCTTTCAGTACGAATTCTTCGTGCGAGGCATGATTGCCACAGGATTGGTGGGAGGCCTTTGCGCCCTCATTGGTGTCTACATTGTGTTGAGGGGCATGGCCTATATCGGTCACGGCTTGTCGCATGCCATATTCGGCGGGGCAGTGGTGACCTACGTCATGTCTTTCAACTACTTCATAGGAGCCAGCCTCTGGGGTTTCCTGTCGGCCGTCCTTATCACCCTCACCACCCGAAAATCGCGCATAGGGGCCGACGCGGCCATCGGTATCGTCACTACAGCCAGCCTCGCCTTGGGCATTGCGCTGATCAGCCGGTTCAAGACCTTTACACGCGATTTCGATGCCGCGCTGTTTGGGAATATTCTGGGGGTCACAGGCGGGGACTTGGTGGCCATCATCGTAGTGACGCTGGCCACTATGGCGGTGCTCTTCGCGGCATACAAGTTGTTCCTCTTCACCACATTTGAGCCTGAGGTAGCCCGCTTCTATGGGGTCCCTACAGGCTGGGTTGATACATTGTTCGCCCTGCTCCTAGCGGCGACTATCGTAGTATCCATGCAGGTGCTCGGCGTGATGCTGATCGCGGCGGCCACCGTCATCCCGCCGGTGGTGGCGCGTCTTCTGACGGACAGCTTCCGAAAGTTGATGCTCATATCCACGGCTCTCGGTGCATGTTGCGGCTTGCTGGGTATCTATATCAGTTGGTTCTTGGATCTCTCCTCGGGGGCATCGGTGGTGCTCCTCTCGGCTGCCGTGTTTCTGGCAGTGCTGACATGGAACGGGCTGAAGGGTCACACGCTGGCATGGCTGCGCCGGCCTTCCCCGACGGCATTGGCCTCCCGCACAGGGGAAGGCCCTGCAATAGGCGACTAGGCGGGTTTTGCGACCACCGGTTGCCCTCGAGGCCTACTTCGGCAGGCTGACTACCCAAACGCAGAAGGGTACAATACGCGGCGGCGGCCCTGCGTCGACTGCGCGCGGGTCTCATGCGGTTCAGCGACAAGGAGGGGAGAAGTCCATGCGTGGTTCAAGGCTTCCGGCAGGCGGTGAGAACATACTCCAGACCATTCGCGCCAAGCGTGCCGACGCCGAGGCCAGGGGAATCAAGCTGACTGACCTGTCTATCGGAGAACCCAAGGGAGCGGCCCTTCTGAGCGCGCGTACGGCGGCGGCTGAAGCGGTGATGAGTGAAGAGGAGGCGATGCACGCCTACCAGTACAACGCCAGCCCGGGCGTACCCAACTTCGCCCCACGCTTTATCCGCGCGCATGTTAACCGTGAATTGAGCGGCGACGAGGTGGACTACCTCCCCATACCGGGCATCAAGCCCATTCTCGGGCTTGTGCCTCTTTCTTGCGGGTGTTCCGACCAGAGGGTTGTGGTCGGAACCATGACTGATCCAGGCTACCCCATCCCCGCGGACTGGTGTGCGATCTACGACTATGCCGAACACTATGCGCTGCCTCTGAACCCACAGAACGAGTTCCGGTTTACCACCGAGGATATCGCCAGCGGGACCAACCTGGTAATGACCAACTATCCGCATAATCCCTCTGGACAGGTAGCCAGCCGTCGATGGCTGGAAGAGCTTTGCGCGTATTGCGCCGAACATGACATACGGCTGTTCAACGACGCCGCGTACGTGGTGCTGAGCCATGGAGCCGATAGTTGCACCCTGTCGGAGATAGCGCCGGACTACCCTGAACTGTCTTGGGCTGAGGCGTTCACGGCGGCCAAGCTGGTGGGGAATGGGACCGGATGGCATATCGGGGCAATGGTGGGGTCGCCGGATTTCATCGGGGACTTGAAGGTGGTGAAGGGGAAGACGGACACGGGCTTCGTAGCCCCGATGGCAGCCGGAGTGGTGGCGGCGTTCGAGACGGACCAGGAGAGCATTGCGCGATACCGTGAGATGTATCGCACGAGGCTGGAGTTGCTCATCGGGTTGTTGACTAGTGAGGGCATGCGGTTGGCGTTGGAACCGGCGGCTGGGTTCTTCACCTTGTGGCGGGTGCCACACCAAGCCTTCGGCCGCAGGGTTGAGAGCGCGGAGCATTTCAACTTCATGATGATTGAGGAGACGGGTGTGGTGGGCGTCCATTTCCCTGGCTACCTGCGATATGCCGTATGCGGGGATATCGAGGCCATGGCGTCCGACATCCGGGAGGCGTTCGCAAAGGCGCGACCGAGCTATGACTGACTCCCCAAGGGAATGAGCGAGTCGTGGTATCATGCGGTCCTGACAGGGACTATCGGCATTCTGATTCACCCCACTAAAGCGGAGGTGTCTGGTGCTATCAGTAGAAGAGAATGAACTGGTAACTAGGACTGGGCCGGGTACGCCGATGGGTGAGACCCTGAGGAGGTACTGGCTTCCAGCACTAATCGATTGGGAGGTGGCCGAGCCTGACGGTACGCCTGTCCGGGTGAAGCTACTGGGCGAGGAGTTGATAGCCTTCCGGGACAGCAACGGGCGGGTTGGGTTACTAGATGAGTTCTGCCCGCATCGTGGTGCTTCGCTGTGGCTGGGGCGCAACGAGGAGTGTGGCCTTAGGTGCGTGTTCCACGGGTGGAAGTATGACGTGGACGGCAACTGCGTGGACCAGATGAACGAGCCCTCGCAGTTCGGCGAGAAGGTGGTCATCAAGTGGTATCCGACGGTTGAAGAGGGTGGCGTCATCTGGGCGTATCTAGGACCGCGGGAGTTCATGCCACCGCCGCCGAAGTTCGATTGGACTCAAGCTCCGGCTCCGAACCGGTCGGTCTCCAAGGTGGTGCAGGACTGCAACTGGCTGCAGGGCTTGGAGGGAGGCATTGACACGTCGCATGCGCAGATACTGCACCGGAACTTCGTTGCCGGAATAGGGCCGACTGGGCCCGGTGGCCGCGGTGGGGCCCCGAAGCTGGAGATAGACCTCACCGACTATGGCTACCGGTACGCGGGTATATACCCGCGGGATGAAGGCAACTTCATCCGCACGTACCACTTCGTGATGCCCTTCACGCAGATACGGCCTACGGGGCGTGAGTTGCAGACGGGCATTCCCACGGTGAACGATGGGGTTGCGGGTCACATCTGGGTGCCGATGGATGACGAGTCGTGCATGGTGTGGAACTGGCAGTACAACATCATCGACGAGCCACTCACGGAGGATGAACGGCTGGAGAAGGGGTTGGGCAACGGCCCCGATGCGGTGGACCAGAGCACGTTCCGCTCCTACGCCAGTATAGATAACGGCTGGAACATCAGCCGGGAGGCGCAGCGGACAAAGTCGATGACGGGGATAGCCGGAGTGAATACGCAGGACAGAGCTATCCAGGAGAGCATGGGGCGCGTGGTAGACCGGAGCCAGGAGTTCCTGGGGCCTGCTGACAGGGCCATCGTGGTGGCGCGGCAGATGCTGTTGCAGGCCGTGGAGACGGTGAAGGACGGGGGTTCGCCGCCGGGAACCAGCGACTCGTACTATGCCATACGGGCGATGCAGGACACCGTGCCCCATGACAGCGACTGGCGGGATACCCTGCTGCCTCTGATGCACCCTGCGGGGGTGTAAAGGCCGGCGGATACCAGCAAGCATCACTAGACAGTTGGAGGACCCAAGCCGCCCTCGGGAACGGGGGCGGCTTCGTTTTCTCCGGGCCATGGGGGGATGGTGACGCAGAGGAAGCGGAGGGCTTCGCTGGCATCGGCGCTGAACTGGAAGCTCCACCCGGTGGGGATTACCAAGGCGTCGTCCGGGGCTACGGGTGATGGCGGGACGGACTTGGGGTCTGCATCGGGCGGGCAGCGCCATACTTGGCCGTGGCCTTCGAGGACGTACCAGACCTCTTCCACTTGGCGGTGACGCACGGGGCGTGAGACTTGGCCTGCGGGGAGGACTACTTCCACCATGCTGGCTTTCTGGGCATTGTGGCGGTCGTCGAGGAGGAGGCGTATCTCGGAGCCATCGGGGGCGGTGGCGTCGGGCGTGGAGTTGCGACGGCCTAAAGGCGGGACAGATGGCAAGTTGGCAGCGGGGTAGTGTTGATCAGCCATCTTTACAACACAAGCTCCGCGTTGGGTAGGCCGAGGACGAATTGCCCGTGATTCTCATAGCTTATGTCGCTGACCATGAGGTGCTGGGCGGCGGCGTTGATGTCGCGTAGGCAGCGTTGCAGGACGTGGCCTTCGAACAGGGCGTTAGCGCCGCCGTAGCGGAAGGCCATGGTGGCAACTTCGAGGGAGACCTCGGTGGCGTAGGTGGCGGTGCTGCGTATCCGGGCGTAGTCGCGGCCTGTGAGGCTGCCGTCGCGGACGAGGGTGTTCCAGGCGTCCTCGAAGACTTGGCAGGTGAGAGAGCGGGCTGCGCGAAGCTTGAGGTCGCACTGGCCTATGTCGCGCTGGAAGGCGCCGCGGGATATAAGGGAAGAGGCAACCGGGGCGAAGCCGCGGAGCTTGGACTGGGCGACTGCTACGATTTCCGCTAGGGCGTGACGGGCTGCGCCGAGGGCGATGGCGGCGTGTTCGTTGGAGACGTAGCCGACGAAGTGGAGGCGGTAGAGTAGGCCGCCGCGCTGGGGCCGGGCGTGGGCGCGGTCATAGGTGAACTCCTGGGGGACGAAGAGGTCGGACACCGAGAAGTCGTTGCTGCCGGTGCCCTTCAGTCCGGCGACGTGCCAGTTATCGTGGATGGTGACGTCGGAAGCGGGCATGATGAGGGAGATGACTTGGGGGCCAGAGTTGGTTGCGGGTTCGACGCGGGCGGCGGCAGAGACCCATTGGGCGTGGCGGATGCCGCTGGCGAAGGACCAGCGTCCGGTGACGCGGTAGCCACCATCCACTGGAAGGGCTGTGCCGGTGGGCATGAACACGCCGGCAACCTTGGGAGGCTGGCCGTTGGCGTAGACCTTCTTCAGGGCGTCTTCCGGTAGGAAGGCTCCGGGGAAGGAGCAGGCACTGGCGCCGATCATGGTGCACCAGCCTGCGGAGGTGTCGATGGCGCTTATGGCTTCCAGGACCTCGAACTGGGTGACGAGGTCGGCCTCGGCGCCGCCGAGTACAGCGGGCAGTTTGAGCCAGAGGAGGCCGGAGTCGTAGAGGGCGTCGACGGTTGATTGGGGAAGTGTGCCAAGGGACTCGGCCTCATCAGCCCCGGCTGCGAGGACATCGCGCACTTCCTCGACGGCGTTGAGGAGGACGGCACGTTTTTGCTGGCGGTCTTCAGGGAACTTGGGAGGCATGACGAATGCTCCTAGCCGGGGAGCCGACCGGCGGCTTGATGCCATGGGGTGAGGTAGGCCTTGGCGCCGAGGACGAAGAGGTCGCGGGCTGAGATGGTGACGAGGCTGACGCCCAAACGCCGGTAGTGGGCGATCTGGTCGTGCATGTTGGTGTCGATCCAGGCGTACATGCTGGCCCAGTGGCCGGACTGGACGGTGCGAGTGATGATGTCGTCCACCACTTCCCAGACTTTGGATCTGTCGGGCATGCCCATGGACTGCCAGAGGTCCTTGGGGCCGACTTGGAGGGCGTCGATGTGGGGGACGGCGAGGATGGCGGGCAGATTTTCGACTCCCTCAAGCTCCTCGACTTGAAGGATTACGAGGGTCTCGCGGTTGGAGATGTCGGCGTACTGCTCCTCGGTGTAGCCGATGCCGTAGTGACCGGAGCGGGAGACGGCGTAGAAGGTGCGGTTTCCCTGAGGGTGGAAGCGGCAGGCGTCGACGACGCGCTGGGCCTGCTCGACGGTGTTTATCTGGGGGACGTGGATGCCTTGGGCACCGGCGTCGAGGAGGCGGAGGATGAGGTCGGGGTCGTTGGGGACGCGCATGATGGGGGTGATGTCGTAGTTCTCGGCGGCGCGGATGGAGTGGAGGATGGCGCGCTCGTCGAAGATTTCGTGTTCGAGGTCGCAGGTGACGTAGTCGAAGCCCAATGCGCCGAGGAGTTCGACGGTGTCGGGGGAGTCGAAGCCGACACCTGCGCCGAAGACCATCTGGTTGTTTTGCAGCTTGGCCTTGGTCTTGTTAGTGCGCATTGAGTTGTTTCATCTAAAGTCTGGGGCAATCTAGAGCGTGGGGCACCAAAGTCTGGGGCAGCTAGTCGGGGCATAGAGTAGGGCAGGTGCCATTCTAAACTGCGCACAGCGACAGGTCACTCCCTGCCAGCCAAGGGTCCGGGTCATCGGGAGGGACGTCATCGGGGTCGCGGTCGGAGTAGAGCAGGTCGTCCATGATGCCGGTGGAGGCTGCGCGGGGGAAGAGGGCGGTGATGATGCCCCGTGGGGTGGGATGGGGCTGGGGATGGGAGCCCTGGATGTATTTGTCGAGGGCGGTAAAGGTGGCGCAGCGAAAGCCGGCGTCGGCGAGACGGCGGATGAAGGGATGGGACTGGGGGACGGGTTGGCGGTTGGCAGTGGCGAATCGCCACTGATTGCAGAACTGGTCGGCATAGGGGCGGACGCGCATGACGGCGAGGGCGAGGCCGTATTTGCGCTGGAGGCTACGGACGCGGTTGCGAATCTGGGAGAGTGTCATCAGGTTTCTGCTCCTTGTTGTGTTTTTGGCGGGGTTAGACCCCTTTGACTAGTTGGGGCACCGCTTCAGCTGGGGATACGGGGACTGTTGGTGGCGTGGATGGCTTCTTCGAGTTTTTCGAGGCTGGACTTGAGGGCTTGGACCTCGGAGAGTTGCAGGGCGAAGGACATGGCGTAGCGGGCAGCTCGCAGGCGGAGGGTGATGTCAGAGCTGTCCATGGCGTCGGCAAGGACGGAAATGCACCGTGGCAGGAGGGCTTGGGCCTGCAGTCGGGCGAGGCGAGCGGACTCTTGGTGGTAGTTATCGAGTTGCTGACGGAAGGCGGGATTGTGGAGCCAGCGGCGGAGGGTGGACTCGCTCACGCCGGAATCGCGGGCGGCTTGGGTGAGGGTGGGGGCAAGGGCGATGGCAGGCAAAGCGGTCTTTTGCCGGAAGGTGAGGGCGGACATTTCAAAATCCCCGTCATTTCCGGTCATTTCCGCTTGCTCCAGGTCGGCAGGGATGTGGTGCGGGTTGCCAGCCTGAGGGAAGGAGACCAACTCGCGGATAGCAGGCCCGGGGGTGAAGGACAGGGGGTTGTCGGCCACTGGAGGTTGTTGGACGGAAAGGGAGTTGGGGGCTTGGGGCTCGTCTGGACGGGTATTCATGGATGGTGCCTCCCGATAATTAAATTTTCTTCTCTGTTGGCGCATCCCGCTTGGTTCTTCCGGCAGGGGGCAAGAAAGAGGCACAGGGATGACTTAGGGGTCAGTGCCCTACGCGCCGTGCAATTGATGCTAGAACGCATGTGCGTTGGGTGTCAATGGGGGAAATGTCATGGGGTGGGGTGCGGTCCTTCGACTTCGGCAGCGGGACGAACGGGGTGGGGAGAGGGGTGATTGGAGGCATGGTTTTTTGGATTGCGGCAAAGCCGCAATGAGGGGGGAGGCTGAGTGCTTGCGCGGGCGCGACTTGGGGGGATGGTCTGGGTTACGTGGGTTCCCGCCTTCGCGGGAACGACGGTGGGGGGGAGTGCTTGCGTGGGCGCGACTTGGGGGATGGTCTGGGTCACGTGGGTTCCCGCCTGCGCGGGAACGACGGTGGGGGGAGTGCTTGCGCGGACGACGGTGGGGGGTACGTGGGTTACCGCCTGCGCGGGAACGACGGTGGGGGGAGTGCTTGCGCGGACGACGGTGGGGGTTACGTGGGTTACCGCCTGCGCGGGAACGACGGTGGGGGGAGTGCTTGCGCGGACGCGACTTGGGGGGGTGCGTGGGTTACCGCCTTCGCGGGAACGACAGTGCGGGGGACTGCTTGCGTGGGCGCGACTTGGGGGGGTGCGTGGGTTCCCGCCTCCGCGGGAATGACGGTGGGGGGAGTGCCTGCTCGAACGACGGTGGGGGGAGTGCTTGCGGGGGCGCGACTTGCGGGGGGGGGGGATAGTTCGGGTTACGTGGGTTCCCGTCTGCGCGGGAATGACGGTGGGCTTTTTGTTGTTTCGCTGCGGGCTTGTGGGTGCTACACTGCGGCCCATTCCATTGTGGGGAGTAGTGAGATGAACGGGGCGGAGTTGAAGGCGACGCTAAAGGCTGGGGGGAGGGTGTTCGGGACGATGCTGAACGTGACCCGCAGCCCAAGGTGGGTATCCACCTTCGATGCGGTGGGCTTGGACTATGTGGTGGTGGACACGGAGCATGCGCCGCTGGGCCGGGATGACATGGGGGACCTGCTGCATGCTTTCACCAATTCGGGGGTGGTGCCGATTGTGCGGATTCCCATACCGGACTCGCATTATGTGACGATGGCGATGGATGCCGGAGCGCAGGGTGTGCTGGCGCCGTATTGCGAGACGGTGGAGCAGGCGGTGGAAGTGGTGGCGGCGGCCAAGTGGCGGCCCCTGAAGGGGGATGCGGTGATGCGGGTGATGGAGTCGGGGGAGCACGTGAGCGACTCGACGCGGGCGTATTTGGAGGAGAGGAACAGGGACAGCGTCGCGGTAATAGGGATTGAGAGCAAGGCGGCGGTGGACAATCTGGAGAATATCCTGAAGGTGCCGGACATCGACGGCATCTTCATCGGCCCGAACGACATGAGCATCAGTCTTGGGGTGCCGGACCAGTATGAGACGGATGTGTACCGGAACACGGTCAAGTACGTGATTGACACTGCGGAGGCGCATGGGGTGGCGACCTTGGTGCACCACCAGACGCCGGACCTGAGTACGTATTTCATGAGCCAGGGGGCGCGGTTCATACTGCATGGGTCGGAGAGGCGGGCGATGATACAGGGGTTTCAGGCGGAGTTCGGGTTGTTGAGGGAGCACCACAAGAGTTTGTAGGGAGGTTGTAGGACATGGGGGAAGGCCCTTCGACTCCGTGGTGCAGTCAACACAACCTCCGCGCTCAGTCGCTTGGAGGCTGTGTTGACTGCACCACTACGCTCAGGGCGAACGGGGAGGAGAGATTTCCTGAATGACCATCCGCGGCTAATTCCGGGCGGGGATTTCCTGAATGACGATCCGAGGCTAATTACGGGACGGGGATTTTCTGGACGACCACAGGCGGCTAATTACGGGACGGGGATTTTCTGGACGACCACAGGCGGCTAATTACGGGAGGGGCGATGAAATACGATTTAATTATCGTCGGGGGAGGATCGGCGGGGTGTGTGCTGGCGCACAGGCTGGCACAGGACCCGGACAGGTCGGTGCTGCTGCTGGAGGCGGGGCCTGATTATCCTGAGTTTGAGCATTTGCCCGACGATCTGAAGGACGGGAACAATTTGTTCAAGGCGTCCTATCACGGGCCGCATACCTGGAACTATACAGCGACGGCGACTCCGCAGCAGGAGCCGTTCCCCCTGCCGCGGGGGAAGGCGATGGGCGGGTCGAGTTCGGTGAACGGGCAGGTGATGTTCCGCGGCATCCCGCAGGACTTCGATGGCTGGGCGGCCATGGGCAACGACGAGTGGGCGTTCACGGAATGCCTGCCATATTTCCGGAAGCTGGAGACGGACGAGGACTTCCAGGACGATTTCCATGGGACGGACGGGCCGATACCGATAAGGCGTTGCAAGCAGGAAGAGCTTATGCCCATAGCGGCGGCGTTCGTGGAGGCCAGCTTGGGGCTGGGGTTCCGCCATGACCCGGACTGCAACCACCCGGAGTCCACTGGGGTGGGCATGCGGGCGCTGAACAACCAGCGGGGGATACGGGTGAATGCGGCCATTGCGTATTTGGACCAGTCGCGGCACAGGTTGAACCTGACGGTGAGGGGGAACGTCACCGTGAGGCGGGTGCTGTTCGACGGGACGCGGGCATGCGGTCTGGAGGCGGAAAGCGGTGGAGAGTCGTTCACCGTGGAGGCCGGTGAGGTGGTGCTGTGCGGGGGAGCGATTGGGTCGCCGCAGGTGCTGATGCTATCGGGCGTGGGGCCAGCGGAGCATTTGCGGTCGGTGGGGATTGGGGTGGTGCATGACCTGCCGGGGGTGGGGGAGAATCTGCGGGACCACCCCAACACCATGATTTCATACCGCCCGAAGCAGCCTTACCCTGAGGAGGCGCATGTGCCTTCGATACAGGTGGGGCTGCGGTATACGACTGAAGGTTCGTCGACGCCGAATGACATGCAACTCAGCCCTATCCATATCAGCTCAGGTTCGGTGCCGGCGACGGTGCGGGCACGGGGGCCGGGGCCGGTTATGGGGTTTGGGGTGAGCTTGCAGAATGCGGTGACGGCGGGTGTGTTGAGGCTGGCGTCGAGTGATCCGCATGTGCAACCGATACTGGACTACCGGTATCTTACGGATGCCGGGGATCGGGCGCGGATGCGGCAGGCGCTGCGGCAGTGCATACAAATCACGGAGCAGCCGGTGCTGAGGGGGCTGCTGGAGGAGCGTCTGAATCCTACGGATGCCGACTTGGAGTCGGATGATTCGCTGGATGCTTGGCTGCTGGCCAATGTGCAGACGCAGCACCATTCGTCGGGGACGTGCAAAATGGGGCCGGGGTCGGACTCGATGGCGGTGGTGGACCAGCGGTGCCGGGTGCATGGTCTGCAGGGGATACGGGTGGTGGACGCATCGGTGATGCCGGATGTGGTGCGGGCCAACACGCATGCGACCACGCTGATGATTGCGGAGAAGGTGGCGGACTGGATGCGAGACGAGTGGAAGGCACGGGGCTAGCGACATGAAATTCGCGCATTTCTGCCAGGTGTTCCCGCGGAAGGGGGAGACGACTGCCGAGCGGTATGAGCAACTGTGGCGGGAGTTGCAGCTGTGCGATGAGGTGGGGTTCGACTACGGGTTTACGTCGGTGCACCATTTCGAGAGGTTGCGGCCTCAGGCGGCTGCTTATTGCGCGGGAGGGGCGGCGCGCACCAAGCGGATACGGCTGGGGCCGATGGGGTATACCACGGCACTGTATGACCCGATGCGCATCGTGGAGGAGGCCATTGTCCTGGATAACATGATGCATGGGCGCTTGGAAATCGGGCTGACGGCTGGGGTCACGTTTGATGAGTTCCGGGTGTATGGGGCGGACTGGGAACGGCGGGCGGACTATGCGATGGAGACGATGCAACTGCTGAGGAAGGCGTTTCTGAGTCCCAAGCCGTTTGATTTCGAGGGGCCGTTCCATAGCTATGAGCGGGTACACATGGCTGCGGAGCCGGTGCAGACGCCGCATCCTCCTATCTGGCTGATGTCGATTGACCGGGAGCGTTTGCCAGTGCTGGCGGCTGAGGGTGTGCATACGGGTTATCTGTTTGACCGCCCGCGGAAGGACTGCGCGGAGCGGTTGACGGGCTATCTTGAGGACTGGAAGGGCGCGGGGCACAGCTACTCGCCCAACATCATCTATCTGGCTTTCGTGTATGTGGATGAGACGGACGAGAAGGCCATCGCCAAGGCGACAACGCACATGGTGCACAGCATGTATGCGATCTATGACTGGGAAGAGGAGCACCGGTACGAACTGGCGGAGAGGTTCAGGAGCCGTGGCGAGGTGGAGCGGGCGGAGACACGTGTGAATTTGCAGAACATGGAATATCTGATGGCCAAGGACTTGGTGTTCGTGGGGTCGCCGGATACGGTGGCGCAGAAGATCAGGGATGCAGCGTCGGAGGGGCTGTTCAATGTGATTGGGGCAGAACTGAACATCGGGGCGTTGCCGGAAGAGGACTTGATGCGGTCTATCAGGTTGTTTGGAGAAGAGGTGATTCCTGCGCTGAAGGGGTTCGACCCGGCGCGGGAGTGGATGGAAGGGCCGGAAGCATGATGGACGACGCGGACGTGACGCCTAGGCGGTTCGGAATCGTGCTGCCGGGGAATGCGGTGCGGGAGAACCTAGATTTGGCCCGATATGCGGATACGCGGGGTGTGGACTCGCTGTGGGTGATTGAGACTCGGTTGTCGACGGATGCAGTCGGGCCGCTGTCGGCTTATGCGTCGTTTACGGATAGAATCCGGGTTGGGTCGGGGATCATACCGATATGGACACGGAACCCGGCCTTGGTGGCGCAGAGCTTTGCGACCTTGGATTTGCTGGCTCCGGGGCGGGTGATTCTGGGTATGGGGGCGTGGTGGGAACCGCTGGCGTCGCGGACGGGCGTGCGGAGGGTGAAGCCTCTGAGGATGATGCGGGAGATGATCGAGTCGGTGCGGATGCTGCTGTCGATGGAAGGGCCGGTCACGTATCATGGCGAGTTCGTACACATGGAGGACTTGTATCTGGACCATGGGGAGCTGGAGCCCCACGATGTGAAGATATATGTGGGAGGCGTGGGACCGCGGATGCTGCGGCTGGCAGGGCGGCTGGCGGATGGGGTGGTGCTGAACAACTACCAGACGGCGGACGCGGTGAGGCGCGGGATGGCTGATATCAAGGCTGGTGCGGAAGAGGCGGGAAGGTCGCTGGATGATATAGAGCGGGTGAAGCTGCTGCTGGTGCGGATGACACGGAACAAGAGGGCGGCGCTGCAGGCCATCAAGCCGAGGCTGGCGCAGTATCTGGCACAGCAGCCACATATTGAGGGGCCTTCGGGTGCTGACCATGAGTTGTCGGAGCGGTTGCGAGCGGCGATACCGTGGCCAGCGACGTACCAGCAGTGCGTTGAGGGCGGGAACCTGATCTCGGACGAACTGGTGGACAGTCTGGTCTGCTGCGGGGACCCGGACGAGGTGAGGGCCCGAATCAACGAGTATCTGGATGCCGGGGCGACGGTGCCGATTGTGTCGAGTCCGAACAGGGCTGCGATTGATTTCATGGCGCAGGGGTTTTAGGGGACCGGCCATAGTGAAGGGGAGGGAAAAGAGAGGCATCAAGGCGGCATGTTCTCTGATGGCGGCGTTCACCATTGTGGGGGTGCTTTTCGCGGGGTGCGGAGGCGGGTCACAGAGCCTGGTAGAACAGAATATGCTTACAGTGGACGAGTATTTGGCTTGGTGTTCAAAGTTCGGCTCGATGCCATCACCGGGTACTTACGGCGATGGGGACGAGTTCTATTCGATGATTTACCATGAAGGCAGGAACCTGAATCCCCCCACAGAGCTTGAAGGCTACTCCCAAGCCTACGTCGAAGGGACAAAGCTTATCCGCGATACGGTAAGCACATTCCCGGCAGAAGAACCCCTGGACTTCAATGCGGTCACGGAGCGGATGGACTCGGGGTCTATGATGGCGAAGCTAGACGCCGCAAGAGTTGCGTTGCCGGCTGAATTATCCGATGCACTGACCAATTGCTTCTAATGCGATAGTCATGGGGCACCGGACATATGGGACACTTAGGCGGGCGGGGAAAACACCAGCAGATTGCTCTCACAAATTCTATAGACTAACTTCACAAACAAGGGTTGACCGGGCCCGGTAGTCATGCAAGCATGGCGGACTGATGAATTTTGCCGGGCAACACATCCACAGGAGGCGATGATGCCGGGCGTTATTGATGCGGACACTCATATCTTCGAGCCGCCGGAGCTCTGGGACTTCTTGGACAAGGAGTGGTACCTGAGGCGGCCCATCGTGGTGTCGGGCGAGGCGGATACGGTATACAAGAAGTCGCGGTTCTGGATGATCGACGGGAACATCTTTCCCAAGTCGGCGGGGAAGGGCGGATTTTTGTTGGGGACCCCGACAGAGCCGGATGACATTGCGCGTATGCCGGATGTGCGGGCGCGGGAGATGCTGGACATACCGGGCAGGCTGGCTGCGATGGACCAGATGCGGACGGATGTGCAGGTCATCTATCCGACTATCTTCCTTGCCTATGTCACGGACGACGTGAACTTGGAGATTGCGCTGTGCCGGGCTTATAACCGGTTCATGGCAGAGACGTGCCGGCAAGCCGGGGGCAGGTTGCGCTGGCTGGTGGTGCCACCGCTGCGGTCGGTGGATGCCACTCTGGAGGAGGCGAACTTCGGGAAGGAGAACGGGGCGGTCGGCCTGTTCTTCCGGGGAATCGAGAGGGACCGGACGCTGGACGATCCTTATTTCTTCCCGGTGTATGAGGAGGCCGCCAATCTGGATATGCCGGTGTGTGTGCACACGGGGGCGGGGTGCCCTGCTTTCACGGCGGTGTTCGACGTGACCCGGAGCCACACGTTCCCGCATACGAGGACGCTGCCACTGATGGCGTTCCGGAATATCGTGGCGAACAAGATACCGGAGATGTACCCGGACCTGCGGTTTGCGTTCATTGAGGCCGGGGCTTCATGGGTGCCGTATGTGCTACATGCGCTGAGGAGCGTGTTCGGAGGGGCTCCCGATGAGTGGGGGCCGAAGTTGTTCCAGGACTACAGGCTCTACACGGCCTACGAGGAGTGGGAAGACCTGCCCTATCTGGTGAACTTCACGGGAGAGGACAACATCGTGGTGGGGTCTGACTGGGGGCATCACGGCGGACGTGGCAAGGGAGGCGACCCCTCAGGGCAGCCGGATGTGTTTGACACCATGCGGGCACGGGAAGATGTGCCGGGACGGGTGATCGAGAAGATGCTCTCGGATAACCCGTGCAAGTTGTATAGTATCTAAAGGGAACTAGAGGCAGGTCAGGACGGAGACGGTGCCCATTCATAAAGTGTTCGCGTTGTGCATAGCGAAAATGGTGTTGGGTATGGCGCGGGCGGCGGCGGACGTATCGCGAGCAGCGGCGGACATGCAGCCAAGGGGCTACAACTGGTGGAAACTGGACTGGCTCACAAGGTCCTCGCTGCTGATGTGGCTGTCGCTGCGCTTGACAGTAGGACGAATCACCTTGGGCATTGCCGAAAGACTCACCGACCTTGCTGGCTGGCTGCTGGACAAATGCTCCGATAAGGGATCGAAGGGACCAAGTGGCGGGCAGCAGGTGAGGCAGGGCGACGAATAGCACGAGGCGCGCCAAGAGATACGATATGACCAGTTGGAAGATGAGCGCGGAAGAACACATAGCAACGGCGCGGACGTTTCTGGAGCAGTCGGCGGAGGAGTTCGACGCGGGTGACATCCTGCAGGGGTCGGAGAAGATGTGGGGTGCCGTGGCGCATGCGACGACGGCGGCAGCGATGCAGCGAGGGTGGGCAAGTGCCAGCCACCGGGATCTAGTAAGCGCTGCCCGTGGCCTCGCCGAAGAACGGAAGGACCGCACGCTGGACATGGCCTTCAGGATTGCCAGAAACTTCCATACCAACTTCTACGGGAACGGACACTTCAATCCCTTCCGAGACCCGGAGCACCTGAATGGAGACCGGGACATCGTGACTGAGTACGTTCAACGGGTACTCGCAATCGTGGACGACGGGGCATCTGAATGATCAGGACAGGCGCACAATATACGGAGAGTCTGCGGGATGGGCGGACCATCTATCTTGATGGTGCGCTGGTGGGGGACCCGGGAGTGCATCCGGCTTACAGGAATGCCGTGGGTTCCGTGGCGCGGTTGTATGACTTCCAAGCGGCGGAAGAAAACCGGGAGTTGATGACGTTTACCTCGCCGGATACCGGGGAGTTGGTGGGGCGGTGCTGGCAGCTTCCGACGTCGTATGCCGAGTTGGTGGAGCGGCGCAAGAGCTTGGTGGCTTGGGCTGAGGGGAGCTATGGGTTTTTCGGGCGCTCCCCGGACCATGTGGCCTCGTGCTTGTGCGGGATGATGATGGGGATTGATGTGTTCCGGGAGCATGGCGAGGAGCGGGCCAAGGCGCTGCGGGACTATTTTGCATACGTGCGGGAGAACGACCTGTATGTGACATACGTAATCGTGAACCCGCAGGCGAACCGGTCGAAGCCGGCGTCGGAACAGGACGATGAGTACTTGGTGGCTGCCATCTGCGATGAGGACTCGCAGGGGATAACCATCAAGGGCGCAAAGATGCTGGGCACCGGGTCGGTGATGGCAAACGAGGTGCTGGTTACCACCATGGCGCCGTTGAGGGATGGTGAGGAGAAATACGCGTTCACGGCGGCGGTGCCGTTGGGGGCGAAGGGCGTCAAGATTTTGTCACGGAAGTCGTATGAGTGGACGGCTGTGTCGGAGTTCGACAATCCGCTGTCGAGCCAGTTCGATGAGAACGACGCGGTGATTTACTTCGACGAGGTGAAGGTGCCTTGGGAGCGGGTATTCGTGTACCGGGATGTGCCGATGTGCCAAGCGCAGTGGCATACGGCCCCGACCCATGTGTTCCAGAACTATCAAGCGCAGGTACGCTTCATGGTGAAGCTGCGGTTCCTGCTGGGACTGGCGCGGAGAATCGCTGAGACGAACGGAATAATCTCCATACCGCCGGTGGTGACGACCCTGGGGCAACTGGCGGCTGAGACGAGCATGATCGAGGGGCTGGTGAAGGGGATGGAGGCCTCGGGGAGACAGTATGGGGCGTATTATGTGCCGGATACGCGTCTGCTGTACTCGGCGCAGGTGCTGTCGCAGCAGATATATCCCAAAATAGTGCATACCATCAGGGACTTGGCGGGCGGGGGCATGATAATGACCCCATCGTCTGTGTCGGACTTCCTCAACCCGGAGATAGCGCCATATGTGGAGGCGACGCAGAAGTCTCCTGTGGCGGACTCCACGGAGAGGGTGAAGCTGTTCAAGCTGGCATGGGATGCGGTGGGGTCGGAATTCGGCTCCCGGCATGAGCAGTATGAGATGTTCTATGGCGGGAACTCCATCAGCACGCGGGGTCACGCATATCGCACCTATGACTGGGACAACGTGGGCGATATGGTGGACCGGCTGATGTCGAGCTACGATTTGCCTCGGGCTTAACGGCAGCGTCCTACCGGTTCTTCGTAATCACGTCCAGTAGGGCTGGGCGTCCTTCTTCCGTTACCACCTTCATGGCGCGTTGCAGGGCGGGTGTCAGGTCGTCGGGCTGGTCTATGGGGCCCTCGGCGTAGACGCCACAGGAGCGGGCCATGGTGGCAAAGTCGACCTCGGGGCCTTCGATGCGGATGCCTACCACGCGATTTTCCACGGAGCGGCCGCGGGCACGGGCAATGTCGGCTTGGTGTTCCTCGTCGTTGTAGTAGGAGCGGTTGTTGTACATCACCACCAGCAGGGGTATGCGGTGGTGGACGGCCGTCCATAGGGCGGCTGGGTTGAAGAGGTAGTCGCCGTCGGCTTGGAAATCGATGCAGAGACGGTCTGTTCCGCGGTTGGCCAAGGCGACGCCCAAGGAGCGCCCGATGCCGTTGCCCAAGCCTCCCCTAGCCGAGTGGTATTGGTAGGGCTCGCGGATGTCCCAGATGCGACGGGCCCAGCCACGGAGGTCGTTATCGGTGAGCACCCAGTCGTAGCCTTGGACTGCGTCTCTAACCTGCTGGGCTAGGACCGGGTGGGCGATGGGCGAGTCGCTGGCTGCGCTGGTAATGGCTGCTTGGGTGTCGCTGGCAAGTTCTTCGTGTTCGGCGCGGAGACGCCTGCTCCGCTCCTCGATGGTCTGGGTCAGGTCCGGGCGTTCTGCGAGTTTCTTGCTGCAGAGATCAGCGAGGGCGGGGATGGCCAAGGCGGTGTCGGCGGCGATGGGGACGTCCACCGGGTAGAGGCGGCCGTAGTCGTCGGCCCAACTGCGGACGATGTACTGGCGGAGGGAGATGTCTATGATTTGGGCGTTTTCGCCGGGGAGGTCGCTGGCGATGCGGTTGACGCGATCGGTGGTGGTGAGGGCCTGCTGGATGTCGAACACGTCGAGGCAGAGAATCACATCGGCGTGGGAGATGAGGCGGCTGGCGGCTCCGCTTAGGTTGAGGGGGTGCTGGCTGGGGAAGCTGAAGAGGTCGCCCATGTCGATGACGGGCAGGGAGAGGGTCTCGGCTAGACGCTGGAGGCCGGCGACTGCTTCCTTGGATTTGCCAAGGTAGTCGGCAACTACGACGGGGCGACGGGCGTTTATGAGGAGTTCGGCGGCGCGCTCCAAGGCTTGAGGGTCGGCTTGGACGCGGCTGGGGAGGTCGAAGCGGGAGACGTCGGGGAGGATGAAGGGTTCGGACAGTGTTTCTTCTTGGAGGGCGGCGTCGAAGCAGACGTAGACGGGGCCTTGGGGATTCATGGAGGCGAGTTGGTGAGCGCGGAGGAGGGACTCGGGGATGCTGGGGACGCTGGCTGGCTGGTCGTCCCACTTGACGAAGCCGCGGACGGCATCGCCTTGGACGAGGGCGGTGTGAATCCAGTCAATCCATGGGCGTCGCTGCTCCACGGCCATGGGACCGGTACCGCCGAGGACGAGCATGCCCGCCCGGTCCTGCCATGCGTTGAACATGGCGTTGGTGGCGTGCAGGAGGCCGACGATGTTGTGGACGGCGGCGGCCATAATCTTGCCGGCGGCGCGGCCGTAGCCGTGGGCGATGGAGGTGGCGATGCCCTCGTGGGTGCAGAGGATGGTCTGGGGCTTGGCGTTGCCGCCGTAGTTGACCATGGAATCGTGGAGGCCGCGGAAGGTGGCCCCGGGATTCAGGGAAACGTAGTCGATTTCGAGGTCGCGTAGGATATCGACGATGACGTCGGAGCCGTATTCGGCCTTGCTGACGCGCGGGCCGCGTTTGTTGGTTGCGGTAGCCATGGGTTGCCTCCAGAGGTTGCTGGCTTGGGTGTAGCCTATCCCATCCGGTCTCTGGGCTCAACGCGGCGTGGTAGACTGGCGAATATGTGTGACGAGGAGCAGTTGGGAAGTACAGGCGACACCAGCGCAGCGGACCAGGTGGGGTCGTTCGATGAGTTGCTGGGGGCGGAGCGGTTGGAGTCGGGGCCGGGATGGGCGCGGCTGAGGATGGAAATCAAGCCGCGGCATATTCCGAGGAGGTCAGGCAGGATACAGGGCGGGATCGTGATGGCATTGGCGGACACGGCAATCACGCGGGCCCTGTTCACCTTGTTGCCTGTGGGACAGCGCATCGTCACAGTGGAACTGAAAATCAATTTCGTTGCGCCGGTGAACGAGGGGGCGCTGATTGCTGAGGGAAGGGTGCTGCGCAAGGGCGGGACTCTTGCGGTGGGAGATGTGACGGTGTCCGACGAGGGGGGCACGTTGATTGCCCAGGGGTTGGGCACTTGGATGATGGTGGGGTCGCGGTGAGTTTGGGACTCCTACACAGGGCCATGGGAGGATGACGATGTCTCTTAATCTGAAGACGGCGTTGGTGAGCTATGGGCATACGAAGGCGCTGATTGCTGGCGAGGTGGGGTCGGAGAAGGTGGAGATTGAGCATGTGGAGGTGTCGCCGATAACGACGGCGTTCCGGCGGATGGTGCGGACGCTGGACTATGACGTTTCGGAGATGGCCCTGTCGACGTATCTGTGTGCGCGGGACCATGGGGTGCCGATTACTGCGTTACCCATATTCGTGCTGCGGCGGTTTGAGCATGGGCAACTTGTGTATAACGTGAAGTCGGGCATACAGGGGCCGGGGGACTTGGCGGGCCGAAAGGTGGGGGTGCGGGGGTATACGGTGACGCCGGGGGTGTGGGCGCGGGGGATACTGAGCAGCGGTTACGGGGTGGACTTGGATGAGGTGACCTGGGTGCTGTCGGGGGATGAGCATGTGGCGGAGTATGTGGCACCGTCGAACGTGGTGCCTGCGCCTGCGGGGTCTGAGTTGGGGGCGATGCTGCTTTCGGGGGAGATTGATGCGGCCATCGGGCCGGGGAACGTGGACTCGCCGGATATCCAGCCGTTGATTCCCAATGCCTTTGAGGCGGGGGCGGGGTTCTACCGGGAGACGGGCATCTATCCAATCAGCCACCATCTGGTGGTGAAGGATGAGGCGCTGGAGGAGAACCCGTGGCTGGCGGAGGAGTTGTGCCGGATGTTCACGGAGGCGAAGGACGGATATCTGAGGGAGTTGGCGGAGAAGGGGCCGCAGAACGGTCAGGATGAGGGGATGGCGCGGATGCAGGGGGTGGTTGGGCCGGACCCGCTGCTGTACGGGGTGGAGGCGAACCGGCAGACGCTGGAGGCGTTTGTGCGGTTTAATGTGGAGCAGAAGGTGATTTCGCGGGCGGTGGGGGTGGATGAGGTGTTTGTGGGGTTGGGTTAGGGGGTCATCCACCAAACCACATCTGCTTGTCGAAACTGCGCGCCGATTTTGCAGCCGACTCTAGGGCATCGTCAAAGCCCTCTTGCTCGCCTTCCGTGAAGCTGGTATACAGCCCGATTCTCATGACCTCACCTTGCGATGGCGTAAGGCGCAGTAGGTAGTCGAGGCCGTCCGGTTGCGGGTTGTTTACGAGTTCGATCGAGCGGACTGATTCAAGGGACAACAGGTTCGAGGCTATCTCGTCCAATACTGTTTCGATGTTGAACACATCGTCATCATAGAAGGTGTCGTCAAACAACTCCCAATTCCCCGGTATTTTACCCGCGTACTTGAGAATATGTGGCTGTAGCCACGGAACCGTCTCCACTATCGAACGGCAAAGCGCGGTCGTCTCAGTGGAAACGTCCTCTCCCTCGACATCACGCTCATCCAGTTGGGTCAACTCGGCGCACCATGGACCGGGCGTACCGTCGGGCAGACGGGTCAACGAGGTGAGCAACCCCAACATGCAGCAGGTAGCTACCTTCTCGGGTACCTTGTAGCGCTCTACCCAAGACGCAATCTCCTCAAACGAACGCATAACTCCTCCTGTTCTTTAATGCTCCTACGCTCAGGCCATTCTTCATTCCTCTCTCGCAATCCACGGGGGACCTCGCCGTGTCTGCGTATATCACCCCACGAGACAAAATTGGAGTCAAAGGCGTCCACCTCTTCCTCATCATCGACAAAAGTAATTCCCAGTCGCATCACGTCGCCATCGTGGAATTGAATCCTCATCAAGAATTGGTACATCATGTAGTGGCTTTGAAATAGCCACTCGGCACGGTCTATGGCTGACAGTCCCTTCAAGTGGTCGGAAAGCTCCTGAAGTATCCTGTCCTCGGCCCATGGCTGGCCTCCAGTGCTCATTCCCTTCCCCCGGCAGTTCTGCTCAAGTAGGATCGGGATCGTTGATCGGGATAGGGGATTTGTCAAGGGTTGGCGAGGGGTTCAATCAGCGGTAGCTCGCTATGGAGTCCGGGCCGTGGATTCCTGCCTCCGCAGGAATGACGGGTTGGGTTAGCTGATGACTCTGTAGCGTCCTCTGCCTAGGAAGTCCAATAGCCTGCCGTCACGCAAGACTTGGAGTTGCTGGCGGATTTTGGGGTTGACGTTGTGGTTTTCGGGATGGCGGGCTGCCAGTTCATCGGCGTAGCGGACGTAGAATTCTTGTAGGGTGAAATCGTTTACGCCGGTCTCGGCTTGGAGGCGGCGAACGCAGGCAAGAATCTCCGCGCCCCAGCCTCCTTTGGCACGGGCGTCTGACCTGAGGAACTCGAATTTCTTCCAGTCCTCCCTGACTTCGTCGGGTTTCCGCACTGTGCTGTCGTCGACCACCGAGACCCGCCCATCGGACGGCAGGTCTCGTAGGAGGATTGTAGAGCCAATCCAACCGCGTCTTCTCGCGTAGTCGGGCAACGGAGACCTCTCTTGTATGACTGCAAGAGTGATGAAGTGGCCTGGAACCGCGAACAGATTAGTGACTTTCCAAGCCGGTTTGATGTATTGCAGGAACAGGTAATGAGGCGCACGGCCCTGCTTGATGGCTTCTACCTTCGGGCCGTATGCCGAGTTAGCAACGGACCCACCGAACCGCTTCTCTTGGCTTTTCAACTGATAGGTGGTACCGCATCCGGGACAGGTGAAGTCTCGGACTTGCCGATTGGGGGTCTCAGGTGCCAGATGTGGAGATGAGCAAGCCAAGCAGAAGAGATTACGGGCGGCCCAGTCTTCGGTGAGTAGGCGCGATATCTGCCGGTTGCTCGAATATCCGGCGGCCAGAGAATAGTCCATTTCGAGGTCCACGGCATCGTCTCCTACTGTGCGGTGGAGCCTCCGTCGATGACGAGTTCGGAGCCGGTTACGTAGGAGGACTCGTCGGAGGCTAGGAAGAGGACGCCATAGGCTACGTCGTCGACGGTGCCGAAGCGGCCTATGGGGGTGCCGGTGAGGCGAGCGGTGCGGCGGTCTTCGTCGGAGAGGAGTTCCTCGGTCATCTGGGTGACGATGATGCCGGGGTGGACGGAGTTGCAGCGAATGTTGTCGGAGGCGTACTGGACGGCAGTGCCCTTGGTGAGGATGCGGACAGCACCCTTGGAGGCGCTGTAGGCAGCGGCTTGGGAGCCACCGACCAGGCCGGCGACGGATGAAATATTGATGATGGAGCCGCCACCAGCGGCGCGCATGGCGGGGATGGCGTGCTTGGTGCCAAGGAAGACGCCGGTGGCGTTGATGTCCATGACCTGTTCCCATAGCTCGACGAGGGTGTCCTCGACGCGCACCATGGGGAAGATGCCGGCGTTGTTGACGAGGATATCGAGCTTGCCGTAGCGGTCGACGGCGGCTTGAATGACGTCCTGCCACTGCTGTTCGTTGGTGACGTCGAGGCGGAGGTAGATGGCATCGCCGCCCTGCTGGCGGATAGCAGCGGCTGCGGACTCGCCCTCCTCGTCGAGGATGTCGGTGAGGACGACTTTAGCGCCTTCCTGGGCGAAGAGGCTGGCTTCGCAGGCGCCTTGGCCGCGGGCTGCGCCGGTGATGAGGGCCACTTTGTTTTGCAGGCGTGGCATTGGACCACCTCCCTTTTGGACGGGCTAGGGCAGGATACACCGTCGCGCCAATTGTGACGGGGCATTGTGACGGGCGCAAGGTTGGCCTACAATGGGCCGAGTTGACCGAGGGCGCGATGGATGCGCCAATTAGCAGACAAAGCGTGAAGGAGAGAGACATGGCTCGAATCAAGCATATCGCCCTGTCGACGGAGGACCCGGTGGCAACGGCGGAGTTCTACAAGAACGTATTCGGGTTGCAGGAGTTGCACCGCCGACCGAAGGACACGGGTGAGGACGGGGTGTGGCTGAGCGACGGGTACATCTATTTCGCCATCCTGAAGTATGGGTGCGACGACACGCCGAACCTGGGCGAGGGGCCTTCGACGACGATTGGCTTCCATCATATCGGGTTCTATGTGGACGACTTGGAAGAGTCGGTGCAGACGATTGAGGAGGCCGGGTCCACGGAGTGCCCGGGCAGCACACCGGCGAACCGGAAGTACAAGGGTCCGCAGGGGGTGATGATCGACCTGCGGAAGCGTGGCTGGGACGAGCAGATACAGGCGAGGACGCAGTTGTATGAGTTGACGCCTGCGGCTCCGCGGAAGGGGCATGGGGGCGAGTAGGCGGACTGCACGGACATACTGGGATGAGAGAAGGGGCGCGAAATCGCGCCCCTTTTGTTTTTTGGTGGATTATGAGTGGCGGCGGCGTTCCAGTTCGGCTTCCAGTTCCCGCAGGCGCTCCTCGGCAGACTCGGCGCGGCCCCGTTCGGCTTCGGCACGGGCTTCGGCGTCGTCGGCGCGGTCGCGTTGGCTGTGGTAGGTGAGGATGGGGGCGTCCGTGGCGGGGTCGTACCAGTAGAGTTCGGCGTGGTCCCATCTCAGGTACAGGTCGAGGGAGGGGCTGTATCCCTGGAGGGCCCCTTCGGCTGCCTCAAGGATGGGGATGGGTTCGTAGGCATCTCCTACGAGGCGGTCTCCGGCTAGGGGGGCGCCGTGATATTCGCCTCCTGAGGGGTCGAAGCGCCAGTATTCGGGTATCCCCAGCTTGGCGTATCCGGCCCGCTTCACGGTGCGGTCTCGCCTGCCAGTTTTCTTGGAGCCAATTACGAGGACGAAATCGGGCGGCTTGCCCTGCTCGGAAATGAGGTAGCCGTTGCGCCGCCGACAAGCTATGGGGTCGACGCCGAAGGCTATGAGCAGGTCGGGAAGGAGCAGGCCCTTGCGACTGCTGGTCGGTTCTTCGGCGATGTAACCGTCGGACAGGATGATGGTGGTGTCGTGGTTGCCAAAGTGCTCGGCGAGGTGCAAGGCGTTGCCGTGGGAATGGAAGTACAGGTAGTTATTCATGTCCTCGGGGTCCGGGCGGTCCGGCAGGCGGATGTAGCCCTTGGGGGGATGATGGTAAGCGGTGGTCATGGGCTTGGCACTCATGTCGGACCTCGACTATGGGATGCAGGGGATGGCCCGCCCGACGGACCGGGCTTCAAGTCCCATTATAAGGTGCCAGCGTCTGCCAGATATGCAGTCATTGGCCTGAGGCGATGTCGTCTTTCAGGCGTTCCATGAAAGCCGGCAGCGGTATGGGGCCGAGGTTTTCGCCGGAGCGGGTGCGGACGGCTACGGCCTGTTGTTCGGCTTCCTTGTCGCCTACTACGAGCATGTAGGGGACTTTCTGGGTCTGGGCGTCGCGGATTTTGAGGTTCATGCGTTCGCTGCGGGCGTCGACTTCAACGCGGCAACTGGCGTCGCGGAGTTGTTGGGCGACGTGCTCGGCGTAGTCGATGTGGCGGTCGGCGATGGGGATGAGGACGGCCTGCACGGGGGCGAGCCATGCGGGGAAGGCACCGCCGTAGTGTTCGGTGAGGACTCCAACAAAGCGCTCGATGGAGCCGAGGATGGCGCGGTGGACCATATAGGGGCGGTGCTGGCCGCCGTCGGAGCCTTGGAAGGTGAGGTCAAAGCGCTGGGGCAGGTTGAAGTCGAACTGGACGGTGGTGCACTGCCATTCACGGCCGATGGCGTCCTTAATCTTGAGGTCGATCTTGGGGCCGTAGAAGGCGCCTCCGCCTTCGTCCACTTCATAGGACAAACCACGGGAGTCGAGGGCGTGGCGCAGGGACTCGGTGGCGTGGTCCCACATTTCGGGGTCGCCCACGCTTTTTTCGGGGCGGGTGGATAGGGAGATGACGTAGTCGGTGAAGCCGAAAGCGCCGACGAGGTCGAAGGTGAGGTCGAGGACGCCTAGGACTTCATCTTCCACTTGGTCGGGGCGGCAGAAGATGTGGGCGTCGTCCTGGGTGAAGCCACGGACGCGCATGGTGCCGTGGAGGGTGCCGCTGCGCTCGTAGCGATAGACGGTGCCGAGTTCGCCCAATCGGAGGGGGAGGTTGCGATAACTGCGCAGGGCGGACTTGTAGACCATGATGTGGAAGGGGCAGTTCATGGGCTTGAGGAAGTATTCCTGGCCTTCGACGGGCATGGACGCGTACATGGACTCGCGGTAGAAGTCGAGGTGGCCGCTGGTCTCCCACAGGTGGGCACGGCCGATGTGGGGGGAGTAGATGAGGTCGTAGCCGCGCTCGCGGTGGAGCTTGCGCCAAAAGTCCTCGGAGATGGAGCGGACGACGGCGCCCTTGGGGTGCCAGATAATCAGGCCGGGGCCGACCTCCTCGTGGACGCTGAAGAGACCAAGCTGGCGGCCCAAGCGGCGGTGGTCGCGTCGCTCGGCTTCTTCCAAACGGACTAGATAATCATCTAGGGCTTCCTGGGTCTCCCAAGCGGTGCCGTAGATGCGCTGGAGCATGGGGCGGCGTTCGTCGCCACGCCAGTAGGCACCGGCGACGCTGAGGAGCTTGAAGGCGTAAATCTGGTCGGTGGAGGCGACGTGGGGGCCTTGGCAGAGGTCGGTGAAGATGCCGTGGCTGTAGGTGGTCAGTTCCTCGTCGTTGGGAATGTCTTCGATAATCTCCAGCTTGTAGGGCTGGTCGGAGAATATCTGCGGGGCATCTTCGCGGGCGAACTCGCCACGGACGAAGGGGTGGGCTCCAGCCACCCGCTCATGCATGAGAGCTTCTATAGCCTCGAGGTCTTCGGGGGTGAAGGGGCGGGCAACCTCAAAGTCGTAGTAGAAGCCGTCCTCGGTGGGCGGGCCCACGCCCATGCGGGCTTCAGGGAAGAGCTGGAGCACCGCGTCGGCCATGACATGGGCCGCTGAGTGGCGCATGGCGTAGCGGAGGCCGCGGAGATCCTGCTCGTCCATATTGGCTGCCAGAGGGGAACTTGACATGGCTAGCGGGCGAGGGCGGGTTCGCGGTCGCCGAGCACCCGTCCTCTCTGGGACATGTTATCCCAGTTCTGCCGCATTCCGTGAATCGAAATCTCGGCGCGGACCTGCATGTCGGTGTCGTACACGGTGCCGGGGTCGCGGACAAAGTGGCAGAACTCGAGGGAGATGCCGTTGGGGTCCTTGAAGTAGATGGACTTGGCCCACTCGTGGTCGACGACGACGGTGACTTCGACACCCTTGGCCAATAGTTCCTCGCGCTTGGCTTCGAGGTTCTCGACGGAGCCAGCCTCGAAGGCGAAGTGGTAGAAGCCGCCGGGGACACCGAGGGCGTTGTTGATGCCGGCGTCATAGTCGTCGATGGTGGGGACGTTTTCGGGAGCCATGAAGGCGAGGTATTGATCGCGGCCGGTGTCGAAGAAAATGTGGCGGATCTGACCGCCTTCCTTCACCTTGAGGATGTCACAGCGGACGGCTTTGAAGCCGAGGACGTTCTCGTAGAAGTCGCGGGTGGCGTCCATATCGAGAGTGGAGAGACCGACGTGAGAGAAACCCTTGTTGCTGTTCATAGTGGCTCCTTTCGTCGTGTGTTCTTCTAGGACCCTGGGTTCTCTGTGTATCCTTCAACCAATTCCTTCAGGCGCTGGACGAATTCACGAACCATAGGCCGGTCCTCTTCGATCTCATCTGCTTCCATGAAGTCGTGGTAGAAGTTAGCGTGGAACTTTTCAGCGATACCATAGTCGCGTGCAATAAGAGGATCACCATATTGTACTGCCAAGTTCCGCGCTACCTCTCGACGGTGACTACTTTTGCCACAGCGCCAACCTCGCTGCTTACCGACGGCCATTGCAGCTTGGCATGCAGCGCCCCAGAGTTTTTCTGAACCCTGCTGCTCATCACCGGCGTCGAATTCCCGGTCGGCGTGCTCCAAGAAGGTCAGGGCACATCGGATGTGCTTTTCAATGTTGGCGTCAAGTCTGCCCCCGCCAGTCATGCTCTCTTCTCGTTAGCTCCCAAGATCGAATCCGCCGCCGCATCTAATCATCTAGCAGTGGTACTGGGGTTGGTAGTCCTTGATGGCGGGGATGACTTCCTTGCCTAGGAGATTGATGTTCTTCATGGCGTCGTCGTGGGACATGCGGCCCTCGCGGCCCCATAGGATGAGGTTGGCGGGGTCGATGATGTCCATGAGGTACTTGAGCTTCTTGGTGACGGTGTCGGGGTTGCCGGTGACGATCTGATAGGTCTCCTGGGCCTGCTCGTATTCGAGGACGGGGCCGCCGGGGGTGACGTTGACTTGGCGGGTGGCATTACGCTCCTGCTGGCGGGCTCCCTGCTGGGCGGCGCGGGTGAGGTAGCCGGGAGGGGCCTGCCAGTGGCGGGGGGCGATGCCGAAGGAGGTGCCGAGCTGCCAGTACCAATTGCGGCCGAGTTCGTAGGCTTCTTCGTCGGTGTCGGCACAGGCTACGCGGATGGCGTAACCACGGTTGTCGGGAGTGGGGGTATAGCCCTCTCCTGCGGCAGTCTCAGCGTAGAGGTCGTAGATGCCTCGGAGAAGCTCGATGGAGGGAGCGAGGGCTACGTAGGGGTAGCGGTGGCGAGCAGCCCATACGATAGACTCGGGGCTTGCTACGCCGGGAATCCAGATGGCTGGATGAGGCTTCTGGATGGGCATCATCCAAGGGTTGACGATGCGGTACTGGAAGTGCTTGCCTTCCCAGCGGAAGGGGCCGGGAGTGGTCCACGTCTTGACGATGACATCGTGGGCCTCGTCGAAACGCTCGCGGTTGTACACGGGGTTGGTGTTGGTGGCCATGCTCTCTTGGCCGATGCCGCGGACGAAACCGCAGACGACGCGACCGCCGGACATGATGTCGACCATGGAGACTTCTTCAGCGACACGCACGGGGTTTTCGTGGATGGGGAGGACGTTGCCGAGGAAGACGATCTTGCCCTTGGTGGTGGTGCGGGCGAGGACCGAGCCGATGAGGTTGACGGCGGGCATCATGCAGAGGGGGTTGTAATGGTGCTCGTTGATCATCATGCCGTCGAAACCGGCCTCGCTGGCGTGGGCGAACTCTTCGAAATAGATGTTGTAGAGTTCGCCAGCCCTGTTGGGGTCGAAGTTCTCGTTGGGGAACATCAGGTTGGTGTAGCCAGCTTCCTTGGCAGCTTCCTGGGAGTAGGCCGAGTAGGCCATCTCAGTGAAGAAGTGGACCTCTTTGACCATGCGCCTCTCCTCTCGTGTCGCACTAGCGCCCGGTGGTCGTTGGGGACAGTCCTTGCCGGGCGGCGATGGTTGGCCCATATTATTGCATATTCGTGCTGGCACAGGAACATTTGACAGAGGCGATGGATAGGGAGGGCTGATATGGCCTCACTGAAGCTGGAAAACGTGCGATTCATCGTGACCATGGACCCGGAGCGGCGCATCATACGGGACGGGACGGTGGTGATTGACGGGCAGCGGATTGTTGAGGTGGGTAAGGCCGCGGAATTGGCAGATGTGGCGGCGGACAGGACGATTGATGCGCGGGAGATGGTGCTGACGCCGGGGTTCTGCAACGGGCATATGCACATCAGTTATGCCCATGCGACGCGGGGGATATTCCCGGATGATATCGGGAACCAGTACCTGCCCAATGTGTTCCGGCTGCAGGGGGTGATGACGCCGGAGGAGGAGTACCACACCTCGCTGCTGGGCATCACGGAGTTGCTGAAGTATGGGACAACGTGCTTCTTGGACCCGGGGAGCACCAAGCATCTGCATGCCTGCATGGAGGCTTATGAGCAGGCGGGTTGCCGAATCATCGTGGGGGCGCATGTTACGGACCAGCCCAACCCGATCAATCTGCCGGTGTATACGACTGACCAAGCCATTTCGCTTATGTCGCAGACCGTGGAGGCGTATAACGGCAGGCTGGACGGGCGGGTGCAGGCTTGGGCGATGCCGTTCTCGTCGGATTTCTGTTCGAGTGAACTGCTGCAGGCTGCCAAGGAGATAAGCGACCACAACAATACGGGGCTGACGCTGCACCAAGGGGGGAGCGCGTCGTCGGTGAACAATCATCTGCAGCAGCATGGGAAGAGGCCGATACAGTACTTGGAAGAACAGGGGTTGCTGGGGCCGCGGACGCTGCTGGCGCATGTCATTGGGATTGATGATGCCGAAATCGAGAGCATGGTGCGGACGGATGCCAAGGCGGTGATGTGTCCCACGGCGGCGTTGAAGGGGGCATCGGGGACTACGTTGCAGGGGAAGTTGCCGGAGATGCTGGAGCGGGGGGTGTGCGTGGCGCTGGGGACAGATGCGGGGAACAATGCCAATTTGATTGAGACTATGCGGTCGATGTATCTGGCGGCGATTATCTACAAGGATGCGAGGCAGGACCCGACGGCGGTGCCGGCGGAGACGGCATTGGAGATGGCGACGATCAACGGGGCTAGGGCATTCGGGTTGGATGGGGAGATTGGGTCCATTGAGGTTGGGAAGAAGGCGGACTTGGTGCTGTTCGATACGCGGAGGGCGGAGTGGAGGACGCTGTTCAACCCGGTGAATAATTTGGTGTACAACGCGGACGGGCGGAGCGTGCATACGGTAATTGTGGATGGGCGCGTGGTGGTGGAGGACCACCGGCCGACGTTCGTGGATGAGTGGGAGTTAATCCAGAAGGTGCAGGCGATTGGGGAGGATATGCTGTCGCGGACGGGGGTATCGTTTCCGGGGCGGTGGCCGGTGGTGTAGGGCCTCCGTCTATACTTCCAGACCAATCGTGTAGCCAGCGGTGGCGAGATACCGGCATCGGAGGGGTTCGTGGCAAGAGACCAATACACATATAGGGTTGTCTGGTCGGACGAAGATGGGGAATACATCGGACTATGTGCTGAGTTTCCATTGCTCAGTTGGCTCGAGCCGACACCGGGGTTAGCGTTGTCAGGGATCCGTCGAGTGGTGACTGAATCAGTGGCAGATATGAAGCAACGCGGTGAGGTTCTCCCGAACCGTCGCTGCTAGGGTAACAAGGGTTTCAGGCACGCCTGACACTCCAAGTTGCCCGTGAACGTGGGGTTTGCTAGACTGACGCCGACCCCTTCATAGGGACGGGATACTGATTCCCCCAAGTCAGAGGAGGAGAGGCGATGATTTACGAGATGCGGACCTATACCTTCGCGCCGGGCAATGTTGCGGAGTTCGAGCGAGGGTTCGGGGAGGCGATACCCCACCGGAGCAAGTATTCCCCGCTGGGGGCTTTCTGGAAGACGGAGTTCGGGCCCCTGAACCAAGCCATCCATGTGTGGCCCTATGAGAGCCTGCAGGCGCGGACGGATATCCGGGCCGAGGCGATGAAGGACGACAACTGGCCACCCAAGCACAATGCCAACCTGCTGAACCAGGAAGCCGAGATACTGATTCCCGCGCCCTTCATGCGGGACTGGGACGGCGAGCAGGAGCTGGGCAATGTGTATGAGATGCGGACCTACACCTACAAGCCGGGCAGCATCAACACGGTGATTGAGCGATGGGCAGAGGCCATCCACCACCGGGAGAAGTACTCGCCTCTGGCCGCCTGCTGGTACACGGAGTTGGGCGGGCTGAACAAGTGGATCCATGTGTGGCCGTATGCCAGCCTTGAGGAGCGGGACAGGATACGGGCGGAGTCGATGAAGGACCCCAACTGGCCTGCGCCGACGCGAGAGATGCTGGTAAGGCAGGAAACGAAGATACTGTCGCCGGCGTCTTTTTCGCCGATGCACTAGGGGCCGATGAGCTAGGCATCGAGAGCCTGCTGGAGGGGCCTGCCGATTGGCGGGCCTCTTCTTTTTGGGGAGGAGTGGGATGCCGGAGGGGGGAAATGTCACAATGTCACACGGTTTATAGCTAAAATATTTTTTTCGTATCTGAGAATTGTGACATTTGTGACATTTTCCTAGCTGGCCAGATACGGAAATGCTGTGACATTTTTTCGTATCTGGGGATGTCACAGATTTCACGCTTTTGTGACATTTGTGACATTTTCGTAGCTGGAGAAATGTCACACTGTGACATTTTGGGGATGGCCTCCTGATTCCTGAATTTTTGGGCGAGTGCATCCGCAAGAACCGCTTCGGGGGTCTGCGCTGGACCCGGGAGGCGGGCTTAGGGAGGCGGGTTGCTTGGTGTTCTGGTGCTTGTTCTGATGGTAGAGGGGAGGGGGAGGGAGTGTCAATGGGGAAATGTCATGGGGGAGGATGGGGGGGTGGGTTTGGCGTGAGGCAGCAGGCTGGGGTGGGTGAGTGCCGGCGTGGTCCGGGTTACGTGGGTTCCCGCCTCCGCGGGAATGACGAGGTGGGGCGCGGGAATGACGAGGTGGGGGTACGGGCGGCGGGATGAAGCTGGGTGAGTTCAGGGGTGGTCCGGGTTACGTGGGTTCCCGCCTCCGCGGGAATGACGGGGGTGGGGCGCGGGAATGACGGGGGTGGGGCGCGGGAATGACGGAGGTGGGGGTACGGGCGGCGGGATGAAGCTGGGTGAGTTCAGGGGTGGTCCGGGTTACGTGGATTCCCGCCTCCGCGGGAATGACGAGGTGGGGCGCGGGAATGACGAGGTGGGGGTACGGGCGGCGGGATGAAGCTGGGTGAGTTCAGGGGTGGTCCGGGTTACGTGGATTCCCGCCTCCGCGGGAATGACGAGGTGGGGCGCGGGAATGACGAGGTGAGGGTACGGGCGGCGGGATGAGGCTGGGTGAGTGCCGGCGTGGTCCGGGTTACGTGGATTCCCGCCTCCGCGGGAATGACGAGGTGGGGCGCGGGAATGACGAGGTGGGGCGCGGGAATGACGAGGTGGGGCGCGGGAATGACGAGGTGGGGCGCGGGAATGACGAGGTGGGGCGCGGGAATGACGAGGTGGGGCGCGGGAATGACGAGGTGGGGCGCGGGAATGACGAGGTGGGGCGCGGGAATGACGAGGTGGGGCGCGGGAATGACGAGGTGGGGGGTTGTGAGGACGCTTATAGGGCGGCAGCGATGGCGTTATTGTTGGGGTGGGGTGGATAGGTGTTGGGCTTGGTGGATGAAGTCGGATGTTTCGTGGATGAGTTGTTCGGTGCCGGGGATGGGGCAGAATTCGTGGTAGAAGCAGTCGCCATGGAGAAGATTCTGGCGGTCGTTGTATTTGCGGCGAAGGTCGATGAGGGCGGGGTCGGATTGGGCCAAGAGAGTGAGGCGCGGGCTGGCGTGGGTGGATCTGGCGGGTTCCTGCCCGGTGCGGGCGAGGACAAGGGCTTCGGTGGCACGAATGGTTGCACACCAGGCTTTTTCAGCAGCGTCGCGGAGGTCTCCGGCGGCCAGCCGGGCGTGGGCGGCGTCGCTCATGGCGTCGGCGTCGGCGAATATGGGTGTGGGGTCGGCTTCAGCGGTGGTCATGGGGAGACTTTCCCTTGAGCGTTCGGCACGGGTGAGGAGTATAACACGGGGTCGGCGGTGGGGGTCAGTTGGGGGCGAATTGGAAGAGTTTGCCTTCGGTCTTGATGGAGGGGGCGATGACCATTTCGGCTTGCTGGAGTTCTTGGAGGTTCATGGCGCCGCACATGCCCATGCCTACTTTGAGGGCGCCGACTAGGTTCTGGGTGCCGTCGGTGACGGAGGTGGGGCCGAAGAGAATCTGGCTGAGGGTGCCCTTGGTGCCGACCTTGATGCGGGTGCCGCGGGGGAGGTTGGGGTGGGAGTTGGCCATGCCCCAGTTGAAGCCGCGACCGGGGGCTTCTTCGGCTTGGGCGAAGGGGGTGCCGAGCATGACGCCATCGGCACCGCTGACGACGGCCTTGCAGACGTCGCCGCCGGTGCGGAGGCCGCCATCGGTGATGATGGGGACGTAGCGACCAGTGCGATTGAAGTATTCCTGGCGGGCGGCGGCACATTCCATGGTGGCGGTGACTTGGGGAACGCCGACGCCGACGACCTCGCGGGTGGTGCAGGCTGCGCCGGGGCCGACGCCGACAAGGACGCCATCGATGCCGGTTTCCATGAGGGCCAAGGCGACGGAGTAGCCGACGCAGTTGCCGACGACGACGGGGATGCCGACCTGATCGCGGAGTTCGTCGAGCAGGAGGCCGCGATAGCTGCGGGAAGTGTGCTTGGCAGTGGTGACGGTGGACTGGACGAACAGGATGTCGGCGCCTGCTTCGACGGCGACGGGGGACAGGGCCTTGGCGTTGTTGGGGGTCACGGAGACAGCACAGCAGGAGCCGGAGGCCTTGATTTCCTGGACACGTTCGGCCACCAGATGGGACTGGACGGGCGGGGAGTAGACGTCCTGAAGGAGACCGGTGACCTCTTCACGGGAGGCGGAGATGACTTCTTCGAGCATGGAATGGGGGTCTTGGTAGCGGGTGTAGAGGCCCTCGAGGTTGAGGACGCCGAGGCCACCGGCTTGGTCCATGAGGGCAGCGGAGGCGGGGGAAACGATGGCATCCATAGCGGAGGCCATGATGGGAATGTCGAAAACAGTGTCGCCGATGCGCATTTCGGTGCTGGTCATTTCGGGGTTGACGGTTACCTCTCCGGGGACGATGGCCACTTCATCGAAGCCATAGGCGGGGCGAAGCTCCTTGAAAGGGACGTGGTTCATAGCGGCATCACCTCGGAAGAGAGATTGCGCACAGGAAGCGAGCGGGCGGGCGTAGGAGAGGGCGGCTGGGTAGCCGTGTGCGAGGGGGTGTTGTGAGAGAGGTAACTTCCCATCAGGAGGTTACAGGAAAATCTAGCAAAGGGGGAATGTCAAGTCAAGGACGGGGAGGGGTAGGGGGTGGTTCGATTTTCCGAAAGTGGGCTGACTGTACTGTACTGCGAACTTTTCGCTGGGAGGTTTGGATTTGAGTTGGGTCTAGTTGACTGATGGAATACACCATCACCTGCATCACCGAGGAGGAGGCCTGTTGCCGGAAGTCAACGGGCACTGTTCTGTCTATCGCTAGCCGCTCACCTCAATGTCTACGCCCACCGGGCAGTGGTCGCTCCCCATGACCTCCGGCAGGATGAAGGCGCACGTCACCTTGTCCGCCAGCGCGCTGCTCACATAGAAGTAGTCGATGCGCCAACCCACGTTGCGGTCCCGGGCGCGGTTGATCATGTCCCAGTATGTGTAGTTGTCCGGCTCATTGTTGAACATGCGGAAGGTGTCCAGGTGCCCGTGGGCCAGCAGCTTGTCGATCCACTCCCGCTCGATCTCCAGGAACCCGGACACCTTCTCATTCTCCTTGGGCCGCGCCAGGTCGATGGCCCTGTGCGCCGTGTTCACGTCGCCGCAGATGACCACGTTGCGCCCCGATGCTGCCTGCCCATCGATGTGCTCCAGGAAGGCGTCGTAGAAGCGCATCTTGTAGTCCAGCCGCTCCTCAGAGCTCTTGCCGTTCGGGAAATACACCGAGTACAGCAGGAAGTCCCCGTAGTCGGCGACGAGAGTCCGCCCCTCGCTGTCGAATTCGTCGACGCCGAATCCCACCGTCACCGACGCCGGCTCCCGCTTTGTGTAGATGGCCACGCCGCTGTAGCCCTTGCGCTCCGCCGAGGCGAAGTATGCCCGGTACCCCTCAACCTCCTTCAGCGAGGCCGGTAGCTGGTCGGGGTGGGCCTTGGTCTCCTGGATGCATAGCACTCCCGGGTCCACCTCTGCCATCCACTCCAGAAAGCCCTTTTTGAGGGCGGCGCGAATGCCGTTCACGTTCCATGAGAGCATTCTAAGGTTCGCCATTATTCCTCCCTCTGCAGCCAGCGGGCCACGTCCTTGGCGAAGTAGGTGATGAGGATGTCTGCACATCCGCTCCAGTTGGAAAGACGATCAGTGGGTCAATTACATTCTAAGCAGTGCATAAGACCTCTGCTACCGAGCCCGAGCCCGGTTCACGAAGAACGCGTCTCTCACACGTTAGGACTCCTACTGAAGGCCGACCTGCTGCTTGCTGGGGTTACAGTCCGCCTAGCCAAAGCTCGAAGACGGTTCTGTCTACCGTATACGTTGGTGGGCGGTGGAGATGGAGGGTTTGGTGTTTCGATTGAGGAGTTAGACGGGGGTGGGCCCTTCGACTTCGCTCAGGGCCAACAGGGTGATGATTGGATGGGAATGACGAGGGTATTGGTGTCTTTGGGCAGGTGGCTGCTTGGTTCGGGGGAGGGTGATGCTTGTGGGACAGGGCCGTCATTCCTGCCTTCGCAGGAATGACGAATGGGGGGAAGGAATGACGGGTGGGGGCTAGGAATGACGAATTGGGCTAGGACTGAGGCTCGGACTCGCGCAGGTAGACTTCCCATCGCATGAACCGGTTGATGAGTTCCTCTTGGGTGATGCCGTCGTGTTGGGCCATTTGGGCGAAGCCGATCTGGTCCTCGGAGGACTCAAAGGTGATGCGGGGGACCCAAGTCTTCCACCCGTCGCGCTCATCGGGCAGCAGGTCGATATTGAACATGGGAAACATCCCTCCGATGGGATGTCTGCTGGTTGACGCACTCCCTCCCAAGAGTGGTAGGATGGGAATGTAAACCCGTATCCGACGGAACCCATCCTATGGCCCGTTAAGGGCCCATCCAACAGGCATCGCTTCTGTTGGCTGAATTAAGACCCCGGTGCTGCGAACACTGGGGTCTTTGTTATTCCTAGCACTCCCCCGGGGAGCGCGTCAAGCCGAAAGGCTGTTTTGGGGTCGACACCTAGACAATGGCTGGAACATACAGTCCATTTGGGGTATATGCGAACTCATGTGGAGAACGGCTGTGCGGGTACACCGGGGGGTGCAGTGGCGGCGGGTGAACGGCAGGTTGGCGGCCTATGGACTGGGGGTATGGGGCTTGCTTGGCAGGTGTGGGGCGGTGGTCTATAGTGATTCGTATGGCGCATGCTGTGGAAATCGGTCAACGGATGAGGGTGCGGCTGGAGGGCTGGGGGCGTCTGGGAGAGGCGCTGGCACAGCACGAGGACGTGCCTCTTTTAGTGTTTGGGGGGATTGACGGGGAAGAGGTAGAGGCGGAGGTGGTGCGTCGCCACCGGCGGTATGTGGCGGCACGGGTGGTGAGGGTGATTGAGGGATCGAAACACCGGGTTGAGCCGCCGTGCCCGCATTTCGGGGCTTGCACGGGGTGCCAATGGCAGCATATCGATGAGGGGCACCAGCGGGAACTGAAGCGGCTGGCGGTGGTGGATGCGCTGGAGCGAATCGGCGGGCTGGAGGATGCCCCGGTGGCTGACATACTGCCGGCACCAGTGCCGTTTGGATACAGGAACCATGCGCGATTTACGGTGGGCCCGCAGGGGGCGCTGGGTTATGTGAACCGGGAGAGCCGGCGGTTTGTGCCGATAGACCGGTGCATGCTGATGGATGAGGGGATCAACGGCACGCTGGCCGAGTTGCAGGGGCATTGCGCTGATACGACGCAGGTATCGGTGCGGTATGGGACGGGGACGGGGGATGTGCTGGTGCAGCCGACGCTGAAGAACCCGGATGTGGGCATAGCCACGGGTCAGAAGCATTTCCGGGAGCGCATGGGCGGGCATGTGTTCAGGGTGGGGTCGCCTTCCTTTTTCCAAGTGAACACGGTGCAAGCGGAACGCATGGCGGACTTGGTGCGGGAGGAGTTGGAGTTGTCGGGGGATGAGGTGGTGGCGGATGTGTATGCGGGGGTTGGGACTTTCGCGGTATTGCTGGCGCCTTATTGCAAGCAGGTGATTGCGATTGAGGAGTCCAGCGCTGCGATGGACGATGCGAGGGTGAACTGCGAGGGCATAGCCAATCTGGAGTTGTTGCATGCGCGGGCGGAGGATGCGCTGGCGTCGATGGAGCGCTGCCCCGATGCGGTGGTGCTGGACCCGCCACGTGCTGGGTGTCATCCGAGCATGCTGGAGTCGATGGTGAGGCTGCGGCCGAAGAAGGTGGTGTATGTTTCCTGCGACCCATCGACGCTGGCGCGGGACCTGAAGGGACTGTGCGCGGGGGGGTTCCGGCTGCGGAAGGTGCAGCCCATCGACATGTTCCCGCAGACGCATCATGTGGAGTGTGTGGCTACGCTTGCGGGGCCGGATGAGCCCTCGGGTACGGGGCATACGACGCTGACGCTTGGTTCGGCTTCGCCGAGACGACGGGAACTGATGCAGGCACTGGGCATGGACTTCCGGGTGCAGCCGTCGTCCATAGTGGAAGACCCGCTGGAGGGTGAGGGGCCGGATGAGTTGGTGCGGAGGCTGGCCTTGGAGAAGGCGCAGGCGGTGGCGGAGCAGGTGACGGGGGGCTTGGTGATTGGGGCCGATAGCGTGGTGGTGCATGAGGGGGAGGTGTTGGGAAAGCCGGGTAGCGTGGAGGAAGCGCGGCGGATGCTGACGCGGCTCAGGGGGAATGCGCACGAAGTGTTCAGCGGTGTGGCGGTGGTGGATGCCAGTCGTGGGACGCACCTGGTGGACAGCAAGTCCACATCGGTGGTAATGCGAGACTACTCCGATGGCGAGATGGAGGCATATATCGGGTCAGGGTCGCCGATGGACAAGGCTGGGGCGTATGGGGTGCAGGATGAGGAGTTTCATCCTGCCAGCAGGGTGGAGGGGTGTTATTCGAATGTGGTGGGGCTGCCGCTGTGCTTGCTGCTAGGTATGCTGCGGGAGATGGGTTATGGGGGGGCGCCGCGCGTTCCGGTGTCACTCGTTCAGGGCTGCGGGGAGTGCGCCTTGTGGGGGGAGCCGCGCCCATGATGGGTCTCGGGTTCTTGGAGTTGCTGGTCATTGTGCTGGTGGCGGTGCTTGTGCTGGGGCCGGCCAAGGCAATCGACATGGCACGGAGCGCGGGCAAGATGGTGGGGGAGGTGCGCCGGTCGTTCACTGATTTGTCATCGACTTTGGAGCCGAGCAAGTGGGACGAGCCCGTGGAGCCCCGAGACGGGGGCCGGAAGACGGAGGCCAACCCGGACGACAAGGGCCAGAGCTGATGGAACGGCAGCTTTCTGTTCGCCAGCACCTGCGGGAGTTGCGCAGGCGCCTCCTTCTCTCTTGCCTCGCAGTATTGATTGGCGCGATGGCGGGGTTCTATTTCCACGAGACGCTGATAGAGCTGTTGAAGCAGCCCGGTGGGTTGAACGAACCCGGCGCCGCAGAACTCCAAGCAATCTCCATCACCGAGAACCTAAGCGTGACCGTAAAAGTCAGCTTGGTGGCTGGCTTAGTGCTGGCCTTCCCAATAGTGCTGTACCAAGTCGTGAGATTCGTCGCGCCGGGGCTGACGGGCCGAGAGCTACGGTACCTGCTGGCCTTCCTTCCAGCGAGCCTACTATTCTTTGCTGGAGGATGCGCGTTCGGCTATTTCGTACTGCTACCCAAAGCCCTTGATTTCCTGTTGGAATGGGGTAGCAGCTTCGCTACGGTCGAGCCGAGGATTAGCAACTACATCAACACCACTGTGATGCTGGTGTTCTGGATGGGCGTGGTATTCGAGACCCCGTTGGTGATGTTCTTGCTGGCGAAGCTGGGCATCGTAACGGCGCGCACGTACGCGAGATTTCGACGTTACTGGTTGGTGGTAGCGTTCATTCTCGCGGCGCTGATTACGCCGACGGTGGACCCGATGAACCAAGCACTGGTGGCGGCGCCACTGATCGTGATGTATGAACTTGGAGTGCTACTAGCTCGACTGGCAGGCCGTGGCAAGGCTGCCGCACCTGTCCGCGCCGGGACATAGGTGCATCTAGCGTTCGGTGCCTTTGCCTACAGAGGCGTTTTCGCTTTCACTCTTGTCCGGTTCCTGGTCTTCCTCGCCGGTGACGGCCCTCTTGAACGCACGCATGCTGGCACCGAGTGACTTGCCGACTTGGGGGAGGCGCGTCGCCCCAAACAGCAAGAGAAGGACGGCCAATATGATGAGTAACTCTGTTATCCCAAACGGCCCGATGCGCATGAGGCACCCCCTAGCTTGGGTCAATGATAGCCTGATGGCGTGATTGTTATCAAGTTTTTGGTGAGGGTTTGGCCGTCAGTCGTACCTGCGGTGGGGCCGTGTGCTAGAATGGCTGGACGTTTCGACTCGTTTCTGGGGACCGGCTGAATGTCCGAACATATACTCGTGGCCGTGGCTTGGCCTTATGCCAACGGCTCGCTGCATCTGGGACACCTTGCTGGCTGCTATCTACCGGCGGATATCTTTGCCCGGTATCACCGGGCAAAGGGCGACCATGTACTGATGGTGTCGGGCAGCGACCAGCATGGAACGCCGGTCACGATACGGGCGGAGCAGGAGGGGCTTACTCCGCAGGCGGTGGTGGCGAAGTACCACGAGGACTTCTTGGATTCGTGGCAGCGGATGGGTATCAGCTTCGATTTGTTCACCAGTACGGGGACGGACAATCACCGGCAGGTGTCGCAGGACTTTTTCCTGAACCTGCTGGAGAAGGGGCTCATCTACAAGGACACGATGCTCCTGCCCTATTGCGCTGATTGCAGGCGGTTTCTGCCGGACAGGTATGTGGAGGGGACGTGCCCCCATTGCGGGAACGTGCGGGCGCGGGGAGACCAGTGCGATGAGTGCGGGCGAACCTTGGACCCGCAGGACTTGGTGGACCCCAAGTGCAGGCTTTCGGGGACCACGCCGAGCTTCCAGAACTCTGACCATTTCTTCCTGAGGCTCAGCGCGTTTCGTGACCGGTTGCTGGAATGGCTACAGGATAAGGAGTACTGGCGTCCGAATGTGCTGAACTTCACCAAGCGGTATCTGGAGGAGGCGCTGCTGGACCGGGCTATCACACGGGACATCACGTGGGGCGTGCCGGTGCCGCTGGATGATTATGACGACAAGCGGATATACGTCTGGTTCGAGGCGGTGATCGGGTATTTGTCGGCGTCGGTGCAGTGGGCGTCGGACCGGGGCGAACCGGAGGCTTGGAAGGAGTGGTGGCACAACCCGGAGGCCAAGCCCTTCTATTTCATCGGCAAGGACAACATACCGTTCCACACGATGATCTGGCCTGCGATGCTGATGGGGTATGAGGGATTCAACCTGCCTTATGATGTGCCTGCGAATGAGTTTTTGAGCCTGGAGGGGAGGCAGTTTTCCACGAGCCAGAACTGGGCGTTGTGGCTGCCGGACTATCTGGACAGGTATGACCCGGACCCTTTGCGCTTCTATTTGAGCATGAGCATGCCTGAATCGGGGGATACGGACTTCTCTTGGGGCGAATTCGTGCGGCGGAACAACTCGGAGCTTGTGGGGACGTTCGGGAATCTGGTGCAGAGGGTGCTGACCATTACCTACCGCAACTTCGATGGGAAGGTGCCCGAGCCAGGGGAGTTGGACGAGGATGGCGAGGGGCTGCTGAAGAAGTGCGCTGTTGCGCTGGAGGATGTGGGGCACAGCTTGGCGACATGCCGCTTCCGTCTCGGACTGACGCAGGCGATGGCTCTGGCGCAAGAGGCCAACCGTTATCTTGATGCCAAGGCACCGTGGGTAAGCATCAAGACGGACCGGGAGGCGACGGCAACGACATTGTGGGTGGCTATGTCGACCATCAACTGCCTCAAAGTGCTGATGGGGCCTTACATACCGTTCAGCGCACAGAAGCTGCATTGGATGCTGGGGTATGAGGGCGATGTGGGCGAGTGTGGGTGGAATTGGGGCGGCACGACGGAGCAATTGCCGCCGGGACAAGCGATGGAGCGGCCGCAACCGCTGTTTATAAAGCTGGACGACGGTGTGGCGGAAGAAGAGACCTCCCGTTTAGTCGGCGCCCGAGGATAGGGACGTTGCAAGAAGGGGCCGACCCCACCGCCACTTCAATTTACCTGCCCGTAACGAACGAGCTTGCACAGGTTGAGGAGCACCTACACCGTATTTCCAAGGAGGGTGTGGGCGATCTCGCCAACATGCTGGACTATGTGGTGAGCACGGGGGGCAAGCGGGTGCGGCCTGCCATCACGTTGCTGGCATCCCGGTTTTATGGCACGGACTACACCCTGCCGGTCATCATGGCCACTGCGGTGGAGTTGCTGCATGTGGCTACGCTGATTCATGACGATACGGTGGACAACTCGTCGCTGCGTCGTGGCAAGGCGACGGTGGGGAGCCTGTGGGGGCGGAATGCGGCCGTGCTGTTGGGTGATTATGTTTTTGCCACATCGGCTACATTCGTCTGCGACACTGGGAACGTGAGGGCCATACGACGGTTCTCCGAGACCATCATGGACCTATCGAGTGGGGAGTTGCTGGAGTATTTCAACACGTATAACTGGCAGCAGCGGGAGGAGGACTACTGCAACCGGATTTATCGCAAGACGGCGTCGCTGTTTTCCACGGCTGCGGAGACGGGGGCGCTGCTGAGCGGGGCGCCGGAGCCAGCGGTGCAGGCGTTGAAGGACTACGGGCACCACATTGGGATGGCCTTCCAGATCGTGGACGACATCCTGGATGTATTGGGCTCCACGGATGAAATCGGGAAGCCGGTGGGGCATGACTTGTTGCAGGGTGTGCTGACACTGCCCACTATCAGGCTGATTGAGCGTTATCCTGAGGACAATCCGGTGAAGGCGCTGTTCCAAGAGGGCAACACCGACGGGCACTTGGACAGGGCGCTGGAAATGATGCGCAATTCGGGGATCGTGGAGGAGTGCTACGGGGTGGTGCGGGACTATTGCAGCAAGGCCAGCCATGATCTGAAGGCACTGGAGGACGGGCCGGCGCGGAGGCCGCTGATGGATTTGGCTTTTTATGTGATGGAGCGGACTCGGTAGGGGAAGCTAGGAGACAGGATTGCCTGGCAACCAATACCCTTCTGCGTTCTTTGAAGTATAGGACCCATTCATATTGATCTATGTGAGCCAGTCACTGGTCGAAAGGGAGAATGTCTACGAAGCCGTTCGGTACGCATGGAGAGTCAACCGAAAACGGGCAGAGAAATACGACCTAGTGCTCGCCCACTCAGCAGAGGGAAAAGTAATTGGAGCGTTCGTCCCTGAAAGATGGCTCTCCGCCACTCCTGACACTTTTGCGGGTCATCACCCGCAGCGCGAAGGACGCTACGGGTTCGAGGGCAGACCCGCACCAACCCATTTACAGGAGAGATACGTCGGCAAGCGTGTCCCTGACCAATACCGAGGGCGGCAAAATCCCATACAGTATTGCGACCCGCCGTAGTGGTGGCTCCAGCAGCGTACTGCTAGCGTTCCCAGACGATTTGTCCGCCTACTAATGTCATCATGACCTCTGCTAACTCGTTGGTCGGGTCGGTTGAGAGCAGCACTAGGTCTGCCAGTTTGCCGGGTTCGATAGTGCCTTTGTGTTTTTCCTGGAAGGAGGCGTATGCGCCGCCGATGGTCTCCATTCGCAGGGCTTCGTGGGGTGATAGGGCTTGGTTGGGGTTGAAGGGCGTGTCTTGGGTGGTGAGGCGGTCGGCTGCGGATCTGATGGAACGGAGGGGGTCGGGGGTGGCGACGGGGGCGTCGGAGCCGGAGGCGAGGGGGATGCCTTGCTGTTGGAGGCGTTTCAAGGGGTAGAGGTGGGGATGGATGTCGCTTGGGGTTAGGGCTAGGTACTTATCACCGTAGGCGTGGGTGAAGGCGGGTTGGGTTACGACCATGGCGCGGGCTTCCGCGAGGGTGTGCGCTAATGCGGGCGGGCACTCGCAGCAGTGTTCGATGCGGTGACGGGCGTTGGGGCGGGGCCACTGTCGCTGGGCTTGGAGCAGGCATGATGCGGCCAGTTCAACGGCCTCCTGCTCGACGGCATGGATGGCAAGCTGATAACCGGCTTTGTGGACGCGTTCCACGATGTGGAGAAGTTCTTCGGGTTCGGGTTGGGGGGTGCCGGTGGTGAAGGAGAGCATCACTTTAACCGCGCCCAATGAGGCGTCGTGGTTGGTGGCGTCGGGAGTCAGGGCTTCTTCTTGGAAAGCGTCCAAGTGGTATGCGCCTCGCATTACGGAAAGACGGGGGGTGAGGCTGCCGTCTTCTTTCAGCTTTCTCAGGGTATGCCAGCGGCCGGGGTCGTTGTCTGCGCCAGCGTCCTGGACTGAGGTGATGCCGTGGGAGAGGAGTTGTTGATTGGCGAGGGATATTGCCTGCTGGCGTTGGGTGTCATCCGTGGCGGCGAGGGGGCGCAGGTGACGGGACATTTCGAACAGGAGGCCGGTGGGTTCGTTGGTTGCTTGGTCGCGGTCGATGATGCCGTCGATGGGGTCTGGAGTGTCGCGGGTGATGCCGAGGAGTGTCAGGGCTGGGCTGTTGAGGACGGAGGCGTGGCCCGTGCGGTGGTCGAGGCGCACTGGGTGGGTCGTGGTGGCGGCATCGAGGTCCCGGCGGTTGGGGTGGCGGCCTTCCTTGAGGTAGAACTCATCGTAGCCGAAGGCGCGGATGCAGTTGCCTTGGGGAGTTGTGGCGGCCCGCTGCTTGAGGGCAGTGGTTATGCCGGATATGGAGTCGACGCGTCCGGGGCGGCAGTCGAGTTGCATGAGGCTGGAGGCGTAGGCGAGGAGGTGGATGTGGGCGTCGTGGAAGCCGGGAGTCAGGGTCATTCCCTGGCAGTCGATGCGCTGGATGCTGGCTTGGGGGAGGTCGCGTAGCTGTTCGCTGTTCCCGACGGAGGCGATGCGGTCGTTGCTGATGGCCACGTACCAAGCGGTGGGTTGGCGTGGGTCCATGGTCAGGACTCTTGCGTTTTCGAGGAGCAGGGTTGTCACAGGAACATCCGAAGGCTTGAGAGCTAAGGCGTATATGAGTGACAGTCTCAGCCGTATAATGGGATTAGGTGAACTGTGAACAAGTATAAGCTAATCGTATTCGACTGGGACCAGACGCTCTGGAACAGTTGGGACCTGCATGTGACAGGGGTCTGGCATGCAGCGGACAGCTTGGGACTACCCCGGCCCCCCGTGGAGGAGATTGCGCCGCATTACTCCATGCCCATCATCAACCACATCGGGGAGATGTTCCCGGAGAACACGCAGGACGTCTATGACCTGTACCAAGAGTTCTACAGGGCGCAGATGTTCAAGCTGGGGCATTTGTATGACGGGGTTTTTGAAGCGCTTTTTTGGATGAAGGGACAGGGATTCACGCTGGCCGTGATGTCGGACAAGCGGGGCAGGTATGGGGCGCAGGAGGCTGCGGACAGCAAGGTAACGGAGTTGTTCGACAGTCTGCATTTCCGGGAAGAGGACGGCATCTACAAGCCTGATGCGCGGCGTCTGCAAGTGATACTGGATGAGCTAGGCGTGCCTGCCGGAGATACCCTGGTGGTGGGGGACAGTCACGTGGACATAGAGTGCGCCCATAATGCGGGGGCCACAGGGGCAGCGGCTTTGTGGGGGTCGGTGAACTCCAAGGCGACGCTAGAGCAGAAGCCGAAGTATGTGTGGAATAGCGTTGGGGAGATGCTGGAGGCGTTTGGAGCAGAGCCGCTAGCCCAGCCTCCAGCTAGTGCCCTCGGTAGCCGCTAGGAACTGGTCCAAGAGGGGCTGGCTGGTGGCGATCACGCTGGGGCTGTCCAGCGAACCGGGGGCGCCGTTGCGAGTGACAACCGTTCCGCCAGCCTCAGTCACCAGTAGAAGGCCCGATGCGACGTCCCATGGGAAGAGGCGGTGGTGGAAATAGATGTCGAGTTGTCCGGCGGCAGCGTAGGCTAGGCCGAGTGCGCCGGAACCCATGATGCGAATCGCTTCCACGCCGGGCCAGAGACTCCTGATCATATCCAGGGCTTTAGCAGCGTCTTGGTCGACGTAGCCCATGTCGAAGCCCATGAGACAACGGTCGAGTTCCTGCTTGTCGGAGATGGATATGGGCGTGCCGTTCAACTGGGCGCCCTTGCCCAACTCGGCTTGGAACATGTGGTCACGGACGGGGTCGTAGGTTACTCCGGCGACGGGGCGACGCTGGTGGGCGAGGGCGACGACCACTGAGAAGTGGGCGATACCTTCGGAGTAGTTCCGGGTGCCGTCGAGGGGGTCGATGACCCATGTGTAGGGAGAGCCGGTATCGACGGGTTCGGATTCTTCCGACAGGATGCCGAAGCCGGGGTATTCGCTGGCGAGAAGCTCCAGAATGACTCGTTCGCATTCGAGGTCGACGTCGGTGACGACGTCGCCCCGGCCTTTGAAGCTGATTGAGATGTCGCCAGCGAACCTGTCCATGAGGACTTTGCCGGCGCGGCGGGCGGCCTCGGCTGCAATGGCAAGGGGTGGCTGGCCACTGGAGGACAAGGGAAGGGGAGAAGGAAGGGAAGCGGTCATGTCAGTAGAGGCTTGCCAAGCCTAGCGGAATCCCTTGAGACGCACTGATGGAAGACGCTTGAGGGTTTCATTACGGGGGTCTACTTCAATGCCTGCCGATTCCAGTGCGGTTACTCCGAGCAAAGGCTCAACGTCACCGTCGGCCATGATTATTGTCACCCCAACAGGTTGTCCCAAGACTTCCACGAGGGCGGCGGTAATGTCAACCTGAAGTCGATTACCATCTGCCAACTCGTATACCCGTTGGCCGACGGGCTCAAGGCCAACGGACTCCAAGTGTCTCCTGGACACCATGCAATCGGTGGCTCCCGTGTCCACCAAGAACGTTCCTTCCCAAGCCCTGTCTCGCTCTATTGGATTACGGACAGTAACCGGGACGTGTATCGCTCCCATATCCAGTCCCTCTACTCGATTCCAGTGGATGAATGCACTTGAGCTTGCGGCAATCAGGGATTAGGTAATCGGGGGAATCCCAAGACCCATTTTCTCGGTGACTTCGTCGATGGTGGCCTTGGCGATGGCCTTGGCACGCTTCGCTCCGTCCAGCAGGACTTCGGTGACGTAGTCGGGGCGTTCCTCCAGTTCTCGGCGACGCTCGCGCATCTCGCCCAAGTAGTCGTTGATGCCGTCGGCCAGTTGTCGCTTGCAGTCGACGCAGCCACGGGTTGCCGAGGTGCATTCGTCGTAGATGGCGTCGAGGTTTTCGGGGTCGAAGACCTTGTGGAGGGAGTAGACATTGCACACCGACGGGCGGCCGGGGTCGGTGCGACGTTGGCGTTGAGGGTCGGTGAAAGCGGTGAGTACGCGCTTGCGGGTCTCGTCGGGGTCGGAGGCCAATTCGATGTGGTTGTCGAGGCTCTTGCTCATCTTGTGCTGGCCGTCGAGACCGACGATGGAAGGGACTTCGGTGAGCTTGACCTGGGGTTCGGGGAAGGTGTCGCCGAAGGTGTTGTTGAAGCGGCGGACGATTTCGCGGGCCAGTTCCAGGTGGGGGATCTGGTCCTCGCCTACTGGGACGGCGCTGGCTTTGTAAAGGATGATGTCGGCAGTCTGGAGGACGGGGTAGCCGACAAGACCATAGCTGACGCTGTCCTCGGTCTCGGACATCTGCCGTACTCTTTCCTTGAAGGTGGGGACGCGCATCAACCAGCCCAGAGGGGTCACCATGCTGAGGAGGGCGCTGAGGGTGAGGACTTCGGGTACATGGGACTGGACGAAGAGGATGCTACGCTGGGGGTCCAAGCCGGCAGCCAGCCAGTCAATCAACATTTCCCGGATGTTGGGCTGTATCTCCTGGACTTCATCGCCGCTGGAGATGGTGGTGAGGGCATGGACGTCCACGGCGGCGTAGATGCAACTGTATTCGTCCTGCAGACCCACCCAGTTCTGGAGGGCTCCGAGGTAGTTGCCGAGGTGAAGCCTGCCGGTGGGCCTCATGCCGGAGAAAATGACCTTGTTGTCTTCCATAACCTTTTCCGTCGGGTGAAGGGACAGATGGGAGCATAATCCGTGTTAGTGCGGCGGAAGTCTACCACAGGGCTGAGTCAGCTTGCCAATGTACGGGAGCGCCTCCTATAATCGGCCTGTTCACACCCAATTCCCCGCAGCAGACCTGCTTAGTCCTGTCGAACGCGGCTGGCTAGTGCGGGTCTTAATGAGGGAGCAGCGAAGGGAGAACTATGTCGAAAAATGGAACCATTTTGGTAGGAACCGTTGGGCAGGGAATCATGATGAGTCCCGACAACGGCGAGCGCTGGATGCGGGCCGGAGTTTCCCAAGGGATGCACTCGGACTGCATTTGCAGGGCCATTGTGTCGGACCCGCGCCGACCTGAAGTGGTGTATGCGGGCACGGATATGGGCTTGTACCGCAGCGAGGACAACGGCATCCACTGGCAACTGCAGGACAACGCCATGAAGGGGTCGGTGGTCTGGGTGCTGACGCAGGACCCGAATAACGCCGACGTTATGTTTGCTGGCACCGGCACGCCGAGCAGGCCCGGACTGTTCCGCTCCACTGATGCAGGCAAAAGCTGGGAGCACCGCCCCATGGATATCGCTGAGGAGTGCATCAATGTGGGTGTACCCCGGTTCACGGGCATTTCGGTGGACCCCACGGATAGCCGCAATGTGTGGGCCGGACTGGAAGTGGACGGCTTCCGTCGCAGCACAGATGGCGGGGACACTTGGGTCCGGGTGGAAAGCCCCATCACGAACATGGACGTACACAACGTTCTGGTGGTGGAAGGACCTCCCAAGACGGTTTTCATCCTCGTGAACGACGAGGTGTGGAGCAGCACCGACGAGGGCGAGAGTTGGAATGCGCTGGGCGTGGACGATGTGTTCGGCCTGCGATACCCGCGTGGCGTGGCCCCCAAGCCCGGTGAGCCGGGCACGCTGTTTGTCACCATGGGCGACGCAACGCCGGGCACGACGGGCAATGTGATGCGCTCGACCAATGCCGGGCAGTCGTGGGACAGGCTCTCGCTAGGGTCGGCGCCGAACTCGGCGATGTGGACCGTGAATATGCAGGCGTGGGACCCCGATACTGTGCTGGCTGCCAGCCGCTATGGCTACCTGTACATCAGTGATGATGGCGGGGACCACTGGTCGAAGAGTTGGCGGGAGTTCAGCGAGGTGTCATCGCTGGCTTGGTTGCCGGAGCAGTAGGCAACCGGCTTTAGAGCAGTGACCGGTAGAGGGAGACAGTCATCACAGGCCGTCTGAAAGACAAGGTAGCCCTGATCACTGGGGCGTCCTCGGGGATCGGCAGGCGCACGGGGTTGCGCTTTGCCGAGGAGGGCGCCCGGGTGGTCGTGGCTGACCGCAACCGCCGTGGCGGCGAGGAGACGGTGAGTCTCATTGGCGAGCAGGGAGGAGAGGCCTTCTTCGTGCAAGCCGATACTTCCAAGGCGGACCAAATCGAGGCGATGACCGACGCCGCGGTGGCCCGGTTCGGCAAGCTGGATGTTCTGGTGAACGCGGCTGCGGTGCTGATACGTGCGCCGAATCTGGCGGAGATCGACGAGCAGGTGTGGGACACGACCATGGATACCAACCTGAAGGGCGTGTTCCTGTGCTGCAAGTACACCATTCCGCACATGCTGCGCAGTGGTGGAGGCTCAATCATCAACATCGCGTCGGGCGCGGGCATTCGCGGGTTCGGCGTGGCCTTGCCGTATGCCGTGAGCAAGGCTGGAATCATACATCTGACGACCACGGCAGCGGCGCAGTACACACCGCAAGGTATACGGGTCAATTGCATCGCGCCGGGGCCGACTGATACGCCGCAGATGCGGGGAAGCACGGCAAGCACCGAGGGGTTTCACGCCAGCGAGCAAGCCCATCCGATGGGGCGCGTTGGGCGTCCTGAAGAGATTGCGAACGCCATTTTGTTCCTTGCTTCTGATGAAGCCTCTTTTGTGAGCGGGAGCACGTTTATTGTTGACGGAGGGCAGCGGGCCTCCAGCTAGGGGCCCGTGTGCTTCTAGGGCCTGATCGGGGCAATCCTTATGAGCAATCTTTCAGAAGTGGTCAACCGCGCCATAGCGGATTACGGTTTCCGGCAAGGAGTGGTCTGGGGAGCCGAGGCGGTGGCACGGCAGTGGGGACTCAGCCAACGGGAACTGGCGGTCCTGCAGGACACGCTGATACCGGAGCTTGAAGCCCTGCCGATTCCGGTGGAGCCAGCAGACCAGCCCGCAGAGCGGGACAGGTTTGCAGGGATGGTCAGGGCTGCCGGGTTGGAGCCGTAGGGCTACAGCACGTAGTGGGAATGTGCCCTGGCGAATGCCGGGTCGTCACGGCGGAAGCGATCTGGCTGGCAACCCTTGGCTAGAGCCAGATAGTACGTCAATAGCTGCAAGGGCAGGACGTATACGAAGGGGCTCCAGATTTCCTCAACCGCTGGTAGCGTCATCACTTCGCTGGCTAGCGACGCCAACTCCTCATCGCCTTCCTGGACCATGGCCCATGTTGGAGCGCCGATCTCGGCGGCGGCGTGGGCGATCTCCACTGAACGTCGATAGCCCGGTCCGGGTGGGGCGATCAGTGTCAACAGGGAGTTGGGCGGCGTGGCGATGAAGGGGCCGTGGAGCAGCTGCTCAACCTGAAAACCCTCGGTGGAGGAGAAGCTGGTCTCCTTTATTTTCAGTGATACTTCCAATGCTTGGGCGGCATTGGGGCCCCACCCAGTGAACAGGTATCGCTCGTGGTCTTGGTGACGGTCGGCGAGGGCGGCCACTTCCTGCTGGCGGTCGAGCACTCCCTGCATTAGTGAAGGGACATGCTCAAGCTGTTGCCTCGATCCATGTGCGGCGGGGATTCCGGCCATGAGTCCCAGTTCGATGGCAATCTGGGCCATGACCGTGAGGGCTGCGGTGTAGCTTACGGTGAAGGCTGCCGATTTCTCCTGCTCTACTGTCTGGAATTTGATTTCGGCCGGGGCCAGACGGGGGCCGGGGTCGGTGGAACTGATGGCGATGGTGAGGGCACCCCGCTCTGTTGCCACATCCAATGCTTCAAAGGAGTATGTCTTGGTGCCACGGTGGCTGATGATGATGACGGCATCATCGGGGCCCAAGGCTGGCGGGGGATATGACACGAACTCGAAGGAGTGCCAGGCTTGGGCTTCGGGATGGATGCCGGTTAGCTGGCGGAACCAGTGTTCCGCGGTGAGGACGGCGTGCCAAGAGGTGCCGATGCCGACTAGGAAGAGGCGTCGCTTGTTTGCCAAGCGGTTTGCCGTGTCGCGGGCTCCCGCAGCATGGCGTTCCAGCATGGCCGCTACGGCCGCTGGCTGCTGGTGGACGGCATCGTACATGTAGTAGGGATGGCCTGTGCGGACGTCGGGTTGAACCATGGTTCGCCTCCTTGCCGTCCAAGTATAACCCAACGGGCGCTATGGCAACGCGCGTACTTGGCAGGTAAACTGCCCCATAGAGAGACCTTGGACTTCACACGAGCAGGTCCTGAGAAGGGACGAAAGGGGGCCAAATGCCTACCGCCGAAGTAACCGCATTCTGGGACAAGACGAAGGCCCAGCTGGCCGAGGTGCCCATCGACGCTACAGTGGAGAAGGTGGACTCGATGTCCGACCTGCATATCATCACCTACCGGGTGATTATGCAGAGCTTTGGGCACCAAAAGATACGGGCATGGCTCACCGTGCCCAACGGCAAGACGCCTGCGCGGGGATGGCCCTCGGTGATGGTGGTGCCCGGTTACGGGGGCACGCTGGTGCTGCCGGGGTTCCTTGCGAGGTTCGGATATGCCACCCTGAGTTTGTTTCCGAGATCGCAGGGGGAGAGTCTTGAGGAGTGGCAGATTGAGCGCGACACCCGCGTTACGTACAACCTGACGGACAAGAATGAGTATTACTACCGCGCTGCCTATATGGACTGCATACGGGGTTTGGACTTCCTGAACAGTAGAGAGGAGGCCGACGACGACCGGCTGGCGGTGTGGGGTTCGAGCCAAGGAGGGGGCCTTACGCTGGCTACGTGCAGTCTGGATGACCGGCCAAAGGCTGGGGTGGCAGGCGTGCCATGGCTGTGCAATTTCCCCGTTGCGGCAGAGGTCACGGCCAACCCCTACATCGAGTTGAACACTTGGCTGGCCAATCATCCTGATGACCGTGCCAAGGCGATGGAGACCCTGACGTATTTCGACCAGATGAGCTTGGCCGATGGCATTGACTGCCCGGTCTTGGTGAGTTGCGCCGTCATTGATGAGGTGCACCCATACCGGACAGTGATGCCGGTGTTCGAGAGGGTCAAGAGTTTGAAGTCGGTGGTGGTCTATCCCGACACCGAAGTGGCCCACGGAGTGGACTTCGGCATCCATGGGCTGGACTGGCTGAAGAAGTACGTCTGCTAGGGAGCTACAAGTTGCCGAGGGCTGGCTCTGCGCGAGGAGGCGGCCAGTGCTTCACGGGCCTCCGCACTGGGAACGGGTTGGGACGGCAAGAGCGAGATGTCCTCTTTGCTAATTCGGGCGGCTACCGGCACTCCGTCGCAATAGACCACCCGGTTGCTCGTGATGGCAGGCACTCGTTGGGCCGGGCTGGTGATGCCCACGAGGTTGAGGGGGTCGGCAGCACTGAGGACGACGTGGATGCCATCAGGGGGCGAGCGCCGGGCGGCGCGCACCTGCTGTACGGCTTCCGGCAAGGCGTATTGCTCGCCGGAGAAGCCGGCCACGAAGCGTCCGCCTCGCACCTCTCCTCGGGCTTCGAGTCTGCGGAATACCTTGAGCAATTCGCGGTAGGGGGGCAGTCCCTCTTCGCGGAGGAGCAGCCGGTGGAAAACGACTCCGTACCGGGCGAGGAGTTGCCGGGCCACTGCTTCGACGGCTTCATCCTTTTTGGCTGTGGCGTTTCCGTCCAAACATTGGTCGACGTCAAAGGCGGGCTGGAACAGGGACCATCGACCGGGAGCGGCGCGGTTGGGCTGGAAGGCCCGGGCATAGCTGGTTGCGCCTCGACCGTTGGCTCTGGGTGAGGGGTCTTTTGCGGATGTGAGAAGGCTGCGGAGGGCGTCGAACCCGTCGCCGGTGACGAGACCTTGGGCTACAAGTTCGCCTAGGGCCTTTTCCACTTGGGAGGACAGGCGACCCGTGTGGCGGGCCAAGTCCTGCAGAAAGCTGGCGCCCCGGTGGGTGAGATGCTCCAGGACCTGCTTGGCTGCGGCGGATAGCCGGGGGCTTCCATTGGAGTTGCCGTGGGCGTTGGGTGCGAGGAGGTAACGCTCCAGCTTTTCCCGGAACATGAGGGTGACCGGGACTGCGCGTATGAGGCCGCTGGAGCGTCCTTCGGGACTGGAGGGGGGGAGGAGTCTGCCCCAAGCCAATTCCCCGGACAGGCATAACTGGTCCAGCCAAGCCGGGTCATAACGGTTGAGACGGGACCGCAAGACGTTTCCTTCCCATGCACTCGCAGGCAGGTGGAAACCCTGCAATTGCTCCAGAACGGCGACCAAGCCGAGGGGGCCCTCGAGACGGTGATCGGGATGAGCGTGCTGCCATACGCAGAGGAAACGCATGAAGTCGGCGGATGCCACGGGCTCTATCTGCTGGCGGAGGCGGTCCAAGGTGTACCGCTGAATCCGGGCCAACAAGCGGCGGTCGCAGAACTCCGTCTCACTACGGCCCATGAATTTGCCACGGAAGACACTTCCACTGCGCTCCAATGCAATCAGAGCGACGGACATATCGGCCTCGCGCACGCCCAATGGTCCGGCGATGTCGGCGGCGGTGACGGGGCCGAGACCTTCGAGCCTTGAACGGGCCAACTCCACCAATGCCTGCTCGGGACCGCTGGCAGAGGCCACTTCGCCCGGTACTGGCCGTGGAATGGGCTCGACGGGCAATCCGGGGAACAGCGAACGAATCAACGATGCCTTCTCGGCTGCGAACCAGATTGGTTGTTGGGATGGGATGATGCGTCCCACTCTTCCATCGGCAATGAGGGTATTCAGGTGGTCCTGCCATGGGGCCATTTCGGCCTCGGTCACGTAGCCCAATAGCAGAAGGGCATCGTGTAGTTCGTCGGCATCCTGCACTACAGGCCAAGCCTCTTCCCGCACTCGTTGGATGGCTTCGGGGTCGAGGTCGTTCATGCCGTCAGTGGGCTGAACGTCGAGGGAGCGGCGGGTCAGGACTGCTTGAGTGCGTCTTTCTTCCAAGGGAGCGTCGTCGAGGAAAGCATAGGGCTTGACGTTCAGGATCTCGTGGCAGAAGGGGGACGGCTCCAGGGTGTCGCGGGCGAGCAGCGTGAGTTCACCGGTTTCCATGCTTTGCAAGAGGGCCCGAAAGCCGTCGATGTCCATGGCTTCGGTAAGGCAGTCCTTGATGGTCTGTTGGACTAGGGGATGGTCAGGTATCTCGACCTCACCGGCGAGGTTTTCGGGGCAGGCCATCTGGTCGGGGAACACTGAGGTCAGCAGGTCGTCGGAGCGCATGCGGAGCAGGGGGTGGGGAATCCTGCGGCTGCCCTCCTGTCGCAGGATGGCGAGGGCTCTCATGGCATTCCAGCGCCAGCGGGTGGCGAACATGGGGGCCGCTAGGAGGGCCTGCACCAAGACGGGCTCGGCCGATGGTTCCTTCAGGTAGGAGAAGACCTCCTCGAGAGGAAAGCTGTGCTGCGGACCAAGGGACAGCACGATGGCATCTTCGTTGGCTGCGGCTTGAAGTTCAAAGTTGAAGGTACGGCAGAAGCGCTTGCGCAGGGCCAGGCCCCAAGCCCGATTTATACGGCCGCCGAAGGGTGAATGGACTACGAGTTGCATTCCGCCTGCTTCATCGTTGAAGCGTTCGAGGACGATGGTGTTCTGGTTGGGAATGACACCGAGGGCCTTCTTTTCGGCTGCCAGATAGTCGGAAAGCTGTTCGGCGGCCGATAGCGTCAGGCCGCCTTCTTCCACCAACCAGCCGATGGTTCCCTGTCCTTCTTCGAGAAGTCCGTCGACCTGTTCCCGGAGGCGGGAGACGGCATGGGAAAGCTCGGTGGTGCGGGCGGGGGCTTCGCCTAGCCAGAAGGGAATCGTGGGGGGGAGTCCGTGGGCATCCTCGACGCGCACGACGCCTGATTCCACGCGGAGGATGCGCCATGAGGATATGCCCAACTGGAAGATGTCGCCGGGCATGCTTTCGATGGCGAAGTCCTCGTTGAGGGTGCCCACGAGCGTGCCCTGTGGCTCCAGCACCACCGAGTAGTCGGCGGTATCGGGGATGGCGCCACCCGATGTCTGGGCTGCGATGCTGGCACCACGCCTGCCCTTGATGCGCTGTCCCACACCATCGTAGAAGATGCGGGCACCGGCACGACCGTTTCGGGTGGCGTAGCCCTCGGCGAGCATACCCACTACTTCGTCGAACTCGGATTTCTCCAGGTTTCGATAGGGGTGGGCACCGCAGAGCATCCGGTAAAGGTCATCGGCTTGCCATTCCTCAGGGGCCGCTGCTGCCACTATCTGCTGGGCCAGGATATCGAGGGGTTTTTCGGGTATTGAAAGTTGGTCCAAGTCGCCTTGGCGGACACAGGCCAGCAGGGCGGCGCATTCCACGAGTTCATCGCGGGTGAGGGCGAACAGCTTGCCTTTGGGGGTTGCGTCCATGGAGTGCCCCGACCTTCCGACCCGCTGGAGGAAGGAACTGATGGAGCGTGGCGACCCGATCTGGCATACCAAGTCCACGGTGCCGATATCTATGCCCAGTTCGAGGGATGCCGTGGCCACCAAGGCGCGTAGCTCGCCCGCCTTGAGCTTTTGCTCTGCCGAGAGACGTTGTTCACGTGACAGGCTGCCGTGATGGGAGGTGACTACTGCCTCGCCGAGCCGCTGCGACAGGTGGAAGGTCAGGCGCTCGGCAAGGCGACGGGTGTTGACAAACACCAGCGTGGTGCGTTGTTCTTCGATGAGTTCGGCAATGCGGTCATATATTTCTTCCCATGTCTCGTTGGAGCAAACGGATGCCAAGGGGGTGCCGGGCAATTCGATGGATAGCTCCATGTGGCGCCGGTGTCCCTCGTCGACGATGTGACAGAGGGGGGCGCCGGTTTCGTCCCGATTGGTTTCATGGCGGTTGTTGGTGCCGACCAGATAGCGGGCCAATTCCTCGATGGGCTTCTGGGTGGCGGAGAGGCCTATGCGGACCGGGGGTTTGTCGGCAAGGGCATCGAGGCGTTGCAGGCTCAGGGCCAAGTGGGAGCCACGTTTGTCTCGCGCAACGGCGTGTATTTCGTCGACTATCACTGTCTTCACGGTACGGAGCATGGAGCGTCCCTTACCGGAAGTGAGGAGGATGAACAGGGACTCAGGCGTGGTCACGAGGATGTGCGGCGGCTTGCGCACCATGCTCTGCCGCTGAGACTGGGGAGTATCGCCGGTGCGCACCATGACGCGCACTTCGGGCGATTCGAAGCCCTGATGGCGCAGGACGGCGCTGATGCCCTCCAGAGGTTCGGCGAGGTTCTTCTGGACGTCGTTGCTGAGAGATTTCAGGGGCGAGATGTAGAGTACGTGTGTCTCATCGGCTAGGCCGTCATGCAGCCCCTGACGTATCAGGTCGTCTATGCAGCAGAGAAAGGCAGCGAGGGTCTTGCCCGACCCGGTGGGGGCAGCAATGAGGGTGTTCTGCCCCGACCGTATGGCGGGCCAGCCTTTCACCTGAGGGAGCGACGGGGCTTCAAAGGTGGCAGAGAACCACTGGGAAACTGCTGGGTGAAACAACTCAAGAGACATCTTGGCAAGGAGTGTACTTTGCTGCGCCCCCATGGGGCAACGAGCAAAGTGTCATGTTGGGGCTTGATGCTTGGGTCCATGCCGGGGGTTCGTCTTGAAGGGAAACCGAGCATCTGCTAGAGTAGAAGTCCACACGGGGCTGTAGCTCAGCTGGGAGAGCGCTTCAATGGCATTGAAGAGGTAGGGGGTTCGAGTCCCCCCAGCTCCACTCCATGACGTACCGATTTGCGAACTCCGCCATTGAGGGCGATTTCAGCGTCAACTCGCTGGTCTTGAGGAACCCGCTCATCTGCTCCAGCTTCTGACTGTGCTCCCGGGCCGCTCCGTCCATCTCCTTGTCCAATAGCTTCACTAGGTTTCTGACGTTGGCCCCGGTGAGGATGTTGGCACGAAGCTCACCGACGATGGTTTTCTTGGTCTTCTTGGCGTTCGTTGCCCTGCATGGATCGAGAATTGGCACAGGATTGGTACTCAAAATGCCCGAATTGTAACGCGTTTGGCACACCGGATTGGCTATGCTGGGGTGGGGCACTGCATGACCTGAGGGTCGAGTTGACCTGCCGGCAGTGCACCGCCAGCGACCCGGCGAGGATGGGCCGCAGGACCACAACGCCAAGCCGGGTCAATTGTAGCCGAGGTAGGTGAGGCCAATGCGTTTCAATAGTCTGCTGTCCTCCCCCCCCCCCCGCACTAACCACCCCAAAAATCGCCCAGCGGCGGGAGGCGTCGCAATGAGGGGGGTCACGCCCCGCTTGGGCTACCTGTTTCTTCCCCTGCTGCTGGGGCTGATTCTGGCGGCGGTCTGGTTCTTCGGCATGTCGTTGGTGACCCCCGCGGGGGCCGCTGGCGAGGAGGACTTCAGCGGCCTGCCTGCCGCGCGCATGGAACAGCTACCCACTTGGCACGGCGGCTCGCTCTTCACTTTCGAGCTGCATTTCGCCGATGACACCAACCTGTCCTTCCGCGATGTGCGTGACGATATGTTTGAGGTCGATGGCGGCCGCGTCACCCGCGCACCGCGCATCGACAAGAGCAGCAACCAGTCCTGGCTGGTGCATGTCCGGCCCGAGGGGTTCGGCGATGTGACCATTTCCGGGCTGGGCATGACGGCTTCCGTGCCGGGGCCGGGGGACCGCTTGGCGGCGCGCATCTCCGAACTGCCATCTCGACACGACGGCGGGCAGCGGTTCACCGCGAGGCTGGACTTCAACCGCGAGCCCAACCTGGAATGGCGCAACGTCCGCGATCACGTGGTGGTCGTCACCGGCGGCGACGTGAATCGCTCGCCCCGGGTGGTCAAGGGCAGCAACCTGGCCTGGACGCTCATGATAACGCCCGACGGCGACGGCACGGTAGGCATCGCCGTGCCCATCACCGGCTCCTGCGGCAACCAGTCGGACGTCTGCGACTACGACGGGACGATGCTGGCCGACGGGGCATGGCGCACGGTGCGCGGCCCCGACCGCAACGCCCTGACCCGTCCGGCGAACACGGTCGGCAACACCGAGACGCAGCCGCCCATCCGACCGGAGGAGCCGACGCAGACGGACGCAGCCGAAGTCCAGGGCGCGACGGGGATCGTGCTGCCCAAGCCCGACGACATCGTCCTGCGGGTGATGACGGAGTGCGACTGCGAGGATGGGATGACCCCCATCGTATTGCCCGAGGCGACATCAGGCACCGTATACACCTATAGCCTCGTCGGCGATCTGCCCGATTACCTGACATTCTCCCGGAATACCCGCACCCTGTTCGGGAGACCCGTGGAGGAGACCGACGGGCCGGTGACGTTCACCTACTCGGCCCTCGGTTTCGTTCCCGGCGAAGGCGTCGTCACCGTCGAACAGGAGTTCACTATCACCGTGAACCCCCACGTGGCTGTGGACAGTCCTGCCGACCTGGAATTCCAGGTCGGCGTCCCCATTGAGCCGGTCGTCCTTAACGAGGGCGTCGGCGGTGTGCCGCCGCTCACATACAGGATCGACGAGATGACCGGCGACCCGCTCCCCCCGGGGCTATCCTTCGACCCGGCCACCCGCACCATCTCCGGCACGCCGAGGGAGGAGAGCGAGCGGCGCATATTCTACCAGGTGACCGACAGCAACGGTGAGACCGACCAGAAGCGGTTCAACATCACCATCCGCGTGAACGACGGGGTAATAGCCGGCACCATCAGCGCCGGCGAGCCCATCGACCTGCCCGAGGGTGCCTCCATCACCGTCTACATGGCAGACTACACGATGATGGAGGCAGTGTTCCTAGCGGAGACTGCTGTGGACGGGAGCAGCCTGCCGGTGGAGTTCGCCCTCGAGTATGACACGGACGACATTGACGAGGACCGCCTGTACAGCCTCTTTGTCTGCGTCATGTACGAGGGGCGGATGATCCTGGGGAACCTGGGCCCCGTGCCCGTGCTTACGCAGGGCTACGCGGAGGACAGGGACGTCCTGGTCGAGCGCACGCCGGCGGGCGAAGAGGTCCTCGCGTCGAGGTAGGGGTCGGCCTGAACGGACGCCGCCGGAAGGAGGAGGCCATGCAACAGGCCAAAGCGCTTCAAGACGCTAACGTGTACGACTGACCTCCCGGGAGCGCTCCCTGCCTTTGCCGGGGCTACTGACTCCATAGGGCCGTCATGAATTCGTCGATGCGGCCCAGTTCGTCCTCGTTGAGGCACTCGAACACATCGAGTCCACCTTGGGCGACCTCGATGAACTGGGCGGCGGAGAACGGGGACGAGTCGTCGCTGAGGTAGGAGGCGAAGACGGGCGCGTACTCCGGACGTGCCCGCACGAAGTCGCCGATACAGGCGGCGGACGCATCGCTGAGACCTCCCAGCCCTGCCTCGCTGGCGCTGACGAAGAAGGCGGCGACGCTGTCAAGGGACAGACACTGGGTTGCGCCAGCACCGAGTCCCGCTACCCGCAGGGGCGTGGCACGCAACAGGGCTTCGTATTCCTCCTCGGACAGCGTGTCGCGCACGCATGTCGCCTCGGACTCGGGGAGCAGGGCAACGAGGTCTTCGCCGGTGAGGGGCGAGGCGGCGTCGATAGCGGCGTAGAGGTTCTTCAGGGAACCCGCCCTCTCGTCGTCCGTCATGCAGTCGTAGAAGCCTTGAACGACGTTGGGGGTCTCTGCATCCTCGTAGGTGTCTTCTCCGGTCCATTCGAGGCCGAGGCGAGCGAAGATGAGTTCGGGATGCTGGAGGGCGAGGTCAGTGATGCATGCGCGGCTCTCATCGGTGTGCCCACCGACCGTGACGCTGAGAAACGACACTCCGAGCAGCACGACGTTCTCCTGGGTGAGGCACGAGAACAGTGATGCCGCAGACGCAGCATCGCCGCCTCCCGACATCAGCGGCAGACCGATCATGAACTGGTACACGGTATCGCCCAACGCTCCTCTGATGCAGTCATTCTCCTGCTCGGACAGGCGGTCGAAGAGGTCCTTGCCGGTGGTCGACTCGTCGAGGACGAAGTCGTGCATCGACATGGCCGCTCCATCGGCTGCCGGGGCGGGCGTTGGCGCGGGTGTGGCGGTTGGGGTCGGTGTGGGTATGGCGGGTGGCGTCAGCGTCGGCATGGCGGGTGGCGTTGGTGTGGGTATGGCGGTTGGGGTCGGTGTGGGTATGGCGGGTGGCGTCAGCGTCGGCATGGCGGGTGGCGTCGGCGAGCAGGCCGCCGCGATTACGAGGGCGGTAAGGGCGACTACCGCAATCACAACGGTGAGCCAGTTCACCCTCACCCCGAGTTTCAGGCCGAGTTTCAGGCGGCGAGGCCGTGCTATTCCGTGGCCGTTAGGGGTCATCGTCATTTGCCTCCGGCGAATTGGCACTGGATGGCGCGGTTCTGTCTAGGGCGCACTTAGCTATGAGTTTATCCAATCCGGTATGCCAAACGTGTGACAACAAGCGTTTTGGAGGGCTAATTCCATACCAATTTCCCAATTTTCGCTAAGCGACAATCGAAGGAGGAGTTCCCAGATGCGCGAAGTGTCGAGACGAACCGGAAAGCAAGGGGGCCGGGGCCGGGCTGCTGGAAGGATACCGTTATTGGGCGGGGACTGACCGCACAGTCTGGGCCAATGCCTCTGCGTGAAGCTCTTCCAGCTTGATGCAGGGAGCGTCCATTGCATCGGCAATGGGGCCAGCCAAGCCGAGATGCAGGAAACCTGATTCGGTATCGATGACCACGCCCGGTATGCGCTGCTGCGCAATCTCCCTTGCAATGGCAGTGGCCTCTTCCACCGGGTCGCCGGTATCTCCCATGGAGACGTTGGCCCGGCCATCGGACATGAGAACGATGAGGGGGAGGACGTTTTGGTCCTTGGTTTTTTCCGCCTCAATGACCTCCATGGCTTTGAGAAGGCCTTGGCTCAGGGGTGTACGGCCGCCGGTGGGCATGTCGGAGAGGCATATCTGGGCCAAGTCGACACTGGAGGTCGGGGGCAGGAGCAGCTGGGCTGAGGCACCGCGGAAAACGATGAGCCCCACCCGGTCGCGCCTCTGGTAGGCGTCGAGTAGCAGGGAGAGGATGGCGCCCTTGACGGCTACCATGCGGTGCTGGGCTCCCATGGAACCACTGGAGTCCACGACGAAGAGGACGAGGCTGCCGGTCTTGGTCTCTCTCACCTTTTGACGGACATCCCAGGGTTCTATGAGGACAGCAGGCGTATCGGAGTCCGTATTTCCGGCGCGTCGTTGTGGCTGGCGCGGAGCGGCAACCCGCAGGGTGGCGTCCAAGGCGAGGTCATGGGACCCGGCGGAAGGAGTGGCTGCGGCCACGTAGCGCCCGGAGGGAGAGCCGCTGACGGTACGGGCGCGGCGTCCGCTGGAGGGACGAGCGCGGTGGTCGGGGGGCTTTAGCTGGAGAGGACGGACGGAGAAAGGTGTGCCTACCTCGAAATGCTGTTCATGCTGTCCAAGGCCGTCGGGGTTGTCGGACACGTCGTCGTGGGCCGGTAAGTCGGTCTCTGCGTCGTCAGGGTCAGCGGAAGTTGAGGTGTCAGTGCCGGAGGGTTCGCGGTGCCGGGACTGGTCTTGGAAGTCGTCCATCATGGAGTCGAGCTGGTCGGTGGCTAGGCGGGGCTGCTGGAAGGGCTGGCGGCGCTGGCGATGCAGCAGGGCCATCTCGGCGGCTTCGCGTACATCTCCGGGCAGCACGCGGTCCCTGCCTTCATAGGCTGCGATGGTGCTGGCGGTCTTGTACATGACGATGTCGGCGCGGAGGCCGTCGACATCGTAGGCGGCGCAGATGCCGGTTATGAGTTCGAGAATGTCATCGGGCACGGCGACATGGGGCAGCAGTTGGCGACTGCGGTGGATGCGAGCCCTCTCGGCAGCTTCTGAGTCCTGCCAAGAGTGCATGAAACCGTAGGGGTCGGACTCGTAGGCGATGCGTCGCGTGACCACTTCGCGGCGCTCGTCGGCGGTGAAGGCGCCGTCGACCTCGACGGCTAGGCCGAAGCGGTCAAGGAGTTGGGGGCGGAGGTCGCCTTCCTCGGGGTTCATGGTGCCGACGAGGATGAACTCGGCGGCGTGGCTGACGGAGATGCCCTCGCGCTCGACATAGTTTCTTCCCATGGCGGCAGCATCGAGGAGGACATCCACCAAGTGGTCGTTGAGCAGGTTGACCTCGTCGACGTAGAGGATGCCGCGGTGGGTGGCGGCTATCAGGCCCGGTTCGAAGCTGCGGTTGCCTGTCTTGATGGCCTGCTCGATATCAAGGGAGCCTACAAGGCGGTCCTCGGTTGCGCCGACGGGCAGTTCAACGATGCGGACTTGCCGGCTTATGGCAGAGGCTTCTTCTGCTTGGGGCTGGCACCACCGGCAGAGTCCCTGGCGTCCCTCTGGAGGGCAGCTGTAGGGACACCCTTGCAGCACGGCGACCTCAGGGAGGAGGGATGCCAAGGAACGGACAGCGGTGGACTTGGCGGTGCCCTTCTTGCCGCGAATCAGGACTCCGCCGATCCTGGTGTTGATGGCGTTGAGGATCAGGGCGCGCTTCATAGCGGTCTGGCCCACAATGGCGGTAAAGGGGAAGCGGGGCTCGGACCGCTGCTGCAAGGTGCTGCTGGCCATCAGGCATTCCACCGCCGGAGCATCATTGCAGGGCACCAACTGCGGGGGCTGGACGTGGAACGCGCGCTTCCTGTGAACGCTCATGCCACATCAGGGCTAGGGCGACACCCACGGCAAGCAGGCCCCAAGTGAGGAAGTGGCCGACCATGGTGAGAGCACAGAACAACTCGAGCAGGTCGATGGGCACCGGAACGGGGTCGGAATTTCCGGGGAAGGCGAAAACCATGATGAGGGCCACGCCAGCGTAGGCTAGGAGAATGCCACCATACCAGGACGCCCGTGTTGACAGTGCCTGCACGTTCTGATTGATACGGCGTGAGACGTCCAGCAGTGCGCCGATTGCCACAGCGGAAATCACCATGAACAGGGTTTGACCAAGCTGCCGCGCCAACAAAGTGGCCTCATCGCCGACACCGGGAGGATTGAGGGGGTACTTGATGAAGGGGAAGAGGGACATGCTCCAGAAACCGGCGGCGCCAACGGCCACGGCTACCCAGATTACGGGCCATCCGGGAGCAGCGCGGTGCAACAGGACGAACCCGACTGAGAAGAAGAGGCCGACGATTGCGCCGTAGATGCCTGTACCGAGGGTCATGCCGATGCGCTGGACGCCGAGAGAGACGTCGGTGCTGGGACCTTCTTCCGCAGGCGCAGCGGGCTCGGCGGCCGATCGCTCTTCTTCCAAGACGATGGCACGCTCCATGACCGGCACGGTGAACAGGTTATGAAACCCGCCAACAAGCAGGCCGGCAATCAATCCGATGACGACTGAGGTGACCAGAAGTCGTTTCATGTCTTACCTCCGACACAGGGGGAGTGGGGTGGCGCTCCCCTGCTACACCAAGGACAAACAGGGGATAGACCTCCGTAGCTGTTGGAGCAAACGGGACTTTTGGCAGACGGCCGTCTGCCAGACTATTCGATTCGGACGGTCTGAACCTGCGCTAGTGGCACATCAGGGCAACGTGGCGGGCGTGGTGGAAGAACTCGTGGACGAAGCCCATGTTGGCTCCCACCGAACCGAAAGCTCCCCCGTGGACGCTGCCGTCGACATAGCCGACGAAGTACAGGGCTATGAAGGCGAGCAGGAACCATGGGGCCAGTACTGCCAAGCTCTCCCGACGGATGCTCCCTGCGAATATGCTTGCCATGAACTCCTCCTGTTTTTGAGTGTGGGCTGCCGCGGCTGATGACGGACTAGGGGGCTTGAGCTTGAGGCACCGGGCCTCCCTCCTGCCGTGCTTCCAAGTGAGCCTCCATCTCGAGATAGAGCTGCATCAGCTTCTCCCGCATCCCGGGAGAAGGTTCCTCCCACAGGCCTCTTTCGATGGCCTCCAGCAGCCTCTCGATGACGCCTTTCATTGCCCACGGATTGCTCTCTTGGAAGAATTGCCGGGTATCAGGGTCGAGGACGTAGCTCTCGGTGACGTTCTCGTACATCCAGTCTTCGATGACCTGAGCGGTAGCGTCGTAGCCGAACATGTAGTCCACGGTGGCTGCCAGTTCGAAAGCACCCTTGTAGCCGTGGCGTTTCATGGAATCAATCCACTTGGGGTTGACGACGCGGCTGCGGAACACGCGACGGGCCTCATCCTGGAGGTCGCGGTTGCGGGCGCGGGAGGGGTCGGCACTGTCCCCGAAGAACTGGCGCGGGTTGCGACCTGTCAGGGCGCGCACGGTGGCAATCATGCCGCCGTGGTACTGCATGTAGTCGTCGCTGTCGAAGATGTCGTGCTCGCGGGTGTCCTGGTTCTTGGCGGCCACGACGATCTGGCTGAACCGCTGGCGGAATTGGGGCCGGGCGCTTACGCCATGCTGCGTTTGGGTGTAGGCATAGCCGCCCCAAGCGGTATAGACCTCTGCGAGGTCCTGCACCGTTTCCCAGTTGCGTTCGTCCAGCAGGGTCAGGATGCCCGCGCCGTAAGTGCCGGGCTTGCTACCGAAAATGCGGAAGAGGCTCGCGCTTCGCTGCTCTGAGTCCGAGGCGTCGGGCGCAGGGGCACTCGACTTAGCCAAGTCTTGATGGAGGTGCTTGACCACGTAGTTGTCCTGCGGGGCCTCTTCCAGTGAAGCCACGAGTTCCACAGCTTGGTCGAGGAGGTTTATCAGGTTGGGGAAGGCGTCGCGGAAGAACCCGCTGATGCGGACGGTGACATCGATGCGGGGGCGCCCCAACTCCTCCAGCGGGATGACCTCGATGCCCAACACGCGGCGGCTTTCCGGCTGCCAAACGGGCCGGACGCCAAGGAGTTGCAGAATCTGGGCTATGTCGTCGCCGTGGGTGCGCATGGCGGATGTGCCCCAAACGACCATGCCAACCATTTCTGGGTAGGCGCCCTCCTCTTCAAGGTATTTCTGGAGAAGGGAGCCAGCAAGCTGTTTGCCCGTTTCCCATGAGGCGGGAGAGGGGATGGTCTTGGGGTCTACGGAATAGAAGTTGCGTCCAGTGGGGAGGATGTTGGCCATACCGCGTGTGGGGGCTCCGCTGGGGCCGGGTGGCACGAACTTGCCATCAAGGCCGCGCAACAGATTGCCAACTTCGTCCGGAGTGCACATCAGGGCTGGGTAGATGGTGTCCGCTACGTACTCCAGTACCCTCTGAGTCTGGGCATCGGACTTGCCGAGGGTGCTTTGCACCACAGATCCGACGTCGCTTGAACGGAAGCCTCCAAGCAAGAGTTCCCGGTATGCTTGGCGACAGAGCATTTCGATGCGCTCCAGCAGGTCGCCGTTGGTGCGGACGGGAGTTTCGTCAAGCGCCTCCAGCGCATAGGGAATCGGAGAAACAGGGGACTCGGCAAGGTCGTCAGTCAGCTTGGCGTAGTCCATACCGAAGGCCTCGGCAATGGACCGGCGGAGGCTGGGAATGCCGCTAATGTCCAGACGGGTCAGGGCGCAGAGGAGGCCTACCATCTGCTCGTCACTGGGGGTTTCACCGAGGATGTGAAGGCCGTCCTTGATCTGGGCGTCCTTCAACTCGCAGAGGTAGCCGTCGATTTCGAGGATGAACTCCGCGAAGTCGTCGGGCTGTGAGTCGATTCCTAGGTCGCGGTGCAGTTCGGCCTGCTTGACCACTTCCCATATCTGGGCTTCCAACAGGGGCAGCTTGGCGGGATCCAGGGTCTGACACTGGTAGTGCTCGTCCATCAACTGCTCGATGCGAGCGATGTCGCCGTAGCTGTCGGCGGTGGTCATGGCCGGTATCAAGTGGTCGACGATGGTTGCGTGGGCGCGGCGCTTGGCTTGGGAACCCTCGCCGGGGTCGTTGATGATGAAGGGATAGAAGAGGGGCAGATCATCAAGGGCGACTTCGGGATAACAGGAAGGAGACAGGCCGATGCCCTTACCCGGAAGCCATTCGAGGGTGCCGTGCTTTCCGAGATGAATGACGGCATCAGCTTGGAACACATCACGAATCCAGCGATAGTAGGCAATGTAATGGTGGGTGGGGGCCATATCGGGGCTGTGGTAGATGGCGATAGGGTTTTCGCCGAAACCGCGCGGGGGTTGCAGGCCCACGAACACGTTTCCGAGGTCGATTCCGGCAACGGCAAGGCTGCCGTTGGTACGGTATACCCGACCTGGGGGGTCGCCCCAATCGCGAGTCAATTCGGAGGCGACATCGTCGGGAAAGCGGGAGAACCACTCGACATACTGCCGGGCATCCACATGGCCTGCAGCCAGTCTCAACTGCTCCTCGGTAAGGAAGTCGTGGTCGTTGCTGCACCGCTCGATGATCCGGTGAACCAGCGTGTCGCCGTCGTCCGGGATGTCTGTGACGACGTATCCGGCATCCTTGAGGGCATGGAGGACGCGAACGGCGGAGGCCGGGGTGTCCATGCCCACGGCGTTGCCGATGCGGGCGTCCTTGGTGGGATAGTTGCTGAGGACAATGGCCAGCTTCTTCTCGGAGTTGGGCTTCATTCCGAGTTTGGCTTGGTTCATAGCCAGACGGGCCACCAAGTGGATGCGGTCCTCGCGTGGCACGTAGCGCTGCAGCCGGCCGTCCAGTCTTGATGGGCCGTCGGCTGGGGCATCTTCTTTGAAGGAGATGGGGACAGATATGAGGCGGCCGTCGAACTCAGGAAGAGCCACGCTCATGGCAGTGTCGATGGGGCCCAGCCCCAAGTCGCTCTCCAGCCACTCGTCCTGGGTGCCCGTGCTGATGATGGCCTGCACCATTGGGACATTGAGGTTGTCGAGGTAGTCCACGGACCAGCCCGCGGCGATAGATGGCCCTTCGGCGCTCAACTCGCCCATGGACATGCCCATAGTATTGATGATGCAGTGCACCCTCGGAGTGCCGTCGGGAAGGGCTAGGTAGTCGGTGAAGGCGCGGTTGGCTTGTCCATCGCCGCCGGGGCTGTGCTTCAGGCTGAAGGCGAACACCGGGAGGACGTTAGCGTCCAACGCTTCTAATTTGCGGATGAGGGCGTCGATGGGCAGGAGGTTGCCGCTCATCCAGTGGGCACGGTAGAAGAGGAGGCCGATGGAGGGGCGTCCCGGTTGGAAGCGCTGAGCGATATAGGCGTTCACGTTCCCACCGTCCGGCACGTCGGGATGATAGACACCTTCCCAAGGCAAGGGAGCAGGTGCCTCGTGGCCGTAGTCAGTGCCGAAATAGGTGTCGCTGAGGAAGAGGAACAGGTTCTGGAAGTTCTGGATACCGCCCTGCATCAGGTATGCGAAGACGGTCTCGACCTCGGCAACGGGGACGGTGCAGGCGGTGACGATGTCTTCGTCCCATTCCTGATGACCGGGACAGGCAATAAGAGGCAGACCCTCGTTGCGACAGTGGCGCACCAAGGAGTCGAATGTGTCGGGCATGGCCCGCTTGCCGCCTAGCAGCCGGAGAACGACAACACCGGCTTGGGAGGCCAACGCCATAATTTCGACGGCTGTTTCTTCGGGCCGGACCGACGATGGGTTTATCGCCGCTACCTGCGGGAAGCCGGACGGCAGGGCCGAGAGCGCCCGCTCTGCAGTGAGCAGGTCGGTGTCGGCCGTGGTGATGAGAAGAATGGACTTCTGCTGCATTGCTCTGCCCTAGGACTTGGGCTCCATCACAGGACTCTTGCCACTCAGGAAGACCAAAATCGAGAGGTCACTGAACTCAACAGCAAGTTCGCTGCATTCTTCCAGCGTGCCACCCCAACACACCTCGTCATCAAGGGTAAGTTTCTGATAGACCCTGACGGACAGGTCGCGGGGGATGCCATAGTCGAGCAGACTCTTGGCGATCCCGGCGGGCATCAGGTCGAAGGGACGGGGCAGCATGATGACGTGCCTGCGACCTTCCTTGAGGTAGTGGACTGCCTCCTCCAAGTCGTCCTCGTCTTCCGCCCGCTTGTGGAGGGTGATGAAAACGGCGTTTTCCAAGGAGATGCCGGCACGGGCCATGGCGACCTGCACCGAACTGATGCCGGGCACCAGCTTCACTTTGCCGGCGCGGCGGCGTACCCGTGCCAGGAGTTCGCTGGCGGAAACGTTCAGGTCGCCCCAGCAGCAGACGACGCATCGCTTCCCCTGTTGCACCCGGCCCTTGGCGTACTCGAGGACTTCTTCCTGGTCGCGATAGGTCATAGGACGGACCTCGGCATCGGCCAGCCATGGCTCGACGACATCCAAGACCGTCTTAAACCCCACCACCAAGTCGGCCTTTTCCAGCTCGCGTTGTGCCTGCAACGTCAGCATGCTGGGTCGGCCGGGGCCGATAGCCACGACGGTGATTGTGTTGAGTTCGTTATCAGTAATCTCAGGAATGGGCCTGGTCCTCCTAGTCCGGAAGCCGGAAATTGGGCAATAAAAAAATCCCTGACTCTGCTTCTTGCCAGGGATTCCTGTTCCTTACCGGATTGGCGCGTAACGCCAAAGGGCCGTTCTGTCATGCGCAGAAGCAGAGCACCTCAACCCGGGCAGGTTTCCTGACTTACGGACAGTTGACTAGGTCGACGTCCGATTACAGTGGCGCAACCGTGGCGGAATCTCACCGCCTTCCCCTGTGTTGCCGATACCGGCGCACCGGGTGGGCCGAATTCGATTGTTAAAGGGCACCGCGGGTACTCTAGTCGGAGCAGGGATGCTTGTCAACGCGTTGACAGGGTCGAAAACGGCTGCTAGCATCGCGCCAAATTCAGGCCAACCCTCCCGGCGCCCCCGACAAACGGGGGTGAACAGGGAAAGCGGTGAAAATCCGCTGCGGAGGTGCCACTGTAACCGGCGAGCCTCCCGCTGAGGCCACTGTCCCGAAAGGGATGGGAAGGCGCGGGACAGGCGACGACCCGGGAGCCAGGAGACCTGCCGGAGAGGGCTGAGCGGTCGCTCTTCACCCCCAGGGAGCGCCTCAGACGCCGCCCCTATCCCAAGAAGAGATAGGGGCCAGCGAACGAACCCCTGGCGCACAGAGCGACAGGGGTTTTCTGTTGCACACAGCAGACTCCGGGGCGCCTGACCTGCGCTCCGACGAAGAAAGGCCGATCGCGGGCGAGCCTACAGTGCAACGTCCTGCTGGATGGTTGCGCCTCAAGGCTTCCTTCAGCGAATCCCCCGTACTGTTCCGGCTGGGGGCAGGGTCTGCGCTTCTATTGGTCACAGGCCTCGCTCTCACGGTTACGGCCGCCGCCTTAGGCCCATACGCCATTCCCGCCTCCCACACTCTCGACATCCTGCTGCAACAACTGGGGTTGGGACAGGCGAACGCGTCGGCAACAGAGGAGGCGATAGTCGCCTCGGTCAGGCTGCCGCGTATCTGCTTGTCTCTGATAGTAGGAGCGGCCTTGGGTGTGGCCGGAGCAGTGATGCAGGGGCTGTTCCGCAACCCGATGGCCGACCCCGGCATCATTGGGGTTTCCACGGGAGGGGCGTTGGGGGCAGTGGTAGCCATTGCGATAGGCGCCCATGCTGCCTTCACCCTCGCATTGCCAGCCATGTCCTTCGTTGGCGCCGCTGGAGCACTGGCGCTGGTGTACACCGTCGCATCGGTGGGGGGGCGCTTTTCCATGGCCGCCCTGCTGCTGGCTGGAATTGCGGTTAGTGCTTTTCTCGCAGCAATCATTGCAGCCATCGTGCTGTTCACCGAGGACTTGGAGGCGCAGCGGGAGATGCTCTTCTGGCTGGCTGGCGGGCTGGATGCGTCGCGATGGTCCGAAGTACGCATCGCCCTGCCGTTTGTGCTGCTGGGCATCGGAGTGGCAATCGTGCTATCGCGTGACCTGAACCTACTGATGGTCAGCGAGGACGAAGCCCGTGCCTTGGGAGTGCGTGTGGGGCTAACGAGAAACACGCTGTTGCTGACTTCATCGCTGATCACAGGTGCAGCGGTGGCCTTTTCCGGGACCATTGCTTTTGTCGGTCTCGTAGTACCGCACATCCTCCGGCTTATTACAGGAGCGGACCACAGAGTGCTGGTGCCGCTGAGCGCACTAGGGAGCGCGGTGTTCCTGCTGGCCGCCGATACGCTGGCTCGGCTGGTCATTTCGCCCGCCGAGGTAAGCGTGGGCATCATCACCGCACTGGTTGGCGCCCCCTTCTTTCTGACACTGCTTGCCCGCAACAAGGCACGAGCTTCGATGTTGTGAGTCATCAATCGATGAATCCGAAGGAACAAAGCATGGGAGAACAATGAGTCACTTTAGGAACGTCCGATACTTGGCGATTGTTTTCGCTGTCGCGGTGTCCACCCTCTTCGCTCTCATTGCCTGCGGACAGGCGGAAGAAGCAACGGGGGTCCCGAGTCCGACTGCCACCGTTGCATCGACACCGCTGGCGCCGCCCGTGGCAGCGGTCGCCGCTACTCCCGGACCTGCTCCTGCTACTGCCCAAGCTTCGACATCCACACCGATACCCACAGCCACACCAACCGACCGCTCTGCTCCAACAAGCACACCCGCACCAACTCCTACCCCGATGCCCACTCCGACTCCGACTCCCGCTCTCACTACCACTCCCACTCCGGACCCGGCCCCCACTCCCGTTCCTTACCCCAACGTACCCGGCATCGTGGATGTGTCCAACCGGGAGTGGCCGCGGCAGGTGGAGACCTCTGAGGGGTTGGTCACGCTGGAGGGACCGCCGCAACGCATACTGACCTACTCGCTGGGACACGATGAGATAGTGCTGTCGCTGGTAGAGCCGGCACGCATTGCGGCTGTGGGCAAGTTCACGACAAACGACAGCTATTCCAACGTAGTGGACTGGGTCACGGACATCGCCATATTTGAAAAGGGGGCGGAGAACGTGCTGGCCCAGCAGCCTGATCTGTTCATCGCCTCGAAGTTCACCAAGGCGGATATCGTCGAACTAATAAAAGAGGCCGGCGTCCCGGTGGTGCGTCCCTCACTGGAAAGCTCGTCTCAAGGCAACATACCCAACATTCTGCTGGTGGGTTACATGCTGGGTGTGGAGGAGCGAGCCTTGGAACTGGCCTCCGAGATTGAGGAGCGACTGGCGATAGTGAGGGAGCATGTGCCTCCAATGGACAATCCTGACAGGCCTGATGTGATCGCCATTACCCGCTACTCCGAGAAGGTCTATGTCCCGGGCAGCGGCACCACCGAGGGGGGCATCATCGAGGCGGCAGGGGGCACAAATACGGCAGCACTGGAGGGCTTGGAAGGCATCCAGAAAGTGAGTCTGGAATCAGTGGCTGCAATGAACCCGGACGTCATTCTGATAACTCAAACGGGAGATTCGGGCGGAGATGCCCTACGCGACGACTTGTTGCAGCATCCCGCTCTCGCAGAAGTGCCCGCCGTGGTGAACGAGCGGATTCATGTGGTGGGATCCAAGACCTTCACCACTCTTTCCCATTGGAACGTGCGGGGGATTGAAGAGACGGCGTCGTTGCTGTATCCGATCAGGTTCGCCAATGTGACCTTCACCGATTTCGAGCCCTATGGCGGAGAGTAGCGGGATGCAGGTGAGCATCAGTCAAGCCGTCCTGGCAGCAGCCGACATAGTTATGTCCCTAGGAGGCTCGCCGGTGCTGAAGGGGGTGACTTTTGAGGCGCGACCTGGTGAGGTGGTTGGCCTCATTGGGCCGAACGGTGCCGGCAAGACAACATTGCTCAGGGTACTGGCCGGACTGCTGCGCCCCGACTCTGGAAAGGTGTGGCTGAGAGACCTCCCCTTCGAGAGCCTGACGGCCAGCGAACGCGCCCGAAACATTGCCTTCATGCCTCAGCACGATGCTTCTCATCCCTTCACCGCGCTGGAGACCGTGCTCATGGGCCGGTATGCCCATCTCGGAAGGTTCCAACTGGAGGGCAAACAGGACCGCAAGATCGCCCGCGAGGCCATGGCGCGCACCGACACTCTCAGGTTCGAGAACAGGCAGTTGGACAGGTTGTCAGGAGGCGAAAGACAGCGGGTCGTTCTAGCCCGCACTCTCGCGCAAAAGGCCGACATCATCCTGCTCGACGAACCCTCTGCCAGCCTCGACCTGCGCCACCGGCTGTCAATGATGGAGACCTTGAGAGAGGAAGCCGCCAATCGGTCAGTGGCGGTCATCGTCGCCATGCACGATGTATCCCTAGCGGGTCGTTACTGCGACCGGCTGGCCTTGATGTCGAAGGGCGCCATCGTTGCCGATGGCTATCCGCAGTCAGTCCTCACCGCCGACAACTTCAGGGAGGTGTTCGAAGTGGAAACGGCGGTACATGTCGACCCGGCTACGGGCTACCCCCAAGTGTGGCTCATAGGCCCGACTACGGAATAGGGGCAGTGTCCATCCCCTAGGAAGGAGGAATGATGACCAGCGAGACGGAGGAACATCGTCCGGTCAGAACACCGCCCATCCGCAAGGGTCTGGTGGTCGTCAACACGGGGAACGGCAAGGGCAAGACCACAGCGGCCTTGGGTGTCCTGTTCCGGGCATGGGGTCGGGACATGCGGGTGAGAATGTTCCAGTTCTTGAAGCACACGGGGGCGCGCTTCGGTGAGAGCCGGGCAGCCGCCAAGCTGGAAATCCCTTGGGGGGCCATGGGAGACGGTTTCACATGGCTTAGCAAGGACATGGACAACACCCAGGAGCTTGCGCGTCATCAGTGGGAAAACTGCAAGGAAGCAATCCTCTCCGAGGACTACGACCTGATAGTCATGGACGAATTCACGTATGCGATGCACTACGGCTGGATTCCAGTGCAGGACGTGATTGAGGTGCTCCAGCAGAAGCCGCATATGCTCCACATCATCATCACCGGGCGGTATGCGCCCCAGGAACTCATTGACTTCGCGGACTTGGTCACAGAGATGCGGGAAATCAAGCACCCCTACCGGGAGCAGGGAATCAGGGCACAACCCGGCTTGGAGTACTGACGAAATGAGCGACCACCGCATCACCATATCGGAGGCAGTCGAGGGCATCGGGCCGGTCGATAGTGCGGCAATGGCGCGAGCCGAAGCACGGCAACTGAATCTGACCAAGCCTCCCGGCAGCTTGGGGCGATTGGAGGAGGTATCCGTCAAGCTGGCTGGCATATTCGGCACGGAGAGACCTGTCATCGGGAGCAAGGCCGTGATTGTCGCAGCCGGGGACCACGGCATAGTTGCCCAAGGCGTCACGGGTTATCCGCAAGAGGTCACAGCCCAGATGGTGCTCAACTTTCTGGCTGGTGGGGCTGCCATCAGCGTGCTTTGCCGGCGCTTGGGAGTACAGCAAGTGATCATCGATGCGGGTGTGGTCTCAGACATTCCCGCACACCCGGACCTTCGCTCCCTGAAAATCGGCCATGGCACGGCCGACATCAGCATGGGTCCTGCTATGATCCGGAAGCAGGCCGAAGAATGCGTGGAGGCCGGACTCAACATTGCTCTGGAAGTCATTGAGTCGGGGGCTGATCTCATTGCCACGGGGGATATGGGCATCGGCAACACCACGTCATCCAGTGCAATCACAGCGGCCGCTACCGGCATATCCCCGGAGGCAACGACCGGCGACGGCACCGGCAGGACGCCCGAGGAATTGCAGCACAAGATTGGCGTGGTCCAGACTGCCCTGGCGATCAACGCTCCCGACCCCAATGACGGGTTGGGGCTGCTGGCCACGGTAGGCGGGTACGAAATCGGAGTGCTGGCTGGCGTCGCATTGGGGACGGCAATGATGCGAAAGGTCGTGGTGGTGGACGGGTTCATCTCCAGCGCGGCGGCGCTGGTAGCCAACGCCCTGTGCCCGACCGTGCGCCACTACATGCTGGCATCCCATGTTTCAGCGGAGCGGGGACACCGAATCGCCTTGGCAGAGTTGGGGCTATCACCGTTGCTGGACTTGGGGATGCGCTTGGGTGAGGGCACTGGAGCAGTGCTGGCCATGCCCATAATTGAAGCTGCGGCCGCTTGCCTGTCCGAAATGGCGACCTTTGCCGAGGCAGGAGTCTCCGACCGGGAACCAGACAGTGATGCCGGGGCGGCCCCATGAATGGCCCCGTGAATGGATTGAGGTCGGCCATCGGGTTTCTGACCATTCTGCCAGTGGGCACCACGGACGCCCGTGGCTTGGCGGCCTCCCGTATCTGGTTTCCCGTGGTAGGTCTGCTATTGGGATTGATTCTAGCCGCACTGGACCTGCTGATGCATTGGGGCTACCCCGTATTTGCGGACGCTCCCGGTTCCTTCCCGATGCTGCTGTCAGCGGTCATTCTCGTTTTGGTCCTCATAGTTTTGACCCGGGCGTTGCACCTTGATGGGTTCATGGACTGTTGCGACGGGCTGCTGGGGAGCTTTGACCGTGAACGTCGCTTGGAGATTATGCGGGATTCCAGGGTCGGTGCCTTTGCCGTCACGGGACTAGTCAGCCTGTTGCTGCTCAAGGTTGCTGCCATCGCATCGCTGCCGTTGTCGGGCCGGGTCTGGGTGCTTCTCGTATTCCCCTGCCTTTCGCGCTGGGCGATGTTGATGGTATTGCAACTCTTTTCTTACGCCCGGCACGAAGGTATCGCAACTCCGTTTATCACGCGCCGTGTCTGGTGGCAGATAGCTGCCGGGCTATGTGTTGCCCTAATAGCCACCATAGCTTTGACCGGGCCATTTGGACTGGCCCTCATGGGCGGCGCCTCGGTGTTTGGTTGGATCATCGGCGCGTGGGCCTCCCGGCTGCTCGGGGGCGTGACAGGTGACGTATATGGCGCCGTGAACGAAATCACCGAGGTAACCACACTCACACTGGCAGCGGTGCTGACCCATGGACTGGGTGATTCTCTGTTGTTACCTATCCACCAGTGGGTTTGGTAATCGGGGATATGTGGAGGCATGGAGTGGCGAGTCTTCCCAGGAGAATGGTATCTCGATGCCGGCATGCTGGGGCTGGCCCTAGTCCTCGATATAGCCTTCCGGGAGCTGCCCAATGCCATCCACCCGGTTGTATGGATGGGAAGAGGGGTGGCATGGCTGGAACGGTTGGGTCCATCGGGTGGGAAACCCGCCATGGAACTGCTATGGGGAGTGTTCATGGCCGTTGTGGTCCCTTGCGTGTTCGGTGGACTAGTTTGGGTAGCTGCCAACGGCCTCAGGGAGCTGGGTGAGATACCCTACCTGTTGGGGGGGGCGGTGTTGCTCAGCACCACTTTCGCCGTGGCGGGACTGGCGGGGGCTGCAAAGAAAGTGGAGGCTGCTCTGGGAGAAAAGAATTTGGACGACGCCAAGAGCGGACTGGGAAGTTTGGTCAGTAGGGACACAGCGACTCTTGACCGTGCGCTGGTTGCGGCTGCTGCCATAGAGTCGGTAGCCGAGAACACCACCGACAGCTACGTCGCCCCATGGATGGCCTTCGCCGCGTTGGGGCTACCTGGGGCTTTTCTGTACCGAACCGTGAACACGCTGGACAGTACGATTGGGTACCGTGGCAGGTACGAATACGTGGGAAAGGCATCTGCAAAGTTGGACGACATTCTCAACCTGATACCCGCTAGGTTGAGCGCAGTTTGCCTGTTGGTGTCAGGTGTGGTCTGCCGGTTGCATGTCGTCCAAGGATGGCATTGGTCGCTAAAGGGTCAAGGCATGACCGCAAGCCCGAACGCCGGGTGGACCATTGGGGCCATGTCAGGCCTGCTGGGTGTGACCTTGGAGAAACAGGGACATTACCGCATCGGAGCCGGCCTCAGGGAACCGTGTCCTGATGATATCGGACGATCCGTCCGGCTGGGCTACGGAGTGGCAGTCATAGCCGCTGGCCTAGCTATCGGCGGGCTGGCTCTCAGGGGGCTGTTGGCGGGCTGATGATGGCGGACGCTAGTGGGTAAGGAATTGATTCTCATACTTGGTGGCGCCCGGTCGGGCAAGAGCGCCTTTGCCGAGCAACTGGCGGGGCAGGGCAGACGGGTGCTGTTTGTTGCTACAGCCGAAGCTTTGGACGAGGACATGGAGCGACGGATTGACGCCCATCGTGCCAGACGCTCATCGGAGTGGGTCACGTTGGAAGAACCGCGAGACTTGACATCAACCCTGCCCACAGCGTTGGAAGACCAAGATACCTGTTTGCTGGACTGTCTGACGATGTGGGTCAGCAATCTGCTGCTGGCGAACGAGACCAATCCGGACGCTGAAAGCGTAATCCTCAGGGAGGTCGATCACCTGCTGGAGGTGTACAACCGCTCGTCGGCGTCCTGGATAGTTGTCAGCAACGAGGTTGGTTTGGGCATAGTGCCTTCATCGGCACTGGGTAGCAGGTACCGAGATGTGCTGGGGCGAGTGAACCAAGCCGTGGCCTCACACGCCGACAAGGTCTATCTGATGGTTGCCGGACTGGCATTGGAACTAAAGTCTCTCGGCGCTCTCCCATACTCCCGCCTCACACCACAGGTCAAGTGATGGGTCGGTCGCAAGCCCCTCTAAGGGGTTCGGCAATGGCGCCAGGAACCTGTGGAGAACTGAGCCAGGGACTCATTGGCGGCGTCCATTGCATGGTCACCTGCCCCATCGACATGTACAGCACTGCTGATGTGGAACTGCGCCGGGGAGAAGGGGTATTGGGGCCACCCGGTTCGCCAAAGGCGACGGAGGCGGTGCGGGCGACTCTTGAACACTTGGGAGAGACGGGGATGGGAGGCAAGTTGCGGTTGGCATCGCCCCTGCCCCGCGGGAAGGGGATGGCCAGCAGCACCGCGGATGTCTCGGCCTCAATAGCTGCCACCGCGGCGGCCTTGGACTTCGAGCTTCCCCCATGCCAGATTGCCGAAATCGCCTTGGGAGTGGAGCCCAGCGACGGCATCATGTTTCCCGGGATCGCCCTGTTTGACCACCGGGAAGGGTGCATTGCCCAGCCGATTGGCACGCCTCCTCCAATGCGCATCGTTGTGCTGGACTTCGGAGGCAATGTGGATACCGAGGAGTTCAACCAAGTCGATCGTCGCCATGTCCTGACCAAGATCGAGGCCCAGGTCGCTGAGGCCGTGAGCCTCATCTCCGAGGGGCTGCAATGCGGGGATGCTGCCCGGATAGGACGGGGAGCCACCTTGAGTGCATTAGCAAACCAGCGTGTGCTCTTCAAACCCCACCTCGATCCCGTCATCGAACTGTCGCAGCGCGTTGGAGCACTCGGGGTCAACGTGGCCCATAGCGGTACTGTGATTGGGATGCTCTTCGAGGACGACATTTTGCTCGTGGAAAGAGCCATGTTTTCCGCCAAGCGAGACCTGCCAGCGATTGAGTCCATCCGGAGTTGCCGGATTATAGGCGGGGGCGTGACACGTCTATGATTGGCAAAATGGCCGCCGTGCATGGAGGCTTGGACCTAGGCGAGCTGAGGGCGTTGGGGTTGCGACCCGATGAAGTGCTGGACTTTAGCGCCAACATCAACCCGCTGGGGACTTCTCGACGCGTGAGGCGGGCGGCACTGAGAGCCAATGTGTCGGCGTACCCGGACCGGCACAGCCTTGCCCTGCGGGAAGCCATCTCGGGGAGGCTGGGCGTTCGGATCGAGCAACTGCTGATTGGGAACGGCTCTAGCGAGATCATCCATCTGCTGGCCCGCGCCTGTTTGAAGCCGGGCGAACGGTGCATGGTGTTCACACCAACATTTGGAGAGTATCAGGCAGCGGCATCAATCACCGGGGCCGAGGTGTTGACCCTCAGGGCACACGAGACTCAAGCGTTCCGATGGTCCATGGACGAAGCCGTCAATGTCATCAATCAGACACGTCCCAGTCTGATATTCCTGTGCAACCCGAACAATCCTACTGGGATATGCCTTGAACGGGGTGACCTGGAGCGCATCGGTCAAGCCGCAGGCAGTGAAGGCCTGCTGGTCGTGGACACTGCCTACATGTCACTTGCCGATTGCCAGTGGGATGCGCTGCCCCTGCTGAGCCGCGGCAACGTGGCAATTCTGAATTCCATGACCAAGGACCATGCCTTGGCGGGAGTAAGATTGGGCTATCTGGTTGCCCAGCCGTCTGTCATAGAGGCAGTGGGCGGGATGCAACCTCCATGGAGCGTGAATTCCGTGGCGCAAGCCGCGGGTCTGGCTGCCTTGGAGGATGAGTCCCACGTCGTGGCGGGCCGGCAGATGATTTCGGAGGCCAAAGCGTTCCTGTACCGCGAACTGGCTGCATTGGACATAGAGACCAAGCCTTCAGCGACCAACTTCATACTCGCGCGCGTGGGTGACGCATCGAAGACACGCGATGCGCTGCTACGGCAGGGCATCGCGGTGCGTGACTGCACCTCCTTTGGTCTGCCGGAATACATCCGCATTGCGGCCCGAAAACCCGAGGAATGCTCCCTGCTGGTGAAAGCTCTCAAGGGAATCTTGCGACATGGGTAGCAGCGGACTCGCCAAGGTGATTATGGTGCAGGGGACTTCGTCCCATGCTGGCAAGTCAATGCTGGCCACCGCTCTCTGTCGCTTATTTGCCGAAGACGCCCTGTCGGTCGCGCCCTTCAAGGCGCAGAACATGTCCCTGAACTCCTATGCCACTCCGGATGGAGGTGAGATCGGGCGGTCCCAAGCAGTGCAGGCGGCGGCGGCCATGGTCGCTCCGGCAGTGGAGATGAACCCCATCCTATTGAAGCCCGAAGGAGAGCGACGCTCCCAAGTGGTAGTCCTGGGACGGCCACAAGTGGTGGCCTCAGCACGGGAGTATCACCAACTTAAGGCGAGTTTGTGGGAAACAGTGACGGCCTCGCTGCACCGGTTGCGTACCGAGTACGACGTCGTGGTCATAGAAGGCGCTGGCAGTCCTGCCGAAATCAACCTGAAAGACCATGACATCGTCAACATGCGGGTGGCCCTGCATGCCGATGCACCTGTGCTCTTGGTCGGTGATATCGACCGGGGAGGGGTTTTCGCGCAGCTTGTCGGCACGATGGCCCTCCTGGACCCGGCGGAGCGGGCACTGGTAAAGGGCCATGTCATCAACAAATTCCGGGGAGACCCTTCGCTCCTTGGCTCGGGACTTGACCTTCTCAAGCAGCACACGGGCGTGCCAGTGGCCGGAGTGTTGCCATATTTCTTCGATATCCACATCCCGGAAGAGGACTCGCTAGGCTTGGCTCCCACTCCCGCGAAAGACGATGAGGCACTCGTGGACGTGGTAGTAATGCGCCTGCCCCACATCGCGAATTTCGACGATTTCGACCCCTTGCGAAACCTGCCTGGAGTTGCTGTGCGTTTCGTGGCATCTCCGCTAGATTTCGGCGACCCGGACCTCATCATTATTCCCGGCAGCAAGACGACAGTCGCCGACTTGCAATGGCTGCGCCAACATCGCCTGGACGGTCTCCTTCTGGATGCCCGCTACCGGGGTACGCCAGTAATTGGAGTCTGCGCTGGATATCAGATGCTGGGAACACGACTTCTGGACCCGCACGGTGTGGAATCAGACTCACCGGAAACCCGTGGCTTGGGCCTGTTGCCCGTCACCACGACCTTCATGCAGGAAAAGGCCACCCATCAAGCCAAGGGGCGGGTTGTGGGAGCCTGTGGCCTCTTGGCAGGTTGTTATGGCACTGGGTTCACCGCATACGAAATCCACATGGGCACTACGCTGGCGTCCGCGTCCCGCAGCCCGTTCTTGGTGGAGTCCCGTTCCGGACAGCAGGTGCACACACCCGATGGCGCAATGGATGAAGAGGGCATGACGCTGGGCACCTATATGCACGGGCTCTTCCACAACCCCATCGTGCTTCGCTCCATACTTGAGTTCGTCGCAACCCGCAAAGGGGTGGAATTACCGGCAGCCGGTAATGGGCTAGACCAGAACACGGAGTACAGCAAGCTGGCGGAGGTGGTTCGTCAGAACCTCGATATGAGGCTGGTATATCGAGAGATGGGGTTAAGCTAAACCTCGAAGCAACTAGTCCAAAGCCGGTAGTCCACTAGCTACCCAACACAGAGACTTTGAACCAATCATGAGAGGTTCTTGATATTGAGCAGTGTGGTGGGCCAAAAGGGGCTGTACTGCGAACTTTCCGGTGGGAGGTTGCACTGAATGCACAGCGTTCACCTTAAATCCCTGCTTCCTACACCGAGGTTCTCGGGCTCTGACCCTCGCAGAAAGAGCAGAACCTCCAGTATAAGCTAGGGGATGGCTCGGAGAACCCTTCCAATATTATCAGCAAGCCCTACCAAGCTCCGTTGACCAAAAGTTATCTGTCGTCATAAACCTCCCGCCTATGCTTCACAAACAGGACAACAATCAAGTGCTCTTCCCGGCGAAGATCATATAGAGCCCGAAAGTTGCCAACGCGTAAGCTGAAAACTCCTGCCCATTGGTGTTTTAGCGCTTTGTGACGCACCGTCGCGGCGTTGTCAGTCAACCAATTTAGCTTGTCGATGACCTGCTGGGCCACCGTCGAGTCTAATCGGGCGAGGTCGTTCTCTGCCTTTTCGTCGAACTCGACCCGATATATCACCAAGACAAACCTAACCTCTGAGCCACTTCTTCCACCGGCTGACTGGAGCCGCCGCGTCTGACTGCATCCAGCGACGCCTGTAATTCAGCAGAAAACTCCTCGCGTAGCTCCAGTCCATTGTCCGGGCCATCTGCAGGCTCAGCATCGACTACCTCGATACGTCCCAGCGACTTCAGGGTCCAGGAGACTTGAGGGTAGCGGTGCTTTTGCACATCCGCTATACGACGGCTCCGCTCCGGAGCTAGATTGCCAAGTAACTCCTCGTCACGTCTCAGGTTGGCTTCCCAGGCCGGTATAATCTGACGCTGCGATTCGTCACCGCTTGCACGGATACTTTCCAATATTGCCTGTGTCGCATCTACTTTGTCTTTGGCAACTCGCTCTCGGTAGTCGAACCACTGGTTTAACCTAGAGACCTCCCTTTCAACCCTGGTGGCTGCTTGCCCCTCAGCGTGCTCTTGGAGTTCTTCTCTCCTCGCGTCCGCAATCCGGTTTGCCAATGGCTCTAGTTCCTCAAGGTTGTCGGGGATCTCTGAGACATCTATCTCTCTCTCGTCATCGTCGAAGTGGAAGGCATGTTTCACCAGTTTGTGCCCAATGCTCACATCGACCTTGCCATCGTCGCCGACGAACACCGGTTCGAGTAGCTCTGTGGTGCGCACGCCTGGAACATTAAACTGATACGTGAAGAGCCAGCCGGAGCAGGGAGCGAGATCGTCGCTGGCCGGAACCCGCCGTGTTCCGGTCACGCCCTCATATTCCTCCGAAAGCACTCGCTCTACCACTCCATCTATTATTGGATGGCCAAACGCCATGAATTCCACATCTTCAGCATCTGGTCGGCGGTCCGCCCGAAATACGGCCCTGCGTTTGGTGCCTCCGGCGAACAGGTCTTTGTTCGCGTCAATTATCTCGCCGTGAAAGGTCAACTCATAGAAGGGACCTGTTCGCCGTATGTATGTGCTTGCGTCCGAAAGTAACTGGCCGACAAAAGTGTCAAGGTCGTAGCCCTTTATCGGTGAAGGTTGTCCCGCGATTCGCTCGGCAAGTTCTCTTCGATAGGATTTTGTATCCATGATGAAGTCTCCGAGTTTCGCTTCTGCGTCCCGTGCGTGACGCACCTGCTCTTCCAACTGTCTTCCAAATTCCTCAAGCGCCTCCACTCGCCTCTCACCAGCGATACGCATGATCTTCCTGATGTCGTCTTCGGTGTCTCCCAAAATGGGGTCAAGCCCTCCCACAGTTTCCTCGAAAACCCGGATGCGCTTTTCCAACACGTCAAGGACTCTCTCTTCGACGGTGTCCTGGACCCAAAGGTTAAAGATGCTCACCGTTCGGTCCTGACCTATCCGGTCGATCCTCCCTATCCGCTGCTCAACCTTCATTGGGTTCCATGGCAGGTCGTAATTGACTAGGACGTGACAGAATTGGAAGTTTCTTCCCTCACCACCTGCCTCGGTACAGATCAGGACCTGGGGACCAGATCCGCTCCTGAAGTCTTGCACTGAGCGGTCTTTCTCTACAGGTTTCATCTGGCCATGGAAGACGTTTACGCCCCAACCTTTCGCAGTGAGAATTTCCTCCAAATGCCGTTGGGTCTCCCTGAATTGGGTGAATATGAGCACCTTCTCATTCGGGGAATCATCGAACAGCATTGAAAGTTGTTCTACTAGGACATCCGCCTTGGAGTCTTTCTTTACCTGGTCAAGAGTTTGAATTGCCCTATCAAGCAACATCAGTTCCGCATCAACCAGGTCGCGTGCGGCGCCGACGCTTACAACAATATCCCCTGTTTCTTCATCATTGAGTAACCGCTCTTCTAGCTCGTATCCGGTTGAGTAAGCCTGAAGGCTTCTGGCCAGGATCCTCTCGTGCCGTCTGCCCAGAGACGTCCGAATCGCTGCAATACTGGATGCCATGAGTTTCTGGAATGTGACCATCACAAATCCGGTAGGAGTGTCCCTGGTGCCTTCAGCAAGCTGGAATCCATATTGGACGTAATCTTCGACAGCTTCGAGGGCTGCACTTTCCTCGGGGGTCAACTCGACCTTCCACCGGCTCGCTATCCGAGGCATAAAGCCACCCACCATTACCTTGCGATTCCTGATTAGTACTTCGCTCAGAAGATGATGGTCAGACAATTCGGCTGCCAGTGATTCCCGCTCCTCTGCTCCCGCGGAAAGACGCTGGCCTGCCGCAGTTACATCCAGGTCGAGCCAATCGGCTACCTGCTTGATGGTTTCGCTGGGTTCCTCGTCTGGCAAAGGGAATCCGTCGTGGCTCAATCGCTCAACTAATCTGGAGAGGCCGGGAATGGCTTGACGGTGCCGTTCAAAATGGTCTTCAGATGGAAAGAGAGCGGGGTCCAAGAGTTCAACAAGAGAGTAGAGCTCGTGGGTATCCAACTGCATAGGAGTTGCGGTGAGAAAGAGCATACCGCGCTGGGCGAAGCGCTCCGGCTCTGCTAGTTTGCTGATTAGCCTGTAGAGCCGAGTCGTGCTAACCCGGTTGCCGGAACGGCGGCTTCTGGCATGGTGAGCTTCATCCAAGATAACCAGGTCCCAATTGACCCTTGAACATAGTTCTGCCCAGTCTGGATTGGCGACCCACGATGAGGAGCATAATATGCTGTCTGAAAAGGTAAACGGATTATCGTGTTGCCCTTGACTTCGCAGAAACCGAACAGTGTCGGTGTTCAGAACGGAAAAGCTCTCGTTGAATTTACTCTTCATCTCGAAGTGCCATTGTCCCACTAGGTTAGGAGGGACTATGGCCAAGACTCGCTGGGCACCTCCCCTAGCCCTGAGTTCCTTCAAAACCATACCGGCTTCAATTGTCTTTCCTAAACCCACCTCATCACACAGCAGGAACCGGTGCGGGTAATTGGAGATGACCTTGTGGACTACGGAAACTTGATGGGGCTTTATATCCACTCCAATCTGTCCCAGCGACACAAGCTCATCATAGAGGTGCAAATTCCGATACCACCGGGTTACCTCCTGGAGCCGGTACTGTTGAAGGGAGCCAATGAGGTTGGCCTTAAATCGCCCAATCGGGTCTGTAACAGCCAGGGGTCTCAAATCCGCTTCCGGCACGTTGACGGTTTTTCCGCCCCCCGTTGCTAGGAAGCATCTCCAAGATGGTGTATCCGACGGGGTTGGGTCCAATACAGCCGCATTTTCGCCCGTGGAAATCAAGCGGACACGCTGCCCGGTTAAGTCAACCCGCAGTAACGGCGGGTCAGTAATCGCGAACTGTGTTGGAGGGCCGGAAGAGTCCCACCGAACCTGAATCGTCCTGTCATCAAGGTTCGTGACCACTCCATACGTCTTCGCTCCCGTCCATTGGACCAGAGACCCGACAGTTAATTTCTGGGCACTGACTGTCATAATTGCCTAGCTCCTCTCGGCGTGCGTTTCGACTTGGTGGCCAAGAATGGAGGAATCCTTCATGTGCGAAGTATGCTGGCCGACATTATACTGCAAGCACGCTTTGTTGAGCATTTTGGCTAGTCGGGTGATCGTGAGGCCATTCGGACACCATCGAACTCCCCGCTAAGATTCTGTTCCAAGGATCACAGAGCGCCCAGCCACATCTCGAAGATGGTTCCACTACCGTGCACTCAGGCCCACCGGCGAGGTGTTCACCAGCGTTTCCAAATCGGCCCTGTCGCAGGCTGAGCTGGCCCGCGGTGCCGTGTCAACGTCGTCTCCCGCGGAGCTCCATTCCCCGGCCTGGCCGACCGGCAAGGGTCGCCCCGCGCCCGGCGTGGTCGATGGGCAGGTCGCCCAGCCGCTGGTGGAGTCGTAGTCCCAGCCCACCGCCGTGACCCTGGCCCTGGACGCGGCTACGGTAAGCGAAGGCGCCGGGCGGGTGACCGTCACCGCCACACTGGACGTACCGGCCCCCTACGGCGGCGTCAGCCTGCTCCTGTACCCCGGCATGGACGACACCGCCGCCCTGAACGCCGACTACACCATGCCCGACAGGATGGAAATACTTGCCGGGGAACGCTCCGGCACGTCGTCCATCACCATCACCGATGACGACCTGGACGAGGAGGACGAGACGGTGAACCTGATCGCCATCGCCTCGCTGGATCATGCCAACCTGTTCGGCACGACAACCCTGACCATCCAGGACGACGACACCGCCGGGGTGACGATGAGCGCCGCCAGTACGCTGGCGGTGGCCGAGGGCGCAACGGCCATCTACACGGTGGTACTGGACAGCCGACCCACGGCGGACGTGACCATCACCGCCAGTAGCGGCGACGTCACGCGGCCTCGGTGTCGCCGACGTCGTACACCTTCACGCCTGCTGGCTGGAACACGGCCCAGACCTTCACGGTGACCGGCGTCGCCGATGCCGACACTGACGACGAGACGGTGGGGGTCAGCCACGGCGTGACCAGCGCCGACCCGAAGTACGCCGCCGCCTTGGTGGACACGGTGTCGGTGGAGGTGTCGGACACCGCGCAGGAACAGCAACAGGAGCAGGGCCCGCCCAACCAGCCATCCTGTTCCAAGGCACGTTGACTGTAATTGCGGTGGCCGACGGGACGGCGACCATCACGGTAACGGTCCAGGACAGCGACGGCAACCGGGTCAGCGACAAGTTTGACGTGTCGGTGGTGGGGCCGCCCTCGCCGGCTGCCAACCTGCACTGCATTGCCAAGACGGACCAGGTGGCCTTCCTGTGGGATGCCCCTAAGTGGTCCGGCGGGGAGGTGTACGCCTACGACTACGACTTGACCCTGCCCACCGGCAAGAGGGAGCAGGTCCGGCTCCATGACAGCATGGTGGTGAACGAGCCTGGGGAGTACCAATCGGAGACCGAGGCCAGCATCAGCGTCAAGGTGTTGTACGAGCTTGCCGACGGGAACGAGGTCAGCAGCGCCGCGGAGACGCTTACCTGCACCGTGGCGGAATAGCCGCGCACGCCCCGGTGCACCGGAGGGATTGCCGATTCAGCAATCTGGGACCGTGTCATCAGCGGTTGGCGCTCCCACTAGCGAAGACTCTCCGTTCGCCCAGGGATTGCACGGGCCGGTTGTTGGGACCCGCGCTCAGTTTCTGAAGTTCCCTGACTTGTCCCTCGGAGACCGTGTCAATTTGCTGCATCACAATCCATCGGACACCTTCCGTGCAGGGCGGCGTGGTTAGGGAACCGTCGTAAAAGTAAAATTCCAAACGGCCTGGTACGTACTCGGCAGCGCTGGGACCGTTGGACAGGCTCACGGACCGACCGACCTCGGGGGCGACGTCCAAGAGGCTCTGGATGAGGGGACTCACTTTCCCAATACGGAAGAGCAGCCCCACCACCGCGAGGTCCCCGTTGGTGTCGTCATGCACTAGGTGCAGTTCGGCAGCGAAGTCTTGGCCATCCAGCAGATGCTCGCCCGGTGCGTGGTAATGGATACCATGCAACTCGTAGCGCCGCCCGTCGATGACCATGGAATTGCCTTCGGCGTAGTCCAGGTACACTGTATGACCGTTGTTGCGCGCCGTCACCGCTGCCCCTGCGTAATGAAACGCGATCGTGGAGTCGGCGGATATGTAGCCGGTCAGGTTGACCGGGGACTGTCCCGCTCCCGTTGCGCATGTTCGAAATTCCTTCGACAGGTCGCCCCAGTTCTCGGGCGCGCCGGGGGCCGGATAATCCCATTCGACCATGCCAGCATCTCCACCGCCGGTACATGCGAAGAGCACTGCTGTTACCCCACCTGCTATCATCAGCCGGAGGAACTGGCGCCGGTCCATTCCCCGCGAGTTGACAAACGCCCACAGCGCGTCTTGATCCGCCTGCCCCCTCGGGAATTCAGGCTCTGCTTCCGGCATGTTTACGAGGCGGGACGTGAGGTCGCGCTGGAAGACCTCCTGCTCCCTCCTGTAGTTCACTCGGTAAGGCCTCCTGTGAAGGTATAGCAGGCTGCTGAAGAATAGTTTTGGCCGGTTCGACAGGGCCGTTGGATCGGTCAGTGATGACGTTTTCGGGTGGGGTGGCGGTGCAGTTGGGCCCCTCTGCAGGCCGCTTGGGGATGGTGCGCAGGCCCAGGGAGGACCCGTCCACCCATCGGCACACACCTCGCCTCAGGCAGGTCACACTGCCTGTACGGCTCCGGCCCTCTCTCTCGTCAGCAGGTTGGCCATCCTCACCAGGTTGTAGGCCGTAGCCACCAGATATCCCGCCAGCCCCGTTCGCTCCACTCCCCTATACCGGCTACGCCTCAATCCTCCCACCGTCTTCATCCACCCGAATACCTCCTCCACCTGCTTCCGTATCTTCTGGCTCACCCTGTAACCCTCGTGCCTTGTCGTGCGACCGTCGATCGCCGAGTGTGTCCGCTGGGCCACATGAGGAGTCACCCCACGGTTGCGCATATCCCTGACACACTCCCATGTGTCATACCCCTTGTCAGCCCCCAAGCTCTTGGGATGGAACCCCCTCTCTCTCACGTCGTCCAGCATCACCGGCACCACGTCTCGCTCCGCTGTCCCCGTTGCACTGCTCACCACGAAGTCCATCAGTAGCCCGTTTCTGTTCTCCATCAGCGCATGCCCCATGAACGACAGCTTCGCCTCCCTCCCCTTCCCCTTACGCATCAGCAGCGCCTGCGGGTCCGTCCTGCTCTCATGGGTCTCGTTCTTCAGCTTCTCCCCGCGAAAGTCCACCCACGGGTTGCCCAGGTCATCATCGGGCGGTTCCTTCTCATCATCCCTCTTCCTGAAGCTCTTGATGCTGGCCATCGCCTCTATCAGCGTACCGTCCACGCTGAAGTGCTCATCCGAGAGCAGACCACGGCGCGCTGCCTCATGCACCACCTCGTCGAACAGGGCCTGGGCTGTCCTGTGCTCCAGCAGGCGCCGGCGGTTCTTGGTGAACACCGTGGGGGCGAAGCTGCTCTCCGTCAGGTTCATGTCCAGGAACCAGCGAAACAGCAGATTGTATTGCAGCTCCTCGCAGAAGGCCCGCTCGCTGCGCACCGAGTAGAGGGAGATGAGCAACGAGGCCTTCAGCAACCGCTCCGGTGGAACCGACGCCCGGCCCACGTCCGAGTACATCCCGTCGAACTCCCCGGAGAGACGCTCCAGGGCTTTGTCCGCCACCTTCTTGATGGTTCGGAGGGGATCGTCCTTGGGCACCCGCTCTTCCAGGTTCACCAAGGCCAGCATCGTCCCCTGCGGATCACGCTTCCCACGCATGGTCACCACCCCTCTATCCCTTGATGCTGTTATCCTACTTCACGAAACTGTTTTTCCGCAGCCTGTTAGAGGATTGTTCGATTCCATCAAGGAGGTTCTTGGTCATCCGTTCCATGGTAGCCCCCCAAGCCCGTTCTGGTCCTTCCATCACTGCTTACACCTCTGGTTGCTACGGTACCCAAACGGTGAAGTCCTCGAAGCTCACCTCTCTCTTGTTGCCACTGAAAAAGCCTCCCAGTGCGGAGGCCCGTCCACTATCTCGGTTTCCGCTCAGGTCCAGCTTGGCGACAAACTCTCCGTTCGACAGCAGCCAACCGACTTCGTCAAGAGCGATGAGAAGCAGACGATGTGTAGCTTGCCACATCCGAGACTCCGGCACATACCCGGATTTCACCAGCGTATATTCGGGGTCAGCAGGTTTCTTTGTTTCGTGAACCCACCAACCTTGGTCGGTCACGCTGATCACGTCGAGGCGGTTGTACTCGGGATTTCGGAAGAGAAACCCGTAGTCCCAGTCGTTTCCCTGCGGGTTCATGAACTCGGCTTCCATGACCAGGTCACGCGCTCCCACTCCTGATCGATGCACGCCTATGCTACCCGGTTCGGCTGCCTCAATGGTGCCCGCGGTCGGCCCGTACTCCTTAGTCAACTCGTACACCGTGAATCCCTCATACCTAGTCACATGTCCAGCAACTTCGCTGCCTGTATAGTTGCCTGAGAGAATGGACACATCGCCTTCGTGCATCACGTCGCCTAGGTCCAATGTGGCAACGTAGCTGCCGTTGATGAACAGCACCCCACGCTCCCCGAAGACCATGACTCTTACGTGGTTTCTGTCCCCGTCGCCAAGCCTGAGAGACGTTATGGACCCGCCGTCCCTGACGTCGTAGACGACGTTGGAGTCGGTTGTTCTAAATATCAAATCCCACTGGCGTCCACTTGATATCACGACCTCAAACATGTACTCGTCTCTTCCAGCTTCCCGTAACATGAACCCGTGGCTCCATTTGTGAATGGATGCGGCGTATGGGTTGATAAACGTTGCCTCCACGATGAAGTCAGTTATCGATATGAAGGCCTCGTGCTCTTCAATGAAGCCGTCAGTCGGGTCATGCCACAGCTCTCCGTCCACAGGGCCATAGTCAGCCACCATGCCTGGGGTAGGAGTGGGTTGAGGCGTGGGTCTAGGCGTCGGACGCGGTGTTGGCCTTGGCGTAGGTGTCGGCGTGGGCGTCCACGCCTGGAGGCGCGGCAGTTCCGCCTGCACCGTATGGCTGGCTACTGCGAAGCCCACTCCCTCCACTCCCTCCTCCACCCACTTGAACGTATTGATGCCTAATACCTTGCCGTCGGTGGAAAACATGGGCCCCCCGCTGTTGCCCGGGTTTATAGGGGCGTCGGTCTGAATCACCCAACTCGCGTTCGTAGAGTCATAGCGCACCGCCGACACGATCCCTCTGGTCACTGTGGCCTGCCCAGGTATGCCCAGTGGGTAGCCTATGACCATAGCCACTGTCCCCGTTTCTAGGTCCCAAGTGTCTGCGAAGGAGGCCGCGGTGAAGTTGCCACAGCAGATCCGCATCACCGCCAAGTCCTGCAGGCTGTTGGTCCCCAGAAGATGCGCGGTATAGGTCTGCTGGTCGTTCACGGTCACGGTGATGAGCCGTGCGCCGTCGACTACGTGGTGATTGGTGACGATGTATGCGTTCTGGCCTTCTCTCTCAAAGATGACGCCTGAGCCGAAACCATCCTCGGTTGCAATCCTGACTACGGAGGGCCTCACCCGTTCCACCACATCGGTCAACGAAGGCGTGGGTGCCGGCGTGGGTGCCGGCGTCGGCTCCGGCGTGGGAGTCGGAGTAGATCGTGGTGTAGGGGTTGGCGTGGGCAACGCCGCCGCCACAGCCTCAGCGGCGGCGGCCACCAGGACTTCCATGTTAGGCGTTGGAGCTGGTGTCGGCGGCGGAGTGGGTGTGGGGGGTGGGGTAGGCTCAGCCGTGGGTGTAGGAGTGGGCATGGCCGCCTTGACGGCCGCCTCGATCAATGCCTCCACGTCCTGCGTGGGCGCAGGCCTGGGTGTCGGAGTTGGGGCGGAAGTCGGTGTAGGAGAGGGCGCAGCTGTAGGCGTGGGCAGGGCCGACGCCACGGCGGATGACACCAGCGATTCTAGGTTAGGAGTTGGCGATGGTCTTCCGCACGCCAAACCCAAGATCACTAGAAAAACCACGACTAAGGCCAGGTGCCTCGGCAAAAAGTGTGTCCCCCTTGCCTCAAGGATATTTGGGGAATTGCGAGTCACCCAGCCAGCACAAGGCGGATACGGGCATGGAGGCCCCGCTCTAGCGTTTCTTGCGCTTAGCCTATTGGGGGGTGACTTGTGAAGGAGATGTTAGCAAAAAAGGTGAAGCGTGTACCAACAACCAGCAAGGGTCAAAACTACCGGGCTGCGTGGGGGGATGGGGGGCGTCATGTTGCCTGCCTGGACCGTAGCTCCTTGGCATATGGGACACAGGATTCGCAAGAGGTTCAACGTGAACATTGAGAAGTTTGAAGGCGTCGTAGAGGCCGACGAGACGTATGTTGGCGGGAAGGAGAAGAACAAGCACAGCCGCAAGAATATAGGCAAGGGCCGTGGGACTGTGGGTAAGATTGCTGTGGCTGGAATCAGGAACCGGGAATCTGGCATGGTGACGGCTAGGGTGGCCGAGGATACTACCAAGCGCACCATCCAAGGTTTCCTGCTCGGCAACACCAATGAGGATACCTAGGTGTTCACTGACGATGCTGCTGTCTACACTGGCATACCTCGGAGCCATAGTTTCGTGAAGGACAGCGTTCGGAAGTATGTCGAGGGTCAAGTCCACACCAACGGCATTGAGCCTTTTTGGTCGATGTTCAAGCGCAGCTACATGGGAACCTATCACAAGATGAGTCCCAAGCACCTAGACCGCTATGTTGGGGAGTTCGCTAGCCGACACAACGACAGGCCATTCGACACGGCTACCCAAATAGAGAATCCAAATAGAGAATCTGGGTGGTGGATCAGTTTGGGAGGGGGTACACTCCTTCTAGTCCATTGACAGGGAGGGGCGGGGGGGTGGTAAGGGCTTCCGAATAGGGTTGAGGGTTGTAAGAGACCTAGCGGGGGAGGGCAGGGGAGACGCTAGACGTAGTAGGCGCAGACATGGCCTGGGCTCCTTCCGATTTAGTCTGCTGCTCTAAAGTCAGGGTCCACATTGAACTCTATACTGCCGAGCGTGAGACGGTGCGCTCAGTGAGTTCGGTCTTGGTCATGAGCGCCGAATACAAATCGATATAGGCATTTCCAGTGAAAGATATACCAATCGCATCCGCCACCTCATGTAGGGAGAACCGCGGTAGACGACCATGTGGTGACCTTATGGCGTCCACGCGCTGGCGATGACCAGCCTGGACAAGACTCCGATTAAGCGCAGGACATCCGAGAGTCGATGAGTAGAGTTGAGCAGAACCTGTCTCTGCTGCCGGAGTTCCTGCCGGACGAGGTCTTGCTGCCCGCGAGATCTGTGTGCTTCCATATCAGGGATAAGATGGAGCGGGGCTGGGCAGTCTCCTAACAGTCTAGCGAGGGGTTCCATGAGGATTAGCGATACAGAAGGTATATGGATTGACCCCAGCCTGTTCCCCTTGGGGGAGGATGCCATGGTGCAGGTCGTCGTCTTTGATCAGAGGGAGAAGGGGGAGGTGTGGAGTCTCCGGCAATTCCGTACAGAGACCTAGACCTGGGTGTGCTGGAACTAGGAGCGAGGCGCGACCGGTCTCACGTGAAGGTGTTCAGCCATAGTGATGATAGGAATTGGTGGAGGCGTCTGATGTCAGAGTTGTTCGGACGCCGACATCAGACGCCTTAGAAGCCAGCACCGTATGGTTACGGAATCACCGTAGTTGTATCCATAGCCTATCTGTCCATCGCGCCACTCGAATCTAACAACGGCCCTTCGAATACTCACCTTCCGGCGCATTGCAGCTGCTTTAGTTTAGTCCGTGCCTCTTTGACAAGGTCAGGCAACAACGATCCCTCATATATGCCTTTTTCTGCTCGATCTATGAACGTCATCAGTCTCTCCTCTGTTTCTACAGTGTCGATCAGGTCTTGGAGTGTCAATTCGTCGGGTAGGCCAGCCGAGGCGCAGACGATCAACTGAACAACGGCATAGCTGACCAACCTCAGATGCCAAGTGTCCTGAGGTCCGACCACTGGCAATTGATTGCCGTGTATGACGTCATTTCGACGGTCGTACATCCACTTCACCGCTGAGGGATTCAGGTCACCTCCTAGCAGTGAGTACCTCAGTGCGATAACTGTACCTTTCCTCGTTACTCTCTGACCTTCAGGAATGAGTAGCACTTCTAGTGCAGTACACAGGTCAACGAATTTATGGTCGTCGGCCTCGTGTGTAGCGCTGTGGCCGATCCAATACATTGATCGGAGAATTCGCTCACGTATACTAACTGGAAGGTCGCCGAGCTGTTCTACCTTGAGTCCCTCAACGCCCTGACGTATGTGGTTGCCCAGGTCATCAACCAATGGTCCAAACTGGCGGTGGAATCCCCAGAGGCTTGTAACGGGCGGTGTTCGAAGGGTAAGTTCCCTCGCAAGATACCAACCAGACAGCTTCCATTGGAGTAGTTCGTCTGTAGCAGTTCTTCTAGCCAGTCCGCGTAGCGCCGACACTTTCATCAAGGCAATTGCATCAATCACTTGATCTCTGCCCGCTTCGAAAGCAAGCTCAATTGTCGAGGCCGACGCTCTGACGACAGCCAGGGTGTGGGTTCGTCCACCCTTGTTCCACCAGGCCACCTCGGATTCAGGTATGTTTCTTTGTGTTAGAGCCTCATCGGTGGGAGCAAAGAATTCGACCCCGAGGAGTATGATAGGTTCCTGTCCTACAGCCAGATAGTCGATGGAATATATCACTTCGAATTCAGACAAAGGTTTCTTCCAGCAGTTCCCAAACCTGTCGATGAGATCGTCCAGTGTGTCAGGCCGTTCACGGTACTTTTGGGAGTTGGCAGACACTTCGCAGACTAATTCGTTCCAAAAAGCATTGAGGACATCCGTGTCCCTAGCGTGATGGGGAACCAGTTCTCTTCTTACTTCATTCAGAGCGGATCGGAATTTGGCCGCCAAGTCTTTACCAAGCCAAAACGAGATCAGCGTCACATCGAACTCCGGCTCTCCCTTCTTCAACATCTTGGGAGCGGATTCGGCCATGTGAATCAGTAAGTTGACTAAGCTAACGTGGCTATCTAGTTTCATGCCGCCCCGGATTCTCTACTTAACTCAGGCGTCGCGATTTGGCCAACGAAACTCCTGGCGGACTGTAGCATTGAGTGCTGTGAAGTCATGGGCTACTCCATTGCAATGCTTTACGCAGCAGTGCGTCAACTATGGCTCTCTGGCGGCGTTGGTCCGATGTTCTCTGCTGGGCAAGCTTGGAGAAGCGGTTCTGCAGGTCCCGGCGATACTGAGAGAAGCTACTGACGGCGTCTTCACATACATCCTCGTCTGGCAGCCTGACCTGACCCGCACGGTGACATAGGGATAGGGCTTCTAGGAAGCGGCCTCGAGAGACGCTCCCTACGTCCATGACTTCACCGCCCCGGCCTCCAACCCGGATCGTCCCCACCTTCAGCAGGGTTCCGGTATCCATCAGCGCCGTGCCGACTTCAACCTCGCCCGGAGGCAGATCGAAGATGTCTCCTTCGTTGGAGCGAGTGACAAAATCCTCTGGGAACTCAAGCAGGTCAAGGTTGGCTTCGTGTTCGAACCACAACTCGTCGGCAATGTATTGAGGTGAGGCCGCAGCTCTTTGACTGGAGCGGAGCCGGTCGCGTTGGGCGATGATTTCCCGCTCTCTGATAGCCTGCTGCAATTCGGTGACATCTCGATAGAGCCTGTCCCTCAGTGCCGTCCGTTCCTCAGCGTCTTCGATCCCGAGTATTTCAAGTGTTGCATCGTCCAGCTCACGACGGTCGTTGAGCGTGAACTCTTCATACAGGTAGCGTCGGGTATTCCTCCGTGACACTTGCTCGCAAGCTGCTACGGCTCGCTTGGCGGCCTCCGGTGATGCCTTGCGGACGTCCGGGACAAGCATCATGTTCACATCGACAACCTCTGTCTTGAGGTTGCCCTCAACGCCGGCTGCCCTACCAAATTGATGCTTGGAGAGTGCAACTATGGTACTGTTGAGCACCGCCCAGAGTAATTCCGTGCAATCGCCATCTAGAGACCATAGGTCGAATAGATTGTGATTGGCTGGCAGCGAATCTTTGTTGACCGGAACCACATGGCGGTACTGCTGGGCCATTGGCCAGAACATGTCCGCCCGCTCCAGTTTTGGCTTCAGTCCAAGGTCGTACCATGGACGGGTACGAGCGCGGCTGGCGACGGTTGATCCCGTGTGCCATCCTTGGCGTTCGGCGTATGCGATGTAGTCCGAAAGGCGGGTCCGTCTGAGCCGCGCCCGAGAGACGGAAGCGTTGATGACCATCCGGTTCACGTCTCCCTTTCTGACGACGGCGCGCTTGACCTCCATTAGAGAGTGTAGCTCTGGTTCGAGGTACCGTCCTTCGACGAGGTGCTCCACGTTCATGCCGTCGCGCACTATGCGAAGGCGTTGGGTGTCCTTGGGCGAGATTCCCCAGCGGTTGAAGAATTCCTGCGGGTCCGGGATGTTGTTGAGATGCCGCTGGGTAACGTCGCGTACGCAGAAGAATCTATCGGCACCTGTCTTAAATCCAAAGCGAACGAGGGCCAATTCGCAAAGCGGGACCATGTGGTTCCGAGCGCGTTCCAAGAGCGCAAACCACGAGTCTGGGCCCCGTACGTGCTGTCCCCACTTGCCACCCGCGTACGCAGCCGAGGCACCGGCTCCCTCTTCGTCTTCGATGCGAGGTCTGCCGTCTTCCCACAGCTCTCGCTGTGTTAGTACCTGCACTCGCCAGTAATCGGTGTTCTGATTGGCGTCTATCTGCTCTATCAAGTCGCGGATGGTGTCCATGTCGGCTTGACGTGTTGCCTCGTCTCCGTCGCTCGGAGGTCGTGCGAGTGCCTGGGTGTAGATTTCGCCGAGAGGTTTCCTCAGCTGGATAAAGCGGACCAAGTTATTTTCCCGCGTGGTTTGATCCGGCTCACGCTGGAGGATAGTCACAGCGGTAGTGACGCGCGCGTCCTCAAACCACTTCTCCACTTGCGACTCAATGACGGCGACGATTCTGAAGTTGCGCAGAAAGAACTCTTGCAGCCTGAAACCGTACTCTGTGTCCAGCCAGCCGATGCTGGTGACGAATCCCAGGTATCCGCCCGGCCTTAGAAAGTGGGCAGCATGGCTGAAGAAGTAGGCGTAAATGTCCGACCGCCCAGACAGCGGCGTCTGACCCGGCCACTCTCTGTGAAACAGCTCGGTGTAGTTGGACTTGTCGTCCCTCGTGATGCCCTCCTGCCGGATGTACGGGGGATTGCCGACGACCGCATCTACCTCCTCTAAGGCGATACTTCGCGTCGAGTCCCCTGTAAGAGGTATGTCGTACAAGGGAATTCCCGCTTGGGCATCGAAGAAGCTGGCCTTAGCGACACGGGGATAGTTCGCCTCATCGCTGAGGTGTCGGACGGCCAGGTTTATGGTGGACAGTTGAGCTGGGAACGCGCCAACGTCTATGCCAAAAACGCCACTAAGCAGCTGTTCGTGGGAGAGCGTTTGGTTGCCCGATGACTGCGCGAGCGTCCGCTTTCGCGAGTAGGCCCTTACCAGAAACGTACCGCCTCCACAGGCCGGGTCAAGCACGCGGTCGCCAGAATTGCGGATGCAGAAAGCGTTAATGAGGTCTACCACATCGGGTGACGTGTAGAACTGGCCAAATCGCCGGCGCTCGCCGGAGCTGATGAGACGCTCGTACATCTGCCCGATCACGTCAAAGTCTAAGCTGGAGAAGTCGAACTCCTCAATGCGCTGGATGAGTTGTGCCCAGTCTTCGGGGGCGGTGGGCGACAGAAACGGAATCGTGTAGCCAAGGTCGTTTGAGTCCGGCACAAATACCGTCTCGTAGTCGCGGGAGTAATGGACGGCTTCTTCGAATCTGGCGTCGAGTACTTCGTGAAGATGCTCGGGCGTATGGACGCCATCGGTGGTCAGTGGTGACATCAACCTGAACCGGCGGCGTAGCACCTGATAGAAGACCAGCCGGGTCAGCAATATGTAGCACGACAGTCGCGAGGCACGTCCCAAATTCTGCCTGAGTTGCTCCGGCTGAGACGACAGCTCCCAGCCCTGAGACAGCATCCAAAGATTCAATCGGTCCCTCAGCCCAGAGTCGGCTCTCGACAATTCAGAGAGAGCATCTTGAGTATGGGAAATCGGGTCTTCTAGGGCACCTTCGAGCCAACTGATGAACCGCTGGTCAAGGGGCGATGGCTCAAAGGTGCGACGTCCGTGGACGAGTTCAGCTAACTGCTCAAGGAAGTGTTCCCAGAAATCCCTGATGGCGTCCCGCGCCCAGTCTTGATGAACGTCGTCGCTTATTGTTGCGTCGACAACGTCACTGGGTCCCTCGATGTGGCGCTGCGCTAGTGGCACGCCCTGTATGTGGGAGTCGAACAGGACGAACTGGCGAACGTTCCAGGTGAAGCAGTACCTGACTCCCGCCCGGAACGCCTTGTCCAGAGCATCCTCGACTAGGTCGGCGTTCAGTGGGTGCGTTCCCTGAGCCGAGTCCGGCATCTTGATCTCGCCGGTCAGGACAGGTTGGTCGGTGTGACGCCTGTACAGCAGGAAATCGTGCCGTCGCGCAGTCCCAGCCACGTGGTCTTCGACACGCGCGTGGCTGAAAGGCAAGTCCGGCCTACTATTGAGTAGCTCGGTAACCCAGCCTGCCACTTCCGCGGCGAAGGTACGTTCGTCAACTGGCATATATGTCAATATCCCTTGTTAGACTGATCTTACGAGGCATTGGTTGAGACATACTCCTCAGAGACGTAGTCCAGTTCCATTGTAGTGTCATTCAACCTCGTGGTGGTCATTTCGAGCTCTCGGGAGGTGGATGCCAGGTCTTCACTGGTTTCGGCCAGTACTTCGTTGGTGGCAGCCAACTCTCTTGATGTGGACTCCAAGTCCTCGGTGGTTTCATCCAGTGCTTCGGTTGTGCCCTCCAACTCCAGTTCCGTGGATTCTAGTTCGTCTTGAGTAGCGGCCAAATCGTCGGTGGTAGCACTGAGGGTATCTGTGGTCTGTTCCAGCCTGAGCGATGTCGATTCCAGTTCTTCCCGCGTACTCCATAGGGTCTGTTCCGTAGCGTTATGCTGGGCCGTCTCCGTTGCCAGTACTTCTTCGGTGGACTCAAGTTCCTTGGATGTGGCGTTCAGTTCCTCCGTGGTGACGTCCAGAGATCGAGCCGTCTCATTCAGGTCGTCAGTGGTTTGGGTCAATGTCTGGGTGGTGGTGCTCAGGCGCGCCGTGGTTTCGTCAAGGGTCTGCGATAACTCCCGGTTGTCCTGTTTAGAGTTGAGAAGGGCTATGCCCAGGTAGGCCAACCCAGCTACGCCACCGGCAATGATGAGCAGCCCTAGGATATGGCGGAGGGGGATATTGGTCGCACGCAAAAAGGTGACTCCTTTGCAAGCACGAGTACTGGGCAATTTGTCAGACCGTCTGGCGCGCGGGTTACAAAGGAGGCATGGTGCGCGTCCCCATGCGTGCCCGCTCGCCCCAATTTACCATCACTGCCGCCGCGCATCACCTCTTGCGAATGGCCGTTGACTCTCATAGGGCCACCATACTGAATTCGACGTGACAAGCTACCGGACTGGAGTGACAAGGCAGCGAGGTCGGGAGCGCGGGGTGAACCGGCAACAGAACCTGCGCATTTGCGGTAAAGGCAGTTGAGTCATTTCCGAAGGACACGTTGAATTTCATCTGGAGTCATGAGTGAGGGGGTGCGGTTTATCGATCCGCGGATTCGTTCCAAGAATTTCCGGGATTCCAATAGGTCTTCCCCGAACCCCTTGTATATCGTAAGCAGGTCTATGATTCTCTCATTGCACACGAACCCAAGGTTTGAGCTTTTGGGGTCGACGGGTTGTTCCCTCACGGTATCCTTGTGTTCCACGTGGGTAAGCTCATGGCTTAACAGGCCTCGTAGAGCAGAATCGTTTGCCTTCTGCCAAGCCACCTTAACTAAGACATTATGCGAACTGCCTACCAGAATTCCCAATGCTTCCCACCCGTTAAGCGACTCGAGCCAGTCTTCTTGGGGGTCCCACTGGACTCGTTGCTGTTCCCTGATGCGGAGCAAACACTCTTTGGATTCGTCAACCCACGTCAAATGTACTGGTCGGACCAAGGCTGGATACTTGGCTAACATTGGGGCCACAAGCTTGAAGAGTCGCTCGTCCGCGGTCAAGGTGGGTGACTGTGGCGGAACTATCCATCGACGCATGCGATTCTGGAGCTTCTCGAATTCGGTTCGCGCGAAGAGCCCAATGTCACCTTGGTCCCCGGAATACTGTGCATAGATTGAGGCCGCTTCATCATATTTCCGAACCATTTGCAGGGCATTAGCCAAGTCGAGTCTGAATATTGCAATGTGACCATGGTCATCTTTGACAGCGCCGACAGTAGTCCGAAAGTAGAGTTCCGCCTCAGCAAAGAATCCGGCATTGAAATACTTCTTACCCTGAGAATGCAGGGCATAAACCGTTTGCGACTCATCAGTCATTCTTAATTCCTGTATTGCTCAGCCCTAAGCTCATCCGGTATTTGCCAAACCGCTTTGCAGCCCAGGCACTGCGAAAACTCCCGAAAACCGATTGTAGTTCGCCAACTCCTGGGACCATGAGGACGCATGTTCACAGCGCCTCAGGGTCTCATCATACCCACATCGTCCGTGGAGAATACAGCACCGGCACCACGACGCTGACCGTGCAAGTCGAGGAACACCGGCGAAGTCCGGTTGACCCGTGTAAATGGGTCAGCTTGTTATAATGCCGCTAGCTTATCTCTGATAGGGAGAGTTGACAATGCCTGAGTTCGAACTGGTGTCCCGGGCGGAGGCAATGATGACCTCTTCCAGACCGGCCAGGCCCGATGTGATCCAGGAGTATGTCGAGCAGATCAGGAGCCTGAGCAGGGACGAGGCCGTGAGGCTCACGCCCTCAGAAGGGGAGACCGTGGCCACGGTGCGCCGTCGACTGGGGGCGGCCGTTAAAGCCACCGGGAAGAGCATACGGATCAAGAGGCAGGGCTCCGACGTCTATTTCTGGGAGGACCCGCCGAAACGCCGTGGCGGGCGTCCACGCAAGAACGCCGCCCAGTGACGCTTCTCCTCAAACCCATGCCATAGTGAGCCTCAGCACTTCGAATGTCTCTACAGTCGGCCCAGGAGTCACCCAGTGGATGTAGGACCGATCATGCCGTCGGAGCCCTTCCGCTAGCAAGCAGCCGTATCCCCTTCCCAGCTATCCCGTATTGAGCATAGCCCCCCTTCCTCTCCCCCACTTTGTTTTCGCCGGTGTCCATACCTCGAATTACGAGACAGAGTCGCGCACGCCCCCCCTTTTACGGCGTGCACAAGGGGACGGCGGTTGTGGTGCTATACACGTGTACAGAGAAATGCGCCGGTCCCGGGACGTGAGGTGAGTCGAATTCGTAGCTGATTCGAGGGGCCCAGCAGCAGAGGAGGCCCAAAGTTGGCAGCACTTCATTCCGGAGCGGGTTCCAGCCCCAGTGGACAGCGCCAGCTACGAAAGTGGACAGCGTGTCCAGCGGGATGCTCGGCGACAGTGGACAGCCCCCGCTACGAAAGTGGACAGTCTGTCCAAGGGGAGGAGGCCGGCCCGGATGGAGAGGGAGAGCCTGGCTGAAACGGACGTCAATAGCTTGGAGAGCGTGCTCGACCTGCGCCTGAGGTCCCTCCTGCACGACCTGCTGCGGGAGAAGAGCCGCAGCCAGGTGGCGGAGCAACTGGGAATCAGCTACAAGACCCTGGTGCGCAGTCTGGAGTCGGGCCGGCTGACGGTGCACATGAAGGAGGCCCTGATGGAGGCCCTCATCGCCGGCTGGGACTCACGGGCCGAGGAGGGTGTGAAACGGGCTGATGCCCTGGAGCAGTCGGTGGGGGAGCTGGTCCGGGAGTTGCGCGGTGCGCTGAGGGAGGTCGGCTCTGCCTGCGCCGGCCAGGGACAACGGCTGCGGGAAGAGGTTCATGGGGCTGTGGGGGAGATGCTGAAGAGGCTGGCCGAGGTGGAGTCCCGTTTGGAAGGGGAGGGAGGTCCGGGGCTGCTGTCCGACAGGGAAGTCCGGGGTCCTTCGGCTGAGGGACAGGCCCGTGGCCGGCCTAGGACCGGGGTGGTCACGGTGGAGCAGAGGCAGGGGGAGGAGGAGATCCACGGCGATGCGATGTCGGTGGTGATGGAGTGGCGGCAGCGGAGGCGGGAGTTTGCGGGAGCCAAGGGCCGGCTGGCCCGGGCCAAGGCCGAGGAGCGCCTGCGGGAGCTTGAGGTCACCATGATCGGAGAGCGCCGGCTCACCCTGCCCCCGGAGACCCAGCCTTGGGACGACTCCACCCGCAGGAGCCAGCTGGAGCTGCACCGGACCGCGCTGGAAAGGGCCCGCAAGGAGCGCGTCAGGGCCGAATGGCGCAGGCGTCTGCGCTTGCTCCTGACCCTGGGCCGGTGGGGCGATTGAAGCAGGCGTATGATTCTTGGTCCATGTTTGGCCCGTTTCTGGGTCACAAGTGTCAGTGATTTCGAGAATGGGGCGCCGGGGCCATTGCGCCGGCCCCGGGGAGCATTGATACTGAATTCGTTGTTCAGGCTTTTCCAGCGTTTCTGCGCCATAGAAACCTGGGGGTATTCCCTGAGCCCGGCGGCTACTTGAGGGATTGAGCCCTGCTCTCCTTGGAGTAGCCAGGCCCTTGGGATCGAGCCCTGCTCTCCCGGAGGCCGGCCAAGAGGGGAACGGTCGTCTCAGCGGAAGACCAAAGGCCTTCGCCCGCAGCACCGCTGATCTGGTAAGTCCAGAGATCATTCATTCGAGACCAAGAGGTGTTGGCTAGCCAGGCAGTCCCTTCCCGGTCGCATCATGGCGCCTCTGACCATCTCTTCAGACTGGTGGCATAACCGTCAGGGCTGGGCTGCCTCCTCCATGTGCTGGATGCCGAGGCCGGCCTTGCACAGGATCACATACACGACCTCAAGTGCCTTTCGCCGGGACCCAACTGACGTTCCTCCTCAACACCCCTCTCCAACACCGCCTTGCTTAACTCCCCCGTAGACCTGCGTCTGCTCCACCTCGCCGTGCTGCGTCCGCCCTGCTGCGCCTTGCCCTGATGTTCCGCCCGGGAGTCGAAGGATGCCAGCACCGCCAGAAGAGGCGAGGTATCCGGGGGCAAGCAATTCCACCCGGCACGATGGAGCTTCATTGACGCCTCCTCACAGGTCAGAACGTGGGTCTGCAACGAGCGTACAGGGCCGGAAAGCGGAGCGTTATCCCTGGGAAACACTACATCGGTGTAGTGTGGTCGCCATGATGTCAGGGGGCTGTACAGAGAAACGAGTTTGGTTGCAAGTTGCAGTTTGAAGCTGGGACAAAGCTGGTACAAAGCTGGGCCGGCCCCCTACAGGGCGTGGGCAGCGAACACTTTCTGTCAGGGGCCTGTTGCAACGAGGCGGGCACCGCTCAGCTTCAAATGCTGCAAGTTGCAGGTCGGCGAAATCGGGAAAAACTGCAAAACTCTGCAAGTTGCAGCGGGCGGAGACACTGATGGAGACGGGTGAGACGGGCATGACCGGGGACGGAGACGCCGGGGGATGAGCACCTGCTCCGGCTCAGGCGCTGTTGCACGACCTAGTGCGCAAGAGGGGACGCGCCAAGGCTGCCAGTGAGCTGAGTGTCGCCCCCCGCACGGTGGGAGCGTGCATGGACGGGCAGGGTATGTCGTGGCGGGTGAGGGAGGCACTGGAGAGGGAGCTTCACGGCGGCCTCGCTACCCAGGTGGCTCAATTCCAACCCGTCATGAATGGCTCACTTTAAGCCCGCTACCAACGGATGCAATGCAACTGCCTGTACTCCTCATCACCATCATTCCCACGGGCCAGTTTGCAACAGCCCATTGGTCCTCCCCAGGGCCCCAACCCCTGGGTGTCTCGGCTCCCGGTGCTACCCTCGCACCCCCTCGAAAGCAGGTTCACCGGCGCACCCTCTTTTAAGGAGCCACGGACACTTATGCCCAGTGATGTCATTGGGGTGTACAGCATTTGAAGTTAGTCGCAAGGCAATGCTGCGGGTGAAGGCCGTAGCTGGGTCGTAGCTGGCCGGCCCCCTACAGGACCCTGCGTGGCGGACGGGCTGATTTAAGGGCGACGTACACTTTCCGGTGCAAGAGCCAGCTTTGAAATCTGCATTTTTGCGGGAGGCCCCGGAGGGGGTTTTCCACAAGTGTCCTAGCTGAAATCTGCATTTTTGCGGAGGATGGATGGAACGAGAGTCCGAAGTAGAGGGGCCGGCCCAGGAGAGCTCCAAGGGACTCCCCGGAGAGCAGCGGATGGGCGATTTCCCGGAATGGGACACGGCTGACCCGGAGGTTATGGAGGGCCACCTGGAGGCTGGGACGGAGGGCTAGGCCGGCGTGAGTACCCCGCCTGACGGGCATTGAGCCGGCCCTGCACGACACCCGGAAGAAGCGCAGGAGGCGACAGGCGCTGCGGTGGGTGAGGGACGTACTGACCCTGGGTATATGGCAAGAGCAAAGCTGGTGGCGGGCATGGGTCGGCGGTGTGGTGAAGAAAGTGAACACTTTCCCGAGAGGGCCCACGAAAGTCTTGCCAGCGCGGAAAACGTGGCTGATACTAGTCCTGTTGTTAGGCTTTTCCAAGGTCTTCTGAACCAGAGAAACCTTGGGGGTACATCCCCGAGCCCGGGTTGACTGGACGATTGAGCATCGCGCTCTCCAAGGTCTCCCAAGAGGGGAATAGCTGGCAGGGCCGAGTCGAGAACTCCTTGGCCCCCAGCACACGGTAGACCACGAACCCCGGATGACCCAATCACTCGACAAACCGAGGAGGTGCCAGCTAGAAATCAGTCCGTAGCCTAATTCCTTGGTCAATGTGCGTCCTGCACCCGAGTCATTGCCCCACACACACTCGGTGGCGTAGCTGTAACCGGCTGCACCACTGATCCCACATAGCAACTGCCAGGGTCGGCCATGCACTCCAGTCAGGCGCATGACGCCCAGTGCCTTGCCCGTTGCTCCTCACACGTGCTGGCCCCCAACCTTCATGGTGGGACGAGCGTTCCCCCTCGTTCGCCTCAACCCTCCCTTCCTAAGACCCCCAACAAATCCCCCGGTAAACCTGCGTCTTCTCACCCTGCCGTCCTGCGTTTGTCTCGCTGGCTGGCCCGGGCGTCACTTGCGCCTTTCGTCCGACGTTCCACCCGGGGTCGAGGTGCGTCCAGCGTCAGGTACATCGCATCCCAAACCAACACATGCAGGAGGTAGTCACACATGGAGATCAGGAAACTAACCGCAAGAGTTCCGGGAGCCCTAGCCAAACTGGCTGGTCGTCTGCCGTGGCGCAAGGAATTCGCACTGGCGCTTCTGTTCATCGGGACGCCCCTTGTCACCGGCGACATGGAAATCTTTGCCCTGAACCTGGTGGGACTGGGCGTCGCAGCCTTGGTGGCGCGACGGGTGTCGGAATCTAGGAGCAGGGCTTGGCAGACGGAAGCACGGCAGTCGACGCAGGTCAACTCAATCTCATCGGGGAGGACGCGATGACGACGGCAGCAATCAACAACGGGAGAAACGCGAGTCTGTAGGAACCGGTGGGTCGGCTAAATGCCTTGTGACCCAGGAAGCCAAGGCTCAATGGCTGGCATTGACCCACACAATCCACGAAGTGCGTCCCCCCCGCGTAGGCCGGCGACGACCACACCCCCCGGCTGCTTTCAGACGTGAGCCATCCCGGCTTGGGGAGCGTTGGCGGAAGCGGATAACCAAGCTCCTCAACGTGCTTAACCTCGACAGCTGACGACGGCGCACGGTACCCCAGCAATCCATCACGACGAAGGGCCGTCTCCGATTGAGTTCGGAGACGGCCCTTCCCTATTCCGTGGAGTGGGCCGGCCCGTCGGCACAGGCTCCGCCTGTTTGACCGGGAGGCGCGTTCCACTTCCTGCGTGCGCAAATAACGACCCAAGTCACCACTTTCATCACCAAGGAGGACCTATGCCCAGTTAGCAACCCGCCCATTGCTTCGGCAGATGGGCGGGTAGCCCATTCACCACAGCAGCAACCACAACACCACCCAGGGAGACAGTCCCGGAAACCGGGAAAACCAGCGGGACTGTCTCCCCTTCGGGGGGGCGGTCCCGCTTCTTCATTTAAGGAGGAAGCGACCATGGCAACCACCACCATTGACAGGCATGTAACCGCATCAGAGAGCAAGGAGGCACGGCGGGAGACGGGCGGACGCGGAACGGGCAAGGCTGAGACGGAGCTCAGGGCAGCGGCCAGGCGGAAGGGACTCACCATGAAGGAACTGGCGGTGAAGATGGGCGTGACGACGGGCTACCTGTCCCAGATCGCCAACGGTGGAAAACCCTGGACACCTACCATGCGGGAGAAGGCCGAGGCCATCTTGGGGGAGGTCCCCGGACAGAGTCTCGTCCACCGGCAGGGCGAGGTAGTGAACGGTGGCAGCAGCTACATACGGGAAAAGGCTAGGGAACTGGGGTTGAGCATGCGGGAGCTTGCGGAAAGGGCGGGCGTGACCTATGGGTACATGAGCCAGGTGTCGCGGGGACGCAAGAACATGGGCGTCAAGGTGCAGGCACGGGTGGAGTCGGCGCTGGAGTGTTCGGCCAGGGTCTCTCCTGCCCAGTGCTCCAATGTCGACTGCCAAGCCGTGTGGGACAGGATGGACCTCCTTGGGATCAGTCAGAACGAACTTGCCCGTAGGACTGGGGTCAGCTCCGCCCATCTCTCGGGCATCATGACCGGCAAGTCCAGGCCGTCGCCGGCCCTGCTGAAGAAGCTGCACGGGGTGCTGTTCGAGAGGCCGGGGAACGAAGAGCGGGTCATCCCCGCAGAGGTGAAGGTGCTGGGATGGCGGAAGGGTGAGCGTAGTGGGACGGTGGTGAAGGGCGCAGGTGGTCCTGGTCGCGGGGATGGAGGGGGGACCATTCGTACCGGCGGGCGGGTTCCCTGGGGCGCCGAGGTGGAGTATGCCTACCGCGCCGGGTACGACGGCAGAGGCCGAGTGTCGGTGACCCACGTGGTGGAGAGGGGGTACGCTGCCATCCTAAGGCAGCCGAAGACGGCAACAGAATAGCCGGCAACGGTGTACAGGGCCCGGACATGCCGAACGGTGCATGTCCGGGCCCGCATGTTGACCGTCACGAGATATCGATAGGGCCTCCATCGCCATAGCCGTATGGCAGACTTCCTCAGGTTGATGGTGACTGGTTCGCCTTGTCTTACCGGCGCTCGGCCCAACAGCTCGCCGATGGTTGGACACGACCGCCGTAAAGCAAACATGGTGGTCGTCGCCCTCCCATTTTGCTCGCATGCATCCTGACCAGTCCGAGGTGTAGCCAGACTAACGTCAGGTCACGCACTGGCACGATGTCCCCGTCCGCTTCCAATGGCCATGGCCGGTCCCGCACTCGACGTAGTGGCCTTTTCGACGTAGGCCTTCGGCCTTATAGCCTTATAATAGTTATCCGACCTTCGGTCTAGAGCAAGAAAATGACAGACGCTTCAGAGAAATGGCAACCAGTTGAGCCTATAGACCTTCAGGTTGAACATACGCACCAGTATGTGCACCGTCACGAATAGCCGGAGTGCCCGGAACCCCCTTCACCTTGATGGAGGCGTATCGGGAGTGCGACATATCCACAAGACGAAAGTCATGCCTACCGAGAAAGGGTATGAAACTCTCCATCCGCCCATGAGTGATGACTAACGCTTGTTGAAGGCTCTGCTCCTGATGCTGCTCACACCGGTTATTGCGCTTGCTGGCTGTGGCCTCCCCTCCGAGCCCATCGGTCAGAGGATGTCCGTCGACGACTATGCTTCCTGGTGTGGTGAAGCTGAATGGTTGCCTGACCACCTGGAAGAATACCGTCGTGTCCAGCCGCCGGCGGAGCTTGAGGACTTCCATGAATCTCGACTCGAGGCGCTGGAAAACCTCGAACAGCTTCATGGTAAGATGGACCGCGCGTATGAACTCCAATACGGGGTGTTTCTCCATGACAGGGCAGACTTGAAGGCACTCAACCCCGAGGCACGCCGGAAACTGGAGGACAGCAGGTGCCTGTCACCAAGCATGACCCTCGACGCCCTCAATGATTTCGAGATTGAATATCTGCAGATGACCAGGTCCCAGGATGCGATCTCTGTTGCATTATTCGGCCTTCCCGGCATTACCGGACTGGGGTCTAGTATGGGACCTGGTCATGGCGATTCCCCGGATGTCATTGGGGTCAGTGTAGAGGTGGATAGTGCCTATACGCACCGCAAGGAGTTGCAGGTCGAGGAGTTGCAGGCCCTGGCGGAGACTGCTCTTGCGGAGGTTGGACTGGGCCACCGCTTCAGGGTAAAGGGCGAGGTCTCCGGCGCTCCTTAGCCAACAGTCGTCACTGACCGAAGAGGACAGCATCGCCGTCGGGAGAGATGAGAAAGCGTCTTCCATCTGTTCCCGACATGGGGCCGAAGCAGAAACAGAAGCCCGCGACATTCCAAATGTTCCGGCGAGCGTGCGGAACGGTGGGATGCGCCACAAGCGACATCCCGTGTCCTTCAGTATATCCATACGTGCAGGCCGCTTGCGTCAAGGCGGGGAGCATCGGGGGAGGCGAGTCCGATGCCGGTTGTGGACACCCGGCATCGGGTATGGGAGACCGTGCCCAGGATTTGATGGAGAGCGGAATGGTGGAGTTGACGGCGTATTCGGTGAAGCTGAGGAAGATGGTATCCATCAAGGACCCCGAGTTGGTGACCCTGAAGAACGGACGCAAGGCCGTTGTCGGTGTGGCGGAAGAGGACCCGACGACCAAGGTCGTCAGGATAATCGCGGAGAGTCAGGTCGAAGAGGTGCTGCGCTTGATCGGCTGACCCGGCGTCCCGCGTGTTTGGCGGGGCGGTCTTGGGTAGGGGTAGGTTCGCGCAGTTGTCGATTTGGACTGCCGAGCCTCGCGGCCACATTTCACCGGCCATTACGCCTCCATTAGATGTGCTGTGACCCGCAATAGGTCATGTAGCCGACCAGTAAAATCAGCACGATGTTAACAGCCAGGAGGAGCCTGCGGGCAGTCCTGTCCTTCACCAGGAGTTTCCACAGATGGAGGTCAGCGTCACGATCACCAGCCAGAGAACCACAATCGTCACCAGCGTCCCGAGAAGCCATGCCATATCCCTCACGTCGGGTCCCCTGAGACTGTGCTCTCTCCGACGTATCCGCCTCTCGCGTGCCCGTACCGGTTGGAGGTCCCGTTTGCTACGCCATCCGTGCCACCGGAAGCGAGTTCGAGGCGAAGAGAGTTGAACGCCGGATGAAGCGCACTTGGAGCCTGGACAAAGTGGAGCGGATACGCTCCGATCCTTGCCAAGCAGGGTTGGCGGAGACTAGGGCGGGTAGGAGCCGTCGGGGCTGCGACGGGTGAATATCTCGATGCTGTGCCCGTTACCCTCCAGAAAATAGATGCCACGCCCGCCCCACATATCATAGAGCTGCATGTCCGGGCGTTGGCCGGGACTGGCGAAGGGCTCGCTGCTGTATGACAGGCCTTCCGCCTTGACCCTGTCGAAGATGGCGTCGAACTCCTCATCGGACACGTGAAAGGCGTAGTGCTCACTCACCACCGGTTTCTTGTCTTCCTCATCGGCAAAGTCAAAGAAGAGGTCGTCGTTCACCTTTACCGGCGCGAAGTCGGTGGGCGTGTCGCGCTCGACCTCCAGTCCCATGATGCGTGCAAAGAACTCGGCGGAGGCCCATTTGTCGTCACAACGGACTATCTGGTGGTTCAGTACTATCGCCATTTCCCCTCCTCTTTCTGCATCTCGTTTGTGTTGGATCGCCGGATATTCAGAACCACCCGGAGGCCTACGATAATTTGTCCCGCTGCCATCGAGTGACGCTCTGTCAGTCGGGCCGCTTGCCCCAGGCAACGAGTTGGCGTATTGCTCGAACTACTGTCGAGTGGCTTGTTCCGGCAAAGTGCGGCGCGATGATGTCGGTAAAGAACTCCAGCGGCGGGCTCATCATCCGGTGAACCCCGCCGGCGTCATGGTAGTTCCAGCGCACTCCATCGGGTGACTGCAGGGAGACCCTAGCGCCCGTTTCCGCCGCGAACTCGCTGTTGTTGAAGTCCTCCAACAGCTCCGGCACGGTCAGTTCCACGTAGAGAGCACCGCCCGGAGCCGTCCAGCGGACCAGCTTCTCCAATAGCCCGCGAATGGCGTCCTCGTCGTTCAGGTAGGAATAAGAACTCCAGAAGTTGCTCACCATGTCGAAGCGCTGCCCGTCGGGGAATTCGTAATCGGTGATGTCCGCCTTGATGAAGGGGACGCCGGGGTTTTGCAACTTCGCCTGCTCGAGTTGGGCCGCGCTCCTGTCGATGCCCATCCGCCGGTGATTGGGAAACTGCGCCAAGTGCCACCCCTGCCCGCAACAGGTGTCCAGCCAATTGCCCAATGGCTTCAACAGTCTGCTCAGCAGCCCTGCGTTGCATCGCAGTTTCGGCTCCCACAACGGGTGATCGATGTAGAGGGCCGCATACGGTCGAACATAGCGCTCGCCGTAGATATCGCTAGGCTGCGCGGCCTCGCTGTCCGGTAGCGGTCGGTCCAACTCATCACCTCGATGCGGGCACGGAGGCGGCCACCGCGCCCGTGGGAATCCGCGTTAGCCGGAGCAATTATGCCAGCTTCCACGAAAAATCACAATAGGTCACGGTAAAAGTATTGTAATGTCACGACAATATCATGCATGCGTGATAAACTTTGGAGAGTACAGCTTGGCCTATGCCAGTCGGGACATTGGTTACTAGGGGAGGCAATCCATGACCTCTGTTACCGAATTGAGGGTTCGGATTCTGAAGCGTGCCGAGGAGGACAGCGATTTCCGCGCCCGTCTCATCGCCGACCCGAAGGCCGCGATAGTGTCCGAGGTCGGCACGTCCATTCCTGACGGGTTCGACGTCGTGGTGTACGAGGACAGCACCACCAAGGCCCACCTGGTGCTCCTGCCCTCGTTGGCGCTGACGGATGCCGAGCTGCAGACGGCAGCCGGGGGGCGCGGCTACATGGGCTCCCCAATTTGGTAAGTCATTCAACCCAATTGTTTGCCACAATAGCCATCAAGTGAAAGGTAAGGAGAAGCCACATGACGACTGCAACCGAGCTGAAGACCCAAATCCTAAGCAAAGCGGCTCAGGACAGCGACTTCCGCGCCCGCCTCATCGCCAATCCGAGGGCAGCCATTTCGGACGAAACCGGGACGACCATACCCGAAAGATTCGACGTCATGGTGCACGAGGACAGCGCAACCACGGCCCACTTGGTGCTGCCTCCCTCGCCGGAGTTGACAGAGGCCGAACTGGAGATGGTAGCCGGGGGGCGCGGCTACATGGGCTCCCCAATTTGGTAAGTCATTCAACCCAATTGTTTACCACAATAGCCATCAAGTGAAAGGTAAGGAGAAGCCACATGACGACTGCAACCGAGCTGAAGACCCAAATCCTAAGCAAAGCGGCTCAGGACAGCGACTTCCGCGCCCGCCTCATCGCCAATCCGAGGGCAGCCATTTCGGACGAAACCGGGACGACCATACCCGAAAGATTCGACGTCATGGTGCACGAGGACAGCGCAACCACGGCCCACTTGGTGCTGCCTCCCTCGCCGGAGTTGACAGAGGCCGAACTGGAGATGGTAGCCGGGGGTGGCACCTGGGGCAACCCCAACATAGCTGTGGTGACCACCCCAGATTAAAAGCTTCTTGGGGCCGAAATGGAGATGGTCGATAATACTCGTTTGGCGCAAAGCCGTGGCCGGCGGCCACCATACCGGGTTCTGGGGTTAGGACGGCAAGCCCAGTGGCAGCAGCTTCACGGGCGTAAATCAGTCCACGATAGCAGCGGCCGACTGGCCTGCGGGAAACGCCGCTTGCGGAACGGGAGCGAGTGACAATGACAACGGCAACCGAACTAAAGGACCAAATCCTGAGCAAGGCCGCAGAGGACGGCGACTTCCGCTCTCGCCTCATCTCCGACCCGAAAGCAGCCATTTCAGCCCAAACCGGAACGACCATACCGGAAGGGTTCAACATCGTGGTGCACGAGGACAATGCCACCACCGCTCACTTGGTGCTGTCTCCATCAGCGGAACTTACCGATGTCGAATTGAAGACGGTCTCTGGAGCCGCCAACTGGGGTCCCTTCTATGTCCCACCCTAAATGATATCCGCTAAATTAAGAGGAAACGGAGGAGGTAGAACCATGACGACGGCGAGCCAAATGAAGGCTCACCTTCTGAGCAAGGCGGCTGAAGACGGCGAGTTCCGCGCCCTCCTCATCGCCGATCCGAGAGCAGCCATTTCAGCCGAAACCGGGACTACCATACCGGACGGGTCCGATGTCGTGGTGCACGAGGACAGCGCCACCACCGCCCACTTGGTTCTGCCTCCCTCCCCCAAGCTGACGGAGGCAGAACTGGAGACGGTCTCCGGCGGTCTCTCGGTAATCGGAACTTGGAATTAACGTTTGGATACGAGAATCCAAGACAAAAGCTATATGTGAAAGGGGCAGGCATGACCACAGCCACCGAGTTGAAGACCCAGATTCTGACCAAGGCGGACGAGGACGGTGATTTCCGCGCCCTTCTCATCGCCGATCCGAGAGCAGCCATCTCGGACGAAATCGGGACCTCCATACCGGAAGGTTTCGACATCGTGGTACACGAGGACAGCGCCACCACAGCTCACCTGGTGCTTCCGCCTTCGCCCGAGTTGACGGAGGCCGAGCTGCAGATGGTGTCCGGAGGCGGGAACCTCTGGCAGAATTCGATGCCCTCTCATATGGGAGGAAATGGTTAAAAGGGGACGCCGGGGTTTTGCAGCCTCGCCCGGTTTCCGGGCGGGGCTGGCACCCGTCCGCAGGCTTGTTTGTCAGGCTACCCGTTGTGCGTCCGTGTCTGGTTAACAGAGGCCGACTTGGGAGAAGGCCGTCTGCGGTCATCTCTGTATGACCGCAGACGATTCATGAGCGAGGTTGAATCATGACCACAGCAACGGAGATGAAGACCCAGATTCTGAACAAGGCGGCTGAGGACGGCGAATTTCGCGCCCGCCTCATCGCCGATCCGAAAGCAGTCATTTCAGCCGAAACCGGGACGACCATACCGGACGGGTTTGACGTGGTGGTGCACGAGGACAGTGCCACCACTGCTCACCTCGTGCTGCCTCCCTCGCCCAGATTGACGGAGGCCGAGATGGAGAAGGTCGCCGGCGGGGTGTTTATCTGGGGCTACGTTTAGGCTGCCTGTAGCACAAGCGTGCCGGCGTAGGCCTTGGCGGTGGTGGTCCCGCGGTCCACGACCACCTTTACGTGGTTGATGCTCTGCCGGATGCGGTAGACCTTGCCTTGGTCGAAAACCTGCTCCACCCGCGGCCAAGCCTTCAGCCCGACGGCCTTTTCCGACAAACACCATCCCCTCTTTTCCAGCCGGTCGGTCAGCCGATTCCACCCGGAGTGGTCCAGATCGTGCCACTCCACGGGCCGGTAGAATTCCAGTCCAAGACGAGGAGAAACGCCCTGCGCAGTAACGTCAACGCTCAGGGTGACGTCCGGCCTCGTCATCTCCTCCAAACTCTCATATACGGCGACGGCTTCTTCCGTGGATCCGCCCCACTGGAGGCGCTCCAACATTTCGACGGCGTCTCCGCAAGACCCGGCCTTTATGATAAGGCGCACCGCCCGTTGGCCCCGGCCCGGCATGATTCCGGCCTGAGAGACCGCGCCAGTCGGCGGCATCGCCTGGTACACCTTTCGTATCTGCTGCAACACGTTGGCATCGGGCGTCCGCCCGGAGACGGCCCATAGCGCGGCTGCGAGCAGCTCCGGGTCGCCGAGCAACCTCCCGGTGTCTGACTCATTCTGCACGTCCCGGGGCACTATGAAAATTCCTGGAGGCGCCGGCTGACCCGATGAAATCCCGGCCAGGTCGTACTCCAGAATCACCCCTCCGTCTCCCTCTGAGAGCAGCCCCTGCGGGTCGTTCGCCTGCTCGGCGAGGAACGCTCCCAGCGCGGCCTCTGCCGAATCCGGTGGGGCAAGCTTGCCCTGCTGCACGTAGAACTCGGCGAGATCAGAGCCCGGGGGGGACACCACGCAGAAATCCACCGCCGGGTCGGGGTCGCAAAGATCGAACTCAAAGCCAAATCGGTTGTCGATCACGTGGATGGGCAACCGATGCACCAGTGCCAGCAACCGCTCCCAGCCGGAGTCGCCAACCAGCGCGGGTGGAAACAGGCTCCTCAACTCAGCCAGGAACTCGCCAAAGGAGCCGTGCGCCAGCCCGTCTCCCGGCCCTGTCTCGCGATCCTTCATGGAGTTCCCGTCGGCTCTCATCGGCCTCCCCGCATATGCCTGTCCCCTATCGGGCAGGATGTGCGATTCACGTCATCTGCCGCCTGATCAAGTCCTGGAACACACCTTCCCGTTCCATCAGCCCTGAGAAGGTCCCCTCCTGGATGACTCGGCCGCCCTGCAGCACGTAGATGCGATCGGCCCGCCGGATGGTGGAAAGCCGGTGGGCGCTGACGATGCGGGTCACAGAAAGCTGCTCGATTTGTTCCATGACGTCGGCTTGAGTCCGGTTGTCGAGCCAGTTGGTCGCCTCGTCCAGCAGCAGCACCTTGGGGTTGCGGGCCAAGGCGGCGGCCAGCATGAAGCGCTGCACCTGGCCTCCGGAGAAGGCCGCGGCGCTCTCGCTGCTGACGGTGTACATGCGCATTGGCATCGCCGCGATGTCGGCGTCCACCCGGGCCAGCCGGGCGGCCCGCCAAGCGTCGTCCTCGTTTAGTTCCCCGTCGATCCCGGCGATGTTGTCCAGCACCGTCTGGGGACGCAGGTGGGCGTCTTGGGGAACGGTGCCTATCTTGCTGCGCACCGAGCTCCAGTTGAGCCGGCTCAGGTCGTGGCCGTCAAAGTAGACGGCGCCAAGCTGAGGCCTCTCCAACCCCAAGGCCAGCCGGAATATGGTGCTCTTTCCCGCCCCCGACTCTCCGACCAGGGCGATGAACTCTCCCGGCAGGGCATGAATGGTGACCTCATTCAGGATCAGCGGCCCGTCGTCGGAGTAGCGGAAGCTCACGCGGTCCAGCAGCACCTCGCCCTTCAACTCGGGAGCGGGAAGGTCCGAGGCGAGGTTCCGGGGGCGCTCGGTGAGGATGGGCTGCACCTGCTGCATCGCAGGAAGTATGGCGGCGACGGCGGAAAAGACGCCGCCGAGCTGGACCACAGCGCCGTTGAACACCATGAAGGCGGCGTACACCGCCAGAAAGCTGCCCACCGCCAGGTCATCCCCGCCGACCGTCAGAGCCAAGGCGAACAGCGCCGCGCTGGCGAACAGGGGCACGGCTGCGGTGAAGGCCATCAGGTGCTCCTGGTACGCCCCCAGCTTCATCTCCGTCTGCTTCTGCTCTCGGTACCCTTGGGCCCACATGATGAAGGCCATCCCCTCAGCGCCTGCGGTCCGCAGCTTGGCCACCCCGCCTATTAGCTGGAGCAGCGTCCCCGCCAGCTGCCGCGTGACGGCCAGCCGCCGGCGATGGTAGGGCGTCTGTCTCAGGCCCAGCGCGAAGGTGACTCCCAAGGAGATAAGGCCCAGTCCCAAGCATAGCCAGCCTAGGGCAACGTTGTAGAGGAAGAGCAGGGCGAAGGTAGGGAGCAGGAAGAGGACCGACAACAGTGTGCCCACAACTACGCCTGACACTTGGTCTCGCAATTCATGGAGCGCCATGACCCGAGTGGCCAGATCACCAGCGGTAAAGCGGCGGAAGAAACTTGAAGGCAGGTCCAGCATCCGGTGCCACAGGGCTGCCCCGGCGCGCGCCGCCACCCGTCCCTCCAGCCGCATCAGTGCGGTACCCTGGATCATCTGCAACACTCCCAGGAGCAGCGCAATCAGCACGGCGCCCAGAGTCAACGTCACCAACATCCGCAGAGAGCCGGAGGGCAGAGCCTGCCCCACGAATGTTCCCAGCAGCACTGCGGGAACCAGCATGGCCATGCCCGCAAGCAGCCCGGCCCCAACCAGCCGGACCAGGTCGGCCCCCACCCGGTGGAAGGCCAACCTCGAAAGCTGCCGGGCCTCGACCGGGCCGTTGTCGGGCAACGGACAATAGAAGAAGTGGGCATCCCGCTCCAGCGACTCAGCCCGACGGGCATTGACCTGCCGGAGACGGCCGGACTCCGGCTCCACCATCCGGTAGCGTCCCAGGGGGCCTGGGAGCAGGGCGACGGGTGCGCCGTCGTCCCTGCGGATGGCGAGCATCGCGCCGCTGTCGCCCTGCCACCAGCGTTGCTCCCTGCGGAGGGCTATGCGTCTCATGCGAACTCCCGAGGCCATCAGGATTTCGGCCAGAGACGGCGCCTCGGCGTCGGACCCCGTGCGCTGCGACCGGCCGGGGGGCATGCGGAAGGCGATGCCCTCGTGACGGCCGACCCGTTGCAGTGCCTCCGGGAGAGCCAAGTCATCTCCCTCCCGCCTTGCCCCCTGTTCCAGCACGCCAAAGAGGCGGCGGCGCGCGTTCTGCTCACCCCTTTGACGGTGCTCGGCGGTGCTCGTTTGCAGGTTGGCAATGTCGGCCAAAAGCAGACGCCGATTGAGGTCATCAGCACTCAGGGCCAGATCGTTGAAGGCCACTAGGGCGGGCATCAGACGCCCCTCCCCGTGGAGCTCCAGCGTGGTGACGCAGCGCACGCCAGCCCGCTTCGACAAGGTCACCCAACTTGCGGGGGTGACCGGGACCACGCCGGGGCCGTCCGGGTCACCCTCCTCGGTGCCTAGGTAGGCAAGGCTCGTGTCTCCGCTGGTCATCCACACCACCCCCCGGCGCACGGACAGCGTCTGCCCGGCGTCCACGGGCTGCTCCTCCGACTCTGCCGATAAGAGCTGGTCGATGTGGGGGCGGAAGGTGAACTCCCGTGTCACCGCCTCGGATACCTCGGAAATCCAGGTCTCTGCTTGCGCAGCAGCCACTTCATCACACCCGGTGCCGTCGAGGGCGTCCCGCGGCATCAGGCGCAGCGCAGAGCCGGGAAGGCCCTTGGCCACCAGCACCCTCCCGGTCAGGTCCTCGGCGGCGGGAAACAATAGCCGCCCGGCGCTGGCCCGCAGGAGATGTTTGAAGTCAGCCGGCACCCCGTCGGCCCGGCGGCGGGCCGCGAACACATCCACGGACCCCTCGGCCACGAACCAAAGGACGCCGGGGTCGGAGAGATGGATGGGACGGTTGCCTCCCCCGGCCACCATCTCCCCGCGAGCGGCCGCCAGTTCGGCTAGGGTTTCCGCGGCTGGTGCGCCACCGGCCTGTTGTAAATCGGTACTCATTCCGTTTCCATCAGGTGGCGATAGAGGCCGTTCTGGTCCGCCATCAGCTCAGTGTGCGTGCCCCGCTGCACCTCCCGGCCGCCTTCCAGGACCACGATCAAATCGCAGTCGCGGATGGTACTGAGGCGGTGCGCCACTATCAGGCAACTGCATCCGCGCCGACGCAGGGCGTCGTCGATGCGCACCTCGGTGATCGGGTCCAGTGCGCTGGTGGCCTCATCCAGTATAAGCAGGGACGGATTCCCGACCAGGGCGCGGGCAATCTCCAAGCGCTGGCGCTGGCCGCCGCTGAAGTTTCGCCCGCCCTCATCCACGGGCGCATCATAGCCCTGCGAGCGCGACATGATCTCATCGTGGATGGCGGCGTCGGTGGCCGCGGCCACCAAGTCCTGCTCGGGGATTTCAGGGTTCCACAGGCTCAGGTTCTCCCACACGGTCCCGGCGAACAGGAATATGCGTTGGTCGACCATGGCCACCGAACTGGCAAGCAGTCCACGGGGAATCTCGGAGCGCGGGTAGCCATCCAGAAAGACTCCCCCGGACCAGGGCTGGTGGACCCCTGCCGCCAGCAGCGCCAGTGTCGACTTGCCCGACCCAGTGGGACCGACCACGGCCACCCGCTGCCCCGGCTCGATGGTCAGGTTGAAGTTTTGGAGCATCGGGTCCCGGTTCGCCTTGTGGCCAAACTCCACGTTGCGCAGCTCAAGCTGCCCGCTCAACCGCACTGTCCGGCTCAGGGAGGCGCTGCTCGCGGAAGGCTGCTCCCCGCTCTGCTGAAAGTAGGCGTCTTCGGGGGCGTCCATCACGTCTTCGAGCCGTTGCAGGTTGGCCTCTAGGATTTGGAACAGGTCGGCGAACTGGGCGAAACGGCCGATGGGCAACAGGAAGTACGTTGCCAGGACGTAGCACCCCATCATCATGCCCAAGGACATGTCGCCCTCTATGACGCGCCAGCCCCGCCACCCCTAGCACGATGGCGTTGCCCAAAATCATGAACATGCCCGGCAGCGCTCCCACGAGGTGCCCTATCTCCGTGAAACGCTGGCGGGCCAGCAGTTCCCGGGCTTGATAGCCGCTCCAGTGGGAGAAAAATCCGACCTCCCCCGAGGTCGCCTGTAGGGTGTCGATATTGCTCAGCCCGTACATCCCCACACCTTGCAGCTTGCCCTGCTCTCGCTGCAGACGGCGGTTCTCACCCACCCGCCCCCTCGTGAGCAGGCGCATGACGTACAGGTTGACGGCGCCCAGCGCCGCCACTGCCCCCGCCAGCATCGGGTCGTACAGGAACAGGAACAGCAGGAACACGGCGCTGGTCACCAACTCAATGACCACACCGACGAACTGCTCGGTCGCCACAGTGGCGACCTGGTCGATCAGCTGGATCCGGGAGGTCAGGTCGCCGCCGTAGCGGTTGGTGAAAAATCGCATCCTAAGACGGAACAGTCGCCTGATGAAGCGGTCTGCGTGGTCCAACGAGAGCCGCACCGCCAGGAGTCGGAGGCAACGCTGTCGCAGCCAAGTCAGCAAGTACACCAAGCCGCCAGCCAAGGCTACCCCCCCCGCCAGCGCAACTCCCCACTGGGGCTCCCGTCCGCTCAGGACATGGTCTACGAAGAGGCTCAGCAGGAACGGCAAGGCGGCGACCGGGAGTGACAGCAGCAGCCCGCAGCAGAGCGCGAACGACAGTGGCCCGGTCACCTCCGAGAGCCAAGGCCACAGCCTGCGGACGACGCCGGGGCGGGATCCGCCGGGACGGAAGTCCGGTCCGGCCTTGAAGCTCAATGCAACGCCGGTAAACCCCTGGTCGAACTCCTCCGAGCTCAGCGTCCGGTGTCCGTTGGCCGGGTCATTCACCAGGTAGTTGCCGCCGCGGAACCCCTCCAGCACAAGGAAGTGATTGAACTCCCAGAAGATGATCAGAGGCATGGGCATTTCGTGAAGCTGTTCCGGTTCCCGGCGCCAGCCTTGGGATTCCAGTCCGTATCCGCGGGCGGCCCGCGTAATGTCGGCGGCGTCGCAGCCGTCCCTGTTAACGGCGCACGCCTCCCGCAACTCTTCCACTGAGACCCAGCGTCCGAAGTATGCCAGAACGATGCCCAAGCAGACGGCCCCGCACTCGGTGTCCTCCATCTGCAGCATCAGGGGCGTCCGTACCCGTCCGGGTCGGCGGCGCGCCCCCATCGGGGACGGAATTCGCATCAGGAGCCACCTCCCGGCGCGAGGAGGGACAGGAATGAGCTTCGTCCCAGCACCACTCGCAACGACCCGATGGAACCGTCCGCTACTGCATCACCCACACCGGCGTCTTCAAGCCGCGCACGTACCAGATGGGACCCCGCTGGTGCCGATATCCCTAGGCCCACCAGCCACTCCGGCGGGCTCACGGACCGCGCCGAGATGGCAGAGACATCCGCCTCGTAGATGCTGGCCTCCCGGTTGCCACGGTCCACGCTAACCTTTGCCGTGGTCCCCGGCTCGATCCGTCCTGCGTCGTCGGATGGCACCAGCGCGAGGGCCTCTGGAGGGCCGGAAGCTGCAGCCCGCACCAGTGCCACTGACTCACCGGCGCTCACGCGCATTCCCGGCCCGAGACCAAGCGTCATGATTTCGCCCCCGGTCACACTGACGACGTCCACACTGACATCGGTCCCTCCCTCGTCCGCACTCGCCAGCGCGAGCAGGAGCTTGAGCAGGTCGGCTGCTGTTTCGCCTTCCTGGCCCACCTGCTGCGCCAGCAACCCGGAGAGCCGGCGCACCTCGGAATCCCCGATCTGCTCCATGGGCGGGCGCACGCGGGCGATGACCTGGCCTGGCTCGACGGGGTCGCCCACTTCGGCTAGGACCTCCACAACCGTGCCGGACACCGGTGTAGACACGGGGTAGCGTTCGCCGGGGAGGACCACCACCGCATCGTAAGAGAGGCTGTGCTCGACGCTGCCAACGGCACCATAAACCAACAGCGCCAAGAACATCACGCCCAGCCCGGCCACCAAGAGCCACTCGTGGGGGGCGGTTACCTGCAAGCGATCGTCTAGCGGCTCTTGCCTCTGGCGCCTTGCCAGAGCCTGTTCACGAAACAATCTGTTGATGAACACTGGGTATAGACCTCTACTTCGTCAGGCAGACGACTTCATCTCACACGTTTCGAGACTGACCGGCGGCGGTCGACTGCCGCTCGGGGTCTCTGGCCCTCCGCACTACATCCGGCTTCCATCTCTCGGGTATCCCCGGCAGGTTCGCCCCAGATCAGCCACATCCGTTTTTCGGGGGAGGCAAACTGAACGTGGAGGGGCGATCCGTTGCCGTATCTGGAGAGGCGCCCCAGACGAGAACAACCGCCAGCGCGGCGCCTAGGAGCCTGCGGAGGAAGGGCCCACGTCATACCGGGCCACCGATGTTCGGGATGGGGGGACTCGGGAGGCTAACAGGCGTCGTCGCCGGTTCAGGTCGCGTCGGTCGAAAGACGTGCAAAACACCTCCCCTCTTTGGGCAAAGTCAGTACAATAACGTACCATCTAGATATGATATTACCGTGACTTATTATTTAGTTTTTCGTGACCTATTGTGATTATTCGTCGGCACTGCCATAATTTGCCCCGCTAGGCGCCGAATCCCGGTCGCATCGAGGTGACGAGTTGGACCGATCCCACGGGCCGATATCGGAGAGCGAGGCCGCCCTGCGGAATAGGCTCACCCGCTTGAGCCAAGCCAGTCGGCGCATCAACGAGACCTTGGACTTCGACACGGTGCTCCAGGGCGTCCTCGACTCCGCCCGATCCCTGACGGCGGCGCGCTACGGCGTGATGACCCTTCTGGATGACGTAGGATGGGTGCAGGACTTTCTGTCCTCCGGGCTGACCGGCGAGGAGTCGGAGCAACTCTGGCTCATGCCGGATGGGCTGGGCATCTTCAAGTCCCTGACCAACATCACTGAGCCCCTGCGGCTGCCCGATCTTGCGGAGCACGTCCGCGCCTTGGGCTTTGCAGAATTCAGCATCCCACTGCCGGTAGAGATTTTCCGCTTCATGGCGGCGCCCATGTTCCACCGGGGAGTCCGGGTGGGGCACGTCTTCGTGGGCGACAAGGAGGGCGGCGAGGAATTCAGCCGGGCCGACGAGGAGACCCTGGTCATGTTTGCCTCCCAGGCGGCGCTGGTGATCGCCAATGCCCGTCGGCACCGGGAGGAGCGGCGGGCCAGGGCCGATCTGGAGACGCTTATCGACACCTCTCCGGTGGGGGTCGTTGTCCTCGACGCTCTGACGGGAGCCCCGAAGTCCCTCAACCGGGAGGCCCGGAGGATCGCAGACAGCCTGCGGGACTCTGGCCAGCCTCCTGAGATGCTCTTGGACGTGATGACCTGCAGACGCGCCGATGGGCGGGAGGTCTCCCTGCGGGAATTCCCCATGGCCGAACTGCTCAGCCTGGGGGAGACGCTGCGGGCCGAGGAGATCGTCTTGAAGGTGCCAGACGGACGGAGCATCACGGTACTTCTCAACGCAACGCCCATCCTCTCGGACGAGGGCAGCGTGGAATCGGTGGTCGTCACCATGCAGGACATGGCCGACGTTGAGGAGATGGAGCGGCTGCGGGCGGAGTTCCTGGCCATGGTGAGCCACGAACTCAGGGCGCCCTTGGCCTCCATCAAGGGTTCCACCGCAACTGTGCTGGAGTCGCCTACGGACCTGGACCCCGCCGTGGTTCGCCAGTTCTTCCGCCTCATCGGGGAGCAGGCGGACCTCATGCACGGCCTGGTCTCCGACCTCCTCGACGTGGCCCGCATCGAGACGGGCACACTGACGGTCAGTCCCGAACCGGCGGAGGCTGCCGCGCTGGTGGAGCGTGCGAGGAGTGCTTTCACCAGCGCCGGGGGCAGGAGCAACCTTGCCATCGAAGTCGAGTCTGCTCTTCCCCTGGTCATGGCGGACCGGAGGCGCATCGTGCAGGTGCTGGTCAACCTGCTCACCAACGCCGCGCGCCACTCCTCCGGGTCGTCCGTCATCAGGGTGAACGCCGTGCGGAAAGAGCTTCATGTCGCGTTCTCGGTGGCCGACGAGGGACGGGGCATTCCGGCGGAGAGTCTGCCCCACCTGTTCCGTAAGTTCTCAAGGGTGCAATCCGAAGAGCAGGGAGGAGACACGGGCTTGGGCCTTGCCATCTGCAAGGGGATAGTGGAGGCCCACGGGGGACGCATCTGGGCCGAGAGCGACGGGCCAGGCCTCGGCGCCCGCTTCACCTTCATACTGCCCACGGTGGGAGAGGCCGGGAGCGCAACGGCAGGTTCCAGCCCGTCGTTCTCGACGCGCTCCCCGCGGCCCGGACGTAGAGAACGGGTGCGAGTGCTGGCGGTGGACGACGACCCCAAGGACCTCCGCTACGTCCAGGACACACTCATCGCGGGGGGCTACGTGCCGGTGGTGACCGGGGACCCGAAGGAGACCCTACGCCTCGTGGCAGAGGAGAGGCCTCAGTTGGTGCTGCTGGACCTGATGCTTCCGGGAATGGACGGCATCGACTTGATGAAGGAGATTCTGGATGTGGCTGACCTTCCGGTCATATTCCTCTCCGCCTATGGCCGGGACGACCTCATCGCCACCGCCTTCGGCATGGGCGCCGTCGATTACGTCGTCAAGCCCTTCTCGCCGACGGAGTTGACGGCGAGGATCGCGGCGGCCCTCCGCCGGCGGGAGGTTTCCGAACCGTTAGCGCCGTACGTACTGGGGGACCTGACTATTGACTACGCCGGGCGTGGGGTGACCCTTGCTGGTCGGCCGGTGCACCTGCTCCCGATGGAGTACCGGATGCTAGTCGAGCTCTCAGCTGGCGCCGGACGGGTGCTCACCTACGAGCACCTCCTGGACCGTGTGTGGAGGGAGAGAAGCGGTGACGACCTGCGTCCCATGCGCACCATCGTGCGAAAGCTTCGGCAAAAGCTGGGCGACGACGCGGCCAACCCCACGTACATCTTCACCGAGCCCCGTGTCGGCTACCGGATGGCAAGAGGGGAGGCAGTTGGCGAACAATGAAGCCTAGGCGCCCTCCTCAAGACCTAAAGTAAGATCCGATACGGCTCACGAGCCTCTTCTCCGTCAGGCGCTGGCTTTGGAGCAGGGGCCACGGTTGGGGAACCCATGAATATCCTTCCTTCTCAATAGTGGACTTCCGGGAACTCAACGCTCAGTCTGTCTTTATATGCACGTTCCAAGGTCTCAAGCGCATCTCTTATCCTCGGATCGTCCGTGGAATGGGCACCATAGACCGCATCCCTGAAGGCATCCGCGACTGACTCGCACTCGTGATCGCCTGACCAGATAGCCCACGGAGGCCAGGGCCCACGACTTGAGTTTAGGTACCATGGAGGCGGAGGGTAGTGGGCATCAAGCAGGCAGTCCACGGCAAGGTCTCTTGCCCGGTCAACGTCCATCTGCTTGCAGGACAGCAGTAGGAACAAGGACAGGAATATCCACAGAAGGATCATTTGCATCTGGTATCAAGCAGTATGGAATATTGTCCATCTCCTATCGGGTCCATGGCGACGGAGACGCATTCCTCATCTGGATCACTCATGGGACTTGGAATGCTCCCCTTGAAGAAAAAGTGTTCAGGGCCGGTATCCCTCCAGTCCGACTCATTAGGTGTATATCCGGCGCGGCGGGTCTTCGGAACCATCCTATCGGGTGTCAACATATATCTGAATTCCCAAGGCTACCAAGCCAACCAGCACAGCAAGCAGGACACAGGCGATGCAAGCCATTACCTTCACTAACATTGGCCCGCCTCCTTAGTTATTGATGGCACACATACCGGACTGCCTCCATCAGTGGAGTCATTCCCAAGTCGGCCGTCCACAGTGTAGATTACGCATACACATGAGACACACCGGCGTTTACTTAGTCGCCTTGTCTGTGGCCCTCACAATGACCATGGCGGTCGCATGCAGTCTCGCCACAACGGGGACAGGTAACGAAGACTCGCGCCGGGAGGACGGCGTATCGAGTCTGGGAGCCACTGGCGAGCTGATCCCTCCTCCCCTGCGCCTAGCCAGCGGCCCCACCACTTTCGTCTCCGTCAGCGCAGGCCATACCCATACCTGCGCCGTGGAGAGCGATGGTTCCGTGGCCTGCTGGGGGGATACGCCCTTGGTCTCGTGGTTTCCGGCGGACGACTTTTCCTCTGTCAGTGCGGGGCGGTCGCACACTTGCGGTGTGAAGGCCGATGGGGCCGTTGCCTGTTGGGGCGATGACCGGTTCGGCAAAGCAACGCCTCCTGCCGGTGAATTCCTCTCGGTCAGCTCTGGGGCCGAGTACACCTGCGGAGTGAAAACGGACGGCGCCGTAGCCTGTTGGGGTTCAGGCGATGACTCCCTGTCTCAGGAAGAGATTGGAGAGATTGGCCTCGATCACGACAGACTCCAGGCGCTTCTGCGCTCCAAGGTGGCCGGACAGGTCACCCCGCCTGAGGGGGCCTTCTCCGCGGTAAGCTCGGCGGCACTGCATACCTGCGGTGTGAAGACGGATGGCTCGGTGGCCTGCTGGGGCTCCAACACCGATTTGCGGGGCGAATTCCTGGGCCAGTCCATGCCTCCCGCAGGGACCTTCACGTCCGTCAGTACCGGGTGGTGGCATACCTGTGGGGTCAGCACCAGCGGTGCCGTCTCGTGCTGGGGAGATGACGAGCATGGCCAGGCGTCGCCTCCTGAAGGGACCTTTGCTTCTGTTACCGCTCGTGGGCAGCATACATGCGCCATTAGGTCCGACGACTCCTCCGTTGTGTGCTGGGGTGCATACACCGACACGCGGGGCAAGTCCTTGGGCCAAATCGCGCCGCCACCAGGGCAATTCACCTCCATCAGCGCCGGATGGTCCCATATGTGCGGGGTAAAGACGAACGGCGCCATAGCATGCTCAGGCCGGGACAACTATGGCGAGGCCATACCCCCAGCCTTGGGTTACACGTCCGTCAGTGCCGGTCCGGCCCATGCCTGCGGCGTGAAACCCGATGGGTCCCTCGCCTGCTGGGGGGGTGGTGACGCGACCGTGCCACCGGAGGGCGAGTTCAGAACTGTCAGTGCCGGCCACTCGCACACATGCGGGGTAAAGAGCGACGGCACAGCCCGGTGCTGGGGCGACAACGACTACGGACAGTCCACTCTGCCGTCGGAAAGGTTCGCATCGGTAAGCGCTGCCGGAGTCTACACCTGCGGGCTTAAGACCGACGGCGCCGTCGTCTGCTGGGGCGACATGTCTGCCGTTGGCAAGCCACCCGAAGGAAGCTTCGTCTCCCTCAGCTTAGGCACGCAACACGCCTGCGGGGTCAGGACCGATGGCGCCGTCGCCTGTTGGGGTTCGGACAGATGGGGTCAGGCTACCGCACCTGCGGGAGAATTCACCTCCGTTAGCGTAGGAGCATTTCGTCATACCTGCGGAGTCAGGACCGACGGGGCCGTTGAGTGTTGGGGCGGGAACAACTGGGGCCAATCCGAACCGCCCGATGGGGTATTCGGGTCCGTCAGTGCCGGGGCGCGACATACCTGCGGGCTGACCTCTGAAGGTTTGGTGCTCTGCTGGGGCTCGAATGAGAGCTATGGGGGGGATCCGGTCGGGCAGTCCACCGCTCCTGATGGAAACTTCTCATCCATAAGTGCTGGAATGTACCACACCTGCGGGGTCAGGACGGATGGGACTGTTGAATGCTGGGGTTTGAACGACTGGGGCCAATCGGACCCGCCCGGTGGGACATTCAGGTCCGTCAGTTCAGGCGACGTCCTTACATGCGGGCTAAAGACCGATGGGTCCGTGGCCTGCTGGGGCAGCCAGGACTGGGAATACCTGAAGCCCCCTCCAGGACTATTCGCCTCCGTCAGCGTAGCTGGCATTGCCGCCTGCGGGACAAGGCCCAACGGCATCGTCCTGTGCTGGGGAGAGGACCGCTCCGGCCAAGGCATGCCCCCGTCGGATTCGAGCCTCCGCTTCTCGTCCATCAGCGCCGGGGGTAGGCATAGCTGCGGGGTGACTGCCGAGGGATCGGCCCTCTGCTGGGGTTCCAATACCCTCAATTATGGTCAAATCGCGGGGCAGGCGACTGCCCCTGCTGGGAGTTTCGTGTCGGTGAGCGCCGGGGCCTTTCATTCGTGTGGCGTGAAGACCGATGGTTCCGTCGCCTGCTGGGGATCAAATGTGGATTACGCGGCGCGGGTTACTCATGGGCAGGCTGATCCACCGGAAGGGGAGTTCGTCTCCGTCAGCGCCGGAGAGTACCACACGTGCGGACTGAAGACCGACGGCTCCATCGCTTGCTGGGGGAACAATGAACATGGACAGGCGACCCCGCCGCCGGGTGAGTTCAAGTCGGTCACTGCCGGAACCAACAGCACGTGCGGGATAAGGCGTGACGGGGCTGCCGTATGCTGGGGTCAATACACGCCTGAGCCCGGTGCTTATATCGTCGGCAATAGCGTCCCGCCCGTGGGTTCCTTCTCCTCAGTCAGCGCGGGAGACGGTTATGGGTGCGGTGTGATGTGGCCCGAGACCCACCTGGTCTGCTGGGGCTGGGAGCACCATCGCCGGAGTGGGAGCATGAGCCCCCCTGGCGTCTACTGGGACCAAGCCACCCTGCAACAGTAAGATGCAATGAGATTGATCGAGAGCCGTGGGCTGGGGACGCGGGTAGGCATCGTGGCTTTTGCCGGGTTTGCGCAAGTCATCGTAGCCCCCACAACTGACAGGGAGGCCCTCAAGGAAGCGGTGGAAAATCTGACCATGGCCTGAAGGACCGAGGTAGGTAGCGCCATCGCCCTGTCCCCGGAAGCTCTTCCAAGCAACCCGCAGTCTCGTCCGTCCGAATATTACCGAGTGCCGTGGAAGAAGACAACGCCTGCTGTCCTTCCTTGCGGACGCGCCGGAGTTGCCGTATTTGATCAATGGGTTGTCTGAGAAGTACAGTTTGGAGCTAACGGCTGGGGAGGTCGACCATGAATACGAAACTGACGCCGGACGAGGTTGGGCAATACCTGCGCCGGTTGTATGACAGGGCGCCTCATCAGGACAAGATGTTTACCGTCCACCTCTTCGGCGTACAGTACGGACAGCAACTAAAGACTGAACGCATCACGGCCAAGGCCATCATCGAGCGGGGTCAGCTTCCCAGGTTTGGTGTGGCACTGAACGCTGGCATGAAGTTGAGCGGGTTCGTGGAACTCACCCTCGCAGGGAAGCAGTATCTCGCTGACTTGCTTCCTCCGCCTGACTTTGCAGACATAGGGAGCATTATTCTTGAGAAGCTACGTGATGTTGCCGCAAAGCGTGGCCTCATCCACTACTCGGAGATCAACTCACTGGTCAACCTTGCTCCCCATTCCCCCGATCTGGCGCAACTCCTGGGGAAGGTCAGCAGGGCTGACCATCAGGCGGGTAGACCCCTTCTCTCTGCGATTGTCGTCAGACAGAGTAATGGACGGCCCGGTGAAGGGTTCTTCAGGATGGCACGGCATATCGGCGCGTTTCGAGGGGACGACGATGAGGACTTCTGGATGAATGAGGTCCAGCGAGTCTACGACTACTGGTCCGAAGCACCCGGACACAGGAACCGCATGGCAGATTATCCCAGCGATACTCAATTTGGCGATTATGAGGTTGCCGATGAGCCACCGGACGCAACCAGAAGGGAACACGGGCGGCTGGGAGGATGGTGGAGCAGAACGATCGCCGCGTTCAAAAGGCTAGCTTAAATAGGAGGCAGGGGTGGCAACCGGAGATGCAGCCGCAGTCTACAGGCAGGCTGTGTCAGATACTGCCCTCGCAGCCTATTGTGTTGTTGAAAGGCTAACACGCAATGACTACGTCCCAGAAACAGGCACAGCATATGCCTAACGCCAAGCCTGCACTCACCGTATGCATTCTCGTTCTGGCATTGGCCGTCGGCCTCGCCTGCGAGGCAGGAGAGCGGGCCACGGATGAGGAAGTCGAAGCCATAGCCGAGGCACTTTCAGGCTCTGGTCCCGAGGACGAAGACATCGATGCCGCCCTAGCCAAGGCCCTGTCAGGCTTCAGCGTGACGCGCGAGGAAGTCGAAGCCATTTTGGCACGGGGCGCCGATATAAATGCCCACGACGTCATCAGCGGCAATACCCTCCTCCATCAGGCTGCAATAAACGCAGACCTTGATGTCATCAAGCTGTTGCTCGACAAGGGGGCCGACATCGAGGCTACCAATGAACGCGGCAATACGCCGTTGCACAATGCTGCAGTGTACGGGGAAGCCCCCACGGTGCTGGCCCTCCTCGACGCTGGGGCCAACATCGAGGCTGCCAACAACTTTGGCGAGACGCCCCTCTATATTGCCGCCGTCGAGGAGGACGATATATCCGTCGTCGAGACGCTGCTGGATAGGGGCGCAGACCCCAACGCTCCGGGCATCCTGGTCTGCGCAGACCCGGTGATGCAACGATTGCTGGCGAGCCGTGGCGCGGATCCCAACGCCCCCGTGGGAGGCTATCTCCCCATACACGCAGCCGCCCAAGCGGGAGATACCGACATGGTGCAGTTCTGGCTCGACAATGGAGCCGACGTCAATGTCGCCGAGGAATTCGGTCAACAAACGCCCCTGCACTTTGCCGTAGGGACGCTTATCCGAATTGGCGAACCGCTTCCGCCAGCCACCCTTTGCGGCACCGACGGAGAAGAGTCCCAAGCGGCATCGATGGTCCAATTGCTCCTCGGTCGCGGCGCAAACATAGATGCCGTGGCCGGCAACGCTGTGGGTAGCTGGGGGTTAACTCCCTTGCTCAAAGCAGCCGAGATGGGCCGCACCGAAATCGTAAGACTCCTCCTGGACCATGGGGCCGACGTCCATGCCCGCGATTCCAGCGGTAGCAGCATCCTGACCTTGGCCATGGAAGCCGACCCAGGCGTGATGCAACTCCTGATTGACCGCCAAGTCCTGGCCGCGTTCGACGCTCAGACAGCCAGCGATGTGTGCCAAAGGGCTGGCCTCGGCAGCGACCCCAGTCCCGCAAGGCTCCTTTTGAGGGAGCACTGCGACGACGCCGGCTTGGCGCCAACACCACCTAGTGTGACCCCAACCTCAACCTCAACCCCCTCTTTCGGCCCCGTCGCCACCATCACGCCCCATCTGAGGCCCGGCTACACCGATTTCGCCCTCCAGTGGGTCACCGAGACTCCCCTGCATCTTGCGGCGGCCGAAGGCAGCGTCAGCGAGGTGCAGACCCTGCTCTCCCAAGCTGCTGACCCCAACGTCCCAGCCGCCATCAGGCTGACCGGACCTGAGACTGACCGCCAGTGGACGGGAATGACTCCCGTTCACCTAGCAGCCCTGAACCCCAACTCCTCAGTCCTACAAGCCCTTCTCGACGGAGGCCCAAACGTCAACGCCCGCGGCCAACATGGCCTCACTCCCCTCCATGTGGCAGCCCGCCTCGCAACCACACGCCATGTGAGGGCACTGCTGGACGGCGGCGCCCAAATCGAGGCCCGCGACGACGACGGCAGGACTCCCCTGCACTGGGCCTTGGAAGGAGACCCCAACGTCACCGCGCTTCTGCTGGACTTGGGAGCCAACATCGAAGCCAAGAACAACGACGGTTTCACTCCTCTCCATTGGGCGGCAGCGCACATAGACCTTGAACCGGCTGCTTTCTTTCTCGTGGAGCGGGCCGCGGACATCACCGCCACCGAAAACATGGGCCGCACGCCCTGCCAAGTCTACGCTATGGCCAATCAGGGTGCCGGCACCAGTGGCATGATTGAGCTGCTGTGCCCGGATACGCCGTCAGACGATCGTGCGTCCATCGAGCGTGTGGTAACAGTTAACTGGGTTGAAGAGACGCCTCTGCACCGTGCTGCCTACGAAGGCTCGCCCTCAGAGGTCCAAACCCTTCTGGACCAAGGGGCGGATATTCTCCATACATTGGACCTTGAGATGGAGAGTGTCTCCGGCACCTTCTCCTTCCTATGGAATGACGTGACCCCTCTGCATCTTGCTGCATTGAATCCCGATCCGGCAGTCGCGGCTTTGCTCATCGAACGGGGCGCCCCCATCGATGTCAGGGATGAATATGAAAGGACTCCGTTAATTGCAGCGGTGATGTGGTTCCCAAGCCCAGCAGTGATAACGCTGCTGCTGGACCGCGGGGCCGATATAGAAGCGGTCAATTACGACCAACTGCCTGTCTTGGCCCTAGCGGTACAACAGGCAAACATCTATCCAAGCCGTTCCATCGACGAAGGCCATCAAGCCATAATCCCCTTGCTGCTGGACCGCGGTGCCTCCATGACCAGCCTGCCCGAGGGAATGCTGTGCAACATGGTCTTTGGAGTCCCCTACTTCGACGAGGAACTTGAAGACCGCCTCTGCGGCAGGACTCCTGAAGCCCCCCAACCCTTGGCCGAAGTCACGTGGAGCTCCGAGACTCCCTTGCACCGGGCTGCCTATTCAGGACTGCCTGCCGAGGTGCGACGGCTCCTCGCTCAAGGCGCAAACGTCAATGCCACCGCTACCATGCGCCCTGGAGGAACAGACCTGACGGGGGCTACTCCGTTGCACGCCGCTACGTTCAACCCCAACGAGTCGGTGGCCCGGTTGCTTTTGGAAGGTGGCGCAGATGTCGATGCGACCCTCGGCAGCGGTCATACTCCCCTTCATCTAACGGCAGCCTTCGGCAACGAGGATGTGGCGGTGCTTCTAATTCAACACGGTGCCGACATAGAAGCACGAGAGAGCAACGATTCCTCTACTCCCCTGATGCTCGCGGCCATCTACAACAGACCGGGGGTCAGCACGCTCTGCTCGACCGGGGCGCAGATGCTACCGCCACCAATAGCCAAGGCAACACCGCATGCCAGGAAGCCCTGTACCGGGGGCGTACCCGAAGCCTGCGCTGGGTGGAGCGCTTGTGCCTAGACTAGACGCCACGAAGGCTGCGCTCCTAGCTGAGGGTGTGCACTCAAGGAGGATAATTGATGAACGAAATGCGTCTGTTTCCTATCATAGTACGGGACACCCTCAGACGCACCTCTCGGACCCGGAGTTGGATTCCCGTACTGTTCCTGGGGGTTCTGCTGGTGGCAGCCCTGGCCGCCTGCGGCGGAGACTCCCCCGGCTCCGGCGAGAGCGGCCGGACCGAAAGGCCCACCGAGGAACGGGGAGAGCCTCGGGAAAGCACAGCGGAAGCTATCCAGGACGGGAGCAGGGACGACGGGGGTTCCGGGGAGCGCCCTGCCTCGCCTGGCCTGCCCGGTTCGGCGCCGGGGGTAGTCTCCGAAGAACAGGAGCCTGCTGAAGCTGCAACAGACGCTATTTCCCGTCCTGTTGGCTCCGGAGGCCTCGAAATGGCCACCAGTGAGTCCCCTAAGATCAGTGCAGGAGAAGACCACACCTGTGCTTTGGAACCGGACGGCACCGTCGGATGTTGGGGCTACAACGGGTCCGGCCAGGCCCTGCCTCCAACCGGAGAGTTCATTGCCGTCAGCAGCGGGAAAGAACACACCTGCGGATTGAAATCGGACGGTGCTGTTCAATGCTGGGGCAGTGATGAATACGGCGAGTCCACGCCGCCAGTGGGGGAATTCGCCTCCATCAGCGCGGCGTCAGGCAACACCTGCGGCGTGACAACAGACGGATCCTTGGAATGTTGGGGGAGCGACTTCTATGCCGGTGAGACCACGCCTCCCAAAGGTAATTTTGCTTCTGTCAGTGTCGGGGACAACCACGCCTGCGGCGTGAGGACCAATGGTTCACTCGCCTGTTGGGGCGATAACGGACGCGGCAGGTCGACGCCGCCAGAGGGCGAATTCGCCTCCGTGAGCGCAGGCTACGAGCACAGCTGCGGGGTGAGGGCCGACGGAAGCGCGGCATGCTGGGGCGATGACTACGACGGTAAAACCGAGCCTCCAGATGAGGAGTTCGTCTCCTTAAGCGCCGGTGGGCAACACACCTGCGGGTTGAGGCGGGATGGCTACGTAGTCTGCTGGGGCGATGACTACGACGGCGCGACCACGCCACCCGACCAAGAGTTTTCCGCCATCAGTTCCGGTGCGGAATACACCTGTGGCATGACAGTGGATGGGGCAGTAGCCTGCTGGGGCAAGGATAGCCATGGCGAGGCCACCCCACCCGGGGTTGAGTTCGCCTCCATAAGTGCCGGATGGGGGCACGTCTGCGGGTTGAAATCGGACGGGAATGTTCAATGCTGGGGCAGTGACAGTGCGGGCCAAGCCACGCCCCCCGACGGTCAGTTCACCGCCGTCAGCGCCGGGGCAAATCATACCTGCGGCGTAACTGTTGACGGCTCCGTCACTTGCTGGGGCTTTGAGACTTCCGACAGAGCGGCCCCCCCTGAAGGGGAGTTCACATCCGTTAGCGCCGGACAAAACCACACTTGCGGGGTAAAGACCGACGGGTCGGTCGAATGCTGGGGCCCTTCTGCGCGCACGCCGCCTGAGGGAGTGTTCGCGTCGGTGAGCGCGGGAGACGAAACCGTGGGAGGGGGAGCCCATACATGCGGTGTTAGTACCGACGGGACCGTCGCCTGCTGGGGTCCAAGCCATTTCGGCGCTACCACTCCGCCCGAAGGGAAGTTCGTCTCCGTTGCTTCAGGCCGGGAATACAGTTGCGGGGTCAAGACGGATGGCACCGTCGCGTGCTGGGGTACCAATGAACACGGACAAATCGAGGCTCCTGATGGGAAGTTTGCATCCATCAGTGCCGGGCCAGGAGGTACGTGCGGAGTGACGTCCGAGGGCTCCGTTTCCTGCTGGCCCGGTTGGACCGCATCGCCCAAGGGTGAGTTCGTCTCCGTGAGCGTCGGCGAGCATACCTGCGGGGTGAGGACCGACCATACCGTTGCCTGCTGGGGCTCGTCTGCTAGGGGATTGACGGCGGCAGACTTTGAGTAATGTGAATGGTGAGAGCGAGATTGTATGACCAAACGACTTCAACCGGTCACAGCACGTCCCATGCTGTTCATCTGTACAGGCACTGGTGGAATCGGTGCTTGCAGCCCCAATCAAGGTCGTCCCGGACCGGTACGCTAGCGATAAGCAGGGTTCTGCCCGCTCCGCCCGATTCCGAGAAAACAGTTATCCAAGGACCCAAGACGATGACTATGGCTACGAAAATCAGCGCACAAAGTATGGCGAGACTGAATATGGCTCCGCCTGCGTCACTATCGTTGCGGCTCATATATACTCCTTGACCTCTCTTGTGAGATTGCAGTCGCCGTTTTCTCCTCCATGAACCAGCCGTGCCAGCGAGGCTGTGACAGCCACCCCGGCTATTGTCAAGTTAGTCTCATATATCCTAAGGATTGAGAAAGGAGCAAGGGCATAGTTTTAGGACATCCATGTAGCGTCGAGTCCACCTCGATGTGCATCTCTTTCGCAACCCCCGATTCCCAGTTCCACACTGCCCTGACGAGGCATGTGTCCACGATGGCGACCATAGGGTCTGCAGGACAGTCCCCAGACCAGGCTGGCAAGGAACGGTGAGTGTAGAGTCGCTACCATGGGGATGCTGGTCAGGTGGGACAGGGCGCTCAACCCTTCAGGGATGCTGCCGGTCAGGGCGTTCTCAGACAAATCCAACCGCTGCAGGGCGTCCAGCCTCGCCAGAACGTCGGGGATGCTACCCGTCATCCCCTTCTTCCGCAGCCTCAGGTCCTGGACCCGCTTGGGCGTTCCGGCCACAGTTACGCCGTCCCACTGAGTGATGGCCGTGCTCACGCTTCAGTTGAGGGAGGCGGCACCGCGCAGCGTGTCTGCTAGCGACAAGAGAGTAGTGCAGTCGCGCATGAGGCCGGGGTCTTGGCTTGGTCAGGCACGGCGGCGCCTCATGGTGGCGGGGGTAGTACCGGTGGCCCGTCAGGATGGGCGTAAGCACCGGTGTCCTTCATGAACTGACTAAGATCATTGGCGTCGTTTATCAGCACGGGCAGGTTCACGCCCTCTGCTCTACCCTTTACGTCTTCAGGTGCTATCCGCCCGCCGTACTCGGACAGTCGGGCTTGGTGGGCTTCCTTCACTTCCTGGGTGAATGGTGGCAGTTCCATCTCCAGAAGGGATCGGTACGTTTGATACTCCTCCGACCTCCCTACTCTCCAACGGTTCCTCTCTGGGTGTACGGCGACCACCGTGCCGTCCTCTTGACGCTCCAAGCCCCAAGAATCGAATATCTCCCATGCTTCAGTCGTGGCGTTATGTGCTGGGCCGAGGAATAGGATCCTTTCCCTGCCGTATATCCCGTCTCCCCTGGCTCGAGGCCCCTCGTTTAGCACAGGGCCGTCTTCAAGCTCACGCACATAGGTTGCGCGAATCGCTTCCACAAGATCTTCCTCTGTCTCCAAGCCCATTACCGGTAGTCCCCTAGCGTACTCGCCACGGAAGTAGTGCCAGTAGGCCACCAGTACCGGCAGTCGGGGAGGGCCGACGCCTAAGACATAGTCGTTGACCCGCACATCGACATAGCATTGGATAACGACCGAGTGCTCGAAATAGCCGCCGGGCTCCACATACGACGGTTCGCGGTTGGGAACGCCGGCATCGCAGCGCACCGTGTCCGGCAGGAACGTGCCACGCAGCACGATGTGGGGTATGAATGAGATCGACCCGTCGAGGTATTCACGTATGGTCTGTGGGTTACTCTTTGAGAATATCCCGCCTGAGGCTAGGCCTCTCAGGGGGGACGTTTCCACCACTGAATGGGGCTCGCACGGGTCCACGGACGAGCCGAGGGCTGGCACACAGGGGGGGATCTGTTCTTCCAAATACCCGGCGTACGGAGAAGTGGGATGCCCGCTCTGACAGGCCGTAACTAGGATAAGCACGGTAGTCAGCGCAAGAGTTGCCGCAGCGTGTCTGAGCATCCTCGTACCCTTCACCGAGACTGATAGTTTGCCATCAGGGCCAAGATATCGTAGGCCTGCGGTTCGCAGTAATAGGTCGTATGCGTGTAGCCGCTACTCATGATAGACAGCGTCGTGTTCCTGGGGTGGTCACTCACCTGCCCCCCGTCGGGATGGTCCGGGTCGCCGAACCCCGCTGCCTGCCTTCCGATGCCAAGGGCGTGCCCCGCTTCATGGGCTACTGTATGCTCAGCAAGGTTACAACGGTCGTTGTGGACCCTAGTATTCCAGTCGCTCACCCTTCCATTCCTCGTATGCGTATCCCGCATTAGCAGTAGGCAGGCTCGGTACACAGGTGCCCCCTCGCGGCGCGGTCTCTGAGGCCACTCGTGCGAGCCGCCTTGCCCAACACGGGCCACGAGGGAACAGGAAGGCCCGTAGACCTTGCCCAAGGAGCTATGTTGGCTATGGCTGTAAGACAGCTAGAGACGGCTCGCACGAGGACACTCTACTACGGTCAGGTACAGGTCTGAACGGGTGGGGTAGTCTCCTACCTAATCCCCAAATCTTACTGACAATTTCCACTTGGCCCTATACCCCAGGGAACTATATGATTGACATGATTGATGCAGCTATAACTGAGGACTGTTCCATGACACACCCGAAACCCCTAACACCCGCCGCCCTCTATGCCCGGGTCTCAAGCGACCGCCAAGACGTGGACCTCTCAGTAGCCGCCCAACTGCGCGCCCTGCGGGACTACGCCGACAAGAACGGCTATCTGGCAGTTCGTGAGTACGTAGACGAGGCCGAGAGCGGCAGGATTGCCGATAGGCCCCAGTTCCGCAAGATGCTGGACGAGGCATCCAAGCCAGATGCTCCCTTCCAGGAGATTTTGGTCTGGAAGTTCAGCCGTTTCACCCGCAAGCGGGAGCACGCCGTGGCTTTTAAGTCCATGCTGAGGCGCAAGGGCATTCGCGTCGTGTCCATCACTGAGCACGCCGACGACACCCCCACCGGCAAGCTGATGGAGGCCATCATCGAGTCCGTGGACGAATTCTATAGCGAAAATCTTGCCCAGGAGGTGACGCGAGGGATGCGCGAGGCCGCGTCGCGGGGCTTCTGGATGACCACCAACGCCCCCTATGGCTACCGGCGCATCTACGTCCAGGACGGTGCCAAGAAGCGCCCCCGCCTGGAACTCAACCCACCTCACGACGCCGTGGTCCGGCGCATCTTCGACCTCACCCTCCAGGGCCAGACCTCCTTGAACATCATCAAGACCTTCAACGCCGAAGGCATACCCTCACCCAACGGCAAGCAGTGGCGCAAGACCACGGTCCACAGGCTGCTGTGCAACGAAGCCTACACCGGCACTCTGGTATGGGGCCATAACGCCCAAGACGGCCAGGAGCCCGTGCGGGTGGAAGCCGCCTTCCCCGCCATCGTGTCCCAACAGGAGTTTCAGCGGGTCAGGAAACTGCTGGAAGCCCGCGCCCCAGCGGTGACCCATCCTCGCCGGGCCGCCAGCCCCTACCTGCTCAGCGGGTTGGCCAAGTGCGAGCCCTGCAACAAGGCCCTCACCGCCGCCGAGGCCAAGAGCGGCAAGTACACCTACTATGTCTGCCAGTCCATCCTCAAGAAGGGCAGCGGGTCCTGCGATACCCCCAGACTGAACGCCAAGTCCTTCGAGGACATCATCATCTCCAACATCCGCGAGAATATCCTGACCGAGTCCAACGTCCGCGACCTGGTGAAGCTGCTGGACGAGGAAATGGACGGCATCGCCCGTGAACAACGGCAGAACCTGGAAACCATCGAGGCCGAGTTGGAGGCGGTCAAGCGGAAGCTGGACCGCATCTGGCACTTCGTGGAGAGCACCGATCTGGACATGGCCGACGCCTCGGAACGAATCCTAGAGCACCGCCACCGCCGTGAGCAACTGGAAGCCGCCGCCGAGGAAGCCCGTGCCGTCCTCTCCCAGAGAAGGGAGTTGCTGAACAGCGCCGACATCATCGCCGCCTTCGCCACTGACATGAGCGAGTTTCTCAGGAACAGCGAGATCACCGAGACCAAAGCCTTCGTGCAGTCATTCGTCAAGGAGGTGCTGGTCCGGCCCGGTGGGGCGACGATCATCTACACGATCCCCACGCCGGAGGATAGTCCTTTAGGGGGAAGGGACGCTGCCGAGATCGCCCTGAACGATAGAGTTCGCAGTATCGGATACGGTGGTGGGCCCGCCAGGGTTCGAACCTGGGACCTGCCGGTTATGAGCCGGACGCTCTACCGCTGAGCTACGGGCCCGTGTACTTCAATCTTTTCACCCGCCACCCTGCTGTGTCAAGAAAGGAATGGCAGGAAACGAGAGGTGTCAGGGGATGCCCAGCTTGCCCTTGTAGTCTGGGTCCCAACCGGACATACGACCCCGGGCCACCAGTTCGTCCATGGGCATAGTGGGGCTGGCCTCGCCGGACTGGGGCGCGCTGGCGATGGCCCCCTGCTGCTCCAGCGATTCAACCTCTGACCCGGCTACGCCAAGCAGTTCCGACAGAGCCCAATTGTTGTCTTGGCCGAAAGCGGGGGCAGGGCCTTTGATGGACAGTGGCGTCGCTGAGAACTTGTATGGCGCACCCATCAAATGACGTGTGCCAATCCGACGGTCCTCTGGGAATTCCACTCTCTCCAAGAACCCCCGCGCTTGGAAATGGGGATCAAGGTGCAGGTCGCGCCCATCGAACACCGGGCTGGCCGTGATGCCCGCGCCTTGGAGCTTTTTCATGATGTCGTAGCGGTCATGCATGCGGGTCCACTGGGAGATGCTGGCGTCGATTTCGTCATGATTCTGCTGGCGTCCGGTGATCGTGCGAAAGCGGGCATCGCTGGCCAGTTCCGGTTGCTCCATCAGGTGGCAGAGGGTAGCCCACTGCGCATCGTCGGTGACGGCGATGGCCACCCATTGGTCATCACCCTTGGCGGGGTAGACGCCTTGGGGAGCGCGGTAGGGGTGACGGTTGCCGATACGCTCGCCCAAGCGCCCGTTGGACATCCAGTCCATCAGGTACTCGGAGATGCAGGTTGCGCCCCCTTGGTACATGCTCATGTCAATCCACTGGCCCTCGCCCGTGATGTTGCGATGGCGGAGTGCGGCCCCGATAGCAAACACAGCCGACCATGTGGATATGAAGTCGACGAATGAGGCACCAGCCTTGGAGGGCGGGCCGCCGACATAGCCGGTGACCCAGCAGAGGCCGTGGGTGCCCTCCTGGGTGGTGGCTTGCGCGGGATAGCCGGAATAGGGACCGTCGCCATGCCCGTACCCGGTGTTGGAGGCCATGATTATGTCTGGGCGGACTTTCCTCAGTTCAGGATAGTCGAGGCCAAAGCCGCGCATCACACGGGGGGTGTAGTTCTCCAGCACCACATCGCTGATGGAAACAAGCTCTCGAAAGAGTTCCCTGCCACGGTCGGTGGTGAGGTCGAGGGTGAGGGATTTCTTGCCGCGGTTGATGAGGTTGTAGGTGGAGGAGCGGTCCCACCACTCAGGCCCGGCCTCATTTTCGGGGAATGTGCCGTAGAGACCGCCCGTGCGGGTGATGTCGCTGCGAGAAGGACCCTCAATCTTTATGACCTCGGCACCCATGTCGGCCAGCAGGCCGCCGGTGTAGGGCAGAGCAAACACGTAGGAAGAGTCCACCACTCGAATCCCCTGCAGGGGAAGGGTGCGCCCGGTATCCGGCATCAGATGACATCCATCCGGCGCAACCGGGTAAGGTCCTCAGGGCTGAGGCCAAGCTCCCCGTATACCTCCGGGTTGTGCTGGCCGAGCAGTGGGGCCGTGCGTCGCAACTGGTAGGGTGTGGCGCTCATGTTGAGCAGCACGGCAGGCAGGCGGACATGCCCCATCACCGGGTGCTCGATTTCCCGGAAGAAACCCCGGGACTCCAGTTGCGGGCAGGATGCCAAGTCCTCGGGGGTCTGCACCAAGCCGAAGAGCATGCGCTTAGCCGACGCTTCATGAAAAAGCTCCCAGCGGCCCCGGTCCTTGATGCCCTCAACCATCAGGGCATCCATGTCGGCACCGTTGTTGATGCGCTGGCCTGCCTCGGAGAAACGGGAGTCGCGCAACTCTTCCTTGCCATAGAAATCGACTTGAGTGTCCCAAGTCGCCCCGCCACCCGTCTGGCCGATGACCCAACCATCGGCGCAGGGGATGGGGTTGCCGAAGAGCGTTCCAACGTCGGGACGACGTGCTTGGACGCCGCCCGTATAGGCGTACATGCTCTGAGTCGCCAGCATGGTGGAGGCGACGCACTCGGTGATGCAGACGTCAAGGTGCTGTCCCTCGCCCGTCATGCTCTGGTGGAACAGGGCCATGGTGGTCGCCCCCGCGCCGTTAAGGCCGCCCTCATACTGGGCTTGGAAGCCGCCGTGCTTCAGGGGTTCCCTGTCCTGGGTGCCGCTGATGCTCATGATGGTGCTCATGGCGTAGCACATCAACTCATCGCCCTCGTACCCGCTATAAGGGCCAGACTGGCCAAAAGGCGTGATGGAGGTCAGAACCAGCCGGGGGTTCAATTCGCGCAGGGCCTCATAGCCCACGCCCAGTGATTCCAAATGCCCTGGCTTGTAGCTTTCCACAACCACATCAGCATGGGCAGCCAACTTTTTCAGCAACTCGGGGCCGCCGGAAGACTCCAAGTTCAGGGTGACGCCCAGCTTGTTTACGTTCAGCACGAAAAACAGGAGGCTCTTCTCTTGGTGAGGGTCGTCCCTTTGGAACGGCCCTTGGCAGCGCAAAGCAGCCCCGGTTGGCGGCTCCACCTTGATGACCTCAGCACCATAGTCGGCCAGCAGGCGGGAGCAGAAGGAGCCCGCGATATCCTGGCTCAAGTCGAGGACGCGAATACCGTGTAGGGCACCTGTGGTCAATGGTGCCTCCGTGGTGGATTTACAGGGAGATGTCAGGCCAGAGAACAGACTACTGGAAAAGCTGCGCAGCCTCAATGCTCAAGGTTGCGCGGGCTAGGGGCTTTCGAATGGGCCCAGCAGCCTATTCGATTACAGAGGGTGACCGGTGACGATGCTGACTACGTGGCGGGGTTAAGTCCTCCGTGCGGGCCTCCGGCGCAAGAAGCAGTTGGTTCAGATCTGGCTTGGTCATCCGCTCCATCCTGCGCCATTGCTCGATGGGCACCAGCACGGCTGCTTCCACACCGCGCTTGGTCACAATCTGAGGACCTTCGGCAAGAGTTTTATCAAGCAACTCGCTGAACTTCGCCTTGGCGTCCTCCACTGCCCATCTGCCGCTCATTCAACCTGCCTTAACCTATCTGACTAGGTATCAGGCTAGTTTCTTTTATTGACCCGGTCAACGGGGTATCAGGACGGACCACGCCGGCGGCAAACCCGGAGCGGGTACCAAACTGGAGGGACTACCGAGGAGGATGCGCTCCCTGACATATTCTCCTTGCCCACAACCCATCCCCCCTGCTACGCTGGAAGCACTCAGCCAGAACACAGGAGGCCCATGCCATCGGCAACGCAGGCCCAAGCCCGCCTTGCAGCCCAGCCCGTGGGGCTGCGACCGTTTTGTCAGCTACGACGCAGATACGACCATGCGACTGATGCGACGCCTTTTAGCTACAAAAAAGGTTTCCGCAGATACGAACGGAGTCGCATCCAGCTACGCCGTGCGACGCCCACAACAGCGTTTACACCCATGGAGCGGCCTACCGACCTTGACCCAATTTCAACGCCGCCAGTGAGGGCAGCCTAGTGCGCCGCTACGTCGACACCCCTCAGATGGACAAGATTCTCTCCCTGTCCAAGCGCCGCGGCCTCGTTTTCCAGAGCAGCGAGATTTATGGAGGGATCAACGCCACTTGGGACTACGGCCCCCTCGGCGTCGAACTCAAGCGCAACCTCAAGGATTTGTGGTGGCGCTCCGTTGTCCAGCAGCGTGACGACGTCGTGGGCCTTGATGCCGCCATCCTGATGCACCCCGAGGTCTGGGTATCCAGCGGTCATGTGGCCAGCTTCAGCGACCCATTGGTGGAGTGCCGGGAGTGCCACCAGCGCTACCGGGAGGACCAGATCGAGTCCACTATCTGCCCCGACTGCGGGGGCGAACTCACCGACCCCCGCCAGTTCAGCCTTATGTTCAAGACCTTCATGGGCCCGGTGGAAGACTCCGCCCATCAGGTCTACCTGAGGCCCGAAACCGCCCAAGGCATTTTCGTCAACTTCACCAACGTCCTCAATGCCTCCAGGCGCAAGCTCCCCTTCGGCATCGCGCAAATAGGCAAGGCCTTCCGCAACGAAATCACGCCGGGCAACTTCACATTCCGGACCCGCGAGTTCGAGCAGATGGAAATCGAGTATTTCGTGAAGCCCGGCACCGACGACCAGTGGCTCCACTCGTGGCTGGACGACCGTTTCAGTTGGTATACCAAGCACGGCATCCGCCCCGAGAACCTGCGCCTGCGCCGTCACGACCCCGACGAGTTGGCCCACTACGCCAAGGACACCTATGACATCGAATACCGCTTTCCATGGGGCTGGGGAGAGCTTGAAGGCATCGCCAACCGCACGGATTACGACCTGCGCAGCCACGCCAACCCCACGGGCCAAGACCTGACCTTCTTCGACGAGGAGAGCAAGGAACACGTCTTCCCCTATGTCATCGAGCCCTCCGGCGGCGTGGACCGCGCCACCCTGGCCTTCCTGCTGGACTCCTATGACGAGGAACCGGACCCGCCACCGAAACCCGGTGAAGAAGTGCAGTCGAAAGACGTTCGCGTGGTGCTTCGCCTTCACCGGGCCTTGGCTCCAGTGAAGGTGGCGGTGTTGCCCTTGAGCCGCAACGAGCGTCTCGCGCCCCTTGCCCATCAGGTGCACCTGCTCCTCCGGCCCCACTTGTCCACGCAATACGACGATGCCCAGAGCATCGGCCGGCGATACCGGCGCCAAGACGAAATTGGCACCCCCTATTGCGTGACAGTGGACTTCGATTCGCTGGACGACAAGCGGGTTACACTGCGAGACCGCGACACCATGGCCCAGCTAAGGGTGCCCATCGCCGACCTGCCGGCCATCCTTACCGATCGGCTGGAGCACGGCTGGTAGGTCCAATGAGAACCCGCACATGAGGATTCTGCACTTCTCGGACCTGCATATCGGCGTCGAGAACTACAGCCGTGTCGACCCGGAAAGCGGGCTGCCCACTCGCCTGCTGGACTTCCTTGCAGCCTTGGATGAACTGGTGGAGTATGCCCTCGACGAGGGTGTGGACTTGGTGTTGTTCGCGGGGGACGCATACAAGGGACGCGACCCCTCCCAGACACACCAGAGAGAATTCGCCAAGCGGCTGGCCCGCTTGTCCGGAGCCGGGATTCCCACGTTCCTGCTGGTGGGCAACCATGACCTGCCCCAACCCGTGGGCCGGGCTACTGCGGTGGAGATATTCCGCACCCTCGACGTTCCTAATGTCATCGTCGGCGACCGGATGCACACCTACACCGTGAATACCCGGTCCGGCCCCCTGCAAATCGTTTCCCTCCCTTGGCCCAACCGCAGCAGGCTACTGAGCCGCGATGAGGCCCGAGGCATGTCGCTGGACGAAGTTACTGCCGCCATTGAGCGCATCTGCACCGAGGGGGTGCAACGGGAGGTCTCCAGACTGGACCCTGGCGTCCCGGCAGTGTTCACTGCCCACGTCACCATCAATGGAGCGACAACGGGCACCGAACTGAACATGATGCTGGGGCGGGACCACATTCTCTACCCCAGCGTGGTACACCGCCCCGACTTCGACTATGTGGCCTTGGGCCACATCCACAAGCACCAAGTGCTGCGCGAACAACCGACGGTGGCATACTCGGGCAGCCTGCAGCGTGTCGATTTCAGCGAGGAACGGGATACCAAGGGCTTCTGCGTGGTGGACATCGACCCATCGCTAGAGCAGGGCAAGCGCATGACCAACTTCCAGTTCCAGCCAGTGTCGGCACGCAGCTTCGTCACCATCGAGAGCCGGGTGCCCGACGGCCTCCTTGACCCCACCACCCGCGTCTTGGAAGACATTGCCCGGCACGATGTGACCGATGCCGTCGTGCGGCTCACCATGTATGTCTCCCCGGAAATGGAACCGTTGCTGCGGGACGGAGACATCCAACGGGCCTTGGAGCCAGCGCACTACGTAGCCTCCATCAACCGGGAGGTGTCGCGGGAGCGACGGCAGCGAGTGCCAGCGGGCACCGAAGAGGGCATTACGCCGCTGGAAGCCTTGGAACTCTATTTCAAGAGCCGGCAAGTGGACCCTGTGCGCCAAGAGAAACTGATGCAATACGCCCAAACGTTGATAGCGGAGGAAGCAGAGAGCGTCGAGTATGGAGAAGCGTTGCCCTAACGGGACATGACATCTGCTATGGCGCGCTGCCTTCCTCCCCGGTCGGCTTCCAACGAGTCCCAGCGATGAGCGTTGCAGACTACCTGATGCTGGCCATACGATGGCTTCACACCATGTCTGCCGTCGCTTGGGTGGGTGGCGGTATCTTCTATTTGCTGGTGCTGCGACCTGCCATGAGACGCTCCGGTCCTCTCGACCGGTCAGTCGCCGCAATCATTGGTCCCGAATTCCGCAGCTTGGTGAACGTGTCGATAGCTGTGCTCATCATCACAGGAGCCGTGCTCACCTTCGACCGGCTGACCTCCACCTTCGTCGGGGCGGCCTATGCGGGTGTGCTGGCAGCCAAGGTGGCCCTGGCCTTCTATGCTTTCTATCTGGTGCGCTTCCTGCGGCGGTCAAGCTATCCTGAAGAGCCCGAGGGCGCGGGCCGATGGCCCCGCCGGCTGGTCACTCTTTGCACGGGAGCCACCGCCATACTGGTAGTGGGAGTGATAGTGTTCCTGCTATCGGAGTTGCTGGTGGAGTTGTACCAAGTGGGCTTGAAGACAAGGACGGGAGGATGAGGTAAGAACCTGAGATGAAAAAGGACCTGATGGAGATACTGGCCTGCCCCGTGTGCAAGGGCGAATTGGAACTGGCCGTGGATGAAGAGGATGGGGACGAGGTGGTCACAGGCTCCCTGTTCTGCCGCCAATGTAATGAGACCTACCCCATAGAGGAATACATCCCAAATCTGTTGCCCCCGGAACTGAGAGGCCTATAGGACAACTTACCCATCAGAGCCTCAGGCCCTTTCCACAGGCGTACACCGTCTCTCCCATCCACCTTCTCTGCCAAGCTGCTGACCGTTTCCCCCATAGCCGGATGTTGTATATCCGGTGCGATCTCCGCTAAGGGCACTAGGACAAAGGCCCGCTGTGCCATCCTCGGATGGGGAATCTCTAGGTCGTTGGTGTGGTGGATGGCTTGGTCGTACAGAAGTATGTCGACATCAATGAGGCGTGGGCCGAAGCGGAAGTTGGGCCGGCGTCCGAGGTCGAGTTCTACGGTCTGGGTCGCGGCCAAAAGCGACTGGGGGTCAAGCTCTGTGGCGATGGCACAGGCGCAGTTGAGGAAATCAGGTTGCTCGAGATAACCCCAGGGCGTGGTCTCATAGATGGAGGAGACTGCTGTTATTTCACCACAACCCTTCAGAAGGTCTATGGCAGCCTTGAGGTTCGACTCGCGATCGCCAAGGTTGGTGCCCAAGCCCAAGTAGGCCGTCACGTGTGCCAATGCTCAGGTCTCCACCCCCGGACTATTGCGTCGCTCATGCGCGCCACCCGCACCATCTCACGCACATCGTGCACTCGCACAATGTCGGCCCCGCCAGCGATGCTAAGAGCCACCGTTGCCGCGGTGCCTTCCAGACGGTCATTCACGGGCAGGTCAAGCACTCGTCCTATAGTGGACTTGCGCGAGGCACCCACGAGCATGGGATAGCCAAGGGAGCGCAATTCCGTCAGCCTTTGCAGGAGTTCGAGATTGTGGTCAGCGGTCTTGCCGAAGCCAATGCCAGGATCAACGATGATGTTGGCCGGTGCAATCCCAGCCCCGATTGCTTGGGCCACGGCGCCACACAGCCGAGCCTTGATGTCGGCCAAGAGGTCTCCGTACTGATAGCCGGACTGATTGTGCATAAGAACGATGGGGATCCCGGAGCGTGCCGCTGCGCAAGCCATCTCCGAGTCCGCCTGTAGTCCCCATACGTCATTGATCATGGAGGCGCCAGCTTCCACCGCTTGACGGGCGACCTCGGCCTTGTAGGTGTCCACGCTGACCGGCACACGGACCTTGGACGCCACTTGCGTCAGCACGGGCAGGAGTCTCTTTAACTCCTCCTCAGCGGAGACTGCTTGGGCGCCACTCCCGTATACCCGGCCAGCAGGCCGCGTGGACTCGGCCCCGACATCGATTATGTCGGCGCCTTCAGCCTCCATGCGTAGCGCGAGGTCTACTGCGCTCTTCACGTCATCGGCTAGTCCATCGCCCGAGAAGGAGTCGAAGGTCAGGTTCACGATACCCATGACATAGGTGCGTTCTCCCCACCGGAAAGTGGTCGGGCCACAGCACATTTCGCGGGAGATAAAGTCAGTCATATCGATGGCATCGGGAAATCTTGGTTGAGAAGACGGAGGCCATTCTAACATCCTGAAGTTGGCCCACTGGCATGAGGAGGTTGACCGGCCGGCTGCACAAGTGGGCGTTATTGCGGCTCTTGTCGCATATCTGCTAGCATGATTACAGCACCCCCCTCATCCCCTTGGCGGAGATACTGTGACTATCGAGAGACGTTCCAACCGCGGTATTGGCGAGCTACAGCAGCGACGACAGAAGGCCCGTCTGGGCGGAGGACAGGAACGCATTGAGCAACAGCACCGCCGTGGCAAGCTCACAGCGAGGGAGAGGCTGGACTTGCTGCTTGACCTGGATACGTTCCAAGAACTCGACCCGTTCGTTACCCACCGCACCTCTGACTTCGGCCTTGGAGACCGCAAGTTCGAGGGCGACGCCGTGGTCACCGGCTACGGCAAGGTGGACGGGCGACAAGTCTTCGTCTATTCCCAGGATTTCACTGTACTTGGAGGCTCGCTCTCCGAAGTAGTGGGCCAGAAGATATGCAAGGTCATGGACCTCGCCATCAAGAACGGCTGCCCTTTGATCGGCCTCAATGACTCCGGAGGCGCGCGCATACAAGAGGGCGTGCTGAGCTTGGGCGCCTATGGCGACATCTTTTTGCGGAACACCATGGCATCGGGGGTCATACCCCAGATATCCGTGATAATGGGGCCAGCGGCAGGAGGAGCCTCCTATTCTCCGGGCATCACCGACTTCGTGTTCATGGTGCGGGGGCCGGGTCAGCTTTATATCACAGGCCCCGATGTCATTAAGGCCGTCACCGGAGAGGACATCACCCACGACGAATTGGGCGGGGCCTTTACCCATAGCGTGCGCAGTGGGGTGGCCCATTTCGCTTTCGACTCCGAGGAAGAGACTCTGAGGGAGGTCCGCAGGCTCCTGTCCTTCCTGCCTGCGAACAACACGGAGGACCCGCCTCCCATGGACACGCTGGACAACCCGGACAGGGTTGACCCCGATCTTGCAGACATTGTGCCAGCGGAACCCAATCGCTCCTATGATGTGCGCGACATCATCCTGCGGGTGGTGGACGAGGCCGACTTCATGGAAGTTCACCGCGACTATGCGCCTAACGTGGTGGTCGGCTTCGGGAGGCTGGACCGGCGCACCATCGGAATAGTGGGTAACCAACCCTCGCACCTAGCCGGAGTGCTGGACATCAACACCTCGACCAAGGCCGCGCGATTCGTTCGATTCTGCGATTGCTTCAACATCCCCATAGTGACCTTCGTCGACGTCCCGGGATTTATGCCGGGCACCGACCAAGAGTACGGGGGAATCATCCGCCACGGGGCCAAGCTGCTGTATGCATATGCTGAGGCCACTGTGCCAAAAGTGAGCGTCATATTGCGCAAGGCATACGGCGGAGCATACATCGTCATGGGCAGCAAGCACCTGCGGGGCGACATGAATCTGGCTTGGCCGTCAGCAGAAATCGCGGTGATGGGCCCGGAGGGGGCGGTAAACATCCTCTTCCGGGAGGACTTGGCAAATGCAGAGGCCCCCGATGCGGAAAGGGACCGGCTGACTCAAGAATTTCGCACCCAGTTCGCCAATCCCTACATCGCCGCGAGCAGGGGCTTCCTCGATGACGTAATTGAACCAGCGGAAACACGTCCACGCATCGCTCATGCCTTGGAGATGATGCAGACAAAGAGGGACATCATCCCTCCCAAGAAGCACGGGAACATCCCGCTCTAGGGCCGCCGAGCACTGCTCGGTAACTGAGTCGTGGTGAGGAGGCGCATGGACTACTGGACGCTGGCTTTGAGGTCTTCCAAGCCGGCGTGCTCAGTAAGCCCTTCCCTATCTCGCGCATGCTCGAGGGCGGCTATTGTTTCAGAATTGGGGACTCTCACATCGAACGGCAGTCCCCTGTTCACAGTCACCTGTTTGTAAAAGAGTGTGATCGCCTCCGTAGCGGATAGGCCGAGCGTGGACAGGAGTCCTTCAGCTTCGCGCTTCAACTCCGGGTCAATCCGAGCTCGTATCATAGCCGTCTTAGCCATGACTCACCTCCCCGCTAGACAGAATTGTACCACCAAGGAGCAATGCGCCCGCGGCTACGAGGAACTCACCTGTCGCACTTGCGATACTCGCTATCCAACGTAGCCGTCGGCGTCAAGAACAAGTAATATACCCCCCATGGTCCCACCCGACGGTCTATTCGGTACCTCAGCCCACGTAGCCATTGGCGTATATGTCCTGCTGGTATTGGCTCTCGGGCTTTCAGGCTATCTCTTGTACCGGCGGGTGTTCCGGCTCATCATGTTGGGCCAGCCCGTAAGCCGGACCGATCAGCCCCTGCAACGCTTGCGAGGACTGCTGGCCATCAGCCTGGGGCAGCGCAAGGTGTTGCAAAGGGTGGGACTGCGAGACCGGGCTGGGTTGGGCCATGCCATCATCTTCTGGGGTTTCCTCTCATTTGCCCTCAGTTACCTGATATTCATTTTTGCCGACTCCATATGGCATCCCTTCTCGGAGACCCTGCTCACTGAGACGGGCGTTGCCGTGTACGCCAACTACCTCAATGTATTCGCCGCCGCGATACTGCTGTGCATACTGTGGGCAGTGCTACGACGCTGGCTGGCGAAGCCCCACCGCCTGAGTTTCGACCTGACTCGCAGCCTTGATGCTGTAGTGGTTGTCAGCCTCATAGCGTCTCTCATGGTGTTCACGCTGCTGACGGAGGCCTTCTACGTGGCCCGTGACGGTGCGGAGGCGGGGCCAGCCGGAGAAGCCTTCATCGGCAAGGCACTGGGCGAGGCTTTCGCCAGTGCTGGGCTGGGGTATGATGCTGCAAACGCCCTGCACAGCTTGTCTTGGTGGCTCCACCTGCTGGTCATCCTCGGCTTTGCCATCTATGTGCCGTTCTCCAAGCACATGCACATGGTGGCCGCACCCGCCAACGCCTTCTTCCGCAACCTGAACCCCCGCGGAGCCCTACCCAGCATGGACTTGGAGAACGCGGAACGTTTCGGTGTGGGAAGGGTGGAGGACTTCACTTGGAAGGAGCTTCTGGACGGCTATGCATGCGCCGTCTGTGGCCGCTGCACGGATAGCTGCCCCGCCAACCTCACTGGCAAAGTCCTCTCGCCGATGCACATCGTGGAGAACATCAAGGACCACCTCATCGAAAGCGGGGCGGCCATACGAAGCGGGGAAGAAAACGTAGACAAGCCCCTCATCGGCCACGCCATCATGGAGGACGCTGTCTGGGACTGCGTGAATTGCGGAGCGTGCATGGAGGAGTGCCCCGTGGTGGTGGAGCATGTGCCCACCATCATGGACATGCGCCGCTACTTGGTCATGGAAGAATCCAAAATGCCGGAGACGGCGATGAACGCCCTGCTCAGCATTGAGCAGCGTGGGCATCCGTGGAGAGGGACGCAGTATTCGCGCACTGATTGGGCCGAGGGCTTGGACGTGCCCACCATAGCAGAACATCCGAATGCCGAGGTGCTTCTGTGGGTGGGATGCACACCCGCTTTGGAACAGCGCAGCCAAGCCATCGCCCGCTCTATGGCCAAGGTGCTGAAGGCCGCCAAAGTCGACTTTGCCATACTCGGCGAGGAAGAGACCTGTACCGGCGACCCTGCGAGGCGGATGGGCAATGAGTACCTGTTCCAAATGCTAGCCCAGCAAAACATCGAGACACTCAACGGATATGAAGTCAAGACCATCGTTACCGCCTGCCCTCATTGCTTCAATACATTGAAGAACGAGTACCCTCAGTTCGGTGGTCATTTCGATGTGATGCACTACAGCCAATTCTTCGACCGGTTAATGAGTGAGGGACGGCTGAAGTTGCTCAGCATGCAACAGGACCAGCCAACCACCGTTGCCTACCACGACTCCTGCTTTTTGGGACGGCACAACGGTATCTACGACGAGCCACGGCGTGTGGCGCGCGCCATTGGATTGAACGTGGTTGAGATGGAACGGAACCGGCAGCGGGGGTTCTGTTGTGGCGCCGGAGCGGGGCACATGTGGGTAGAAGAGAACTCAGGCACGCGCATCAACCACACCCGCACTGACCACTTCGTAGAGACCGACGCCCCAACCGTGGGCGTGTCATGCCCCTTCTGCCTGCAGATGCTCACCGAGGGCATTGAAGCTCGCGGCCTTTCAGGCGAGAAGCAGGCCAAGGACATCGTCGAGCTTCTGGCTGACAATCTGGAAGAGACCACTGCCTGACCTAGGACCGACCCTTACCAGAAAGGTGCTCTACCATGGCTGGATATGTGATTGCCCAAATGACTGTCACTGATGCCAATGCATTCGCCGATTATCCGGGCCAAGCCGGGCCGACGGTTGCCGCTTTTGGCGGTCGCTACGTGGTTCGAGGTGGAGACATCGACCGGAGAGAAGGCGACTGGGCCCCTGGCAGGGTGGTTATCATCGAGTTCGACAGCGTGGAGAAGGCGCAAGCGTGGTACGACTCGCAAATCTACGAGGAGGCCAAAGCCCTGCGTATACGGTCCACGGTGAGCAGTCTGATGATTGTGGAAGGCGCGTAGATCCCGTGTCCCCTAAAGCCGACCTGCTGGTCATCCCAGACGACCACCCTCCGGTTCTGCACGGCACCCACTTGGAACCGCGGGTATATGGCCTAGCCGACAATGTGGACTGGCATGTGGAGCGGCCCACCGACGAAGCCCAACTGCTCCAGTGGATCAGCAATGCTGACGTGGTGGTAAACCTTAGGGCATCGGTCCACTTCCCACGGCCAGTGTTGGAGCAGTGCCCCAGACTGCGGCTCATCTCCATTTGGGCCGTGGGCACTGACAATGTTGATCTGCAAGCTTGCCAAGAACTCGGCATCACCGTGTGCAACACCCCCGGATATGCTGCTACCGGGGTGGCGGAACATGCCATCGCTCTAGCACTGGCCGTGAGTCACCACCTGGCAGCAGGTGACAGGCGCATAAGAGGAGGCGGCTGGCAGGATGCTCGCATCGCCCAACTGCACGGGAAGCGGCTGGGAGTCATCGGCGTCGGCCCCATCGGGCTGCGCATGATTGAACTGGGTCGCGCCTTGGGCATGGACGCCGTGGGTTGGACGCTACACCCCTCTCCGGAACGGGCTGCTGCTCTCGGAGTAGAACTCGTACCGCTGGAGCAATTGCTGCGAGATTCCGATGTGGTGTCCATTCACCTCCCCATCACTGAAGAAAGCCATCACCTTCTCGGAGTAAACGAACTCGCGCTGATGAAACCCACCTCGATTATCGTGAATACGGGACGGGGAGCCGTCATCGACGAGCCAGCCATGATCCAGGCCCTCAAGGACGGCGTCCTAGCCGGAGCAGGCTTGGATGTATTCACTACAGAGCCTCTGTCACAGGACAGCCCGCTGTGCCAACTCGATAATGTTGTCCTCTCGCCGCATGTAGGGGCCATGAGCCCGGAGACCAGCCTCGCAGGTCTCGCCATGGCTTTGGACAACATCGAGGCTTTCCTCGCCGGCACACCGGCACACGCTGTTGTCAGCGGTACGCGCTAGCTTCCCGACTGCCCTTTTCGGTCAGCGCCTAGGACCTCGTTCATGCTGCCGGAGCGGAAGCCGTCCAAGTCCATGGTCACGTAGGCGTAGCCGATGGAACGGAAGTAACGGGTCACGTTCTGCCGTACATCGTCATCCAGCAGCGCAGAAAAGTCCTGTGGGCCCACCTCGATACGAGCGACAGTATCGTGGTGCCGCACCCGTAGTTGGCGGAACCCCAAGCTGCGCAGGTGCTCTTCCGCCTTGCCGATGCGCGTCAAGGCCTCCACCGTTACCCGGCTGCCATAAGGGATACGGGACGAGAGGCAGGCTTGGGCTGGCTTGTCCCATGTGGGCAAGCCCATCTCGTGGGACAGTTGGCGTATGTCAGCCTTGGTAAGTCCTGCATCCACCAATGGACTGACGACTCCATATTCCTTGGCAGCATTCTGGCCAGGGCGAAAGTCCCCGAGATCGTCCACATTGGTGCCGTTAGCCACCCAAGCGTAGTCTTCGGACGAGGCATACCCGGTTAGATGGATGTAAAGCTCATCCTTGCAGAAGAAGCAGCGGTTGGGCGTGTTGGCTTGGTAGTCTTCCCTATCCACCTCGGCGGTCTTGATGACCCGGTGGTTCAGGCCGACTTGCTCTGCCAAAGACACGGCATCCCGCAGTTCGGAAGGAGCAAGGCTGGGAGAGTCCGCAGTAACTGCCAAAGACCGGCGACCCAGCACCTCATTAGCCACGGCAGCCAAAAATGCGCTATCCACGCCACCCGAGTAGGCCACGATGAGTGATCCCATTCGGTGAAGGTGGTCCCGCAAGGCAGCCATTTTCTGATCGGCGGTGTTAGTGGCACTCGCAACCGTCTCCGTCATCGTGCTGCTGGTCTCCTGTTCGACTGGTAAGGATGGGCTCACATTCTAGCATTGGCTAGATAGGGTGGCTGAATTGCTGGCGCAACTCGGTCTTCAATACCTTGCCCAACGGGTTGCGGGGCAACTCATCCACAAATACCACCGACTCGGGCCTCTTGAAGCTGGAGAGACGTTGGCGGCAATACTCGATGAGCTCCGCCTCGTCGACAGGCAACTCAGTGGGCACTACAACCGCCCGGACACGCTCGCCCCAGTGGTCATCAGGGACCCCGATGATGGCCGCCTCGTCTACGCTTGGGTGGGACGTCAACACTTGCTCCACCTCTTCAGGGGAGACCATCTCTCCACCCCGCTTGATGAAGTCCTTGGCCCGCCCAGCTAAGAAAATGTAGCCGTCCTCGTCTTGGTAGGCCAAATCGCCCGTGTGCAGCCAGCCCCCCCTGATAGTATCTGCGGTCTCGTCCGAATGCTGCCAGTAGCCTGACATGATGCGGGGCCCGCGAGCCACGATCTCGCCTACTTCTCCCTGCGCCACCTGCCCACCGTCCTCGTCCACGAGCAAGACCTCCACGTCATCAAGGGGTCGGCCAATGGAGGAGAGACGGTGCAGCTTCTTCTCCACTTGTTCGGACGTCCCCTGCAGAAGATGGTCGTCGGGACCTAGCATGGCGATGGTTGCCGCCGACTCCGTCTGCCCGAAGGCATTGATGAACTGCACACCGGGCAGCGACTCAATGGCCCGGCGTATGACGTCCTGCGGCATTGGGGCCGCCCCGTAGGTCATGACCCTGAGACTGGAGAGGTCGTATGAACGAAACTCGGGATGGTCGATGAGTTGCTTGAGCATGGTGGGGACGAGGATGGAGCGCGTTGGACGTTCGCGTTGGGCCAGTTCAAGCCACTGCTCCGAGTCGAACTGCTGCATGAGGACCAAGGTGCGACCGCCGTATACCGCAGCAAGGGCGGTTTGAAAGCCGCCTATGTGGTACAGCGGCATAGGCAACAGGTTGCTCTCGTGGGCATCAGGGTCAGGAGGTTCCACATTTGCCAGCAGGTAGGTGGTCAAGCTGTCGTGGCTTAGCATCACACCCTTTGGAACGCCGGTAGTGCCAGCAGTGTACATCAGCACCGTGGTATCGGAGTCATCGGCCCCTGGGAAATGCATCTGGTCAGGAGAAGCAGCCGCCAGCAGGTCGGAATAGCCGTCGGAGAAGCAGACCATACCGCAATCCGGGGATGCGTCGGCCACGACTTCAGACACGAGTTCGCGGTAGTCCTCGCCGACGAAAAGGACTTTTGGCGAAGAGCTTTTCAGCATGTAGGCAAGCTCATCCTCTTTGGCACGGAAGCTGAGTGGGACGTAAACGGCGTCTAGGCTAGCGGCGGCGAAGTACACCTCCAATAGCTCGGGCCGGTTTACGTCCATCGCGGACACCCTGTCCCCTGAACCTACACCCATCTCGGCCATGGCGTTCGCCAGCTTGTTGACGTTGCCCTGCAAGGCTTCGAAAGAGAGCCTGCGGTCATGGAAAACCACTGCCTTCCGGTCGGGCACAATGGCGCAAGCGATGGTCAGGGCTTCCGTTGTATTCAACCAGTTCCTCCAAGCTGTGTTTGGGCCGCCAAGTGTAATTCCACCCCCAACGCCTCCTTGAGACTCAATCCAGCCCCTTCCCGCACAGCGCGCTTGACGGTTGCCGCCCAAGGTCTCTGCGCAGACAGATTGCAGGCCAAGGCCTCAGACTCGCTGTCCAAGGCCTCCCGTGACGGCAACACCCGATTGACTAAGCCAACCTGTTGGGCTTGCAAGGCATCGATTCGCTTCCCCGTCAACAACAGGTCGAATGAGGATGCTATGCCAATGGAGCGAGGGAGAGTCTGAGTGCCACCTGCCGCCGGTATCATGCCCAACTGCACCTCGGGCATCGCAAAGGTGGCATCCGCAGACGCAAAGCGCATGTCGCACAGCAACGCGATCTCCACCCCTGACCCTATGCAATGACCGTGGATAGCGCAGATCACGGGAACAGGCACCTCCAAGAGACGGCCCCACACGTCCCGTTGCCAGCGCACCTGCCGCGCTATTGCTTGAGACGGTGAGGTGCCGAACTCGGTGAGGTCGGCACCAGCGCAGAAGGAGCTCCCCCGTCCTCGCAGCAATACGGACGCTACATCCCCGTCATCGGCAATTGCTCCGAGGACTTCATATAGCTGGTCGCGCATGGCGATATTGTAGGCATTCAGCACCTTGGGCCGATTAAGCCAGATATGCGCCACCGCTCCGCGCTTTTCATACTGAACGACCTGTTCGTACGAAACCACCGGCGAGGCTCCCCTATTGGCCCCTGAACATAGGAGAGTCCTTGGAAAGGAAAGAGCGGATGCCTTCGCTGCGGTCCGCCGTGCTATGTAACAGGATATTAAGGTCGGCCTCGAGCCGCAGTCCCTGCTCCAAGGTAACGTCGAGGCCGTGGAATACAGCCTCCTTGGCATACCTGCTGGCTATGGGCGCGCCAGACGCCATCGCTTCCGCCACTTGTTGCGCAGTAGTCCTCAAGTCATCTGGTGCAACCACTGCGTTGACCAAGCCCATGTCCAGCGCCTCATCGGCTGAGACTATTCGCGATGTGAGCAGCATATCCAGTGCTCGGCTGCGGCCCACAAGGCGCGGAAGCCTCTGGGTGGCCCCATCCCACGGTACACGCCCCTTCCCCACATCGGTCACACCAAGCTGGGCGTTTTCGCACGCGATGCGCAGGTCGCATGCAAGAGCCACCTCCAGCCCGTGATCCATGGCGTGGCCGTTGATGGCAGCGATGGTCGGCAACGGTATGGATGCCAGCACCGAGGCGGCGCGGTGAGCGTCGATGCAGCGAGCGATAGCTTCACCGCTGGCCCCATCGCTGGCCCCATCGCTGGCCCCATTCCCGAGAGCCCCATTCCCAAGGGGAGGCAAGGCTCCGCGTCCGCAGGAAAAGACGGAGCCAGCTCCGGTGACAACCAAAACTCGAACCTCAGGCGTCTCCTCCAGTAGCTCGGCAACCAGACGGAACTCTTGGGTCATCTGTAGGTCCACCCGGTTTTCGCAGTGGGGCCGGTTCAAAGTGACCCATGCCAGAGGCGGAGAAACTTCGTATCTGAGAGAACCGGGATTGAACGTGGCAGAAGCCATGGCTGGCCCATGGTAAGGCCAAGCCCATATCTTGACAAGGAAAGGGTGCTGTCATAGGATTCGAAGGAGTCTGACACCCGCATTCGGGGTGCCGAGAACGTCTACAATTATGTAGCCTGGAAAGGAGGCCGAGGTGGTGAAATTCGCCCCACTAGGGGAAAGAGTGGTGCTCAAACCCCTGGAGAGAGATGAAGTCAGCAAGGGGGGAATAATCCTGCCTGACACTGCCAAGGAAAAACCCCAAGAAGGGGAGGTCGTTGAGGTAGGCCCCGGACGCGTAGCCGAAGATGGCAGCCGCATCGCAATGGAACTGAAGAAGGGCGACCGGGTCATATATTCCAAGTTCGCGGGCACTGAATACAAGGACGAGGACGAGGAATACCTGATCCTTCGCGAGAGCGATATCCTGGCTAAGATTTCCGACTAGCCAAGAAAAGAACAAACAAGGAGAAAAGAGCAATGCCTGGGAAGCAGCTTGTTTACTCTGATGAGGCGCGAAAGGCACTGAAGGCTGGGATGGATGCCTTGGCAGATTCTGTCAGGCCCACTCTTGGCCCCAAAGGCCGGAACGTAGTCTTGGACAAGAAGTTCGGTCCTCCTCAGGTCTGCAGCGACGGGGTAACCATCGCCAAAGAGATTGAGTTGCCGGACCCCTTCGAGAATATGGGTGCCCAAATTCTCAAGGAAGCCGCCAGCAAGACCAATGACGCCGCCGGTGACGGCACCACCACATCCGTGGTGTTGGCTCAAGCCATCATCACCGAGGGCTTCAAGAACGTGACCTCCGGTCGCTACCCCATGGCCCTCAAGCGTGGCATTGAGCAGGCAGTTGACTGCGTGGTAGAGGAACTCAAGGGAATGTCCACCCCGGTGGACACCCGTGAGCAGATTCAGCAGGTGGCCGCCCTCTCCGCCCATGAGGAGCGCATAGGCACCACAATCGCAGATGCCATGGAAAAAGTGGGCAAGGACGGCGTGATTACGGTTGAGGAGTCCAAGAGCTTGGCCGACGAGACCGAGTACGTGGAAGGGATGCAGGTCGACCGCGGCTACATCTCTCCCTACTTCATCAGCAACGCCGAAAAGATGGAATCCGAGATCGACGAGCCTTCCATCATCATCACCGACAAGAAGATCTCCGCCGTTTCCGATGTTCTCCCTCTCTTGGAGAAAATTCTCCAAGTGGGCCGCAAGAACGTGGTTTTGGTGGCCGAGGATGTCGAGGGCGAGGCTCTGGCCACGATGGTGGTCAACAAGCTTCGTGGCACCCTTAACTGCTTGGCAGTCAAGGCCCCCGGCTTTGGCGACCGCCGCAAGGCCATGCTGGAAGATATCGCGATTCTCACCGGTGGCACCGTCATCAGCGAAGAGAAGGGCATGAAGCTCGACTCCGCTACGCTGAACGACCTCGGGTCGGCCCGCCGTGTCAGCTCCACCAAGGACGACACTACCTTCGTAGAGGGCAAGGGCTCCGAGCAGGCCATCAAGGACCGCATCGCCCAGATCCGCGTGCAGATTGAGGAGACCACCTCTGAGTTCGACCGCGAAAAGCTGCAAGAGCGCATGGCCAAGCTCGCTGGTGGCGTTGCCGTCATAAAGGTCGGAGCCGCCACTGAGGTCGAGATGAAGGAGCGCAAGGGCAGGGTAGAGGACGCTCTGTCTGCCACCCGCGCCGCCGTCGAAGAGGGCATCGTGCCCGGAGGCGGAGTCGCCTTGGTGCGCAGCCAATCTTCGCTGGAATCCCTAGCGGGTCAGCTTACGGACGACGAGGGTGTCGGCGTCCGCATAATCCAGCGTGCCCTGGAAGTCCCTCTCCGTCTGATCGTGGAGAACGCAGGACACGAGGGCTCCATCGTGCTGGATACGGTCCGCAAGCAGGAGTCCGACTACGGATATGACGCGGATGTCGGTGAGTACGGTCAGATGCTCGATCGCGGCATCGTGGACCCCACAAAGGTCACCCGCTCCGCTCTCCAGAACGCGGCCAGCATCGCCTCCATGGCCCTGACCACCGAGTCGATGATCACCGAGATTCCGGAGAAGGCTCCCGCCGCACCGGCGATGCCTCCAATGGAGTACTAGGCCGCAGACCCAGTTGGCAAGCATGTTGGCCCCGATTTAATCGGGGCCAACATATTTTTGCCTCAGGTTGACCCCTTGCGACGCTGACGAACACCGCCCAACACCGACCAGCCACAAGCAAGAAAGATGCAACCAGAACTCTTTACTGACGCCGCACCAGCCATTGCAGACCTTCCGTCGGGTGCGACTGTGATGGTCGGAGGTCAAGCCGGAGCCGGAGTCCCCGCCACATTATTGCGAGCACTAACCGGAAGCGGCTCGAGCCAACTGACACTGGTCTGTGAGGCCGACATCGCAGGTTTCTTAGGCTTGGTGTCCACAGGACAGGTCAGGATGCTGGTGTGCCCGCCAATCGAGCAAAAGGTTTGGGGAGAGTTACAGGGCAAGGATATCGTTATCGAACCCTTGGAAGCGGGCTTGCTGTCAGAACGGATCAGGGCAGCAGGCGCGGGCATAGGCTCTTTCCTAGTCCACCCCCTGGCAGATCAATCGCTGGATACCAGTCAATCGCCCGATAGCACCGGGGAACACGAAGAACTCGACGGCCAGAAATACCTCATTGACTTTCCTCTAAAGGCTGACTTCGCGCTGCTGCGCGCCCACAAGGCCGACACCCTAGGCAACCTGATCTACGAAGGAGATGCCCGCAACTGGAACCCCACCATGGCCACTGCGGCTGCCGTGGTGGTCGTGGAGGTGGATGAGGTCGTAGAGCCAGGAGACCTGGACCCCGAATCGGTGATAACCCCCGGTATTTTCATCGACAGGATTGTTTGCAGCCGGCTTCCAGCCAGCCAATAGGACCAACTTCCCCATGACCTCCACACCCCCACAAATCGCTGCGAGAACCGCTTCCGAGCTCCACCCAAACCAAATTGCCTACCTGGGGCCCGGCTTGCCTCATCTCATTGCCAACCAACTGCCCCAAGGCTGGGACATTTTGCTGCTTGGAGACAACGGCGTCCTAGCACCCACGTCGGGACTGGGCGGTTGCATCCTTGAGCAGTCCGAAGCAGCGGGCTTGGTCCGTGGCGGCCATGTGGACGTGGCCGTGTTGCAGGCGGGCCAAGTTTCGGTGTCGGGCGACCTCTCCGAGCCCCACACCGGCATCCCCGGTCCTTCTCGCTCCGCGGAGATCGGAGCCCATGCCCGAAGGGTGATAGCTGTCATGGAGTTGGCCGAGGGACCAAGCGCGGTGGTCGAGCGATGTGACGGCACAAGAGTCCTGCGGAACAAAGTCGACACCATTGTGACTGACCTTGGCGTGTTCGTGATGACGCCTGAAGGCATAGCCCTCAGTGAAACGGCACCCGGTTGGACTCCGGACGATATACGGCAGAAAGTGGAGGCGGACTTCACCCTTCGTCCCGACATACGTGAGATGCAATTCTCGCTGCCGGAGCGGCAGGCCCAGACCAAGCTGTTTCCATCTGCAGACGACGCAGTAGCCGACATCCCCGATGGAGCCACCGTGCTGATTGATGGGTTCGGTGGCCCGGGAGGCATGGCCCAGTACTTGATGATTGCGCTGCGTGACCACGGGGCCAAGCAGTTGACCATGGTGAGCAACACCGCCGGTATCGCTGGTGCCGTCAACTTCGGCACTCCTCCCGGAATGCGCACCATCGACCACAGCATCCTAGTAGTGAACGGTCAAATCCGAAAGGCCATCGCCTCCTTTCCCGTCTCGCCATCCCCCTCACGTCCCACCGCCTTCGAGTTGGCTTACCGCAACGGCGATGTGGAACTGGAATTGGTGCCCCAGGGCACTCTGGCCGAGCGTCTCCGAGCTGGAGGCTTCGGTCTGGCTGGCTTCTACACGCCAACGGGAGCGGGCACTCTTATCTCCGAAGGCAAGCCATCCCGCACCATAGATGGCCGGGAGCAGATATTGGAAAGGGCCATCACCGCCGACTTCGCCCTACTGAGGGCGCACAAGGCCGACACCTTGGGCAACTTGGTATACCGGGGCACATCGCGTAACTTCAACTCCGTCATGGCTCCCGCCGCCCGGACCACCATCGTAGAGGTCGATGAAATCGTCGAACCCGGCCAGATTCCCCCCGACGATGTGGTCACGCCATCGCCATACGTGCAACGCCTCGTCCAACGCCCCCCAGACTTCTCGGCTTACGAGCCAATCGAAGAGTGAGAAGTGTGCCCCGTCACACGCCCCAGAAAATCACCACCGAAGTTATGCGGCATAGAGCCATTCCATGCCTGCCGGAAGGTATTAGACTACGGCTGATTTATTCTTGATGACCAGTTAGTTCCATTAGGACAAATCCCGAAGGAGCCTCCATGGAGAACCCAGAACTCGCCTCCCTGCTCGAGGCCAATCTCAAGTTCTACGAGGCCTTCTCCACCCTGGACATAGACGCCATGGATGGTATCTGGGAGCACTCCGAGCGCACACGTTGCATGCATCCCGGCTGGCCATTGATTACGGGCTGGGAGGGGGTGCGCCAAAGCTGGGACAACATCTTCAACAACACCACCATGATGCACTTCATCATCACCGAGGCCCAACCCGTCATCCAAGGTGACATCGGCTGGGTTGACTGCATCGAAAACGTGACCTCGCTGGTTGACGGGCGGGCTACCGGTTTCGCGGCTCGCTCCACCAACATCTTCGCCAAGTCCGGCGACCAGTGGCTTATGGTGCACCACCACGCCTCAAATTAGGCCAGCATCGCCGACGGTTGCATCAAGGCTTCACTCAGCGGACCCCACAGGTTGGGGCACGTCTGCCTCCTCCCAACTCACCTCAATCCGCTCAATCTTGAACCTGCGCATCTCTTTCACTTCCAGACGTTTACCGCTGAACTCCAAAACGTCACCCTCCGAGGGTATCCGTCCAAGCTGTTTGAGAACGAATCCGGCCACCGTCTGATAATCACCATAAGGGAGCTCAAGGTTGAGGTTCTGGTTGGCCTCCTGTACGGACATGCCCCCGCGCACATCGAACCAGCCGGGACCGATGGGGTTGTATTCCTTCTCCGCCGGCTCTCCCTCCTCACCCACCGGTCCCACGATAACCTCCAGCAGTCTCTTCAGCGTAACCAAGCCAGCCACGCCCCCGTGTTGGTCCACACAGACAGCCATCTGCCTACCGCTGTCACGCAACTCATTGAACAGCGGGCCCACCAGTTTGGTTTCAGGAACGAAGTAGTGCGGCCGCAATACCTGCGTAGCGGCGTCGGTCGGCTGTAGCCTCCCTTGCGCCATCTCCTCCAGCAAGTCCTTGATTGACAAGACCCCCACAATGTTCTCTTGATTGCTCTCGAAAACCGGAAAGCGCGTGTGGGTGTGTTCGGCATATATGGCTAGCACTTCCTCCAGTGTAGCGTCCTTCTCAACCCAAGCAATTTCGGTTCGCGGTGTCATCACTTCCTGTACTTGGCGGTCGCCAAAGTGGAAAACCCGCTCCAGCATCTGGGCTTCCGACGACTCCATGGCTCCCTCGGTCTCCGCCACGTCTATCAGTGAACGAATCTCCTCTTCCGTTACCCTTGATTCGCCGGCTCCCACCAGCCGGGCAACGGCGGAACTCAGACGTTCCAACACCCAGACCAAGGGAAAGAAGAGAAGTTGAGCGAACTCGAGAGGACGCACGATAAGAATCGCGGTTCTCTCGGCTTTTCGGGAGGCAATGGTCTTGGGGAGCATCTCGGCAAACACCAGCAGGAAGAAAGTGACCGCGGCCGTAGCCACGATGACTGCCATGCCCGGGCTGAGATAGGAGGCCGCCAGCGACGTCGCTAGGGAGGCGGCCATCACGTTGACTAGGTTGTTGCCCGTGAGCACCGTGGGCAGCAGCTTTTCCGGCCTCCCCGCTATCCGTTCTACCCTGTCCGCCCCCCTTTCCTTGGCCCGCGCCATGGACGCGATACGCCCGCGCTGTATCGACAGGAACGCCGCCTCCGACCCGGAGAAAAAGGCGGACAGCAGGAATGCAATTCCCAGCAAGGCCAGTCTTACTACGTCATCTCCATCCATGACCTAAGCGGCTCCTCCCGTAGCCGGTTCCATCCCGTTGCCGAGGTATCTTCAAACAACAAACAGACCCGCACTCACCCGGCGTATCGGGCGGCGGGCCTGCTCCTCGCTACTCTATATTCAAATCAAGCACCATGAAGGACAGCACGCTACCGAGGTCTGACCGTGCCCTCAAGGTCCGACTATCCTAGCACAGGGCCTTTGCTGTTTCCAACAACACGGATGCTCATTTGTACGGCTACAGCGACGCCAATGGTACAATATGGCCCGGAGGCACCGTTCGTCTTGGACAACATTCGAGTACGTTATGCGCCCAGCCCGACGGGGCAGCCCCACTTGGGCAACGTGCGCACCGCCCTGTTCAACTGGCTTTTCGCCCGCCGATATGGCGGCAAGTTCATAGTCCGCATTGAAGACACCGACCAGGGAGCGAGCCGTGGACGGCGTGGTGGAAGCCATCCTTGAGAGCCTCCGCTGGCTGGAACTGGACTGGGACGAAGGTCCCGATGCTGACGGTGAATTCGGTCCCTATGTGCAGTCCCAGAGGCTCGACATCTATCACGAGGCAACCGACCGGCTGATATCCCAAGGGAACGCATACCGCTGCTACTGCACTAGGGAACGTCTGGATGAGCTACGAAAGACCAATCGCGCCAACAACCTTCCCAATACCGGCTACGACCGGCATTGCCTTTACCTGACCGAAAAACAACGCCACGACTACGAGGACGGTGGCGTTGACCATACCGTTCGCTTCATCATGCCAACCGAAGGGGAGACTGGCCTTGATGACCTCATTCGCGGCGATGTGAACTGGGACAACTCACTGCTCGACGACTTTGTCATCCTCAAGTCCGATGGTTTCCCGACCTACCACTTGGCCAACGTGCTCGACGACCATTTCATGGAGATCAGCCACGTGCTGCGGGCGGAGGAGTGGCTTTCCAGCACCCCGAAACACCCTCCGTCTGTACGAAGCGTTGGGCTATGCGCCTCCGCTGTTCGGTCATCTCCCCATGATTCTGGGCCCGGACCGGTCCAAATTATCCAAGCGCCACGGTGCGACGGCACTGCTGGAATACCGTGACGCAGGATACCTTTCCGAGGCCATGGTGAACTTCTTGGCCCTGCTGGGCTGGTCACTGGATGACAAAACGGACGTGATTTCCCGCGACGAACTCACGCAAGTCTTCTCCTTGGACCAAGTCGGAAAATCAGGTGCCATCTTCGACCAAGAGCGACTCCTCTGGATGAACGGCGTCTATATCCGCAATCTGGAGGCCGAAGACTTGGCGCATCGCGCCTATCCATTTCTGCGGCAGAACATACCCAGCGTATCCTCAAGCACTGCGCCCCGAGAACTCGCTCGCGTTATGCCGCTTCTCCAAGAGCGCTTGAAGACTCTGAGAGATACGCCCGATATGGCATCATATTTCTTCACCGATGCCTTGGGACTACGACCCGTCCCTGCTGGTGCCCAAGGGCATGGAAAGAGACTCTGCCGTCAAGGCCCTCCGAGAGGCCCACACCGCTTTGGAGAAAGTCGCTGACTTTGGCAGCAATGACATTGAGGACGCCCTGCGCACCCTGACCGGAGAGTTGGGGGTGTCAGGACGGCAGCTTTTCAGTGCGCTGCGAGTGGCCACTACCGGACGCACAGCCACCCCGCCTCTGTTCGACACCATGGAAATACTGGGACGGGACCGCTGCCTGAAACGAATTCAGCGGGCCGCGGAGATGTTGGAGGAGCAATGATGACTCTCCTTCAGGTTAGAAGCTGCCTACTGTTTCGCCCTTGCGGGCATATTGACCCCATGCTATATTTGCTAGCCAGTCCTCATACGGGAATCTAGAGGGCATGTTCGACGACTATTTCCGGAACTATGGCCTCATCGCCATCTTTGCCATTGTCGCCGTCATTGTGCCCGTTAGCATGCTCGCCCTCTCCTCGCTGGCCTCCCGTTTCCGCATCCGGCCTGCTCCTCCGCCCGACTTGGTGAAGTCCGACACCTATGAGTGCGGAATGGAGACCATTGGAGGCCGGTGGAACAGGTTCAACTTCCGCTATTATCCCTATGCCCTGCTGTTCGTGGTGTTTGACGTAGAGGTGATTTTCCTCTACCCCTGGGCTGCCCGGTTCAACCAGTTGCCTCTGTTCGCCTTGATTGAGATGGTGGTGTTCATCGGCATTCTATTGGTCGGCTGGGCCTATGCTTGGCGTAAGCGACATCTGGAGTGGACGTGACGATGACCTCAGATGCAGGCAACGAAGAGCTTCAACCTCTGCACATATCCACTTGGTCATTGGACTCCGACGAGGGCCAAGTGGTTGAGGAGATGCGCACCACCCGCACCGAACCCCTCGCAGAGCCCTTGGTGGAAGTCCCGGAAGATTTGCAGCGCAACGTGGCCCTGACAACCGTGGACGCCATGCTGAATTGGAGCCGCAAGTCCGCCCTCTGGCCAGTCACCTTCGGCTTGGCCTGTTGTGCCTTCGAGATGATGGCCACCGCCATGGGACGCTTCGACATCTCTCGATTCGGCATGGAAGCCTTCCGCGCCTCACCCCGGCAAGCCGACCTGATGATTGTTGCTGGCACCGTCACTTGGAAGATGGCTCCGGCCATCCGCCGCATCTACGACCAGATGGGCGAACCCAAGTGGGTCATCTCCATGGGTGTGTGCGCCACCAGTGGAGGCCCCTACTACGATAGCTACAGCGTTGTCCCCGGCGTCAACCACATCGTGCCGGTGGACGTCTACGTGCCCGGGTGTCCACCGCGACCCGACGCGCTTCTATACGGGATAATGCAACTTCATGAGAAAATCAAGCGTTACCGCCTGAAGGGGCGAGCGGCAGGTACTGAATGATGGCAAACGCGCCGTTTCACATTGCAGCCGCTCCCACAGGCTGCTCCCGGCGACCATGACCCGTCCCGTCAGTGGCGAAGAGTTGGGCCGGCGACTGGACGCCTCCTTTCCCAGTGCTGTAGAGAAATGGGATGACTCTGCTGTATGGGTAAAGGCCTCCCAGCATTGTCGACGTTTGCAGCCATCTCCGTGATGACCCCGAACTGGAATTCAGCTTCCTCAACGCCATCACCGGCGTCGACTACATCGACCACTTCGAGGTCGTCTATCACCTCACATCCTTGAAGCGCAATCACTCCGCTATGCTGAAAACCATTGCGGAAGGGCGCGACGAGCCTGTAGTGCCCTCAGTGGTCTCGGTATGGCGGGGCGCGGACCTTCAAGAGAGGGAGATATGGGACCTGATGGGCGTCTCCTTTGTCGGCCATCCCAACCTGAAGCGCCTTGTAACTTGGGAGGGATTCCCCGGACATCCGCTCCGCAAGGACTTTCATCCGGGAGCGCCCCATATGACGCTGCGCACGGACCTGATGACCATCAACATCGGTCCCCAGCACCCCAGCACCCACGGCGTGTTCCGGTTGCGAGTGACCTTCGATGGTGAAGTCATTGAGGAGATTGAGCCCGTAATCGGCTACCTGCATCGCGGCACGGAGAAGCTGGCCGAAGAGCGCAACTATGTTCAGATAATCACCCTCACCGACCGCATGGACTATGTCGCCTCTATGACCAACAATCAAGCCTACTGCCTCACCGTGGAGAAGCTGCTCGGAGTGGAACCTCCCCCTCGGGGCAAAGTACCTGCGAGTGATTACAGCCGAGTTGCAGCGCATCGCCAGCCACCTCATCGCCATCGGTTTCTTCCTGCAGGACTTGGGGGCATTGGGCACGCCTCTCATGTATTGCTTCCGAGAGCGGGAACGCATACTCGACCTGTTTGAGATGCTCTGCGGCGCACGCATCACCCTGAGCTACATGCGCCCCGGCGGAGTTTATGCTGACGCCCCTGCCGATTTCTGGCCCGCCCTGCGTCCGCTTCCTAGACGAGATACCCGGTTACCTCGACGAACTGGAACAACTCCTGATGGAGAACGAAATCGTCTTGGTCCGCACCCGCGGCGTCAGCCTCTTGCCTTTGGACACTGCCGTCAACTGCTCTATTACCGGCCCGACACTGCGGGGCAGTGGACTGGCTTGGGACTGGCGCAAAGCAGAACCCTACGACGCCTACGGAGAACTGGACTTCGAGGTGCCCATCGGCATTACCGGCGATAACCTGGACCGGTTCGTCGTGCGTGTACAAGAGATGCGCCAGAGCCTCTTGCTCGTCGAGCAATGCCTCAAGCGAATTGAGCCGGGCCCGGTGCGCCTCGACTTGCCCCTGTTGCTGCGGCCACCCCAAGGGGCCGAGGCCTATGGGCGAGTCGAGTCCCCCAAGGGCGAGCTCGCTTTCTACATGGTCAGCAGCGGCGGTATTTCCCCCTACCGCTGCAAAATACGTTCGCCCTCCTTGATCAACCTCACCGCCCTTTCCGACATGGTAGTCGGCTGGAAACTGGCCGACATGGTGGTCACCCTCGGCAGCATCGACATCAACATGGGTGAGGTCGACCGCTGATGCTCTACCGGTGTCAGTTGGCCGAAGGCAGTCTCCTGAACGACAACGCCCTCTTCCGCGGCGTTTACAACGGTTTGGGAAACATACTCCCCGACTGGCTCTGCTGGCTGGGATTCGTCGTAGCCGGCTTCATTATCATGTTCATCCTCACCAACGCAGTGCTTCTGGGAGCCGCCGTGTTCGTCTGGAGCGAACGACGTGTGATTGCCCGTATGCAAAACCGGGTCGGGCCTAACCGTTGGGGCCCCTTCGGCCTCTTCACCCCCATCGCAGACCTGTTGAAGCTGATGAGCAAGGAAGACATGGTGCCCCGTGGGGCCGATCGCATCGCCTTCACCTTGGTGCCCATCGTCATGCTGGCTCCGGTGATACTCATGCTCGCGGTCGTGCCCTTTGCTCAGGACACCGCTCTTGCCAACATCAACGTAGGCGTGCTGTTTGTGGTGGCCATCACCGCAATTAGCGGTCTGGGCATATTCATGGCAGGCTGGGCTTCCGGCAACCGCTACGCCCTTTTTGGCGCGATGCGTGGAGTCGCCATACTGATCAGCTACGAGGTGCCGGTCGTGCTGGCACTGGTGGGTATTGTCCTGGCATCCGGCTCAATGAGCATGATCGATGTCGTGAATGCCCAGTCCATTCCCTTCCTCGTCGTGCAGCCACTGGCAGCATTCATATTCATCGTTGGAGTCTCGGCAGAACTGAACCGCAGCCCCTTTGATGTCCTCGAAGCAGAGTCAGAACTAATAGCCGGCTACCACATTGAGTACAGCGGCGCCAAATTCGCCATCATTCAGGCTGCGGAATACGGGGCCGTACTCGCTACATCGGCCCTGCTGGCCACCTTCTTCCTGGCTGGGTGGGTAGGGCCCTTCCTCTCCGCTGAATTAGGGCCGATATGGTTCCTCCTGAAAGTAGCCTTCTTCGCCCTGCTGTTCATCTGGGCAAGGGCCACCTTCCCGCGATTGCGCGTTGACCAGATTATGTCCTTCGCTTGGAAGTTCCTCTTCCCCCTGAGCATAGTCAACCTGTTTGCCGTTGCCCTTCAAGTATACTTTCTGGGCGATGCCCAATCAGGACTCACTCAGTCCGACTTGGGCATTATGGCTATCATCAATCTGGTCCTCACTGCATTGGCAGTGGCGGCCTACGGCAGGCTGTTCCGCAACCGGGTCCAGCCGAGGCGGCTCATCAGCCGGCGCGTCGTGGCGGCCCCGTCTGCAGGGACCGCCTTGTTGGACACAGACCAAGCATCGACCACTGGATGAGGTAGTAACATGTACGGACTGGGGTTGGGCAAGGGACTGCTGGTAACGCTGCGGAATGCTCTCCGCCGTCCCTTCACCGTGCAATACCCCGAGGAACGGGTCAACCAACACCCGCGTTTCCGCGGAGAAGAATTCGCTTGGTACGAGGAGCGGTGTACTGGTTGCGCCTCCTGCGCCAAGTACTGCCCTTTGGGAATCATCAAGATTATCACAGGCCCAAGCGGCACGGCCCCACAGGACGGCGACAAGTACGAGGTCCAGACTTTCGATATCGACATCGGCCGTTGCATGTTTTGCGGCCTGTGCGTGGAAGCCTGTCCCTACGACGCCCTTTTCCTAGGCAGCGGCTTCGAGCGAGGCACTTATCAGCGCCGCAATCTGGTCCTCGACGTCGACACCCTGCGCAATGCCGAAAAGCGTCCCAGTACTTGGTTCCGACCTCAACTCGAGAAGTCAGGCTACAATCCCCACAAGGGGGTTCCCCTGCCTTGGGTTGACGCCGGGCGCGAAAGCTGGAACTGGAAGGGTGAGACTTCAGCCGGCCAGCGTCTCTTCGGCCAAGGGAACGGCAACCCCAATCAGGGCGGGGAGGCATAGTTGGCCTTTGCCGATGTCCTGTTCTGGGTCCTCGCTATTGTCGCCGTCGCCTCGGCCTTAGGCGTAGTGCTGCTGCGAAACGTATTTCGTTCCGCCCTTCTCTTGGTGGTTGTGTTCCTCGCGGTGGCCGGTTTCTTCATTATGATGAATGCCGAGTTTCTCGGCGTAGTGCAACTCATCATCTACGTCGGCGCCATCTCCATCCTGATTATCTTTGCCATCCTGATGACCCAGGATGTCGTGCAGGGTAACCTGCCCAACCGCCTCCAGATTCCGGCCGTACTGCTGCCGGCCCTGCTGCTGGTGGCCCTCGCCTTTGTTGTCTTCAATACCGACTGGAACATGATCTCCGACAACCCGGATATGCAAGCTCAAGCGGAACTCGTACAGGGCAACACCATCAGCGGCGTCAGCGACGAGGATGCCGCGCAATTAGCCTCCCCCGAGGCCGCTGCCCGCTCTGGTTTGGGCGACCTCCTGATTAACGATTTCGTTCTGCCCTTCGAGGTCGCCTCTGTGCTTCTGCTGGCGGCCGTCATTGGAGCCTTGGCATTGACGCGGGAGCGGTCCACATGAGCTTGGAAGCCTTCCTGCTCATTTCGGCCATCATCTTCTGTATCGGCCTGTACGGTGCGCTGGCCCGGCGCAACGTCATCACCCTCCTTATGAGCATCGAGTTGATGTTCAATGCCGTCAATATCGCCCTTGTGGCCTTCGCCAAATACACGCTCCCCTACACCTTCGAGGAGCATTTGGGCGCTCTGCTCACCGGGCAGGTTTTCGCCTTATTCATCATCGCTGTGGCAGCGGCCGAGGTCGCCTTGGGCTTGGGTATCGTCATCGCCTTCTACCGCAGTCGTACCACCGTGGATGTAAGCGAAGCCAACTTGATGCGCCGGTAAGGGCCCACGGTCATCGCTTGGTGAAAGGATAGGATTTCGGCCCAATGTGGATTGAGTTTATGAAGGCCCCCAACCTCATGGTGGCCGAAATGTGGAAGGAAGCACTGGAAGGGGAGGGCCTGCCAACCCACATCCTTCCCGAAGGAGACATTCTCGACTGGGGAGAACGAGTCCCCTTTCGGGTGCTGGTGCCGCGCGGACGGGAGCATGTGGCCGAGGAGATACTGAGGAAACTATAGGATGATACCGGAAGCTGCTGTCTGGTCCATCTTCTTTCTTCCTCTGGCCGCCTTTGTCATCATCGGCCTGATTATCCGTCCCTTTTTCAGCCAATACCGGTATCTCAGCAGCATCGTGCTCATATCCGGTCTGGCGGTATGCCTTGTCTTGGCCTTTTGGACTCTCGGTTCCGTGGTCAATCAGCAAGGCGATTTGGGATTCCAGCCGCACCACTGGTTATCCGTGGGGGGAATCGACATCCGCATGGGCCTGATAGTCGACCAACTGACAGCCATCATGCTTGTGGTCGTCGTCCTAGTGAGTCTGATGGTGCAGGTTTACTCCCACGGCTACATGCGCGAAGACCCCGGCTATGCCCGGTATTACGCCTTCATGTCCCTCTTCACCGCCTCCATGATCGGGCTCGTTCTCGCATCCAACATCATCCAGTTGTACGTCTTCTGGGAGCTTGTGGGCCTGTCCTCTTACTTGCTCATTGGCTTCTGGCATCACCGTCCCGCAGCAGCAGCAGCCGCCAAGAAAGCCTTCATCGTCACCCGCTTGGGAGACCTTGGATTCCTCATAGCCATACTCTTCCTCTTCTTCAATGCCGAAGCCTATTCCGCCCTCGGCCTGAACTTCCTTGAGATAAGCGATATCCAGAAGGGAGCGTCCTTGGGCGTCCTCGCCGGTTTGTCGGCCACCGGACTGGCTATCGGTATCTTTTGTGGGGCCGTGGGCAAGTCTGCCCAGTTCCCCCTCCACGTATGGCTCCCCGATGCAATGGAGGGCCCCACCCCCGTGAGCGCCCTCATCCACGCCGCGACCATGGTCGCCGCAGGTGTATTCCTCATTGCCCGCTTCTTCCCCGTATTCGAAGTATCCACCGACGCCATGACCGCTGTCGCCTTGATCGGCGCATTCACCGCGTTGCTCGCAGCAACCATGGCCCTCGCCACCAACGACATCAAGCGGGTCCTGGCCTATTCCACCGTCAGTCAATTGGGTTACATGGTGGCAGCCCTGGGCTTGGGTGCCTACGGCATCGCCCTCTTCCACCTCTTCAACCACGCCTTCTTCAAAGCCCTGCTCTTCCTCGCAGCGGGAAGCGTGAATCATGCCACAGGCACATTCGATATGCGCTACATGGGCGGGTTGCGCCGGGTCATGCCCTTCACCTATGCAGGCACTGTGTTGGGCGGTCTCAGCCTCATAGGCATCTTTCCTCTGGCAGGTTTCTGGAGCAAGGACGAAATCCTGCGCCATGCATGGAGCGGTGCCGAATCCATCGACTCAGTCGTCTTCTGCATGCTCGCAATTGCCGTGTTCCTCACCGCCGTCTACACCACCCGCATGATATGGATGACCTTCCACGGCCCCTTCAGGGGCGGCGTGGTCCAGGAAAACCGCGACACCGGAAACACCCCCACTGCCGGCTCTCACTCCGGTGTCCATCTCGCCGAGTCCCCACTTGTGATGGTTGGCCCCATGCTGGTGCTGGCAGTGGCGGCCGTCCTTTCCGGCTATCTGGCAAACCCTGAGAATGCCTTCTTCGGAATCGATGCCCACTGGTTCGTTGGCTTTCTCGTTCCCCCCGGCGGCCACGGCGAGGCCGGAGGCGGCGTGGACGTCCCTCTCGCCATTGTAGCCATGGCCATCGCTCTGGCCGGCATGGCCATCGCTCTCTTCTTCCAGACTTGGCAAGGCGGATCAGTGGCATCCCTTGTCTCTCGCCCCTGGGAAGCAGCGCGTAGCCTGCTGGTGCGCAAATACTACATGGACGACCTGTATGAGGAGATGGCCGTCCGCCGCCTTTTCTATGAATCCCTTGCCGCCAAACTCCACTGGTTCGACCGCACGGTCGTCGACGGCGCAGCCGAGGGTGTCGGCCTCTTCTCGCGCAATATAGGACGCGCCGTGAGTCTGTTGCAGTCGGGGCAGGTCCAGACCTATGGCGTTGCCATCACCATCGGCATCCTGGCCATCCTCCTAGGCTATCTGGTATGGGGATGAGGGGCATCAGGCGTGTTTGACCTATCCCTCTCCGACCCCGTCTCGCTGCCCTTTGGCGGCTTGCTGACGGCCACCGTATTCCTGCCCGCAGCAGCAGCCTTATCCATCGCCCTCTTCTTGCGGCACCGCGACCACATCCGGGCAGTCGCTCTTCTGGCAGTCGTGGTCGACTTGCTGCTGGCCCTCTACGTCATGGTGCGTTACGACATCGGCAAGGGCGGCTACCAACTCATCGACCGCCTCGACTGGATTCCCGGCGACACCCTCAACGCCACCTACTACCTCGGGGTCGACGGCCTCAGCGCCCCGCTGGTCTTCCTCACTGCCCTGATTGGCCTGTGCGCCGTTCTCGCCTCATGGCGGGTAGAGCACCGCATGCGCGAATATTTCGTCTGGCTGCTGGTATTGCAGACTGCCGTTATGGGCGTCTTCACCTCCCTCGACTTCCTCCTCTTCTTCCTGTTCTGGGAACTCGAACTCCTCCCCATGTACCTGCTCATATCCATCTGGGGCACAGGGCGCAAAGAATACTCCGCCATGAAATTCCTCGTGTTCACCATCTTGGGGAGCGCCTTCATGCTGGTGAGCATCGTCGCCCTTTTCGTCGCCCCCGGCGGCACCTTCGATATCGCAGCACTCGCTGAAGCAGGCGTTGGCCACCTGGACCTAGCCATTCCCACTGCCCTGGCATTCTGGTTTTTCCTGATAGCCTTCGCCATCAAGCTTCCCGTCTGGCCTGTCCACACCTGGCTGCCCGACGCCCATACCGACGCGCCCACGGCAGTGAGCATGGTCCTCGCCGGCGTGCTTCTGAAGATGGGCGGCTACGGGTTCATCCGCGTCTGCGTCGGCCTCTTCCCCGAGCAGGCCCACCACTACGCCCCCGTGCTGGTAACCCTAGCCGTGATAAGCGTCCTCTACGGGGCGGTGGTGACCATGCGACAGACCGACCTGAAGCGTCTCATCGCCTACAGCAGCGTAAGCCACATGGGGCTGGTCTTGCTGGGCGTAGCATCCGTCCATGTGCTGGAGAACGGCTCCCTCAGCAGCGTAGGCCTCACCGGCGCATCGTTGCAGATGTTCACCCACGGCACCATCACCGGCCTGCTTTTCCTCTTGGTGGGACTGGTATACGAGAAGACCCACACCCGCTACATACCCGATATGGGCGGCCTTGCAGCCCGCATGCCCCTGCTCGGCGGGGCTTTCCTGCTCGCAGGCTTGGCCTCCCTTGGACTGCCCGGCCTCAGCGGGTTCGTCTCCGAGCTTCTGGTATTCCTTGGCAGCTTCAAGGTGTTTCCTTGGCCCACGGCCCTCGCCGTTCTCGGCATACTTCTCGCCGCCGGATACATCCTCTGGATGCTTGAGCGCGTCTTCTTCGGCAGACCCCGCCACCACTTGGCCGAAGTGGAGGATGCAGACTGGGTGGAAGCAGTCCCCATCGCGCTCTTGGCAGCCAGCATCTTGGTGATTGGCATATACCCCAAGCTGCTCACCGACCTCTTTGAGGCCGGGGTCCAACCCATCATCGCCCTAGTGGTTGTGCAGGCCTAGACGATGCAAACCCACGATTTATACCTGCTGGCCCCGGAACTTGCTCTCGTCGGGCTCGCATGTCTGGTAGTAGTCCTCGACTTGGTGGTTCAGCGCAAGAGTTGGATCACCCTCGTGGCTGCCCTGGGTCTGGTGGTCCCCCTCGGATTGACCTTCACCTTGTGGGCCGACCCGAGCGGCTTGGTTGCACAAGACCCCTCCGGGCCTTTCGGCACGTTGCTGGTGGACAAGTTTGCCCTGTTCTTCAAGGCACTGGTGCTCGTAGCACTGGGGCTGGTTGTCCTCTCTTCCACCGACTACGTCCGAAGGTTCGCCCGCTTCCAAGGCGAATACTACGCCCTGCTCATGTTCGCCGGGAGCGGCATGATGCTGCTGGCCGCCGCCACCGAACTGGTGTCCATATACATCGCTCTCGAACTTGCCACTCTGCCGCTGGTGGCACTGGCAGCCTTCCTGGGCCACTCCCGTTCCGGTGAAGCAGGCCTCAAGTTCTTCCTGATGAGTGCCGTAAGCTCCGCCGTCCTGCTATATGGCATCGCCTTGGTCTTCGGCCTCACCGGAACAACCCACCTCGCACACATCGCCTCCGCCCTCTCTGGTCCCCTCTCCACTGGAGGCAATTCGGACATAGCATTCGGCTCCTACGCCCTCCTGCTGGGCGTGGTGCTCATGGTGGCCGGGTTCGGTTTCAAGCTCTCCGCCGTTCCCTTCCAGATGTGGGTCCCCGACGTTTACGAGGGCTCTCCTACGCCTGTAGCAGCCTTCCTTTCGGTAGCCAGCAAGGCAGCCGCCTTCGCCATCGTGATTCGGGTCTTCTATGTCGCCTTCCCCGATAGCAGCCCCGACTGGAGCTTGGTCTTCGCTGCCATCGCCGCCGCCTCCATGACCCTAGGCAACATCGTCGCCATGAACCAGCAGAACATCAAGCGACTTCTGGCCTACAGCACCATCGCCCACGCAGGGTATCTCCTTGTGGGAATGGCCGCGGTAACCCAGTCCGGCTCCGCCAATTCCGACCCCGCTTTCGGACCCGGCAGCCTCCTCTTCTATCTCGGGGCCTACACCGTCACCAATCTGGCAGCCTTCGCCGCCGTCATCGCCATCTCCAACAAGACCGACAGCGACATGATTGACGACTTCGCCGGCATGGGAAGGCGCGCTCCTTGGCTCGCCGCCGCCCTTGCTCTGGCCATGGCTGCCCTCATCGGCATACCCCCATCGGGCATATTCATAGCCAAGCTCTACATCTTCAGCGCCGCCGTCCACAGTGACCTTGCATGGCTGGCTGTTGTCGGCGTGGTGAACAGCGTGGTGTCGGCCTACTACTACCTCCGCGTAGTGCGCACCATGTACATCACCCCTCCGAGTTCGGATGAGAAGGTGCCGTCATCCCACGCCCTTCTTTTGACTTTGGGCCTAGCAGCCTTGGCAGCCGTCGGCTTGGGAATCTACCCCACACCCCTGCTGGAAGTAGCGGAGGATGCAGTCCGTCCATTGCTGCAAGCAGCCAATGGCATCATCGGGACGCCTTAGTCCCCGTGGTATACTCCACCGCGACCCCTCCTATGGATCAGCCTTCACTTGAATCAGCCTCCATTGTTCCACACCACACCATGTGCGACCCGTTGAGCCGGATAGGAATCTGACATGCGCATAGCTCTGGCCATGTTGGTTGCCCTTTCGTTGCTCCTCCTTCTGTCATGCGGTGGAAGTGGCTACGATTGCTCCCAGGAAGAATACGACCGCCACGAGAGAATCTACGATGCCGAAGGACTGACCGAGGAAGTCAGCAAGTGGATAGCGGAGTGCGGAAGCAGGTTCGAATGAACCTCAGCAGCATTTCGGGAACTCCCCCATCCGGTCAACTTCACCAAACCCTCTTCCTCTCCATCACGCCATGACTAACTTCCGGCCTCTCGGCATCGTCTACAACAACCTCTCAACCGCCGCCTCCGACATGGCCAACCTAGTGGCCGAGTACCTGCATGTCGATGAGTCCGACTGGATCGGCCCAGCGGAAGACTTGGATGCGATATCCCCCCGCGCCAAAGATACCAAGCTGGTAATCACCGTGGGCGGCGACGGCACCATATTGCGGGCAACGAAACTTGCCAGCACCAACGGCATCCCCATCCTTGGCATCAACATGGGCCGCCTAGGCTTCATGACCGAACTCGAAGGACATGACGCCCTGGGAAGGCTGGACGACTACCTCAACGGCACGCCATGGGTCGAAGAAAGGGCCATGCTCCAAGTCCAGGTAGTGGACGAGGCAGGCCACCCGCGCCCAGACATACCGGCTCAGCACGCCCTGAACGATGCCGTAATAGGTCGTGGCGTCGTTTCCCGCGTCATCACCGTCACCGCCAGTATCGACGGGGCCCAACTCACAACCTACCGTGCCGATGCCGTCATCGTATCCACCGCAACCGGCTCCACCGGGTACAACCTCTCTGTCGGCGGCCCCATCGTCTACCCTCAAGCCGAGGCCATGGTCATCGTCCCGGTCGCCCCCCACTTGGGGCTCGCCACCGGCCTCGTGGTGCCCGGCACATCCGTCCTCCAGTTCACTCTCGAATCGGACGTTGAAGCCCTCATTAGCGTCGACGGCTACCTCAACGTTCCATTGCGACGCGAAGACCGCATCCGCATAGAAGCCAGCCCCTACAAAGCCCGCTTCCTGCGCACCCACCCAGCCAACCGCTTCTTCCACACCCTAACGAGACGCCTCGACTTCGGCGGCGCCATCCCAAAGCCTGCCCTGAGCCCCGACGAAGGGCCTGCCCTGAGCCCCGACGAAGGGCCTGCCCTGAGCCCCGACGAAGGGCCTGCCCTGAGCCCCGACGAAGGGCCTGCCCTGAGCCCCGACGAAGGGCCTGCCCTGAGCCCCGACGAAGGGCCTGCCCTGAGCCCCGACGAAGGGCCTGCCCTGAGCCCCGACGAAGGGCCTGCCCTGAGCCCCGACGAAGGGGCAAACTCTCAGGAGCGATAAACCCATGTCCGAACCCCAAAACGAGCCCACCCTATCCAGCCAAACCGCCTTCCAAGGCAAACTCCTGACCGTCCGCGTCGACACTGTCTCCCTGCCCCGGGGCCGCACCTCCATCCGCGAAATAGTGGAGCACTCTCCCTGTGTCTGCATGGCCCCCATAGACGGCAGCGAAGTCCTTCTCGTCCGCCAATACCGCAAGGCCGTCGAGGCATCCCTGCTGGAGGTGCCTGCCGGCGGCATGGAGCCCGGAGAGACCCCCGAGGACGCGGTCATCCGCGAACTCCAGGAAGAAATCGGCCACACCGCCGGTACCCTCACGCACCTGCAGAGCTTCTTCATGTCCCCCGGTTTCTGTACCGAGGAAATGCACGCCTTCCTCGCCACCGACCTCCGCCCCGCCGTCCTCGACCCCGACTTCGACGAGGACATAGAGGTAGTTCGGGTCCCCATCAACGAAATACCCGGCCTGCTGAACAGCGGTCAGGTCCGCGACGCCAAGAGCATCACCACCCTCCTGCTGGCACTGGAGGCCTTGCGAAAAGCGTAACCCCCTCTCGAATCCGCCCCGCTGCCATCATCCCCCTCCTCCAAAACCCTATCGTTAAGACCCTAACACCCGACTCGTCGTTCCTGCGAAGAGCCTGCCCTGTACCCCGATACGGGGCAGAAACCCATGTCCCCAACCTCCCATAAGCAATCCACCCTCACCTTCCGTTCGTCCTGAGCGAAGTCGAAGGACCCGTCCCAATCAACCCGGTCACACCCCCATGACACCCGCCTATTGACACCCCCACTCCTTCTTCACTACTATCAGAACAGTCGTAGAACAGTCGGAACTCCTTGAGGACACCATCATGCAAGAACACGCCAACCCACCGCAACCCAATTTTGTCATGCCCCCGCGCCGAACCCATCACGCCGCCCGCCGCCATTCCTGCATCCCCTTGCGCCCTCACACCCTATCTTTCAGACGAAATCCGCCGCCCTCCTCCTACCATCAAATCCCTGCTGTCCGACCGCCCATTCTACACATGTGTCAGCTACGGCCCAGCTACGACCACTCTACAAATTCGACACCTCCCAGATACAAATTACCTTTCTCCAGATACGAAAAGTGTCGAAATGTCGAATGTTCTCCTATCTGGCCCTACCACGCCTCCCGCCCCAGATTCCCGTCCCGCATCACGACGAAATCAGCTACCCACGCCTCGCATCCCGGAATCCACCCCATGCAACCCATTGGTCAGCTATGGCCCAGCTACGACCATGAGACGAATGAGACGCCTCCCAGATACGAAAGCAACCGCTACAGCTACGAAGAGCGTCTCACGCCCTATCTGGCGTACTACTACTCCCCACCAAATTCCCGCCCCATCCGCCCCAACCATCACGACGAAAGAAGCCCATATCCCCAACGATTATCGCCTCAGGCAATCCTGCCCCACACCCTCAAGAAATGCCCTCCCGATCCCGCCTCAAGGACCGAATAAACGGGAGCGGGTGCGTCGTGATATACTTGTCTCCGGCCTCCCCCAACCGGGCGCGGCCGCACTGTTTATTGACTTGGGGAGGCCAAGTTGCTTGAGCACGATGTTCTAGTGGTTGGCGGTGGGCTCGCCGGTATGCGCGCGGCCTTGGCAGCCAATGCCAACGGGGCCAACACCGCCCTCATCAGCAAGCTCTATCCCGTCCGCAGCCACTCCTGCGCCGCCCAGGGTGGCATCAACGCCGCCCTCACCGACCGCGGCGACGACTGGGAAGAACACGCCTTTGAGACCGTCAAGGGCAGCGACTACCTAGGCGATCAGGATGCCATCGAGGTCATGTGCCGCATGGCCGGCGGCGAGGTCATCGCCATGGAGCACATGGGCGTCGCCTTCAACCGCGATGAGGAGGGACGCCTTGGCACCCGCCGCTTCGGCGGCCAGCAACGTGCCCGCACCTTCTTCGTGGCCGACTTCACCGGCCAAGCCATGCTCCATGTGATGTTCGAACAACTCATGAAATCCGGCGTCCGCGCCTACAACGAATGGTTCGTCACCTCCCTCATCATCGAGGACGGCGAATGCTGCGGTGTCACCGCCATGGAGATACGCACCGGCAGCGTGTTTGCCATCCGCGCCAAGGCGGTCATCCTCTGCACCGGCGGCCTGGGCCGTCTCTACGAGCCCAGCACCAACGCCATCACCGTCACCGGCGACGGCATGGCACTGGCCTATCGCGCTGGCGCACCCCTGATGGACATGGAAATGGTCCAGTTCCACCCCACCACCCTCAAGGGCAGCGGAGTCCTCATCACCGAAGGGGCCCGCGGCGACGGCGCCTACCTCATCAACAAAGACGGCGACCGCTTCATGACCAACTACGCCCCTAACATGATGGAGTTGGCCTCCCGCGACGTCGTCTCCCGCGCTGAGACCCGCGAAATCGCCGAAGGCCGTGACTCCGATGGCTGCGTGTTCCTCGACTGCCGCCATCTGGGAGAACAGTTCATCAACGAGCGCCTCTCCCAGATACGCGAACTGGGCAAGGACCTCGTCGGCGTCGACATAGTCCACGAACCCATCCCCATCTGCCCCGGAATGCACTACCAGATGGGCGGCATCAAGACCGACGTCGACGGGCGCACTCCCATCCCCGGAGTCTATGCCGCAGGCGAAGCCGCCAACGTCAGCGTCCACGGCAGCAACCGCCTAGGCGCCAACTCCCTCCTCGATACCATCGTCTTCGGCCGTCGTTCCGGCGAGCACTCGGCCGAAGCCACCCGCGGCATGGAGTTCAAGAGCTTCAATATCGAAGGCTGGGTCGAGCGCGAAGAAGAGCGCCTCCGCAGCCTGCTTTCCCGCGAACCCAACGGCGACCGTGTCGCTTCCATACGGTTCGACCTAGGCACCGCCATGAACCAGCACCTAGGCGTCGTGCGCAACGAAGACGGCATGAAGGAAGGTCTCGAAAAACTCCACGCCCTGCAGAAGCGTTTTCAGTCCGTGCCCGTCGAGGATAAGGGCCGCACCTTCAACACCGACCTCGTCTTCGCCCTCGAACTCGGCTACATGCTCGACTGCGCCGAGACCATTATCAACGGAGCCATCGAACGCAAGGAGAGCCGCGGCGCCCAGTACCGCAGCGATTACATCGAGCGCGACGACGAGAACTGGCTCAAGCACATACTCGTGACACGCCAAGAGGATGGCCCGGTCACATCCCATCTACCCGTGGTCGTAACCCAATGGCAGCCCCAAGTGAGGAGCTACTGATGCCCGTTACCATTAAGGTCAAGCGATACAACCCGGAAGCCCCGGCAGCACCCGAAGGGGACGCCTCCGGCTCTTGGTGGCAGGAATACCAAGTGGAAGTTACTCAATTTTCCACAGTCCTCGACACCTTGATGCAAATACGCGAGCAGCAGGACGGCTCCCTGGGCCTGCGCTGTTCCTGTCGCAGCGCCATCTGCGGCTCCTGCGCCATGCGCGTCAATGGCCACGCCGGTCTCGCCTGCAAGACCAAGGTAAGCGATGCCATGGGCTCCGGCGATACCATCACCGTGGAGCCCATGGGCAACCTGCCCGTAGTCCGAGACCTGATTGCCGACCTCACCCCCTTCTGGGACAAGGTCATAGCCGTCGAGCCTTGGATTGCAACCCTCCGGCCCCGAGCCTGAAGGCGAGTACCTCGCTCCCAACGAAGCCATGCTGCATCTCGCTGGAGTCATGGACTGTATCCTCTGCGGTGCCTGCGTTTCCGACTGCACCGTCATGGAAGTCGACCCCAACTTCCTCGGCCCAGCCGCTCTGGCCAAGGCTTATCGTTTCGTCGCCGACCCCCGCGACTCCGCCGACCACCACCGCTTGCAGGAACTCGGCAAATACGCCGGCATCTGGGACTGCACCCGCTGCTTTGAGTGCGTAGAGGCCTGCCCCAAGGGTGTGGCCCCCATGGACCGCATCATGGCCCTGCGCGACCGCGCCATTGAAGCCGGCTACAGCAAGAACCCGGGCGCGCGCCACGCCGAGGCTTTCGCCGATTCCGTAGGACATTCCGGCACCTTGGACGAACTCAAGCTCCCCATCAAGACAGCAGGCATCACCAATCTGCCGGTGTTGCTCGGCTACGCCCCAGTGGCTTTGCGGGCCGCCTCCAAGGGCAAGATGCCCCCCCTGATTCACAAGGGCTTGCCGGGTGACAACGCCCGCAACGTGCGTCGCATTTTCCGAAAGGTCGAGGAAGAGCAGGACTCATAACCCTCCCCCGACCCCTACGTCACTTCAGGAGGTCCCCAGTTGAAATATGCCTTCTATCCTGGTTGCGTGTCCCGTGGCGGATGCCCCGAGCTCTATCCAGCCGCAATGCAGGTCTGCCACAAACTGGGCATTGAACTCGAAGAAATGACCGGCGCATCCTGTACCGGCGCAGGCGTCCTCCAGGAAAAGAACCAGTTGCTGGGAGACACCCTCAACGCCCGCACTTTCGCCATGGCTGAGAAAATGGGCCTCCCAATCATGACCATCTGCAGCACCTGCCAAGGCGTCATGAGCCAAGCCAACAAGCGCCTCAAAGACGACCCCGAACTCCTTGCCAAGGTCAACGGCTACTTGGCTGAGGAGGGCCTGGAATACAAGGGCACCGCAGACCCCAAGCACCTCCTCTGGGTCCTGCTGGAAGACATCGGCATCGACGCCCTCAAAGAGCACTTCACCCTGCCCCTCAACGAAGTAAGGCTGGCCCCCTTCTACGGCTGCTACATCATGCGCCCCAGCGAAGCCCTCGATTTCGAGAACCACCCCGAGCGCCAGACCTCCCTTGAGACCATCATCGAAGCCTTGGGCGCCGACTTGGTCGACTTCGAGGGCAAGTCCCGTTGCTGCGGCTTCCCCATCCTGACCATTAACGAAAAAAACTCCGTAGCCATGGTCGCCAAGCACACCTCCACCGTCGCCGACCTCGGCGCAGACGCCATGGTAACCCCCTGTCCCCTCTGCCACCTCAACCTAGACGGCTTCCAACCCAAAGCCGAGTCCCAGGTGCAACGCCAGATCTCCATGCCCATCCTTCACCTCCCCCAAGCCATCGGCCTTGCCATGGGCATGGACCCCGAAGACCTAGGCCTCCAGCGCCACATAGTCGCCCCCATCACCATGCTGGGCAAACTCGGCCTGTCAGTAGGGTAGGACTCCAGCGAACGTCCACGTTTCCTATGGAGGAGCGTAGGATTGACGGCCAAAGATAATGAGTACCCCTTCGGTGCTGTCTCCCAAGCATGGGACTACCCTTTGGGACAGGCCATCGCCGGGCGTCGCTCACGACGGTTCGGGCTGGGCATGGAACTGCCCGGCGGCCCCATGGCATTCAAATCCCGCCATGACCCCTTCCCCCTCTCAGAGACCGAGCAAACCCTGTTGATTTACGCCGCCACTGGCGTTACCGGCTGGAATTTCGGCATCCCCTACACCACCGGCACCCCCGACTCTCATGCCAGCTATGCCACACGCTTCACTGGACGCGCCCTCCCCACAGGTGCCGGCGTCGGCACCCCCGAGCTGTTCTACACCGACGACAATGGCATCTACTTGGTCAAGACCCGTGACCTGACACCGGAAATCGCGCAGCCCGCAACAGAGATGGACGAACTCCAGCAAATGATGCGCCAAGTCAGAGGTGCCACAGTCAAGCTGTCGAACACACGCCTTCAAGTACCTCGCCAAGCCCCCCATATCAGCGAACACAACCTCTGGAACGCCAACCTCCCCGGCACCACTCTGTTCATGCCCGTCACCGACCTATCTGAGCACCTGTTCTCAGCCCTCACCATGCGCCTCATCAGTGGGTACTACGTCTACGATGACATGGCCAAGTGCCCGGCAGGCAACCTGGAACCCTACGTCCGCTCAGGCTTTCTTTCGAAGGAAAAGGTCGCCGCGCTCTCACTGATGGAACAGAACCTGTACGTCACAGGCATCGGCGCCATCGCGCCTATGGCCCACAACATGACCCTGACCATGCAGGCCATGGGGCTGGGCGGATGGATGTTCACCGGTATCGGTGGCCACTCCGCCATGGGGGCATTCGACGGGCCGGGCTTCGAAAGCTTGGGCTTCCGCTACCTGCGCGACGAACGCTGGAATGCGCCCAACCCTGTAGGACTGGACGGTCACTACGAAAGTGTATGTCCCCCTTACTATCCAGACATGCGCGCCGCAGCCAGGGAAATAGCCCGCCGGAAATTCGGAGAGGGCGGTGCCTACGACCCCCATACCGATGGCCCTTTTGCCGACAACCATGGAGTGAAGAGCAGCGTCGCTCCCTACTCCGAGGAATTCGTCGAATGTCTTGGAGAGATCGCCCAATACATATATGATACCTATGGTCGGTTCCCCGGCACCGTGCCCACGATGCTCATGGCAATCTACGTACAAGCTCAACACATCGACTTGGAGTTCTACGACGCTCACTACAAAGACGGCGCGTATCTGGACACGCACCGCGAACATATGGCACGCTGGCACAATCGGGCCTGATCGGCCAAGCCGAGTCTGACAGGAGGAGCGATGACTACCAACGCAAGCTGGACCCTAAAAGGTGAATACTTCGAAAACTGCAACTGCGAAGTCCTCTGTCCCTGCATCGTTCAGGGAACGGGCATCGACCCCACCGATGGCCACTGCGACGTAGCCTTCGCCTTCCACATCACCGACGGCCAGTTCAACGGCGTATCCCTGAACGGCCTGAACTTTGTGGCCGCCTGTCTCACTCCCGGCCCCATGGAGGCCGGCAACTGGACCTCCGCCTTCTACGTCGACGAGCGCGCCGATTCCCAGCAACGGGAAGCCATGGAACAGGTCCTGTCAGGCCGGATGGGCAGTCCCGCCGAGCGCTGGCTCGCCATGACCACCGACTTCAAGGGCATCAAGTACGTTCCCATCGACTTCAAAATCGATGGCAAGACCCGCAGCGTCACCATCCCCAACATTCTCTCATTCAACGTCGAGGGCATTACCAAGCGGAACCAGCCCGACGAAATGCTGCTGCGGAATACCGGCCACCCCGTCAACACCGACCTCTACCTAGCCAAGGGCACCGCCAGCACTTACACCGACCACGGCATGACTTGGGACAACACCAACCGCAACGGCCACTACGCCCCCTTCGACTGGCACTGGCCCTAGGACAAGCTAGAATCTAGGAGAAGAAGTCCGATACTCGACAGGTGAATTCGGGTAACGCTGGTGCGCCGTCCAGCGCGTCGTCAGCCTGTAGTAGTTCCACGTTCCGGCCCACACGATGGACGGCTACCTCCTTGGAGCGCGGGTCGATGACCCAAACAACCTCGACACCCGCGGCCAGCCAAGCGGCCGCCTTTTCCCGAATGTCCCTGGCTGTGTCAGAGGGAGACACCACTTCGACTGCCAACTCCGGAAGAACATCTACATAGTAATCGGGCAATTCTTGGCCTTCCGAGAATCGTTGGTATGAGATGTAGGCCACATCGGGCCCCCTCACCGTGTCCGGGTCGCGAGCCAGCAAGAACCCCGTGTCTCCAGCCATAACCCGTCCCAGATGTTGCTCTCGTACATGGGTCATTAACAAGAAACTGACGTTGGAAGTGACTTCACCATGTCGCGGGCCAGGTGGCGGCATTTCGTATAGCTTCCCTTCGACCAACTCATAACGCCTGCCATCGGGAGAGTCTGGAAGACGTAGCAGGTCGTTGGCCGTGAATATCCTCTTTAGCCGTCGCCGACCCTTGACCCCGAGAACGGTAGCTGACGACTCAGGGCGCTCTTTCACCTGGGACATAGCTCTGACTACCGCCGTATCTCGCTAATCGACTGCCCGAACGCCTCAATCGTCCGGTCCACGTCCTCGTCACTATGCGCCAGCGAGATGTAGAATTTGCTCGGCCAGCCCTTGAGAACGCCACGGTTCAACAACCCTACGTTGAACTGCTCAGTGATGCCCCGATCATTTGCCAGCGTCGACCGGTAGTCCGACACAGGCTGGTCCATGAACAATATGTCGAAGGTAGGGTCCTCACCCGTGGTCAGCGCGGGTATCTCCGCCTCGCTGCATAGAGTCTCCAAGGCCTCCCGCAACCGGCGCCCCGTCCCATGCAACCTCTCATACGCCCCAGGCTTCCTCAGTTCCGCCAGAGTCGCCAGTCCCGCAGCAGCAGCAACGTGGTTGCCGTTCAGCGTCCCCACTTGGCTCACGAACTCATCCGGCTCCGCCCGGCTCGAATCATACACAGCCATGATTTCATCCCGGCCAGTCACCGCAGCCAGCGGAAAACCGCCACCAACAATCTTGCCCACTGTAGCCATATCAGGCGTCACGCCATAGAACTCCTGAGCGCCCCCGTAGGACAAGCGGAAGCCCGTCACCACCTCATCGAATATCAGCGGCACCTGGTAATGCGCTGTGATGTCCCTCACCGCCTGTAGAAATCCCGGCTTGGGAGCCAGCACACGCTGCATCGGCTCCATGATTACGCACGCTAGCTCATCATGGTGCTGCTCGATTATCTGCGTAGCAGTCTCGGCATCATTGAAAGGCGCGACCAACACCAAGTCTTCTATCGCCTTGGGAATTCCGGCACTGTTGGGCACCGGATGTGGGAAGTTCCCGCCCCGTTCGCCGGGAGTCACGCTCATCAACGCATAGTCGTTGCTGCCGTGGAACCCGCCCTCAAACTTCAGGATTTTGTCCCGCTTGCGGTAAGCCCGCGCCACCCGCATCGCTTGGAACGTGGCATCAGTGCCCGATGTCGTGAAGCGCACCTTCTCCGCGCAGGGCATCGCCTCCACGATCTGTTCCGCCAGCAGAACGGCACGGTCGTTGGTCGCAAAGAAGGTGCTGCCACCCTGCACCGCCTCAGTCACAGCCTCTACCACCGCAGGGTGAGAATGCCCCAATACCATCGGCCCCGACCCCAGCAGGTAGTCTATGTACTCCTTCCCGCTGACATCCCACACATGGGACCCAACGCCCCGCTGCAGAAGGAATTGTCGCTCAGGCTCGTGTTGTACGTTTCCGTTGTTCCCGCCCGGCAGGTAGCGTCGGGCCTTTTCTAGTAGCTCCAGTTCTTGCGCCGAACGATTTGCCATTGAGCGACCTTTCCTCCTAACGTGAATTCAGTTAACCGCCGGAGCCCCTCATTACATCCATCAATTCTTGCACGGCCGCAGCCGACTTGCCTAGGGATGCGCGTTCGTCTTCTGTCAACTTGATCTCAATTATGTCTTCCACTCCATTGGCCCCAAGTTTCACCGGCACGCCCACGCACAGCCCGTTGATCCCGTACTCTCCCTCCAGATATACACAGCAGGGCAGAATGCGCTTCTTGTCCAGCAGCACCGCCTCCACCATCTGCGTCACCGAGGCCGCCGGCGCATAAAACGCGCTACCCTGCTTCAGCAGGGCAACAATCTCACCCCCACCCTGCCGGGTCCGAATCACCAGCCGGTCGATATCCTCCTGCGACATCAGGTCGCTGATGGGTATGCCCGCTACCGTGGTGTACCGCACCAAGGGCACCATGTCATCTCCGTGTCCGCCCAGCACATACGCCTGCACATCCTCCACCGACACGTCCAACTCCTGCGCTATGAACGTACGAAACCGCGAGGTATCCAGCACGCCCGCCATCCCGAAAACGCGGTTACGCGGAAAACCGCTGCTCTCATAGATGTTCTGGCACATGGCATCAAGAGGGTTCGTCACCGCCATGATGATACAGTTGGGAGACTGCTCCACCACCTGCCGGGTCACGTCACCAGTAATCTTCATATTCGTCAGCAGCAGATCATCCCGGCTCATCCCCGGCCTGCGGGCAATTCCTGCCGTGATAATCACCAAGTCCGAACCGGCCGTTTCCTCATACCCGTTGCTGCCCGTGATGCTGCTGTCAACGCCCAACACAGGCCCCGACTCCAGCATGTCCAAGGACTTGCCCTGAGGCAAGTCCTCTACCACATCCACCAACACCACATCGGCATAGCCCAACTCATAAACCCGCTGCGCCGTGGTCGCCCCCACGTTACCTGCGCCAATAATGGATACCTTGCTGCGCATGTTTCTCAAGTCCTCCTAGCCCGGACGACCGCCTTCGTGATACTGATCGACCGGGTCAAACTCCTGTCCCTAAGGGGCGCAGATTGCCGGGGAGATAGACTCCCTAGCTGTTGACGTACGCTTCCCAGCGGGAATCCAAACTCGAATCATTGACCGTAGCCACCACGTAGTCCCCGAACTCCTGCCCCGTCGCCCCGTTCGAGCGGCCCGTCATCACTACCTTCCGCTCATACTGACCGCAGACATCCAGCGCCCGGTTCAGCTTGCCACCCAGCTCTGTATACCCCAGATGGTCCAGCATCATGGCCCCTGCACGCATCATCGAGCTGGGATCGGCATACTGCGCCCGGCCCTCGCGCACCATGCGGGGCGCACTGCCGTGAATCGCCTCGAACATGGAGTACTGCTTGCCCACGTTGGCACTGCCAGCCGTGCCGACTCCGCCCTGGATCTGGGCTGCCTCGTCGGTCAGGATGTCGCCATACAGGTTGGGAAGTGCCAGCACTTGGAAGTCCTTCTGGCGTGCCGGATTGATCAGGGCGGCTGTCATCAGGTCAATGTACCAGCCCTCCCAGGAGATCCCAGGGTAGTTCTCTGACACCTCGCGAGCGATATCCAAGAACTTGCCATCTGTCGTCTTCACCACGTTGGCCTTGGTCACGATGGTTACATGGTCCTTGCCTGTCCGCTGGGCATGGGCGAAGGCCGCGTCGATAATCCGGCGCGAACCTTGGGTAGTGATCACACGGAAGTCAATAGCCAAATCGTCGGTGACGTTCAGGCCCTGGCTCCCCACTGCATACATGTCTTCCGTGTTTTCACGGAAGAACGTCCAGTCGATGCCTTGTGCGGGCACGCGTACCGGGCGCACGTTGGCAAACAAATCGAGATGCTTCCGCATGCTCACGTTGGCGCTTTCGATATTGGGCCAGCCGTCGCCCTGCTCCGGGGTATGCGTGGGGCCCTTCATCGTGACATGGCAGGCCTTGATTTCCTCCAGCACATCCATTGGGATGGACTGAAGCTGGGCTGCCCTGTTCTCGATGGTTAGCCCCTCAATGGTGCGGAACTGCACCTTGCCCGAGGCCACCTCGTTGGCCAGCAACTGCTCCAGCACCCGCTGGGCATCGGCAGCGATATAAGGGCCGATTCCATCGCCTCCAAGGTTTCCAATGATGATGGGCGATATATTGGAGTAGTCCGTCCAAGGGCCTTCCCGCTTCATCGCCTCGACGCGCGCGAGCTGCTGCTCCAGCACAGTGCCGAAGTGTTCTTTGGCTGCATTGATGTCTTGGGCTTGTACCAACGGTGGCTCCTTTCATACACGCGTACTCCGCCCCAAGCATCACAATACTGGACGGCGCGAATTTGCCAGCAATTATACCTGTGCATAGCACGCCGGTATAGGGCCAGACCTAGAGACATTGCCTGTGCAACCTCGTTTGACACTGCCCCCAGCAGCGCATAGCATGGCCTCGACCGAATCAGCCCCAATATCAGGTTGGAACGCCCCCTGCGGGGCATTCCGCCATAGCAAATGAGGAGGATGACGTGCCCGAGGAGAGGACTGGAGTTGTAACCATGGGGCCAAACCCAATGACCTTGTTGGGCCCCGAAATCAAAGCTGGAGAACAAGCGCCTGGGTTCAGCGCACTGGGACAGGACATGGCCACCGTCAGCTTGGGCGATTCCCAGGGGAAGGTGCGCATCGTGGCATCGGTGCCGTCGCTGGACACCGGTGTGTGCGCCGAGGAGACCCAGCGTTTGAACCAACTGGCTTCGCAACACCCCGATAACCTAGAAGTGCTGACGGTCAGCATGGACCTGCCCTTCGCCCTGCGGCGGTTCTGCGGGGCAAACGACATCAACAACGCCAAGACTCTGTCGGACCATCGCACCGCCGCCTTTGGCGAGGCCTATGGGGTGCTGATGAAGGAGAACCGCCTACTGTCGCGCGCTGTCTTCGTGGTGGACGGCCAAGGGACGGTGCAGCATGTGGAGTATGTCCCACAAATAGGTCAGCACCCCGACTACGATGCAGTGACGGCAGCCGTAGAGGGCCTGCTCTAACGCTCAGACCCTACTGGTCCAGTTGCTCCTGCAAATCAGCTGGAGCGGTAACCGGCAACTGGCACGCATAGTTCTGGCACACATAGGCTGTGGCACGGCCGTCAATCAGGCCTCGGCCCTCCAAGAGAGGTATACGGGGGCCTGCTTCTAGGCCATCACCGCCCGCCAGTACCTTGTTGGGTCGGTAGTCCTCGTGTACCGTCTCCAGCAGGCGGCGTGTGCCATCGTCCTCCTGCGGTCCCATCACTACCACTTCTTTCACCGGACTGACGTAAAAATCAAGAGCCGCCAGCCAGTTGCCCATACCCATGGGGTGGTCTGCCACGATACTCTGCACTCCCCTCAAGGTGGTGGCAGCCTTTTGCTCGTAGCTCGAATCTCCGGTAAAGACCGACAAGCGTTGCAGCAGCAATGCCGCCATGGAGCCCCCGCAAGGTATGGCGTTATCGAACAACTCCCGTGGACGCACCACCAACTGCTCGGCATCCTTCCCCGTCTCATAGAAGAACCCCAAGTCCTCATCCCAGAAAAGTTCAATCATCTCGTCCGCCAAGGCCCGGGCCTCGTCAATCCAGCGCGCATCGAAAGTCAATTCATACACACACAGCAGCCCCTCGGCGACAAAGGCATAATCCTCCAGATAACCCAGCACTCTGGCTTGTCCATCCTTGTAGCTGCGCAACATTCGCCCGTCAGGGCGCATCTCCCTCAAGAGGAAGCTCGCATTATCGACCGCGATGCCCCTGTAATCATCACGGTCCAACACAGCCGCTGCCTCTGCAAACGCCTGTAGCATGAGACCGTTCCACCCGGTCAAAATCTTGTCGTCCCGCCCAGGGTGTACCCGATGTTCCCTGGCTGCCAGCAGCTTTTCCCTTGCGCTGAGCAGAGTCTGTCCTAGCTGCTCCGGCTCCATTCCCACCGCTTCCCCAAAGTCATGCATATCATGCGGCAGGTGCAGGATATTGCTGCCCTCGAAATTCCCCAACTGGCTGGCCCCGAAATACGCCCCCACCAACTCGGCCTCTTCCGCTCCCAATACTTCCGTCAATTCCTCCGGCGTCCAGATAAAAAACTTCCCTTCTTCCCCCTCACTGTCAGCATCCTGGCTGGAGTAAAACCCCCCAGCGGGGTCCGTCATCTCCCTCACCACATAGTCCAGAATGTCAGTCGCAATATGCCGGTACATCGCATCCCCGGTGGCCTGAAACGCATGCAAATACAAGCGCACCAGCAGGGCGTTGTCATATAGCATCTTCTCAAAATGGGGCACCAGCCACGACCGGTCCGTCGAATACCGGTGGAACCCGCCACCCACTTGGTCATAGATGCCTCCACGCGCCATCGCGTGCAGCGTAGCCTCCGCCATCTCCAGTGCCCGTGGATTGTTGGACATATGGTGGTACCGCAAGAGAAACTCATAAATCATCGGTTGCGGGAATTTCGGCGCATTCCCGAACCCTCCAAGCTCGTGATCAAAAGCCGGGGCCAGCGACTGGAAGGCGCGGTGCATCGTTTCACTGGTCAGAGGTTGCAACGACCGAGGCAAGCGCGCCGACTGCCCCAAGTGCCCCATCAACTGTGTAATTGACTGCAACACCTCGCCGCGCCGCGTCCGGTAGGCATCGGAGATGGCCGACACCAGCCTCGGAAATCCGGGCATGTTGCCCCTGTCCTCGGGAGGGAAATACGTCCCTCCATAGAAGGGCCGCCCGTCAGGCATCAGAAACACCGTCATGGGCCAGCCACCGCTCCCCGTCAGCGTATGCACCGCCTCCATGTAAACCGCGTCAAGGTCCGGCCTCTCCTCCCGGTCCACCTTGATGTTGACGAAGTTCTCATTCATCAACGCCGCGATTTCCTCGTTCTCGAACGACTCCCGTTCCATCACATGGCACCAATGGCAAGCCGAGTAGCCGATGCTCAGCAATATCGGCTTGTCCTCTTCTTGCGCACGTGACAGCGCTTCCTCGCCCCATGGATACCAGTCCACGGGGTTATGCGCATGCTGCAGCAGGTATGGGCTCGTCTCATCAATTAGCCGGTTGGGCATGACTCGTCACCTTACAGACAATAGTGGATTGCACTTGGGTTCGGGGGGCCAGCCCATGCTAACACCCATCACGCCTCAAGACTACCTAGCAGCGTCAACCCTCGCTGTTTATACTATGCGTCAGCACAGAGGCACCATGAACTACCGCACCCTACCCAAAACTGAGCTAGACCTTTCCGAGGTCGGCTTTGGCGTGTGGACCGTCTCCACTCCAGGCTGGGGGACCGCCCACGTCGAAGACCAGCACCTGTTGCTGCGCACCGCCTTCGAGTTGGGAATCACCTTCTTCAATACCGCTGACCTCTACGGCGAGGGCTACGGCGAGGAAGTCCTCGCAGCGGCCTTTCCCAAGGAGCGTCACGACATCGTCATCGCCACCAAGGGCGGCTACGACTTCTACGACAAGCTCGACCCCCTCCCCGGCCCATGGCCACGCCAGAAATTCCAGCCCGATTTCATCCGCTACGCCTGCGAGCAGAGCCTCCGCCGCCTCAGGACCGACTACATCGACCTCTACCAGCTTCACTACGCCGACATGTGGGCCCTTGAAGATGAGGAACTATTCGGCACTCTTGAGGAACTGGTCAAAGAGGGCAAGATACGCTACTTCGGCGTCTCCCTCGGTCCCACCCTCGACGTTGAGGGCGGCCGCCTCGAGGAAGCCCACACCGCCATCTGCGAGCGACAGGCACACTCCCTCGAAATCCCCTACAGCATCCTCGAGCAGCAGCCCGCCCTTCAGGTATTCCCCATCGCCGCCGACTTGGAAACCGGCATCCTCGCCCGGGAACCCCACGCCCACCAAGCTCTCACCAGCAGAATCCCCGTGGCCGTATCCGCATCTCCCGACCAGCCCGGCTTCAACCCCCATGAACGACAGATGGCCCTAGCCCTTAAACACGCCCAGGAACTCCAGTTTCTAGCCCAGGACACCGGCCGCACTCTGGCCCAGAGCGCCCTGCGATTCTGCCTTGCCCAGCCCACCATCACCTCCGTCCTCCCCAACATCACCAACCTCCACGACTTGGCGGAATACGCAGCCGCCCCCGACACCGCCGACCTTTACCCCGAAGAGGAAGAACGCCTCCAGGAACTCTGGGAGGAACTCCTCTGCCCCGAGGAATATCGCCCCCGTGAGGAGGAATGCTGAGCCCCTCCGGTTACACCCTCCCCGTTTCTCCCGCAAGGCGAATCCCTTGCCATCGTCAGTCCCTACCCCATTTGCCCTATACTGATTTGTCTCGTATGACAATTCACCGCACGGGCACGGCCCAAGCCCTGCCCACGCACCTAGGCTAGGTAAGAAAGGCGGACCAGCATGGCCCAGACTCCCAAGATGGTGTACCGATTCGACGAGGGCGACGCCCGTATGCGCGACCTGCTGGGAGGCAAAGGCGCGAACCTCTGCGAGATGGCTGGCCTCGGCCTGCCCGTCCCTCCCGGCTTCGTCATCACCACCGAGACCTGCCGCGCCTACTACGACGCAGGTGGGCGCTTCCCCGATGGCCTCTGGGACGACGTGCAAGCCTACATGTCCCACGTCGAGACCTCCGCAGGCCGCCATTTCGGCTCCGCCGACGCCCCCCTCCTCGTCTCCGTCCGCTCCGGCGCACCCATCTCCATGCCCGGCATGATGGACACCATCCTCAATCTCGGCATCAACGAGCAGACCGTCCACGGCCTCGCTCGCCTCATGAACAACCAGCGCGTCGCCTTCGATGCCTACCGCCGCTTCGTCGACATGTACGGACGCATCGTCCTCGGCATCGACGGCGGGGTCTTCAACGAAATCCTCGATCACCACAAAGCCCAAGCCGGCGTCACTCAAGACCAGGAATTGACCGTCGACCAACTCCGCGCCATCGCCAGCGACTTCCAGCAAGCCGTCAAGCGTGAGGTCGGCACCGAAGTCCCACAAGACCCTTGGCAGCAACTCGAAGGCGCCATCGACGCCGTGTTCAGCAGTTGGAACGGTGCACGCGCCATCACCTACCGCAACGCCCGCGGCATCTCCCACGACATGGGCACCGCCGTCAACGTCATGGCCATGGTCTTCGGCAACCTCGGCGACGACTCCGGCACCGGCGTCCTCTTCACCCGCAATCCCTCCACCGGCCACAAGCGCCTCTTCGGCGAGTATCTCGTCAACGCCCAAGGCGAGGACGTTGTGGCAGGCATCCGCACACCCCAAGACATCTCCAGCCTGTCCCAAGCCCTCCCCGACGTCTACACCCAGCTTGAGGGCCTCGCCAACGGCCTCGAAGCCCACTACCGCGATGTCCAGGACATCGAATTCACCGTAGAAGCAGGCCGCCTCTACGTTCTCCAGACCCGCAACGCCGCCCGAGCCCCCCAAGCCGCCGTCGCTTCAGCAGTCGAAATGGTCGGCGAGGGCCTCATCACCCGCGAAGAAGCCCTCGCTCGCATCGACGCCGAGGACCTCGCATCCCTGTTCGTTCCCCAGTTCCAGACCACTGAAAAAGACCGCGCCACGCCCCTCGCCCGCGGCACTGGCGCATCCCCGGGAGCCTGTGCCGGCCACGTCTATTTCGACAGCGAGGCAGCCATCGCAGCCTCCCACGAAGGCATCTCCGCAGTCCTCGTCCGCCCTGAGACCGACCCCGAGGACATCGGTGGCATCCTCGCCGCCGTCGGCGTCCTCACCAGCCGTGGCGGCGTCACCAGCCACGCCGCCGTCGTCACCCGCGGCTTGGGCAAGGCCTGCGTCGTCGGCTGCGAGGAAATCCGTGTCGACCTCCAAGCCCGCGAGTTCGTCGCCAATGGCCGCACCATCCGCGAGGGCGACCAGATAAGCATGGACGGCGCCACCGGCGAAGTCTTCGCTGGCCTCATCCCCACCTTCCAGCCCGATTTGGAGCAACAGGAAGACGCCCAAGTGGTCCTCTCCTGGGCCGACCAGTCCAGCCGCCTCGGCGTCCTTGCCAACGCCGACACCCCCGACGACGCCCAGCGCGCCCGCTCCATGGGTGCCCGCGGCATCGGCCTCTGCCGCACCGAGCACATGTTCCTCGGCGACCGCGTTCCCCTCGTCCGCCAAGCCATGCTGCACGCCGCCGAGGCCGAACGCTGGCTCCAGCAACCCCACAACGAGGGTACCCCGGAACCAATCGACGTCCGCGAGTACCGCGACGCCCTCGCCCAGTTGCACAAGCTCCAGACCGACGATTTCGAGGGCATCCTCCGCGCCATGGACGGCCTCCCCGTCATCATCCGCCTCCTCGACGCCCCCTTCCACGAGTTCATGCCCGACCACGACGACCTCGCCCGCGAACTCGAAGCCCTCTCCACCCGCGAGATGCCCGATGCCGAGGTCGAGCGCGAGATTCAACTCCTCAAGCTCGCCGAGTCCGTCATCGAGGCCAACCCCATGCTCGGCCACCGCGGCTGTCGCGTAGGCATCACCTTCCCCATGATGTACGACATGCAGGTCGACGCCATCATCACCGCCAGCATCAAGGTCCAGAAGGAAGGCATGCACCCAAGGCCCGAGATTATGATTCCCCTCGCATCCCACGTGAACGAGATGACTTGGCTCCGCCAGCGCCTCCTGTCCGTGATTGAACGTGTCCAACGCGAGGCCGGCGCAGAGGTCCACTGCCCCTTCGGTGCCATGATCGAGACCCCACGCGCAGCCATTACCGCAGATCAGGTCGCCAAAGAGTCCGATTTCTTCAGCTTCGGCACCAACGACCTCACCCAGATGGCCTACGGCTTCAGCCGCGATGATGCCGAGGGCAAGTTCCTCCGCTTCTACGTCGACACCGGCATGCTCCCCTCCGACCCTTTCGTCAGCATCGACCCCGAAGGCGTCGGCGAACTCGTCCGCATAGGCGTCGAGAAGGGCCGCTCCACCCGGCCCGGCATGGAAATGGGCATCTGCGGCGAGCATGGCGGAGACCCCCGCAGCGTCACCTTCTGCCACACCGTCGGCCTCGACTACGTAAGCTGTTCCCCCTTCCGCGTCCCCACCGCCCGCCTAGCAGCCGCCCAAGCCGCCCTCCGCGACTAGTCAGGTTTCTCCGTCAACTTGTATGAAGATATGCTAAGGCACCTCATATCCAGACAGGGAACGCAGTGCCCTCGTGCGCTCTTGCTCGCCCTCACCATCCTATCCCTCCTCGCCCTCTCCCTAGCATGCGGCACCTCCCCCGATGTAACCTCCAGCCCACCCCCCACTCAACCGCCTCCCCCCACCGCCGACGAAATCCAGGAGGCCATTGCTGCCGCCATTGCCGAATTGCCACAGCCCGAAGCAGGTCCCTCTCTAGCCGAAATATCGGCCTTAGTGACGGCCGCCGTGGCCCAGGCTCCAAGCCAAGGGACAACGCTGCATGACATCGAGGTCATCATCGAGCTAACGATAGCCTCCGCCTTGGCTGAAGAACCACCAGCGGCGCTGACCAATGTAGCGCCCACACTCACGCCCCAAGCAGCAACTACCCTAGCCCCGGCACCCGCCACAACGACAGCCGCCGCTCCATCAACTCCGTCCCTCACACCAGCACCGGCGATAACTCCCATAACGACTTCCGCGCCTTCCTCACCTACCGTCGCCGCCACTCCAGTCGCAACGCTTCCCGCCGCTACCTCCCCATCCTCAACGGCAACACCTACGGCAACAGCAGCCGAGGCGGCCACTCTCGCACCAACCTCACCACCAAGACCTGCGGCACCCGAAACCACGCAGGTCCCTGCAGCCACTGCCACTGCGGCTCCAGCACCATCGCAGACCACTTCCGCGACGACACCAGCACCGGGAGCGACTTCCGCGCCATCGGCAAGTACCCCCGGACCAACACCGGAACCGGCAGTGACCCCCACAGCAGCACCAGCCACCCCAGAACCCACCCCCGAAATCGGCACCAGCGTCGGCAACCTAGCCCCAGACTTCCAGCTACCCGCCGCCCAGGGCTCTACTCACTCCCTCGCATCCTATCGCGGCGATAAGAACGTGGTGCTCGTCTTCTACCGCGCCTTCTGGTGAACATACTGCCGCAGTCAGCTGGATCAGCTGTCAAACAACTACGACGCCATCACAGCCCTCGACGCTGAAATCCTCGCCATAAGCGTCGACGACCTCAGTGGCGCCACCGACATCGCCGACAGAGTTGGCATCCCCTTCCCCGTCCTCTACGACCCCAACGGCACCGTCCCCAAGGCCTACATGGTCCACGGCCTCATCGAACCCAACCGCGCCGCCCCCTCCACCTTCATCCTAGACAAAAACGGCATCATCACCTACAAATACATAGGCCGCACCATCTCCGACCGCATAGGCCCCTACACCATCACCCGCGAACTGGAAGCCCTCCAAAGCTAACCTCCTACTAACCCTACGGGTTCTCGGGTGTTCACCGGACTTCCCATAGTCCTTTTCAAGTCCCGCTCCACAGTTGAGAGGTGTCTCTTCTAGTCTGTGCGTGCGTACCAGTCACCCATTATGATGGCAGTAAGATTGCCCATTAGCTTATCTTTTGCTACTCACGTCATTTCGGCCGCTGACTATACCTACCTACTATATGTTAGAATGAACGCTGTTATATTGGGTGCTAGTTTCTCCCCCTGAAGGACCAAGAACTCGTTCTGTACACTTAGCAGCAGGACACACTCGCAGCAGGATCCTTCCCCGAAAGGACTTACCTTGACGTCAACTCGATCCGACATCCTCCAACGATTCGACCTATTTCGAGGTGGGACTGGAGGCCTTGATAGTTGGTTGGGACCGGACACGTGTGATGTTGTTTTCGACACACTCGCCTCTCTGGATGTTAACCCCCTGTCGCTAGCTCGCTTTAATCAGTTGTTGACCCTGTCCCACGAAGCTCCAATGTTTGACGCTTTCTTTCAATATTATTGGTTAACAGAGCCCAATGAACACCCTTATTCGGTTCGCGATATCCCATACTTCAGTGAAGACTGGGTAACACTCGACCACATTATCTCCCTGGACCAGCTATATTGGGGGCTTTATAGATTCTACGTAGATGCGCTACTCTATTTCGGGAACATTCGAACAGCGTTTCAACATCTTAGAAGCCTGTCTGTAGATGATATATCTGAGTTTTTTAGAAAACGTTGTTTCGACACTCAGGGGATTCTCCATAGAGGAGATGCCATCGGATTACAGGATATCGCAAAGGACAATAGGTACTTAATCTCGGAGATGGCCTGCAAATCATTTGACGCCGCCAGCATCCCGGAAGGAGAGCTCGCTACAGTTTTAATCGGACTTTACAGGGAGCATGTTTCTCAGGGTGGTGGACCAGTAACAGCAAAAGATTTGTTGAGTGGCGCGTACAATAAGGGCCAATTCAACGATCGTCAGTTGCAGTTCGACTTATCTGCGGACGAATTCCTGACCGATTTAGTGCATACTGAATCCGACCTGCTTGGCAAAATCGGCCAGGTGGCTAGAACTTTTGAAGCGGCTAGAGCAAGCGCGTTACAAAATACCCGAACCTACTTGTCTATGGTGGCAGACCTTGATGTATATGTCGCCACTTCCATGCGTACTCGCCAAGACTTTCGTAACATGGGTAACTTCTGCGAAGAGGTGTTTTCAAACGAGAGACTGGCTGGTTTCAAGCTTCGATACTTTGACCCCACGTTAAGCGCGGCCTCGCACCACGAAGACAAGGGATTGATTGAATGTCTCATGGTGAAGTGCGCTAAGGTTCTGATCCTGTACGCCGGGGCAGGCGACAGCTACGGCAAAGACTCTGAAGCTGCTATGGCACTTAGCCTCGGAAAACCTGTCATCATCTACGCTGACCAAGAGTTCCGACAGCGATTCTTTCGTGATATCCATCCTCTTTCACGCTTAATTCGCTTTGACTCAGGGGTTGCGATTGGTGCCATGGTTGCGACTTCACATGAGGAAGTGGTAGAGCTTCTTCGGGGGATTCTGAGCAATGAGCTCAAATACAAGCTGGTTCAACCGCGCAAAAGTTATCTAGTTCTGGAGGAACTGGTCACGAGCTCAGTCGTGAGGTTACAGACATCCGATCCGCTACTTCGAGAGACCTTTTGGAATCATTACCAAACCCGGTGACTCCGTCGGCTCCCGCACCCGCCCACCTTCGTAACCACCCTCCTCTATCACCCTCTAGGCATGCTCTCACCACCCTCGCCCATCGTCCACCGTGATGTGCAGTATGAAATTGCTGCCCCCCAGGCCTTGTTATAATAGTTCCGCAGGTACATACGATTACCGGTAAGCTCCAACTCCGCCAAGCTGTCGTCCTCGGCCCGCCAGTTCACCTTCCACCCCATCGCCTCATAGAACCCCATCGACCGACCGAAGTCCTTCGCTGGCACAAATACCTTTGCGTCACGTGCACTCGGCCCACTCATTACCAACCCCTAAGACAAGAAACCCCTATCATCCCGATACGGACTGCCCTCCGGCGGTCATCAGCAGGTCGTAACCTCTATTGGCACCCCCTTCCGGCTTCGACAAGTCACTGAGGAGTGTTGTCCTTCTCGAGGATGTTATTGCCTCGGTCCCAAGTAATCCTATCAAAGCCCCGACCACGAAATCGTTGCCCGAGCCTCCCTGCAATATCGTTAGCAGGAGCGTCACGATAATGCCCACGCCCAACAGAAATACGAGGCCTGCTATGATAAGGATGTTCCATCTAAATCTCATGAAGCTCTCCTCTCTCCCTTCTTTGGCTAGAGGATACTTCACAACGACACTTCCCTGAAGCCGTTCCACTTCCCCACCGAACGCGACCGTTGCCCGCGCTACCAGCCCCAGCAAGTCCGACCCCCACGCTTGCCGACAACTTATTCACTCACCAGAACATCAATAGTAGTGCCCAGAGCCCTCGCTATGCGGGCCAAGGCAGAGGCGGAGCCGGGTTTTCGGCCACGCTCAATCTCGGAGATGTAGCCCGTGGCGATGCCGGTTTTCTGGGACAACTCCCTCAGCGTCATGCCTTGATGGTCCCGAAACGCAAGAATGGGCCTCCTTCCCCGCATGATTTCCAGCGCGACCTCGTGGGGAACACGCGCACCAGCGTCAGCGTCGCGGGCAGCCAGCATGTCCTCAAGTTGGCTGTTGCGCTCAACGAGCGCGTCGTACTCTACTCGAGGCAAGGTTATCGTCTCTCCGCTAGTCATAGGCTTCTCTCCTGTGCCCATAATCCGCCCACTATCTACCGTCATTCCTGCGCAGGCAGGAATCCACGGCCCCGGACTCCACTCACCAAGACTTCTGCTTTGCCACTTCACGCCTCGAAGAGGCTCGTTGGCTGAACCAGCATCCGGCGAACTTCGGTGCCGGATAACACACGCAGCTTAGCCAACTGTTATGTCGACATGAGTTACATAGACTTCAGAATGGAGTCGCCGTTGAATTTCCTCCCCTGAAGCCGCCTCATAAAACAGTTCGAGCGCTTCCTTCAGGTTCTCCCGGGCTTCAGACACGCTCAATCCCTGGCTGGCAACATCCAACTCAGGGCACAGGGCGACATAGCCGTCCCCCTCCCGCTGGATTGATGGCCGTCAACTGTGTGGTCATGCGTGACTCCCTCCTAGCGGTTCCGTGGCATTGTACGCGGCGCGGGACACCCTCTCTTGACCCATGACAAAAACCGCTTGCGCACCCCTCCCCCCATAGTCCATCATCAAACCATAGCCCCGGCCACACGCCAGCAATCCAAGGCAGGAAACCCCGAAACGCCATGATGACCAATGGACGCCCAAACAGCCAAGCCCCCGCCTCCCGTCACGCCCGCACACCCCTCGTCATTGCTGCGCCGGCAGGAATCCGCGGGGCGAAAATCCACGGCTCCAACCCCCAAGGCAGGCCACTCTCAAAATGTCACAGTGTGACGTCTCTCCAGCTACGAAAATGTCACAAACGCCTCAAAAGTGTGACACCTGTGACATCCCCAGATACGAAAAACATGTCACACTTTTTCGTATCTGGCCAGCTAGGAAAATGTCACAAATGTCACACTTCTCAGCTACAAAAACGCGTTTTTAGCTACGAGAACTGTGACATTGTGGCATTTTCTCCTACCCCTCCACCGGCTCGAACGCCGTGATTGGCGGCGCCTCCCCCTCATACCGCTCCACCTGCACCAGCACCGTCTGCGCCGTCGGCGACTGCGCCAGCCTGCTCGTCCCCTTGTCCCGCGTCAGCACGTTCGGGTTCCCATGCTTGTCCATGCTGTTCGGCTCCCCCGGATCAACCGGGTCATACCACGCCCCCGTCGAGAGCTGCACCACCCCCGCCCGCACCTCGTCCGTAACATACGCCCCCGCCAGACACGTCCCCCGGTCATTGAACAACCTCACCACATCCCCATTCCCGATCCCCCGGTCAGCAGCATCCTTGGGATTGATCCACACCGGCTCCCGCCCCGCCACCTTCCGCGCCTGGCTCAACTCCCCATTGTCCAACTGGCTATGCAGCCTGTACCGCGGCTGGTTCGAAATCATGTGCAGCGGGAACCGCTCCGCCAACGCCGAACCCAGCCACTCCGCCGGCTCCATCCAAGTAGGATGCCCCGGGCAGTCCTCATACCCGAACCCGTCAATCGTCTCCGAGAAAAGCTCAATCTTCCCCGAAGGCGTCCTCAACGGGTTGTTCACCGGGTCTTCCCGGAAAGCCTTCATGAAAATCTGGGGCGTCTCCGGTCCCGGAAACTCCACATGCCCGACCTCCCAGAAGCGGTCGAAGTCCGGCACCTCCATCCCCTGCTCCCCCGCCCGCTGCGCCGCCTGAGCATAGATATGCCGCAGCCACTCCATCTCATTCCGCCCTTCGGTGTACTCCTCCCGGAAACCCAGCCTCCCAGCCAAGTCCGCAAATATATCGTACTCCGACCGCGCCTCTCCCATGGGCTCAATGGCCTGCTCCATCGCAAACCAGAACCGGTCATACGTCGAAGCCCCAACATCGTTCCGCTCCATCGTCGTCGTGCACGGCAGCACAATATCCGCCCGGCGCGCCGCCGCCGTCCACCACGGCTCGTTCACCACCACCGTATCCGGCTTCTGCCAAGCCCGCAGCATCATGTTGATATCCTGCTGCTTGTGGAACGGGTTCCCCCCTGCCCAATAAAGCAAATGAATATCCGGGTACTCCATCCGGCGCCCATTGAAGTCATACTCCTGCCCCGGATTCAACAGCATCTCGCTGACCCGCGACACCGGAA
>CBDBED010000010.1:0-37036 GCA_965204245.1 Dehalococcoidia bacterium
TGGAAGGAGTGCTGGTGAAGCGCATGGGCCCCTACCGGATGCACACTGGGGGTATGTTGCGCCGGGTCAACTGGGCCTGCAAGGACGGCTTCGTAAACTACCAACTGAGCACGGGGCCGGGTGGCGGCCGTAGCATGAGGGCCCTGTTGCAGTGGATGGATGAAAAGGGCATGGGGGATGAGGAGCTAAACCAGATTGACTGGGAAGGTTTGGAATACGGGGGTGGTTCCCCCGAGTTGCTGGAGAAGGTTGAGCCTCCAGTGGCTCGCTTTTTCGGCGCCCTTTCCAAGGACGAGCTTTCACAAGGCAGCTTGGACAGGCGCATCCTGCTCTTTCCGGTGAACACCCCCGAAGACATCTTCGCCGACCCCAATATGGAGGCTCGCTCCCACGTTAATCGGTTCCAGCACCCTGATATCGATGTGCCGGTCACATATCTGGGACCGTTTATTCAAGATGTTCAATCTCTGGAGCAAGGCCAAGGTGGTTCACGGGTAGCGATGAGACGACCTGCGCCCCGAGTTGGCGAGCACAACCACGAGGTGTATGTGGATGAGTTGGGCCTGACTCCCGGTGAGTTGGTATCCCTACGCGGTGCGGGAGTGGTGTGATGCGACCGCCCTTCCCTCAAGCACTCGATGGTCTCAAAGTGCTGGACTTCTGCTGGGTCGTAGCCGGACCCATGACCACCAAATACTTGGCTGAACATGGCGCAACCGTAGTACGTGTGGAGTCGGGCAACCGGACCGACGTCCTCCGGAACGGGGGACCATTCAAGGATGGGCAGTCCGGAGTCAACCGCAGCGGCTACTTTGCCAATCAGAACGCAAACAAGTATGGCATCACCATCGACCTGCGGCATGAAAAAGCAGGCGACCTGCTGCTTCGCTTGGTGCGTTGGGCCGATCTCGTTACAGAGAATTTCACGCCAGGCACCATGGAGAGGCTGGGTCTCGGCTATGGCGACTTGGTAGAGGTGAACCCGGAAATCATCATGTTCAGCACTTCCATGCTGGGACGTGGCGGACCCTTTGCCTCGCAACCGGGGTTCGGCGCTGTGATGGCTTCCCTTTCAGGCCTTACATACATAACCGGCTGGCCTGACCGCTCCCCGGTCAACCCTTATGGTGCGTATACAGATTTTGTGGCCCCTCGGTTCGGCGTCGCAGCCATCCTGGCGGCTCTTGATTACCGGCGTCGAACAGGGAAGGGTATCCATCTTGACCTAGCACAATTGGAGACCTCGCTGCAGCTTTCAGCCCCGCTGCTTTTGGACTGGGCGATGAACGACCGCCTTCCCCAACGTATGGGAAATCGTAACCCTTTGGCGGCGCCGCATGGGGTATTCCCATGCATAGGTGAGGATCGGTGGGTCGCCATTACCTGCGATACTGATGATCACTGGGATCGCCTGAAGGCCGCGATGGGCAGTCCTGCGTGGGCCCGCGATGAGACCTTAACGACCTTGGCTGGGCGAAAGGCTAACGAGGATGAATTGGAGGCCAACATAGCGCGCTGGACGACCCCTTGGAACGGTCAGGAACTAATGGAGCACCTGCAAGCCGCGAGCGTGCCGGCCGGCGTGGTGCTGGACTGCTCTGACCTGTATAAGGACCCCCAGCTATCGCATCGTGCCCACTACAGCTATCTGGAGCACGAGGAGATGAGGACCTACGCAACCGACCGCAGCGAATTTGTGCTTTCTCTGACCCCGGGCTATCACCACTCCCCATCCCCTCTCTTGGGCCGCCACAACGAACAGGTGCTCAAGGAGATGATCGGTTTGTCCGACGAAGAATACCGGCAACTCTCCGACGAGGGTGTGCTGCAGTAACGGATCCGGTCTTGTCCTAGCCGAGAAACCGGCGAAGGCGGGCCGCTTCCTCCACGTAGTGGGGAATGTTCACCGTCGACTTGTCGTGGTCAATGCTGGCCCAGACAGCACTGGTCAGTCCCTCATGCACCCGGTCCAGTTCATCCGTGAACTTGCCCACCAATCGCGAATAGGGTTCTCCCAAAAGCTCCTTCACATGACGCTCGTTGGTGAAACGCAGGGCGGCTCGGAGGTCGCCATCCAAGCTGGGGTACACCTCTCGTACGTAGTCAAGGTCGTCCTCAGTGAGAGATGCCAAGCCCAATAACTCTGGGGGGACTCCTATTGAATACATGGCTGCGGTGAATCCGATGGCTCGGGGCAGAGTCACCTCACCATCCCCTAGGGTACGGCCATATCCGAAGAGGCCTACATGCAGCCTGCGTTCCCGTCGCCTCGGCACGTAGCCGGAAACTGTTCGAATCAATTCCACCAAGCGCCCCACGTTGTCTTGGTACTCGGCGGTAGTCTTGTCAATTATCATACGGGCGCGTTCTTCCTCGATGGGGACCGGTTCGCCACGCTCATGGGCGCGAAGCTGTGCTATGCCGCTGCGTACGGCCTCGTCGTCGTAGTCATACTTGAAAGCGGATTGGACTGTGAACGTCTGCGCGCTGGGATATTCCGTCAGGGAGCGCTCTATGTTGACCGGCGTCAGATGCCCTCGGAAGGGTACGGAGCCAGAGCCGATGATGGGGTACAGGGGCAGTCCCAGCCTCTGTTCCAGTTGACATAGGCGCAACAGGCCTATCTTCAGCACCAACTCTGCAGCGACGATGCCGTAGTTCAGCGCGGGGTCGCTCCGGGCAAGAAACACCCGTTGGTAGGGGAGGTCTCGGCCTTCCAAGTATTCCTCTACTATATGGTCGCAACGTATCAGGTGCTCCATGTCCTCGATGAGGGGAATCACTCGCACCCGTTTGGGGAAGAACTCCCCCACCCAATCCTTGACCGGTTGGCCGTCCTCCAGCGTCTCGTCCTCTTGGCCGACAACCACCTTTCGGTAGTACGCCTCAACCAGAGAAATCTCTTCCGCCGAAGTGGTCAAGGGGAGAATCACGTCTTCGATGGGGGCCACATCCGCATCGCCATAGAAGCTCTGGGTCATGTCCCATGCTGAAGGTATGCTTTGCAGTGCCTCTACGAGGGATTTACGCATGTCCCGTTCCACACGCGGGTTGGGCACTCGTAGCGTCAGGGCTATTTCGCGCCCAAGGCGGAACGCGTCCTGGAAGAAGTGCGGATAACTGGTGAGGAGCTTCCGTACCACCTGATTGTCAGTATCCTTCCCCTCCGAGTCCCACATCTGCTCATCGCAGCCCAAGGCGAAGACATGGACCGCTTCTTGGACCTCGCCGTCGCCTCGCAGCACGCCTCGTGAGTCGGCAAAGGGGGCCGGATTGGCATTGTCCGGGTGCTGGGTACTCATGACCTTGGGCACTATGGGCACGGCGCACCTCTCCCTATCGGATTTCCATGTGGTCTATGCGGGTGGACAGCGCAAATACGCAGGCGGATTGTAGCAACCATAGCAACTACTGGCCAAACTGGTAGTCCTGCAAATATTGCGCCCACTTTGGCTTTGGAACAGGCGAACAGCCGTCGGTCCTTCTAGCGAACTCTAAGTCGTGTTTACCGCGAGGGTCGCCAGGGATGTCCTGATGCCAGCCCGATTTAGGCGCACTCGATGGCCGCATTGGGGTTTCAGTACACCGGCATCGGGCGGGGTGGCGTTAGGACGGCTGTGCTACAGGAACAAAGCCAGAAGTAAGGCAAGGGTTTTTGATTTTGTACAGTGTGGTGGGCGGTGGAGGACTCGAACCTCCGACCTCCGCCATGTCAAGGCGGCACTCTAACCATCTGAGCTAACCGCCCCAAAAAGGGAAGTTCAGTCTAGCAGCGGGTCTGGCTAGGCGTCAACGGTGGGTCGGGTTGACACGAGCGGATATGCCAGCTACGTTCAAGGGCAAATTGGCGATAGGGGAGGCTGCCGTGGTCAGGGTGCAGTATGGTCCCGTGTGGAGGGAATACTCGAAGGGACTCACCAATCGGCGTTATCTCTTGGTCCTCGGCGCCCTGATGACCGTCGTGGGCGTGGCCGGTTTCTTCCTTGGCACGGATTCAGAAGACTTGTATCACATAGACGTCGGACAGAGCATTGCCTATTTGGTCCTCGGCTTGATGGCCCTGTTGGCGGGAGAGGTATGGACCTCCAGTTGGAAGCGGGTCTTGTTGGGACTGCAAGGGGCGCTGCTTACCGGGGTTGGAATCGCAGGCTTCGTAGTGGCTGGAGGAGGGACCGGCGACTTGGGAATGTTCTCCGTGAGCCTGTGGGAGAACATAGCCCATGTGGCATTTGGAGCCGTAGCGCTTGTCACAGTGCTATATCCCCGGCGTTTCCGGGACTACTCCTATGGGACCGCTGTCTCAGACTGAATAGCGCCCTTCTTGGATAACCAGGCGGATGGCTCACGGCTAACCCCAGTGGATGCAATGTCTGGTTCGTTGACAGAAAGAAGGCTTGTTGTTTAAGCTGCTCCTGCATCGGCAGCCGATATACTCCTTGGGTGACCATAGCTAGGAGACAAGCCCAAATGGAGCGAGCCAGACTTAATTTGCCGACCAACCAACCAAGCAATATACACTCCCTTTCTCAGGAGGACTCGGCGCAATGACTTTGGTGCGTTTCCTTTCCTACCATCGCACTGCTGCCATCATCGGAGCAGCCACCCTTGGGCTTGTTGCCTTCTCCTTGGTCAATCCTGGGTTAGCTCGTGCCCAAGGGGTCGATGGAGAGACCAACTTCGTCCTCAACACCTTCATGTTCCTCGTCTGGGGCGCACTGATCATGTGGATGTGCGCCGGATTCACCATGCTGGAGTCCGGCTCAGTGCGCACCAAAAACGCCGCCATGATCTGCCTCAAGAACATCGGCATCTATTCGATTGCCGGGCTTGCCTTTTATTTCGTTGGCTACCATTTGATGTACGTGGGCGTCAGCGATGCCGCCGGTCTTGTCGGTCAGGTGAAAGGCCTGTATATGTCGTCTTCGGCGGAGACGGCGCTCCTTGATGGAGACACTGGGGCCTTGGCAGATGTGGTGGAGTCGGGATATGCCGTCATGTCCGACTGGTTCTTCCAGATGGTCTTCGTGGCCACTGCTGCCTCCATTGTTTCCGGGGCTCTGGCCGAGCGGGTCAAGATGTGGTCCTTCTTTGCATTCACGCTGGTCCTGACCGCCGTCATCTACCCAGTCGTGGGCGCTTGGACTTGGGGAGGCGGTTGGCTAAGCGAATCCGGCTGGGCTGGGGACGTGTTTGGTAACGGCTTTACTGACTTCGCCGGATCAACCATCGTCCATAGCACGGGCGGCTGGGCCGCTTTGGCCGGGGCATTGGTGGTGGGGCCGAGGCTGGGAAAGTTCCGTCGCGACGGGTCGGCCCGCGCTACGCCTCCTTCCAACATTCTCGTGGTAACTCTGGGTGTGTTCATCCTGTGGCTCGGCTGGTTCGGTTTCAATGGAGGCTCTCAGTTGGCCTTGGGGAGCGCAGCCGACGCAGTTGCCATGAGCATCGTGCTGGTCAACACCAACCTTGCGGCGGCAGCGGGTGTGATGGCGGCCCTCGTCGTGTCCCGGCCAATCATGGGTCGCCTTGATTTGTTCGCCGGGCTGAACGGCGCCATCGCGGGCTTGGTCTCCATAACCGCGGCCCCCGACATCATGGACCACTATTGGGCCGTGGTCATCGGCGCAGTGGGGGGCGTGATATGCGTCGCTGGCTTGAAGCTCTTGGAGAGGGTCAGGGTCGATGACGTGGTTGGAGCCGTGCCCGCCCATTTGTTTGCCGGGGCATGGGGCACTATCGCCGCCTGCATCGCGGGAGGGGCTACATTCCATGTGCAGCTCATTGGCATACTCGCGATAGGCGCCTTTGTATTCACGGTCTCCTTCGGCGTATGGCATGCGCTCAACAGGCTTTTGGGTGCGCGGGTGTCTCCGGAGGTTGAGCGGTTGGGCCAAGACGCCGGCGAGTTGGGCATGGAGTCGTATCCTGAGTTCGTCCTCATGCCGGAAGAGTTCGACGAGGACTAGCATCCGCTGACGGGGCCGGGCTTTCCTTGGCAGGGATGCCCGGCTCTCCACCAAGGGAGCCCGAGAGATGCCCGTCGGGTATATGCGAGATACCACGGCTTCGCCGCTTGGGCCATGATGGCGATAATTGTTTGCGGGATGTTCGTAAGTCGTAGCAAGACAAGCCGCTGGCGCGCCGGGAACTCGGCTGGGGGACGGTGCCATTCCAGATAGGGCGTGGGACTCGGTTTGTAGCTGCGAAAGAGTGATTTGTATCTGAGAACCGTTCCATTCGTTCCACTGCCGTAGCTGGCTCGTATTGGACCAGACAGTCCCACGAGGGAGATTTGAGGGGTAGGACGTGGTTGGCGGATTTCGTCGTGGGTGGGAGCGGGGATGTTAAGTGGATTGGCGTCGACACACAGATAGGAGCATTCGACACCTTCGTAGCTAAAAAAACGCGATTCGTATCTGCGAGGTGTCGAATTTGTAGAGTGGTCGTAGCTGGGTCGTAGCTGACACATGTGTCGAATTGGTGTTGGATGGCGGGCGTTGGGACGAGGTGGAGGATATGGCGGATTTCGTCGTGATGTTGGGTGGCAGATGTGCGACGGGCGCAGAAGCGGTGGGAGATGCAACACGCTACACTCTTCGTATCTGTGGAAGCGTGATTTGTATCTGGAAAGTGTAGCATTTGTAGCGCGGTCATAGCTGGCCCGTAGCTGACACATGTGTAGCGTGGGCTTTGTGTGGCGGGGGTTGGGGAGCCAGTCGGTGTTGACGGATTTCGTTGTGGGAGCGGGGCGGTAAATGCGTAGTCGTATGAGGCCGTGGGGGCAGGCGGCGGGAAGGTATGGGTATCCCTCGGGAGGCGAAGTTTGCCCGAGAGAAGCTGAGTTGGGTCGTCCTGGGTTGTCGTGTTTTCGCATGATGGCTTGTTAGAGGGTGGTGCTCTGGGCACTCTCTATTGATGGTAGAACTGGTGTTTGTGTGATGTCAAGGGAGAGATGTCATGGGGGGTGGGTGGGTCCATTGGCTTGGTTGCGGGGGTACTTCGACTCGGTGGCAGGGGTGGGTTCCTGCCTGCGCAGGAATGACGGGTTGGGGGGTGCAGGAGTGACGGGTTAGGGATGCAGGAGTGACGGGTGGGTGTGGAGGAATGACGGGGTGGGAGTGCAGGAATGATGGGGTGGGAGTGGAGGAATGACGGGTTGGGTGCAGGAATGACGGACGGGTTGGGTGCGGGAATGGCGAGGTGGGCGTTGTTGGATAGGTTGACTGGGTTGGGGGCTCAGTTAGGCGTCGGGTTCGGTGACGCGGACGGTGATGATGTCGGTGTCGTGGAATTGCTGGTGCTTCACCGAGGAAGCGTAGCTGCGCAGCAACTTGAGGGATAGCTCTTGCTCCACGGGGGTTTCCTCGTCGTGCTGCTGTAGCTGTCGCAGCCTGTCTTCGACGTTTGCATCGTTGCCACCGCCGATGAACTCCAAATCGGCCACGGCCCCCTCGCTTGAGGCTATGACGATGAGGCGGCGTTCATCCTTGGGAGGGGCCTCCTCGTCGCCGTCGTCCTCTCCGTCCAAGCCTAGGAAGTCGGGAGGAGCGAGGGTGAGGAGAGTCTCTTCGGCAACGGCGCTCAACCGCTCCTTCATGGCGTTTCCCCACCCGCGGCGTTGTGCGAACCTAGCGATGAAGTCGTTGAGTTCGGGAAGGGATTCGACATCGAGTTTCGACTGGAACCGCATGCGGCGGGGGTTGGTGAACTCCAGATATAGAATCATGATGATGGCGGCCAGCCCCCCTGTGGTTATGCCGCTCTTGAGGAGGGCCCCGAGGACCGGGTTGACGTCGGGCAGGTTGAAAAGTCCGAACTGGAATGCTGCGCCGATCCAGAAGCAGACGCCTGCCACCACGACCTTCTGCCGGTTCTGCTCACTCTGAATGACCGTGCGCGCACCCTCGGCGAGAAGGTTGCCGGTAACCATGATGAGATAGCCGGTCATCACGGGACCGGGCAGGGTGCTGAGCAGCGCGGACACTTTGGGCAGAAAGGCTACTGCGATGAAGATGAGGCCGATGCTATAGCCTATACGGCGCGAGGCGACCCCTGTGGTCTGAGTGAAGGCCACTATTGCGGGGTTGATGGCGTTGGGGACCGCTCCCGCAAAGCCGGCAAAGAGGTTACAAAAGCCGGTGCCTGCCAGTGCGCCTTGGACCTGCCGGAAGTCGACGGCCCGGTTGTCGCGCCACGATACCCGCTGGCCGGATATGGCTTCTCCATTAGCTTGGATGCAGATGATTACGCCCAGGAAGAGGAAGGCGGGAAGAAGAGTCCAGAAGGAGACTCCAAAATCAAGAGAGAAGCCGGGAGGGCCGCCGGGCAGGCCAATCCAAGGGGCGTCAACCAAGCGGTCAATGTTGTAGATTCCGAACCCGGCTGCAACGGCGCAGCCCACTACTATTCCGATAAGGGGCCCCCAGAGGCGCCAAATTGCGGAACCACGGAGAGTCAGGGCAGCGACCACCACCAGCGTGGCCAGGGCAGTCAGGGGAGCGGCCGTGGGTTCGGCCTCGGAAGCCTTGTCTAGGAGGGCGAACACCACGGACGCGAGGGTGATGGAAAGTATCATCATCACCGTGCCGCTAACGATGGGAGTTACTATGCGTCTGAGAATGACCAGCCACTTGGAAATGATTAGCTGGACTACTGCCGAGACCAGCACCAGCGTCGTCAAAAGGGCCGGACCGCCGTCTTCCACCGCAGTGATGCAGAAGGGGATGGAGAAGGCCGCGGTGAACATGGGCAGCACGGCTCCGCCACCTATGGGCCCTATGCGGTGAACCTGCAAGAGGGTGGATACCCCTACGACCAGCAACGAGGCAAAGACCATCCAAATCAGGTAGGACTCATCCATCCCCGATTCTTCGGCGACGATGACGGGAGTCACCAGCAGAGTGGCAGAGGCTATGAGGCTGAATTGCGCCCCGAACCCGACCGAGGCCTTTATGGATGGGTTCTCGTCGGGTTCGTAGCGGGGATTTCGGGTAGGTGATGTGGTCAGGACTGCCTCACAGAGTCATGCATGGAAGGGCTACAGGGACAATACCACAATTGGGCCTTCAGTTGTCCTTCTACTCGGCGGTTTTTCTGGGCTGGAACCCACCTTCGCGGGCTAGAACCCCTCTGGGGCTAGAACCATCTTGGCTTAAAACCACATCGGGGCTATCCGGCACTTGGGCATAGGCTCCTTGGCCAAGGCCATGGTTGGCCCGCACCCGTCGCTTGACGCACCACGGGCCCGGAAGCAGCAGAAAGGGCGTTCCAAGGCCGTGGTGCGTTTGAGATATCGCGCTGGTCAGTTGATGTCGCTGACCCTGAGGGTGTATGTGCCGGTGGAACCGAAGGCCCCGGCTTCTATGTAGTAGTCACCCGAATCGGATGCCTGCCATTCCAACAGGCTTATGCCGAAGTCCTGTTCGATGTTGTCGCTGGAGTACAAGATCAACTGCGCTTCCGGCAGGGTCCCGCCGTCGATTGCGATGGCGTACGACTGTCCGGCTGTTGCTGCGAACACGAAGTAGTCAAGGTCCGTGTTGTAGTCGATGGCACCTTCCACCGAGTCGCCAACACCTAGCCTGGTGGAAGTCGATGGTGAATTGCCATAATCATCCGTGGCCAATGAGACCGTCAGGGTGTACGGCCCTACTTCTTCTGTCACAGCGTTGAATTCCACGTAGTAATCGTCCGAGGCGGGGGCTTGCCAGAATATGGGCACGGAATTCGCAAAGTCCTCGAACTGCCCTTGCGCACCGTAAAGGCCGAGGCTCCAGCTCGCTTCTTCTATCTCCAGTTCCGCCGCTATCATGTACACGACCTCCTGTTGGGCGCGGAACTGGAAGAAGTCGAAGTCGCCTTCATAGTCCACCATACCTGCCACTGACTCGCCTATCTCGATCATGGTGGCGTTGTCCCGCTGGTCGGCGTGGTCATCCTCGAAGCTGGGGTCCGGGCCCAAGCCTGCTTCGCCTTCCATGGCATCAATGGGGCTGATTCCGAAATAGCAATCGGAACCCTCAAGGGATGCCAGAGTAGCCTCGGATAGGGCTTCTCTTGCTTCCTCGTATGCCATCCCCGTCTCGATAAAGGCGGGGCCAAAGAACTCCCCGAAGGTTTCCTGCGCCATAGCCTCGATGAGCTGCTGTTTTTCCTCGTCTGTTTTGCTGGGGTCGAAGGCGATTTCCATGGAGCCAGCTATCAAGCCCTCAAACAACAGGGTCAGGATGTCGGCCAAGAAAGAGCTGTCGCGAGGACGGCCATCGGCGAAATCCCGTAGTGCCTCTGCGTTGGCAACCCAAGCATCATGATATGCCCGCAGTTCTTCGGGCGGGTCCATCTCTTGGTATACGGCAATAGTCTCGTCGTAGAGGTCACTCAGTTGGCCCCAGCTCAGGTCGTCGGCTGGCCCCAGCTGGGTCAAATCGCCCATTGCGGCGAAGGGAGCTGCCAATGCGAGACTTTCCTGTTCGCACTGAGCCAGAAAGCCATCGAGGTCCAGTATCACAGGCTCGGGCGTTGGGGTGGGACTTGGGCTTGGGCTCTCGACAGGTTGAGGGGTTGGCGTGCTGGTCGCTGTCGGGGTGGGTGTGGGCGTGGGCTGCTGCGGAGTGGGTTGAGGTGTGGGCGTACTGGCTGGCGTCGGTGTGCCCGGCGGCGGCACCACTGGGACAACTTGCGGTGTGGGTGTGGGGTCGTCACCACCGCAAGCCGCCAGCAGGGCGAAGGCCATCACGGCCAAAAGCAGGAGTGTTATGAGTCTAAGGCTTTTCATTTCCATCTCCCTCCCCACCACGTCAGCCCGAAAGGAGCCCCGTTTCCGTCCATCATGGTGTCAGAGCAATTGTGTATCGGGGATTAACGCCCGTCGCAACTCTTCCCGTCTTCAAGGGAAACCGGGCGTTGGGCCTTCCCATTCTGCATTACATAATTCTATAAGGCCCGAAGAGGAGGCACCAAGGCGATTGCCTGCGGTTCCGCAACAGAACACGACCGGGCCCGTGCGCAGGCAACACTCTCGCTCTCCCAAGCCAAAAGATGGGGGCTCATGCAGTAAGTCGAGTCGAGACCGGGGGCGGCATCGCCAAAAACACTTGGTTGATACACATCAGCCTCCGGCAATTCCATCGACTTACAATACAGACGAAGGATGCCGTCACTTGGTTCCATTCTCAGCCGAGAAGCGGGCGAGACCATTTCTTCTCAAGAGCTTCTAGACCTTTTCACAGGTTCTTCATCATTTGCGTGTACTCTTGAAGCATCCCCTCCGGAAACACCGGAGCTTCAGGAGGCTGGTGGATGCGGAAACGCTGGTTGTTCATTCCAATCGTGGTGTTGCTCGTGGCGATGGGAGTCGTTGGCGGAGCCGTCCTGGCAGAACAGGTCAGCGACGGAGACAAGGTGACGGATGACGGCGACAAGAAGGGGTTCGCAGGCCGCGTGGCAGAGATTCTGGGATTGGACGAGGAGACCGTCGCCGATGCCATGAAGCAGGCCAAGAAGGAGATGCACGAGGAGTATGTTCAGGCTTGGCTGGACAAGATGGTGGAATCAGGGCGCATCACGCAAGAACAGGCCGACGAATACCAGGATTGGCTGGATGACCGGCCCGAGGGCTTCGAAAAGTCTTGGAGAAAGGGCTCCGGACGCGACGGATTGCGAGGCAAGGGTCGTTGGGGCAAAGGGTGCTGCGGCAAGGATTCCGACTGGAATCCCTCAGAGTCGGGCACGGAGTCAGGCTCCACGTAATGGGATGCCATCCGCAATGCACGGGAGGAATGCATGGGTGGGCACTGACGGCAGTGCCTACCCATCCTGAATTCCCATTGGATGCGACGGAATAATGCTGACCGCATGGACTCTCTGGATTTCCCACATATCTCTGAATCCGCCTAATATAATTGACGCAGAAGATGGTGACCCGGATGGCTGGATCAAAGACGAGACACCGCCCATATCTTCTCCTAGTGCTATCGCTGTTGCTGACACTGGCATCAACGGTGGCTTTGCTGGCTTGTGTGCGCGTACTCTCCACCGATACGCCGTCCCCAACACAAGCCGCGGTCCCGACACCTGTCGTTGCCTCCCCTGCGTCTATTGGCGCGGCTGCAAGGGTACCGGAGACCCCCGGTCCTGCGACGCCTGGAGCCGGCCCTGTTCAGGAGGCGCCGCCAGCCCTTACCGATACTCCCGCTCCGCCTGCCAGCCCGGTCGCTGCCTTGCCCGTGCCCGAAACAGCGCCCAGCTTCCCATTTGACCCCAGTGCGCTGCTCGACCCGCATGTATCGCTCTCCGCTTATGAAGAAGTGCTGGTCGGCATATACGAGTCCATCCTGCCATCGGTGGTACAGGTGCAGGTGCGCACCAATGTACGCGCGGGAGGAATCTTCGGCGGTGAACTCAGGCCCGTGCCCTCGGAGGGTTCGGGCTTCGTCTGGAGCAGCGAAGGACATATCGTGACCAACCACCACGTAATTGAGGACGCCGACAGGGTGATGGTGGTGTTCCACGACGACATGGAGTTGCCTGCTGAAGTTTTGGGCAGCGATCCCGACTCAGACTTGGCGGTCCTGAAAGTGGAACCGCCCGATGGCGGGCTCAAGCCGGTCCAGCAGGGCGATAGCGACCAACTCCGGGTGGGCCAACTGGCCTTCGCCGTTGGCAGCCCCTTCGGCCAGGAGTTCAGCATGACGGGTGGTATCGTCAGTGCTTTGGGGCGTGTGATTCCTGCCGGGGCGAGCCAGTTCAGCAACCCAAACGTCATCCAGACCGACACGCCCATCAACCCCGGCAACTCCGGCGGCCCGTTGCTCGACCGCTACGCCAACGTCATCGGCATCAACGCCCAGATACTCAGTCGCTCCGGCAGCAGTTCGGGTGTCGGGTTCGCTGTGCCTATCAATACGGCCAAGCGCATCATCCCCGTACTCATTGAGGAAGGGGACTACACCTACGCCTACCTTGGGATCAGCGGCACCACAGTGCGGAACACCCTTGCCGAGGTGAATGGCCTGCCAGCCGGCACCCGAGGGGTATTGCTGGTTGGAATCGTGCCCGACGGTCCCGCGGACAAGGCTGGGCTTGCCGAGGCAGAAGATACGCGGGACGTGGATGGCGTGACCTATCCCGTGGATGGCGACGTCATCACCGCCATAGACGACGTACCTGTTCGCGGCATAGACGACCTCATCTCCCACATGCTGGAGTACCATCGGCCCGGCGATGAGGTTACCCTCGACGTGTTATCCGACGGACGGGTGCGCAAGGTCGTAGTCGAGTTGAGCGCTAGGCCTGAAATCGGCCCGTTGGGCGCCGTCCCGGAATCTAGCCTCCCCAGACCTGGCTGAAGAGCCTCAGCCAGTTGCCTCCCAGCACCTTGGTAATATCCTCGTCGGTGTAACCCCGTTGGGAGAGGCGCACGGCGATATTTGAGAACTTGTCGGGCGTCTCCATCCCTTCAGGGTGAACCAGCGGGTCAGGGTATTGCAGTGGGCGTTCCCGGTACTTGGTGCCCTGTTGAGAAAAGAGCCAGTCGAAAAAAGCCTTGGGCTGGTCCTGCGTAAAGTCCGTGCCAATACCCACGTGGTCGATGCCAATCCTCTCTACCAAGTCGTCGATGGCATCGATGTAATCATCCAGCGTCGACTGGAACCCGTTGGGCATGAACGGCGGGAAGGCATTGGCCCCGATCACCCCTCCTTTTTCTGCAATCAGCTTCAACGCATCGTCCGTCTTGTTGCGAACATGACCAAAGAAACTGCGGGCATTGGCATGAGTAGCCGCCACAGGGTGCTCCGAGAGGTCGGCAGCCTCCAGTGTCGTGCGGTCCCCGACATGCGAGAGGTCGATGAGTATGCCTAGCCGGTTGATTTCCTTGACCGCGTCCACTCCAAAGTGGCTCAAGCCGTCGTCGCTGCGCTCATAGCACCCGTTCCCCAGCAGGTTACGCTCGTTGTACGTAAGCTGTATAACCCGCACGCCCAAGGCATAAAACATCGCTAGGCGGTTCAGATCGTTCTCAATGGGCGAAGCGTTCTGCCATCCCAGCACCACGCCTACCTTGCCCTCTTCCTTGGCGCTCAGGATGTCCCGCACCGATGTCGCCTGCACCAGCCGGTCATCGCGCTCAAACCGATGCAGCCACCCCACGAGGTTGTCCATGCATTCCCGGTAGTTCTCCCACACCGCGATGGTGGCATTGATGGCAGTTACGCCCCCATTGTGCAGGCTGTCATATACATTCGCGCTGTCCCAGTTGCTGATATTCAGCGCATCAATGACCACGCTCCGGTCATAAAGGCTCCGGGACGCATCCTGCTGGGTCATGCGGAATCTCCTTGGCTTTGCATGCGCGGAGTCGGATAAGCCATAGGCATGATACTACAAGGTCAACCTGGGTATCCGAGTTCGTCGGAACGGTTCGAAGCATACGATATAATCGGACAGTACCGATTAAGCGTTTCAGGAGAGGACACGCGTGACAAGCGCCGTAGATGTCGTCTCGTTAATGGTAGCCCGTATCGTAGAACGGTTCCAGCCAGACCGTATTGTACTCTTCGGCTCCCGAGCCAGAGGGACCGCCAACGAATGGAGTGATGTCGACCTGCTCGTAGTGCTGAGAGATGTTTCAGACAAACGGCGCGCTGCCATCGAAATCCGTCGAGTATTGGGAGACCTTCCCTACAGCAAGGATATTGTGGTCACCACGCCTAAAGAGATCTCTCTTCAAGGTCATGTGACGGGGACCGTGCTCCATGCTGCCTTGGAGGAGGGCACTCTCATATATGAATGCCCCTGACCCGGTATCGCAAGAATCACTGCGATGGCTGCGCTTCTCACGGGAGGACCTCGATGTGGCCTCCCGTTTACTGTCCGGGGACCCGCCAACGCCACGGCATGTTTGCTGGCTCTCTCAACAAGCGGCGGAAAAGGCATTGAAGGCGGCCCTTGTACTAGAACGAGTTGTATTTCCCCTTACTCATGACCTGGATGCATTGCGAAACCTGCTTCCCGCTGGTTGGCAGTTGAAAGTGACGCATGCCGACTTGGCCGAACTTACGGAGTGGGCAGTAGAAACTCGGTATCCGGGAAATTGGGAGGAACCCACCGCTGCCGATGCTGCACGCGCTGAATCTGATGCCCGCTCTGTTCACCACTCGATTGTGTCCGACTTCGAAAGTCGCGGAGTTTTAGAGCAAGAGTAGCCGTAGCATCTGATATTGGGGCCGCTGCTACACTAACCCCGTCCATTGACCCACCTGCCCTCTAGTGCTAGCTTATGCCCAACAGCGTGTCGCCCTGCATGGCCTCATGACACGTGAGGCTCCGCTGAGCGAAACGCTCCCCTGATTAGGAGGTCGAAATGGCCAGCAACGGGACCACTACGGTTATCCGCAACGGCACTCTGATTGACGCCACAGGCAACCCGCCAACGCCCAACGAGGCCGTGGTAATCGAGGGAAACCGCATACGGAGCGTCGGTGGCCTGCCCCCTGACGTGAACCTTGAAGACCGCGAGGTCAACGTCATTGATGCCACCGGGCAATGGATTATGCCCGGCATGATCGACGCCCACTGCCACCTTTCCTTTGGCAACCCCCCCATGCCCGGGATCCCCTCGGCCAAGGGCACTACCAGCCCTGAGTTCAGCACCCTGCGGGCTGCCCGGAATCTGAGCCGTATACTCGCAGCCGGCGTCACCAGCGTGGCCTCGCCGGGAGGCACTTGGTTCATCGACGTCGCCCTGCGTGATGCCGTGAGTGCGGGCATGATACAGGGCCCCCGTATCAACTGTGCCGGGCGGTTCATCGCTACCTACGGTAGCATTTTGGACAATGAGCCCTCGTGGGCTGGCAGCCCGGAACACGCGCTGGCTAAGCTGTGTAACAGCATGGATGAGCTGATTACCGAGGTACGCCGCGAGTGTAAACACGGAGTCAATTTCATCAAGCTGGCCGACAGTCAGTTCGGCGACACCCAGACCATATCCAAGCGAGAACTGGAGGTGGTGGTGGGCGAGGCGCATCGGCGCAACGTGCCTGTCACCATCCACTCCCGTGGCTCAGGCTCCACCCGTGACGCAGCCGAGGCGGGGATCGACTGGATTCTCCACGCCGACCTCGCCACTGAGGCCGACTTGGACGCTGTAGCCGAGGCGGGTTGCCGCATCGTCCCAACCGCCACCGCCTTGCACCGCGCCGTGCGACTGGGGATCGAGTCAGGTCGTTCCGAGAGTGAGCTCGACTTGGTGAGGCGCCACATCGAGGCTCAAGCTTTCGTTATGGAGCGCAGCCGCGAATTGGGCGTCAAGGTGCTCTGCGGCACCGACACCGGGAACTCGCAGAACATGCAGTACGGACTTTCCCACGGGGACGAACCTGAGATTCTGGTGAAGGAAGGTCGTTACACTCCAATGGAAGCCATCCAGTCCATCACTAAGGAGAACGCCTTTGTGATGGGGCTGGAGAACCAAGTCGGCACCATCGAAGAAGGCCGCTTTGCCGACATAATCCTCCTCGATGCCGACCCTATCGCCGACATAAGTGTTCTTCAAGCTGGCAGGCACCTCACCATGGTCATGAAGGACGGTGTAGTGCTTGACCTCGACAGCCTGAGCCCGGATAACGAGCCGTTGGCGTTCAATCAGGTAGGCTTCTAAAGCAGGCCGCATACCCCGCACAGTCCAAGCCCATCCCAACCTTCCCTCTGACCGGCCCTCGAACTGGAAGGTCGGGATGGGCTGCCTGAGAGAGTGGCCCCCAGGCCGAAAGAGAGTGATACATGGATGTAGGTCTTTTCCTGACCTTTGACCGCTACCGCGACATGTCGCAGGCCGATGCGTTCAACCAAGCCTTCACCGAGATAGACGTGGCAGAGGATGTGGGACTCCATTCAGTATGGTTGGCGGAAATGCACTTCGCTGGCGACCGGTCCGTCCTCGCCTCTCCCCTAGTGGTGGCAAGTGCCATAGCCGCCCGCACCAAGAACCTGCGAATGGGTACTGCCGTTCAGGTGCTGCCCCTGACCAACCCGGTCCGCCTAGCGGAAGAAGTGGCAACCCTTGACCATATCAGCCAAGGGCGATTCGACTTCGGCATCGGACGCAGCGGCTTGGCCCGCTCCTACGTGGGCTATAACATTCCCTACGCTGAGAGTCAGGGCCGCTTCTACGAGTGTTTGGACATCCTCGTCAAGGCCTGGACCGAGGACGCCTTCAGCTACGAAGGAGAGTTCTACAACTATCACGATGTCGCGGTGTCTCCCAAGCCCTACCAGCAACCCTATCCGCCCATACGCATGGCTGCAGGCTCCAATGAGACCTACCCCATGGTCGGGCGTATGGGCCTGCCCATCTTCCTCAGCCTCCGCACCGTCAGCATCGAGGACCTTCAACTCTCAGTCGCCGACTACAAAAAAGCATGGCGCGACGCCGGCCAGCCCGGCGAGCCGGACTTGGCCATGCGCATCCCCGTCTATGTCGCAGACAACATGGAGGATGCCCTCTCCGAACCGGAAGAGGGCATGATGTCCTTCTTCCGCAACTTGGGCCAGATGGTCGTTCAGAGTGGCGCCCAAGGACGCGAGCTAAATGACGAACGGTCCCAGCGAGCCAATCGCTTGGCGGAAATCACCTACGAGGAAGTCCTGCAGGAAAAGGTGGCCTTCGGCACCCCCGATGTAGTTGTCGAGCGACTGCGCCAACTGAAAGAAGAACTTGGTCTGTCCATGGTCATCGCCGAGGTCAGCACCGGGCTACGCCTCCCCCCTGACCGGGTGTTGAACTCAATACGACTCTTGGGCGAGCAGGTGGTGCCCCACCTCAGTTAGCGCCCTTCCGCATGACTGACTCAACGATTACACGCTAGGAGGACTCGAGTGGGAATCTACAGGATGTACACCGGCGACGATGGCCTGAGCTACATCGAGTCCTTGGAACCCTCGGACCCCAAGCTCGAATCGCTGAAAAAGGTATCGGGCTGCTCGCTGCAAATCACCGACGCCGGTGAATTCTCCGACTTCCACCCCGCTCCCCAACGCCGCTGGCTCACCATCCTCACCGGTCAGATCGACATCCAGCTAGCCGACGGCTCCACCCACAGCTTCGGCCCCGAAGACCTGCGCCTCTGGGAAGACCTTACCGGCAAGGGCCACCGCACCCGTTTCCCCGTCCCCACCGTCACCGTCTCCATGCCCGTGGTGGACTAACGCTGCGCCTTCGGCCTCCACGGCCCCGGTTCGCCTTCAGTCGGCAGGCATACGCGGCACGGGCGGTAGCCATTGGCTACCGCCTCCTCTTCCGACGAGAAAGTCACCCTGTTGAACGGCTTGGTGCGCCTGCCCGGCGGGCAGTTTGGACGACAGAAGATATGCGTCGTGGTGCAGCCGTTCAGCTTCATCGGACCGTGCCCGGCTTCTTTACCGTATGTCCCCGATTCGCGCGGCCAGATGCTCCGCCACCATGGCCGTCGGCAGGTTGGTGGGAGCACGCATAATCACGGGAAATATCGAGGCATCGCACACATAGAGACCGTCTATCCCGTGTACTTTGCCGTTGTGGTCGACCACGGCCCCGCCATCGCTTGCCGGACCCATCCGGCAAGTACACGAGGGGTGGGCGAAGCTGTTCACATTCCTTTGCACCCATTGCCCCAGACCTTGACGCGATGTGACTGAGGCTCCTGGGTCCTTTTCCCCATCAATGAGCCCGGCTCTGGTAATGCTTGCCCCGATCGTACGGGCAATCTCCACGCCATCGACCACCGCGCCTAGGTCGTTTTCCGCTCCGTCCGTAAGATAGCCGATATCAATGACCGGCTTGGCCTCGGGATCAGCGGAGGTCAGGCTCAGACGGCCACGAGACCGCGGGGCCACCATGGTAATTACCACGCCATACTGCATCTCGTCGGTCTCAGGGTCGTGCAGCGTGCGCGAGATCAAGTCCAAGTCGAATCCCTCGCTGCAATGCGGGCTGGGTATCTTGGCCATGGTGCGTATCTCGGAGCGCCGGCCCAATTGCGTCATCTGCTTCTCAAGTTTGTCAGTAGGGTTGAACAGCACGAGGAGCAGCGGGTGGTCCGTCAGGTTCTGTCCCACCCCCGGCAGGTTATGCACCGCCTTTACGCCCACACGCTGCAGCGCATCAGCCTCGCCGATGCCCGATTTCATCAATATGGCAGGCGAGCAGTACGACCCTCCAGCCACAACTATGCGCCGGGCTCGGATGGTGTGAGACTGGCCGTCTGCGAACACCTCAACCGCCACAGCCCTGTCCCCTTCCAACACCACCCGTTCCACCAAGGCGTTATCCACGATGTTCAGGTTGGCCTTGTGGCGCACCGGATCCAGATATGCGAAGGCACTGTTCCACCGCATCCCATCTGACACATTGATGGGGAAGGGGGCCACACCCTTCTCCTCATCCGGGTTGTTGAACTCAGCTACTTGCGGTATCCCCACCTCGGCCGCGCCATCCAAATAGGCAACATGGTACGGAGTAAGGTCTTCCACTTGTGGCGCATGCACTCGCATCGCCTCCTGCGCTCTGGCAAATGCCGGAGCAACCGAGTCCCAGTCCCAACCCGGATTGCCCATATTGGCCCAGCCGTCATAGTCGCACCGATGTCCAACCGACGCATTGCAGTAGTTGTGGGAGGAGCAGCCTCCGATGACCCGCGCCCGCCAATAGTTGATGTGATCAGCTTGGGCGCTATGCGCTAGCCCCGTATAGCCCCAGTCATGGCTCGTCGCGCCCGGCCTCGGGTCCAGCAAGTCTGCTGGCCACACCGAACGGTCCGGCGGGCCATAGTCCGGCCCCGCTTCCACCAGCGTGACCCTGTGGTCGGTGTCACGGGCCACGATGCCCGCTAGGGTTGCCCCTCCGGTACCGGCCCCGATAACCAGCAGGTCCGTCTCGTTGGGAATCGTCCTCGGTGCGTTCTGCATATCACCACCTGTATGCGTTTCGGTTTGACGGGTTCAGTTTGTCAGGGATATTGGGGCACCCCGCACCCCGCCAAGCACCATAGAGTACACCGCTAGCCCATCGTTGTGAAACACTGCCTCATGTTCAGGTGTTGTAATGCCGCGTCGCCCCGATGGACTACCGCCCGCAAGCTGTCTAGAATGCACCACTGTTTGTTGCCGTTGTCTGCCCCAGCCCCCTATGGGCAACAGTTCAAACCATCTGGCGAGCCATGGCATCAATGTCCCAACGTTCGATTGCGTGTTGAACATCACCTATAACCTGCACACCCTCCGGGGAGACGTTTTTGGCGGATTGACTGCGGCTGCCGTGAGCTTGCCCGTATCGATGGCTTTCGGCATCGCCTCGGGGTTGGGCCCCGTGGCTGGCCTCTATGGCGCAGTCCTCGTGGGCTTCCTCGCCGTCGTGTTCGGCGGTACTCGCGCCCAGATATCCGGTCCAGCCAGTTCAATGACGGTGGCAATGGCGGTCATCGTCACCAGTCACACCAGCGATTTAGCCCAGGCCTTCACCATAGTGATTATGGCGGGACTCTTGCAGGCCCTGATCGGAGCCCTGAGGATAGGGCGGTTCGTTTCTTATACGCCCTACTCGGTCATATCCGGCTTCATGTCCGCGGTCGGAATCATCATCACTCTGGTACACACCCTGCCTTTCTTGGGGGCTCCCATTGCCCCAGATGGGCCGGTTGGGGCGATTCGCTACTGGCCGAAACTGGTTGACGAGTTCAACCTGCACGCCTTCTTGATTGCTGCCGTCACCCTAGCCTTGGCGACATTCTGGCCTAGCAAGCTGAACAGGTATATGCCCGCCACTCTCGCCGCCTTATGTGTGGGGATCTTGTTGGGCGTGCTGTTGCTCACTGGAGCGCCAAGTATCGGACCAGTCCCCAGCGGCTTTCCAAGCCCGCAGTTGCCCGACTTTTCCACCACGGCCTTGCTGAGTGCCGTGGAACCAGCGGTGGTGCTTGCCCTCGTAGGCTCTATCCACACCCTGCTCACCTCTTTGGTGGCGGACTCCAGGACCCTCACTCATCACAACCCGGACCGGGAACTTCTGGCTCAAGGAGTCGGGAATATGGCGGCTGGTTTCATGGGGCTTTGCCGGGTTCAGCCTCCACCATGAGCACGGTGGCCAACATACGAGGCGGAGGTTGGACACCTGTTTCAGGGGTGATATGCGCTGGTGTCCTTGTGGCCATGGTACTCGGCTTGGGCAGATATGCCGACTATGTTCCCCATGCGGCCTTGGCAGGCATCCTGATGAGAATTGGATGGGGCGTCATAGACTGGCGCTTCCTCACCCGTATCCATCGGGTGCAGCGGGAACACATGCTGGTAATGCTTCTCACTCTGGGCCTCGCGGTATTCTTTGACTTCATAACCGCCGTTGCCGTCGGCATCATTGCTGCGGCCCTCACCAACTCTCGCCAATTCGAGCAGTTGGAAGCCGACAGCGTGGTCTCGGTGCCTCTCCTTGACCAGTCATTCCTTCAGGAGCAGGAAGGAGGCACAGACGGAGGGGATGCGGCTGTGAGCGATGCCTTTGCTTCCCGGGTTGGCTTAGTATCTCTCAGGGGTAGTTTCTCCGTAGCGTCGGCCACCAGCCTGACTAGGACGGTCAGCACTGATATCAGGGACCACGAGGTCGTAATCCTCGATTTCTCGGAGACCGTTTACATGGATGATAGCGCAGCCCTCGTGGTGGAGCGCCTCATTGAAACCGCAGGAAGGCACAACACCCACTGCGTCGTCATGGCTCTTTCCGGGAGACCCGCCACCACTCTCGATGCCCTCAACATCCTGAGGCGCGTTCCTAAAGATCACTTTGCTGATGACTTGGACGAGGCTAGAGAGATTGCCAGACGCCTGCTTGTGGCTTAGCCCCAACTAGCCGCGCATATCCCGGCCCTGAAAACTCCCTAGACCTCAACCCGGTACACCCGCACCGCCGTGTCATGGAACATCGCGGCCCGCTCCGAGGCCGAGTAGTCCTTCGACATCCGCTTGAACGCGTTGTACATCACGTTATACGAGTACGACACCTTGTCCACGGGGAAGTTGCTCTCGAACATGGAGCGTTCCGGCCCGAACTTCTCAATGCAGTAGTTCATCAGCGGCGCCATCGACTCTGCCAACTCCTCCGAGCCGATGGGCTTGGTTCGCTCATGCCAGTCAAACCCCGTCCTGGGCATCCCTATTCCACCCAGCTTTACGTTGACGTTGGGGCAGGCCGCCACGGCAGCGATGCCGTTCCGCCAAGTCTCCATCACATCATCCCGGTTGGCGTAGGGCCCGACCCTCAACAGCCCGCCGATGTGGTTCAATATAATGGTCAGGTTCGGCACAGCTTTGGCAAACTCAGCCAGTTCCGTCAGTTGCGGGAAAAACAGCCACGCCTCCAGCGAAAACCCCATGCTCGCCAGGACCCGTGCCCCCGCTCGAAAGTTGTCACTGCCGAGTTGCCCCTGCCGGTTGTGGGCCGCCGTGTTCTCGATTTCAGGGTGCGGGTCCCAAGTCACGGAGTGGCGGATTCCCCGGAACCTGTTGGGGCTGGCAGCCTGCAACGCCTCCAGCACAGGCCTCACACCCTCGCCCAAGTTCAGATTGGCATGTCCAACGATCGACGTTGCGGCTCGCCCCGGTCCATACAACCCGCTGGCACTGGACGCCGCCAGTCCCTGCACGAACTCCACCTCTCCCACCGGACGCATCTCCTCAGGCCCATCAACCCGGTACATCGACCGCGCCTCCACGAACACCGTCGAGCGGACGTTATGCCCGCCGTTGATGTCGTCAGCCAGTTCATGCAACAGGTACCGCTGGTACGGGAGGCGCTCCAGCCGGTAGTCCCAGAAATGGTGATGCGGGTCGCAAATAGGTAGCTCAGGTTCCAGCGCCGCCTCTTGCGTCAGCGCCAGCCAATCATTCCCGCCAAAGGGCATGACAGCCTCCGGGTATTATGAATTAGGAATCAATCCTATCAGATGTGAGGACGGCGGCAGCCGTCATGCTAGGGGTTGAGCAGAGTTTCCAGCTTGCCGATAAGCTGTTCAACGCGGTCAAGGTCCCGAGCAATGAGGATAGCGTCGAAGGAGTGCTCGTAGAAGTTGGAGTGTAGACCGTTCGCGACTAGGAACAGGTCATAGACTTCTAAGTCCCCCGACTCTCGCGTGAGGTCGTTGACTGTCGTGAAGAGGTAGCGATGAGAGCCGTGCGGGCCAGCCGCGGTGTTCTGCTACGGCCCTTGGTAATCTGGGCGGCTGCTCCCCAGCCCTTCTCGGCTGCTTGTCGCAAGTCGCCCGCAGCCAGTTCTGTGCGCGCTTGTGCCAGCAGTTCATGGCTGGCTTCGCGGTAGGTTATCACCGGTGTCGTCATGAAGTATCCTCCAGCCCGATTCTAGCACAGGGAATCCCCAAATCTTGGACTTCCCCGCAGTTCTGATACAATATGCCCCAAGTAGACAGACCAAACCCACAGGAGGCGAAACAATGGCAATGGAACGCACCCGAATCGATGCTGGCGCCGTCAGCTTTTCCATCGGCTACTACTCCCGCGACGGCGGTGTCGCCCACGGCACCGCACCCGGAGCCCGTGGCGGCCAGAACCCCGACCAAGGCGTGTCCCTGCAGGTCCGCGGCGAGGTCGACGGTGTGGACACCGAGCTTCTCCGCTTCGACTGCTTCGAAATCGCGCCCCACTACCACTACGCCCCCGCCCGCGAGAACACCCAGGTCATGCTCGACCCCGTGGTCACCGGCAATCCCATCGGCTGGGCCTTCGAGCAGATCGGCACCCGGCTCCCCGCCATGCTGACCAAGGCCGGCTACCCCGAAATCGCCACCCGCGTCAACTCGGCAGCCCTCATGGAAGCCCTGCCCGAGGCCGAGGCCACCGCCCGCGACATCGCGGCCACCCGCCGCGCCACCGTCACCCACAGCCGTGGCAAGGAAATCGTCGAGGCTGGCAACATCCGCTTCGGCCTTGAGATTCGCCGCACCACTGGTGGTGGTGGCCCCGCCATCCATGTCCTCGGCGACGTGGCCGGCCAGGAAATCGAACTCCTCGCCTTCGACTGCTTCTACAACGCACCCCACTACCACTACGGCCCCCGCGCCCGCAACGAGCGCATCTACTGGGACAGCACCTTGGTGGAAGACCCCTTGGCTTGGACCATCGACCGTTTCCGCGAGGGCAAGCTCCCCCGCATGATCCAGCGCGCCGGCTACCCCACCATCGCCGCCGACCTCGACGAGCGCGTGGTCTCCTCCAAGCTCGGCTACATCGAGTCCTGGCTCCGCAACGCCGACAGGGAACTCCAAGAACAGGAGGCCGCCGAAGCCGCCGCCTGATCTGCCCCACCCGGCAACCCCTCGGGCCTCAGAGGTCGCCTCTGGGGCCCTTTTGGTATACGCGCCCATCCCGCCACCTCACCCCTTAAGGACAATCAAAAAGGAGAACCAAGATGCCAAGAGCGACCCTCTCCCTCGGAGACCCCTCCGGCCAGTCCGCCACCAAGAGCCAGTGGAAGTTCGCCCGCGGCTACGTCCCCGGCGAACCCAACGAGGGCCTGCTGGAACAATCAACCGGCAGCCCTGCCCGCCTCCCCGGCTACGACGACTCCAACTTGGGAGGTATGCTCCGACCTCACCGCCCGCCAGTCCCGCGGATTCACCTTCGGCTGGTACCGCATCAACGTCACCCTCCCCGACTCCGTGGAAGGCCACCCCCGTCGAGGGCGTCCGCGTCCCTCCTTGAGACCTGCATCGACGACTATGGCGAAATCTGGATTGACGGCGAGTGCAACCGCGAACGCGGGGCCATCCAAGGCTTCAACGTCCCCCAGCGCGTCGTCGTCACCGACAGCGCCGTCCCCGGCGCCCAGCACACCATCGCCCTCCTAGCCGTCAACGGCCCCCTAGGCGCCCCCTTCGGCACCATCTTCGTCCGCTACGCCACCCTGGCTTTCGAGTGGGTCGGGGCATAACACCACGGGCAACACGACCCTAGCTTCCAGCCAACCCGTCATAGTATACGTAGGCAGCGACCCCAAAGACAGCGACAGCGAAACAACCTGTCTGTGGCGGTCCTATTAGCGTTGACAGTCATGCCTAGCGCGGGTACCCTGAATGTGTACACCCCCTGTCTCTTCGGCGGCAGGGCGCGAGGCTGCCGAAAGGCAGCCTCAGCTTTTTCTGGAGAAACTCCTCTATCCGCGCCAGTGTTTATATCGACGGCTTTAACCTCTATTACCGGTTGGTTCGGGGTTTCGCCCTATCGATGGCTCGACCTCGGGAAACTGGCTCGGTTATTGCTCCCCGATCACGATATAAACCGCATTCGCTACTTCACTTCAAAAGTCGCAAACAGGTCCAATGACCCTACCAAAGCACAGCGGCAGCAGGCTTACCTCCGTGCTCTTCAGACAGTCCCGGACCTGTCTATCCACTACGGCCACTTCCCTTGATAAGACCAAGTGGAGGCCACTAGCAAGGCATAGTGAATCGAGGCCACCCGTGGTGGAAGTATTGGACACTGAGGAAAAGGGCTCGGATGTCAATCTCGCATCGGTACCTTCTCCTGGATGGGTTCGAGGAAGAATACGAACTGGCCGTTGTGGTCTCCAACGACTCAGACCTACAGCTTCCAATTCAGATGGTCCGGGACACGGCTGGGGAAACACATAGGCGTATTGGACCCAAGCCGCCGCAGGAGCTTCGAACTTTACAATGCAGCCTCTTGGTACAGACCTCTCCGCCAAGGCCCCTTGAGTGCAAGCCTGTTCCCCGACACCCTTTCGGACGCTCAAGGTGCTATCACGAGACCCGCCGGTTGGTAGACCGGGCCATACAAGAGAGTTAGTCCGCGGCGATCCCACTCATACGTTAGCCAGGGTGCGGGCGGTGCTGGCGTCGGGACAGCCTGCAATGGTGGGTGTAGTGATTGATCCGGAGGATAGTGATTGGGAAGGCGGCTTTGGAGTCGTATTGCGGGAGCGGTTGGGAAAGTGAAGGGAGCCTATTGCGCTGAGCCGCTATCGCCAATTCCGCGGTATCCTCAATGATGCCTCGATCTCAGATATACGCCTCTCGGCAGCTGGTGAAGATCGCAAGACTTTCAAACTTTGGGACAGTGGGTCCTGGACAACGCACTTCGCAATCGAAGCCGATATAGAGGCTTGGTCATCTGCCGGAAAAGCATTGTAGTCTTCCGGAGAGGCAAATAAGTTGGCAGATTGCCCTAATGCATCCAGATCTATCTGACGTCGCCGTGAGAGATTTCTTGTGGCTAAGTTGTCTATCTCTTTCGATATATCCAAGAAGAGAGAGCGGCTTTCTTGGAAATGGGAGGCGATGAGCCAAAACTCACCTTGTAGAGATAACACGTTGAGAGATGCCCACACCGAACCCACTGGCCTACCACTGCTTGAGATGTCCATGTGCACATATTCTGAGCGGACGTAACGCAGCCAAGGTCTAATGGGTCTTATATGGTGAGCTAGGTTGATGGTGGATGGTCCCTCCAAGATGCGCTTATCGAAACTTGACTTAAGTCTGTAAAGTTGCGTAAGGGTTCTCAACAATTCACCGAGGGGTCTCAAAGGTCGTGTCAACCGCGTATCGATTGTTCTTAGACATCTGTGACTTGATTGTGTCGGCCGCAGCACGTTCCGCCCCCCGAAATTGGCTGATAGAAGAAAGCAACGTGCGATAGGCCAAATAAAATAGGCAATCTGAGAGCACTTGTTCGCCGCGGGGAGGTTGCGAGTCATCGAAACTAATCCCTCCGTGTGGAATGGGCGCAACGAGATTGTCAGCCATGCCTAATCCATTTGGATCATTGTCATGGAAACTACAGGCGAAATGGCGAACGCTAGCCTTGCTTATGGGCACAGGGTGCGGTGGTATGTGGTCTATATCCCAAAACCATCTATGTCCCGGCACGCCGTCGGGACCTTTCGTAAGGTCAATGAGGGTTCCAGTATCCGGGAAAAACTGCACAACGATAAGACCTTCATCTTCGGGCGCAGCAATGTCGCTCAGCGGACCGTGCTCTTGGAATCGAATGGCTATCCCTGGCTGCTGGTTCTCCACATTCTGTGGGAAGTGACCAGCTGTGCTCGCCTAATCCTGTTGGGAAAAGACATTTGGGATCATCCTCGTCATTGAGACTGAATCGAAGACCTGTAATAGTGCTTAGCGCTTCCGAGACTTGGCGTGGAGAAATGAACTCCAGGTTCCAGTCAGCCGCGAGAACCCTCATGATGTCCATATCTTGGACGTCAGGCGTCGAGAGTAGGTTCTTGCTCCTATTTTTCCGGCGACCCAAGGGCACCTCGTTATTGTCTCGAGTCGGGCCACGAAGCAGGGAACACTTATCAGCGTTACCCTTGGCTATATGCTTCAATATAGCATTGCCACGATTGAAGCTCATATAGTCAACAGTATGGCTACAACCCTGCCGAGTGATTATTCCTATACACTGTGGGCCAAATCGACATTGAGGAGGCACGCGCTCCATGCCAACAGCCCTCCAACACATCCGCATAATCGACTTCGGCCAATACATCGCCGGCCCCCTCCTCGGCATGCTCCTTGCCGACCAAGGCGCCGACGTAGTCCGCGTCGACCCGCCCACCGGCCCCCTGTGGGACACCCCCGCCAACGCCACCTGGAACCGCGGCAAGCGCAGCATCGCCCTCGACCTCAAGAACGGACCCGACCGCGACATCGCCCGCAAACTCGTCGAAGGTGCCGATGTCGTCATCGAGAACTTCCGCCCCGGAGTCATGGACCGCCTCGGCTTGGGTCCCCGCGCCATGACCGCCGCCAACCCCGCCTTGGTCTACTGCTCCCTCCCCGGCTTTGCCTCCGACGACCCCCGCGCCCTCATGCCCGCTTGGGAGGGCGTCGTCGCTGCCGCCGCCGCCACCTTCCGCCCCGCCGATACCTCCCACCGTCCCGTCTACACTGCCATTCCCATCGCCTCCACCTACGCCGCCTTCCAAGCAGCCGCCAGCATCGTCCTCGCCCTCAACGCCCGCCAGCGCGACGGCCAAGGCCAGCACATCGAGGTCCCCCTGTTCGATGCCATGTTCCCATCCATCGGCCACCACGGACTTCGCGTCCACGACCCCCGCCCCGAACCCGCCACTTTCGCCACCGTTTGGGGAGGCTTTTTCCAGTGCAAGGACGGCCACTGGCTGCGCTTCGGCGGCTCCGGCAATCAGAATTTCCGCCAGTTCGTCGAGGCCTCCGGCATCGAGTCATGGGACAATGACGGCCTCATCGAACTGGAGCGTCCCCTGCCCGATAACGCGAGTGAGGTCGCCCGGATTCAGGATTGGATTCGCGACCTCTTCAAGACCCGCACCGCCCAGGAATGGGAGGACCTGATCGCAGGGGCAGGCAGCGAGGGCGCCATGTGCCGCACCAGCGAGGAGTGGTTCGACCATCCCCATGCCCGCCAGTCCCAGATGGTTGTCGAGGTCGACGACCCCAACCGCGGCCCCATCCTCCAGCCCGGCATCAACGCCCGCATGTCCCTCACCCCCGGCCAAGTCCGCGGCCCCGCCCCCGCCGTCGACCAGCACCGCAACAATGTCCTCTCCGAGCTTGATTCCGGCGGTCCGGCCACCGGGCGCGACACCGGCCTCCCCCCGCCCCAAGGCTTCCTCCGCGCCGCTTTGGAGGGCGTTCGCGTCCTTGATCTCTGCATCATCCTCGCCGGCCCCACCTTAGGCCGCACCCTCGCCGAGTTTGGTGCCGATGTCATAAAGATTGACAACCCCACCCGCGGCTCTTTCGTCGCTCGACATAACGACATCAACCGCGGCAAGCGCAGTATTCTCCTCGACCTCAAGTCCGAAGAGGGACGCGAAGTCTTTTGGAAGCTGCTGGAAACCGCCGATGTTGTGGCCCAGAACTACCGCGCTGGTAAGCTGGAGCAACTCGGCTTGGGCTACGACGAGGTCCGCAAGCGCAAGCCCGGCATCGTCTACGCCTCCCTCAACGCCTACGGCCACCTTGGCCCTTGGGCTGGGCGTCCCGGTCACGAGCAATTCGCCCAGACCGCCGCTGGAATGGCCCATCGCTTCGGCGGCGACGGCGCACCTGCCGTCCAGCCCAATCCTGTCAACGACTACGGCACTGGCTACATGGGTGCCTATGCCGTCGCCCTCGCCCTGCTCCACCGCCAGCGCACCGGACAAGGCCAGCACGTCGACACCGCTCTCGCCTATACCGCCATGACCCTACAGTCTCCCTACATGCAACGCTACGACGGCAAGACTTGGGATGAACCCCACGGCCAGAATGCCCTCGGCAGCAGCCCCCTGCACCGCATGTACCAAGCCAGCGACGCCTGGCTCTTCATCGGCGCCAAGGAGTCGGACCTGCCCCGCATGGGCCAAGCCCTCGGTCTCTCAGGCCTTGAAGACCTCCAGAACGCCGCCTTGGAGCAGTCCCTCGAAGAGCGTTTCCTTGGCGACACCGCCGACGCATGGGTCGCCCGCCTGCGCGACGCCGGTATCGGTGCCCAGCCCGTCGTCACCGATGTCCGCGAACTCATGGACGACCCATGGGTGCAGTCCCACGGCCTCAGCCTCACCCGCGAACACGAAGACCTCGGCCTCATCACCACCTGCGGCCCAGCCCCCCGCCTCTCCCGCACCCCCGTGCGCCCCGGCAACCCCGCCTCCCGCCCCGGTGCCGACGCCCGTCAGATCCTCGAAGAAGCTGGCCTCGGCCACGATTTCGACCGCCTCGTCGAAGCAGGCATCATCGTCACCGACGGCGTCCGCGCCGGCTGACCTTTCCCATGACACCAACCCTTTGCTCCTTGCTAAACGCCCCGAACTAATGTACCATATCCCATGATGATGAACGCACTAGACATATCCCTCAGTAACCGCCCAACCCACTCCCCCGTTTGCCCTACGCCAAGTTCCCTCTCCGTTCGTCCTGAGCGAAGTGGTGCAGTCAACACAGCCTCTAAGCGATCAAGCGCAGAGGTTGTGTTGACTGCACCACGAAGTCGAAGGGCCCAAATCGTTCATCCAGAGCAAGGTCGGAGGGGCCAACTCGCCCTCCAAAAGACCCCGTCAAAAATGTCACACTGTGACATTTCTCCAGATACGAAAATGTCACAGACGCCTCAAAAGTGTGACGTCTGTGACGTCCCCAGATACGAAAAACACGTCACACTTTTTCGTATCTGGCCAGCTAGGGAAATGTCACAAATGTCACACTTCTCAGCTACGAAAAACAAATTTTAGCTACGAAACCTGTGACATTGTGACATTTTGATCTGGACTTCTGGCATAAAATCAACAGGAGGCCCGCCATGGACCGCATCAAGCACATCGCCATCTTCACCCCCGACCCCGAGAAGACCGCCAATTTCTACAAGGACGTCTTCGGCCTTGAGGTCGCCGGCCCGGCAGGCCGCGGTGGCTTCTACCTCAGCGACGGCGACATCAACCTAGCCATCCTCAAAGCCCGCGAACCCGACGAGAACAACCCCGACGGCTTCCAGACCCCCACCGGCATCGACCATTTCGGCTTCCAAGTCGACAACCTCGAGTCCACCCAAGCCAAGCTTGCCCAGTACGGTGCCGAGGAACTCCCCTCCCCCGTGCCCCCCGGCGGCGGGGCCTTCTACTACGAGTGCCGCTACCGCGGCCCCGCCAACCAGATAGTCGACGTCACCGAAAACGGCTGGGTAGGCACCAGCTAACCCCGCGCTAACGCCTCCCGCGGGAAGTCCCTGATGAGATCCCGGGCAGCCGCAGCATTGGGCGTCTGTATGACAAGGCAGTTGACGCCCGTGGCCTCAATCTCCTCCATCCGCTCCATGATCTGTGAAGGCGAGCCCGTGAGAGTCCGGGAGATGGCATCTTCGGAGACGAACCGCTCCTCGCCGGGCTTCATGAACACCATGTGCCCCCGGTGGACGTCCAGATAAAGGCGGTCGGAAGGAGTCCCCCGCTCTTCTGCATACGTCCGAATATAGGAGTCATATTCCGCCGCCGCCTCGGTGGTCCCCGGTTGCCCCAAGCTCGACCCCGGCCCGAAACCCGCCTCCCACTGCCCATGCACTCGCATGACGATGTTGGGGGCCACGTGTGCCATCACCCGGTCGGAAGTCATGGACTCGCCCTCCTGCAGGACGCAGCCGGGGGTGTTGGCCACGGTGTAAGGATTGAAGTCTGCCCGGCCCGCAGCGCGGGCTGCCTCTAGAAGCACCTGCCGGTCAGGATCAAGATCCCGCCCCGCCCCAGTGGTCACCCATCCGTCTGCAATTTCTCCCGCTGCCTGCAGGGCCCTGCGTCCGTTGGCCGCCATGAACACAGGTATGGGGTCATGGATATTGATGAAGCTGTCCCGGTCAGCATGAATCAGATGTATCCAGCGCTCGCGGTTACCCTCACGGAAGAGCACATCTTCACCAGCCAGCAACCCCTTTACATCCTGAGTGTATTGCCGGAAGTAATCCACCGGCACCGAAGGCAGGCCCATGGTATTTCGCCCCGTATATCCGGTCCCCAAGGCAAGAGTCACCCGCCCCGGGGCCAGCTTGTTGATTGTTGCTATAGCGGATGCCGTCACGGGGGCAAGACGGTTGGTGGGGATAGCCACCAGAGTGCCCAACCGGATGCGCTGGGTGTTCTGGGCTGCAAGGGCCATAGTGGCGTAGACATCGCTATAGATAAGCTGGGAGTCAAAAAACCAAGCATGAGTGAAGCCGGCCTCTTCGGCGGCCTGCACCTCCCGCCAGGCATCAATGTACGATGGGATAGAAATGCCGATATCCATGCTGAGTGCTCCAAAGGTGAGGGTTTGGGGTGTGGTGCCGAAGCCCGGATTCGAACCGGGACGGGGTTGCCCCCAACGGTTTTTGAGACCGCCGCGTCTACCGTTCCGCCACTTCGGCGCAGGTACGCATTATAGCCTGAAGGCAGTCCAGAAGTCTTGATGTGGCTGATCGGACTGCCGGGGCAAGTGATGGAACTCTAAACGCTATCTACTGTCCTCAAGCTTGGCCGCGTTGACACCCACGCGGGCCCCTTGAATAATCGCGGGCTCAAGGTGTTGCACTAGGAGGTCCACTCGGTGTCGACACTTGGGGTATTGGTGTGGTTGGCTGGAGCTAGGCGTCTTCTGGCCATGGCCTTGTTGCTGCTCTCGGCGTGGCTAGTTGTGGTCGGGGCATGCTCTGATGAGTCCGAACCAAGCGCTGTCTCTGAGCCCACCCCAAGCTCCCCTGCCGAAGCGTCACCCACCGCACCACCGGGGACCGCATCTCCGCCAGCTCCCTCAGCCTCAGAGACTGGAAAGCCTGCTCCTGACGCCGCAACGCCTATACCGTCTGCCACCCCTTCCGCTCTCCCGAGTCCAATCCCGCAGCCCACCCCCACCCGGGTGCCTCCTCCGGCACGCACGGTGACCACGACCCCAACAGCCACGCCCCCTGAACCCGCGGTGTATTCGATTGAGGCGTTTGAGGTTGAACTGGTAGGTGGGAGGCAACGGCACCGTCACTGCGAAGTTTGATGTGTCCATCACCAATGTGGGCGGCTCTGGAGGACATGACGCCGTTTCGCTGTCGATGGCCATCGACGGGCAAGAGCCTGTGGCGATGGCGATAGTACCCCGCCCGCCTGAGGGCAGCGAGGTCGAATTCAATGTCACTGCCGAGGTGGAGCCTAAGATTCAGCCAGTCGTGGTAAGAGTCGGCGATGCAGAGCAAGAGATAACTCTCGACGCTCGAACCCCCGACATTGTCTTGAGGGCGTTGGGGCATACTATTCTGGCAAGAGGGATCGCTTGAATTGGAGGTGGAGCTCGCGAATCTGGGCTCTGTGACTGCGCGCGACGTTGTGATAACAGCGGAACTTGCGCCGGAGCAAGAGCTTGGACAAGACGCATCTGCTGTTCGGCGCCGTAACGCCATCCTCAAGTCCGTGCCTGCTGAAGAAAGCCTGAGGCTGCCCCTGCGCTTCGAAGTCCCAACTGGCCGGTATACAGCGATACTGGTCGCTGGAACATGGGCGGCCGAAGCGCAACTGGACAACAACCGCACGAAGACCAATTTGGATGTGGAGTACGTCAATCTGGTGGCCCTTCTCCAGGGAGCGAAGACCAGTGGTTATCAGAATAATGGGCAGGGTGTGGTCGAGGCAACTGTATTGGTGTCCAACAATGGCGTAGCCCCCAGTGGAACCATAGACGTGGGAGTAGTGTGCCCGAAGGGCGCTACCATGGATTGCACATGGACCTCGCAGATGGAGTCGATACCCCCTGGCGAAACCGGCGAGGAAGTCCTGACGCTCACCCTGCCGCAAGGAGAGACAACCATAAACGTGTTCGCCGGGGCCTTGGAGGAGGGCTATCGTTGGGGGATGCCAACGTGCAGGAAGTCACCGTCACGTTCCCTCGAAGGACGCTGTCGAGCTTGTCATGGAGGCAGAAGCAAACATAGGAGGATATTGGTCCAACGGCAACGCGGAAGTGGAAGTCACGGCTTCCCTGCTGAATGAAGGCTATGCGCAAGTGGATGAAAGCCATATGGTCGCTGTCTCCTGCCTCCAGGACGGAGAGGTGCTGCCAGATTGTGGAGGCGAGCTACCCGTACAGCTTGCCGAGGGGTTTGGCCCCACGGCAGGTAGTTTGGGGCTTACCGTTCCCATGGGCGCAACATTGGACGTCTCGCTACCCGGAGAGGAACAGAGCATTCAGCTGCAGGTGCCGGAGCGGATCCTAGGCGTGGACCCCTACATCTGGGAGTGCTATAGCGACCGGCCCGCTCTCCGCTCTACCGTGGGTGAGAGTGAGAGAAGGGATGGGTGTGGCGGTTGGTACTGGGGTACCGCCGAGAAGTGGGACTTGAACAGGCCGTTGAAGGTGTGGGCGACGGGACACTCGGAGTATGTCCGCATTCTCGAGTCAACGCTGCGGGACATCTCTCCCCTTGTGAACCTCGAATTCGAGATGGTGGAGACGAAAGAGGAAGCCGACTTGGAAGCCTACGTAGGCGTACCGAGGTCTTTGGGGCATGAGACCCCATTGGTGGGTGCTTACACTACGGCGGTTGCGCTAGCCATGACAATGAATTCGGCGTCATTCGACATGGCGTTATGGTGGTATGGCATAAAGAAGGGCCAAGCATAACCGCAGACCAGATAAGACACACCACGCTGCACGAACTGATGCACATCGTGGTGCCCATTGGGCATCGGACGGCCTTGGACACCCGTCTGGCGACTGACAGCGGTCTATCGGTGGTGGATGAAGAGCTGATCAGATTACATTCCCATCCGCTTATAAGGCCTGGGATGACAGTTGACGAGATTGAGGACCTGATCGTTCTCAACGAAGACCTCTTGGATCCTCAGGCCGTTAGCCCCTATTGGCAGGCGCATGAAGTATTGCGAGAGGTCAACAGCGTATTGCAGGAAGCTTCGTCGGTACGGCTGCAAGTGTCGGGAGAATGGAGCGGCTTCTGTGGTTCTCACCGAGTCGACAGGGCAACCTATGAGTTGGGCGACATCAAGGACGGCCTTCCGTCTATGCTCCGCTTTCGTACTGGAGATGTTCATCACTTTATCGTCCAAACATATAGGCATGGAGAGCATAATCACTGGACTGAATCCGGCAACAGGTGGATGATAGCCAAGGAGGTTGACGTATTTGGCCCGCAGAACTGGCGTGGCTTGCAGTGGAGTCCGTATGCTTTCTTTAGAGACATGCTGCGCTTCGGTAAACAATGAAACCGTCGAGGTTACCAGTCGTTCAGGCGGAAAAAGTGCTAGTCGAGACGCTACGTCCTCTCAGTGGAGGACTTCAGAAGGTTTCTTAGTTGTTGACAAGGAAACCAACGAGATAGTTAGTTACGAGGTACAAGGCTATGGCGTTCGTGCCGGGCGGTATTCCGAGTTAATGCGAGTGAGTATGGTATCGACATCCAGTTGCCTGATGCTATCTCGGAAGCACTAGATAGTCTCTTCGGAGGCGGGGATTGGCGCCTCTGAGGGCGTTGACACCCAAGAGGCGCATTCAATAATCGCGGCTGCGAGCTGTGAATAGTAGTCCGCAAAAAGGGGGACACATATGGCACTGATGACTGGTGGCCAAGCGGTGGTGAGGGCGTTGCGGGCGGAGGGAGTGGATGTGGTGTTCGGGTTGCCCGGAGTGCAAATTATGCACATCTATGATGGGTTCTTCGATACCGGCGAGGTGCGTGTCATCACCGTGAGGCATGAGCAGACGGCGACTTTTGCGGCTGATGGGTATGCGCGCACTACGGGCAAGCCGGGTGTGGCCTTGGTGGTGCCGGGCCTGGGACTTACAACGCTGGGGCGGGAATGGCTACGGCCTATGCTGCTTCTTCGCCGGTCATGATGATTGCTGGGCAGGTGGCCAGTCCGCGATTGGGCAGGACGTAGGGGCGCTGCATGACATCGACGACCAGCTTGAGTACATGAAGCCGGTGACCAAGTGGAATAGCCGTGTGCTGGCTGCCGCCGCGTGCCTTCGGCTGTGCATGAAGGGATACGTCACTGTCCACGGGTCGACCACGGCCTGTGGAGATTGAGATTCCGCCTGATGTTCTGGGCGCGTCGGACGACATACACCTGATTGAGCCGGAACCCTATCCCTACCCGGCTCCCGCCGAGGACTTGGTGCGGCGGGCGGCTGAACTGCTGGCGCGGGCCAAGCGGCCGCTGATCTGGTGCGGGGCGGGGTGCACCAGTCGGGTGCGTGGGAAGAATTGCGCAGGTTGGCGGAGCGACTGAACGCGCCCGTGATGACGACGGCAGAGGGTAAGGCGAGCTTGCCGGACAGTCATCCGTTGTCCTTGGGCACCTCAGGGTATGGCTGGGGGCTGCGGTGGATGTGGTGCCACAGGCTGATGTGATCCTAGCGGTGGGCACCCGCTTGGCGTATCCCGGCAACGCTGTGCCAGGGGCCAGCCAGACGGTCATCGACTTGAACATCGACCCGATCAAGTCGCCGCGTGGCGATGCCGACACGCTGGCTATCGCTGCGGACGCACAGGTGGGGTTGGCGTCTTTGTCGTCGGCCTTGGGAGGCGGTGGTGCCGTCAGCGAGTGGAATCAAGGGGAATTGGACGAGGTGAGGAGCCGGGCGCGGAACCGCATCGCAGAGGTGGCGCCGGAGCAGCTTGCGTTGGTGGATGCCGTGCGGTCTGGTGTACCGGAGGACGGGATAGTGATTGCCGGCGTGACCATCATGGCTGCTTGGGCCAATGTCTGCCTCCCCATGGACGAGCCTCGGAGCTTCATCACACCGTCATATATGGGGACATTGGGGTATGCGTTCCCCACGGCCTTGGGAGCAAAGGTCGGCAACCCTGACCGGCCCGTGGTGGCGATGTGCGGGGATGGCGGGTTCATGTACGCAGCGTCGGAGTTGTCGACCTGTGTGCAGTACGGAATCAACGTGGTGGCGGTGATTTTCAATAATGGGGTGTTTGGGGCATCTTTCGCCGACCAGTCGTCGCGCTTCCAAGGCAGGGTGGTGGGGACTGAATTGCACAACCCCGACTTCATGAAGCTGGCGGAGAGCTTTGGAGCGAGAGGGATGCGGGTGGACCGGACAGAAGACCTAGCTGGTGCGATTCAGGATGCGATTGCAGGGGAGCGTCCACGGTGCTTGAGATGGTGACGCCGAGGCTTGCGCCGCCCTACCAGTTGATTCCGCCGGGTGCTACGCGGAACTTTTCCGGTTAAGCTGCCGACCCTGCCTCCCGCACTTACGAGTGGGCAGGGGCTGTGCGAGGAGTTGCTTGATGCGTTCGGTGATGTCGGCTTGGTTGAAGGTGCGCATGAGGTTGATGCGGTTGCGGTTGGGGTCGCCGGCGTGCCAGTACTCGTAGACCTCCTGGCGCATGCCGAAGGAGGAGAGGGCTAGGTCGGTGGCCAAGCGGTAGAGGCGGGACTTGTAGTCGACGTCGACGCCCTTGCCGCGCATGTAGCGTTCGAGGTAGGGGCGGAGTTCGGGGTTGGTGAGGTCGTTCTCGCTGGGCTGCATGA
>CBDBED010000011.1:0-196241 GCA_965204245.1 Dehalococcoidia bacterium
CCACCTCAAGGGGAGTTCATGTCGGTAAGCGCGGGGTGGTTCCACAGCTGTGGGGTGAGGGCGGACGGCTCGGTGGCGTGCTGGGGCAGGGATGGGGACGGCCAGGCAACGCCGCCGGAGGGCAAGTTCGTATCCGTTAGCGCCGGGAACGACCATACGTGCGGGGTGAAGGCCGACGGCTCGGTGGTGTGCTGGGGCAGGGATGAGACCGGCGAAGCCACGCCTCCTCAAGGGAGGTTCACATCGGTCAGTGCGGGTACGCACCATACATGCGGGGTGAGGGCCGACGGGGCGGCGATCTGCTGGGGCGACAATCGGTTTGGACAGGCCACACCGCCGCAGGAGGAGTTCACGCATGTTAGTGCCGGGTCCAACCATACATGCGGGGTGAGGGCCGACGGGGCAGTGACTTGCTGGGGCGGCAATCGATTTGGACAGGCCACACCGCCGCAGGAGGAGTTCACGCATGTTAGTGCCGGGTCCAACCATACATGCGGGGCGAGGGCCGACGGGGCGGTGATCTGCTGGGGCGGCAATGGTTATGGGGAAGCCACACCGCCGCAGGGGGAGTTCGCCTTAGTCAATACTAGGTACCGGAATACCTGTGTCCTTAGGGTTGACGGGGCGGTGACCTGTTGGGGCGACAATGCTTATGGGCAAGCCACACCGCCGGAAGGCGAGTTCGTGTCCGTTAGCGCTGGCAACGGTCACACCTGCGGGGTTAGAGGGGACAGGTCGGTAGCCTGCTGGGGGGATGATGGAAAGGGACAATCCAGTCCGCCGGAAGGCGCCTTCCGGTCCGTCAGTGCCGGGAGCCGCTATACCTGCGGGGTGAGAACTGATAGGTCGATAGAATGCTGGGGCGATGATTACAGGGGCAATGATTACAGGGGCAAAACCTTGCCGCCGGAGGGGAAGTTCGCGTCGGTGAGCGCTGGAAACCACCACACGTGTGGGGTGAGAACTGGAGGGTCGGTGGTGTGCTGGGGCAGTGATTACGAGGGCCGAGCCACAGCCCCGGAGGGGAAGTTCGCATCGGTGAGCGCTGGCTCCCAGCACACGTGTGGGGTGAGAACTGATGGGTCGGTGGTGTGCTGGGGCAGTGATTACGAGGGCCGAGCCACGGCCCCGGAGGGGAAGTTTGCATCGGTGAACGCTGGCATTTACCACACGTGTGGGGTGAGGGCCGATGGGTCGGTAGCGTGCTGGGGCAGCAATGTCGACGAGCGGGGCATACAGGTCGGCCGAGCCCAGCCTCCGCACGGGCAATTCACGTCCGTGAGCGCTGGGTCGGCACATACTTGCGGGATAAGGGTCGACGGGTCGGTGGCCTGCTGGGGACGGGACGCCCGCGGGCTCAACAGCTCACTGGTGGCGGAGAACTCCCGATGAAACTGAAAAGGTGGATGGTTCCTTCGACTTCGCTCAGGGTGAACGGCAGTAAATGATTGGGGGCTACGGGGGAAATGCTCAGGGGTGATGTGGGATCAAGAGTCTGGCGAGGGCGACTTGTCCCGAATGACCGGCTACGTGGGTTCCTGCCCCGTATCGGGGTACGGGGCAGGCTCTTCGCAGGAACGACGATGGTGGGGGTAATAGACATCGAGTATAGTGGGCCGAAGCTATCTAGACAGACCTTCGCCGGACTTCGAGTTTGAGGAGTTGGTGGGAGCGTTGTGTTCCCGGCGATCCGGTATTGAGGAGGAAGGGACTTGCGAATTCACTTTCCGCTCACTCTGCTGACAGGGATATTGGTGCTGTGCTTTCCGTTGCTGATTCTGGCGTGCGGGGGAGAGGGAGAGGCTGACGGGACGGGCGGCTTGGAGTCGCGGGCTACGGAGGTAGCGGAGAGAGGCGGGGACAGAGGTGGGGAGGCGGGGGCCACACCGACGACGGTGGCGGAGAGCGGCGACGGGGGTAGAGGAGACACGGACGCGGGAGCGGCGACGCCGTCGACGCAGGTCCCACGGGCTACGGCTGACACTGGCGGGGTTGGAGATACGGGCAGAGTCGAAAGGAAGACGGAGTCCGCCCCTATCAGCGCAGGGGGTGGCCACACCTGTAGCCTGAGGGGGGACGGCACCATTGTGTGTTGGGGGAACAATGAATATGGCCAGTCCATGCCCCCAGAGGGGGAGTTCGCGTCGGTGAGTGCGGGAGGAGGGCACACTTGCGGCGTAAGGGGGGACGGCACCGTCGCTTGCTGGGGGTTGGATAGTCAAGGCCAAGCCATGCCGCCGGAAGGGGAGTTCGCCTCAGTCAGCGCGGGGGTAGGGCACACCTGCGGTGTGAGGACGGACGGCACCGTCGTTTGCTGGGGGTGGGATAGTCAAGGCCAGTCGACGCCGCCAGCGGAGGAGTTCGTGTCCATCAGCGCAGGGGGTGAGCACAACTGCGGATTGAGGGCGGACGACACCGTCGCCTGCTGGGGGGATAATGAACATGGGCAGTCGACGCCGCCGGAGGGGGAGTTTGCGTCAGTCAGCGCGGGGATTGAGCACACCTGTGGCGTGAGGGCGGACGGTACCGCCGGATGCTGGGGGTGGGATGGTGATGGGCAGTCGACGCCGCCGGAGGGGGAGTTCGCCTCGGTCAGCACGGGATATGCCTACACCTGCGGGGTGATGCTGGACGGCTCCGTGGCCTGCTGGGGCAACGACTCCAGCGGCCGAGCCACGCCGCCGGAGGGGCAGTTTGCATCGATCAGCGCGGGCCGGGGCCACAGCTGCGGCATGAGAGTAGACGGCTCCTTCGCCTGCTGGGGGTCGAATGATGCTGGCCAGACCACGTTGCCGGCGGGGGAGTTCGCCTCCGTCAGCGTGGGGTATGGGCACACATGTGGATTGAGGGCGGAGGGCACTGTCGCTTGCTGGGGGGACAATGCTGATAGCCAGTCCACACCGCCGGAAGGCGGGTTCGTCTCCGTCAGTGCATAGACACACATGCGGTGTGACGTTGGACGGCACCGTTTCCTGCTGGGGTTCGAACATGAACCCGCGCGGTCGGACGACAGGTCAGGCCATGCCACCGGAGGGGGAGTTCGCGTCGATTTCCACAGGGGTTGAGTACACTTGCGGTGTGATGTTGGACGGCACCGTCGCCTGCTGGGGGTCCGACTCGCGGGGCCAAGCCACGCCGCCTGAGGGACAGTTTGCCTCAGTCAGTGCGGGATTGCTCCATGCCTGTGGAGTGAAGCCGGAGGGCACCGTCGCCTGCTGGGGGACCAATTCTGTTGGCGAGTCCACACCACCGGAGGGGGAGTTCGCCTCGGTCACCTCGGGGCGTGATCATACGTGTGGAGTGAAGCCGGAGGGCACCGTCGCGTGCTGGGGGTCGGTTGGTGATGGCCGGTCGACGCCTCCGGAGGGGGAGTTCGCCTCGGTCAGTGCGGGGGATGACCACACCTGCGGGGTGTTTCTGGACGGCTCCGTGGCCTGCTGGGGGGATGATTCTGATGGCGAGTCCACACCACCGAAGGGTGAGTTCGCCTCGGTCAGCGCGGGAGATGACCAGACATGCGGGGTGAGGGTCGACGGCTCCATTCTGTGCTGGGGGAAGGCCGATTTCATAATACCCGCTAGGTGAACGACTGGCGGAATTGCGGGATTGGGGAGCGGTGGTTCTTTAGGGTGGGTGGATTCCGGCCTTCGCTGGAATGACAGGGTGGGGTTGAGGAGTGAGGGCAGTGTCGTCACCGTTGACGGGGGCGCCATCATACCGGCGAGGTAGGCAATTTGGAGTTTCCGGTTTGATTGGCACGGTCAGTACGGCCTCCAAACGAAAGGGGACCGGTACCTAAGGTACCTTGTGGTCATCATCCTGGTACTGTTGGTCCGCGTGGCGGCGACGCCCACCTGCACGCTGACGCCGACAGGGAAGGCGGTGCCGACTTTCAAAGCGATTACACCGGTGATTGAGGACGAGACGGCTACGCCGAGTCCCAGCCCTTAGGGAGATGTGGGGGAGGGGTCCTTCGACTCCGTGGTGGGGTCAACACAACCTCCGCGCTTGGTCGCTTGGAGGCTGTGTTGACCCCACCACTTTTGCTCAGGACGAACGGAAGGGGAGGAGGTAGGGAATGGGGGTGGGTGCTTGCGGGATGGTATGGGTTACGTGGGTTCCCGCCTGCGCGGGAATGACGGGGGGGAGGCAGGAATGACGGGTGGGGGTGCAGGAATGATGGGGGTGGGCAGGGGGTGGGTTTGATGAGAGGGGTTGGGGAGGGTCCTTCGACTTCGCTCAGGACGAGCGGGGGGGAGAGCGGTTGGGTTGGGGACGTGGGTTCCCGCCTGCGCGGGAATGACGGGTGGGGGGGTGCAGGAGTGAGGGGGTGCAGGAGTGAGGGGGTGGGAGGGGTCTGCTGAGAGCGGACGGAGGGGGGGCGGGCCGTGGGTTCCTGCATGTTTGCTGAGGACGAACGGGGGGGAGAGCGGTTGGGTTGGGGACGTGGGTTCCCGCCTGCGCGGGAATGACGGGTGGGGAGTGAGGGGGCTTTGATATAATTCTGTGGCGCGTTTCTTCTGCGAGAGCGGATTTCAGGCTGGTTGGCTCATGAAGGCAGGGAAGTAGGCCCATTTGCCCCTGTGGATGATCATGGCGTTGCTTGTCCCCTTTACGCTGGGGGTGGTGAACGTCATCGACAAGCTGGTGGTGGAGAAGTTCTCGCCGAGCATTTTCTTCTATGCCTTCTGGATAGGCTTGATGGAGATACCGGTCGGCTGCGCCCTGCTGCTGGCTGTCAGTTGGGATGGGGCGGACTGGTCGGCGATAGCGGGCGGGCTGGTGCTGGGGGTGGTGCGGTCGGGCAGTCTGATAATGCTGCTGACGGCTTTGCGGCATGGGCAACTGGCGCGGGTGGCGCCTGTTTATTATTTGTACCCCATCATGGTGGCGCCGATGAGCGCCATTTTCTTGGGGGATACGCTGGAGCTAATCATCTGGGGGGCGATCCTGCTGTCGGTGGCGGGTGCGGGGCTGGTGACGTGGCAGGGAGGGGAGGGTGTGCTGGCGGATGGGGGGCAGAGGGGGGCGGTTGGTGTGCTTCTCCGGATGCGGGGGTATTTCAGCCAGCCAAAGGCGCAGGGATTCGCGTTCATTGCTGCTTTTCTGTTTGCATCGTCGAGCGTGATTGCTTCGTGGGTGCTGGACAGCGAGCCTTTCTGGGATGTGTTTGCAGCGTCGCGGATAGGGCTTGGGATTGGAGCGGGAGGGGCGGCGCTGTGCACGGCGAACGTGAGGCGGCATGCGCTGGGGATGGTGCGTGTGCCGTCGTACATGGGGCTGGTGGTGCTGAGCGAAATCACGGTGTCGGGGGCAATCATGCTGAATCTGCGGGCGTTGGACTTGGGGCCGGCGTCGGAGGTGACGGCGATAGGGGCGTTGCAGCCCGCGGTCATACTGGCTTATTCGGTGGGGTTGTTCATGTTGTGGCCGCGGATGTACGCGGACTGGGTGACGAAGAAGAGCATGGTGACGCAGGTGCTGGGGATCGTGGCGATATCGGTGGCGGTGGCGTTGATTGCGTTGGCGCAGAATTAGGGGTTGGGGGATTGTGGCGGGGGGATGGCTGTGGGGTGAGGGTTCATAGGGTTTGGTTGGTTGGGTTTGGTCCTTCGACTTCGCTCAGGACGAACGGAAGGGGAGAGTGGGGCCGTGGATTCCTGCCCCTTATCAAGGTATGAGGCAGGCTCCGCGCTTGATCGCTTGGAGGCTGTGTTGACCGCACCACTTTGCTCAGGACGAACGGAAGGGAAAGCTGGAGTGGTTTGCCGTGCTGTACCTAGGTATATTGGAGCCCTGGCCAGAACGCCCGGACCTCTTGCCATAGTGTCCCAGCCATTATTTGTGGCTAGGAGCAGGGGCATCCGCAGAGACACTCCTTGGCGTGGCAACCTTTGCTAAGAATGCTGAGACCATCTAAAGCAAAAAGCAAACCGGCTAGGGAAGTCTGCCCTAGCCGGTTTTTTGAGGAGTTGTGTTGTTGACGCCTGAGGATGAGGCGCTGCTAGAACGGCTGCTCCAAGATTTCAGTCTTGACGGAGACCCACGCTATCTAGCTGCGTTCCGTACCCTGGCTTTGGAAATGGTCGTTGCGGAATTGCTTAGCAAGAGTGACCCCGATACCGTAGAGCACGCTACGACGCCTGGCATCGATGCTGAGCTTCGAGCCATGTACGGGGATGCTGCTGCTGTCGCCTTCACCAACGTCTTTGAGCGACTGCGGTTCTTTCTCTCCCGTATCCATGGCATTTCCTTCCCAAACAGCTAGGGTCCCGGAGCAGGGAACGAAACTCTATCACACTGGCATGATGCCCTGTGCCGGAGGCAGTGTCAATTCATTAGCGCGGGATAAAGGGCTACAGCCTGAAGGGGCATGTAGCAATAAGGCCTCAGCACAAGGTCGAGGGCTTCTTATGGTGGGTTAGTCGGCGGCTACGGGGGCTCCTTCTACTTGGGCTACGAACTCGGATATTAGGCGGTTGAAGACTTCGGGGTGTTCGAAGTAGGGGGAGTGACCGCAGTCGGGGATGATTTCGAGGCGGGAGCCTGGGATGAGCTTGTGGGCTGCTTCCATGATGTAGGGAGGGAAGACGGCGTCTTCCTTGCCGACCATGAGGAGGGTTGGGGTGGTCATGCGGGCAAGCTCGTCGGCCTTGGGGCCCTCGCCGCTGGCAAAGCCGGAGATGGGGTCGGCGGCGCGGGGCGGGTTGAGCCAGTTTATTTGGAGGTAGAGGAAGGTCTTGACGGGGTGGGTGTCGCGGAAGGACTTGGCTAGGGTGCGTTCGAGGGTGTCGGTGGGGGCTTGGTAGTCGCGCACGAGTCCGGCGACGCTTTCGTCGCCGATGCCGCCGGTGGTATCGGCTAGGACGAGGCCACGGATGCGCTCGGGGTAGGCGAGGGCGAAGGGGAGGCAGGAGAGGCCGCCCATGGACTGGGCTATGAGGAAGGTCTCCTGTACGCCGAGGTAGTCGAGGAGTTGCTTGAGGTCTTCGACGTAGGCATGGCGTCCTGGGCCGTCGGGGGCGTCGATGGACTGGCCGAAGCCGCGGTGGTCGAAGGTGATGCAGCGGTAGTTTTTGGAGAAGATGGCGACCTGCTGCCACCAGCTCATGTGGTTACCGCCACGGCCATGGGCGAACACGATGGCCGGGCCTTCGCCGTTGCTCTCGTAGTAGAGGTCAATGCCGTTGATGGGGGCCTTGGGCATGGCTTACCTCCTGCCCTTTGGTTGAATTCGTTCCGGTATTACAGAGGCTGACGGGCAGCAGGGTCATAGTAACAGAAGGGAGGGGATTCGACACCCTGTTGGTATCCGAGGCATTTGTGGGGGTTGGGTTCTGGTTGGGTTGGTGTGGGGGGAGTAGCGGGTTCTTCGACTTTCGCTCAGGGCGAACGGAGGGGAGGGTGGGGATGACGGGGTGGGGATGGGTCTTGGTGTGGGGTTTTGGGTCGTGGAATAGCGGGGTTGGGGAAGGGCCTACCCTGAGGCACTAGCGGGGCGTCAATCCACCCATGCAGGAAGGGCGTCCCGAGCTATGACGCCCTTATTGACCAAGGTAGTCTCTATGAGAAGGGGCGAGACGTCGAAGTGTTCAGCCGCGTCGTGTACGTCGTCGATGGACGGCATTCCAGTTCCCAAGTAGTGGCTCAGCTCGTCAAAGGGGCACAATAATGCCTGAGCGAACGCACGTTGGAACTTCTGCTTACTGGTAGCGGAGCGCGTCCCCGGTAAGAGGCGCTCTTCTTGGGATGCATCAATGTGGTCTCCCGACCAAGCGTGACAAGGCGAAGCGGGCGCGAAGTTGGATGATTGCTGCTCCATGAGACAGTGAACCGTGAAGGGTTATCGCAGTCGCGCACCCCGGCGAAAAAGGGCTTGCCGGTGGTGACGTGTCCCTGCGGGTCATTCAACTGCAAACCGAACAGATCGGCTAGAGTATCGGTTGAGACAGGGCCATCAAGCTGCCAAGTTTCCCGCGCGATCTGAGCTGCTTTTTCGGCACGCTTCCATGGCACGTCCGCCGGATCGGCAGCGGCCTTGAGTTGGCGGTGAATTCCGTCCCAATGAGGCACCTCAACCATGATTCCCGATGAACTGGCGTCCTTGCAGACCTCTTGGAGGTGTACGGCAGCTTGGTCCTTGGATGAGGCTGCCACTTCCTGGACTGCGCTTGGGCCATATTCACCCATCTGCTGCCGAAGGGCATCAACAAGGCCGGATGGAGCTTCATCGGGATCATAACCCATAGCTGCCTCCAGGGTTCGCACCTTGGAGACTTCGGGGGACTGGCGCTCAGCAAGCACTTCGTCCCAAGCTGCCATGAGATCAGACTTTGCATCCGAGAAGCTGGAGAGCCTAGCAATAGTTCCGTCAATGAACTCGTCCAGACCTCGCTGGAATTGTCCGATTGTGATGGACCTGTCAAAGTGGTTCAAGTAACGGATAGGTTCCACCGTACACAATGCTGTGGGACGGGCACTAATCAAGACGGAATGCCAATCACTACTAAATGACAAGTCTGGCCACACGTAACCGTGGCCGGCGTTACCCACCCTATGGCTAGCACGCCAGGAATAGGTATCGGCCTTGGGTTCCCATAGGAGCCTCCACCAGTTAGCAGTGAACCATTCGGCCAAGCGAACAGCGGAAAGCCTGGCAGAGTTGCGCACAGTCCTAGCCAAGACATCATCCACTTGAGTAGCACACAGTCCATCGACGAAGATGGATAGTTCGGCGAGAGTCAACCTCTCTGCCGCCTCTCCGTGTTCACCTTGCAGCCAACGATATTCGATACTGAACGGATTGGTCATGAGTGATTCCAAAACTCGAGTATCTGATCACGGAAGTCGTCAGTTGAAGGCACGGGATAGCCATGGTAAGTTCCCAAGCTGGGGTTTTCCAGTTGTGCCTCCAAAGGGTATCCATCCTGGCTGACAGACCAGATATTCTGGGGGAAGGCACCGCGGAATTGTTGGCTCACAAGTCCTCGCTTGACTCCCTCTTCCAATAACCTCTGAGCTTCCGCCTTGATTGTTATGCCAGCCTCGTCGCACAAGGTCTTATCGGGCCGGGGTTGGGCTGGCGGATTAAGGCAGAAATCTCCGGGGTTCTTCTTATGCAGAGGACTACCGTTGTATTTCACCAGAGGCAAGAGCCCGCATGAGTTCTTGGGGACTGCAGTCATGGCTTATCCGACGCTTTGGGTTGAACGTTCGACGCTGTGCCATCAGCCCGCTCCAATGAGGCATAGAACATCTCCCGGGAATTATGCCGTGAATGCCCGACCATGTCTAATGAGCTCAGCTAATGTCTATCAGTTATAGAGCCTCCCGATATCCGGGACGATTCTACTCAGTGGCTTCGATGTCGTGGAAGAAGTCGGGGGGGACTGTGGCACCTGTTTCCACGGGGGGGTGGGCGCGGATGAAGTGTTCGCGGCCCAGGGTGGCGGCTAGGACTTCGGGAGAGACGCGGAAGTAGGGGGAGTCGATTTGCAACTGGGTGAAGTGGGAGCGGATGGAGGCTTTCTTGTGGTCGAGATGGGCGGAGACGTCCATGTCGAGGTGGATTTCTTCGGGGGGGACGCCGTCGTTGCGTCGCTCGGGAGGAGGCATGGGCACGTCGAGCCCGGACTGGCGGAATAGGGTGGCTTGGGTCATGCGGAAGCCGCGGGGGCGGCAACTGTAGAAGAGGCGCTGTGGGGAGTGGGGCTGGACGCCGTTGGTCAACTGGCGGGGGAAGGCCTGGGGGTCTGCCGCAAGGTGGAAGGCTGCGTGTGGTGTGGTCGGACATGGCGATGTGGTCGGGATGGCCGTAGAGGCCATCGGGGCCGAAGGTGAGGACGACTTGGGGGCGGAAACGGCGGATTTCCGCCACGAGGGGCTCGATGATACGCTCGGGCGGTACGTTGATGAGGGCGCGGGGGTAATTGTTGGCCTCATCACCCTGCATACCGGAATCGCGATGATAGAGAAGGACTGGGTCCTGGATACCCAGGGCGCGACAAGAGGCCTTCAACTCCTTCTGACGCACTTGGGGCAGTGTCTCACGGGTAGCCGAGCCGGGTTGGCGAATCTCGCCCTCCTCTCCGAGGGTGGCGCATACCAAGCGGACATCCACTCCTCGGGAGGTGTAACCGGCAAGGGTGCCACCGACGGGAAAGGCCTCGTCGTCGGGGTGGGCGAAACAGACGAGCATTCGATAGCGGGTCATGGAGTCTTCCTTATGATCTGCTTAACACAGGGCTGGCTGATTGCCTGTTGGGTGGGCAGTGCGAAGTCATTCAGACTATCGTATCACCTTTGGTGGAGAGGGCGAACACTGCCCCGACCCTTCGACTGCATGATGGCAGTCACCACAGCCTCCAACCGATTGAGCGCGGAGGTTGTAGTGACTGCCATCATTTCGCTCAGGGCGAAGGGTGATAAACGGCTGAAGGCTAAGGCGGAAATGCCCGGGAGGGAACGGGGAAAACGCAAGGCTCCTTTGGGGTGTGTCCGGGGTATTCTCTGGGCCCCGTGCTCCCGGAACGGGGCAGGCTGCCAGACATCGCAGTGCGGTCGGGGCGAAGGGAAATGAATAATCGAAACGGCTTGGGTCAAATCTCTATTGCAGGCGTGGTTCACGCGTTCTAACATGTAGGTGACATGACTGCGGCCGGTAGTTTAACAGAGAACATGGCGGAGACCGTGCGCCCAATGCTGGCCTCGTTGAGGCGTCACCCCTTTGACTCGCCGGACCATTTGTATGAACTCAAGTGGGACGGGATACGGGCTTTGGCAAGGGTCGAGGGCGGGCGGACGACACTGACGGACCGCAATGGCCGGGACATCACCCAGATATTCCCGGAACTGTCGCAAATCGCAGTGCAAGGCAAGCGGGACGGGACGGTGCTGGACGGCGAAATCGTGTGCATGGACAAGGAGGGACGCCCTTCGTTTCCGCTGCTGCAGGAGAGGCTGACGCATGCGAACGGACGTACCGGCGGACGGACCGGGAATGCACAGGCCAACTACATCGTGTTCGACGTGCTGTATTTGAACGGCGTGTCGGTGATGAACGAGCCGTTGCAGCGCCGGAAGGCCCTGCTGCACCAGCTTCTTTCGTCGACGGAGGCGGTGCAGCCCTGCGCCTATATCGAGCGGGAGGGCGAGGCTTTCTTTCATGCCACCTGCCAGTTGGGGCTGGAGGGGATTGTGGCGAAGGAGAAGTCCAGCCTCTATACGCCGGGGAAGCGCAGTTCTGCTTGGCAGAAAGTGAAGAGATGGCGGGAGTGCGAGTTCACCATCGGGGGATATGCCTTTGGCGGACAGCGGGGGGAGTTGTTCGCGTCGCTGCTGCTGGGTCTGTATAACGGCCAAGGACTGCTGGAGTACGTGGGGAGTGTGGGGACGGGTTTCAGCGGACCGCAAGCGAAGCAGGTCTACAAGTCGCTGACAAACGTACACACCGATGTCTGCCCGTTCAACGTGCTGCCTTCCATGCAGAAATTTTTGTTCTGGTGCAGGCCTGAGCTGGTGTGCCAAGTGCAGTATGGAGAGTTTTCCACTGACGGAAAGCTGCGGTATCCGGTCTATATGACCATGAGGGAGGACAAGGCCCCGCCTGAATGCACTCTTCAGGATGCCCCCGGCTGGCCGGAGCAACTGCTCTATCGAGCGTAAGAGGAGCCTGAAGGGGGTTTGAGGGGCCTGAAGCGCGGACTCGCTTGGGTCCGAGGGACGGTTTCAAGAGGAGGACATCATGGCACGACGCGCCATCTGGAAGGGTGCCATCAGCTTTGGCATGGTGGCGATTCCGATAAAGCTGTACAACGCGACGGACAGCAAGGACATAGCGTTCGTCACGCTGCATGCTTCATGCGGCAGCCGCATCCGGCAGAGACATTTCTGCCCGCACTGCGAGGCTATCATAGACTCGTCGGAGGAGGTGCGGGCGTATGAGTATGCGAAGGAGCAGTATGTGGTGATGGAGGCGGCAGACTTCGACAACCTGCCGGTGCCCTCCAAGCACACGATTGAAATCTCGCAATTCGTGCAACTGGAAGCCATTGACCCCATGTATTATGACCGCAGCTATGCGTTGGAGCCGGAGGGAGTGGGGGTCAAGCCCTTCTATTTGCTGAAGAAGGCGCTGGAGAGCACGAACCGGGTTGCAATCGCAAAGGTGTCGCTGAGGCAGAAGGAGCATTTGTGCTGTCTGCGTCCGTATGAGCAGGGGCTGCTGCTGGAGACGATGCACTACCCCGACGAGATACGGGGCACCAATGAGTTGAACCTGCCGGAAGAGCAGGCGTCGCTGAGCGACGCGGAGGTCGGGATGGCAGTGGCCCTGATCGACCAACTGACGGCGGAGTTTGTTCCGGATGGGCATGGGGACCAGTACCGGTTTGCGCTGGAGCGGGTGATCGAGGCCAAGCTGGGGACGCCGCAGGTGGTGACTGCGCCGCCGCCAGTGCCTCAAGGGGCAGTGGGCGACTTGATGGAGGCGCTGCGGGCGAGCATTGAGGCGGCGAAGAAGGACAAGCCGGCCACTGCCGTCGATGGTCCGCCGCCTGCGGAGGTGGTGGAGGAGCAGCGGGAGGAAGAGGCACTGGATACGGTCCCGGTGGGGACTGAAGCAACCGTTGGGTAGCTGTTTCCGGCCAAAAGAGGGTGCTTCCCTAGGGAAGCACCGGGGCCATTCTATTGTTATGGGTTGGTTCCGGGCATCCACCGCCGTGCCGGGGCATGGACGAGGCCCTTCGACTTCATGATGCGGTCAACACAACCCCTGCGCTCGGTCGCTTAGAGGCTGTGTTGACCGCATCATTTCGCTCAGGGCGAACGGGACATCGGCAATCAATCGCCCTTGGGAGGGACACCTCATGCGGTCTGCATCAACCTCCGGGCTCGGTCGCTTAGAGGTTGTGTTGACCGCATCATTTCGCTCAGGGCGAACGGAATATCGACAATGGAATCCCCCTTGGGAGGGGGACCTCATGCGGTCAGCACAACCTCCGGGCTCGGTCGCTTAGAGGCTGTGTTGACCGCATCATTTCGCTCAGGGCGAACGGAATATCGACAATGGAATCCCCCTTGGGAGGGATACTCCATGCGGTCAGGATTAACCTCTGCGCTGGGTCGCTTAGAGGTTGTGTTGACCGCATCATTTCGCTCAGGGCGAACGGAATATCGGCAATCAATCGCCCTTGGGAGGGACACCTCATGCGGTCTGCATCAACCTCCGGGCTCGGTTGCTTAGAGGCTGTGTTGACCGCATCATTTCGCTCAGGGCGAACGGGATATCGACAATGGAATCCCCCTTGGGAGGGATACTCCATGCGGTCAGCATCAACCTCTGGGCTCGGTCGCTTGGAGGCTGTGTTGACCGCATCATTTCGCTCAGGGGGAACGGGATATCGACAAGGGAATCCCCCTTGGGAGGGAGGCCTCATGCGGTCAGCATCAACCTCCGGGCTCGGTCGCTTAGAGGCTGTGTTGACCGCATCATTTCGCTCAGGGCGAACGGAATATCGACAATGGAATCCCCGTTGGGAAGGGCATGCCCTTTTTGCTCTAGGCGGGCGCGTGCGAGATAGGGTTTAGGGGAACCAGGTGGCGCAAGTGAACGGGGAAAGGCCTGAAGAAGACCTCCCTAGTGGGAGCGACGGGGATGAAGAGCCTAGAACTTCGCTGTGGTCGTATGCGTCCCGTTTCCGTGCGCATTTTCTGGCGCTGTACCTGTTGTTCGTCATACCGAGCCTGATTGTGGTGGCGATGGTACAGGTGCGGAATCACGATGGTATACTCGAGACATGGTTTGCGACCATCGTCCCGGGAGCCGCAGGTATGGCACTATCGGGAATGCTGGCCTATAGCACAATCGAAGCATGGAGGGGAACGTTGGTGCTGGCAGAATCCCTACGGGACGACATGCGGAGACGGAGACGGAAGCAGCTTGCGGAGGAGACCGCGAAGGCTCGTGCAGAGGGACGGGCCGAGGCACTCGCTGAGGGGCAGGCCGAGGGGCGGGCTGAAGGGCAGGCCGAGGGACGGGCGGAAGGACGAGCTGAAGGGCGGGCAGAGGCTCATGGGGCTTGGGAGGGTTGGAACCGGCGCCGCATTGAGGCGGAGGCTAGGGGCGAGACATTCAGTGAACCACCTCCTTCACTCAACGGTGAGAAACCCCACTAGGCATGATCCTGATCGGGACATCGGGCTACAACTACAACGAGTGGAAAGGCAACTTCTACCCGGCTGATCTGGCCTCGTCCAAGATGCTGGGTTATTACTCGGAGCGGTTCTCCACGGTGGAAATCAACTACACCTTCTACCGGATGCCCAATGAGAAGGTTGTGGCGGGTTGGGCCAGGGAGACGCCTGCTGAGTTCACGTTCACGCTGAAGGCACCAAGGCGCATCACGCACGATGCGCGTCTGGCCAACTGCCGGGATTTGACGGAGATGTTCTGTAACCGGGCCGGGGTGCTTGGGGACAAGCTGGCAGTGCTGCTTTTCCAGCTACCGCCTTCGTTTCGGAAGGATGTGGATGTGCTGGAGGAGTTCTTGTCGTGGCTGCCGGAGGGGACGCGGGCTGCCTTTGAGTTTCGGAATGGCTCGTGGAATGATGACGAGGTGTTCCAGAGGCTGAGGGAGCGGAACCTGGCCCTGTGCACCACCGACAGCGAGAAGGGCACCACGCCGATGGAGGCTACGGCCGACTATGGTTATCTGCGGCTGCGGGATGAGGGGTATGAGGCGGGGGACATCGATGGCTGGGCGGATGCGATTACGGGGAAGGGTGACGTGTGGCGGGACACCTATGTTTATTTCAAGCATGAGGACCAGGGCAAGGGGCCGGAGTTTGCGCAGCAGTTGGAGCAGAGCCTGAAAGCGCTCTCCGCGTAGCCAGTCAACCCCGACGTTTTGGCCTGCCTCGTGAGCTTCCCATGTTAGAAGAGTACCGCCGCAAGCGAGATTTCACGACTACTGTTGAGCCGGGCTCGGGCTCGGGCTCGGAACGCGGCTCTTGGGGGGCGCTGAAGTTCGTGGTGCAGAAGCATGCGGCGCGTGGGCTGCACTATGATTTCCGGCTGGAGATTGATGGTGTCCTGAAGTCGTGGGCCGTGCCGAAAGGCCCGTCGCTGGACCCTGCCCAGAAGCGTTTGGCAGTGCTGGTGGAAGACCATCCGCTTGAGTATGGGGGGTTCGAGGGGGTTATCGGGGAAGGGAACTATGGGGCGGGGCAGGTCATTGTGTGGGATGCGGGGGTCTATTCTCCTGATGAGGACGGGCGGCTGGCGTTTCATGACAGGGACGACGCGCAGGGGCGGATGAGGCAGGGGGTGGAGGCGGGGAAGCTCTCGTTCACGCTGCGGGGGCGCAAGTTGCAGGGTTCGTGGACGCTGGTGCGGACGAGCAGGAGTCCCAAGGACTGGCTGCTCATCAAGCATCAGGATGAGTATGCGACGGCGGAGCGGGAGGTGCTGGAGGAAGGGCGGTCGGCGTTGTCGGGCGTGACCGTGGAGGAGTTGAAGGCTGGGGCATCTGTGCCGCGGCGGGATGGGCCTGTGGGCGTGCCTGCTGCCTTCCCGGACAGAATGAAGCCGATGATGGCGCGGCTGGCGGACGGGGCGTTCACCCATGCAGAGTGGCTTTTCGAGCCCAAGCTGGACGGGATACGAATCCTGGCCTATTTGCAGCGGGGGCAGGTTACGCTGCGCACACGGGCGGGGAACGATGTGACGGGGGAGTTCCCGTGGCTGGCGGACTCGCTGCAGGCGCAGCCGCATGAGGAGATGGTGCTGGACGGGGAGGTTGTGGCCCTGGATGAGGCGGGGCTGCCGAACTTCAGTCTGCTGCAGAGGGTGCGGGGAGACCATGGACGCAGCATAGGACGTCACGCGGCTTCCTCGGGGCCGCTTTTGTATTATGCGTTCGATTTGCTGCATCTGGACGGGTCGGATTTGTCTTCGGTGCCGCTGTCCCAGCGAAAGAGGTGGCTGCAACGGACGTTGACGCCGGATGAGCATGTCCGGCTGGTGGAGTACGTGGAGCGGGACGGGGAGTCGTTTTTCCAAGGGGCGGTCAGGCTGGGGCTGGAGGGGATGGTGGCCAAGCGGGCCGACAGTCCCTATGAACAGGGGACGCGCAGCCGTCACTGGTTGAAGGTGAAGGCGTTGCAGGCGCAAGAGTTTGTCATCGGGGGTTATACCCGGGGCGAGGGATACCGCACCAATACCTTTGGGGCGCTGCTGCTGGGGGTGTATGAGGGTGGTGAGCTGCGGTATGCGGGGCGGGTTGGGAGCGGGTTCGAACTTGCGGGGATTGATGAAATACTCTTGATGTTGAAGCCCTTGGAAGTGGCGGAATCTCCCTTCATGTCGAGTCCTGAATTGGACAAGACCGACGGGGTGTGGGTGCGGCCCCAACTGGTGGCGCAGGTCAAGTTCGACCAATGGACAGACGACCACAGGCTGCGGTTTCCCGTGTTCATGGGAATGCGCAACGACGTTGATCCCAAGGGCGTCCACCGGGAGCGAGTGGAGCGGGCAACTATTGAAGGGAGCCAGGGGGGCGAGCTTCAGGCGCAACGGCCTGCGCCTGCTTCCGAACCGGATTTGGCAAAGGGGGTGCTGGAACAGTTGGAAGGCAGCCCGGACCGGGCGTTGGTGGAGGTGGCGGGGCACCGGATCGGGCTTACCAACCTGAACAAGGTGCTATGGCCTGAAGCGGGGGGGCACGCAGCGGTTACCAAGGGCGAGATGATTCGCTATTACGTGCGGATTGCGCCCGCGTTGATACCTCATTTGCGCAACCGTCCTCTTACGCTGACGCGGTATCCGAACGGCATTGAGGGGGAGAGTTTTTACCAGAAGCACTGGGCACAGGGGGTGCCGGAGTATGCGGAGACGGTCGGCGTGTTCTCGTCCCACAATGAGGGGGACGGCGAGTATGTGATGGCCAACAATCTGGCGACACTGGTGTGGCTGGCGCAGCTTGCGGACATTGAGTTGCACCCGTGGCTGTCGCGGGTGTTGAGGGCGCCTGATGCCACGGGGCTGCCGGATACGTTCACGGGGTCGGAGGAGGCAATCAGGGCCAGCGTGCTGAACTACCCGGACTATGTGGTGTTCGATTTGGACCCCTACATCTATTCGGGGAGGGAGAAGGTGGGGGAGGAGCCGGAACTGAACCGGAACGCTTTCGGAAAGGCGGCGGAAGTGGCGTATGCGCTGAAAGAGGTGCTGGACCAGCTTTCGCTTTCTTCGTATTTGAAGACTTCGGGGAAGACGGGGCTGCATATCTATGTGCCGGTGCTGCGGCAGTATGACTATTCGATTACGCGGAAGGCGTGCGAGGTCATCGGGCGGTACCTGATGCAGCAGATGCCGAACGATATCACGATGGACTGGACGGTGAGCCGACGCAGCGGAAAGGTGTTCTTGGACCACAACCAGAATGTGCGGTCCAAGAACATGGCATCGATTTATTCGCTGCGGCCTTTGGCTGGGGCGCCGGTGTCGACGCCTCTAAAGTGGGAGGAGTTGGGGAAGGTGTATCCGACGGAGTTCACGATTGAGACGGTGCCGCCGAGGGTGGAGGAGTTGGGGGACTTGTGGGGTGATGCGCTGACGGGCAAGCATGATTTGCGGCGGATTCTGGACCTTACTTGATGAAGCAGGCTCACTGTTAGCACTGCTCGCGGAACTTCGACTATGGCTTAGACTTTTCCTTGCGACGCTCTTCGTCGTCCTTGCGCGCCTGCTCAAATTCACGCCGTTGCTCAGGAGTAAGGAACTTTTTTTGCTCCAAGGAATCTAACAACTCACGCCTAAGCCGCGCATTGTATAGCTTGACTGCACCTAACATGAGAAACGTTACTCCTTGCAAAACTCCAGCCGATATAGCTGCAATCATGGCTGACACAGCAAATGTGTCGGCCCATTTGCCTCTATCATCCGGCCAGTCCAAGATTGCCAAGGTTACGAAAGCAACCAAGCCTACTACATAGTAGAGTGCCAGACGTTCAGAGGCTGCATCAGAGAGGCCTCGCCCCCATCGTTTTAGCGTACTCCACATACCTCTACGGGGTGGCCCAACTCGATGAGAACGTCAATGACCTACACCGCTCTGCATATCTTACCAAGTCTTGCATAAGACAAAAAGTCCTGGCAACCCAAACAAAGTCTCGCTCTAGGGCTTAAGACCGGGAAGAACTGGGCTAGCGGTGGTCGCGGAGGAAGAGGATGAGCATGGGGAGGGCGGAGACCGCTACCAAGGCCAGACCTGCAATGGCGGCTTGGGCGAAGAAGGCCTCGGAGGCGGCGGACCATACGGAGGTGGCGAGGGTCTGGAAGCCGGGACCGAACTTGGTTCACCAAAACGTTATCCAGACTGGGAGGAGCGTAGATGAACAAATGCAGTTACGACACCGAATACGGGACTCTGCAACTGTCCACCGGCCAGCCGAGCACGCATTTTGACTTCCTGGCTGATGATGTCTGCGTGTCCGTTGAGCTCAACGGCGATGACCGTCGGGTGATCGGCGTGATCATCCAAGATGGGGAGCCGTATCTGACCTTGCAGAATGGGTACAATGCCAGTGCCGATACCCTGACCATTGGCAGGACCGTAGACGATCCGGCCTTCACGTCCGAGAACGACGATTTTGTCGCCTACTGGCAACTGGATGAAGGTGACACTGACGGTGCGCTCGAACCCGTTGGTGTCGCTCTCCGCAACGCGTCAAAGCATCTTGGGAAGGTGCGCGTGCTTGGGTCCCACCCGCTCCCTAAAGGTTTCCAATAACCACGTACGCTAGCACCACCGCCTACACCGTCTCCTGTTCCTATCGCGGCTATGGGGCGCGGCTATGGGGCGTAAGGAAAGCTAGCTGGACTCCGAGCGGGCTTAGCGGTGGTCGCGGAGGAAGAGGATGAGCATGGGGAGGGCGGATACCGCTACCAAGGCCAGACCTGCAATGGCGGCTTGGGCGAAGAAGGCTTCGGAGGCGGCGGACCATACGGAGGTGGCGAGGGTCTGGAAGCCGGGCGGGGCGAGTATGAGGGTGGCGGGGAGTTCTTTCATGGTGAGGAGGAAGACGAGGGCGGCGCCTGCGAGTATGCCGGGGGCGATTAAGGGGACGGTGACGGTGACGAGCCGGCGGAAGGAGCGAGCGCCGAGGTTGCGGGCTGCTTCTTCGACGCGGGGGCTGACTTGGAGCATGGATGTGCGGGTCGCGCCGACGGATCCTGGGAGGTAGAGGATGACATAGGCGAGGATGAGGAGGGGCAGGGTCTGGTAGAGGGGTGTGGCGTAGCCGGAGCCAAAGAAGACGAGGCCCAAGGCCACTGCGATGGCGGGCAGGGCGAACCCAATGTAAGAGGCGCGCTCCAGCAGGCGGGTAAGCTTGCCGGGGAAGCGGACTGAGAGGATGGCTACGGGCAGAGCGGCGCAGGCGGCAACGGCCATGGCGAGGGCGGAGACGTATAAGGAGCGCCAGCCGGCGTTCCATAGAGGGGAGAGTTCCTCGCCGGCGTTGATGCCACGTATGAGCCAATAGGTGAGGACTGCCAGAGGTGCGAGCAGGGCGATGGTGGTGATGAAGGCGCAGTAGGCCAAGGCGGGCCAACGCCACCGGCCGAGGGGAAGCCGTGAGGGGGTGGATGATATGCGGCTGGTGGTGCGGTAGTAGCGCCCGGTGCCCCGGGCGAGGCTTTCGCCGATGAGGACCAGAACTGCGAGCACCAACAAGGCGAGGCATAGCGCCGCTGCGAGATCGCGGTCGAAGGCCGACTCGTATTGGATGAAGATGGCACGGGTGAAGGTCTCGTAGTCGAGGAGGGATACGGCGCCGAAGTCGCTCAGGGTGTAGAGGGCCACCAACAGGCCGCCGGATAGCAGGGCTGGGCGCAACAGAGGCAGGGTAATCCTGAAGAAGATGGAACAGCCGCCGTAACCCAAGCTACGGGCTGTTTCGTCCAAGCCGTGGTCCATACGTCGCAGGGCAGCGCGCAGGGGTAGGAGGACGTAGGGGTAGCTGAAGAGCACCAGAGTGAGGGCTGCGCCGGGGAAGCCGTAGATGTCGGGCAGCCTGTCCACGCCGAAGAGGATTTCGAGCAGGTCTTGCAGCATGCCCTTGGGGCCAAGGGTCACGACCACGAGGAAACCGCCGATATAGGTGGGGATAACGAGGGGCAGGATGGTGATGACTCCCCAAAATCGGCGGAAGGGGAGGTCGGTGCGCTCGGTGAGCCAAGCGAGAGGCAGGGCCACGAGTATGGCCCCGGCAGTTACGGTGAAGACGAGCAGGCAAGTGCGCGCCAAGGTCTCCAAGGTGCGAGAGCGGAAGAGGAGGTCCCAAGTGTCGTCGCCGGCCCCGAAGGCCCGCAGCAGCAGGTAGACCAGAGGCAGAGCCATGGCAACGGCGACAACGCATGCCGGGCCCCATAGGAGGGCGGGGGGTGCGTTGTGGCTAGCTGCACGGGTACGCCAAGGGAGGGAAAGCAGCTTCCCGGTGGTCACCGCTGGTGGGAGTCCCGTCTTCGTGTGAAGGCTAGAGCTGGAGCGCTGCATGTCATAACTATAAAATTATGTACCTACTAAACAACCGATTGACTGTAGCCAAGTGTGGGCACGGTGTCAACAGAAATGCTCTTTAGCAGGGACATTCGATTCTTCTACCCTGGGCCTTTCTGGATACTGTCGCCCGCAAAGGCTGGTCATTGTGGTTAACAGGGGGCAGTTCGGCGGACGTTTCAGGTCTCTTGGATCCTTGGACGCTGTAGTATGGTGAACACAAAAACAGATATCGTTCGCTTGGAACCTGGGTTGACATCATAATTATGTTCAGGCTAAGAGAAATTGATGATCGAAGGACCCTGCGTCAGCTTATGGTCACCGAGCACGTAAGTAGTCCAAGGATTTGTTGCGATGTTACAATTGCTGAGTCATCGGAATGGTACTGACCGCCAAGCCCAAGAAAGAATGGCGCTAACTGCAAACAAGAAACTACAGGGATGAGCCACAAATGCGGTTCGTCTCCGCCGCCAGACTTCGAGCCAATGGTCACACTGCCCCACCAGCGGTAGTGAAGTGAGGGAGCGGGAACGCTGGGCGAGAGAAGTGATGGCGCATCCATGGAAGGACTGGAAGGCAGACCATCCCGATGTGGAAGACAGGTGGGTTTTGAGGACGCTGGTGAACCCTGACCGCCACATTATTGATCCCGAGGACGGACGCGATCTCTACTACAGGTGGGAAGGGGAAGCGGATAACTGGATCAAGGTGGTGGTGGATAGTGACCGTCAGGTGACAGCCTATCGCGACCACCAAGTAAGACGCCAATGGGGGAGGCCGGCATGACTGAAGGACTAATAAGCATGGGTGAAGAGAGCGTGTTGGGAGGTCCCCTACATGTCAAATACCATGAAACAACCGACTCGCTAGTGATCTCCAGTAAGTATCCCTTGGGTTCCAACGGGGAGACCGTGAGCCGCAACCTGGTTGCGTTCCATGAAGACTTCGATGGGGAGATACGGCCACTGGTGGGTATCGTGCTGGAACATGCGTCAGAGGAGTTGGGCCCCTTCCTTGAAGCCCTTATCCGGGCGGGGGCAAGGCGGCAGCAATAAGTGCTGGGGCATGCAACACACATCCACGAACAACAATTGTGGACACAAGTCATCTAATGCTCAGTAGAAATAGAGAAGCTCCGAGAGGGGGACCATTGCCATGATGTTGGGCGAGCCGAAGCCAGAGGTAAGCGCGGTTACGGAGAACTACCTGCAAGCGATTTACAAGCTGGGAGAGCGGAAGGAAGCGGTGTCGCCAACGCGCTTGGCGGAGGTGATGGACGTTTCGGTGGCCACGGCGGTGGGCACGGTGAAGCGTCTGACGAAGCAGGATATGGTGGAGGTGGCACCGAACAAGGAGGTCTCGCTGACCACCAAGGGGCGCACTATTGCCGAGTCAGTGGTGCGGCGGCACCGTTTGGCTGAGCGGATGCTGGTGGAGATGCTGGGGCTGGAGTGGTACAAGGCGCACCGGGAGGCACACCGGCTGGAGCATGCGATATCGCCTGACGTGGAGGAAAAGCTGGTGGAGACTCTGGGATTCCCGGAGACCAACCCCTACGGGCTGCCCATTCCGGGCTACAGCAAGGGGTCGCCGAAGATGAAGGCGTTGGCGGACGGACGAGAGGGCGAGAACATGAAGGTAAGCCAAGTGCCGGAAGAGGACATCCAACTGCTGACCTATTTTGATGAAATCAATGTGAAGCCGGGTGCGGAGGTTGTGGTCAGGGAGTCGGCACCGTTCAAGGGAACGGTGACGATAGAGGTGAACGGGGCGCCTGTGGTGCTGGGGCTTGAGGTGGCGCGGAAGATACAGGTGGCGGCGTAGGGTGGGTTTTTGGGACAACCTTTACTGATTCGGGCACCCTTTTCTGAGGGATAGGAGTCATGGGTGCATTAAATGTAACGGTAAAGGTGCAGAATCCAAATGATGCCAGCAGGCAGGTCGGATGACATAGACCTGATGGTGGATACCGGATCCAGTTACGGTCACCTGCCTGCCAGCCTGTTGGAAAAGTTGGGCATCTCTACGCCGAGGGAGAGGAGCATCGAACTCGGTGACGGCACCATAGTCAAACATCGGGTGGGCGAAGCAGTCATTACCTATGGGGACGAGTCCTGGGTCTGTCCTGTGGCTGCGACGGAACAAGGCAGACCGGTATTGGGCGCTATTATATTGGAGATATTGGGGCTGTCGGTAGACCCTGTTAAGGGACGATTAATCCCGACTATTTGTCAACTGGCCTCTAGGATATCGGCGGTGGACCCGAGCGGCTCCTAGAGGCCCCTGCCGTTCCGAGCGGGCCAACTGCTTGATGGCTTGACGGAGTTCATGTGTGCCTTTGCTGGGCGCTTCTTGGGTCTTCGATGTCGCAGTGCGCTCAACACAGCCTTAAAGCGAGTAAGCGCGAAGGCTGTGTTGAGCGCACTGCTCGGCTCAGGGCGAACGGGGGGTGGGGGCAGGTTGGGGTTGGTGCTCAGGGACGCGCATCGAGGGTCATTAGTTCGTTTGCCCGTGTACGGCTGGTTTGGTTACCGAGCAAGGCGGGATATACGCGGGGTGTGGGCAAGATGACCGGAGAAGTTGGTGGGCATCGATTTGGCGTCATCCCGGCTTGGGCAATTGGGCTGATCGCGTTGGTGGGACTGGTGGTTGGGGGCTTGGTTGGGTGCGGTGATGGAGGCGGGGCTGATGGCGGTGTCAGCAGAGACAGTCCCGTCCCGACGGAGACTGTAGCGCTCCCGAATGGCAAACCGGTTGCCAGCCCAGCGGCAGCCACCGCCCATCCAACAACGACTCTCGATCCAGCGGACGGCCCATTGGTTGTGAGTGCTGAAAGAACCGGACTCCTCCCTACTGAGACCCCTGCGACTGCCGACGATACTCCGAGTGGTGGTGAGGTAGACCAGCCCGTCCCTTCGGCGACTCCTGAGCCCCAGGGCGGCGATACGGCTGATGGGATGCAGGCTACGGACCAGTCTGGGCTTGCTCAGGAACGGGTGAAGCAGGCCAACTTCGTGTCCGTCAGTGCGGGCCTTGAACACACCTGTGGTGTGCGAACCGACGGTTCTGTTGCTTGCTGGGGTCTCAACACCTTTGGCTCAGCCAGGCCGCCGGAAGGGGAGTTTGCGTCGGTGAGTGCAGGGGGCTGGCACACCTGCGGAGTGAGGACAGACGGCTCCTTGGCTTGTTGGGGTGTACATCTTTATCTTCAAACCGAGGTGCCGGAGGGGATGTTCACGACGGTCAGCGCCGGGCTAACGCACACCTGCGGGGTGAAGTTGGGTGGCGCGGTGGTGTGCTGGGGTGATGATGAGTGGGGGCAAGCCACGGCACCGGATGGGGAGTTCGAGTCGGTAAGCGCGGGGTTTGCCCACACCTGTGGGGTAATGATCGATGGGTCGGTAGCCTGCTGGGGCGTCAACTTCAATCTTGAGGATGACCATGTCAGTCGAGCCACTGCGCCAGAAGGAGTGTTCGAGTCGGTCAGTGCTGGGAACAGCCATACGTGCGGGGTGAAGGCACACGGGTCCGTGGAGTGCTGGGGGCGGAATGGGTCCGGCCAATCGACGCCGCCGGAGGGGGAGTTTGCATCGGTAAGCGCTGGGAGCGGGCACACCTGTGGGCTGATGGCGGGCGGCTCTGTGGCGTGCTGGGGCGACAATTCTTATGCTCAAGCCGTCGCACCGGAAGGGGATTTCGCGTCGGTGAGCGTCGGGGAAGGCCAGTCGTGCGGGGTAGGGCTAGATGGGTCGCTGACCTGTTGGGGTTTCAACGGGTATGGCAAAGCCATGCGACCGGAGGGGGATTTCGCCTCGGTCAGCGCGGGGGCATGGTATACCTGTGGGGTGAAGGGGGACGGCTCACTGGCTTGCTGGGGCCACGGTGAGTATGGCCAAGGGCAAGGCACGCCGCCGGAAGGGGAATTCGCGTCGGTGAGCGTCGGGAACGGCCACACCTGCGGGGTGAAGACAGATGGGTCGGTGGCGTGCTGGGGCAATGACGGGGATGGGCAATCCAGCCCGCCGGAGGGTGAGTTCACGTCGGTCAGCGCGGGGTTCTATCATACCTGCGGCCTGAGGGCGGACGGTTTGGTAATTTGCTGGGGCAGCAACAGCAACGCCAGGGGCGAAGACCTTCAAGCGACGCCGCCGAAGGGGAAGTTCGTGTCGGTGAGCGCGGGATTTTTCCATACGTGTGGGGTCAGGGTGGATGGTTGGGTGGCGTGCTGGGGTAGGGATGAGGACGGCCAAGCGACGCCGCCGGAGGGGAAGTTCTCGTCGGTGAGCGCGGGGCACTTCCACACCTGCGGGGTGGAGGGGGACGGGTCGGTGGCGTGCTGGGGCAGGGACTGGCTCGGCCAAGCGACGCCGCCGGAAGGAGAGTTCGCATCGGTAAGCGGCGGGGAGAACCATACCTGTGGGGTTAGGGTAGATGGGTCGATGACGTGCTGGGGCAGTTCGGCCGCAGACGATCAGCCGAAGGGGGCATTTGCGTCGGTGAGCGCTGGGCTTTTCCACACCTGTGGAGTGAAGGCCGACGGCTGGTTGGCGTGTTGGGGTCAAATTGCTCGTGGGGTGACGGCCCGCCCTGACGGCGCTGGCGCGAGGGAACCCCCGGACTTCTGGGGCCCGGAAGGAGAGTTCACGTCGGTCAGGGCTGGCGGGACCCATACTTGCGGGGTGAAGACCGACGGGACTGTGGTGTGCTGGGGCGACGATGAATCTGGCAAAGCGACGCCGCCGGAAGGGCAATTCGCGTCGGTCAGCGCGGGTGTGGGGCATACCTGTGGATTGAGGAGTGACGGGATGGTGGCGTGCTGGGGTGATGATGAGGATAGCCAGACCGTCGCGCCGGAAGGGGAGTTCGTGTCCGTCAGTGCGGGGGTACGGCACACCTGCGGCGTGAGGGCTGACGCTTCGGTGGAGTGCTGGGGCCATGATGACTACGGCCAAGCTACACCACCAGAAGGGCAATTTGTGTCGGTCATAACCGGGTGGGACCACAGCTGTGGGCTTAAAGCTGGCGGCTCGGTGGTCTGCTGGGGTCTGGGGCTGGTCCGATGAGTCCCCGCCCCCAGCAGACGAGTTCGTATCGGTAAGCTCGGGGTGGCTCCACAACTGCGGGTTAAGGAAGGACGGCAGGGTGGCCTGCTGGGGCAGTGACAGGCATGGGCGAGCGACGCCGCCGGCAGACGTATTCGCCTCGGTCAGCGCAGGCGGGAGACATACTTGCGGGCTGAAGCCCGACGGCTCGGTGGTCTGCTGGGGCCGAGATGGGGATGGGCAAGCCACGCCGCCGGAAGGGGAGTTCACATCCATCAGTGCTGGGGGCTACCACACCTGCGGCGTCAGGCCGGACGGCACCGTGGCCTGCTGGGGACGGCAGGCCACGGAGGAGTGACGGGAGCAGGCCTGGGCACCACGTTGGAAGGGGTGACGGGGAGGCGGAAGGACGGGTTGGGGGTGGTGGGGGGTTAGTCGTTGGCGGACCAGATGGTGCGGTAGTTGCCTTCGCCGCTGATTACGGCGACCATTTCCTGTCGTTCTAGGCGGGCCAGTTGTTCGATGGCTTGGCGGAGTTCGCGCATTCCTTCGCTGCTGCCGGTAGCGGAGAGTCTCTTGGCCAAGGCGTCGGCGACACCCAAGCTGACCAAGCTGGTGATGTACTTGGGGCCATGGGATGACGACTAGGTGGTCGGGGCGGGCGAACTGGGGGCGGAGGCGGTGGACGGCGCGTATGCGTTCTTCCAAGCCGCGGGTCTGGGGCATGGCCCGTACCATGGGACCGACCTCGGAAGAGGTGCGGGTGTCCACCACAAGGCTGTGGCGGATGATGGGGAACAGGATCGTTATTACCTCAGACGTTTCAATCGTCTTGAAGGACTTCGTTCATTTCCACTGGAAAATCCGCGTTCATGCGGTCCCTCGCAGTGTTTCAGGATTCCAACAGTTCGCGGCAGGCTTCGGTGAAGGCGGGGAGGACTTTCTGCCAGTCGCCAACCACGCCGTAGCGGCACTCCCTGAAGATGTTGGCTTCGCTGTCCTTGTTTATGGCGACGAGGACCTTGGCACCGGAGCAGCCTGCCATGTGCTGGCTGGCACCGGATATGCCGACGGTGATGTATAGATCCGGGGTGATGGTCTTGCCAGTAAGGCCGACCTGCCATGCCGAGGGCACCCAGCCGGAGTCGACGGCGGCGCGGGATGCGCCTACCCCGGCACTGAGGACGCTGGCGAGTTCCTCAATCTGGGTGAAGGGCTCGGGGCCTCCGAGGCCGCGACCGCCGGATACGACGATGCGGGCGTCCTCGAGGCGCACGCCTTCGCTTTCTTCGGCCACGACGCTGACGACGCGGGCCTTGGCCATGGAGGCGTCCAACTCGACCGGGACGGTGACGACCTCGGCCTGCCGGGAGTGGTCGGGGTCCAAGGGCTCGTAGGTCTTGGGACGGATGCAGGCCATTTGCGGGCTGGAGGTGCAGGCGACCACAGCGATGGCGCTGCCGCCGTAGACGGGCCGGTTGGCTAGGAGACGCTGGCCATTGGAGTCCCACTTGACTTCGAGGCAGTCCTGGGCGAGGCCGACGCCCAAGCGAGCGGCGAGCCTGGGGGCCAACTCACGTCCGATGTTGCTGCGCGCCGTGAGGACGACAGAGGGGTCTGCTTGGCGGCAGACGGATTCGAGGGCCGCTAGGTGGAGGTCGACTTGGTAGTCGGCCAGAAGTTCGTGTTGAACGGCATAGGCGCGGTCGGCACCGGATGGGCCGGCGTCGGTGGCAGCGTCTGCGGGGGCAGAGCCGAGCAGGGCCACGGCGAGGGGGGCACGGGCGTCGTCTGCGACTTGGCGGCCGGCCGCTAGGAGTTCTCTTGTTGTGGGGCTAATCTGGCCGTCGGATAGTTCGCCGACTACCAGCACCTCGCTGGGCATGTTTCCCTTACCCCCATCCCAACCTTCCCCCTCAGGGGAAGGGGACTTGTTTAGAGTTCAGATCAGGCGTGCTTCCCTCAGCTTGAGGGCCAAGTTGCGGCCGGCCTCCTCCTCGGTGTCGCCGTCGACTATTTCACATTCTTTTTCGGACACCGGGATGAAGAGGTCGAGGAGTTCGACTTGGGGCGACTGGACCAAGGACTCGATGGCGAGGTCCTGTGCGCTCATGATGGTGGGCTTCTTGCGGGTGGCGGCCATGATTCCGCGGAGGGTGGGATAGCGGGGCTGGCCGAGTTCGTTGCTGACAGTGACCAAGGCGGGCAGGGGTGCCTCGATGACCTCGTAGCCCTCGGGGATGATGCGCTCGACGGTGACGGTGTCGCCGTCGACGGTGACCTTCTTGCCCAAGGTGATACAGGAGACGCCGAGGCTTTCGGCCAAGGCTAGGGGGACTTGGGCATTGTCCCAGTCGGAGGCTTGGCGGCCGCAGATGATGAGGTCGAAATCGCCCTGCTTGCGGATGGCTTGGGCCAGGGCGGCGGCGGTGCTGAAGCTGTCGACGATGTTGTCGAAGGCGTCGTCCTGGAGGAGGACAAGCTCGTCGGCGCCCATGGAGAGGGGTTTTTTCATGACGTCGAGGGAGAAGGACTTGCCCATGGAGATGACGGTGATGCTGGCTTCCTGGCTGTCCTTAATCTGGAGGGCAGCCTCGACGGCGTTCTCGTCGAAGCCGTTGACGACGGGCGGGATGTTGGGAGGGGTGACTACGGTGCGGGTATCGCGGTCGACTTTGAAGGCCGATTGGGGCATCTCGGGGTCGATGACCTGCTTGGCCAAGACAATGATGTTGAGAGGCATTGTGACTCCAGGAGAGGGCTTTGGGCCAACGGGGAATGTAGCATTTTGGCTGTGGGAGTGTCAATGAAAGGGGGGTGTTGGGGAGGGTGTTGGCACTACTGGAAGACCATGCTGAAGCATTGGGCGGGGAAACGGCAATGGGACAATGGATGACTACCCTGAGCTATCGTTGAATCTCGCCTCCACTAGAAGGGGCTCGAAACGAGAGTCTTGTGTCCCGCAGATTGGTAATTAGAAGGTCGCCCATGTTGATGAAGTCCATACCGAGGAGAACGTCAACACCCGGAACATGAGGGATGGCTGCCACCTGAGTATCCACAGTCTCTCCGTGGTCGGGGAACATTAAACGGACAGGATACGTCGGACACAGTGGAAGTTCGTCCTCACTACCCCCATCTCCCACTCCTTCCAAGAGCATCACCATACCTGTGGGCTGGAGTTCGCACGCCTCCACCACGGACTGACTGATGATCGTATGGGTAGAGTCCGTGTCCCATAACGCCTCAACCTCGCATCTGTCAGCAAGGTCTCCTTCACCCTCATCGTCATCATCCTGACTGACCAAGCATCGAGACTTGATTTCACGCAACAAGCCGGAACCAGTAGAGCCCTCTTCAATGATAATGGAATCAGCGATGAGACAACCTCATTCGAGCGGGTAGAGACATGGTGTAGTCGGAAGCCCCGGGGGAGACCTTTTGCACCAGGAACGTTCCGAGAGGACGTATCCTCTGAGTCTCGGATATAGCCTCCTGACGTCCGTCGTAGCTACCGGATACTTCAAAATCTCCGTTCGACTCAACGAGTACGATGTACTTACCATCATACCTAGATACAAAGCTGTCTTGATTCCTTATGTAATACCTCAGGGCCCTCTCCAGGGTATCAATCATCCTTCACCCCCTAATGACAGAGGCAGGCCAATTTCCAGTTCGGGTACCCACATTATACTAATCCAGCAGCTACGCAACTACGTAGGAGGGAGAGGCGTTCGCGACGGGTTCGGCCAAGGCAACGTTATCGTCGTCGTCCAATTGGAGGAAGTCGGGGATGGGGTAGAGCGGGATATCGCATCTAGCGAGATATTCTCGCAGGCCGGGGCCGCTCAGATGCAACCGCACGATTCCCAAGAGTTCCTCGCGGGTCTCGGTTTGGTCGTCGCAATAGCCGGTGCCGACTCCGATTTCGGGACACAGGCCATACAACCCTGTGCTGTCTTGTAGAAACCGAAGGGTCAGGTTGATAAAGTACCGTGGCTTGCTGTCCTCGACTATGAAGAAGTGGACACCCTGTTGCTGCACCTTCTTTAGCATGGAGAGACGGCCCCCTTATTGAGTCCCATAGTCATAAACTGGGGCAATCGTAAGTTGCGTCTGTCGCTGTTGGCAAACCGCTTGCGAGTTAGGGAGCAGTGAGCTACAGCAAGGCTTTCCGTCCTTCGCCCGTACGGTGCCTCTGCGGTTAGGCGTCGGTGTCTCTGCGGTATCTGTGGTAGATGAAGAGGACGACTAGGGGGATGGCTAGGATGAAGGCGGTGAGGACGATGATCATGCCGACGGGACCGAGGGGGACGATGGAGTCGATGCGGTGCATGATAGCTTCCAAGAGTTCGGGGTCGGCGGCGTCGGCGTGGTGGGGGAGGAGGTGGAAGGGGATCATGGGGTCAATCTCCGCCGGCTGGGGCGGCGGCGGGCCTGAGTTCCTGATATTTGGAGGAGTACTGCTTTTCACGGACGGTGAAGGCGACGATGCTGGCGATGAACAACAGGGAGCCGACGACGGCAAAGGGCAGGGTGTAGGAGCCGGTCACGTCGCGCATGATTCCGGCAAACTGGATGCTGGCGGCAGCGCCAATCTGGTGTCCGAGGAACATGAGGCCGGATATGGTGCCGATGTATTTCACGCCGTAGACGTCGGCGGCGAGGGTGGTGGTGACGGGGGCGGTGGCAATCCAGGAGAAACCGACGACGACAGCGAAGGCCCAGATGGCCCAGTGGGCGGGAGCTACCAAGGGCACGGTCAACAGGACGATGTAGGCCAAGCCACGACCGGCATATAGGAAGCCCAAGACGTTTTTCTTGGGGAACTTGTCGGCTAGGGCGGAGGCCACATAAACACCGACAACATTGAAGCCGCTCATAACACCAAAGGCCAAGGCGGCTGCGGACAGGGACATGCCCAAGTCCTTGGCGTGGGGGATGAAGTGGACGGACATGACGGCGGTGGTGGCGCCGCATACGACGTAGGCCCCGGTGAGTTGCCAGAAGGGCATGGAGTGGAAGGAGTCGGTCAGCTTGTCGACTTCCAGGGGGCCTCTTCCTCTAGGTCCGGTGCCTGTAGCGTTCTGTAGGGGTTGGAGGTCGCCATCGGGGTTCAGCCCCATGTCGGCAGGGTCGTTGCGGAGGAAGAGGAAGGCTACGGGGAGGCCGATGGCGAGGACGATGCCTCCAGCGAAGAGCCAGCCCATCTCCCAACCGAACTCGCCAATGAGATAGGCGAGGAGGGGGACGACGAGCAGCCCGCCGAAGGAGGCGCCGCTGGTGCAGATGCCCAAGGCAGTGGCGCGACGGCGCCGGAACCAGCGGGTGAGGAGGGCGCCGGCGGTGTTGATGGAGCCGGCGCTCATGCCCATGGAGGAGACGACGCCGAACATCAGCACCAAGTAGACGATGTTGGGAGTCACGAACAGGAGCAGGGTGGAGGTGCCGAGTATGACCAAGCCGGAGAGGATGACGATCCGGCTACCGAAGCGGTCGAGGGCGCGGCCCACGAAGGGCTGGAAGACGCCGTTCAGGAGCATCCCTACGGTGGCAGCGATGGAGACGGTGGAGAAGGACCAGCCGAATTCTTCCTGCATGGGGGGGATGAAAGCGCCAAAGCCTTGGCGGGAGCCCATGGTGACCATGGACAAGAGGAAGCAGGTGGCGACCAGCACCCAGCCGTAGAAGAGGGGGCTGCGCTGTTTTGGGGGTCCCGTTTGCTTATGGCGGATGGCTAGGTGGGCCTTTAGCCCGCTAAATTTCGTGCCTGCTCGGCCCTCAACGCAATCTAAGGGGGGACAGCTTGTATCATTTGGCCTGTGTTGAGGAGGCAAGGTATTGTCGTAGTGCATACGGCTCTGGGGGTTGCTCAGGCACTCATAAGCCCGGTTGATTTCCCGAAAACGGTCGGATGCCCCGGAGCTTTTGTCGTGGTCAGGATGAGATTCAAACGCTTTCTTGCGGTAGGCGGCAATGATTTCGTCAGTGGGCGAATCGCGCGATACCCCCAGTATTTCGTAATAGGTCATTGGACTCCTCTCACAAGAGAAGGCCCATACGCCATAAGCAAACGGAACCGTTTTGGGGTGGTTGTCTGAAGGGAGGGGGTCTGCGTGGCGGCCTCCTATTCCTATTTCCGTTGCTGCTCGATATGGAGCCTAGAGTGTACTACTGCGGGGCGCAAGCGGCTAGTGAAGAGGCCTCCTACCCTAACTGATTGGTATGCGGTTGGTGGCTGGCGTCCGGTTGGCGGGGGGCTTGCCGCCAAGTATACTGAGGCGAGCGTTTCGCCTTCGACCCGCGGGTGGAAGCAGGGCCAGGGTTACCAGTCCATTCCCCCAACAAGCCATATCACCCAGTAGGCGTGCGCGTCACTGGAGGGTTGCAGTTGCCTGACAAAGAGGCTGCGGACTTGGGAAGCGGAGCGGGAGTTCTGCAGGTTGCGGCGGAGTGGAATGCGGGCCACATGGGTTGCGGGGAAGTAATCATCCTGCTGCGCCGGAGGTTCCAGAAGCTGGGGCCGGGCGAAATCTTCAAGCTGACTTCGTATGATCTGGGTGCGCATGAGGACATGCCTGCTTGGTGCCGGCTGACCGGCAGGCGGTTGCTGCGCGCCGAGCATCCCGACTATTGGATAGAGCAGAAGGGCGGGCAGGGATAACTGCCGGCCGCAAAAGCTGGAGGTAAGGGAATCGTATGTCCGACAAGTTCTGCGTCATGCTGAGTTACGCCAAGGACAACACCGACAAGGCGACCGTAGCTTTCGTCATTGCGAACGCGGCCCTCGGCTCTGAGAAGGATACAACGGTATTCCTGACAACCGAGGGCGTTCAATTGTCGCAGAAGGGGTATGCCGACGATGTACACGAGGATGGGTTCCTGCCTCTTAAGGAGTTGATGGATAACTTTGTGGAGGCCGGGGGGACGATACTGGTGTGCGCTCCATGTTTCAGGAAGCGCGGTCTTGACGAAGGCAATCTGGTCGACGGAGCGCGAATCGTGGGCGGGGCCGTGCTGGTTGAATTGCTCTCCGACGGGACTTCCTGCATCTCGTATTGACGGGAGAAGACTCCCGCACCCGTGAGGGCCGCCGATGGAACCCATCCAGAGTCACGAGTACGAGCCCAACGTCAGCTTCGACGGTGGAGACCTAGACTGCGGAGGGGGTCTCCTGCTGCTCATCCGCAGGCACATCGACCCGCTGGAACCGGGTGGGCTTTTGGAGATACTTTCGACGGACTCGACGGTCGAAGTGGAATTGCCGGCGTGGTGCCGGCTGACCAAGAACGAGCTTATTTCGTGGACGAAAGACGGCAGGCAGAGAAGTTACCTAGTTAGCAAAGGCCCGTTCGTCCGCGCCGATACAGAGATAAATGGGGGGGCAACGATAAGCGGGGGGGCCGGCATCCAGGTTGGCCGTCATATCCGGGTACCTATACGCATTCCCGAATCCCTGCCTTCACCAGCGGTAGCGCCTCCCATTGCCCCACTGTCCGTTATGGGTATCGGGAGCTGGCCGCGGCCACGCTGGATGCTGCAGGCAGTCCACGACCGCTTGGAGGGGAGACTGGGAGAAGCCGACTTCCAGTCGACGGCGGATGACGCGGTGCGCCTGTGCCTTGATGCCCAGACGAGGTCTGGGGCGGATGTGCTGACGGATGGGGAGCAGCGTCGGGACAGCTATGCGAGCTTCGTGGGCGGGTTGCTGGACAATTGCCAACTGATTCCATTAAGCGACCTCACGGCGATGGTGGACGACCCGGAAGAGTTTGAGCTTGAGCTGAGGGCGCTTGACGTTCCCGCCGCGGAAGTCCGGCACCCGGTGGTGTATGGAAATCTGGGGCGCAATGGACCGCTGGCGGTGCATGAATTCGATTTTGCCAAGTCGTGCAGCGACCGTCCCGTGAAGATTGCTTTGCCTGGGCCATATCTGCTGACGCGAACTATGTGGCTGGACTGGCCTTACCGACCGGCCCTATGAAACGAGGGAGGACTTGGCCCGGGATGTGGTGCGGGTGCTGCGGGAGGAGTTGCACTATTTGCTGGCGGCGGGGACGCCGATGGTGCAGTTCGACGAACCTGTGCTGACGGAGGTGGTGTTCGGGGCACCCACGCAGAGCCGGAGCTTCATGTGCGGGGCTCTCAGCGAAAAGCTGGAGCCGGAGGCGGAGCTTGATTTTGCGGTGAGCCTGCTCAACGAGGTGACCCGGGGGCTGCCGGAGGAACGCTTGGGGCTGCATATCTGCCGTGGGAACTGGACACGCGATGAATCGGCAGCCCTTTCCGGCGATTATCGGCCCTTGATGGGTGTGCTGAAGGAGGCGCGGGTTGGCGCGTTATTTCTTGAGTTGTGCACCGAACGGGCGGGAGAGATGGAAGTGCTCGGGGAGATACCGGACGACAAGCGTATCGGCGTGGGCGTGGTAAACCAGAAGCTGGATGCCGTGGAGAGTCGGGTGGAAATAGGGCGCCGAATCGTCCGAGCCGCGGACATCTTTGGCAGGGAGCGGATACTGCTGACCCCGGACTGCGGATTCGCCACCTTCGCGGACAACCCGGTGGCTTCGGCCAGCATTGCGGAGGCCAAGCTGAGGGCAATCGTGGAGGCGCGGGACTGGTTTGTGGAGGGTTGGAGGCCGTGAGGGGAGGGATTGGGCTGGGGGTGAAATGGGTGCCCTGGGTGGTGGAGGGCACGGGAGCGGGGAGTTTCCGATGCCGTGGGGTGTGCTTGTGCTAGGCGGCGGTGCGGAGGTTGGCGGGTAGGTGGCTTTCCCAGTCGGGGATTAGCCTTGTGCGGGGTGAGGGGAGGAACCAAGCCGAGATGAGGGCTAGGACGCTGAAGCCCAGGGACAGGAGCAGCGGGGCGGCATAGGTGCCGGTGACGTCCCAGAGGAATCCGGCGCATACGGGCGCCATTCCCATGCCGAGGCCGTTGCCGATGTTCTGCCAGCCGTAGAGGCTGCTCTGAGGGACGTTGCCGTAGTATTGGCGGTTGGCGATGGGGAAGGTGGGCACCTCGGAACTCTGGCCGACGGCAAAGAGGACGGCGAACAGGTAGAAGGCCCATGGTTCGTGGGAGAAGAGGATGATGAGCAGGGGGAAGACCTGCAGGGACATGCCCACGACCCAGACGGTCCGGCAACCCAAGCGTTCCGCTATAACAGGCATGGCACCCCGGGCAAAGACTCCGACGGCCTGCTGGGTTGCGAGGACACCAGCGGCCATTCCAAGGGACAGGCCGCGGTCGACGGCGATGGCCACGACCAGCACGTTGAGAATGTTGTGGCCCATGCATCCCCAGTAGTGGATGCCGATGAGATTCCAGAAGGTAGCGGTGCGCTTTGCCTGCTGGAGGAAGACGCTGGCTCGTATCTTTGTGGCCTCATCTCTTTGCCGGCGTTGGATCGGCTCGTCTCCGACGGCGCCAAAGGGTCGCAGACCTATCTCGGCAGGGCCGTTGTGGAAGAACCTGACCAAGAGGAGCAGTATGGCCCCGCCGGCGATGCCCGGAATCCAGAAAATCAACTGCATTCCAAGCAAGTCGAAAGCCGCGCCAATCAGGATCAGCAACCCTATGGTGCCCATGCCTTGGAAGGACCAGACGATGCCCATGGCGACTCCCAAGTATCTCCTGAACCAGAGGGTGACTCCGGACACTGGGAGCACACTGAATGCGGTGGCGGAAATGCCTAGAAGGCCGCCGAAGAAGAGATAGAACTGCCAGAGGCTGGTCATAATGCCCGTGAGCATCATGCCGAGGATGAACAGGAGGGCACCAAGGAAGAGGAGGCGGCGGACGCCGTAGCGGTCACCGAGCCAACCGACGTAGGGGCTCACGAGGCCGAGGACAATCCACTGGAGGCTGAAGGCAAGGCTGATGGCGCCGTAGCCCCAGCCGAATCCGTCGGGGTCGTTGAGGTGGGGGACCAAGGCAGCACCGGCGAAGCGCATTGACGAGGTGATGAGGCCCATCACGGCGGCGATGACCACTATGACCCAAGCGTAGTGAATTCGCTTATTTTGTAGCATTACAGATGTGTGTCAGGCGCGGTGCCGGGCCTAGGGGAGTCATCAACGGGGGTGATTGGCTCGAAGGGGCCGGGCGCGGTTGTACACGGGCAGTATACACGTAATGGGGAATGGGCAGGGAAAGAGAGCTACATATTACACATAGTTCGGGATACACTAGAACCGTATCGGCCTCTGTTTGAAGGGGGGTAAATGTTAGGCTTGCTTAGGAAAGCCCGTTCAGATTCAGATACAGATAAGACCTACGATCTTCGGTACCGTCTTATGGCACCGGATAGCAAATGGGAAATCCGGTCCAACAACATGCGAACTATTAGGGACGTGGAAGAGGAGGTCCTCGGTCTAACAGGGCTTGTTCCAGATGCCAAGTATGAGTTCCAAATACGCTTGGTCGGCGATCTCGGTCACGGAGGATGGACCGATTCTGCGATCATAGCTGCCAACCGGAAGGGCACTTTCATCGATTGACTCAAGACGAAGTTGACCTAAGCGGCCTTGTAACAAGCTGAGCTACGTTATTACTGCGCTACCAAGGCAGAGCTTGAATCCCTCAAAGGTGTGGATAGTCTGTACCGGGTTTTCGCATTGACCATTATTGCTGGCTTGGTCATTGCTGTTGTTGCACTCTGGTAATGCCCCCCCTCCAATCTCTATCGTGCGGTGTTGACTAACGGGAACACCGCACGAGTGTAAGCCCACACGCATGTAATTCTCTAGGGAAGCACTCTGTCTATGACGCAAGGGCGTGGGTGGGTGCTCACTCTCCAGCCAGAGTCGTTGATGCTTCCTCGCCCGCGTGTCGGAGCACGGGGGAGGCCCTTCGACGTCGTGGTGCGGTCAACACAACCTTCGCGCTTGGTCGCTTGAAGGCTGTGTTGACCGCACCACTTTGCTCAGGGCGAACGGAGGGGGGAGATTGGGGGCTGGGGTGATTGGCCATGGAGTCTGGGGCGTGGGTTCCTGCCTGCGCAGGAATGACGGGTTGGGAGCGGGAATGACGGGTTGGGAGCGGGAATGATGGGTTGGGAGCGGGAATGACGGGTTGGGAGCGGGAATGATGGGTTGGGAGCGGGAATGACGGGTTGGGAGCGGGAATGATGGGGTTGGGAGACGGCAAGGTTTAGGGGTTGAGTTGTGCGGGTTCGCCTAGGGATTTGGGGTTGATGGGGGTAGGCATGGCTTGGATTTCGGGGAGTACTTTTTGGGCGAATAGCCTGAGGCTTCGTTCTGCTTTGTCCCGGGGCATCCCGCCGTAGAACATGTGGACAACGATTTTTTCGAGGCTGATGGTCTGCTGGAGGGTGCGGATTTTTTCGATGATCTCCCCGGGGGTGCCGATGGGTTGGGTGGCGCGCCTGGCGGCGAAGCTGGCATCGGCGACGCCGACATCGGCGGTCTGGCGTAGCAGGTACTCCTCATAGCCGTGGATGCCCTCGTAGCCGGGGTTGTTCCAGTCGAAGTAGTGGTGCTGGGCAGCGGTAAGCTGGTTGTGGAAGTATTCCCAGCCTTCCTCGGCTTCGGAGGAGGTCTCGGCGCAGTACATCCACAATAGGGTGGTGGGCTGGTCGGGCGGAAGGCCAAGGTCGTGGCGAATTTTGTTGAACCTTCGCACCTTGGCGGTCATCTCGTTGAGGTCGTCTCCAGCGACGAACATCTGGCCAAGGCCGTTCTCGGCGGCCATTCTGGCTGATGCCTCGGTGGTGAAGGCTGCCTTGATGTTCCGGGTGAGTTCACCCTTGTGACGGGCTTGGGGCCGGATGCTGGTGGGCGGTATGTCGTAGACCTCGCCATGGAACTCGAACCGCTCGGTGCCGTCGGCGGCCTTGATGGCGTTGATCACGTCGTAGAAGTATTTGTGGGACTGCTCAATGGGATAGCCGAGGGAAGCGTATTCGTGGGGCGCGATGCCGCGGCCGATACCCAAGTGGAGGCGCCTGCCCTGCAACAGGATGTCGAGCATGGATATCTCGGACGCAAGGCGGACGGGGTTCCACCAAGGGGCGACGATTACGGCAGTGCCCATGTCGACGCGGTGGGTGCGGCCGGCCCAGTAGGCCAGGTATTGCAGGGGGTTCGGCTGCATGGAGTAAGCCGATCCGTAGTGCTCGGTGGCCCAGATGGAATCGAAGCCGAGGGGCTCGACGAGTTCACCCATGTAGAGGGTGTCGTCCATGTTCTTGGCGTCGGGTATTGATGGAGGGCGGGCATAATCTCCCTCCATCAAGCGGCCCCAGTCACCTTGGTTGTAGCCAGTGACCATCACTCCACAATGCATCCGCGGTTTCCCTCCTATTGGTCCTCCGGGGGCTCTGGGCGGCTATAGGGGCAGGTATACGGCTTGGCCTGACATTGAGCTGCGGTGGACTGCCTCGGACCATTCCATGTAATGGACGCCGGTTTCGAAGGCCACCATGTCCACTTTTTCCCTGCCGCGAATGGCGTTGGTGAACTGCTCTTCGACACGGTACTTGGCCTGACCTTCGGGAGGGTTGGGGACTTCGCTGAGTTCGCGGTCGCCGCGTTTGCCGGCCCAGACCTTGCGCTGGGGGTCGACGTGAATGGTGCCCTCGGTGCCGAATATCCATATCTGGCTGCCGCCGTTCAGCCCGCAGGTGGCGCTCATCTTCATGTGGACTTGGGCACCGTTGGCCAACTCGTACAGGATATCGATGTGGTCGGGGATGGAGATGGAGGCGGGGTAGCCGTCCTCGTCCTTGCGGTAGGGGACATGGATTTTGGACATAGCCATCACCCGATTGCCGCGGCCGAGCCAGCGCATCATGGACTCGTAGCCGGCGCCGATGTTCAGGGTGTTGTAGCCGCTGAGGGAGCGGTCGTGGCGCCAATGGAGGGGGCCGTCGAAATCGGCAAAGCGGTTCTGGAGGGATGTGAAGTCGACGGAGAGCACCTCTCCCAAGTGTCCTTGGTCGACCAACCCCATGATGGCGTTGTCGATGGTGTAGGTCGTGGAGGTGGGTGTTAGCTGGCAGACGAGGTCGGGGTGGGCTCTGGAGGCGTTCAGCATATCGTGGGCCTCGGCAGCGGTGGAGGCCATGCGGGCCTCGGTGAGCACGTGCTTGCCGGCATCCAAGGCGGCCAAGGTGAGGGTGCGGTGCATATAGGGCCAAGTGCCGATGCAGACGGCATTGATGCTCTCGTCCTCGAGGAGTTCCTGCCAACTGCCATAGACGGTGGGGATGTTGAACTGGTCGGCGATGGCCCTGCCTGACTCGATGGTGCGGTTGGCGACGGCGACGATCTCGCAGTCCTCTGCTGCTTGGAACCCGGGAATATGGCGGTCTCGCACGTTGCCTCCCGCGCCGATGAGCCCCACCCTGATCTGCTGGTCGGCCATCTGTTCCTCCCTATTTCTGTTGCTTGCGGTTGGATTGCTTGGGGCTGAATGGTCCGGGGCGTGGGTGCGCGAGCACGTGCGCCCTCTCAGCGGGTTATTCTAGCAAGATATGGGCATGGGCAGCGCAGTCCAAGTCCTGTTAGAGGGTAGAGACGGTTTGCGGGGAGGCAAATTAGGAGATGCTCCGCACGCCGGACACGGCTTCCACATACTCACAGGGGTATACTGATGGCTGTGAGGACGGCGCTCACAAACGTGTTCCTCAAGCACTGGCGCTATGTCGGGCTGTTCGTTGGGATTGCAGTCGGTATAGTGGTGCTGGCGTTGCTCTCCTTCCCTGAGAGGAACGCCCTGGTTGCCAGAGGACCGATGAACACGGGGCACGAGGCACTCAGTTGCCAGGACTGCCATGTGCCAGCGGACGGCACGGCTGCGCAGCAGGCGAGTTCCAATGTGTATCACTGGCTGGGACTCAGGGACTCCGCCATCAGCTTCGGGTCGGAAGACGTGGACAGCAAGGACTGCCTGGCTTGTCATGAGCGTGATGCTGACAGGCACCCCATCTCGCGCTTTCTGGAACCGCGCTTCGCCGAAGCACGACAGCACATCAAGGCCTACGATTGCATTACCTGCCACACCGAGCACCAAGGGCGGCGGGTGACCCTCTCGACCATTACATATTGTATGCATTGCCATCAGGATACTGCCATCAACAACGACCCGGTGACGCCAACGCATGTAGAGTTGGTGCAACAAGAGTCATGGAACACTTGCCTTCAATGCCATGACTTCCATGGGAATCACAAGATGACCACACCCCTGAACCTAGATGAGGGTCTGTCTGAAGAGATGATATGGGACTACTTCCATGGGGCTCCTTCACCCTACTCTTCCGAAAAATTCGACGACCCGTCGGAGACGAGGACGGATAGCGAGCGGTGAAGACGGTCGCAGTCATTCTTGGCTTGGTTATCATCGTCGTGGCGGTCATCGTGGTGAACGCACCGCCTTCCGATGACGTGACACTTTCGGGGGGGCCTCCGGTGCCCATCACCACAGTATTCCGGATGCTGGAAGCGGAGAATGACGTGGTGAGGCAGCTCTGGACGCAAGAAATCGTTGGGGCCGGAGAGGAGAACGGGCTAAAGTTCGATGAAGACTGGCACGATGCAGATGTGGAGGCGGGGCCGCTTCCCGCCCTCTTCCTACGGCACGTCGGTGAAAGCATCCAAAAAAGTCCCACGCCGTTATACCTGTTTCTCGGCTCCGATTTCCCCATCAACGACGCCAACAAATTCACCGGCATTCAGAATGAGTATTTCATCGAAATCAAGAGGACTTCCATGCCCCAGTTTTTCTTCGATGATGACGTGGGGATGAATACCGGGATGTTCTCGGATATAGCGGTCGACAAGACCTGCGTGAACTGCCACAACAATGACCCCGAGACGACGAAGAGCGACTGGAAATTGGGAGACGTCATGGGGGCCACGACTTGGTCCTATCCCGATGAAGAAGTCAGCTTGGAGGAGGCCCTCATGCTGGTGAGGACTCTGCGGCAGGGAGTGAGGGACACCTACGAGGAATACGTTGTCAAGACCTCGACGTTTGCGGAGCCGCCTACGATTGGGGAGATATGGCCTGCGGATGGGTACTCTATTCCGTCGGTCGATGTGTTTATGGCTGAAGCTGCAAGCAGAGCGTCGGCCGCCACTCTGGGAATGATCATTGAACTCCAACAGACCGAGCAATGACTGGGCCTTACCAGAAACAACATCCTCCCGCAGGGACAGGGGCCGATGAGCACCGTTGACCGGGCTACCGGCAGAGCCAAGCTACGAGTCCCCGGCCTCGGGATGGAGGTCGTTGCCACGCGGTTCTCGGAATGGAGATGGAGGCTGGGGGGCATCGTTCTGGTCGGAGCATACCTCGCTCAGGATGCGCTTGGCCTCAAGTGGGTGTGGCTCGGCGAATTGCAGACCGTGGACGTATACAAATATGCTACCGGTTCAATTCTATTGGCGTACCTTGGGTGGCAATGGTACCTGTTCCTAGCGCGTCTTAAGGGAAGGAACTCCCGGACTGTGACGGCGCTACACCAACGGAGTGTCGCGCTAGCCCCAATCCTGTTCTATGCGCACAGCGTACAGACCGGATACGGGTATCTGGCGATACTAAGCTGGGTCTTTCTCGGCAACCTGCTCGTAGGTTCGGTGAGCCCGGTGGGGTTAAGGGTCCGCAGCAGGGCATACATGGCCTGCTGGGGAGCCATTCATGTGACGCTTGCTGTGTTCGCGGTGGCATTGGGCTTGTACCATGCCTATATTGCGGTCTACTACAAGTAGGGGCTTGGGTGATGCGGGACGTGGGTAAGTTGGGCGAGGATGGGCGGTTGTTTTGGCTCGTTGACCTGTGTTGGACCAGAGGGCTAGAGTGAAAAGGAAGTACTGCTCCCGGGGTTGATGACCTGACGAGCTAAGAGTTTAGGCGGAGCGGCCCTGGGCGATTAACCGGGTTGCCTGCGAGGCGGTGTTAGATGAACCAGCGCGACTATGACGAGCGCCTTTTGAGGCTGGAGGAGGGGCAGGCAGCCACGTTTGATGTGTTGCAGAGCATCGTTGCAATGCAGCGTCAGATGGTCGAGGACCAGAGGGAGATGGCGGAAAACCAGAGGGCAATGGCAGAAAACCAGAGGGAGATGGCGGAGCAGCTGCGTCTCATCTCCCAGCACCAGCAGCAGACTTCCGAAGTGCTCGGTGGAGTAATTGCCCTTCTCACTCAAATCCAAGCGGACATAGTGCGTATCGAGTCGAACCTGCCCTAGATTTGGTCAGGGGAAGGGCTGAATTGGGGCACCTCTTGGTGAGGAAACCCAGACCCTGAGAGTAAGACCGGTCGTGCGCAAGGTCATTCACCACGTTTGGTTGGGGCGACGTTGGCGCAGGTGGCGCCGGCGGCCCATGCGAGGGCGGTGAGCATGCGGACGGGGTCGAGTATTTGCCAGATGACGGCATTGTTGACGAAGTAGGCATTGGCGAAAACGAGGGCTCCCAAGGCTGCCGAAACCGCCCCGGCCACCTGCCCTGCAGGGAGTCCGGAGCGCCACAGGGCCACCGCCGCGACGGTTGAGGAACCGATGAACAGGGGATTGACGGTGCGCCACACGTTGCCCCAATGGTCGCCGAACAGGCCGGTGTACGCGTTGGCGAGGACTGCTAGGGCCAATGTGCCCAAGGCGAGGCTACGCACCCACGACACTCGCCGGGTGCTGAACCAGAGCCACCAGACTCCACCGAGCCCCATGAGCAACGGGGCGATTTGCCACAGCTTCCAAGGCCAGTAGGGAACGGACATGCCGTCCGGGTCAACGAGGATGGTCCTCTCTGTCCAAGCGAAGATGGCCAAAGCCAGGAGTGCCGTGGCGGCGACGGCGGGGATGGGGGCCAGGTCTCGGGGAGCAATCAGTTTGAGCATCCCAACTTTGCTGCTTCCTGATTTCGCTATGCCGCTAGCGACGGTGCCGAAGACTACTTCGCGCTGAGTGCAGGGTTACTCTCCGGCTGTCTTGGCGGCGTCGGCTGCGCTGGCGCCGGCTATTTTGCCGAAGACTGCGCCGGCGGCTAGGCCGGAGCCTCCGGGATAGTTGTGGTAGAAGAGGCCGCCCACGAGTTCACCGGCGGCGAAGAGGCCGGGAAGGGGTACGTCCTCTTCGTCGAGGACGCGGCACTGGTTGTCAATCTTGAGGCCGCCGAAGGTGAAGGTGATGCCACAGGTGACGGCGTAGCCGAGATAGGGGGGCGTGTCGATGGGGAGGGCCCAGTTGGTCTTGGGGGGCTCGATGCCCTCGGTGTGCTTGCCGTCGAGAATTGTTGGGTTGTAGTCGCCTTCCTGCACAGCGGCGTTGTATTCGGAGATGGTGCGAACGAGGCCCTCGCGGTCGATATCGAGGCGGTCGGCAAGCTGGTCGATGGTGTCGGCTTGGGCCATGGTGACCTGCTGGATGTGGTATTCGTCGCGGAGGAGGTGCTTGACCTTGTCGTCGAAAATCTGGAAGGCGACGCGCTGGGGCTGCTTGAGGACTTCGCGGCCGTATGCGACGTAGGTGTAGTTGCGGAAGTCGGCGCCTTCGTCGACGAAGCGGTTGCCGTTGATGTCGACGATGAGGCCGAAGGGGTAGGAGTGCTTCTGGAAGAGTTCGGTGACGACGCGGTCGCCAAAGGCGGGGGCGTTGAGGTCCCATGCCACGGCGTGGCAACCGCTCCAGTGGCCGTGGGACTGGGCACCGATGTCGAGGGCCATTTTTATGCCGTCGCCAGTGTTGTAGGGGATGCCGCGGACCTTGGCGAGTTCCCAGCCTTGGCCAAGGTAGCGGGTGCGCATCTCGGCGTTGGCCTCGAAACCGCCGCAGGCGAGGACGACGCTGTGGCAGCCGACATCCTCGAAGCCTTCGGGGCCTTGGACGGTGATGCCGACGACACGGCCGCGGTGGTCCTGGATGAGGCGGACGCCCTTGGTGTGATAGCGGACCTCGACGCCGTTGCGTTCAGCGACTTCGAACTGCTGGTCGGAGAGTCCCTTGCCAGCGCCGACGGCCTCGACGATGAGGCCGCCCCAGAAGCGGTAGCGGTCGCCGACCTTGAAGGCTTGGCGGCCGAAGGAGAGGACGAAGCGCACGCCCTTCTCGCGTAGCCAGCGCAGGGTGGGACGGGCTTGGCTGACGAGAATCTGGGCAAGCTCGGGGTCGGAGAGGCCTTGGGTGACGCGCATGAGGTCATCGTAATACTGGTTTTCGGTGTAGCGTCCGACGTCGATGGAGGCTTCTTCCTCGGGACCCATGTCGGGGATGAGTTCCTTGATGTCGTCGATGCCCTCGTAGGCAAAGCGGATGATGCCGCCGGTGAAGTAGGTGTTGCCGCCGCGGAAGTAGTCGGGGGCTTTCTCGAGCATGAGGACGCTGGAACCCTGCTCGCGGGCGGCTATGGCAGCGGAGAGGGCGGCATTGCCCGCGCCGACCACCACTACGTCATAATCAGTTTGCAAGGGGGCGTTAGCCAAGGGGACACCTCCGGAAGATGGGGAAAATGAATGTGGGCTTAGGCCAAGGTATTATGGACAGTGGCGATGGTCATGGCAACCGGGCTGAGTCCGCTGGGCTTGCGGGGATATACTCGTTGACTATGGGCTGGGAATCTGTTAGCTTCTAACTGCGCAAGTGGGTTGCCGCGCGTCCGCTAGGCGCATATACTTGGGCACCAGTTCACAGGTCAAGCTATTCCCTACGGTCTGTGAGCATCACCGGCAAAGACGTGTCCACGAAGTTAAGGAGGCGGGATGGTTCGTACCCGGGCTCTACGGTTTCTATTAATACTAGGCCTCGTCGCGCTACTGATACCCGTGAGCTTGGCTCAGGCCGATAGCGATGGGGGCTCGGGAACGGCAGTGGTCCGCGATGCCGTGATACTAGGCGATCCATTTGCTGGCGACATCCCGGTGATTGTGAACAGCGGAAAGGTTACTCTCGCCATGACGGGCGTAGAGGAGCCTGCAGAGAACACGGCCCTTGAGGGCTGGCTGGTGACGGACGATGGATCCCGGAAGCAGAGCCTAGGCATCCTGGAGGTATCCCAGGACGGGTCAGTGAATCACGAATATGAAGCTGAGGAGAACCTGCTCCTCACCTTCAACACTTTTGCCATCACGTTGGAGCCTGTGCCAGATGATGAACCTGACGAGCCTTCAAGTGAGATAACACACGTTGGCATCATAGACGGCGATGTTCTGGAGCAGATAAGGCTTCTTCTGGACCCCATGGGACCCGCAGCGGCAGTCAACCTCAGGGCAAAGGCAAGGATGTCCGACACCCTCGCCAAGCAAGCACGGGCCGCGATACGTAACGGAAACTTGGAAGAAGCAAAGACCCGACTAGGAGAGATGAACGCCGTCATCGCGGGAACCGAAGAGGATCCCGGGATTGCTTTGCTTGCCGAGCAGGTTGTCGAGGCTGCGACCATGGCAGGCGAGGATGCGGGCGAAGACATGGCCGTTGGGAATGCCAGCGACGCCACCGCGACGGCGGCGAACAGTGCCGCCAGCGGCATTGGCGAGGCTATGATGGCAGCGAGCCGGGCTATAGAGGCCGAGTCTGATTCAGTAGCGATGCTGGAGATCGGAAACGTGGTAGCCCATACCAGTGATGCCAAGAGCCAAGCCGAGTTAGCCTACAGCAGCACCCAGGACATGGGCACCTACAGCGTTATTTCTGGCGACGCAGTCAGAGACTTGAGCGTGGGTGAGCCGATAATCGCGCAGATAGTCCGGTACGGCTTGATTGCGAGCATCGTGCTGGTGCTGGCAGGCTCGGTGATGTTCTTGGGTTCGAGGCGTCGCTCGGGCGCATCGGCTGCCTAGACATCAGCACTGGTAAACCGGGCGATAGATAGCCGGATGTAGAGAAGGGTCCATCCAAATGGATGGGCCCTTTTTGTATGTCCGGTTGGGTTAACCAGAGAACTTCCAACCAGTCTATGGGCGTTCAGACTATGCGCAGACCATGCCGATTAGTTGCTTTGTCGCTGCCAGTACCGCTGGCGCTGCTGGGGATTGTTGCAGTTGCACTCATGACGGCTTGTGGGAGTGCACTGCCGGAGTCCGTGGGCGTTGCGGTTGCAGAGACGGACACTCCCACCGCGTTGGCTTCCCCGCAGGGGGCTGTGGATGTGCGGGGTGTGCAGGCCGAAACCGGACTGGGGCCAGTGGATTTGGTGGTGGCCTTTCCTTGGCTGGAGCCCATGAGGAACATGGTGCACCTGACGCATGCGGGGGACGGGAGCGGGCGGTTGTACGTGGTGTTGCAGGAGGGGCGGATAGCGTCCTTTAATCCGATGACGGAGGGCGACCCGGCGGTGGAGGGCGAGGAGCCTGCGGTGTTTCTGGATGTGCGGGACAAGGTGAGGGCAGGAGGAGAGCGGGGGCTGCTGGGTCTGGCGTTTGATCCTGCATACGGTTCCAACGGGCATTTCTACGTGAACTACACTACGCAGAGTCATACTGTGGTGGCGAGGTATACGGCCGACAACGGGCTGGACAGGGGACGGGCGGATGAGGATAGCGAATTGGTGATAATGCGAGTGGTCCAGCCCTACCCGAACCACAATGGGGGGACGATAGCTTTCGGGCCTGACGGGTATTTGTACATTGGCTTGGGGGATGGAGGGGCGGGAGGCGACCCCTTGAACAGCGGGCAGGACTTGGAGACTCTGCTGGGGGCGATGCTGCGGATAGATGTTTCGGATGCCTCGGAAGAGCGCCCCTACAGGATTCCCGCGGACAACCCGTTCGTCAACGAGGATGCCCGGCCAGAGATATGGGCCTACGGGTTGCGGAACCCGTGGCGGTTTTCCTTTGACCGGAAGACGGGGGAGTTGTGGGCTGGGGATGTGGGGCAGAATAGCTGGGAAGAGGTGGACTTGCTGCGGGCCGGGGGAAACTATGGGTGGAACGTGATGGAGGGCACGCATTGTTTCCCGTCTACGGTGCGGGAGTGTGATGATGAGGGACTGGAGGCACCGGTCATTGACTATGCTCTGAACGGGCCGCGATGCTCGGTCATTGGCGGGGTGGTGTATCGCGGGCCTAGCCTGCCGTGGCTGGAGGGGGCATACTTGTATGCCGACTATTGCAGCGGTGAGTTGTGGGGGCTGAGGCATGACGGGGAGGGGGTGGCCGAACACGCTCTGCTGAACGACTCGGTGCGCCGGGTCACGGCATTCGGGGAAGACGAGGAGGGCGAGGTGTACGCGCTGTCCTTCGATGGGCACATATATCGCCTAGCTGAGACTCGATAGAGTTGGTGCGGCATGGAGGCAAGGGATATGACAGGGACTGAAGTTGAGGACGTGGTATGGAGCTAGCGGGCGCGATTACCGGGGTAGTGCTGGCCTATCTGGTGGGGTCAATCCCATCGGCGTACCTGCTAATCAGGTGGCTGAAGGGGGTCGACATACGCACAGTGGGCAGCCGGAACGTGGGAGCGCTGAACACGTACTCGCAGTTGGGGCCTGCCGGAGGAGTTGCGGTGCTGGCTGCCGATGCGGGGAAGGGGGCGCTGGGGTTCTTTCTGCCTGCTTGGCTGGGCGCGCCGGAATGGGTGTCGGGTTTGGGGGCGGCGGCTGCGCTGGCGGGGCACAACTGGCCGATTTATCTGAAGTTTCGTGGCGGGAAGGGGGCGGCCACGGTGCTGGGCATTGGGCTGGCGCTGTCGCCCATCTATGCTGCCATCATGCTGGGAGGGGCTGTGGTGCTGCTGCTGGCGACGAGGCACTTGGTGTCGGCGGCGTTTGCTGGATTCATCGCGTTCGATATTGCGGTGACGGTGACTTGGGAGAGCACGTTTGTGGTGGTGATGGCGTGGTCGCTGACGGGGCTGGTGGTGTGCACGTACATGGCGCGGTCAGCGCAGCCGATCATTGCTGCTTTGAAGGAGCGGCGATGGAAGGGTGTGTTGTTTCCCAGATAGCGGGCCAATTGACCGCTGGCTAGGGAAACGAATACAATACAATTTACTGTCCTACGCACGGCCCGGTGGTGTAGCTGGTTAACATACTGCCCTGTCAAGGCAGAGATCGTGGGTTCGAGTCCCATCCGGGTCGCCACCGACTTCTTCCGGCAAAACACCACCCTCCCTCCAATGGTCAGCATTCCCCGATTGGGCTCAGGCCGCACTTCATGAGGTCATGTTCGTAGGGCGCTAGCAGCGACTGTAGTCGCCGATAGCGCCCTACTCGTGGATTTAGGGGCCGGCACCCATCCCGCACTTCATCAATGCTTGGAATAGTTCCGGCGGGGGAGCGGTCGCGGCGTCGAGTGTACCCAAGGCCGCCAAACCTTCCGGCCCCAATTCCTCTATGAAGCACTGAATCTGCGTGGGGTCACCGAGGTCCGCGGCGGCAGCCTCTTCAGGACTCAGGCATTGCATAAAGGGCACTAGAGCAAATAGAGCAAAGGGGCCCTCTGACCCTGGGCTGCTCATGGACTGTCTGAATTGCGCTGCCGCTTGACCCACCATCGCGTCATTGGCCAGTTGGGCGGATAAGCAGCTTTCGGTTTCGGGGCTAAGGTCTCCGACCACCGCAAGCAGGCCTCCCAGCGTGATGCGCAGGATGGTGCGGTCGCTGAGGCAGGCGATGACTTCTGGATTTGGAGCGGGACCGAGAAGGGCCGCCATTTGCCCGGCTGGTAGGGCAGCGGTTATGCAGACGGATTCGTCAGCAGGAAATTGGGCGAGGAATTGCTGAGGGTCGGCGCCGGTAGGCGGAGATATCAGGATGCCGGCAGATGGCAAAGCACCGGGCGGAGGACTCGCTGGGGCGGGAGGCTGGGGAGTGTCCGCCGGGGCGGGAGGCTGGGGAGTGTCCGCGGGGGGTGGAGCCGTCACGGGCGCGGGGGTGGGCTCCATGGCCATGGAATCCCCGCTTGGTCGGGCTGCTATGAGCACCTCAACGCGGACTTCGTCATCGACGCTGACGACGGGCCCTGCTATCGGTTCGCTTAGCTGTAGCTGGTCCCATGTAAAGGTGGTGGTCCCGTGTATGTAGACTGCGTCGCGGTCGTCCCTAGCCTCTACGTCGAAAGTCAGCGGGGCGGTGACGTTGCCTATGGTGAGGTCGCCGTCGATCTGGGCGGAAACAGTGTCTCCATCTGTAAAGCCGTCGGGGAGTTCATTCAGACCCTGAACGGTGAAGGTACCAGTGGGGCTGTTGGGGAACATCCTCTGGCGGATATACCTGTCCCTGTAGGAGCTGTCACTGGCCAAGGAGTGAAGGTCGATATGGATGACCGACTCGCCGCCATCGAGGCTTACATGGCCGGAAAGGGCGGTGGTGCGCACGACAGCATCGTTGGGCAAGGACAGTTGTTGCAACTGCTCGTTGACGGTAAAGGTGGCCTCTGAACCCTCGCCGACTTGGAAGACGATGCCATCGACGTCGCCGACTTGGCGGGGGCCGGTGTCGGCGGTGCCGGCAGGCTCGGTTGTGGCTGCAGGCGTCGCATCGGGAGGGGCTTGAGGGGCCGGAGTTGACGCGGGTTCCGGCATGGCCGTGGCAGTTGCGGCAGCAGTGTCGGGGCTGGCTGCGGGGCTTTCGGTAGCTTGCTCATCATCATCGCCACCGCCGCAAGCGAGGAGGGCCACAGTGACGAGGAGGATGGAGAAGAGGGCGATCAGGACAGGTACGCGGGCAGCGAGTGTCTTCCGTGTCATCGGATATCAGTACTCCTCAAATTAGGTGACTGGGCAAGAGGTGACTGGGCATGCCGGAGATGGAGGCGGCGCGGGGCGGCAGGCTTAGTTCTCCACTTTTTTGGTCGCCTTGAGTGATGAGGGCGCCTCCCAAGGCACCCGCTATTGCGATGGCGACAAAGGTCACGCGCCAACTGCTCAAGGGGCGCAGGTGGGGTTCCAGCAGCACAGAGGCGGCGACAATGCCGAAGACGATGACGGCGATGGGGACGCCAAAGGAGACGGTGCGGTCAAGCCGGGCACTCATGGCAAAGGCGGCGCCAATGGCAGCAGCAAGGGCCACCGCCCACAGCAGCAAGAAAGGCACCCTGGGATTGCGTCGATTGGCGAGCAAGGCCCACAGGACGCCTGCGGCAAACCCAACAGCAAGAGCGCCTATAGCTATGAAAAGGGTGTTGAACAGGGCATCGTTGGGGGAATGGAGAGGCAAGGAGACCAATACAGCCACCACCGCAGCCACAGCACCACCGGTCAATCCCTGGGTCAATTCCTCACCTCACTCATTCTCCCAGAGAGCGTTCCTACGGCGGGTACGAGCCGTCGGGGCTGCGGCGGGTGAAAATCTCGATGCTGTGGCCGTTGAGTTCGTGGAAATAGATACCCCGGCCGCCCCACATGTCGTAGACCTTCATGTTGTCTTGGGCGAAGGGTTCGCTGCCATAGGACAAGCCCTCGGCCTTCACGCGGTCGAAGATGGCGTCGAACTCGTCGTCGCTGACATGGAAGGCGTAGTGCTCGTGGGCAATAGGGTCGCGCCCGTCATCGAAGTCGAAGAAGAGGTTATCGTTGACTTTGACCGGGGCGAAATGGGTGGGGGAATTGCGCTCGACCTCGAGGCCCATGATCCGGGCGAAGAACTCGGCGGAAGCCCACTTGTCGCTGGACCGGACGATGGTGTGATTCAGTACCGGTGGCATCCTTCCCTCCTCGTAGAGACTCAGCAGCACCGCGTTAGTTTAGCGGAAATGGGGTTATGTTGACATGGGCTTGTGAAGTGGATGTTAATGGATGTTAGGTCAGCGGGGTCAGGATGCATGAGGCAAATCCGTGTCGTTGCCACCATGCCGCGTGGTTAGATGGGCACTTTCGGCCTCTTGACTCTGCAGCCTGGCTCAAGGGATAATGGGTGCCACACTTCATGTTCCGTACAGGAAGCAGGCCATGACAACTCGATTGGATGTACGGCTAGATTCAGAGCACCGGCAACGGCTGGAGGAACTGGCCAGAGAGAACGGAGTGCCCATCTCCGAAGTAGTGCGCCACCTCATCGACGGGGCCTACGCTGACATTCTGCGTACTCGTCGCGAGCAAGCGGTAGAGAGGTTGACAGGGTTGAACCTAGAAGACCCCCCGGACCCTGGCACCCTTGCCCGTGAATTGGAGGCCGCTCATGAACCCGGCGGTCTTCATTGACGCCAACATTCCCATCTACGCGGCCGGCAGGGACCATCCGTACAAGGAGCCATGCTCCCGGATCCTGCTGATGGCAGCCCAGGAACCAATGGCATTCGTAACCGATTCAGAAGTCCTCCAAGAACTGCTGCATCGCTACTTGGCGTCGGGCCGATGGGCTTTGGGCCGGGAAGTGGTGCAGGCTGTAGCCGAGATTATGCAGGGTGTCATCGAACCGGTGCGCGCTGAGGACGTCATGAGGGCAGTTGAGTTGGCGGACCGCCATACGGGGGTGAGCGCCCGAGACTTGGTGCATGCGGCCGTTATGCACCGACTTGGAAGTGACCGCATCATCTCTGCGGATACCGACTTCGAACGGCTGGACGGCATAGTGAGGTTGGATCCTGCCAACCTCGATGACTGGGCTAGTACTGTTCTGGCTGTTCACGGAGACTGACCGGACTATCGGCCGCTAGCCTTTCGACAGGCCTAGCCATCGGAGGGCAGTTCTGTTGACACCCTGTCGCGTGGTTAGATAGGCTTTTCGACTAGCTGACCCAACTATCCGAGTTAGAGGTCCCTGAATGTTCAAGTCTGTGTCCAGCAGAGTCAGCTTCCCCGAGATGGAGGAGGGCGTTCTGCAGTTCTGGAAGGAAGAGGACATCTTCCGCCGTACCGAGAGTGAGCGTGAGGGCGGTCCCCGCTTCATGCTTTACGAGGGGCCGCCCACGGCCAACGGTATGCCGGGTATCCATCATGTGCTGGCGCGGGTGTTCAAGGACATCATCTGCCGTTACAAGACTATGAAGGGATACCAGTGCCTGCGGAAGGGTGGCTGGGATACCCACGGGCTGCCGGTGGAGTTGGAGGTGGAGCGGGAGCTTGGCCTCACCACCAAGCGGGAGATTGAGAACTACGGCATTGAGGAGTTCAACCGGCATTGCCGTGAGAGCGTGTTCCGGTATGTGCGCGAGTGGGAGCGGATGACGGACCGGGTGGGGTTCTGGGTGGACATGGAGGACCCGTATGTCACGCTGGACAACTCGTACATTGAGACGGGGTGGTGGATCATCAAGCAGCTATGGGACCAAGGGCTGGTGTACCAGGACATGAAGGGCACGCCTCATTGTCCCCGGTGCGTCACCAGTCTGAGTTCCCACGAGGTGGCGCTGGGGTATGAGGAGGATACGCCTGATCCGTCGGTGTATATCAAGTTTCGATTGAAGGGCTGGGATGCCTCGCGCGGAGATGCGAGCGACATATGCGAGCGTCTGAAGGACCACGGTGATGTGCACTTCCTAGCTTGGACGACCACCCCGTGGACGCTGCCGGGGAACACGGCGCTGGCTGTGGACCCCGATGCTGAATATAGCTTGGTCCAACAGGAAAGCGGTGACCGGTTGGTGCTGGCATCGGCTTTGCTGGATGCAGCCGTGAGCGAGCCTCATACGGTGCTGGAGAGGTTCAAAGGGCGGGAGCTTGTGGCCCTCACCTACGAGCCACTCTATGACCCCAGCGAGTTCGGCATGGACATCAGCCGTTTCTCGGAACGCGGGTTGCTGGAACGCACCAGCGAGTTCCAGCCTAGGGTAATTGAAGCTGATTTCGTGTCCATGGAGGACGGCACGGGGATCGTGCATATCGCACCTGCCTTTGGAGACGAGGACTTGGGGGCCGGACGCCAAAACCAGTTGAATTTTGTGCAGAACGTGGACTTGCTGGGGAATATCACGGGCACGTATCCGTTTGCCGGGAAGTTCGTCAAAGAGGCTGATGAGGACATCATGGCGGACTTGGCGGACCGGGGGCTGCTGCACCGGCGTGAAGTGTACCGGCATACATATCCCTTCTGCTGGCGTTGCAACACGCCGTTGCTGTATTACGCCAAGACCTCGTGGTATATCCGGACGACGGCAGTGAAGGACCGGCTGGTCAGCGGGAATAGCGAGATACACTGGAACCCCGGCTATATCCGGGAGGGGCGGTTTGGCGAGTGGTTGCGGAACAACGTGGACTGGGCAGTGTCGCGGGAACGGTATTGGGGCACGCCCATCCCCATCTGGCACTGCGACGGGTGCGGTTATGACGATTGTATCGGGAGCGTGGGGGAGCTGGCGGAGAGGTCTTGGAAGGTGCTGGACGATCTCGACCTGCACAGGCCGTATGTGGACGAAATCACCATCTCCTGCCCCAAGTGCAATCATACGATGCACCGCTCGCCCGAGGTGCTGGACGCATGGTTTGATTCGGGGGCGATGCCCTTCTCGCAGTGGCATGTTCCTCATGAAGTGACCACGGAGGGGTTGAAGTCGGACGGCAGGTTCCCGGGGGACTACATCTGCGAGGCGGTAGACCAGACGCGCGGGTGGTTCTACAGCCTGCACGCGCTGTCCACGCTGCTTACGCAGGAGCCGTGCTTCCGCAACGTCATCTGCTTGGGGCTGATTCTGGACGACAAGGGCCAGAAGATGAGCAAGCACACGGGGAACGTGGTGGACCCGTGGAGCGTGATCAACGCTCATGGGGCAGATGCCACGCGGTGGTACCTGTTCACCGCGTCGGCGCCTGGGGAGCCGAGGCGATTTTCGGATTCGCTGGTGAACGAGGTGGTGCGTCGCTTCCTGCTGACACTGTGGAACGTCTACTCTTTCTTTACGACCTATGCCTCGCTGGACGACTTCCATCCGGACCAAGTGCCGGCCGACTGGAAGCCGCGGGCCGAACTGGACCGCTGGCTGCTGTCGGAGTTGAACGTGCTGGTGGGCGAGGTCACCCAGTCCTTTGAAGAGTACGACCCCACCACGGGTGGCCGCCGCATACAGGAGTTCGTGGACAGGCTATCCAACTGGTATGTGCGTCGCAGTCGACGTCGTTTCTGGAAGAGCGATAGCGACGAGGACAAGCTGGACGCCTATGCCACCCTGTATCGCTGCCTTACCACGGTGGGACGGTTGCTGGCACCCTATACGCCCTTTGTGGCTGAGGAGATGTACCAGAATTTGGAGCGGACGGCATACTCCGACGCTCCGGGCAGCGTGCATCTGGCTCTGTTCCCCGAGGTGGATGAGGGCCTCATCGACCAGCCTCTGGTGGAACACACGCGCTTGGCCATGCGGCTAGCCAGCCTCGGGCGCAGCGCACGGTCGAAATCCGGCATCAAGGTGAGGCAGCCGTTGCCGCAGGTGGTGATCGGCCCTTGGCAGGCGGCGGACGAGGGTGCGTTGCAGCTTATTGGACCGCAACTGCTGGACGAACTGAACGTGAAATCGTGCGATGTGTCGTACGGGCCCTCGGAGATGGTGCAGGCTGCCCGGTCGCAACTGGGAGAGCAGGCTGAGGGCGTTGTGTCGGTGGATTGGCCATCCGCTGGGGGTAATGGTGACGGGAGTCAGCACCACCGCTATTCGGTCGCCTTGGATCAAGCTTGGATGGTGGCCATCGACACCACCGTGACGGACGACCTGAGAGACGAGGGGACAGCGCGGGAGGTGGTGCACCGTATCCAGAACCTGCGCCGGTCGGGGGGGTTTGAGCTGACGGATCGCATCACGACGTTCTATGGCGGAGAGGGGTTGGATGAGGTGCGGAGGGTCATGAATGAGTATGCTCCTTATATCCAGCAGGAGACGCTGTCGGAGGAGTTGGTGGAGGGGGCTGCGCCGGAGGGGATTGCTACGGAGACGCTGAAGGTGGAGGGGGCGGAGGTGGTGTTGGGGGTGCGGAGGGTGTAGGTGGGGGGTGCGTCAGGGTATGGAGCAGGGCTAGGATATTGCGACCACTAAGAGGTAACGAGACGTTCCCACACGATTCCGTCTACGTGTTCAAAGTGGCCATCCGCTGAAATCAGATCGGCTTGGTTCTCCATAGCTTGTGCTGCGATCCATGTGTCGTTGCTTGGAATCGGCCTGCCTTTAGCACGAAGCGATGCCACTATCATGGAATAGTAGTCTGCTGTGACTGATGTCACGTGTATTAGCGATACGTAGTGACTGTCCAAGAATGAGCGCAGTTCTGACATGTTTTGTGTGAGGCGGGTTCCTTGGCGAAACCCGGCCATCAGCTCACCAAGTACAATTACCGATATCAGGATTTCGTCCGCGTTACGTAAAATCTCCGAGACCTGCCGATTACCACTTATGAACAGGGAGTATGCATTCGAATCTAGCAGAACCCTCATTTCCAAGCGGACTCGTCGAAGGTATCCAAGTCACGCAATACGGCATTGAATTCCTCCGCCTGTTCGGGGGTCCAAGTTCCCATTAGGTGGTCCAGTGAGGAGCCGACCTTGTCTCCCGGCTTTCCCTTATGGTCAGTTAAACCAACGCCCTCTCTGAGCAGCTTCAAGGCTAATTGGTTGAGGGTGATGCCCTCAAGTTCCGCCAGCCTGTGTAGACGGGCACTCAGTTCGTCGTCCAAACCTGTTAACGTGATTTGTTCCATTTCAAATTCCCTCGAGTCGTACCACACTGACCTTATTCTACACTCCAGCCAATCCTATGGCTTCCCGCTGCATGCGGAATACGGGTTGCAAGCCTTCTTGGGCTAGGGCGAGGACCTGTGGGAGTAGGTCTTGGGGGAAGGGGGCGCCTTCGGTGGCGCCGTGGACTTCTACGATTTCGCCTTGGCTGGTCATGACTATGGTGAAGTCGACTTGGGCATCCTGGTCTTCGGCGTAGGTGAGGTCGAGGAGCAGTTCTCCTTTGATGAGGCCGACGCTGACGGCGGCTACTTGGCCAGTGAGCGGGGGAGGCTGGCTGATAACGCCGCCATTGATGAGGGTGCGACAGGCTAGGTTGAGGGCGACGTAGGCACCGTTGATGGCGGTGGTACGGGTACCTCCGTCGGCTTGGAGGACGTCGCAGTCGATTTGGATGGTTCGTTCGCCGAGGGCGGTGCGGTCGATGATGGCACGTAGGCTGCGTCCGACCAAACGCTGGATTTCTGCGGAGCGCCCCCGCACAGTGGTCTCGCGCCGGGTGCGGGTGAGGGTGGAGCGGGGCAGCATGGCGTATTCGGCGGTGACCCAGCCTGTGCCGGCACCGCGCAGGAAGGGCGGGACGCGCTCCTCCACGGAGGCGGCACAGATGACGCGGGTCAGGCCCATCTCCATCAGGGCCGAACCTTCGGCGAAAGATTGGTAGCCCGGTTGCAGATTCAGAGGACGAATCTCGTTGTTGGCGCGCCCGTCAGACCTCATGAATAATCGTGACCTCCCTTGGATGACCTATATCCGAGTATAGCAACTGGACGCTGGCCTAGCGGTCGGTGTGTAGCCAGAGCCTGCGCCCGTCGGTGGAAAGGCGGATGCTGCCCCTGTCGGCAGTGGCAAGGATGCGTTTGGCGGGAAGCACGTCATGCAGGCGGGCCATAACAAGCGGTGAAGGGTGCCCGAAGGGGTTGTCCTTGCCCGCCGAGACTACTGCGACGTCAGGGCTCACCGAGCGGAGGAAGGGTGGGGTGCTGGAGGTGTTGCTGCCGTGGTGGGCCACCTTGAGGACGGTGGAGTCGAGGCTCGAGTAGTATCGCAGCAATTCTGCTTCAGCCTCGGCCTCGATGTCGGCAGCGAGCAAGAAGCTGACCTCGCCATAGGCCAGCCGCAGTACGGCTCCGCTGTTGTTGCGGCTGGACAGGTCGTTCTCCGGTGGCGGGTGCAGGACATCCAAGCGGAGCGGCTCGCCCAAGTCGATGGTCTGGCCCCGTTTTGCTGGAAGGCGGATTAGCTGCCGGTCTGCCAAGGCTTTCTCCCAGCCGGCATAAAGCGGGCTCTCTGAGTTGAAACCTCCCTGCATGACTCCTCCGACATCGTAGCGGTCCACCACGTCCACCAAGCCGACGAAATGGTCTTCGTCGCCGTGGGTTAGCACCACGAGGTCCAAATCACGGTCCCAGAAGCTGGTGCGGTCGTCCAAGTGGCGGTGAGCAGTGCGGGCTGCGGGGCCTCCGTCCACCAAGATGCGCTTGCCTGCCGGGCTTTCAATGAGGATGGAGTCGCCTTGGCCGACATCGAGGAAGGTGACGTGCAGCCTGCCGTCGCCACTGCTGAGTACTCTGATCCAAAGCACGGCTGCCGCCGCGACGAGGATGATGAGTAGCGCGGCACGGGTGGCGGCCAGCGCGGAGGTATGGCCCTGATCAACTTCGGGTAAGGGAAGTTGATCAGGGTGCTGGGTCGATGATGGCCAAATCCTGGTTAGAGCGTCACGAACCCCATTCCATGCCGCCCGCACTGGTTTCCGCCCCGGCGATGCTACCAGCAAGGCCAATGCAGCGTAGTAGGCGACCACCAGGATTTCCGGTATGCCGGGTACGGCGAAGGTGGACCCGGGAACACGGGCTACCAAGCCCACCAGTTCCAAGGTATAAGTGAGGGGTATCCAAGCGAACCAGCCAACGGCCTCCCCCAAGGGGCCGTAGACCGAGGCGACGATCAAGGCTAGAGCCGAACCACCGAGGAGAAAGGGGATGGCCGGCAGGGCGAGGATGGTAGTGGGGATGCCAAGGGTGGGCAGTTGGTGGAAATTGAAGGCCACCAAGGGGAGAGTTGCCAGTACAGCAGCAATGGATACGATTAGTCCGCCACGGACATGGTGCAACACGGGGGTCCATACACGTCCGCGAGATCCCGCCAATCGCTGGTCTCCGAGCCGAGGCAGAATCAGACCGATGCCGGCTACGGCTGCATAGCTAAGCTGGAAGGAGACATCCAATAACGCTTGGGGATTAATCCCGGCCATCACCGCGGCCGCCGCGAGCATGGCCGTCAAGTGACTGCGGGGACGTCCGATGGCCACGGTACAGAGGTAGACGCTGGCCATGATGGCGGCCCGCTCTACCGGCGGAGCCAAGCCCGTCAGAGCGGCGTAGCCCCAGACGGCAGCCAGAGGCACAATCAAGTAGAAGCCGCGACGGCGTCCCAAGGCAAAGGCACTGGCCCCCAGTGTGAGGAACAGTATGACGCCCACGTGCAGTCCCGATACTGCCAGCAGATGGGACGTGCCGCTGGCGCGGAAATCTTCTCCGATGTCGTCGGGGAGTGCGTCCCGCTTTCCGAGGAGGAGTGCTTGGGCGAGGGCGGACTGGGTCTGGGGCAGAATTTGGTCCAGCCGTGAGGAAGCCCCTTGCCTGATATCGTGAAGCAGGGCCCGCAGTGCGTTGCCTTGTCCTTCTCCAACGAACTCAACTTGCGGGAAGGCTGAGGTGTGATAGATGCCCTGCCGCTCCAAGTAGGCGGGATAGTCGAAATCGCCGAACGGCTTGGGCTTCTCAAGGCTGCCTCGAAGGACCAGTCCGTCTCCGTACCGGAAATAGGGCCTGTCGCGGATTTCAACTAAAGATGACGGCGGGCGGGCGACAACCAGGACCTTGGCCTCGAAGGGCGTCCAAGAGTCGTGGGCGCTCTCTTCACTGTTGGACTCGCCGTAGGAGATGCGTTGGGCCTCGAATACGAACCGCTCGGATGCACCTGCAAGCTCCGGACCGCTGGTGACCGTGCCTGACAGCGCGACCTCCCCTGCAGGGGAAGTGATGACCGAGGGAACAGGCAACAACTCGACTCGGAGTACTCCAAGCAACAACACCAGTCCGGCCAAGGAGAGGGGGATGCTCCAGCGGGCCCTTCTCAACAGGGGCGCAGCGGCCGCCGATGCCAGCATGAACAAGACAAGGACCGGTAGTGGGAAGTTGAGGTGGATGCCAGCGAGCAGGCCGGCTATCCACGCGAGACCGAGGGTAATCAGGGCCATAGCTGTGTGGTTGCGCTAGGCATCAGTAAGGGCAAAAAGGAAGCGGGCCCGCCTCCGGAGCGCACCATCTGGTGGAGATGGCTGCTTGGGGGCGCGCCCGCTTCGGGGCTGAAGATAGCGCCGGTTCTAGCGAACGGCTTCAAGCTCCAAGGGCTTGGCTGTGCCGCCAGTCTCTTTCATGTAGTTCCGGCCGCCTGCCTCGTCCATCATCTCGCAGAAGATCTCCAAGCGGTTGCCATCGGGGTCGAAGAAGTAGACGCTGCGGCTGAGGCCGTGATCGGTGAGGTGGTCGATCTTGGCGCCGGCATTCAGCAGTCGGCCGTATAGCTGCTTCAGTTCCTCTTCACCACCCTCGATCTGCATGGCGATGTGGTTCAACCCGAGCACGCCCTGTTCGGCACCCACGGGGGCCTTGAAGACGGCGATGTCGTGGTGCTGACTGCCAAAGGAGAGGAAGGCCATGTGCCTCTCGGTGTTGTGGGACATGAGCTCCATGCCCAAGGCCTCGGTGTAGAACTTGATCGAGTCGTCGACGTCCTTGACGTTGAGTACCACGTGTCCAACTTTGTTCACTCGTGGCATTTCGTCCTCCCTGCGTTAATTGGGTTGCCTTTTAGTATACCCTGCTCTTTTGGTCAAGTCCAAGGCGGCTAGTCAGCCCCTACCGGCTCCAAGGCTAGGGGCTCGTTCCTGCCACCGCCCTCGCGCAGAATCTGCCTGCCCGTCTCGGGGTCCCACTTCTCGGCGAAAATCTCAAGCCGGTTGCCATCGGGGTCGGAGAAGTAGACGCTGAGGGTGGTGCTGTGCTCGGTGGTGCGCTGCACCTCAGCCCCTGCGTTTAGAAGGCGGGTGTAGAGGTCGCGCAACTCTTCCAGGCCGCCTTCAATCTGCATGGCGATGTGGTTGAGGCCCAAGCCGCCCTGCTCGGCGCCCACGGGGGCCTTGAAGACTGCGATGTCGTGGTGCTGGCTGCCGAAAGAGAGGAAGGCCATATGCCTTTCCGTGTTGTGGGACATGAGTTCCATACCCAAGGCCTCGGTATAGAACTTGATGGAGTCGTCCACGTCCCGGACATTGAGCACCACATGACCGACCTTGTTGATTCGTGGCATGTCGTCCTCCCTGATGCTGAGGGTTGAGGCAGTATATCCCAAGGCATGAATAGGAGTCCAAAAGGGCGGTCAACGGGGCCATTCCATCGCTCTGAGAACGCGACTGGGCCTGTAAGGGAACCACACCAATAACGGCACCCGCCCAGACGACATATGCCCGACTATCGTACCTCTATGAGGTCCTGGAGGGACTCGAAGATACCTGGGCCGATGCCGTCAACCTCCATGATGTCGGCGGGGCTGTCGAAGCCGCCGTTTTGCTGGCGATAGGTAACGATGGCATTGGCCCTTGCCTCGCCAATGTTCGGCAGTTCCTGCAGGGCATCAATGTCGGCCTCGTTGATATTGAGCTTTCCTGCCACAGTCCTCGTATCACCCGGAGGGACAGGGGTGGAGGCTTCTCCGATGTGCGGGATGTGGAGATGGTCTTCATCGCGAATTCTGAGGGCTTGATTGACAACCAGCAGGTCCGCGTCAACGGTCGGCCCGCCAGCCGCCACCAGCGCGTCCACCAGGCGGTCGCCTTCCTGTAGCTGGTAGACGCCGGGGCGGGCCACCGCCCCCGACACGAACACTTTTAGTTCAGGGGGCGGCGTGGGTGGAGGCAAGACAACTTCGACTCCCGGCGGTGAGGACGGGATTGCCCATACGACCAGTCCAGCTACGACAGCCGCGGTCGCGATTATGGCTAGCACCCAAGGGTATAAGTTGCGGTTTGATGAAGCCAATAGAGAGCCGATGGGAGAGCTTGATTGCTGGCGGGCCCCATGGACCGTTGCGAGGATGTGCGGAGGGCCGTTGGGCCAAGTTGCCAGCTACGGATGTGGCTGATTATAATTGCGCCACTCTGCCGCCGAAAGGGGCCGAGGCCGAATGAGGCCGGGACCGAAAAGGGCCGAGCCGAAAGGGGAATATCGGTGAGCACACCTTATGCTTTTTTCCGGGGTCAGTTTGTTCCTTTGGAAGAGGCGAAGGTGGGCATTATGACCCATGCCCTGCATTACGGCACCGGTATCTTCGAGGGCATACGAGGCAACTGGAACGAAGAGAAGGGGGTCGTCTACATCTTTCGCCTGCGGGAGCACTACGAGCGACTGCTACGGGGCTGCCGGATGCTGATGATGGATATCCCCTACGACGCGGATGAACTCTGCCGTTTGACCATTGAGATGGTAGAGAAGTCGGGGTTCACCGAGGACATCTACATACGGCCTCTCGCCTACAAGAGCGAGGAGAAGGTGGCCAACCTCAAGCTGCAGGAGCTTGCCGATGATTTCTGCTTGATGAGCGTGCCCTTTGGCAACTACCTCGGCTCCGATACGCTGCGCTGCTGCATCTCTTCATGGCGGCGGGTGGACGACACAAGCATTCCCGCCCGGTTCAAGATATCGGGCATCTACGTCAACAGCATCCTCGCCAAAACCGAGGCCACCCTTGCGGGCTACGATGAGGCCATCATGCTCAACCAAGACGGCCATGTCTGCGAAGGGACCGGCGAGAACATCTTTCTCGTCTCCGGCGGCAAGCTGCACACCCCTCCACTGGAGGAGAACGTGCTGCCCGGCGTGACCCGCGACACAGTGATGCAGTTGGCCCAAGCCGAGATGGGCTTGGAAGTGGTGGAGCGCAGCATCGACCGCAGCGAGCTTTACATAGCCGACGAGATTCTGCTGACAGGCACGGCGGCCCACCTCACCCCGGTCATTGAGGTGGACAACCGCAAGGTGGCCGACGGCAAGACCGGGCCTATCTCCAAGCAGCTTCAGGAGATGTATTTCGAAATCGTGAAGGGGCGCAACCCCAAGTATCTCCACTGGTGTTCGCCCGCCACCCCGGTGAACTAGACGCCATGACGCAGTCGTCCGGCTCCGCCCTCACTCCTGAAGTCGCTGCCATGATTGGCGTTGAGGGGGATGTGGTGGAGTGCTGGGGTGTGGTGGACCCCGAGTACCTGCGACGCTTCGCCCAAGCGGTGATGGACCCCGACCCGCGGTACTGGGACCCCGAATTTGCCGGTTCCACACGCTATGGCGAAATCATCACCCCGCCCATCATGGTCAGCTACATGGCGGGACGCCTTCCTCCCTCAGAGGAAGACCCCATTACCCGGGCTTTTCAGGAGGACCCCCAGTCCGACGGCATTGGAGGCGTCACCCATCCTGGCGAGTTGCCGAGGATACCGACCGACCTGATGCGCATCCTGAACGCGGGCAACGAGTTGGAGTTGTATCAGTACCCCAGCATCGGCGACAAGATAAGCTACCGCCACCGCTACTCCGACATCCGCGAGCGTCAGGGCCGGGACGGCAACCCCTTCCTGATAGTCACGCGGGAGACGGCGTTTCGGAACCAGGATGGGGAGTTGTTGTGCATCACGCGGGCGTCAACGATTCGGCGGTAGTGGGCGAGGGTTGAACAGGCGCGACATCTAGGACCGACGACGCCGCTCCAATTCAGCTTCAAGCTCGCGCACACGGGCCTCGGCCTCTAATCGGGCAGCTTCGGCGGCTTCGGCCCTAGCCCGTTCGTCATCGAAGGTGGGTATGTGCCGCTCCGTCTCGGGGTCGTGCCACATCAGTTGGCCGTGTTCCCAGCGAAGGTGCAGGTGCAGCACTGTGCTATAGCCTTGGTGGGCATTGGCATTGATTTGTTCGATTTGGATGGGCTCGTAATCGCTTCCAGTCAACCGGTCTCCGGCAAGCGGGGCACCCTGATAGCTGCCCCCTGATGGGTCGAACCGCCAGTATTCCCGGACTCCAAGGCGAGCGTAACCGTCCCGCTTTTCAGTGGCATCCCGCTGCCCTGTGGTCTTCGATCCGATTTCAAGGACGAAGTCGGGGGGCTTACCCTGCTCTGAGATAACGTACCCGTTGCGCGCATAGCATGCTGCCGGATTGACGTCAAAGGCAATCAACAGGTCGGGCAAGAACAGACCTGCTTGGGAGCTAGTAGGTTCCGTGGCAATATAGGCGTCGCTGAGAATGATGGTGGTGTTTTCGTTACCGAAGTGGCGAGCCAGATGCGCGCCGTTGCCTTGGGAGTTGAAGAACTTCCAGTTGTTCATATCTTCCCGCTCCGGCGCATCCGGAAGTTGGATGTATCCCGGAGGGGGGGCCGTTGCAATGTTTCTGGCCTTCATGTGAGACCTCGCGGGTCGGCTACTCGCGGGTGATGGCACTTTCTGCACGACAGCGTGGGGCTATTATAGCTGCCCACGTAAGGTGGATTACACCAGTCTCTTCAGCCTTATGGAAGGTAGCATCTTCAGCGTCTCATTGCGGGGGTCGACTTCAATGCCTGCCGACTCCAAAGCGGTGACGCCAAGCAGCGGCTCAGCATCGGTGTCGCTCATGATGATGGTGGCTCCGACTGCCCTCCCCATGAACTCCACTTGACCCACGGCGATGTCCACGCTCAGATGGCTTCCATCGGCCAGTTCGTATTCGTTTCGACCCATGGGCAGAATGCCTATGGATTCCAGATGGTTCTTGGGAACCATACAATCAGTGGCGCCGGTGTCTACTAGGAAGATGCCTTCCCAAAACCTGTCCCTGTCAGTCGGATTCCGAACAATGACTGGCACATGTATGGCTCCCATGTCTCTCTGCCCTGCTTTCCTGCGGGATGTTTCCTGCTTGCCCGTATTATACTCAGTTGCTCAGGCGCACTGCGTCTGCTCCCTCAAGCTTGCCCACCCCTGCGAGAACAGGCATACTACCCGCACGACCCCGACGGCCCCACACGGCCCCACACGAGTAAGTGGAGTGACGGAACATGCCCCTTCCGCTGGATGAGTTGCTGAAGCTGGCTCCGGAGCAGATTCTGGAGCATAACGAGAAGCCCAATGGGGAACAGTTGCGTCAAAAGGCGCAGACCTACTATGACGATGTGAACGAGGGCGACGAGCTGCCCAAGTACATCTACAAGCCCACTCCCACCCACCTGTTCCGGTGGAGCGCCGCCATTGAGAACTGGCACCGCATCCACTATGACTTGGATTTCGCCTTGAACCACGACCGCAATCCCGCGCTGCTGGTGCAGGGTTCGTGGAAGCAGAGCGTGGTTCCCCAGTATCTGAAGGACTGGACCCTGCCCGACGGCTGGCCTTGGAAGGCGTCCTTTGAGCACAGGGCGATGCTGGTGCCGGGCGACATACTCATCATGTGGGGCAGGGTTACCGGCAAGTATGAGAAGGACGGCTTGGGGTTTGTCGACCTCGAAATCGGCATGAAGACCCAGAACGACATCGAGAGTATGCCGGGACGGGCCACGGTGGTCCTGCCCATTCGCGGCGGACGACCTATTCCCTATCCTTTCGTGCCACCCCAAGACTGAGCCCCCCGAGGAACAAGGAGACTCACTTTGCCCCGATTCATCGCTTTCCACACCATCTCCGACATCACGGAGGAGGAGTTCAACGAGAAGTTGAGTTCGGTATCGCAATGGCGACCGAACCCGCGGACGACCATCCTCAAGGTGTACTGCAATCTGGCGGAAGGGAAGGTGGTGTCGGAGTGCGAGGCTGTGGAGCAGGCCCACTTCGAGGAGTGGATCGAGAATATGGACTGGCCGGTGGACTCCATCCACCAAGTGGACCTGATCCAGCAGGTGGGCAACATCTGGAAACTGTAAGCTGCGAAGCCGGGTCAGCGACTTGCGCTTGGCTTCCCTGTCTCGAGGTGCAACATTCCTGAAATGACTGGTGCTCAAGCCTTGGTGCGCTCTCTCGTACGCGAGGGGGTGGAAGTGGTGTTTGCCCTGCCCGGCGTACAGGTAATGGACGCCTTCGACGCCTTGTACGATGAGCCCAGCATACGTGTGGTGGTCCCACGCCATGAGCAGGGCGTGGTCTATATGGCCGATGGCTACGCCCGCAGCACGGGCAAGGTGGGGGTAGGCTTGGTGGTACCAGGGCCGGGGGCGCTCAATGCAGCCGGTGCGTTGGGCACGGCCTACTCCTGCTCATCGCCGGTGATGCTCATCAGCGGGCAAGCCCGCACCCACGAAATCAACAGCGGTGTCGGCGTCCTGCACGAGGTGGACGACCAGTTGGACTCCTTCCGCCCCATCACCAAGTGGGCGCACCGGGTCATGAGCGTGGGCGAGGTCTCCGACGGCGTGCATGCTGCCATGGAGCAGTTGCAGACAGGGCGGCCACGCCCAGTGGAGTTTGAGGTCCCGTGGGACGTGCTGTATTCCACCGCCGACGTGAATCTGGCAGAGACCGAGGTGTTCTCGCGTCAAGGGCCTGACTCGAACGACATACGCCGGGCCGCTGAGTTGCTGGCTGATGCCCATCATCCCTTGATATGGGCTGGCAGTGGCGTGATGCTCTCCGATGCATCTACCGAATTACTCGAACTGGCCACGGCACTGAACGCGCCTGTCATCACCACGCCCGAGGGGAAGGGGGCCATCCCTGAGAACAATCCCCTGTCGCTGGGCTCGTTCTACTATGCCCATGGCTCCTCGGTGCGGGTCATGCCCCAAGCCGATGTGATACTGGTGGTCGGTAGTCGTGCCCACACGCTGATGCCAAAGCCCGATTGGGCCTTCCAGCCCCACCAGAGAATCATCCAGATCGACGTTGACCCGGAAGAAGTAGGGCGTAACCTCTCCCTCGAAATGGGCATCGCCTCTGACGCCGGGCTGGCTCTGCGGGAGATTCTCGGATACTTGGGAGGCGCTACACACGGCAGCCAGTGGACGGCTGCCGAACTCTCCCGCATCAAGTCCGAGGGCTCTCAGCGGATCAGGGACCACGCTCCTCTGCAGACGGAAATGCTGGATGTAATACGGGAAGAAATGGCCGACGATGGCATCGTCGTAGCGGGCGTCACCGACATGGGCTACTGGGGACACCTCGCTTTCCCCGTCCACCATACACGCTCCTACCTTACCTCGGGCTACTTCGCCACCTTGGGCTTCGCCCTGCCCACAGCCATTGGGGCCAAGATAGGCAACCCCGACCGGCAAGTGGTCGCCCTCTGCGGCGATGGCGGCTTCGGCTACGCTTACAACGAGCTGACCACCGCAGCCCAAGAGGGGGCGAATGTGGTGGCCCTGCTGTTCAACAACGGGGCCTACGGGGCCAGCCTCACTGAGCAGAGGGACAGGTTGAAGGGCCGGTATATCGGGACCTCCCTGCCTACGGTGGACTACCAAGGGCTCGTACAGAGCCTGGGGGCCAAGGGCATGAAGCTGGACTCCCCTCAACAGCTCCGGGATGCTTTGCGAGACGCTCTGAGGCAGGATGCTCCTGTCGTGGTGGAGGTACCTATACCTTTTCATCTCCCACCTTTCCAAGTGCCCCCTCCCACGCCATGAATCACAACCCCTACACACGGCAGGGCAGTTAGGTGCCTTTCGGCCGGCGACACGGGGTGGCCGTGGTGGAACTGACTGGCGTCATCGGCAATGCTGTGCGGGTACCCGTCTATTCGCGGATATTCGATGCCGTGCGCCAGAGCCGCCGCTTCCGTGCCTTGGTGCTGGACATCGATTCTCCGGGCGGTGGAGCCGCTGCATCCGAGGCCCTGTACCACCACCTGCAACGGGTAGCAGAGGTCAAACCGGTGGTGTCTTATGTGCGAGGCACGGGCGCATCGGGGGCGTACCTCCTGAGTTGCGCGGCCCACAGCATCGTGGCCCTGCCCTCGTCGCTGGTGGGCTCCATTGGCGTTATCTACCTCAGGCCCGTCATGCAGCAGCTACTGGAACGCCTCGGCATCGCGTTCACTGTGCATAAGGGAGGCCACCTCAAGGATATGGGTGGCTTCTGGCGTACCGACACTCCTGAAGAGGACGAGAAATTCAGGGAACTCATCGATGAAGTACACCAGAATTTCATGGACGTGGTGGCCAAGGGGCGGAAAATGGACGCCGAGCAGGTGCGAGCCCTAGCCACCGGCGAGGGGTTCACCGGGCGCAGGGCGAAAGAGGCAGGCCTTATAGACGAGTTGGGTGACTTCCACGTAGCGTTGGAACTGGCTGCCAAGCTGGGCGACACCCGTCCGCGCCCTACGTTCATCCGACCTCGCCGTCCCTTCCTAGCCCGACTCACGGGCGCGCAAGCCGAGACTCCCGCCACGCTGCTCGCCGCCGACATGCAACGCCTGCTTAGCGGGGGGTGTATTACCTGCCGGCGAGCCATCTGTTGGGTGGTTGGGCCTCGGACGACTAGAGGCAGGCCCGCCGTAAGCGCCCCTCCGCTTGTGTTTCTTCATGTCCTTGACTGACCTGCGGCGGCTCGATAACGTGCTCAGTGCATGCTGAAGGTTGGAACCATAGCCCCTGATTTCTCAGTGCCCCTCGGTTCGGGCGGGAACTTCACCCTCTCCGAGCACCGGGGACAAAACGTAGCCCTCTTCTTCTACATCAGGGCCTTTACACACGGTTGACGGGTTGAAGTCGCGGAGTTCCGCGATTTCTACGATGAGTTTCTTGAGCGCAATGCCGTCGTCCTTGGGGTCAGCTCTGATGCAGTGGAAACAGTGGGCAGATTTGGCACGTCTTGCGCCGCGCCGTTCGGCATGGGAAGCGATTCGACATGGGCTGTACGCAGGCTCTATGACGTGGAACGGCGGTTTCGATTGGGCACTTCCCGCGTGACCTATGTAATTGATGCTGTCGGCATGATCCGGGCTGCGTTCCACAACGAGGTCTCCATGTCCAGCCATGTCCGCAACGCGCTGAAGGCACTGGACGAGTTGCGGTGAGTGGTGGTTTCCCAAGGGAGGGTGGTGTGCAGACTACCTAGCCCACGTTCTCGCCTTGGCTCGTGCCGACAGTAGACCCTTGTGTTTTCTGAATAGGCGCACAATTACATAACGAATACTGGGAGGCAACGTTGTGTTGCTAAATGATGTCACTGATGATGTGTCGAACCAACTACAGCAGCAGTCTGACCTTGGTGTGCAGATTACTGTCAAGAATGAGGTCCCAGAGAGGGGTCCGACTAACAAGGGTGTCTGGTTTCAGATACCACAAGTTACGGCTGTTTTTGCAGACTTGAAGGGGTCTACGGCGCTAAATTCCGATAATCAGCCTAAAGAAGCAGCTTATGCCTATACATACTTTATTCGCGCGATGACCGTAATATTGGACCGCTTCGGTGCCAAGTATATCGATATCCAAGGAGATGGAATATTCGGGCTATTTAGTGGTCCCGGTTCTACCTTCTCGGCAGCCGCCTCTGCAATCACAATGAGAACATTATCCGAGCGAGTCGTTGCAAAGCTGTTCGACGAAGATACGTCAGTAGATTGGGAACTCACCGTTGGTGTGGGTGTCGACTACGGCACACTGCTTGTCCGCCGCTTAGGCTTGAGGGATACAGAAGAGAATGAGGTTTGGGCGGGTAAGCCCGTGAATGTCGCCGCCAAGCTGAGCTCAGTAGCCGGGCCAAATGAGATCATGGTCTCAGATCGGGTCTTCCAACAATACGAGGGCGCTTCCAAGATCCGCAAACGGGCCCTCATCTGGTCTTGTGGCTGCAGCAACGGAGACTTGAAAGGACTCGGCTTAGACTTGCCGGCTGGAGAAACCACCTGCCTATGGGACGAGGAAGAAGCCCCGGTGCACATGGGACTGGACTTCGACACAGCCTTCAAGCTGCAGTCCACATGGTGCCTCAAGCATGGGCCAGAGTTCTGCGAGACGATCGTCACAGGCAAGCGTCCAAGGTGACCTGTGGAAGAACGCCTTAAGTCCCACTACGAGTCTTTGGCCCGCGTCATATGGTTTATTAGGTTGGCGGACGCCAAGGCAGCACCAGTCCTTGTCCTGCAAGTTGCCCTCGTCGGAACTCTGGTGGCCCGAATTGACAAACTTCAATCAATAGCTTTCGGTGAGAATGGGAATGGAGAGCAAGCGGCGCTGATCTTCATCGCTGCACTATACGTTCTATTAGTATTAGCAGCAGGGGGAATGGCAGCTTGGGTGTATAAGCCAAGGCATGGAAAGACAGGTTCGTCACTTATTTATTTTGAAGACATCGCAGCCAATAGTCTTGACGACTTCAGGAGGAAGGCGAAGGTCGTGTCAGAGGAAGACATCGAAGACCAGCTCCTCCAGCAAATTCACACAGTGTCGCAGATAGCCAGCAGCAAGATGCGAAAGGTGGACTGTGCCTTTGTCTTGAGCGGACTGACCGTTGTTCTATGGCTGGTTTTGTTGGGTTGGGGGAGCATCTAGCCTCAGTTCGCTTGACGCCCATCGGTCATAGGCACGGAAGTCAGCTTGACACCTCTTTGGGGCCGTTCGTAAACTGCGGACGTGCCTTCGAACGTAACTAGTAGCTGAGGAATAGCTGATTTGACCTCCCAAGGACCCGTAATCACCGAAGAGATTCGCAACCAGTCCATCGGCACGGAATCGCCGCCCGTTACGCTGGAAGTGGAGAAAGGGGCCATCGCCCGCTTCTCCGAGGCCATTGAAGACCCCAACCCTCTGTACACCGACGAAGTGGCGGCCCGCAGAAGCCGCTATGGCGGCATCATAGCCACCCCAACCTTCCTTCGGAACCTGAGGACGGAGCGATTGGAGCTTCCGTTCGAGGAGGAGTTCCAGCGTGTGCTGGATGGTGGCAGCGAGTGGGAGTACTTCGAGCCGGTCCGGGTGGGCGACCGCATTACGGCTGTGAATCGCGTGACTGACGTTTCGGAGCGCGCAGGGCGGCTGGGCCCGATGATTTTCGTTTCCACCGTCACCACCTACACCAACCAGTTGGACCAAGTGGTCGCTACCCAGAAATCGACTCTGATCAGGTACTAAGGACGCGACCCGTTCCGCATGCTGACCCCCACCCCCGCGCATTGGCGGTAAAGGGCAGTCAATGGGACTCCTTGGTCGAGTAGCCCGGAAGTTTTTGTGGAGGGCGCGATGGCGCAGTTGCAATGGCAAGACGTGGAAGAAGGGATGGAGATCCCCACCTTGGTGAAGAACCCCACCACTAGGCAGTTGGTGCGCTACGCTGGGGCCTCAGGTGACTTCTATGAAATCCACTACGATAAGGACTTCGCAATCGGCAACAACCTGCCGGGGCCCATACTGCACGGGGCCCTCAAGAACGCCTTCCTCGGCCAGTTGGTCACCGACTGGATTGGAGAGGGCGGCACCCTTCGCAGGCTGACCTGCCAGTACAGGGGTATGGACGAACCCGGAAAGCCCCTCTACTGCAAGGGCAAGGTGACCCGGAAATATATGGATGATGGGCGTTATCTTGTCGACTGCGAAATCTGGGTAGAGAACGGCGAGGGCCAGACCACCACCCCCGGCTCGGCAACAGTGGAATTGCCTTCCCGGGGCTAGAATCCAAGGGATTTGTTTGGTGGCCGCATCATCGCGGTCAGAAAGGGACCTTAATGGCAGACATCTTGCTGGATAAAGTGGCCATCGTTACCGGGGCCGGTAGAGGCATAGGCCGGGGCGTGGCCAAGCAGTTGGCGGCCGAGGGGGCCAAGGTAATCGTGGTCGACCCCGGCGTGAATGTGGACGGCAGCGGGCAGGACGTGGCCCAAGCCGACGAGACGGTGTCCATAATCCGGGCTGCGGGGGGCGAAGCCATCCCCTGCTACGAGTCCGTCGTCACCATGGAAGCAGGGGAGAGAATCGTCCAGATGGCCGTGGACAACTACGGGAAGCTCGACATAGTGGTCACCTGCCACGGAATCCTGCGTGACCGCATGATATTCAACATGACCGAGCAGGAGTGGGACGACGTCATCGACGTGCACCTCAAGGGCACCTTTACCGTGGTGAAGCACGCCTGCATCCTGTTCCGGCAGCAGCGCTCGGGGCGTATCATCACCTTCAGTTCCGAGTCTGGTCTGGTAGGAAACTCGGGCCAAGCCAACTACGGGGCAGCCAAGTCGGGCATCGCTGGATTCACTAAGGTGGCGGCCAAGGACATGGGGCGCTATGGCGTCACCGCCAACTCCATCGCACCGCGGGCTTCCACCCGTATGGTGGCCGCCGTGCCTGATTCGGCTCGCGAGGCGCGGGCACGGGGAGGCGTGGCAGCCATCACGGAAGGTGACTTGGAGAACGACCCCGACGATGTCGCACCCTTCGTGGCCTTCCTCGCCAGCGAGTATGCTGCCAACGTCAATGGCCAGACCTTCCTAGTATACGGCGGTCAAGTGTCGCTGATGTCCCAGCCACGCCCGGAGCGTTCTATCTACAACGAAGGCGGCTGGGACATGGAGACCCTCGCTCCGCAAGCACGGGAATACCTGACCAAGGACATCTACAACCCTGCCCCCTTGCAGGCGCCGAGGCAGTAGAGGCTTTCATGACAAGCATCAGGGATATGACAGCAGGTGAACACGTCACCGCCGCCCATACCTTTTCGGAGCAATCGGCCCAGGAATTTGAGGCTGGAGACATCCTGCAGGGCAGTGAGAAACTATGGGGTGCAGCGGCCCACTCCATCATGGCGGTCGCCATGTTAAAGGGATGGCCTACCGGATCCCACCGTAATTTGGTGGATGCCGCAGACCGTCTTTCGCAGGAGCGCGACGACCAATCGCTGCGTTCCGGGTTCTCAGTCGCCCGCAAGTTTCACGATCAATTCTATGGACATGGCCGCTTCGACCCTTTCGCGGAAAGCGGAGGCATGGACTGGGACCGTTCCATCGTAGCGGATCATGTAAACCGAGTGCTTGGTATCGCGGCGGAACTATCCTGACCCAACGACAGCAACACAAGCGACTGAATTGAGGGCTGACCTGATATGGCAAACCTGTTAGAAGGCAAATCCGCAATCGTAACCGGCTCCGGCAGGGGCATCGGGCAAGGCGTGGCCCGGCTCATGGCAGCCGAGGGCGCAAAGGTGATAGTGGTTGACCCCGGAGTGAACGTGGACGGCAGTGGCCAGGATGTGGCCCAAGCTGACCAGACCGTTGCTCTCATCAAAGAGGCTGGCGGAGAAGCTCTGCCCTGCCATGAATCGGTAGCTACCATGGAGGCTGGCGAGCGCATCGTCCAGATGGCCATCGACAACTTCGGCAAGCTGGACATCGTCGTCACCTGTCACGGCATCCTGCGCGACCGGATGCTGTTCAACCTCACTGAACAGGAATGGGACGACGTCATCGCCGTCCATCTCAAGGGCACTTTCACCCTGATGAAATACGCATCCATCCTGTATCGGCAGCAGCGCTCCGGCCGGTTCATCACCTTCAGTTCCACCTCGGGACTCTATGGCAACTCCGGTCAGGCCAACTATGGCGCAGCCAAGGATGGCATCGCCGGTCTCACCCGCGTCGCTGCCCGGGATCTTGGGCGCTACGGGGCCACGGTCAACTCTATCTCCCCCAGCGCGTCCACCCGCATGATCGGGGAGGTCCCCGACGAGGCGCGCCAGCTACGGGCGTCCCGAGGCATCGCACCCGGCGGGACCCTGCGTGGCGTTGCGGAAGATGTCGCTCCTTTCGTCACATGGCTGGCCTCCGACGAGGCGGCTCACGTCAACGGTCGCATCTTCAACGTGACAGAGGGTCTGGTGGCACTCCTCAACGAGCCCGAGCCCGTAAAGACCATCCACAAGGACGGTCGCTGGACAGTGGAGGAGATTATCAACGTCTTCCCGGCGACCATCGGCGTCGAGTTGTACAACCCCGCGCCGATGCCGGTGTCGGCGGGGTAGACAGCTCCCTCTTCCCCTTTCCTCGTGCCAACTCGCTTACCGGGCTCTCATCGCACAGGCGACGCCATGGGATAGAGTGCTATCATGCGGTAAGCGACAAGCTGAGGTGTATCGTGGCCAGCATAGAAGTCAAAGGGCTTTCCGACGAATTCGTGCAGAGGTTGGAGAAGCAGGCTACCGCTAACAATCGCTCTTTGGAAAGTGAAGTGCTTCATATCCTGGAGTTAGCAACCCGCCAGGAAACGTGCGGAAAGAACGACAGGTTCAAAGAAAGGGTTCAGGATATCTGGCAAGGCATGGAACCACGGGCCCAGACGCCCGCAGAGGATCTGATTAGACTGGACCGCGACGGCGTGGACGAACTAGGTCATGGTTCAATTTGATGCGGTTGGTGGTGGATGCCAGCGTTGCAGTCAAGTGGCTGGTCCCGGAGGAGAAGAGTGATCTTGCCAATCAGTTACTTGACGACCGGCACGAGTTGTTTGCCCCATACTTGATGGCGTATGAAGTTGGCAATGCCCTATGGCGTAAGGCCCAACGAGGAATGATTAGCCGCGAACAGGCAGTAGCTTTAGTGGCATCACTTGCGGATGTATCCATTACTTGGATACACGATGTCCAGTTGCCCGTGGAGGCTGTGCGACTCGGTCTTGCCCTGAATCATCCAATATACGACTTCGTCTACGTTCTCCTGGCTCAACGCCTCGGAGTGACCTTGGTAACCGCCGACGCTCGCTTTCAAAGAGTGGTAGCCTCGTCCGAGTATCACGACTCCCTGATTATGCTGGGAGACCCCATCTTGGAGGCTTAGCTCTCCAGCCCCCTCCCCTCATCAACTCGTAACCTGCGCCACCAGGTCATCCCGCGCAGCATCGGACCACGAAGCCTCGTGCGGCACCACCACTGAAGCAGGCCGTATCCTGTAGCTGGCAGCATCCAGTCCGGGTGCCGGGGTCCCCTCACGCAGTGCCAAGGCAGCATTGACCAGTTGTCGGCGCACCCGGACGAGCCCGATGTCGGCGGTGCCCAGAGTTTCTTGCGTGCGGTCGTATATCTTGCCCTGCGTCTCCTGTATGGCCCGGTCCTGTGCCCCCACTCCGGCCACTCCGAAGAATGCCCTCGTGCGGTGGGCCTCCCAGTCCATGTGATAGTCGTTGGCATAGTTGGCCCGCAGCCGTATGTCGCCGTAGGCTTGGTTGGTGGCTGGTTCGTAATCAAGGATGTGTATCCCCAAGCCGTTGACCATGGCCGTGCGCTCCGCGTCGGTTATGGGGCGCGTCGCGGACCAGGTGATGCACCAGTTGATCATGTTGTGGTCGTCGGAGGGCACCCATATGTGCGCTTGGTAGACGGGGTCGTCCTGCACCTCAATCGGGGGCATGGTATGGAAGGGCATATGGAACTGGGTGATGCGCCAGTAGCGGTTGCCATTGCCGGCGTTCCTTGCAGCCGCGATGAGCACCCCGTAGTCTGTGTCCATGGTCTCCATCAAAGGCGCCTTCTCCATGGTCATAGTGAGACCGAAACCCGCCTCCGCCTTGTCCAACTGGCGCAACTGGTCCTCGCTGCCGGTGTCCAAGGGCGCGTGCAGGAAGGAGACGTGGGCCGGGTCGATGCCACCCTCCATGGCCTGTAGCCAGTTGCACTCCACGAAAAACTTGGTGACGAGCAGGTGGTCCGCCGGCACCAAACACCACTCAAGGTCAGGCATGTGGGGAGGCTCTGCCTCAGGGCCCATGTACGCCCAGATGACGTTCCCTGACTCACGACAGGGATAGGCCGGGTGACGTACCTTGTCCTCAAACCGGCTGCCCGCTACCTGGTTCGGCATGTCGATGCACTGGCCATCCAGCGCATAGGCCCACCCGTGATATGGACAGCGCAGGCACGAGTCCTCAATGCGCCCGAAATACAGCGACGCCCGCCGGTGGGTGCAGTGCTCTGCCATCAAGCCCGGCTGCCCGCTCTTGGTGCGGAACACCACCAAGTCCTCACCCATCAGACGCACCCGCTTCGTGCGGTCCCCGGCCGTCACCTCATCGGAGGTCACCACCGGAATCCAGTACTGCCGTATCAGATCGCCCATGGCAGTGCCCGGGCCGACGCGAGTCAAAAGGTCATTTTCATCCCTAGTCGTCATGGTGAGGCTCCTTGCGGTGTGTTTGTCGCCTGATTGGGCCTGAGATCAATGATTGGGGTGAGCGAATAACCGAACCTAGTAGTTGCGGTTCTCTTTGCGTCACAACGTAACCAAGCCCGCAGGACGTGTCAAGAAAAAGAACCTGAAGTAAGGCCGGGGCACTCAGTGAGAATCTGAAGGGGTAAGAGCCGGCGCACTACGACGCCCCTGCCTCCTGATGGCGGCCTGCTTGCATCCGCTCCCAGTCGGGCCTGTGGATCTCCATCTGGATGAAGACGTAGCCAGTCCGCCGCACTGTCTTCACCGGGGAGAACCCGCACTTGCCGAAGCATTTCTGGGCCCGCTCATTCCATTCCAAGGTGTGGAGATAGACTCGTTGGAGCCCTCCCGCCCTGAACATGTGGTCGAGCAGGAGAGTAACCGAGTCATATCCATACCCGTGGCTCCAGTAGTCACGGTCGCCAATGACGATTCCCAGTTCGGCCTGCTTGTTCACTGAGTCCAAGTCATAGTACATGCAGTTGCCGATGTACTTGCCGTCGAGAGTCTCAATACCGAAATGATCTGAGCCTGGGGTGGGACGGGCTAGTTGCTCGCGGAAAATGCGCTGGTAGCTCTGGAAGCTCATGGTCAGGGGCAGAGCAGCATCCAAGGCCGCCACTTCGGGGTCGGCACGCCACTTGTAGTCCTGCTCAACATCCTCCATCTTCTTTGACCGGAGGAGAACGAGGCTGCCCCTGAGTTCCAAGTCAGACTCTTTCCTGTCCGCCGTGGACCGGTTCGCCTTGGGCTACTCTGTCCCGGATCATAGACACGGCCTTTTCCAGCAGCTTAGCTTCGCTGGCGTAAGTGAGGGTCCTGACACCAACTTCAGCGGGGAACCAGCGCACCTCATCGAACTCCGGGTCGTGCTCGTCGGTGCAGCCGCCGGTAGGAACCATCAAGTAAAAATGAACGGTCTTGTTAAATCGCACGCGCTTGTCAGGGCTCACGAACCAATAGTTGATGTTGCCCAGGGGGGCTTGAATCCGGGGATGTAACCCCGTCTCTTCCCGGACCTCACGCAGGGCCGTCTCCTCCAAGCTCTCAAGGGCTTCGGGAGTTCCTTTGGGCAAGCTCCACCGGGCTGGCTCAATCCGGCCGCATAGAATTGTCTCGATTTGCTTGTCTTCCACCACGCGGTAGACGATGCCTCCAGCCGACACCAGCCTCTCCACGCGCTGTTTTGCGGTCCTTCCTGACACACTCTGCTCCAAAGGCTATCTGAAACCGCGACATTGTAAGGGCGGCAACTATTCGCGTCAAACCAAATTGACGCCATGTTACGGCAAAAGCGACAGAAATCGTCAGCTTGACACTCGGTTTATCATACGGGGGACTAGCTGTCAGGAGGCCAGAGCATGGCGACGCAGGCCCAGGGGCTGTCTCTGTTTGAGGCAGCGAGGCGCATGGGAGTCCCATTCCAGTGCGAGGTGGAACCTCAAGACAAAGAGGTCACTGTCAACGGCATGAAGTTCCATTACCTCGACTGGGGGACTGAAGGACGCCAGCCCTTGGTTTTCCTGCACGGCAACTCCCAGCAGGCGCATAGTTGGGACTTCATCTCCCTCGCCATATGCGACAACTACCACTGCATGGCACCCGATGCCCGTGGCCACGGCGACAGCGACTGGGCACCTCAAGGCGAGTACACCGTCGATGCCTATGTGCGGGACTTGGCAGGCTTCATCGACGCCCTCGGCTTGGAGCAGGTCATCCTTGTGGGACACTCCATGGGAGGCCGCACCTGCTACGTCTACACCTCCCAGCACCCAGGGAAAGTGAAGGCCCTTGCCATAGTGGACTCAGGCCCTCGTGCTATATCCGCTGGCATCTCCCGGATGGACCAGTTCAAGCAGTTGCCCGACCTGCTAGATACCTATGAAGAGTTCACCGACAGGGTGATGGAATATACCGGAAGGCCCCGGGAGCAGGTGGCGGGTGCCCTGAAACACACCATACGCCAGATGCCCGATGGCAAATGGACTTGGAAATACGACAAGCTCTTGCGCACCCCCGGTGGCACGCCTCCCGGCTGGGAGCCTGACAGGCTCTGGGAGTGCATCCAGAAGATTACCTGTCCCACCTTCATCGTCCGTGGCGGCGATAGCGATGTGTTTGGCGAGGACACCATGGAGCGTATGCTCCAAACCATCCCCGGCAGCAAGGCTGTCACTGTCCCCAAGGCGGGCCACCTCGTCGCAGGAGACAACCCTTCCGGCTTGGTCGAAGCCCTGCAGGGCTGGCTTCCCTCTGTGACTTAAGAACCCCTCACCTCCCCATAATGGCATCAACTCCAGCGTCTTCAACCGCACCTGACAGGGCGGCCACCGGGTCGGCCCGCGTCGCCTGCCGTGGGCTATACAAGTCCTTCGGTGCCACTGAGGCCGTCCACAACGTCACTCTGACCTTGGAACCCGGCTCCGTCCTGTCCATCGTGGGACCCAGCGGGTGCGGCAAGACCACCCTCCTCCGCCTCCTCGCCGGTTTTGAGGTACCCGATCAAGGAGAAGTGGAACTCGCCGGCCAAGTCGTCAGCGGGCGCGATGGGTGGGTCCCCCCCGAAACGCGGCAGGTGGGCATGGTCTTCCAAGACTACGCGCTCTTCCCCCACATGACAGTAGCGCAGAACGTGGAATTTGGTCTCATGGGCTGGACCAAGTCAGACCGCTTGGCTCGTGTGCGGGAGTTGCTGGATGTGGTGCATCTAGGGGCCTTGGCCCAGAGGCGTCCCCACGAACTTTCCGGTGGTGAGCAGCAGCGCATCGCTCTGGTCCGCTCCCTTGCTCCCCGTCCCGTGGCCCTGTTTATGGACGAGCCCTTCAGCAACTTGGATACCAAGCTGAGCGAGGAACTGCGGCGCGAGGTCAAGGACATCGTCAACCGGTTTGGCATGACCACCATACACGTCACCCATGACCAAGAGCAGGCCCTCTACATGGGGGACCGGGTGGCGGTCATGCGCGATGGCTGCTTGGAGCAGATGGGCACACCGCAACAGGTCTTCCACCGCCCTGCATCGCCCTTCGTAGCTTCCTTCCTGGGTATTGCTGACTTTCTCCCGGCCACCGTGAGGAGCGGTGGGTTCGCTACGGAACTCGGGCCATTGCCCGGCGAAAGCGCCTTCCACGAGGGCTCTCGTGTGCGCTTGATGGTGCGCCCCGACCAAGTATCTCTGGGTCCGGCAACTGAGGTAGGTGAGTGTATCGTGGAAGAGCGGGCTTTTAGAGGCATAGACTATCTCTATACGTTAGTCTTGGCTTCTGGCCTGCGCTTGCATTCACTACAACACCATGATGTATACTACAAAGTCGGCGAGCGGGTCGGGATTTCGGTCCGTTTGCCCACCCCACCGGTATGTTTTGAGGAATACGGCGTCAGTTGACCGCCGTCCCATTCAGAAAGGGGATCTAATGGCCAGCGAAGACATCACCAAGGTAAAAAGCGATACAACGGTAGCTCCGGCGGCCGGTATGAACGTCTACGAGGCCATCTACCGCCGCCGCTCGGCATGGAAGTACAAGGACAACCCCATACCTCGTGAAACCATGGAGCGCATGCTGGACACCGCAGTCTGGGCTCCCAATCACCGCCTCACCGAGCCTTGGCGCTTCTTTGTGATTGAGAAGGACACCAAGACCCGCGAGACGGTCGCCGATCTTGCCTACGAGTACGCCATGGGACGTTTCGACAATCCCCAGCGGGCCGAGAACACCCGCAGGGCCGTGATGGCCCCGCCCGTTATCATCTACGTCTACAGCACTCCCGGCCAAAGCGATGAAGCCACGAAGGAGAACTACGCTTCCACCGTGTGCGCCGCCTACAACGTCTCCCTCACCGGGGCCGCAGAAGGGCTCACAGTCACTTGGGAAACTGGCGGAGCGACCCGCCACCCCAAACTCAAGGAGACGCTGGGGGCAGAGGATGAGTGGGACTTGGCCTCCTTGCTGTACATTGGCGAGCCCGACGAGGACATCGTCACCCAGCGCACGCCAGCGCAAGAGTTCATAAAGTGGATGTCGTAGCGACTGAGTTGCTCTGAATGCCGTGCTCCTTGCGAAAAGCAAGCCGCGGCAAGAATTTGAAAGTCCGCTGAAAAAAGAGACGTACCGGATCTTCCGGTACGTCTCTTTCACGCCAATACCCGTCGGGTGATGGGCTCAGCCAGCAGCCACCTCGATACCGAACACCCATGGCACGCCCTCGCCTAGGCCGAAGCCTATGGCCGCCGCAGTAGCCCCCACAAGCAGTATCTCCAAGCCCTGGAGTATGGGCGCCTTTCGTACAAGCCGTCCCTTGCCCAAGCCCAAGGCAAAGAGCCCTGCCAGAGCGCTCCCTGTTGACACGCCTATCGCGGTATACCCATCAAGGAAGAAGAAGGGGAAGATGGGCACCATCGCAGCCACTATGAATGCAAGCCCCATCACCAAGGCGTCCTTGATCGGGTTTGACGTTACCTCTGCACTTAGTCCCAGTTCCTTCTCCACCATGGTGCGCAGCCACAGGTCCCGGTCCGAGGCAATGTGTTCGGCCATGTCCTGGGCCTCTTTCATAGACAGGCCCTCGCGCTGGAACATCACCACAAGCTCTGCTAACTCCTCGCCGGGATGCGCGTCCAGCTCCTCGGCTTCCTTCGCTATCTCAGCCATTTGAACATCACGCTCAGCCTTGGACGACAGATAAGCCCCACTGGCCATCGACACCATTCCTGCCAAGGCAGCCGCAAGTCCTGCCACCAACACGCCGGTGGTGCCCCCCAAACCGGAAACGGCTACCGCAGTCACAAGCGCCACCGTGCTGAGCAGCCCGTCCTGCGCCCCGAATACAACCTCGCGTATGCGTCCGAATGCCTCCACACGCCAGCGCTCCCGCTCCAGTTCCCGGGCAGCCGACCTGTAAGCAGGCGACTCTTCAGGGTAGGCTTCAATGTGGTGCGGGCCTTCATATCTGAGCAGCACTTCAGGGTCAATCATCTCCTGGGACTCTTCACCGGCTGGTTGAGTCTCAGTGTCGTCTGCGAACCTCGTTACGGCTCTTAATCTCGCCTGTTTGACCTCCAGCTTCTCCAGCGCACGGCTGAAGACCTCCAAGTGGTGCTGCTCTCGGTCCATGGCTATGGTTAGCGTTTCAGCCGCGTCCAGCCGGCCTTCATCCAATGCATCCTTGATCATTCGGGGATAAAGAGTCGCAGCCTCCTTTGCCTCTCCCTCCATGACGGCGCGCAGGTTCTCGGCGCTGGACTTGATATCCCCGGCCACCCTCAGGTGGTTGATGCCATGAATAGTTTCAGCCCCCGCAACCTCCTGGAACACCTGCGCCACCTCGGGATGGCCCTCCTCCAGTGCCTTGTGAGCAAAGGCGTTGTATTTCAGGTTGGCCATGGCCTCGCTGACGATGGAGTTCCACAGGTTGCGGTCAGTCTTGGAAAGGGCGTTAACATCCGCCATTGCACTATTCCTGTACGAGGGTACGGGAGTCCCTGCTATTCCCTTGAATAAATCATAACATGGGGCGGCAGAGACCACGTTTGAAGAAGGGCAACCAGCGAGCGACAGATACTAGAGGGAAGCCACCAAAAAGGGAAAAAGAAAAGTGCCCCCAGGGGGCTTCGATCCCCCGATCTCCACCTTGAAAGGGTGGCGTCCTGGACCAGGCTAGACGATGGGGGCACGGCGTACCGTTAGGGGCACCTCGCCATTATACGCAGGTTCAAGGATACAGTGCCAGACCCTCCAGTGCCGTAGTCTCCGGGAACCCGTACATCACGTTCATATTCTGTATCGCCTGCCCTGCCGCGCCCTTCACAAGATTATCCAAGCAACTGATTACCATCAGCGTGCCCGTCCTCTTGTCCACCGCGGGGTACACCAAGCACATGTTGTTGCCCGACGTATGCTTCGTATGGGGCGGTGTCGGAGGCACCTCCACGAAAGGCTCGTCCGCATAGAAGTCCGTGTATAGCTGCCGTATCTCCTCGTGCGCCTGCTGCCACGACGCGAAATGTCCCGGCACCAGCGTCGCATAGCACGTGTTCAGGATCCCCCGGGTCATCGGTATCAGGTGCGTCAGGAACGTGACCTGCGGCGGCGTCTGCGCTACCTCCGCCAGTTCCTGCGTAATCTCCGGCAGGTGCCTGTGCCCCCCCACCGAGTACGCCATCACGTTCTCATTCACTTCCGAGTAGTGCGTGGTAAGGCTCAACCCACGGCCCGCCCCCGATACCCCCGATTTCGCATCCACCACCACTCCCGTCGGCTGGATCAGTCCCTCCTTCACCACTGGGGCCAATGCCAGAATCGCGCTGGTCGGATAGCAGCCCGGATTCGCGATCAGCCGCGCCTCGGCCACCTGCTCCCGGTGCAACTCCGTCAGCCCGTACACCGCCTCCTCCAAGTACTGCGGCCCCGGGTGCTCCACCCCATACCACTCCTCGTACTCATCCACCTTCTTGAGACGGAAGTCGGCACTGATGTCCACCACCTTCAGCCCGTCCTCAATCAGCGGAATGCACGCCTCCGCGCTGGCCTTGTGAGGCAACGCCGAAAACGCCAAGTCCAACCCATCATCCAGCTCAGGCTCAATCATCAAATCAATGCCCGACAGGTGCGGGAAGAACTCATCCAGTCTCTGGCCCGCTCCGCTTCGCCCTGTCACGCAGGTCAACTCCACATGCGGATGCAAATACAACAGCCGCGCCAGTTCACTCCCCGCGTATCCCGTGACATTGACGATTCCTACCTTCACGATTCCTCCCGGGCCTGTGCCGTCGACTTGGACCCTGAACGGCTCCCAGAACGGCTTGTGGTTGACTGCAACTTCTTCCTGCTCGCCGCGGCCTTTGCCTTGGCCTCGGCCTTCTTCTTGGCCGCCACGGCAGCCTCCCTCTTCTTCACCCGAAGCGCTTCCTGCTTCTCAAACCCCGGCCTCGAAGGACACCGCTCCCCCAGCACACAACGCGGGCACAGCGGACGCGGCGCTTTGCACACCTGCCGCCCGTGTGTGATCAGCGCCACATGCAGGGGGTACACTTGGTGGTTGTCCACCATCTCCTCCAGCATGTCCTGCGCCTTTTCCACCGTGGTCTTGGGACCCACCAGCCCTAATCGCTTGACCACCCGCTCGATGTGGGTGTCCACTGCCATCGCGGGCATCCCCAAGGAGAAACACAGGATGATGCCCGCCGTCTTCGGCCCCACCCCTGGCAACTCCTTCAGCCACTTCTTCGCCTCGTCCAGGGGCATCTCCCGCAGGAAGCTCAGGTCCAGATTCCCGCACCGTTCGATAATCAGGTTCAGCACCTGCTTGATCCGCGGTGCCTTGATCTTCGCCAGCCCGCCGATGCTGATGCACTCTTCGATCACCTGCACATCGCCGTCGGCCAACTCTTCGAAGGTCTCGAATTTCTCCATCAACCGCGCAAACGCACGCTCCGAGTTCCGGTCTGACGTGTGCTGCGACAGGATGGTGAACACCACCTCGCTGATGGCGTCATAGCGCGCCTCCCACGGGAAAGGGGCATACTCCCCCTCCAGTGCCCCCAGCACCTCTTGCGCGTCCAAGGGCGGCGGCCCCTTCCGCGAGGGCCGCTTTCTGGTGGTCCCTTGGCCTTGCGTGGATGCTTTCTGTTTGGTGGTGGTCATCGTATGTTTACGGCTGGTCAAGTAAGGCAAAAGATACCATGGCAAGGGCCATGGTAGAAGCCCACTAATACCCAAGCCATGGCTTGACTGTATTGCGACCCACTGGATAAGGTATTCCTTGGACTGGTTGCTGCATGGGAACGGTGCGGGGCCAGTCTTTCCACAAATCGGCCCTGTTCGCCAGACTCAAGATACCAAAAGCCCAAGAGCCCAATGCCAGATAGGAAGGGTACACAGCCTTGTCACTCGAAACGTGTCTCGTGGAGCTTGAAGACGAGGACGCCCCCCTCAGCTATTCCAATCTCATCGAGCTTTCCGACCTGGTGTCTGCCGAGATACCCCAGTTCGTTCGCGCTTGGAACCAAGTCTCCTCCGACAGGCGTGTCCAAGTCGTCCAACGCCTTGTGGAGTTGGCCGAGGAGAACGCCCGCCTCGACTTTTCCAGCATCCTCAAGATAGCCCTCGCCGATGACGACTACGATGTGCAGGAAAAGGCCATCGCCGGTATGTGGGAGGGCGAGGACCGCACCGTCATCCCTCTCCTCCTCAACATCTTCCAGTCCGATGCCCCTCCGAATGTCCGCGCAGCAGCCGCTGGTGCGCTGGGCAAGTACGCCCTCTTAGCTCAAGAGGACAAGATTCTCCCCAAGGATGCCGACTTGGTAGAGAAGTCCCTCATGCGCTCCCTGCAGGATGACAGCAACGCCGTCGAGGTGTGGCGCCGCGCCTTGGAGGCCGTCTCACCCTTCAACACTCCTCGCATCCACGAGTACATCCGCTGGGCCTACGGTAGCGGAGAGCAGGCCCTCAAGACCAGCTCCATCTACGCCATGGGCAAGACCCAGGAAACCAAGTGGCTGCCCGCCATCATCCCGGAACTCCGCAGTTCCAACCCCTCCCTGCGCTACGAAGCCGTCTGCGCCTGCAGCGAACTGGGCGAGGAGGACATCGTCCAGCACCTCATCCCTCTCCTCGAAGACGACGACACCCAAGTGCAGCTAGCAGCCGTCAGTGCCATGGGCAACATCGGCGGCACCTTGGCCAAGCGCGCCCTCCGCCGCTGCATGCGGGACGCCGACGACACCCTCCGCGAGGCCGTTCAAGAAGCGCTCGACGAGATGGATATCGACGACTTCTAGGACTATCCCTAGGATCACGCCAAGCATGGCCGACCTCACCGAATCAGAAAAACAGGCCGTAGCCGTCATGCGGGTGGCCCGCCTAGCGACCGCCGACCCCCAAGCCGTCCCTCATCTCATACCCATCTGCTTCCACTACGACGGCCACCGCTTCTACAGTGTCCTCGACCAGAAACCCAAGCGCACCGCCGTCACCAACCTCAAACGCATCCGCAACATCCTCTCCAACCCCAACGTCGCCATAGTAATCGACCACTGGCAGGAAGACTGGCAGGGCCTCTGGTATGTCCTAGTCAACGGCACCGCCGATCTCCTCTACGAAGGCGAAGAGCACCAGCAGTCCGTTGCCGCCCTGCGGGAGAAGTATCCCCAGTATCGGGCAATGGACCTGGATGCCAACCCCATAATCCGCATCACTCCCACGAACATGGTTCGGTGGGGCCAGCCTAGAGTGTGATGCCTGCGGGTTCACATATCGCAGGTGGTCCTCTAGTCCCGCCTTAGATCAAACAATACGAACACGGCGAACGCGCGGCGGTCGCGGCGGTCAACCTGCCTGAACCCGATGATCGCTGTTTTCGTCTCCTCAATCAACTGGGAGACCGTGGACCGCGAGAACTGTTCCAACGGGTCATAGTCCGCCCGGTGGCGTTCTCCCTGCATACGGACAAGATGGTCAGCAAAGTCTTGTATATCCTGTGGGAACAGCCTCAAGACTCTCTTGGGGCGCCGTTCAGTGCATCGCCTTTTGACCTGCCCATGCTCCAACGCTCGATACAGTTGTCTCCACGCTTGCCTTGTTCGGGTTGATGTTCTGCCGCCGACAAGCAAATTCGCGCAGTCCCCGGCCAGGGTATGGAACAACGCATAATAGGCGGTACTGATGGCTCTTCGCAGGTCCGCCTGCCTCGGTCTGCCTCGCTGTGAACCGACGTTGCCGGACGCTAGGCTCTCCGCGATCGCAAGAAGATCGTCTGGATTCACACCAGACTCTTCTCCAACGCTGGCCACTCCGACTTCTTGACGAAAGACTGCATGGGGATCCCCGGGTATCCCAATTCCTCTGCCCGCTGCCAGAGGCGCCCGGACAACCTCAGTGTCCACTTCGGGTCCAGTTTCTTCTGGTCCCCTTTGAAAACAATGTACGAATGAAGGTATTCATCCCCGTCTTGGTCAACGCGGGACCTCACCACGATTGGGTCGAACTCGAACTCGTCCCCAAATCGCTCCGACAACATGTCTCGGAGCATTCTCCTGATCTCTACCGCTGCTTCCTCAGCTATCATCGCTGTTCTCCAAGCTCACCCACACCGTTTCTCGGCATACCCCTCGATTGTACCACCGCCCTAGGAAACCTCGGCCAAAACCCTATTCTCCGGATCTTCTTCAATCCTCGTTTTGGGTTGATAACCTCTCTCAACCACTGACTCCACATCACCACTCCCTTGACAACTCCCACACATCCGTTCTACACTATCCCCAACAAGCACGCAGACGACCGACCCCTCAGAGTCGCCCTTGCGTTTCTTCCGGCCCTCCCAACGGCTAAACCGAGAAGAGATGAAAGTGAACAGAACAACTCGGCCCGCCCCGGAATCCCATTCCAGTGAAACACACGCTTTTGAACAGCCGGAACGCCCTCAAATGAGACCACATCCTGCAAGCTGTTTCAGATACAAACATGAGACCACTGAGACCACCTTCAGACCCCCCAAACCCTCTCTTCAGCTACGATGCTCCCCCCTACGCCGCCTCCGATTCGCCCTTTTTCCCTGCACCGCCAGATACGAAATCTCGCCGAATAGGACCACGTTTCCAAGCTGTTCAGATACGGCCATGAGACCATTGAGACCAGTTTCAGATACGAAAAACTGCATTTCAGCTACGACTTTGGTCTCATCAACTACAAACTTGCCCTCTCACGCCCTACTCCATCAGGTACGAATTGCCCCCAAATGTGACCGCACTTTGCAATCTGACGCAGATACAACCATGAGACCAGTACGACCACTAGTCCAACGCCCGCATGTGATAATCTATCTCCCCAACCAACCCACTAGGAGGCCCAGCCGTGGCTAGCACCGATGTCTCCTACGAAGTCCTCGTCTGGGAGGACGTCATCACCCCCGCAAGGGACGGCATCGCCCTGTCCAACGACGTCTACTTCCCAGCCCGCAACGGCACCGCCGTGGCCGACCCTCTGCCCGTTCTGCTGGAGCGCACCCCCTACGGCAAGCGCGAGGCCGAGCGCGCCGAGCGCGCCCGCTACTTCACACGTCACGGCTACGTCGTCGTAATCCAAGACTGCCGTGGCTGCTTCGACTCCGAGGGCGATCTCTATTTCCTGCGCGACGAGGCCAACGACGGCTACGACACCGTCGAGTGGATCGCCGCTCAGCCTTGGTGCAACGGCAAGGTCGGCACCTTCGGCACCTCCTACGCCGGGTGGACCCAGACCAGCATGGCCGCCCTCAACCCGCCTCATCTCGCCTGCCAAATTCCCACCATGGCTGGCTGGAACGCCCACACCAGCACCGTCCGCCAAGGCGGCGCCTTCGAGTTGCGCTTCATGGCTTGGGCCTTCTGGCACTCAGCCACCAACCCCAACCGGCGCCTCAAGTCCAACCCCGGTGCCAAGGACACCCTCGACCACACCGACTTCCGCGACTGGCTCTCCCAACTCCCCCTGAAGGAAGGCCACAGCCCCCTCACCCAGATCCCCAACTACGAACGCTGGCTCTTCGACATCTACACCAAGGCCGACTACGACGACTTCTGGCGTCAGCCCGGTTTCGGCGTCGAGGAGTATCTGGAGCAATACTCAGATGTCCCCACCTACTTCGTCGGTGCTTGGTACGACTCCTACACCCTCGCCACCATGGACAGCTTCAAGGCCCTTGCGACCCACAAGCAGAGTCCCATCCACGCCATCATGGGCCCTTGGACCCACGGCACCTACACGACTGAACTGAGCTACTCCGGCGACGTCGACTTCGGCCCCGGCGCCGCCTTGGAGAGCTTCGACGACTTCCATCTCCGCTGGTTCGACCGCTGGCTCAAGCCCGGTGCGCATCAACCTGAGGGCGAGTCGCCCCTCACCTTTTTCGTCATGGGCGGTGGCACCGGACGCAAGCTCTCATCCGGACGCATGGACCACGGTGGTAGCTGGCGTCACGCCCCCGAGTGGCCCCTGCCCGGCGCACGGCAAGCCTCCTATTACCTCCACGTCGACGGAAGCCTCGGTGGGAACTCCGAACCCCAGCAGGCATCCTCCTCCGAGTACGAGTTCGACCCCAGCAATCCCGTCCCTACCGTGGGGGGCAACTTCTCCTCCCTCGCCTACGTCAAGCAACTCCCCGCAGGCGTCGACCCCGAGACCGTCCCCCGTGGCAGCCGTACCGAGATGGTCACCCCCAACGGCGGCTTCAACCAGCACGAGGGCGAGCGCTTCTACGCCTCCCAAGAGCCCTACCTGCCCCTTTCCAGTCGCCACGACGTGGTCGTCTTCCAGACCCCACCCTTGGAGCAGGACCTCCTTGCTATCGGCCCCGTAGAGGTCGAGCTATGGGCCTCCTCCACAGCCGTCGACACCGACTTCACCGTCAAGCTCGTCGATGTCTATCCGCCCAGCGATGACTACCCCTCCGGCTACGCCCTCAACATCGGTGACGGCATTATCCGCGCTCGCTACCGCGACTCCCGCGAAAAAGCCGAGTTCATGACTCCCGGCGAGGTCTATCGCTTCACCGTGACCCTCTTCCCCATCAGCAACCTCTTCGTGAAGGGCCACCGCATCCGGCTCGACATCTCCAGCAGCAACTTCCCACGGTTCGACGTCAACCCCAACACCGGCGAGCCTCTGGGACTCAACCGCCGCACCCAGTCCGCCATCAACACCATCTACCACGACGCCAACCACCCCTCGCGCCTCATCCTCTCGGTGGTGCCGGAGTAGCCCGTGCCTAGGGAACGACTATGAGCGAGCAGCCGGAGCGCATCTACGAATGGGACGTGGCGCAGATTGGCCACGAGGCCCCTGCCTACGTGTACGAGGTCACCCGCGAGAACATCGCCGACTATTGTCGTGCCGTCCGCTACGAGAACCCCATCTATACCAGCGACGGCGCAGCCCGGGAGATGGGACTCCCCGGCGCAGTGGCCCCGCCGACCATGATGTACACCTACGCCCCCCAGCGCCGCTCAGCCGTCATCGAGGCTCAAGGCTACATCGCCCCTGAACAGTCTAGGACCAGCCCCCGCAGCACCCCGTTCGTCTCCACTAAAGTCCACTTCCAAGGGGCGTACGTCCAACCCGGCGACACCATCACCAGCATCACTCGCGTGTCAGAGAAGTCCGAGCGCCGGGGCAACAAGCTCCTCACCTTCCATGTCTCCGCCACCAACCAGTACAACGAACCCGTAGTCGAATACGACTACGTCTGCCTCTGGGAATATGCGGGAGGGGCTAAGCCAGGAGGGTAGTCCTCACTACCCCATCTTCAACACCTTCTGCGCATTCTCCAGCAGGATCTTCGCCCGTATGTCATCGCTCAGATCCCACTCATTGAACTCTTGCAGCCACCTCTCGGGCGTAATCAGGGGCCAGTCTGACCCGAACAGCACCTTGTCCCGCAGCCGGCGGCTGCACTCCCGCACCAGGGTTTCGGGAATGAACCGCGGCGACCAGCCCGACAAGTCCATGTACACGTTGGCCTTGTGCAGCGTCACCGCAATCTGCTCCTCGACCCAAGGCCAGCCCGGATGCGCCATGATGATGGTCAATTGCGGGAAATCGGCTGCCACATCATCGAAGCAGGGTATGGGCGCACTGTACTTCAGCTTCAACCCCGACCCGCCGGGCGTCCCCGATCCCGCACCTGCATACCCTGAATGGAACAGCACCGGGATATCCAGTTCCACGCACTTCTCATATAACGGGTAGAACCGCTCATCGTTCGGGAAAAACTGTTGATGGACGGGGTGCAACTTCAACCCCTTCATACCCAGTTCCCTAACCGAGCGTTCCACTTCCCTGATGGCAATCTCCCCTTTCCATGGGTCTATGTTGCAGAAGCCTATGAACTGCTCTGGGTACTCCTTCACTATTGACGCCACGTAATCATTGGTGTCTGGCAGATCCCCGGTGGTCGTCTCCGTATCTACAGAGAAGATCACCCCCAGCATGTCCAACTCCTTGTACCTGTTCGCCATATCCTCCACCGTAGGAGGCGGGGGCGACCGGAAATACTCCCGAAGTTGTGCATCCACCGGTCGGTCCGGCAGCCCCGGCTGCCGTGGAACGTGCATGTGCATGTCGATAGCCTGCATTGTCAGCCTGCCTTTCTTGCCACAGTCGGTCTAAGAAGAGACATTCTAGTTGCATGCAAAAGCGAGAGAAAGGGACGCCGCTCCGGCGTGGAACACTGTCCGCCCGTCCATAGCATGACCATCGTGCTATAATCCAATAGTGATCGCCTCGTTCAGGGATGCGGGCACGGAGGATGTTTTCAACGGGCGCGATACAAGAACAGCCCGGCGCACATGCCCCCAGCCCTTGTGGGACGTGGCTAGGAGAAAACTGGACCAGCTCGATTCCGCCACGGGCCTGAACGACCTCCGGGCTCCGCCGGGCAATCGCCTCGAACGTCTCGTGGGCAACCGGAGCGGCCAGCACAGCATTCGAGTCGATCATCGGTATCGCATATGCTTCTCATGGAATGACTCTCGGCCCAGCGAAGTCGAGATAACGGACTACCACTAAAGGGGACCTCCAGATGGTGCGCATACCAACCGACCGAGAACCGACGCATCCGGGAGAGATGCTTCGCCAAGAGTTCCTCATTCCCTTCGGAATGACCCAGCAGCAATTGGCCAGTGCCATCCAGGTGCCGTACCAGCGGATAAATGAAGTGGTCAGAGGCCGTCGCGGGGTAACTCCAAGCACCGCGCTGCGCCTCTCCAGGTTCTTGGGCACTTCGCCTGACTTCTGGATGAACCTCCAAGTCCGCTGGGACTTGTATCACGCACGACTAAGCGAATCGGAACAGATTGAGGCTATTCGCCCGCATGACCCGGTCAGTGCTTAGGATGCCAAGACCGGACTCGGCTATATCGCACGAGGAGCTCTCTCTGCCGTTTCTGGACGCCCGTAACAACGAATCGAAGAACAAAACTCCGTCCCATCAATGTGGGCGGCAACGATGCACCCAGGAGGATACTGAATGCAATTCGGACTATTCCTAGAGTGGCCGAACCCGGCCCTCCGTAGCTGGAAGACCCTCTTCGAAGAGGGCGTCGAGCAGATCCAGTACTCCGAGGAGTTGGGGTTCGACTACTGCTTGGTCGCTGAGCACCACTTCTCCAACTACGGCAACTCTCCCTCACCGCTGCTGCAGGCCCTGCACATCGGCCAGCGCACCAAGCGCATACGCATCGGTACAGCAGTGCTGGTGCTGCCCGTCTGGCAACCCCTCCGTCTGGCCGAAGAGGTCGCCGTTCTCGACAACCTGATCGACGGACGCTTCATCTGTGGCATTGGCCGTGGCTACCAGCCCCACGAATTCGGCGGCTTCGGCGTCACCATCCCCGAGTCCCGCAAGCGCTTCGACGAGAGCTTGGAGGTCATGCTCAAGGCTTGGACCCAGGATGAGTCCTTTGCCTACGAGGGTGAATACGTAAACATCCCCCGCGAGGTGACCGTCTGGCCCAAGCCCATGCAGAAACCCCACCCACCCCTCTGGCTGGCGGGCACCAGCGTGGAATCCATGCATGTCTGCGCCCAGTGGGACATGATGCCCATCACTGCCGGACTCATGGGCCTCCAAGGCGTCAAGTCTCATGTGGCCTCTCTCGTACATGCCCATCAGGGCTTGGGTAAGCCCACCGACGGCTTGGAAGCCGGCCTCCAGTGCGTAACCCATGTGGCCGAAACCGATGAGGAAGCCCGCGCCCAACTTCCCTATGCCCGCTGGCAGAACCGCGCTGGCCGCGCCCTGAACCGCCTTGAGGTCTCCAACGGGCGCGTCTCACCCGGCCCCTTTGACGGCGAACTCGACGACGATGACTTTATGGACCGCCTCTACTTCGGAAGCCCCGACACTCTTATCAAGAAGTTCAAGCAGGCAGCCGCCACCGGCATCACCCACGTCAGCCTGTGGATGATGTTCGGCGGCATGGAGCACGAAAAGCTCATGCGCTCCGTCCGCCTCATGGGCGAAGAAGTCATCCCCGCCCTGCGTGATATCCACCCGCCCGCCGGCCTTGCCCAAGAGCTTGCCAGCGAACCCGTGGTAACTACCGACCAGCTACAGGCAGCCCGCGCTGGCCTACCTGTCAGCGGCCCGCTGATGACGTAACCTTACCCCAGCCTGTATAGTCTCCATTCATTCCACGAATAACCAAGAAATCTGACATAGGAGGAGTACCCAAAGTGGCGACGAACGCCGGAAACCGAGAAGGCTCTGCCAGCCTGCTGTCCAAGCCAATTCTTGTCCCTCTTGATGGGACCGATCTCGCCAAGGAGATCCTCCCATACGTCTTACAGTTCGCCAAAACGGGCAATACCCCCTTGGTCTTGCTCACCATCGTCGACCCCGACGACATCGAGTATCCCACCGGGACCTCTGGCGGACGGGAACCTGTTCACCGGTACCAGATAGACGAGGCCGTAAGACGCCAAGCTTCAGGTCAGCTCGATGAGACCCTCGCCGAGCTGGAGGCTGAGGGCATCCAAGCAAAGGCGACGACTGCCGTAGGCTCGCCAGCCGGGGAAATCGTGAAGGCTGCTACCAACGAAGGCTGTGGCTTGATCGCTATGTCGACTCGGGGACGAAACGCGATAGGGCGCGGCATCCTCGGCAGCGTTACCGATAAAGTGCTCCACTCCTCCGATGTGCCAGTCATGACCTTCACACCACCCAGTGAGGGCCAGACAACTGAGGCTACCGCCCTGTCCACCGCAGTCGTTCCTCTCGATGGTTCGGATCTAGCCGAAACCGCACTTCCTTACGCCCAGGAACTGGCCCGAGTTCTTTCACTAGACATTGTGCTTGCTAGGGTTGTGCGGACGGGCTACCCGTTCAGTTATCCCGAAGTCTCAGCCACAGCCTCGGATCCGACAGAAAGCGCCTTCCGGGAAGCAAACACTTACCTTGCGACAGTCGCGCAACAGATGGAAAGGAGCGGACTGAGCGTCCGCACCCAAGTGTTGAGCGGGGCCCCTGCTCCTGCCTTATTGGAATTCGCCCAAGCAACGCCTCAGAACCTCATCGTGATGTCGTCTCATGGACGCTCCGGACTCACAAGATGGATGCTCGGCAGCGTGGCCGAAGCCTTGGTCAGGGGTTCGGGAGACCCGGTGCTGGTGATCCAGAAATAGGCTGAGGCCGCCATCGACCAAATGTCCGCGACAAAGAGTGCTAGGGGCTATTGAAACCCCAAGACTGAGGGCAAGACGTCTCGGGGGTTAGCTGTAGAAAGAGAAGAGGTGGCTCCCCGGGTAGGACTCGAACCTACGACCAATCGGTTAACAGCCGACCGCTCTACCGCTGAGCTACCGGGGAAGGATGGCCCGATATAGGGGCTCCAATACTTGATTCTAGCATTGAGCACTCGCAGCCTTCAAGACGACAGGTCTCCCCTCCACCACAGTTGACGGCTGCGGGCCATCTGACTACTATCGCCACACTGCTACCGGGAGGTGTTCCATGACTCAGGAGCAGGCCCACGACCATGGCAACGGTGCCATCGAGAAGCTGGACATCCGCATCGAGTACTGCGTCCCTTGAGGTCACGCCCTGCGGGCAGCTTGGATAGCTGCCGAGATTCTGGAGCGGTTCCCCAACGACATCCGCTCCTTCAATCTCGTCCCCGGCGGCCACGGCCAACTCGACCTCTTCTTCAACGATGAACTCATCATCGGTCACATGACGGAGGAGGGCGGTTTCGGTCTCGGAGCAGACGATGCCAATCGCTTCCTCGATGCCCGCACCGTCACCGCCAAGATCCGCGACTGGCGCGAAAAGGTCGGCCGGCCCGTCGAAAAAGCCATCGGAGGCCGCGTCGACGTTGTCGACGAAGATTTGGGGCTCAACCCCAACGACCCGCAGCTTCAGTCCAAGCTGCCACCGGACCACACACCATCTTCCAGGAGGGGGTAAGTCATGGGTTACAAGCCGAAGTATCTACAGCACGCCAATATGTTCGTCCGTGACTCCGACGTATCGCGAGAGTGGTACGCCGACATCCTCGGTCTCCACACCTACGACGTGGTGCCCGGGAAGATTGCTTTCCTGTCATCCGACATCGAACAGTCCCACGAGGTCGCCCTGATTTCGGTGGGCGCCGATGCCCCCGGACCCGAGCGTGGCCGCGTCGGCCTGAACCACACGGGCTGGCAGATGGAGAGCCTCGACGACCTCAAGGAGTTCTACTACCGCGCCAAGGCCAAGGGTGTGCACATCGACCGCATCGCCGACCACGGCATCTCCATCGGCATATACATCCAGGACCCCGATGGCAACGGCGTGGAGGTCTCCTACGAACTGCCCCGCAGCCAGTGGCACAGCCAGGAGTACATCTTCTCCGGCGACACCAACGTCAAGGGGAACTTCCCAGGCCCATGGGACGGTGCCGAATTGGAGACGATGGTCCCCGCTCGCTAGAGACGCAAGCCGTGAGGGAGCTCCTAGCTGGTGCGCTCCCTCACAATCTCCTCAGCCACCCGGCGCCCCGTCTCCCTCAGCAGTTGCCTGTCCTCGGCAAAGGTAGGTGCAGGCTCAAGAGGCAACACCGTGCCACTTGAGAAGGTAGGTACGCGCGCTTCTTCGACGTCCTGCGGTTGCTCCGGCACTCCGCCGTCCTGCACTTGCCGGATGCTCCGACGTACCAGGTTGCGCATCATAATGATGCCCCGGTCCGTACTCCCCAAGTGCTCCAAGCCGTGCCGTGCAATCGGTCGCTGCGACACCTGCGCATCATAGTCCCCCGGCACCCGCTGCCTCTCGTCGTAGGCTCTGTCGTCTGTCTGGCCAAACTCGATACCCGTCGGCGGCACCTCCCCGTCTTTGAGGCGGGCAAGACCCACGAACATCGTGTGGGTGTCATCGACAGGCACAGCCCAGTGAGTGCGCTCAGCATGCTGCACTGGCTGGCGTTCTCCCGGTGGGTTAAGAAGGAACTGGTGTATGTATGGTGGAATATAGTCAGCGATGCGCACCCAAGCCTTGTCCCCCAGTCGGCGCGTATCGACGTAGATCATTCCGCCAGTAGGCACCTCCATAAAATCCGTCTCGGACTCTATAGCGAGGTCTTCCTTGAACTGAACGGCACTCACGGTCGTGTGCAGGAAGTACAGGTGGGCCGGGTCCATGCAGTTCTCCTTCACTTGAAGCCAGTTGCAGGGAAAGACATACCTCTCCATCAAGTAGTATTCCACGCCCGGCAACTGGAAGGTGTCATACACCGGCAGAGGAGGCATCACCTCAGGCGGCCCCATGTAGGCGAACACAATCCCCAAGTGCACCCGGGTCGGGTACGCCCCATGACACAGACGTTCCTTCAGAGTGCTGTCCGGCGGCTCCCCCGGCGTGTCCAGAATCGTTCCGTCATAGTCATACTTCCACCCGTGGTAGCAGCACTTGATGCCCCGCTCCTCAATAATCCCGAACTCCAGCGACGACCCCCGGTGGCTGCAATGCATCTCCAGCAGCCCGATTGTCCCCTGCTTGTCCTTGTAGATGACCAGATTTTCACCCAGTATGCGTATCCGCTTGGGCAAGTCCCCCAAGTCCCGCTCATAGGCAACCGGCACCCAGTACCGGCGCATCCACTCCCCACAGGGCGTCCCCGGCCCCACCCGCGTAATCTCCGCATCCTCCGTAGGGACCTCCCGGTGCTGATACCCACCATAAGTCTCCGTCAGAAAGGGCGCCCTTGTCGTCATGAGACCAACTCTCCTATTCGCATGGAGTGAGGTGCCACAAGCCCGAAGGTTGGACGAATCATATAACTGCCTCTCAAGTTTGACCAGAAGTTCGATGTGGCCCCATATATCGCCTCGGACCCATTACCCACCCCCATCACAAATCTGCTAACATCACCACTTAGCGCGAGGGATGCAGCCACACCTCGAAAGGATGGCAACCATGACCACAACGGCCAGGGAACTCGTGGACTCTCAGGGCTTGATAAGCCGCAGCATCTTCATTGACCCCGACATCTATCAGCAGGAACTGGAGCAAATTTTCGCCCGCTGCTGGCTCTTCCTCTGCCATGAGAGTCAGATTCCCAATCCCGGCGACTTCTTCTCTACCTACATGGGTGAGGACCCAGTCCTCGTCACCCGCGGTCAGGACGGCGTCGTCCGCGCCTTCCTCAACGTCTGCCGTCACCGTGGCAACCGCGTCTGCCGCGCCGACGAGGGCAACGCATCAGCCTTTGTCTGCGCTTACCATGGCTGGACCTACGGCAGCAACGGTAAGCTCATCGCCGTCCCCAGCCTGAAAGAGGCTTACTACGACGAATTGGACACCTCCAAGTGGGGCCTCATGCCCGTTGCCCAAGTCGACAGCTACAAGGGACTCGTTTTTGCCACCTTCGATCCCGAGGCGCCCTCCCTCATCGACTTCCTAGGCGAAATGGCGTGGTATCTGGACGTGTTCTTCGATCGCCGCGAGGGCGGCATTGAAGTCATCGGCGGCGTCCACAAGTGGACCCTAGCCTGCAACTGGAAATTCCCCTCCGAGAGCTTCGGCGGCGACCCTTACCACGTCGGCTGGACACACCTGTCCGCCATACAAACGGGTTTCGGAGGCAATTTCCGCGTGAGGCCCAGCAACACCGGCATGATGATTTACCCCGGCATGGGCCATTGCGTGAACAGCACCGGCCCCGGCGATGCCATCGACCCTCCGATTCCCGAGTTGAACGCCTACGAGGAGAGCATTCTCCCCGAGGTTAACAAGCGCTTGGGGCCACGCCTCCCCTTGGTAAACCCCATCGTCGGGACCGTCTTCCCCAACTTCTCCATACTGCGCTCCAACACTCGCAGCTTCCGTGTCTGGCAGCCCAAGGGCCCCGACAAGATCGAGATATGGTCATGGCTCTTCGCTGACAGGGATGCTCCGCGCGAGGTGAAGGAGGCCCTCCGCCTCTCAGGTATCCGCACCTTTAGCCCCTCCGGCACCTTCGAAGTGGACGACATGGACAACTGGCAGGAATGCACCCAGACCGCAAAGGGCACAGTTGCCCGCCGCTCACGTCTGAACGTAGCCATGGGAGTTGGTCACGAGGGCTTCAACGAAGACCTGATGGCATGGAAGAGCGACTACCGCTTCAGCGAAATGAACGGCCGGGGGTTCTACAACCACTGGGCCCGCATGATGGACGCCGAGTCCTGGACCGATCTCCAAGCCCCCACCGCTGGATGTTAGCCCGCTATGCCGTTTGGCGGGACCGCCAAACGGCATATAATCTAACTACGTCGACCCAACCACAGGAGAGGTATGCAGAGCCAGCAGGTCCGTTTGACCCAGCTTTCTCATTGCGCTGGTTGAGCGGCCAAGATCAGTAGAGAGGACCTCGTGCAGGTCCTGAAAGACCTTCCCCTCGTCCAGCACCCGGATCTCCTCGTAGGCACAGAGACTGGCGACGACGCTGGCGTCTTCCGCCTGCAGGACAACCTGGCGCTGGTATTCACCATGGACTTCTTCCCGCCCGTGGTGGACGACCCCTACGACTTCGGGGCCATCGCTGCCGCCAACGCCCTCAGCGACGTCTACGCCATGGGTGGCAAACCCCTGCTGGCCCTCAACATCGTCGGCTTCCCCAACAACCTGCCCAAGGAGATTCTGGGTGACATCCTGAAGGGTGGTTATGCCAAGGCCCAAGAAGCCTCATGTCTCATCGTTGGGGGCCACACCGTGGACGACGAGGAGCCCAAGTACGGCATGGCCGTAGTCGGCACCGTTACCCCCGGCCATCAGGTAACCAACGCCGGAGCTGAGCCCGGCGACCAACTCGTCCTTACTAAACCTCTGGGCACAGGCGTTATTACCACCGCGGCCAAGCAAGGAGTAGTTTCCGACGATGTGCTCCAGTCAGCCGTGAACACCATGTCCACCCTGAATCAGCGGGCATCAGAAGCCATGATGCAAGTGGGCCCCCACGCCTGCACCGACATCACCGGCTTTGGTCTCATGGGCCACCTAGAGGGCATGGTGCGGGGCAGCGAAGTCGGTGCCCGTATCCACCTGAACAAAATTCCCGTCCTCCCCGGCGTTCGGGAACTCCTGTCCCAAGGCGTTGCCCCCGGAGGCACCCACCGCAACCTCGATGGCGTCCAAGCCATCACTCACTGGCACCCCGGCCTCTCAGAGCAAGACAAGCTGCTCCTCTGTGATGCACAGACATCCGGTGGGTTGCTCATCGCAACGGCATCCGACAAAGTTGACACGCTGCTGTCTGAACTGGGAACACGAGGAGTAGAGGGTGCCTGCGTAGTCGGAGAGATTACGGACGGACCGGAGCCAAGGGTTGAGGTGCTGCCCTAGCCACAGCCCTTAACCCCCACCCACCGGCCTGACGATCTCCAGCACATCCCCTTCATCCAGCGTCACTCTGGAGAAGTCATCCTTGTCCAACACTTCGCCGTTGTAAGCCACGGCAATGAAGCTGAGATTGACTCCCAAGCCCTCCAAAAAAGCCAGCAGCGCCTGACTGCCCTCAATCTCTCGCGGTTTCCCGTTGACCGTCAGATTAACTGTCATGGCTATTCCAAGCTCCCTACCGAGGTCCGCTCCCAAGCCTCCGTCATCCGGCCCTTGATATCAGACGAGGCCTCCCTAGGGTCGGGCGCATTCCCGATCGCACTGATAAGTGCTGCTCCCGTCGACCCCGCTCGCATCACGTCCGCCACGTTGTCGGCAGTAATGCCTCCAATGCCCAGAAACGGCACTCTCACGCTATGGGCAACTTCAGCCAGCAGTCCTACTCCCGCAGGCTTGGCACCAGGGTGCGAGCCGGTAGTGAAGATAGTGCCCACAACAAGGAAGTCTGCTCCCTCGCTTTCGGCCTGCAGGGCGGCCTCCACACTATGGACCGAGCGCCCAATGAGCTTGCCCTCGCCCAGAAGCCGCCTCACGACCGGCACGGGCAGTCCATCCTCGCCCAACTGCACCCCATCGGCATCGCAGGCTTGGGCCACGTCCACCCTCTCGTTGACAATGAGAAGCGCGCGACCATCGATCGCCTGCTTCAGCCTCAGACCCACCTCCAGCAAAGCGCGACCCGGTAGGTCCTTCTTGCGAAGCTGCACCATGTCTACTCCGCCCTCTACGGCAGCCACCACGGCCGCTTCGAGTGTCGCCTCACGTCGCGCTGCCCGGTCGGTGACAAGACAAAGGGTTGGCGTGGATAAAGTCCCCACGTTCCTAGTTTGCGGCCACCGGCTGTGGCACATCGACGGTGGGGCTGCTCGCCTCAGCGGAAACCCGGCGCGGGATGCGTCCCGCCACATAGGCCTCCCTGCCTGCTTCCACGCCCTTTCGGAACGCCTGCGCCATCAGGCTGGGGTCCTGCGCTTGGGCAATGGCCGTGTTCACCAGCACAGCCGAGGCACCCATCTCCAAGGCCTCCGACGCATCGGACGGGACTCCCAGTCCCGCATCGACCACCACTGGTACACGGGCCTGCTCAAGTATGATTCGTATCTCTTCCGCCGTATGTATCCCCTGCCCCGAACCTATCGCGGAGCCTAGGGGCATCACAGTGGCGCAGCCCGCCTCCTCCAACCGCTTGGCCAGCACCGGGTCGGCATGAATATAGGGCAGGACTATGAAGCCCTCCTTTACCAGCATTTGAGCGGCCTCCAGAGTCCCGATAGGGTCAGGCAGCAGATAGCTCGGATCAGGGATCACTTCCAGTTTGACCCAGTTTGTCTGCGACACTTGCCGTCCTAATCTAGCCACGAACATCGCCTCTTCCACGGTCTTACAACCCGCGGTGTTCGGCAGGATGTTGTACTTGGTCCAGTCGATATAGTCGAGGATGGTCTTCTCCGTGGGGTTGTCCAAGTCCAAGCGACGAATGGCCACTGTCACCATCTCTGTGCCCGAGGCATCAATGGCATCAACCATCTCTTCCATCGTCCGGTAGCGCCCCGTTCCCACGATCAAACGGGACTTGAATGTCTTGTCGGCAATAATCAGATCATCAGCCATGGCTCTGCTCCTTGCACCCCCACCTGCTCCGTGAAAAGAAAAAGCCGTCAGGGAGCCTGACGGCGCGTAGCCAACTCCCTTCGCCGGCATTACCCGGATCAGGTTCTAGCGGTCGCCCCGAATCCGTCGGGGCCTCTCAGCCCGGCTCCACCAAGCTCCCGCTGGGACTAGGTTGTTAAGTGGCCTGTTAGGTGCATGTTAGCACCAGCTATCGAAGGCGGTCAAACGGCTAAGGCTCCAAGTCCCCTAGCTGCTTCATCAGGTTCGCCATCTCGATTGCCGAAAGCGCAGCGTCATACCCGATATTCCCCATCTTGCCGCCAGCACGGTTGATGGCTTGATCAATGTTCTCCGTGGTAAGCACCCCGAATATGATGGGCACCTGGGTCTCCAGCGCAGCCGACGACACCCCTGAGGCAGCCTGCCCACTCACCAGATCATAGTGAGTGGTCTCGCCCCTGATAACCGACCCCAAGCAGACCACTGCATCGTAGCGACCGGAGGCGGCCAGAGTCTTCGCCACCAAGGGAAGCTCAAACGCACCCGGCACCCGCAACACCACTGTATCCTCTTCCCGCACGCCGTGGGTCGACAAGCCACTACGAGCGCCTTCCAACAGCAAGTTGGTGATGAACTGGTTGAACCTAGCGGCCACTAGAGCTATACGTAAGCCCTGTCCTTGGTGATCACCCTCAAGCTCATTCACCAGCAACTCCTGCTCCTGAATGTCCGCCACCCGTCGCCATCAGGACTTGGCCTCCTCTTCACGAACACCTGCTTGAACTACCTTGTCCACAAAATCCCCCTCTTCAATGGCGCCAGTAAAACGGATTACCTCGTTGATGACGGTCTGTGGCACAGACCGCACCGAGTACATCTGTCCCAGTGAAGGGAACTCGCTGACCTCTACCACGTCCGCCTTGATGTTATTGTTTTCCATGGCTATTGCGTGGGCCAACCTGGCCACTTGGGGGCAGAACCCTCAATTTGGTGTGACGAACACCTGTATGTGGACGGGGTGGTTGACCCTCTTAATCTTCTTCCGGGATTCCATGCTCAAGGGACTAACGCCCCGGGAAAGCGTCTTGATCCCCTCAACGATGGTGGGGAACTCATGCCCCATCGGTATTCCATAGAACTTGACCCGCGACCCCTTGGTATCACCCAGCACAATCGCCGGTATGCGGTCGATTCCCGCCTCCCGTGCCTCCTCCGACTGCGCATAGATGTCGATGACCTCAAGCTCCAGCTTCGGGGAAAGAGCGGCCAGTTCTTCCATCAACTGCTGCGTTTCACCGCAGTAGCGACACTCCCGCCCTGGGATAGTTAGGGCACTGGCGCGCTGGGTATACAGCTTTACTGAGACCTTGTTCTTCAGACCAGTGCGGAAGGACCGCTTGAGGTCGTTCTTCTCCCGGTCAGGAATGAGAGTCATGGCTCCTCCGGAGGCCAGATTGCAGGCAGTGTAGCATCCCGTAGCTGGGATTATCCACACTTGGCGCTAGGCATTGGCAGGCGCACATCAGCGCGTCTACTATGAAGCTTGCTCTATCCTGCGCTTGATGTGCCATACACGCTGAACCAGAGTAGGAGCCGAAACCACAGCGATGACCAGCATGGCAATCTCGGGGTAACCCACAGCCACGCAGACCCCCAGAATCACCACCCGTTCGGGACGGGTCATGAACCCCGCCCGAGTTTCAATCCCTAAGCCTTCCCCGCGCGCTCGCGCATAGCTGACGGCTTGCGAAAACACCAGCGCCAATAGGAGAAGCACCATGAAAACCATCAGCCGGTCCAGCGATGTACCAAAGAGCGCCCACTGCTCTTCAGTCAACTCCCTGACGCCATAAATGGCTAGTCCCAGAAACAGGGCTGCCTCACCCAAGCGGTCCAATACCGAGTCCAAGAGCGCCCCGAAAGCAGTCGCCCGTCCCGTAAGCCGCGCCAAGGCCCCATCGAACAGGTCCAGTACGCTGCCAAACAGAAAGACGAGTCCCCCCGGCAACAGGTAGCCCGCAGCCACCAGACCCGCCCCAGTGCAGGCCACGCCGAATCCCAGAAAGCTGATGCCGTTGGGAGTGAACCCCAATCGGTCGAACGCCCGCGCTCCCGGAATCTCCACGTACCGGGCAAGCGCACTGCGAAGCTGCTCCCGGCTAGGCAGCCCCATTCCCCAGCCCTCCAACGCGATGCCGAAGCCGCAGGAGACTCTCGTAATAGTCCATCACCTCGTCGGCTACCACGCTCCAGCTATAGCGTTGTACGTCTTCTCGCCCGTTCGAGGCCAGCTGTTCCCTCAGATCAGGGTTTTCGATCAGTTCCCTGATCGCCCCGGTCAAAGCCTCCGAGTCCTTCGGAGAGACCATCAACGCTTGGTCTCCATGGCTGACTACAGCCGAATAGCCCCGGTTGTGGGCAGCAACGATGGGCTTGCCTGAGGCCATCGCCTCCAGAAGCACGATGCCAAAGCTCTCCTGCCCGGTGGCAGGAGCACAAAAGACATGGCAACTAGCGTAGTAGCGCGGTATGTCGCCCGCCGGGACGCTCCCCGTAAACACCACATCCTGCAGATTGCGCTCGCTCATCACGCGCCAGCAATCGGCGTCCAGGTTACCCGGCCCCACCACAACGAGGCGCAGTTCTGGATACTCCCACTTCAGTTGCCCGTAGGCTTCTAGGAGGTAGCGCAACCCCTTCCGGGCCTCCAAGCGCCCCACGAACAGAAGGTTGAACTTCCCGTCTTGCAAATGTGGGAAGGGTTCGACGTTGTTAAACCGATCCAACTCTATACCATTTGGGATTATCCGGAAGTCCTTGTCGAAATAGGTGCTTGCGTTCTCGTATGCCCCTGAAGATACGGCGATACGTCCATGCAGCCTGTCAAACCAGCGCCTCAATATCCGGTGAGTGAGCCGGTAACGGCGGGCGCTGCTGTAACATGCATGGAAGGTGCCAACATTGACCGCTCTTGAGTACTGCACCGCATACAACGGCAGCACTGGGGCCATCGGCTCATGAGTGTGAACGATATCGAACTGTTCCCGGTCCAGCACATCCCGCACCTGCTTGTAAGAACCCACCGACAGCGAGATCCGGGCCAGGGACCCGCCATAAGGCACCGGCACTGATCGGCCGATCGGAATGTAGTCACCCTCGCTGGCCTGCTCGCGGCCTGGAGTATAGGGGGCCAGAATCTTGACCTCGTGTCCCATGACGGTGAACTGGCGGGACAGTTGGGATATATGGCCCAGCACTCCGCCGGGCCAAGTGTAGTCATAGGGACAGACCAGCCCAATTTTCATCTGCGGGTCTCCAAGCCCCTGGTTTCAGGGTGCATGCTGACGATGAATGCTGCGGGGCAGGCTGGCTCCGGGCTTCCTACACGTGATCGTCAGCCGGGTCTTCTCCATCAATGAAGTCCTGCACCATTTGGCGGGCTACATCGTCCGTATACTGGATAGGCGGCGACTTCATGAAGTAAGCACTGGGCCCCTTCAGTGGGCCACCCACTCCCCGGTCCAAGGCCACCTTGCAGGCTCGTATGGCATCCACCACCACACCCGCCGAGTTGGGGCTATCCCATACCTCCAGCTTCAACTCAAGGTTGATAGGAGCATCCCCAAAGACGCGCCCCTCCATGCGGATATAGCACCACTTGCGATCATCCAGCCAAGGCACATGGTCGCTGGGCCCGATGTGAATCCTGTCCGCAGGCAACTCCACATCCAACTGCGAGTTCACCGAGCCGGTCTTGGAAATCTTCTTCGATACCAGTCTTTCCCGCTCCAGCATGTTGAGAAAGTCAGTGTTCCCGCCGAAATTAAGCTGGTACGTCCGGTCCAGCTTCACACCCCGGTCCTCGAACAACCGGGTGAGGACCCGGTGGGTGATGGTGGCCCCTACTTGCGACTTTATGTCGTCACCAATAATCGGCAGGCCCCTCTGGTGGAACCGCTGACCCCAATAGTCCTCTTTGGCAATGAATACCGGTATGCAGTTCACAAACGCGCATCCAGCAGAGAGCACTTGCTCCACATACCACTTGGTTGCCTCTTCGCTGCCAACCGGCAGGTAGTTGATTACTACGTCGCAGTCCCGGTCACGCAGTATGCCCGCTATGTCTGCTGTGGAGCCTGGAGCCTTTTGCACTACATCGCCGAGATACTTCCCGATACCATCGTGGGTCATTCCACGCGAGACAGGGACTCCCATGTACGGGACGTCCGCAATCTTCACCGTGTTGTTGGGTTCCATGAAGATGGCTTCCGACAAGTCTTTGCCCACCTTGTTGACGTCCACGTCAAAGGCTGCAACGAACTCAATGTCACCCACTTGGTAGTCACCGAAGTTGGGGTGCATCAGGCCGGGGACAGTTCCTTCCTCCGGTACCTCTCTATATCTCGACACGCCCTGAATCAGGGAGGAAGCGCAATTGCCCACCCCGATGACGGCGACTTTAATCTTTCCCAAGTGCCAGCTCCTTTCAGGAGGCGTCCTCTACCTATGCGAGGGAAATCCTAAGAGGGAAACAATGGATTCTAGCAACTCGGCACTATTGCAGCAAGAATCCCCCTACGCAAAAGCCTCCCAATGAGCCGCCATAGGACGGGCCCCCGTCACACTCGAACCGCTCCCTCGGCATCACAGGTGGCGTCTGCAAGTGATCAACCCGACATAACCTTGACCATAGCTAGGCTGGGGCCTATATTGGTTCCTTGCTTCACGGAAACTGCCTGAACTACATACCCGGCCTAGCTTTTCTAATTGGCATAGGCCGCTTTACCATAACCCAGGAAAGCACCGCCTATTGTGCGCGTGCTTAGTGGATACGCTGGAGGTCGCCCGCTGAAGGGTCCCGCTATACCAGGAGCCCGACCTACCTCGGAACTGGTTAGAGGCGCAATCTTCAACGTCCTCGGTCCTCTGGATGGGAGAATCGCCAAGGTGTTGGACCTTTTCGCAGGCACCGGGTCCCTTGGTATCGAGGCCCTCAGCAGGGGAGTGCCACACGCCGACTTTGTCGAAAGCAGCCGGCGGCAGTGCCTGCGACTCCGCGAGAACCTCCATGACTTGGGACTCTCCCAAGGTGCAATCGTTCACTGCAAAGAGGCCATCCAAGCAATGCGCGATCTGGAAGGGCCATACCAACTGGTGCTGATGGACCCCCCATACCGGATGACTGACCTCTCGCCAGTGTTGGCTCCTTTGGGGGATACCTCTCTTGAAGCCTCGCCCTTGGAAGCGGGAGCCATGGTGGTTGTGGGACATTCCAAGCGGGTGCAGTTGGCCGATAACTACGGCGCTCTTTCTCGCACCAATGGTCGGCGCTACGGCGACAGCATGGTGGATTTTTTCATCAAGGAAGCCTGAAGGGAAACCGGATGCCAAAGGCTCTCTATCCCGGGTCCTTCGACCCCTTCTCCATGGGACACTTAGATGTGGCCCGGCGAGCTGCGGCTATTTTTGACGAATTGCTCATAGCCGTATACTCGTCGCCAGCAATGAAGACACCCATGTTCAATACCGATGAGCGGGTGGCTCTAGTCAGGGAGGCCGTGTCAGAGCTGCCCAACGCGTCAGTCGTGCCCTTTGACGGCTTGGTAGTAGAGTTTGCCCGCAAGTCAGGAGCCAGTGTCATAGTCCGAGGCTTGCGGACGGCGGCCGATTTCGAGTACGAGTACGAAATGGCCTTTATGAACAAGCAGTTAGCCCCGGACATCGAGTTGGTCTGTCTAATGACCAGCCTGCAATACCAGTTTGTGAGCGCCAGCCTCCTCAAAGAGGTGGCGGCTCTCAATGGCGACATCGACGGCTTGGTGCCCAAACATGTAGCTGAGGCCCTGAGTCGAAAGCTGTCAGCGTAGCCTCAAGGCACCTAGCCACGCACGCCAAATCGTGTGTAGGCAAAGACAAACATAAAAGGGGCAACAAAAAAAGGGGGAACTATGGACAACGTAAGGTCAATCATCTATCGAATGGAGAGTCTGGTCGACACGAGCAAGACGATGCCCATGGGCGGCCAGAAAATCGTGGACGCTCGAAGGCTGAAGGAGCTTATGGACCAGCTAGTGTTGGCCATGCCGCAGGAGGTGGACGCCGCCCGCCAGCTCCTAGAGAACAAGGACAACCTGTTGCAACAGGCCCAGTCCGACGCCAAGCGCCGCCGCACCGAGGCCGAGAACGCCTACCGAGCCCGCGTTGACGACAACGAAATCATAGCCGCTGCACAGGAGAGGGCTCGCCTTATCGAGGAGGAAGCCGAACAGCGGGCAGCCAAGAAGCTGGAGCAGGCCGACCGCGAGGCTATGCAAAAGCGCGCTGAGGCTTATAACTATGCCCTCCAGACCCTCCAGGGCTTGGAGCGCCAGCTCGATAACGTCCTCGGCACCGTGCGCAATGGCGTTGGTATGCTGACGCCCGACAGTGACCGCGCCGCTAGCGTCCACTAGGCCCCACATTGGCGGTGCTTTCCGGGTGCGTGGCCCCGGTATGCCTTTGAGCTTGGCGTGTTCCTAAGCCCAGTGTGCTCCTTAGATAGGGGGACACCCAGTCACCGGTAGCGATCCTGTTTTGGCTACCGGTGATGGTCTTCCGGTTTGGTAGACTTGCATCCTCACCTATCCGGCGCAAATATGCTATGGTAGTGGTGACGCAAGTGAACGACGGGTTGGCTGGCCCAATGGTGTTGTGGCCCAGCGGTGTCTAGGGTTGAGCGGGCTTGTATAGTAAGTGGGACGGTTCGGCACATGTCATCCGCAGGCAAAGTGCCAGAGCATGGCCTCTTCCGCGGTTCAGAATGCCGCGACCTTGGTGCGCTCCCATCGAGCCCCCACATCTGGCATCATTCTCGATGCACTGAAACGGTCTGACCCGTCATCATCCAAAACGGGTTTATAGGAGAGTAACCATGGCAGAGGCCGGGCACCACGTTAGGATTCATGCCAAGGACGAACTGGACGAGCTTCATTCACTGTTGCAGGACCGCTTTGGCCCGTCCATTACCCCCAACTTCACAATGGACTACGCCATCCGTTTCGCGTTGGCCTACGAGCGCCAGCCTCAAAAAATGATTAACTACCTGCAAGCCCAGCAGGACCTCACAGTAACCTAGAGCAGCGATTCCGCAGCCTGCCAAGTAGAACACACCACGGCCGTATTGGCTTAAGTGAGGGTCTACCTGCGACTCCGGGTTTGTCCCTATTGTCTACCCGAAATCCGGTGCTCGTCTTTCCCGGAATGCTCTTATACCCTCAGCGGGGTCCGGCGAGGTGGCCACGTAATGCGCGAAAGCATTGACCTCTTGGGCAACGCCATTACGCAATGACAGCCCCTGTCCCTGGCGCGTCGCTGCCTTGATCCAACCAAGGGCATCGCGACTCTTGTTGGTTATATCCGCCAGCAACAGGCCAAGCTCATCGTCCAGCCGTTCCGCTGGCACCGCGCGCATCACGAGCCCGGCGGCCACCGCATCTTGCCCTGTCATCCACCGTCCCGTGAACAGCAACTCCATAGCCCGCTGTCTGCCAATCTTTCGTGGCAGCCTTTGCGTGGAACCCCCGCCCGGCATCAGACCGAAATTAATGTGCTGGTCTCCAATGTGCGCATCCTCAGCCGCAATCACAAGGTCGCAAGCGAGCAGAAGCTCGAGCCCTCCCGCTAGGGCATGCCCGTGGACTACCGCTACCGTTGGAATCGGCAACTCCTCCAAGGCAAAAAGCGCTTCGTTGAAGCTCGTCAGGTACCTCCGCAGCGAGGCATTGTCAGCAAACGACTCCTGCATGACCACCAAGTCGGCGCCCGCGCAGAAAGCCTTTCCCTGTCCTCGCACCACAAGCGCCTTCAGCCCATTGTCTGCCGACACCTGCCCCAAAGCACTGCGTATCTCAGCGATCATGGGTGGACTCACCGCGTTCAGCACTTCCGGACGCGCCAGAGTGAGGGTCGCCACTGGACCCGAGGCAGTCATTTCTATGTGGGAGTAGTCCATATCGGAGATCATCCTACTAGAGTGTTTTGAGAATGAGCAACTCGAAATCTCGGTCACACTCTTAATCAAACTTTGAAACTAGTGACACTCCGCTCTTGACATATACCGAGGCGCGCAGCACAATAGCGCCGTCCCTATCGGGGCCTTGGATAGGCCCTTCCTAGAGTTCCCGGATTCCCTTCTTGAATACTCAACCGACCCACGCTGTTACCTGCTGGAACGTGTATCCGCCAAAGAGAACCCATATATTGCGTACGCATCGCCCTGATAATGGCCACTAAGTACGTTTTCGTTACCGGCGGTGTCGTAAGCTCCATAGGCAAGGGCATCACTGTCGCCTCTATTGGTCGCATCCTCAAGAACCGCAACATCTCAGTCTCTGTTATGAAGCTCGACCCCTATCTCAATGTCGACCCAGGCACCATGTCTCCCTACCAGCACGGCGAAGTCTTCGTCACACGAGATGGCGGTGAGACCGACATGGACTTGGGCCACTACGAGAGATTCATCGACCTCGAACTCACCCGATCCTCCAACGTAACGGCGGGCCAGGTCTACACATCCGTCCTAGCTCATGAGCGACGAGGCGACTTCCTCGGCGGCACCATCCAAGCAGTACCCCATGTGACCAATCACATCAAGGAGCGCATTTTCGAACTCGCTAGCGAGACGCGCGCCGATGTCATTGTGGTGGAGGTGGGCGGCACCGTCGGCGACATCGAAGGACAACCCTTCCTTGAAGCCATCCGACAAATGCGCAACGACGTGGGCCGGGAAAACGTCTACTACATTCACCTCACCCTGCTGCCCTACATAGCAGCCACCGGCGAACTCAAGACCAAGCCCACACAACACAGCGTACGTGACCTGCGGGCCAGCGGCATTCAGCCCGACGCCATCCTCTGCCGCAGTGACTACGACATCTCTCCGTCCATCAAGGAGAAGCTCTCCCTCTTCTGTGACGTCAAAGTCCCAGCCGTCATCCCCCTCCTCACTGTGGACAACGTCTATGCCGTCCCCTTGATTCTGGAAGAGTCAGGCTTGGGCGACCTCATATGTGAATCGCTGGACCTCCCCCGCCGGGCATGCGACTTCGCCGATTGGGCTGGCATGGTGCAGCGAATGGAGTCACCCAAGACCAGCCTCCCCATTGCCCTCGTCGGCAAATACGTGGAACTGCCCGACTCCTATATCTCCGTAAAGGAAGCCCTAAAACACGCTGGCCTGCACCATGATCGGGACATCCAGATCCAGTGGGTCCACTCCGAGGACCTAGACGAGGCTGGGGCCGCCGATGCACTGCTGAAGCAAGCCTGCGGAATCGTCATTCCCGGCGGTTTCGGCTCCCGCGGCACCGACGGCATGATTGAAGCGGCCCGCTACGCCCGTGAGAACCACATCCCCTACCTGGGCCTCTGCCTTGGTATGCAGATTATGACCATCGAGTTCGCCAGACACTGTGTGCAGTTCAGCAATGCCAACTCTTCTGAGTTCGATCCCGAGACCCCATATCCCATCATCGACCTCCTGCCCGAGCAGCGCGCCGTACAGGACATGGGTGGGAGCATGCGTCTCGGCATCTACCCCTGCCGCATCATGGACGACACTCTGGCCAAGCAGGCCTATGGCGACCGCGAGATCATGGAGCGCCACCGCCACCGCTACGAGTTCAACAACGACTTCCGTGAGTCTCTGGAAGGCGCCGGACTCCATGCCAGTGGCATGTCTCCCGACGGCAAACTGGTGGAAATAGCCGAGGTCGTGGACCACCCCTTCATGGTGGGTGTCCAGTTCCATCCCGAATTCCTGTCGCGACCCAATCGGCCCCACCCTCTGTTTCATGACTTCATCGGGGCAGCCAAGAACACCCTGCGAGAAGGCGCGCAACCAGAGTTGCCCCTTGACGGCTCATAATGCAGACAGCCCTTGGCACATATCGGAGAACCCTTACCGCACCGGAGCCCCTTTGGGAAGCACCCATTTTGAAGAGAGGTGGAGAGAGTGGAGATTTTCCTCGATACAGCTAACCTCGAGGAGATTCGGCGTGGGGCCCGCTTGGGCGTGGTAAATGGGGTGACCACCAATCCATCGCTGGCTGCTAAAGAGGGCATTGGCACTGCTGGCAGTTACAAAGAGGCAGTCCAGGAAATCGCCACCATCATATCCGGTCCCATCTCCGTCGAGGTGGTGAGCCAGGACGTTGAAGGAATGATTACAGAGGGCCGGGACATCGCCGGTTGGATCGACAACCCATGGGTGAAGATACCCAGCACCGAGGCGGGTTTCGAAGCCATATCCGTTTTGGCAAAAGAAGGTATCCGCATCAACCAGACCCTCTGCTTCTCTCCCAATCAAGCCATGCTCGGTGCCCAAGCAGGTTCCACTGTGGTCAGCCCCTTCGTGGGAAGGCTCGACGACATCGGCCACGACGGCATGGAACTTGTTGCAGATATCGTTTCCATCTTTCGCTCCTACGGCTTGCCCACAAAAGTCATGGCGGCCAGCATTCGCCACCCGCAACACTGCATCATGGCAGCCAAAGCCCGAGCCGACATCAGCACTGTCCCCTACGGGGTATTGATGCAAATGAGCAAGCACCCCCTCACCGACACGGGGGTCGCCCGTTTTACCGAAGACTGGCGAAAGGCTACACAGTGAACACGACGACGAGCCACACGGCTCGCTACTGGAAAGAGGTGACCCGGTGACCACACAGACCGTAATCCATGTCGCCGACTTGGAGGGCAAGAACAAGGACGAACTGCTTCTGATCGCCGGCGAGTTGGGGTTGGAGAACGGCACCGCCCTCACTTCCCTGCGCCGCGAGGAAGTGCTTCAAAAGGTGATGCAGTCCTGCTCCGACCACCACGGCCTGCTGGCTGGCGGCATCCTCGAAATCATGAACGAGGGCTACGGTTTTCTCCGCCAGAACGTCATCCGTCCCGGCTCAGGCGACGTATACATCTCCCAGTCCCAGATACGCCGCTTCCACCTGCGCACGGGTGATGCCATATCCGGCCTAGTGCGGCCACCCAAGGAGGGAGAGCGCTATTACGGCTTGGTCAAGGTCGAGACGGTCAACGACCTCGACCCCGAACGCTCCCGATCCCGCACCAACTTCGAGACCCTGACGCCCATCTTCCCCGACCGCCAGATCATGCTGGAGAGTTCTCCCAACAACCTCACGACTCGCATGATCGACCTGTTTGCCCCCATCGGCTTGGGTCAGCGCGGCCTCATTGTGGCCCCACCCAAGGCTGGCAAGACCACGGTCCTGAAGGAGATCGCCCGGGGAGCGTCTGCCAGTTGCCCCGATGCCCACCTCATGGTTGCCCTCATCGGCGAGCGACCCGAGGAAGTCACCGACATGCGCCGCTCCGTACGCGGCGAGGTCTTCGGCTCCACTTTCGACGAGAACGTGGAGTCCCAGTGCCGTGTGGGCGAACTCGCCCTCGAACGTGCCAAGAGGCTCGTGGAAGCTGGTCGGGACGTGATCATCCTCCTCGACAGCATCACACGATTCACCCGTGCCTACAACCTCGCCGCCCCTACCAGCGGACGCACCCTCTCCGGTGGCATCGACCCTGGCGCCCTCTACCCGGCCAAGCGCTTCTTCGGCGCTGCCCGGAACGTGGAGGAGGGCGGCAGCCTCACCATCATCGCCAACTGCCTCATCGACACCGGCAGCCGCATGGACGAGGTCATCTACGAGGAGTTCAAGGGCACCGGCAACATGGAGTTGCACCTAGAGCGCAAGCTGGCCGAGCGTCGCATCTTCCCCGCCATCGACATCCAGCGAAGCGGCACCCGGCGGGAGGAACTCTTCTTTGAAGACAGCACCCTGAAGAACATCTATCTCCTGCGCCGCATGGTCGGCCTCATCGCCACCGACAATGTGAACGCCGCCGACGCCACCGAAAAAATCCTCGAACGCCTCACCCACCACCGCACCAACGCCGACTTCCTCGCCAACCTCACCAAGCAAATGTAACCGCCTCAACCCAAGAATCGCGGATGCGCCCCCAACACTGAGGGGCGCCAAGCAGGAGGACACCTTGGTCCAGCCCTATATCGGCACGCCCCTCACTCGCAAGGAGGATGTCCGGTTCCTCACCGGCCGCGCCACCTACACCGACGACTTCAAGCAGCAGCACCTGCTGCATGCCGCCATTCTTCGTAGCCCCCATCCCCACGCCAACATACGCTCCATCGATGTATCGGAGGCTCGCGAAATGCCCGGCGTGGTGGGTATCTTCACCTACCGCGATGTGGAAGCCGCCGTCGAACCCCGCCCAATTCCCCTGCGCCTAGCACCCCTCCCTGGGATCGAGCGTTTCCTCCAGTACCCCATGGCCCGAGATAAGGTCCGCTATGTCGGTGAAGCCGTCGCCGTGATCGTTGCCGACAGCCGCTACACTGCCGAGGACGCCCTCGACGCCATCCAGGTAGACTACGAGCCTCTGCCACCCGTAGTCGACGTGCGCCAGTCCCTCACCAACGAGTCCCTCCTCCACCAAAAACACGGCACCAACATCGCCGCCGAATACACCGTCGGCTTCGGCGACGTTGAGGCCGCCTTCCGCGATGCCGACTATACCCGCCGCGAAGAGTTCCGCTGCCACCGCCACACCGGCGTTCCCATGGAGACCCGCGGACTCCTCGCCTCCTACGACCCCGGCCGCCAGGAACTCACCGTGTGGGGCGAGACCAAGGTCCCCCACTTCAACCGCGGCGTCTTGTCCTCCCTCCTCCAGATGCCCGAGCACCGTATCCACTTCATCGAGGGTGACGTCGGCGGTGGCTTCGGCATCACCGGCGAGTTCTACCCTGAGGACTTCATCATACCCTTCGCCTCCATCCAGCTAGGACGCCCCGTCAAGTGGATTGAGGACCGGCGCGAGCACATGGTCTCCGCTAATCACTCGCGGGAACACGTCTGCGAGCTTGAGATCGCCGCCACCAGCGACGGCACTTTCCTCGCCATGCGCTCCAAGGTCTATGGCGACGTCGGCGGCTACGTCCGCACCCACGGAGGCCTCGTCACTTCCGGCACCGCCGTAGGTCTCACCGGCCCTTACCGCATCGCCAACTTCGACTGCAAGTTTCATTGCATGCTTACCAACAAGACTGGCATGGGCACCCTCCGCGCCCCCGGCAGCTACGAAGCCGCCTTCTTCCGCGAGAGGCTCGTCGACATGGTCGCCGAAGACCTCGACATCGACCCTGCCGAACTGCGCATGAAGAATCTGATTCCCGCCTCCGACATGCCCTATCGCGTCGGCGTCGTGCGCCCCGAATTTCCTCCCATGGAATATGACAGCGGTGACTACCCTGCCGGCCTCGCCCGCACCCTTGAAGCCATCGACTATGACCGAGTCAAGGAACTACAGGGCAAACTCATCGAAGGCAAATACCACGGTATCGGCATCGCCAGCTTCGTCAAGAGCACCGGCGCAGGCCCCCCCTACGAAGGAGCCCGCGTGCGCGTCACCGACGGCCATCAGGTAGCCGTCTACCTTGGCATCGCCACCCTGGGCCAAGGCCACGAGACCAGCATGGCCCAGATATGCGCCGACGGCCTCGGCGTTCCCCTCGACTACGTCACCGTCTACCACGGCGACACCGACCTCATGCCCCGCGGGGGCGGCACCTATGCCGACCGCGGCACCGTCCTCGCCGGCAGTGCCGTCCTCATGGCCTCCCAGGAACTGCGCCAGAAAGTCCTGAGCATCGCCGCCGGCTATCTCGACGTGGACCCCATCGAACTCGAACTCGTACAAGGCCAAATCCGCCGCATCGGTTCCACCATCGAGGGTCCGCTGCTTGAGCTTGCGCAAGTGCTGGACCTCGCATCCCCCACCAGCCGCTACAACCAAGGCGAGATGGGTCTGGACGTCACCACCTACTTCCAGTTGCCCAACACTCCCTACGCCTATGGCAACCACGCCACCCACGTAACCGTCGACGCCGAAACAGGACAGATGGACATCCTGCGCTACATCGTTGTCGAGGATGTGGGCACCGTCATCAACCCATTGCTCGCCACAGGACAATGCGTCGGCTCAGCCGTCCAAGGCATCGGTGGCACCGTCCTCGAAGACCTAGCCTACGACCAGAATGGCCAGCCCCTAGCCACTACCCTTATGGACTACCTCCTGCCCCACCGCCACCGATATACCCAACGTGGAAGCCATCCACCTCGACTTGGCCCCCTCACCCCTCAACCCCCTGGGCGCCAAGGGCGCCGGCCAGGGAGGCATCGTCGCCCCCGGCGCCGCCTTGGGCAACGCCGTCTCCCACGCCCTCTCATCCTTCGGCGTCCAAGTCCCGCAACCTCCCCCTAAGCCCCGATTACATCAGACGCTTGATTCGAGGATGAGGATAGCTATCAGTCACTGGATTTCACAACAACCTATGTCCCGCTGGTATCCGCCGTAATAGCACTGCGACAGTGCACGATGTCATGGATGCGTATAGGGGCACCCAGACCGCCTTGGCCAGCCGGCAAGGCGCGAACTCCAACTCAGCCAGTATCTCTGCCAAATGCTCCTCCCGGATGAATCGGAGATGCCGTTGTCATTGGCTTTCTCCTCAACGATAGGAAAGCAAATCAGGACGAAATACCCGAGGTCAAAACCATGACCATCATAGAAGCCAAACTCACCCAACTCGGATACCATCTCCCTACCCCTCCCGAACCCATCGGTGCCTACCTCCCTGTCACCCGCAGCGGCAACATCATGTGGATGGCGGGCGTCGGCTCCCGTCGCGCCAATGGTGAACACATCTCCGGCAAGCTTGGCGCAGACCTCACCCTCGAGCAGGGCTACGAAGCAGCCCGCGGGGCCGCCCTCAACCTGCTAGCCCGCATGAAAGCCGAACTCGGTGACCTCGACCGCGTCACCCGCATCCTCAAGGTTGTCGGCATGGTCAACAGCGACCCCGCCTTCACCCAGCAAGCCGCCGTTGTCGACGGCGCTTCCGACCTCTTCGTCGCCCTCTACGGCGACCGCGGACAGCACGCTCGCTCCGCCCCCGGCATGGCCTCCCTACCCGGTAACACCGCCGTCATCTGCGACTGCGTCATCGAAGTCGACGGCCCCTAGCCCCACCTAGTCCGAGGCAGCACCACCCGTCGATTCGCGACGAGCCCGCCGCGGCCCCCGCCCATTTCCTGCGTCCCCGGATGCCTCGGCAGCGCCACCCTCACCTCCGCGTACTGCCCCGGCTCCGACTCTGCATAGATGTCTCCGCCATGCTCCCGCACTATGTCATACGAGAGACTCATCCCCAGTCCAGTGTTTCTCCCCGTGTCCTTCGTCGTGAAGAACGGGTTGAACATCTTTGCGATGACCTCCTCCGTCATCCCCATCCCGTTATCCCGCACCGCTATCGCCACCCCATCCGCTAAACTCGCCGTGCTCACCACCATCTCCGGCCTGTAGCCCGCTTCCTCCAATCGTGCTTTCTCCGCCATCGACTGGCACGCCATTTGTCACCAAGTTGGCGGATCACCCTCGCAATGTCCTCCGGCACCGCCACCACCTCTTCCAACCCCTCCTCCAACTCAGTGGTGATTTCTGCTTCAAATCCAGCTTCGTAGGACTTGCGCGGGCCCGGTGCGCTAGATGCGTCTGCTCCACCAGCAACTCGTTCAGGGTCCACTGGCCGGAACGCGCCCCCAACCCCCCGGTCCAGCGTCAGCATTGCCGACACGATCCCGTTTGCCCGTCCGCTGTGGTGCAACACCCGTTCCGTATTGTTCTCCAAGTCCCCCACCAGCTCCTTCACCTCGTCCCAGTCAACCCCCTCAGGCTTCTCCAGCATCTCCCCCAGTTCCCGCACAATCTCCCTCGATGACGACGAGAAGTTGAGAATGAACTGCAACGGGTTCCGCATCTCATGCGCCACCCCTGCCGACAGCCTCCCCCAGTTCCGCCAGCTTCTGCTGGCTGATGATCCGGTCCTGGCTCTGCCTCAAATCCACCAGCGTCTGCTCCAGTTCCGTGTTCTTCTCCCGCAACTCCTCCGAAAGTTGCTGCACCGTGTCCACCTGCATCGCCCTGATCGAACTCTGCCTCAGCGTCTCCAGGGACACGCACGCTTTGGCCACCTCGTCGTTCCCCCGCGGCTCTATCCGGAACTCGAAGTCCCCCATCCCCAGCCTCTGTATCCACACCTCCACCGCCACTGTCCGAACCCCGCTCCAGATGGCCAGCCCAGTCATCACGACCAGCACGCCCAAGGCCGCGGCTGAGAGCCCAATTAGTGCAGACTCCCCGGCCATCACTGCCCTCACTGTGGTCGCCAGTACGAAGCCGTTTGCCACGCACAACAGGATGAAGACTTGCATCGTGCGTCGACGAAGACTCAACGGAGACATCCCCAAGAGATCGGTAACCTCCGGTCGTGGGTTCATAGCATTGTGTCCTTCCTGCTGTGTTCCTGAATCGCCTTCTGACGGCAACCCTGCATTATAACTGAAACCATGTACCGTTATCGTCGGACTTGCGTCCCCAAACGCTATACTCGTTTTCCAGAGTTCCCGCAACCGGGGACAACGCCAGTCTGGCCTGAACCGGGAGCCATAACAATCAAGAGGCCTGTAAGAAGTACGAGGCCCATTAGAAACCGGATCGCCCATCAGAACAAGGAGAAATCACCCCTAGTGCCGGAAGCCCACGCGCTCCGCCGCACAGCCCTCGTCCTCGTGACCGTCGGCCTCCTCTGGAACCTCGTCGAGGCCGTGGTGGCTTTCTGGGCGGGCCTCCAAGCCGGTAGCATCGCCATCCTCGCCTTCGGCCTCGACAGCATCGTGGAGCTTTTCGCGGGTGGCGTCCTCATCTGGCGTCTCACCACCCGCTTGGGCGAGGAACAAGCCGAGGCCGCCGAGCAGCGCGCTCAGAGGCTTGTCGGCCTCACCTTCTTCCTCCTAGCGGCCTACATCACCCTCCACTCCTGTGCCAACCTCGTGGGCTGGTTCCCCGAGCCCCAACCCAGCATCGCCGGTATCGCCATCGTTGTTGCCAGCGCCGTCGTCATGGCCGTCCTCTACGTCGCCAAGATGCGCGTCGCCACCCGCATGCAGTCCCGCTCCCTCCGCGCCGAGGCCATGGAAAGCCTCTTCTGCGACCTCCAGGACTTCTCCATCCTCATCGGACTTGGCCTCAACACCCTCTTCCACTGGTGGTGGGCCGACCCCGTCTCCGCCCTCATCCTCGTCCCCTTCTTCATCAAGGAAGGCCTCGAAAACCTCTCCGGCGGTTGCGAACCCGACTCAGGCCTCGGCGCCCTCGTCTGCTTCTGCCTGCGCTGCATCTTCGGCCTACGCACCTGCCCCGCCCCCTGCTGCCACCCCTGACTCCCGCTCGCGGTTGTTTGAATCGTTCGTGCCCGTCTGCGATATTGACTACCCTAACGCCAATGAATAGGTACCTATTCTCGCTCGTTGGATTCGTGGCCTCGGTCATAGTCCTTGGGCGTTTTTTTGGGCGCACAGTTGTATTTGTCGATGGCCAGAACCTCTATCCGCATCCGTAGATATGGGTTTAGGACCCGATTATTCAAGTCATCCGGCCAGAGAGAATTGACTCGTCAGAGGCCATCAACCCAGCGGCGATGAGCGATGTAAAGAGCAAAATTGCTAGTCGCTCCGAAGAACATCGGCTGTATCCTGATCAACCATTGTCCTGGAGCCCGGAGTCTTTTGTAATAGGTTCAACTGCTGAAAAGGTTGCATTATCGAATTTGCTGGCAGCTCGAATTGAAGGGAAGACCACCGTCACACACGTCTCCTTCCCCGGCTTCCAACCCTCCAAGAACGCAACTCCCAAACCTACCATCCACCCCTCCTAACCATCCCTTCACAGGTTCCTCATCATTCCCCCATACACTGCGATGCAGGACGGCACCCCGTTGGTGTACCCTCTTACAAGCAAACCAGATGCCCCGTAACCGCCCGTCCCACCGCGCATCGGTGCCCAGCACCACCAGAGCGCAGGAGCAGGAGTTGTCCCGTTGACCTTCCTTACCTCAATGGCACTGCGCCGCCCCACCGTGGCCATCCTCGCCATCATCATCGTCCTAGTTTCCGGCGTCCTCGCCTACCGCTCCATGCAGGTCGAACTCTTCCCCCAGATCGAGTTCCCGTTGGTAACCGTCTTTGCCACCTACCCCTCGGCAGGCCCCGACGCCGTCGTCCGCCAAGTCACTGAGCCCATTGAGCAGGCCATTGACGGTGCCGAGGGACTCGAGGTTATCCAGTCCGACTCTTCGGAAGGCCGCGCCGCCATATTCGCCACCTACCGCTACGGCACAGACATGGCCGCAGCCGAGGCCCACGTCGAGAACTCCCTGAACGGCTTGGACCTCCCACCCGGAGTCGAACCGCCCACCGTGGGCCGCTTCAACCCCGACGAAATCCCTGTCATCGAGTTCGGCGTCGTTTCCGACCGCCCCCTGGCCGAAGTCCAAGCCCTCGTACAGGACCTCATCGTCCCGGAACTGGAAAAGCTCGACGGCGTGATGCAGGTTGAAGTGTTCGGGGATGTCGATCGTACCGTCGCCGTTACCGCCGACCTCGCAGCCATGGAATCCAACGGCATCACCCTCTTCCAGATTTCCTCCGCCCTGCGCGAAAACAACGTCACCCTACCCGCTGGTCTCCTCTTCGACGGTACACAAGCCATCATCGCCAAGACCACTCACTCCCTAGACTCTGTGGATGAACTACGCGACCTCGTGGTGGGCGCAAACGACTCCGGCCCTGTGCGCCTCTCGGATGTAGCCACCGTCTCCTTCGGAGAGGGACGTCCCACCAGCATCTCCCGCACCAACGGCAAACCCGGCCTCTCCGTCTCCGTCCTCAAGGAAGCCGAGGCCAACACCCTCGATGTCACCAACTCCGTCAACGATGTCCTCGAAAACGTGTCCGGCATCCCCGGCGATGTCGACATCATCGTCGTCACCGACCAGGGCCCTGAAATCCAGCAACAAATCGACAACCTAGTCCGCGAGGGCACCTTCGGCTTCCTCTTTGCCGTTTGCGTGGTCTTCGCGTTCATGCTCAGCATCCGCCCCACCTTCACCCGCGGCCTCTTCAACACCGTCCGCCCCACTGCTGTCATCGGCCTCTCCATTCCCCTCAGCGTCTTCACCGGCATTCTCCTCATGTTCTGGCAGGACATGACCCTCAACTTCATGACCCTCGGCGGCCTTGCCATCTCCGTAGGCCGTGTGGTCGACGACTCCATCGTCGTCCTGGAAAACGTCTACCGCCACATCCAAGGCGGGAGGGAGCGCTGGCGCGCCGCCCTCGAAGGCACAGCCGAGGTCGCTCCCGCCATCTTCGCCTCCACCCTTACCACTGTCGTCGTCTTTGTCCCCCTTGCCTTCATCGGCGGTCTCGTCGGAGCCTTCTTCCTTCCCTTCGCTCTCACCGTCACCTTCGCCCTTCTCGCTTCCCTTGTCGTAGCCCTGACTGCCGTCCCCGTCCTTGGCGCACTCCTTCTACGCCCTGGCGACCTGCCGGAGGGCGCTGGCGACGAGGGCGACCTTCCCTATCAGGAGACCGCCCTGCAACGGTGGTACCTCACCATCCTGCGATGGGCTCTTGGCCACCGCGCCATCACCCTCATCGCTGCAGCCCTCATCACCGTCGCCAGCCTCGGCCTCCTCTACGTCATACCCGTCAACCTTTTCGGCGGCGGTAGCGACCGCTTCCTCGAAATCGAAATGCGCCTGCCTCCCGGCTCCGGGGTGCAGCAGACCATCAGCGCCACCAGCGAAATCGAAAAGCGCCTCGACCAAGTCTCCGAGGTCTATAGCGCCACCATAGGAGGCACCGACTTTGGCCCCGATGGCGGTGGGCCTTCCGGCCTCCAGCAGGCCAGATTCTTCGCCCACCTCTCCGGTGACGCACCGGAAGACATCGCAGACACCCTTCGCCAGGAACTGGCCCAGCCGGAACGCATCGTGCGCGTCTCCGAACTCTCCGAAGGCCCCCCTGCTGCCGGTATCGAGATTGCCGTGAGGGGCTCCAACTATGACGACATCGCAGCCGTCACCACCGAACTCTCCTCGTCCATCGCCAACATCGACGGCGTGGTGAATATGGAGAGCGACGTCGCCGAGGCACGCTCTGAGGTGGCCATAGAGGTCGACCCCGCGAAGGCAGCCCGTATCGGCCTCACCACTCAGCAGGTGGGCCTGCAGCTAAGCCAGTACCTCATCGGACAGCAGGTCACCACCATCGACGTCGACGGCGAGACCGTCGACGTCGTCCTCTCCGGCGACCCTCACACCGCCGCCAGCATTGAGCAACTCCGGTCCCTCCTGATTGTCGGAACATACGGGCCCGTGCCCCTCGGCGAGATGGCCGAGCCCGTTCTCCGCGAGGGCCCCGTCACTATCAACCGCACCGATGGCCAGCGCTCCGCCAGCATTGTCGCTGACATCGTGGCCGACGATACTCAGGCCGTCGGCGTTCTTGTCGACGACGCCATCGCAGCCTTGGATCTGCCCCCGGGCGTCACCGTCACCAGCGGAGGCATCTTCACCGACATCGAGGAGGGTTTCCAGGCCATCTTCATCTCCATGGCCGTGGGCATCGTCCTTGTGTATCTGGTCATGGTGGCGGGTCTCGGCAGCCTGCGGAACCCCTTCATCATCGTTCTCACCCTGCCCCTAGCCCTCGTAGGCGTCATGGTCGCCCTCGCCATAACCGACCGCGCCCTCGGCCTTGCAGCCATGATGGGAATCCTCCTCCTCATCGGCATCGTCGTCACCAACGCCATCGTCCTCATCACCTTCGTCGAACAGCAGCGCGCCCGCGGCCTCAGTGTCTATGACGCCCTCATCTCCGGGGCCCGCGTGCGCCTGCGTCCCATACTGATGACCGCCATCACCACCAGCTTTGCACTGCTCCCTCTTGCCGTGGAAACCGAGGGAGGCGGCCTCATCAGTGCCGAACTGGCTACCGTGGTCATCGGCGGTCTCACCAGCTCCACTGCTCTCACCCTGCTGGTCCTCCCCATCGTCTACATGCTCTTCAACGAGAGCATCCCCAACCTGACAGGACGCCTGTTGCGCCGTATCATCCCGCGACCCGAATCACCAACCGCACCCACCACAAGCTGAAGCGCATAACACGATGCCCCGGCGAATTGCTATCATCGGCGCAGGCATCTCAGGCCTAGGCACCGCTTGGGCCCTGAGTCACCACCCTGACCGCTTCGACTTCCGCATCTTCGAAGCCCAGCCTCATATTGGCGGCAACGCCGTGACCGCCGACATGCTCCAAGACGACGGTACCTCAATTCCCTTTGACATCTCCGTTACCGCCTGCATCCCCTCGGTCTACCACCACATCCTGCTTTTGATGGAGCAGTTCGGCATCGCCCTAGTGGACACTAGATTCAGCTACAGCGTGAAATACGACGACCGTATCTATGCCCACGATTTCGATTCCGACATCCGCGACCAGCTCCAGTCCGACATTGCCCGATTCCAGCGTCTCTTGGGTCGCCTCTATTGGTTCGGCGCGCTCACCCGCTCCCAATCCAAGCTCCTCAATGTCCTCAATCCGTTCAACTACGTCAGCATGGGCATGCTTCTGAAACTCGGCAGGTTTTCCGACGACTTCAAATACAAAATCCTGAAGCCGATGTTCGTCAACTTTCTGATGGCCACCAACATCTTCGATATGCCCGCGTCTCTATTCGCCCGTTACCTTGAGTTCTTCGACATTGAGATCGCCACTCCCATGCAGACTTGGGACCAAGGCACCCGGCGCATCTACGAAAACCTGTCCGCCAACTTTACCGGCAAGATTTATCTGAACCGCCCTGTCCGCAAAATCCATCGCCATGCCTCCCATATCGAGGTCGAAGACGAAGACGGCATCCGCGAGACCTTTGACGATGTGGTCCTCGCCTGCAACGCCAACCATGCCCTCATGCTACTCGACAAGCCCGCCGCCCTCGAACGGTACATCCTCTCATCTGTCCGCTACGATGCCTCCCTGCACGGCCAAGCCATCGTCCACTCCGACGCCTCAGTGCTTCCCGAGAATGAAGTCCAGCCCCTCTCCACACGCAGCAACCACATCGAACACTATGGCGCAGAACCCGACAACTACGAAATCACCTACGTCATGCACAACCAACAACCCTGGGTCAGCCGGTCCGATAAGCCTTGCTTGGTGACCTACAACCCCAACAGCCCCATCGACGATTCAAAAATCATCCGCAGGCAGTCCTTTCAGCACATCATCCATGACGTACGCCACATCGCCCTGCTCGTTCCCCTGTTTCGCTTCATCCAAGGCAGAAGACGCACTTGGTATTGCGGTGCCCACACTCTCATCAACAGCCAGGAGACATGCTTGGTCACCGGTCTCGCCGCCGCAAGGCAACTCGGTGCCGACTATCCCTTCAACGACCCCGCAGCCAAGGGCTGGTTCAACTACTACGGCAGCCTCATGTACGGCCGCCGCTTCCGAAAAGCCTAGCCCAGCCCAAAGGACATCGTCCATGTCTGACCGCCCAGTATCGCATTTCGTCACATTGCCCTATAATGCAACCAACGCATGTTTGGTGCACCAAGGCCTGACACAAGAACGGACCGGCCCCACCTACCTCTCTCTTCTTGTTCACCCTCCGCTGCTTCACCTGTGTTGTAATCCAAACTTAGGGAGTCCGTTCTCGTATGTCTTCCAGCCCTGCGTCCGCCCCTGTGCGCCCAGCCAGCCGTAGCCGTCACCAAGCCACCTGCCATGAATGCGGCAAGTCCACGATGGTCCCGTTCCGCCCCACCCAAGGCAAGCCCGTGTACTGCCAGTCATGCTTCAAGGCCCATCGGCAGGGGATCCCCACTGCCCGGAACAATGCCGTTAGCAATGCCGTACCCAAGTCCCGCTCCGGGAAGGAACAAAGCTCAGCTACCACCCACGCCGTCCTCTTCTCCGACATGCCCCTGAAACCGCATACCAAAGCCGCAATCGCCCGCATGAGCATCACCGAACCCACTCCCATCCAGCAAAAAGCCATCCCGCACCTCATGGCCGCACGAGACCTCATCGGCCAAGCCCGCACCGGGTCCGGCAAGACCTTGGCCTTCGCTGTGCCGCTGACTGAGCGGTGCGACCCCTCCGTCCGCGGCATCCAAGCCCTCGTGCTTGTTCCCACCCGCGAACTGGCTATCCAAGTAGCTGGCGTCATTGAGGCAATTGCCTCTTCTAATCAACTCCGCGTGACGCTGCTCTATGGCGGCCGTTCCATGAAAACCGAGCACATAGCCCTGAAAAGAGGCCCCCACATCATCGTAGGGACCCCAGGCCGGACCCTCGACCATCTCCGCCAAGGCACGCTCGACCTGCGTTCAGTCCGGTTTCTCGTGCTGGACGAAGCCGACGAGATGCTTGACCGGGGATTTGCCCACGATGTAGAAGCCATCATCGGGCGGACCCCAACCGACCGCCTGACGGCACTTTTCTCCGCAACAATGCCTGAGTGGGTCGCCCAGACCGCAGGCAAGCATCTGCAGCAGCCCGTGACTGTGGAAGTGGATGCCGATGTGCAGGCCCCTCCCACCGTGGAGCACCTCGTCTACACCATCGACAAGCATCACAAGCTGGATGCCTTACAGACCTTGCTCGACCGCCGGGATGAGGATGCCCCCGTCATCGTTTTCGGGAAGACCAAGCATGGCGTCAAGAAGCTGGCCCAGCGCCTCAGCACCTTGGGATACCCCGTAGGCGCCCTCCAAGGAAACTTGAGCCAGAGCGCACGTGAACGCGTGATGGAGGACTTCAGATCCGGCACCGCCTCAATACTGGTGGCAACAAACGTGGCAGCCAGGGGCTTGGACTTCGACTCCATCGGCCAAGTCATCAACTACGACCTGCCCGACTCCGAACTCCTCTTCACCCACCGGGTCGGACGAACGGGCCGCATGGGCCGCTCCGGCACGGCAATAACCTTCATCACCGAAGACGATGCGTCAAAATGGCGGGAAATCGAACGAGGCCTAGGCCATCGATTCGCAGTCGAGGCCTGGCCCACATCCCTCAGACGTTAACCCCCGGATCGCTCGAGCCTCTTTCAGTTCACGCTTCACATATGCCCTCGCCCCGAATTTCAGATTGACAGATGTGTTCGATCCCTATATATACATGTGTATCTACTTTGGGGGCAGGCGATGGAGACTCGCATCAGGAAATGGGGCAATAGCCTTGCCGTCCGAATACCTCAGAATCTGGCACACAGACTTGGTTTTGAGCCCGATTCGTTGGTCACCATGACAGCCGACGACGACGGCTTGACCATACAATCCATACGGCGTCCAGCAATGACCCTAAATGCCCTCCTAAACGGTGTCACCGCTGACAATCAGCATGGTGAAGTTGACACGGGCCAATCCACCGGGCGCGAAGCATGGTGAGGCCTGTGGGCGTCCCGGAGCGCGGCGACGCCGTATGGATCGACTTCAACCCGCAGGCAGGAAGCGAGCAGGCCGGACGGCGGCCTGCCTGTGTTCTTTCACCTCGAGCGTACAACGGAACGGTCGGCCTCGCTCTACTGTGCCCGATCACTCGTCAAGTCAAGGGATATCCCTTCGAGGTCGTCATACCGCCGGGCCTCGACGTTGAGGGAGTCATCCTGGCCGACCAAATCAAGAGCTTGGACTGGCGGGCCGGCAACGCTGAAGTCGTGGCCTCCTTGCCCGCAGATTCAATAGACGAAGTGCTGGAGAAAATCGGACTGCTCCTGGATCGGGATAGCAGCTAGCCAGCCCGACCTCGAGCTGCGATTGAGCGTCTTCAGCCCCCCTCACGACCGCGTATACAACTCGGTGTCCGGGTGGAACTGGAACCATCCGAACCAGAACGACATGTGGGTTGGTATCCGCTCCAGCATCTCCGACTCATCCGCCGTGTTCACCAAGAACCCCTCCGTCACCCGCCACGTCCCGCCATCAGCATCGGCCACGACGGTCGGGATGCCACGACGAGCATCTCCATCCGCTGCAAGCTCAAAGGACTCATCCCCGCGATAGTAAGCCCTAGCGCCTTGGCTCTCCGCCGACGCCAGCACCACTATCTCCTCTCCCCCCACCACGTCGTTGACTATACGGGCCTGCCCCAAGGCTCTTGACTCATATGCCTTGAAGCTGTCGTTCAACTGCACTCCCAGCACCACGTCCTTCAGGGCGAGCCGCTCGTCCCTGTCAGGGACCGGAAACATCGTTTCAGGGTCGTTGAAATAGTCGTAATAGATGGCCCCCGGGGCCTCCTCGGGCTCATAAAACTCACCTGGGTACACACCCGTCTCTTGGTGCAGGACTGTGGTTTCCGGATGAAGTTCCAGCCACTCCTCCCATGTCGTGAGCATCACGGGAAAGAAATCGAGCTTAATCCCCGAGTCCCATAACGGCCCGATAATAGGCTGGCTCGTAAGCTGGCTCCACAGCGAATTGGTCAGCCGGTCATACATCACCTTGTTGCTGCGGTACAGCATACCCGACGTGCCGAAGGTGGTTGGCTCTCCGTTGATTTTGGCGGAATACACGATTCCGGTACCGCACAGCGTTCAATAAGCCAGGGCGATGGGCTCGCCTCCCAGCACGTCATTGGCCATCTCATGGGCATTGACGATGCGCAGCGGGTATGCCCTGTGTTCCCCATTGATGGAGACGCCAAAGACGCGGTCCGTCGGCTGCAAATAGTCCTGCTCGTCGGCATAGACTGCTGGCGGGTTCTGCAAGTCCGGTATCCCGTCGGGCCGAACGCCTCCCCAAGCCAACTCAGTCAGGTTTATCCGCGAACCCTCTGCCGCCGGAGCAAGGAACTCGCCGAACCTAAGGTCGATCTGCTTCATGAGGGTGATCTTCCACTCCAAGTACCGGTCAGGCGGCGCGTACTCGTCGGCGTTCTTCGCCAGCCACTCCATCCACTCATGCCAAGCCCTGGACAGTTGCCCGTACTCCCTGCCCGTGATCGTGGAGATGGCCGCGTTGGTCGCTACCGGCAAGTCCACGCCCCACACGAAGCGCAGCATCTCGATCAATACGGGCACCATCGACTTGTCCTTGTGGGCGGCGGCCAGCGAGATGGCTTGTCTCGTCAGTTCGGGATCATGCATAGGCCCGGAAAAGAGCCGGAACATGTTCTCCGTCGAATCATAGTCTGCCGTCGGAGCCGGGGGCCCCACCGCCTCCAATTCGTCCGCAGCAGTTGGCTGTTCCGTCGTCCCTAAGGGAAAGATACCCGTCGGGGTTGGCCCCCCACCCCCTTCTGCTTCAGGCGTTGAAGGGGTGGTCGTAGTCGCTGCCGTCTCTGCCGGCGAGGCCGTCTCAGTGCCCTCGGCCTCAGCAAGAGGCTCCTCCCCACCGCCACAAGCCATGACCGCAGCCATTACAAGCCCGGCAGCCACGGCTGCAAACAAGCGGACTAACTTGCTCACGGGAGTCGTTGCTCTAGGAGTATGCTCTTCCATTAGTTCACCTTGGGCGTATCACGATGTCGAGGGGCCTGCTTCCTGCTCCATCACGGGGGCCGGTAGATTGGCAGGCTCTTAATTCAGGTCAAACACCTTGACGGCGTTCTCGCCGACCAGCTTGCCTTGGTCTTCCTCGGAGAAGCTCTGTAGTTGCCGGTAGAGCGCGGAATGAGCGTCCAGTCCTATGGAGCGGATGTGCGGGAAGTCGGAACCCCAGAGAATCCGGTCGACTCCCACTTGGGGTATGGCAAACTCGGCAGCGCTATCGTCGATGAAGCCGTGGAAGACTCGCGTCGTCATGTATTCGCTGGCCCTCATTTCGAGCTTGGGCAGGTTCAGCCGGGGAGCAACGTCGTCAAGCTGGTCCAGCCTGGACATGAACCCCGGTATCCACGATACCTCGAACTCGCTGCAGAGAAGCTTGAGCTTGGGGAAGCGGTCCAAAATGCCACCATAGATGAAGTCGTTGGCCAGCACGGTCTGGGCCTCAATGAACAAGTCAATCCACAGTCCCGGATTAGCAGAAGTCTCCTCGGCGGTCTGCCCCAGCCGGGCGAGAATCAGCGCATCCATAACCCTGCCCGTGATGATATGCAGGGTTATGGGCACGCCGGCTTCCTCGGCCGCTGCCCAGAACCTGTCGTACACCGGGTCGCGGTACGGCGGGCAACCCTCGGGAGGTTGGCAGTTAATCATCGGACCCTTGATTCCATCGTTCAGGGTACGGCCCAACTCTTGCACAGCCCAGTCCACGTCGTGCATGGGTATGGCGCTGATACCAATCAGGCGTTGGGAATCACGGGATACGAATTCAGCCATCCAGTCGTTATAGACCTCGGAGCAGGCCTGCAATACCGGCACATCAGGATTGCGCATCAGTCCCAGCATGGTCGTGGGATTCATCACCTCCGCGTCTATCCCTGCCTCGACTTGGAACTTGACCCGCACATCGGGGTCATAGCCCACCGCTCCCATGCCTCTCTCCTCGGCCTCATGGGCCGCTGCCTCGGTCTCGCTGGACAGAGGCACCCGGACCCGCTGCACGGGCGACCCCAGATACCCGGAATAGAAGAAATTACCCTTCTCACCCCGGAATTCATCCAGCAAACGCGGGGTGCGGTCGCCAAACTTCTGGCCAAGTGCCTTCCACCACAAATCAAGGGGCTCCATCACATGGGAATCAGCCGAAACGAGCTTCGGGTACTGCACAGTCGCCATATCCAACCCCCCATTCTTACGTCGCCAAGAAGACGCATCCCCCGCTAACACCCGCATCCACACCCATCTCTACTATACCAGCGTACAGGAGCAAGGGGCTTTATGCTGGTTGGAATTATCATCAAAGGGGGTTAGCCCAACGGAGGGGTGGAGTAGATGCTCCCAATGATAAGAGCCTGTCGTTATGTGCTGATGTACGTTTCCAAGTGATGGCCGTCCAGAACTTTCTAGGGCCAAAGAGCGTGTCCATCAGAACCTTCGGTACGGATTAGCGCGCTGCGTGTGGTAAGCTCCATCAATGGGATAATTGGCTAACATATGTTCTGAGGGGCGAGAATGTACATGGTGAGAATCGTTTGGAAGTGTGCCCGAGGAAAGGTGCCCGAGTGCTTGGAAGTTGTTAAGGAGGTTAGGGCTTCCTGGGCCAGAGATGGCAATACAACGGGCAAAATCTACGCGGACTATACCGATCGAATGGATACCATCGCATTTGAAATCGAAGTGGAAAGCCTAGATGAGTATTTCAATAATCAACGTGCCAATTACCACGAGCTATCCCCCGAAACTGAAGAGGCTGTCAGGCAATTTAATAGCAACTCAGTAGAAGGCAACCGCCAGATCTGGGAGGTCATTCCATAGGGATAATCAAGTTCAGGTAGTGGCTAGCCGTGGGGTCGCAGTGTAGGTAGATGCTTTCTGTGTCCTTTCAGCCTACGGGGCAGCGTAGTCTTGGTTGGAGTTGAAGGGCGAGTCTAGGTAGATGAGGTCGACGCATTCGGAGTTCATGCCTTGGCGGATGTCGAGGTTGTCGCTGGTCCAGATGGTCTTGTCGGTGAAGTTGGGTTGTGGCATTGGTGTCGATGCCTTTCGAGGATAGGGCGGTTGCGCTTGGGGGAGATGGTGACACCAGAATTGGGTTGGTGCCCAGTCTTGGATGCCATGGGGGGGGCTGCAACCGATGGGGGCGGCCCTTCGACTTTGCTTAGGGGGAACGGGAAAGGGATGGACGGGAGTGTGGACTTGCGATGGAGTCCGGGTTACGTGGGTTCCCGCCTGCGCGGGAATGACGGTGGGGGTGCGGGAATGACGGGGGTGGGGGTGCGGGATGGACGGGGGTGGGGACTTGCGATGGAGTGTGGGTTGCGTGGGTTCCCGCCTGCGCGGGAATGACGGTGGGGGCGCGGGAATGACGAGGATGGGGGTGCGGGAATGACGGGGATGGGGATGCGGGATGGACGGGGGTGTGGACTTGCGATGGAGTGTGGGTTACGTGGGTTCCCGCCTGCGCGGGAACGACGGTGTTGGGGGGTGCGGGAATGACGGGGTTGGGGAGTGTGGGAATGACGGGGATGGGGGTGCGGGAATGACGGGGGTGTGGACTTGTGATGGAGGGCGGGTTACGTGGGTTCCCGCCTGCGCGGGAATGACGGTAGGGGCGGGGGAATGACGGGGATGGGGGTACGGGATGGATGGGAGTGGGGACTTGCGGTGGAGTCCGGGTTACGTGGGTTCCCGCCTGCGCGGGAATGACGGTGGGGGCGCGGGAATGACGGGGATGGGGAGTGCGGGAATGACGGGATTGGGGATGCGGGATGGATGGGAGTGGGGAGTTGCGATGGAGTCCGGGTTACGTGGGTTCCCGCCTGCGCGGGAATGACGGTGGGGGCGCGGGAATGACGAGGATGGGGGTGCGGGAATGACGGGGATGGGGGTACGGGATGTACGGGGGTGTGGACTTGCGATGGAGTTCGGGTTACGTGGGTTCCCGCCTGCGCGGGAATGACGGTGGGGGAGCGGGAATGACGGTGGGGGCGCGGGAATGACGGGGTTGGGGGGTACGGGAATGGTGGGGGGGCATATGTAGAGTTTGAAGGATGGGCGGGGGTTGAGGTAGGCGAGCATGAGGGCGTCGGCTTTGTCGGGGGACTGGGCGCCGCGGGCTTTGGAGTCGTCCTTGCTTTCGATGTATAGCTGGCCGGTGCTGCGGTAGTAGTGGCGGATGGAGGCGAGCTGGCCTGCGAGTTCGGGGTCGTCGGGGATGGCGATGAGGCCCTCGGCGAGGAGTTCGCGGAGGCGCCAGTAGCCCTCGGCGCGGAGGTTGATGAACTGGCGGCGCTTGCGGGCTGGGCGTGCGACGTTGATGCCGGTGACGGGGAGGTTGAGTTCCTTGAGGCGGTCGACGACACCTGCGCCGATGCCGATCTCGTCGACGACGATTCTCCTGGGGATGCGCTTGGGGAACCAGTGCTTGTAGGCATGGGCGACCCGGCCTGCCAGTTGCATGGTGTCCATATTCTGGTAGGACTGGATGCGTAGGACGGTGGAGGGGCTGGCGAGGAGGAGGACGCTCTTGTCGGAGCCGTAGCGGGCTACGTCGACGGCTAGGACGGTGGGTGCGTTGTCGTCGTCGTCGGGTTGGTCGTGTGGTGGTGGGGGGCCTTCGACTTCGTGAGACGACGATCCTTCCGACCCTGGGCGGGCCGGAAGGGTCGCCGTCTCACTTCGCTCAGGACGAACGGATGAGGGGGGAGTGGGGGTATTGTCAGCATTTTCATGGCCAATGCGGTCTTCGCCGTCGTGGGGGTCCGGGGTTACGTGGGTTCCCGCCTGCGCGGGAATGACGGAGGAGGAGGTGGGACGAACGGAGGGGAGGGAGGGGGGAGCGGGGATATTGGCAGCATTTTCATGGCCAATGCGGTCTTCGCCGTCGTGGGGGTCTGGGGTTACGTGGGTTCCCGCCTGCGCGGGAATGACGAGAGAGGGTGCGGGAATGACGGAAGAGGGGGGTGCGGGAATGATGGAGGGGGGTGCGGGCCGGACGGAGGAGGGGGTGGGGATGGTTGTGGGGAGTTGGGCGGTTTTGTAGCGGGCGATGGCTTGTTCGATGTGGGCTAGGGAGATGAGGACGTCCTGGGCGTGGTCGGAGAATTCGCCGAGGACGCGGGCGCGGTACATGGGGCTGGCGGGGCCCCAGAGGGTTTCGCGCTCGGCGACCCACTCGTGGGTGGTGAGGCCGGGGAGTTGGACACGCTGCTGGGTGACGTTGGGGGACTCCAAGGCGGAGATGGTGATGTTGTGGTAGAGGCGGCGGTCCTCGTGGAAGGCGCGGCGGAAGGAGCCGCCGTCGGAGGTGGGGTTGCCGATGAGGAGTAGCTTGCTGGAGCCGGCGGTCATGACGGCATCGATGGCCTCGTAAATCTCCTCGGCGACGCCCTCGGCCTCGTCGACGACGATGAGCATATTGGGGGAGTGGAAGCCTTGGAACTGGTCGACGTCGTCGGTGGAGAGGCCGAGGGCGAAGGAGTCATGGGCGAGTTCGAGGCGGGTGGCGAAGATCTGGCCGCCGATGTCGAAGGGGGAACCGTTGTGGAGGCGGTGAATTTCGCGCCAGAGGATATGGCGGACTTGGCGGGCAGTGGGGGCAGTGGTGAGGACGGTGGCGGGCTTGTGGGAGTAGGCGAACCAGAGGGCGGCGATGGCTGCGGTGAAGCCTTTGCCGAGACCATTGCCGGCCTTGACGGCGACGCGGCGGTGGTCGCGGAGGGCGTTGAGGATTTCTTCCTGCTTGGTCCAGAGTTGGACGCTGAGGAAGTCGCGGGCAAAGCGAACGGGGTCGCGCTGGAGCTTGAGGCGCAGGTAGTCGGCGGATATGTCGTCGCGGGGCTCATGGAGAGGGAAGCCGACGGACGCGCCGTGGTCGAGGACTTCGTGGGGCTTGAGCTTGCTGGCGTTTATACCCATTCTCTCACCTTGTCGACGAGTTCAATGAAAGTGCCGACCTTGGAAGTGGCGGGCTTAGGTTCGGTGGGACGCTGGTTGAAGGTGGCGGGCCGATAGGACTTGAGAAGGAACTTGAGGAGATCGGTATTTCCTTCCTTGGCGAGCTTGAAGGCCATGATTTCGAGGTCGTTGACGAGGTTGTTGCGGCCTTCACTCCAAGCGAGGGCGAACTCGGGGTCCTGTCTGCGCCAGCGGTAGGCGGTGGTCCTGTGAACACCGGCAAACCGGGCGGCATCGGAGACTCCTGCGCCCCACTGTAAGGCGACGATGAACCGCTGTTTTCTGTCTACAATGCTACACTCGTCGTAGCTGGAATCCGCTGATTCGTATCTGGGAGGTGTAGCATTTGTAGCGTCGTCGTAGCTGTCGTGTAGCTGACACATCTGTAGCATCCTCCTAGTTTCCGGCTTGGGCCGGGGTTTGGATGGGTTGCGGGGTGAAGGGGCTGAAGAGGAGGCTGCACTGTTTGCAGCGGTAGACGTCGTTGTCGTTCCTGCGGGCTTTTTTGAGGCTGGTGAGGTCGCCGCTGAAGCAGCGGCGGCAGCGGACAGGGTCGTTGCTGCTTTCTTCACCCAGGGCTTGGGCTTGGGCCGGGGCTTGGGCATGACTGGGGCGTGGTTCCACGGATAAGTTCTCCTCTGGGCACGGTGGCCCGAACAAGATTTTGGTGGCGGCCCCGTGGGTGGGTGGCAAAAAAAGACGCACCGGGGCCGACCTTTTTTTGGGGTCAGTCCCCAGCGCGCTCAGTTGCGAAGCGGGGCCGGTTTTTCGGGTGGGGCCCGCGCTCGCTCTATGGGTATGTTAGAACAGGTGTTTGTGGGGTGTCAAGGGGTGGGTGTCATGGGGGTGTGGGGGGTAGCGAGACCGATTCTGCGCGGTATTGATGTAAAATACAGTACAGACAAGTTCTTCCAATGTTTGATGAATAATCAGGGGGCGATGAATGACTGCTTGGGTGGTCCGGGCCGGCACTAGAGGGGAATGGGAGGAGACAGCCTTATCCGAGGGCTTGGCCGGGATCGCGTTCCACGTCCGGAGGCACATCTCCAACTTCAGTACACGGGACGAATTACGGCAGACGATCATCGACGAATTCGGGGAGACTCCGGCTAGAGCAAGCAGTTTCGCAAGCCAGCTTTGGAACTTTGCTTACGTGATTCGAGTTGGGGACATGGTAATACTCCCAAGAAAGCTGCCCCGGGTCATAGCGGTGGGGAGGATATCGGGAGACTACGCGCATCGAGAAGACTTGGAAGCGCCCCATGTGCGTGCGGTGGAGTGGGGAGCCCGCCAGATACCCCGCTCCGACTTTGATCAAGACCTGCTCTATTCACTCGGAGGACTCTCTACAGTGTACCAGCCGCGAGCGACTGACGCGGAATCACGTATAGAACAAATCTGTGCGAGGCATTTGAGCGGAAGTGTGATTGATAATGCAGGGGACCATGTGGAAGCGAACGGAGACGGGGCGTTCCGAGTAGATTTAGAGGAACAAATCTCAGACCGAATCGTTGAGCGGGTTCGTCAGAGATTTCCCGGCACTCGCATGGAGTACCTAGTGGCGAGCGTACTGAGAGCATCGGGATACAGCGCCCTAGAAACGAGAAGGGGGCCAGACGGGGGAATCGACGTGGTCGCTGGCCAGGGTGACATGGGTTTCGGGGCACCCCGTCTGTGTGTGCAAGTCAAATCCACCAACGCGCCCGTGGACATAGCCGAGTACAATCGACTGCAAGGCAATGTGAATACCTACGGTGCTGATCATGGTTTGCTGGTCAGTCTTGGCGACTTCACCAGAGCAGTACGTAACGAGAACGAACGCTCCTACTTCCAAGTCCGCTTGTGGGGTCCCTACGACTTGGTGGATAAGCTGCTCGAAACCTATGATGACCTCCCCGACGATGTCCGAGCGGAAATACCCTTGCGAAACCGCAGGATTCTTATCGAATCGGAAGAATAAACGCAGAATGCTATCACGGAGCCGCCTCGCGGAGGTGGCTGGAATGGGCTGGTTTCCTTGGATTGGATTCCGGCCTGCGACGGAATCACGGGTGGGGCACTTGGGTTGGCTTGGGCGGAGTGGGGCAAAGGTGTGGGCCTGTGGTTCCGTCTCTAGCTGACTGGGGGTTCTTCGACTTCGGGAGGAGGGATCCAGATTCAAGCTTTGGAGGACGGAGGATAGCGAGGGGAGGGTGGTGGGTGTCACCATCCTCCTGTCCTGAGGAGCCAGCAGTAGCAGTTGTCGTCGCGGTCCTGGGAGGGGGCGTAATGCCTTGGGGTGACGGTTCTGCCGAGTCCGGACAGGTGCTGGCGGCAGCAGTGGTTCCGCAGGTACAGCGGGGCGTATGCTCTTGGGGAGGCAGCGCTACTCTGGTTGCGGATGCCCCGGATCATGCGCGTGGCCTGTCTGACCATGTTCGTGGCGAGGTCCATTATTGCCGTCGTCATTGGCGGCCTCCTTTGTTTCGATTGTCTGGCTGGGGTTGGGTTCGTCGTTTTCGGGGGGCACGTAGCCGACTTTGAGGGCGTTGAGCATGGTCATCATTTGCTGCCATGCTGTCTCGGTCATTGAGTCGGGGAGTTCGATGGTCACGGTTTGGGAGCCGCCCATGAGGCGCAATGGGACCCGGGTGTGGGCTGGCGGGGTGTGGTGACGGTGCGAGTGGCCGCGGGTAGGGGCTAGTGGCGCATTTTCGAGGGCGTCCCATGGGGCGTTATCTTCCAGCCCTGATGGTATTGCGATATTATCGAGGCTGGCGAAACGCATGGTGCTGCGAAAGACCTCGACAAAGCGGGATGCGCCCTCGTCGGAGAAGTCCTCGTCCATGAGGAGCCATTGGCGCAGGGAGCTATCGGAGGCGTTGGGCATGGCGTCCCTTGCCTTGGCGAAGAGGGGCGGGCGGACTGCGGTGGCGCGGAGGGCCTCTTGGTATTCTGCGGAAGAGGGGTCGCGTGTGGCGAAGAACAGGCCGGTGCGGGACACCTTGCGGCTTTCGCCTCTCCTGCCGTCGACGAGACCGAACTGTCGAAGGGCCCCCATGCGGACACGCACGGGACCGCTACCGCTGCTGTATCCCCAAGCCTTGACGGCGTCATCGGGATCGAACTCGTTCCTGCCCATAGAGTTGTATAGTTTCACCACGGAGTCGAGGGCGTCTTCCAAGTCAATTCCGGGGTAGTTGGGGCTTCGGTGTTTCCATCTCATAGTTGTTGTCCTTTCTGTGTGGGGGGCTGTGTAAGGTAAAATATCATGTAGCCTTAATGATGTCAAGGCATCATTAAGGCTGATGGGAAGGCAATAAACCTAGAGTGGAAAGGCGGATTCTGAGAACGAACAGAGACGGGGGGCGCTGAGGGCGAACGCGGGGAGGCTTCGGGGCGGGTATCGTGAGCTGCGATCTCGCTGGTTATGGGCAGGCTGTTATAGTTGCCCGGTTTTGAGGAAGGAGGATGGGAGAGGGTGATGACGGAAGAGGATGTTCAGGACTGGTTGGATGAGTATGGGCGGGCTTGGGTCGATGGGGACCCGGGCCGTGTGGTGATGCTGTTCTCCGAGACGGCCACTTACCGGGAAATGCCGTTCGACGAGCCGATGAGGGGGCGGGACGGAATACGGGAGTATTGGCAGAAGAACGCGGCAGACGCACAGGAAGACGTCGAGTTTGCGTCGCAGGTCTGGGCGGTGAAGGGTGATACAGCGATTGCTGGCTGGCAGGCCCGTTTTGTTGAGAAGGCCACGGGGGCGCGAGTGGAGCTTGACGGGACGTTCAGGCTTGTGTTTTCGAGGGAGCAGGGGTCTCTGGAGTGCACGGTTCTGGAGGAGTGGTGGCATAGCAGGGAGTCGTGAGGGTGGCCCGCTCCTCCGGGCTCGCTATGGACGGCCGGGGCGAGAGCGTGTGCGGGAGATGTGGTATCGGGGCGGCGAGTCGTTGGCGGTATTTGGTTGGGTCAGTTTCCGGCGACTGGTTGGGGGGCTGGTACTTCGACTTCTATGGGGGCGAAGGTGACGGAGAGAGAGGGGGGCCAGTCGCTGGATATTTGGTTGAGGGCTTCCTGTTCCTCTGGGGTGAAGGGCTTGCAGTGGTGGGCCATGGCGTCTTCGAGGGACATGCGGGGTTCTGGGATGGGGTTACCGGTTTCCAGCAGGTCCTCCAAGTGAAAGGTGAGGGCCTCGTGAATCATTTCTTGAATGTGGTCCCAAGTCTTGCCTGTGCTGAAGCAGCCTGGCACGTCGGGGGCATAGGCGCAGTAGTTGTTGGGTAACTCTATGTAAATCACCACGTACTTCAGATTCATTGGGGGGCCTGCTCACGCGGTCGGGTTAGTTTCCGGGGACTGGTTGGGGGACTGGGACTTCGACTTCTATGGGGGCGAAGGTGACGGAGAGGGAGGGGGGCCAGTCGTTGTCATCAGAAGGGGCCTTTTCCCGGTAGTCGGCGAGGACTTGGCAATGATGGGCAATGGCATCTTCCAGAGACATACGAGGTTCAGGGATCGGGTCGCCATCCTCCAGGGTGACTTCAAGATACGAGGCGAGAGCCTCCCGCATCATCTCCTGAATCTCCTCCCAAGTGTCGGCGGCGCTGATGCAGCCGGGGACGTCGGGGGCATAGGCAGCGTAGTTGTTGGGAGTTTGTTGGAATACTACGGCGTACGTCAGTTTCGTCGGGCGGACCCGGCTCATGGAGTTGCCTGCACTAATTCGTAGGACTGGGGTTCCGGTACGGGAAGTCCGTCTTCTTTCAGAGTCTCCAAGTAGAGGTCGATGGCTTGGAGGATGAGACCGTAGACCTCGTCTCTTGTTTCAGCAGCGGCTACACAGCCCGGTAAGTCAGGGACATGGGCACCGTAGCTGGTTGGGCCCTTTTCGATGATGATTGCGTAACCCATGCGAGAGAGTCAGTTTCCGGCGACGGGTTGGGGGGCTGGGACTTCGACTTCTATGGGGGCGAAGGTAGCGGACAGTGTGCATGAATCGTCGTCATAGGCAGGGGATTCTGCGCGGCAGTCGGCTATGACTTGGCAGTGGTAGGCGATGGCCTCCTCCAAGGACATAGCTCTCTCGGGCAGCGGGTCACCGTACTCCAGCATAACCTCGATGTGTCCCGTCATGGCCTCTTGGATCATCTGCTGGATATCATCCCAATTCTTGCCGGTGCTGATGCATCCGGGTAAATCGGGTACATAAGCGGCGTAGTTGTTGGGAGTTTGTTCGAATACTACGGCATAGCACAGTTTCATCTGTTTTCCTCCAGCAGCCCTGCCTGCCTAAGGATACTCCTCCACGTGGGCGTAGGCAGGTCTTGGCCTGGATGGCCTGGGATCGTGACGGTGCCCGGTTTCTCAGGGTGATGGTAGTGGCGGTGGCTTCCGCGGGTTCTGACTAGCCTCCATCCGTCTTGTTCTACGATTCGTATTGCTTCTCTGACTTTGTGCACAGTGTCCATAGTACCTGCCGGGCGTTGTCTCTGCTAGGAGGTTGGTGGGTTTGGGGTGGAGAGAGGCATGACATTTTGTTGTTGACGGGAGCCAAACGCTTGTTCTAGCCTGTGAATGCGGAGGCAGACGTGCCCGGGAGGATTGGGGACAGGGAGCCTCCGGAGCAAGAGCGGGGCGGACCCCTCAGGACTCGGACTCAGTCTGGGGCCGGGGTCCGTCCCCTCTTTCGGGGCCTGTGGATTGCGGCGAAAGCCGCAATGACGATGAAGGGGCCGCGATGGTGGCGGGAGGCCGGAATCGACGGGGTCCAATGATCGTCGAAGGGCAAATGACGATGGTCGCCAGAGAGTATCAAGGGTATCAGACGCTGGGAGGAAGACGGAGTGACTACTGAGGAGAGGACATTGACTGAAGGACGGATGGTTGATGGGGAGAGCGTGTCGGTGGAGAGCCGTGGGGGCGGGAGTTTGTGGGAGGCGCAGATGCAGGAGCATTTGCTGGAGGCGTTGGAGGACTACCGGCGGGGCGTGGCCGAGGCTCCGTGCGTGTTCAAGTGGAGCGTGATGGGAGCGGTGGCATCAGAGCCGGGGCAGGCCCTTGGACAGGCTCAGGACGAACGTGGGCTGGGCGCTGCTGGCGGGGAGGAAGGGGGCGACTGGCAGCGGAAGGAGATGGGCGGGGGAACGGTGGAGGACGGCGGGGCGATGACCTTTGTGGCGTCCACTGAGGAGGTGGACCGGCATGGGGATGTGGTGTCGGTGTCGGGGTGGAAGCTGGATGGGTACCGGAAGAACCCGGTGTTCTTGTGGGCGCATGATTATTCGCGTCCGGCGATCGGGCGGACGACGCAGGTGTGGACGAGTTCTGCGGGGAAAGATGCGCTCACGCCAACACTGTCGCTGGCGTCAACCGTCCCGGTGGCCCCAACGCTGTCTCTAGCCCCAACATTCTCGCCCACAGGGAGCGGGGGGATTGGGGGGCTGACGTCGCCGGCGTTGCTGGTGAACGTGGAGTTTGCGCCGACGCCGTTTGCCCAAGAGGTGGCTGCGCTGTACCGGGGCGGCTACCAGAAGGGGGTGTCGGTGGGATTCCGGCCGGTGCGGTTTGAGGAGCGGAGGCACCCGCAGACGGGGAAGTTCATGGGTATCCGGTTTACGGAGCAGGTGTTGCTGGAGGTGAGTGCTGCGCCGGTGCCGGCGAATGAGAATGCGGTGCGGCGAGCCAGCGGACTGGCTGGAGGCATGGGGTTGGAGGGGAGGCTGGCGTTGCTGGAGCGGAGGGTGGAGGAGATGCGCCGTGGGGGATACGGGGGTTTGGGGTTGTCTGGAGGTGTGTACAGGGGGCTGCCGCAGGTGCTGGAGGTGTTGCGTGAGGCGCGGGCTGGGCCGTGAGGGGGTACCCCGATCAAGACTTCCCCCTTAGGAGGCCACCCCCATCCCAACCTTCCCCCTCAGGGGGAAGGGGTTTGGTGCGCGGGTTTGAGGTTGTCCTTCGACTTCGTGGCGGAGTCAACACAACCTCCGCGCTTGGTCGCCTGGAGGCTGTGTTGACTCCACCACTTCGCTCAGGACGAACGGAGAGGGAGAGTTCAGGATGAACTGGGAGGGAGACAGGTGGGGGGAGTGCCGCGCGCGCTAGTCAGCTAGGACGAAGGGGATAGAGGGAGCACGGGGGCGGGAATGATGGTGGGGGCTGGCTCGCTACGGGATGGTTGGCCGTTGTGGTGGTATGGGTTACGTGGGTTCCCGCCTGCGCGGGAATGACGGAGAGAGGGGGCGGGAATGACGGAGAGAGGGGGCGGGAATGACGGTGGGGGGTGCGGGAATGACGGATGGGGAAGGCTCGCTACGGGATGGTTGGCCGTTGTGGTGGTACGGGTTACGTGGGTTCCCGCCTGCGCGGGAATGACGGATGGGGGGCGGGAATGACGGTGGGGGGTGCGGGAATGAGGGTGGGGGCTGGCTCGCTATGGGATGGTTGGCTGTTGTGGTGGTATGGGTTACGTGGGTTCCCGCCTTCGCGGGAATGACGGATGTGGGGTGCGGGAATGACGGTGGGGGGTGGGAATGAGGGTGGGGAAGGCTCGCTACGGGGTGGTTGGCTGTTGTGGTGGTATGGGTTACGTGGGTTCCCGCCTGCGCGGGAATGACGGGTGATGGGGTGAGGGTGGAGTGATGGGGTGAGTGGAAGCTAGATTTGAAGGAAGATGAGAGGAGAAGGATATGAATATTGGGACGCAGGAATTGGAAGTAATCAAGAGCGAGGTGGCGGGGATACGGGACTTTTACCAGGCGCGGATGGATGCGGAGATACCGCCGCTGAGGGAGGAGGTGCAGAGGATTGCTTCGCAGTTGGGACGGATGCAGGAGTCGTCGAAGGAGGGGCAGAAGCGGAACATTCTGGCGAAGTATGTGGACGGGGGCCGGCCGCGGGTGCCGTACGGGAAGTATGAGGGGATGGACTTGCTGGACTTGGCGTGCGTGCGCAGTCTGCTGAACTCGCAGATGCGGCAGCCCATGGGCTTGAACCCGCGAATGCTGGAGGAGTGGCAGCTTAATCTGAAGGCTGCCATGGACAGCACCACGCCGGGTTCCGGTGATGAGTTGGTGCCGACGCAGGAGGCGGCTGCGCTGTGGCTGGATGTGAATCTGGAGACGATGGTGGCACCGCTGTTCTCGAGGACGGAGATGCCGTCGGACCCGTTCGACATACCATTGCAGTTGGGTGACGTGAGCTGGTATCCGGGGACGGAGAACTCGGCGGTGACGGGGTCGGCGTTGAATACGGCGAAGCAGACGCTGACTTCGTATGAACTGGTGGGGACGGTGCCGTGGTCGCTGTCGCTGGACGAGGACTCGGTGATAGCGATGGCGCCGGAAGTGCGGTCGTCGCTGGTGCGAAATGCGGCGGAGGTGATTGACGACGTGCTGCTGAACGCGGACACGACGACGACAAACAACATCAATGCCGACGGGGCGACCATATCCAAGAGCGATGTGGGGAAGGGGCACTGGCTGCTGGGGTTCGACGGGCTAATCCATTTGCCGCTGGTGGACAACGACAGCCAAGGGAACGACCACAACTCGGGGGCGTCGGACAGCATGTTCAACGAGATACGGGGCAAGCTGGGCAAATATGGGGTGCGCCCCTCGGAACTGGCCTATGTCATGGATGTGGACACGTACATACGGAGTTTGGGCATCACCAACTTCCGGACGCTGGACAAGCTGGGGCCGAACGCGACGTTGTTGCAGGGGCAGTTGGCGGCGGTGGAGGGGATACCGGTGCTGGTGTCGGAGCAGATGAAGGCGGCGGATGCGGACGGGAAGGTGACGAACGGGGGGAACACCAACAACACGGGACGGCTGCTGATTGTGAACCGGACGCAGTGGCGTGTGGGATTCCGGCGGGAGTTGACGATTGAGACGGAGCGGGACATCCAGAAGAGGCAGAACGTGATGGTGGTGAGCATGCGGATTGCGTTTGCGGAGCGGACGGGAACGCGTTCGAGTGCGACGCATACTGCGTTGCAGTACAACATCACGTCTGGGCCGTAGGGATGGGAGGGGCAGGCGGGGTGGTGCGCTGCCCTGCCCTGCCTCGCCTGTCCTTCGACTCCGGGGGCGGGTTGCACATCCAACCTCGTGCGGTCGGATGTGCAACCCACCTCCTTTGCTCGGGACGAACGGAAGAGAGTGGGATTTTGGGGGTGGGCGGACTGTGTGCGCTCCGGGCGTGGCGAATTGTGTGGGGGTGCGGGTTACGTGGGTTCCCGCCTGCGCGGGAACGACGGAGGAGGGGAGGGGGAATGACGGAGGAGGGATGAGGACTGCGGGGTCGTTTGTCCGGTGTGGGGTGCGGGTTACGTGGGTTCCCGCCTGCGCGGGAATGACGGAGGAGAGGGGAGCGGGAATGACGGAGGAGAGGGGAGCGGGCATGACGGTGGTGGGATGAGGGCTACGGGGTTGTTGGCTGGTGTGGGGGTGAGGGTTACGTGGGTTCCCGCCTGCGCGGGAATGACGGGGGAGGGGAGGGGGAATGACGGAGGAGAGGGAGCGGGAATGACGGGGAGGGATGTTGGCTGCGGGGTCGTTTGTCTGGTGTGGGGGTGAGGGTTACGTGGGTTCCCGCCTTCGCGGGAATGACGGGGATGGGGGAGCGGGAATGACGGTGGAGGTGGGAATGGCGCGGAGGGACGGGTGGGTTTAGTGAAGGATGAATGGGAGGAAGGGACGATGGCTAATGCTTATGGGAATTTGAGGACTATGAAGTCGGTGTCGGTGCTGGATATTGCAGGAGGGAGCCATGACAGCCGGCTGCTGCAATTGCTGGAGGATGTGTCGCGGTGGATCGACCAGCATTGCAACCGGCATTTCTTCACGTTGCAGGCTACGCGAGTTTTTGACGTGGAGGGCGGTGGAGGCAGGCTGATGGTGCCGGACTTGATACGAATCAATGGGCTGAAGAGCGATGGGGACGGGGACAGGCGGTTTGAGACGGCTTGGGCTTCGGGGGACTATTTGCTGTACCCGTTGAACGCGGAGCCGACCCAGCCTTGGGGCAGGCCGTATACGAGGCTGGAGGCGGGCAACGGGGGTGGAGGGGGAATTGGCGGGAGGGGGCGCTTTCCGAAGGGACGGGCGCGGGTGGAAATCACTGGGGTTTGGGGGTACCGGGAGAACCTGCGCATGTCGGAGGCGGTGGTGGACGGGATGGGGGTTGATGCCGGGGGAAGCGAGTTTGGGGTGAACGGCGGGATGCCGTTCAGCGCAGGGGACACGCTGGTGGTGGGGTCGGAGCAGATGTACGTGACGACGACGGGGACGAACAAGCTGACGGTGGAGCGTGGGGTGAACGGGACGAGGGCGGTGGGGCATGCCGGGGCGTCGCCGATACGGGTGTTCCGGTATCCGTCGGGGGTGACGGAGGCGTGCTTGGTGCAGGCTGCGCGGTTGTGGAAGCGCAAGGACTCGGCGTTTGGGACGGAGGGGAGCGGGAATGGGGCAGCCATGAACGGGGATTTCGGCGGGTTCGACCCGGATGTGCGGCGGATGCTGAGTCCGTATAGGAAACCGGCGATATGAGGACGGACTCATTCCAGGATTGGGTGCGGGGCAGGATTCAACCTTGCTCGGCTCACCCCCATTCCAACCCTTCCCACCCTTGAGGGGGAGGGGGTTATTCGGCATGTGGGGTTTGGTCCTTCGACTTCGTGGCACGGTCAACACAACCTCCGCGCTAAGTCGCTTGGAGGCTGTGTTGACCGCGCCACTTCGCTCAGGACGAACGGGAGAGGTGGGGAGGCTTGTGGGTGGGGTGTGGTTCCTGCCTTGCTGAGTCGGTTGGAGGCTGTGTTGAGCGCGCGACTTCGCTCGGGACGAACGGAGAGGGAGGGGTGGAAGCTTGTGGCGGGGTGTGGATCGTGACTTGCTGAGTTGGTTGGAGGCTGTGTTGACCGCGCCACTCCGCTCAGGACGAACGGAGGGGGAGGGGTGGAAGCTTGTGGGCGGGGTGTGGTTCGTGCCTTGCTGAGTTGGTTGGAGGCTGTGTTGAGCGCGCCACTTCGCTCAGGACGAACGGGAGAGGTGGGGATTTGGGTGGCGGACTGTACCTCTCCGGGATTGGTGATTTGGTGTGCGAGTCCGGGTTACGTGGGTTCCCGCCCCCGTCTCCACGAGGGCAGGCTCTGCGCGGGAATGACGGGAAGGAGGCGCGGGAATGACGAGGAGGAGGCGCGGGAATGACGGGAAGAAGGTGCGGGGAATGATGGGGGAGAAGTTGACGAAGGGCTGCGAGGACGAGGGAAAGGGGCTATGCAAGGAACGGGGTGGTCCTTCGACTTCGCTCAGGACGAACGGAGGGGGAGGGGTGGAGGGGCTTGTGGGCGGGGTATGGACCCTGGGTTGCTGACTCGGTTGGAGGCAGTGTTGACTGCGTCACTTCGCTCGGGACGAACGGAGGGGGAGGGGTGGAAGCTTGTGGCGGGGTGTGGTTCGTGCCTTGCTGAGTGGGTTGGAGGCTGTGTTGACCGCGCCACTTCGCTCAGGACGAACGGGAGAGGTGGGGATTTGGGTGGCGGACTGTGCCTCTCCGGGATTGGTGATTTGGTGTGCGAGTCCGGGTTACGTGGGTTCCCGCCTGCGCGGGAATGACGGAGGGAGGTGTGGGAATGGCGGAGGGAGGTGTGGGAATGACGGAGGGAGGTGTGGGAATGACGGGAGGAAGGTGCGGGAATGACGGAGGGAGGTGTGGGAATGACGGAGGGAGGTGTGGGAATGACGGGAGGAAGGTGCGGGAATGACGGAGGGAGGTGTGGGAATGACGGGAGGGAGGTGTGGGAATGACGGAGGGAGGTGTGGGAATGACGGGAGGGAGGTGTGGGAATGACGGGAGGGAGGTGTGGGAATGACGGAGGGAGGTGTGGGAATGACGGAGGGAGGTGTGGGAAAGATGGGGAGAGGGATGGGGAATTGATGATGGGGAGAGGGATGGGGAATTGGGAAGGGATAGGAGGGGGATATGAGGCTGTTGACGGGGACTATTACGGTGGGGACGGCGGGAACGCGGCAGCGGTTTGCGCCTGAGCCGCGGGAGGCAATTTATGCCATCGTGTTCAAGGCCAAGGCGGGGAACGCGGGGAACTTCTATTTGGGAGGGCCGGAGGTGTCGTCGAGCGCGGGGATGGAGATGGAGCCGGGGGCGACGCTGCGCTTGGAGTTTCCAACGGGCAGGGAGGCGGCGTTGAGCGATTTCTACGGGGATGTGGCGAACAGCGGGGACAAGGTGGACTATTTAGCGACGGCGCGGTGAGACCTGGTCGTTGGGGTTGGAAGAGAGGAGGAGGGACTTGGGAGACATCGGTATCTTTGTGAACACATTGGAGTCGCGGTTGGCGGCCATACCGGGGCTGCGGGTGTATGACCGGCCTGTGACGGCGGTGAATGAATTTCCGTGCGCAATCATTGAGGACCACAACCCGCTGGCGCAGTACACGGTGTCGTCGAATGAGGCGGTGTATTTCCTGACGATCACGATACTGCATAGTTCGAATGACGTGAGGGAGGCGTGGGAGGGGCTGGAGCCGTATTTGTCGGCGAGCGGGGGGCAGTCGGTGCGGGCTGCGGTGGACTTGATTGACGGGACGGACATGTCGTACATCCACGTCATATCGGCGTCGAGCAGGAGGCGGATACGGTATGCGGGGGCGGACTACTGGGGTGCGGAGTTGCTGGTGGAGGGGAGGGCGAGGTTGGGGTAGGTGGGGGTGGTAGATTGACGAGGGCGTCGTCCGATGCTAGGCTGAGACTTGATAGAACCCCCCACGCCTCTCGTAAGATCGGCGCACCACGGGGGGGCTTCTTTTTGTCAGGCATATGGATATATCCGAATCGCGCTCTATACACCTCACGTCACCGCACGAACAAGTGCAGCACCTCATAGACTGCGGGATGACCATCGACGACCGCGCTGCCTCTGTAAGGAGCCTGACACACATAGGATTCCAGCGTCTGAGTTCCTATTGGAGAACATTTGAATCATCGACGGAAAGCGGGGAAGGCAACCTATTTGTGTTTCGTGGTCGAGGCGGAGGGGGATTCCAGTGTGCGGGGCGTATTACTGGGTGTGGCGTTGCTGGTAGAGGGTAGGGCGAGGTCGGGGTGGTGCCCATAGGGTCCTATAGCATTCTTAACCAGTTTGGATGTGTCGTTCATGGATTCTTCTGTTCTCCTTGGAGCAACAGAACTAACTTGCCAAATCTCTCTTCTAGTTGTTGGGTATGTCGCCGATTCAGTTCGTATTGCAGCAATACCCCGGCGCCCATTATCAAGACACCTAAAAAAGTGTGGTTGAGGAATACAATGGATCCTACGCCGGCCACAATAACCACCAGGCCCGGCATTGACATGATGACGGCGGTTGCGACCAATGACAATGTGGCTAAAGCGACATACAGGGCGACCGACACGGCTTCCAGCACCATGAGTATGACACCCCCTGGCCTCGTTAGTAGCCACGTTAACGAGAAGAGCATTGCTGTGATTGGCGCCACCACTCCATACACAAGTAGGCGAGCAATCGTCATTGCGGCACGAGCATCCGCATCTGAATCGAAACGAGCGATGATTCTGGCTTTGTATTGCTCTTGAGTCACTCGAAATGACAACCAAATCCCTTCTGGAAAAAGAGAGAGGAAGCCGTGGAGAGCACGGAACAGTTGATGGATTATGGGTAGAGCTCGAGCGTACGTCGTCGGATTAAGGTAGCGCCAGCAGTTTATAGGACTGACGTTATCGGTCCATTCTTCGCCGCACCCGCAGCTACAGCGATTGGGAGACCCCTGCCAATGAGGGAAAACTGGACTAGGCTTGCTAAATGTTTCATGGTAGACACGGCGTGCTACCCACTTCTCGTGCTCGGTCATGCTATCCATGTCCAACTCCCGGTCCCTCTGGTAATACTGCAATTGGGATTAGGGTACACCTTGGGATGCCCTCCGTTACAAGATACTGAGTGGAGATAGCTAACATGAGGGTATCGGATAGCGTGGTATACTGGCGGGCATGTTGCACTGGCGTCCTTCATGCTCTCTGCAGCCAGTGATTTGCGGGAGACCGGCATAGGGTGGGTTGCCCGCTTTTGATGTTCCGGCCGTTGGCCAGCATGGTGCTGGGGGCGGTTGCTTTTCTTGCTTTCTTCGTGTACCTGCTGTTCACCGTTGTTGGCGGGCATTTTCTGTCGGCGGACTTCTATACAGAGGCTCTTGCTGAGCAGGAGGTGTATGCGCGGGTCTATGACGAGGTATTGGTTGACCCGGAGATGGAGGACACGACCAAGGGGTTGCTGGGGAATGTGGAAGTGCCCCAAGAGGAGGTGGCGGATGTGGCGAGGAGAATCATGCCACCGGAGTACCTGCAAGGGGAGACGGAGCGCAATCTGGACGGGCTCATCGATTATCTCAAGAAGGACGCGGACGGACTGGACTTGTATATCGATCTGGAGGGTCCGCTGGAGAGTGCAAGTGAGGAGTTGGTGAGGTATGCGGAGGACCGGATCAGCCGGATAGAAGTGGTGGAGGCGGGAGACGCTGGGCAGGCCGCGCCTGGAGCGGGTGATGCGGAGCAGGGGGCCGTGGTGGGAGAGGCGGACGAGGTTGATGTGGGAGAGGCCGCGGAGCTAGCGATGGAGGCGCTGGAAAGCGGCGAGCCGATTCGCTTGGAGCAGGTGGAACTGGAGACGGACGAGGAGTGGACCCGTTACTGGGAAGACACGGTGCATGAGTTGCAGTCGGGTGAACTGCCGAGCAGGGTGCCGAAGCTGGCCGGGGTTGATATCGAGACGAGACTGGACTCGTATGACGATGCGCTAGGGGAGTTGCGGCAGAGGGATGACGTGCCGGCGGAAGTGCTGGATGCTCTGCAGGAGCCGGAGACGGATGCGAGGATACGTGAGGCGTTGCGGAGAGACGCGCCGGACCTGGCTGCGGAGGAAGAAATCATCCAGGAGGTGCTGACGGCGGCGACGGGCGGGGTGCTGCCTACGCTGGTTGACGACACATTGGATGACGTGCGGCGGAAGCTGGTGACTCCTGATGGGACGGAGTGCGGAGATTTGCCGGCGGGGGCCGACCTGTCGGAGTGCAGTCGCTGGGATTTGGAGGGGTTGGTGGATGAGGACATAGAGGAGAGGGAAGGGTTGGCAGAGGTGAGGGACGGGATCCGGCTATCGGGGTTGCTGGGTTCGTGGCTGCCCATGGCTGTGCTGGTTGGGGCTTGCGGGCTGGTGGCACTGGTCAACCTGCCGCGTATCGTGTCGATGCTGCGATGGCTGGGCATCATTCTGGGGGGTACCGGACTGGTCTTCTTGATTGCGGGAATACTGGTGGGGGGGACCATTGCGGACAGGTTGGACTCGGCGTTGCAGGGTGCTCTGGCGGAGGCTGATGCGCCAAGCAGTGTGGGGGCGATAGCGTCGGACGTGACGTTGCACATGGCGGACGGGCTGTCGCTGGCGTTTACGGCGCCGTCGCTGATCATGCTGGTGGTGGGAGCGGGGCTGTTTGGGGTGTCGCTGTTCATACGGCGGGTGCCGATAGTGCGGAGGATACCGTTCATCAGTACGTGATGGGCGGGCTCTCGTAGCTGCTATACTGGCAAGAACGGGAAGAAAGCCCGCCGGAGGGTTGGCATGACTGCGGCCAGAGGAAAGGCGTCGCCGGGGTCCGCCGTTGAAATACCCTGGTATGAACTCATCGACGATCCCGAACCGCCGGAAGACGCGATGCAACAGGATGACACGATTCACGATGTGATGTCGATACTGAGGGCGCGGTACGAGGGCGATGCGTCGGTCTTGTGTTCCGATGAGACGGATATCATCTATGATGTGAATACGCCGGGTTCTCGTGTAGCACCTGACGGGTATGTCGTGTTCGGGGTGGACGCGGCACGGATAAAACTGGAGCGTCGCAGTTACGTCATTGACGAATGGGGGCGGCCTCCTTCATGGGTCTTGGAGGTGGCATCAGAGAGCACGGCCGGGAGGGACTTGAGGGAAAAGCGGGAGATATACGCACGGATGGGGGCGAGGGAGTACTGGCGTCTGGACAGGAGGGGAGAGTATTACGGAGAGCCACTGGTGGGGGAGGGCTTGGTGGATGGGGAGTACCAGAGGTTCGAGTTGCACACGGACGACAACGGGGACATCTGGTCGCGCAGTGAGGTGCTTGGGGTGGACGTGGTGTACCGGGTGGAGGAGGGGGTGGGCCGGTTTCTGCTGAGAGACAGTGCTACTGGGGAGTGGTTGAACACGCTGGGTGTGGAGAGGGCGATGCGGGCGGAAGCGGAGGCGCGGGTGCAGGAACTTCAGGCTGAGTTGGAGCGGATGCGTGGAGGGCAGGGGTGAGGAAGACATCACTGAGCCTTGGAACCGACCGGTAGCTGTTTGGACACAATTCTGCGCTGAAGCGAATCTAAGACACTTAGGTACGATGCGGGCTCCAATTGTGCAAGGGACATTCCTGTGAATGCAGTGGAGCTCTGCACTTCTGTAGGGAATTCCTTGCCCACCCTCTTCACATGCTCACCAGGTCCTCAAGAGGGAGTGCGGGTCCGAACCCCGTTGTTGTATCCGGATGGTGGGGTAGTGGATGTTTTCGTCCTAGAGCGCGGCGGAGGCTACACTATCACAGACTTCGGGGATGCTTTGGGCTGGCTTGAGCTTCAGTCGGTCAGTCGCCAAAGGTCACCCAAGCAGCAAGCGCTGGTGTTGGACGTATGTCAGACGCTGCGTATCGAACTGTCCCAAGGCCAACTGGTGGTTCGGTCGGTCATGGAGGATGCACTGGGCGAATCAGTTCTGCGGGTTGCTCAAGGAGTTGTACGGGTTTCCGACCTGTGGTTCACACTGCGAAGCCAAGCGGTCCAGAACACAGCGGATGAAGTGGATGAGTGGCTACGGGAGAAGGAGATACCGTTTGAGCGCCATGTGCAGAGGCAGGGTAGGTCGACGCGAATGTGGTCAGTCGATTTTGAAACATACGTCGACGGCTACACTTCTATGGTCTTCCTTCTGAGTACGGGCTCGCGAGGGGCTGCGCGCAGACTAACCGAGCACGTCCTGGCTGGGTGGGTAGACTTGAACCACCTTAAGGTGAATCAACGGAATATTGCTTTTGTTTCGCTCTTCGATGATACGGAAGACGTTTGGCGCCCTGAGGACTTTAGCTTGTTGGATGCGCACTCTGATATTGGCCGGTGGTCCCGCCCCGATGAGTTTCAGAGCCTGTTAGGAACTATACCTCCCAAGTAGTGAAGTTGTCGTTTGGGTAGCCTTTCCACTGCTTGCGGGGTTGGTTGACAATGGGCGGGGGCGGGGGATAATGGCGGTGAACCCCATTTTTGAAACCTTATTTGCATAATGGGAGGGATGTCATGAAGGATGATTATACCCTTTTGGTGGGGACGGTTCAGGCGAGCATTTGGCGAAGTGATGATGGCGGGGATACTTGGACGCGGGCCAAGGGCGAGCGGCCGAAGCTGCCTTGGAGCGAGTTGCAGTGCTTTGACCTTGCGGTGCATCCGAAGGACCCCAAGGTGGTGTATGCCGGGACGAATGATGGCGTGTACCGCAGCGATGACAGGGGGGCCAGCTTTGAGAGGCTGGACTCGGCGTTGAACGACTATGACGTGTGGTCGCTGGCGATCGACCCGGTGAACCCGGACAACATCTATGCGGGGTGCAGGCCGGGGGCGATTTTCCGGACGAAGGATGGGGGCGCGAACTGGGAGCATTGCGCTGCCGAGTTTGCGGAGTACTGCATGAATGTGAGCGTGCCCCGGGTGCTGACGATGGCAGTGGACCCCTCGGACCCGCGGAAGATATGGGCGGGGGCCGAGGTGGATGGCGTGCGCCGGAGCATCGACGGCGGGGAGACATGGAGCCGGGTGGAGTCGCTGGCTGAGCCGGACATCCACTTCATTGCGGTGAGCCCAGGGTCGAACGGGGAGCCTTCGAGGGTAATCACGAGCACGGCGCCCGAGATATACCTGAGCTCCGATGTTGGCGAGAGTTGGAGCACGGTGGGGGCGCGGGAGAATTTCCCGATGACGTTCTGTCGCGGGCTGGCAATCAAGCCGGATGACCCGAACACGGTGTTCCTTGGCAACGGGAACAGCTTCATTGGGGACAACGGCACGGTACTGCGGTCGCGGGACCGGGGCGAGACTTGGGAGAATTTGGATGTGCCGAAGCCGAACTCGCCGATGTGGGTGTTTGCGGTGAACGGGGCCGACCCGGACCTGATTATCGGGAACAGCCACTATGGGGAGTTGTTCGTGAGCGAGGATGGCGGGGACAGATGGGAGAAGATGGAGCGTGAGTTCAGCGAGATACGGTCGCTGGCTTGGACGCCGAATTAGGGGTACTGAACGGGAGATGTTTGGGGAGGGCCGGCGCAACGCGCTGGCCCTCTCTGTATTTCGGGGCATTACACGCGGCGGAGAAGCCGGTCGTATTCGTGGTGCGGGCCTATCCAAAACCACACGATGGCATCTCCAGTCAGGACACCAAGGGCGCGGTAACCGATGCCCACCCGCACCGAATATACGGGACTGCGTTGGCTCACTCGCTTGAAGTCTAGGCTGGTGTGATTGGGGTTCGCCGCAAAGAAGCGGTAGGACTCTTGGGCTTGCCGTTGCACATGCTGCGGAAGGCGTCGATAGGCGTCCCAGAAAGCACCTTGGGTAAACGAACGCACGGGCTATAGATCTTCCGGGGAGAGAGGGCGGGTCTGACCTGCTCGGTGTTCCGAGAGGGCTTCATTGGCCAGCCGCTCGAGCAGCACCTCGGATTCCGGGCGGGCAAACAGCTGAGTCCATTGTTGCTCCGACTCCAGTTCGGCGAGGAGGAAGCGGGCGAATTTGTCCTGCTCCACTTCCGGGAGTTGGGAGGCTCTTTCAAAGGCTTGTTGAAGAAGCTCGGTCATCGGGCTATCCTTCGGAGTAGGTTCTTGTTGTCGCGGCGATGGGATTCTGTTCATTATATTCGTTGGGAAAGGGGATATGCTGGGGTATTTCGTCAGCGGGGACAACTGGGAGAAGATGGAGCGGGAGTTCAGCGAGATACGGTCGCTGGCTTGGACGCCGAATTAGGGGTACTGAACGGGAGATGTTTGGGGAGGGCCAGCGCGTTGCGCTGGCCCTCTCTGGTTTCGGGGCATTACATGCGTCTGAGAAGGCGGCATCGGCGTCGATGTCCCCTGGTACACAACCAGAGCCGTCGTATCACTCCGAGATGATGCTCGCACCGAGCCGCGTTCCTTTGACATAAGCATCAACCTTGCCCCTAGTGCCAAAATCGCCACCCTGCCTCCCATTCTTTTGGGGCCGCGATTTGGGCCGGGACATCCTCAAGCAGCTACGCTGCACCCTCGACTACACCGATAACGAAATTACCTCTGGCGGCCAGATAGACCGCCAATCCCTCAACACCCCAACAGTGACATTTCCCCATTGACGGCCCCCAAACACCCGTTCTACCATCATCTTCAGAGCGCGCAGGAGACGGCCCCCTAGGGGGCAGAGAGAGGCGGGCTTACGTGAACAACTTGAGGGGGTTTGTCGATGGCGTAGTCATCGGCACGGTCGCCATGATTCTACTCATGGTCATCTGTTCCTAAGAAGAAACTGGGCGGTCGTTAGTGGTTCCACTACGTATTCTTTTTGCTCTATCCAAACCATGAGGTCAACAATATGAAGTCGAGACAAATCACCCGGCACAATCCACTATCAACGCTTGCGCGGTTCTTGCCATCGCGGGCGCGTCATCCCCGTCATTCGGGCGGGGGGCGTAATCCGGGAAGCGCATCGGCCAGCGGGGTTGTGCAGCGGGCCAACCGGGCTGTGGCTGCCGATTATGACCGGGTGCATGAGGCCCACGGGGTCGGCGGGGACTGGGCCAAGGCGGTGTATGGCGAGTATTACGCGACGTCGGTGCCGGTGTATTCGGCGGTGAAGCTGCGGGCCGATGCCATGGCCCGGGCGCCTTTGGTGGTGCTACGTCCGGCACCGGGGACAGGGGAGGATGCCGGAGGGCGGGCGCTTTCCCGCATTCCCGTGGGCCCGGACCATCCTGCGCAGCAACTCATGGACCGGGTGAATGCTTGGCACACTCGCGGCGACCTGTGGCGGGCCACGGAAATCAACCTCTGCCTGTGGGGCTCGTCCTTCTGGGCTCTGGACCACGACGAGACCGGCCATCCTGAAATCTGGCCCCTGCGCTCGGACCGCGTCCGCGTCCTCCCCGGCAGCGAGCGGCATATCCGCGGGTTCGTCTACATGGGGGTGAACGGCCCCGTGGCCTACACGCCGGATGAGATCGTGTGGATGCGTTATTTCAACCCATTGGAGCCCTATGCCGGATTGTCGCCCCTAGCGCCGGTGCGTTTGTCGGTGGATGCGGGCAACGATGCCCTGCGGTTCAACCGGAGCTTTTTCCGGAACTCGGCCCAGCCTGACTTGGTGTTCATCACCGAGGAGACGCTGTCCGATGCCGAGGTGGAGAGCTTCTATGAGCGCTGGGAGGAGCGGTACCAAGGGCCGGGCAAGGCCCACCGCCCCGCCATCACCTCGTTCCTCAAGGACGTCAAGACCTTCGGCTTCAGTCACCGGGACATGGAGTTCCTGCAGGGATTGCGGTGGAGTCTGGAGGACGTCAGCCGCACGTATGGCGTCCCGCTGCCCCTGCTGTCCGACTACCAGCAGGCAACCTTCGCCAACATCACGACGGCGGAAAAGCTCTTCTGGCGGAACACGATTGTGCCGGAGATGCGCTTCTTCGAGGAACACCTGAACAGCGAGTTGCTGCCGAGGCTGGGCTACGGCGGTCTCACAGTGGAGTTCGATTTGTCCGCTATTGAGGCCATGAACGAGGACGAAACGGAGAGGGTGGAGCGGGAGGCCAAGCTGCTTGACCGGGGAGTGGTGACGATCAATGAGGTGAGGAAGGGGAGGAATTTGGGGGAGGTGCCGTGGGGGGATGTGCCGTGGCCTAGGGAGCAGTCTCCCGTAGAGCAGGCTCAGTGATATGCCCCAAAATAGTAATACATGGAGGAAGACGCAGCCCATGCTGACCTATTGTGAAACAGCACCAGCGTCAAATAAATGTCGGACACCTCAGATTGTGCTACCCTAACCTTGGAGGAAGACATTATGGCTACGGATTACATCACGAAAGACGACTTCCACCGCGAGATGCAGCATTACGCCACCAAGAGCGACCTCGCTCAAATGGAGACCAGAATCATCAAGTGGATGGTCACCCTCATGGTCGGCTCCGCCGCCATCGCCACCAGCCTCTCCCTCCTAATCGAACGCCTCATCACCTGACCGCCTACCGCCCGTTTCGGCGTTCCTCACTCCGTCATTCCTGCGCAGGCAGGAATTCACGGCCCCGAACAGCGGGACAAGCGCCCATCATATATGGGGAACTCCCACACCCACTGACATTCCGGCCCTTGACGCCAACACCTGATCTAGTGTCTATTCACAGTCATAAGTCCCATCGACAAGAGGCGGGGTAGGGCGGACGTGACACTCCAGCCCCTGAGCAAGAAGCACGAAGTAATCATTGAGGTGTATAACCTCTGCAAGTCCCGTGTCGACATGGTTTTCGACAACGATGACGTTCGGAAAGCCTGTAGCCGCGTCGGCTTCGGCAACCCCTTCGATGCTACCAAGTGGGATAACTCAGCCCTTCTGCCCGGCGAGTTGAGTGGCGATGATGTCTTTATAGTCCACCTAGGGCGTGGACGTCACCGCTTTGTGTCGGGCATCAATGTTGGCTATCATCGCTTCGAGCCCGTACCCGTGAATCGCCAGTATCAATGGCCCTACCGCCGTAGCATCCTCAACAACGTCAACACCAGCGAAAGCAATATCCTCTCCGTCGGCTTCAATCAGCGTATCATCCACGATTTCATTTATGAAGACATCGCAGCCTCTCCTAAGGTCTACGGCTCCCACCGTACCCACATCCAGTTGCAATATCGGGTGGGTGAGGTCCACATCTCCGCAAGCAGGCTACAGGTAGAAATCGACTTCACAACCGAATATCAAAGCCACATAACGGTCTTCGAAGGGAAGAACGGCGAACCCGTTGACTTCAATGTGTTCCAATTATTCAATCCCGTCCGCTATTACCGTGGACTGGTTGATTCAGGAAAAATCTCAGAGGCTTCCGTCGATGCCTGCTACTTGGTGCGGCATGAAGACAGACTCCGCCTCTACCTATACGGGTTCGCGGACCTTCAGGACCCAGGCTCAATTGAGTTATTGCGTAACGCTGAATACATGCTGGTGCAGCGATGACTGATTTACCAGAGCAATACCGCAACCGTGTCGTGAACGGGGACGTGATGGCTCTCTTGCGAGAGCTACCGGACAGCTGCATCGACATGATTTACGGCGACCCGGACTACAACGCCGGCATCGTCTACGAAAATACAACCTTTACCCAGACTTGGGACAGTTACGTTGAGTGGTACGTCTCCCTAGCCCAAGAGTGCATGCGCGTCCTCCGAACTGACGGCAACCTCTTCTTCCTCAACTACCCCAAGCAGAACGCCCACCTACGAGTCAGGTACTTGGACGATGCTGCCGCCTCTGTCAATGACTACGTTTGGGTCTACAACACCAACGTCGGTCACAGCAGCCGCAAATTCACTACGGCCCACCGGTCTATCCTCCACGCCACCAAGTCCAAGCACAACCGCTTCTACAGAGATGGAATAGAGCACCCATACCAGAACCCGACGGACCCGCGAATCAAAGAGCGCATGAGGCTAGGCTATAAGGGCCGTATGCCCTACTCATGGCTGAACTTCAACCTGGTGAAGAATGTCTCCCGCCAGAAGACCAAGCATCCTTGCCAAATCCCCGAAGGCTTGTCCCAGTTGCTCATCAAGGCAACCACCCTTCCGGGGGACACCGTATTTGTGCTATTCGGGGGAAGCGGCTCTGAAGTGGTCCAAGCCAAGAAGCTGGGCAGGAACTTCCTCACATGCGACATCCAAGAACACTACTGCGAAATCATCGAAAGCCGCCTCCTCCAAGAAGGAGCCATTGACCCCGAATACAGAAACGAGACGCAACTAAAGCGTTTGAATGGGCATGGGCATAATGGCACCTTGCCAATTCAAGGGCGGATATTGCACGATGGGCGTAGTACCCCCAGCACCAACTATCGGGCATAGTGGAACATGAAAGCTACGATAGAGCAGAGGCTTACTGCATTGGAAACAATCCGCGCGGAGCTAAGGCACCTTGCCACGAAGGAAGACTTGGCCCTCCTGAAATCAGACCTGGCCCGTTTGGAAACTAGGCTCACCCTCAGACTCATTTTCAGCGTTGCTGTCATAGTCGGAGCCGTAGCTGCCATCGTCCAGTTTCTCGAATAGCTCGCTACCCCTCGCGGTGCTTCTCGATCAGTGCCACTACGCGTGGGTCGATGTCCTTCAACTCGGTGTTGGCGTCGGAGTAGGCGACTCCCAGGTGGGCGTCGCGGAAGATTAGCTCCCAGTCGGGCTCCATGCCGTAGTCCCTTTTCAGTTCGTCGAAAAGGCCTTCCAACTGCTCTTTGCTAAACAACGCTTTGCTCCTTTGTCAGCGGATAGGGACTAGGCGTTCTGTCGTTCTCTGTGGACGAATGTGATTCCCTCGCTGCCCACATAGCGGTCGCGCATGGTCTCAAAGGTCTGCAGTTTCTGGGGCTGGAAGTCGGTGCGCTGTTCGTTGTCGTCCAGGTAGGGGTTGGGGAAATAGAGGCGCATCACCGTCTGCTCCTCGGCATCGGAGAAGCGGACGTAGTAGAGGAAGGGGACGAAACCGTGGTCCTCGGCCTCGACGAACTGGACGGCGGTGACGCGGGACATGTTCATGTGGACGTGCCAAGCATCGCCCCAGAAGGTGGCATAGGAGTCGCTGAACTCGGGGGTCTTGGCGGTGTCCAGGTGCATCTCGCCCACAGCGCCCCGGTCGCCGAGCACGATGAGCATCTGGTCGATGCTGGTGAGGTCCTTGATCAGCGGTTCCAAGTCCATGCGGTCATTCCCTCCTGAGGACGGCCCCAATGATAGCCGACGGCCTTAGAGTTGGAAAGATTGGCTTGGAAAGAGGGGCGGCCTTCCCTAGTGACTGGGGATGTTCGGAGGCATAGAGGCCGTGCCCATAGCTATGTGGATGCAGGGTGACCTCAGGGCATGCTCCTATGCGTCTCTGTCGACGCCGTCCACGTAGCCGTGCTGCATCTCCATGGCGGGCGGCAGGTTATCAATAGCTGCCGCCACTTTCTGGCCTCTGGCACGGCGCCACAACCACCTGAAGAGAGGGGGCACTCCGGCCATGAGGGCGCACAAGGCCGACGCTGCGGCGATGATGGCCAGGGAGATGCCGGTGAGGACTCCGGCGTTCAGGCCGCCGGAGCCGCCCTCGGGGAAGGCTTGATTCAGGGCCACCAGCAGCCCGGCGAGGAACAGGCCCATCAAGGCGCCCACCATGGCTAGGGTAACGGGCCACTCGCCTACCTGCACCCGCTTGCGCCGCGGAGGGGGCGGAGTCTCGTCGTGTTCAGGGACGCCGGGGGGGTGAGGGAGCCCGGAGTCCCCGTTTCCAGGGGCAACCGCTGCTTGGGGTTGTTCTTCGGGCTGTGACGGGTCTTGCAAGAGGGCTGTCCTCTCCCTTATGTGTTAGAGGGCATGTGCTACAGGCGAATGGCAGGCTAGAGGATAGCAGGATAGATGCGTTTGCTGCGAGGCTTTGGTGAGGGTGCGGGGGTGTCGTTTTCCACTCCCTCGGAAGCCTAGGTTGTGGTAACCTTAGCCCACCTGTCGCCACTTTGCAGGCAAGCGATAGCGCTTGGGTGGGGGCAGCCGTAGACCCAGATTCTCGGAGGTGTTTCATGGCAACCCGGGTAGGCATCAATGGATTTGGAAGGATTGGCCGGCAGGTGTTGCGGGCCATTCTGGAACGGCACCCCGAGAAGATCGAGGTGGCGGCTGTCAACGACCTGACGGATGCCAAGACCAATGCTCATTTGTTCAAGTACGACAGCAACTACGGGGTCTATCCGGGCAAGGTCGAGGCTACCGAGAACGGGTTAGCCGTGGATGACCACGAGGTGCGCGTCCTCTCGGAGCGCGACCCCGGCAACATCCCGTGGGGTGAGTATGGCGTGGAGATGGTGGTGGAGAGCACGGGCATCTTTACCGACGCCGCCAAGGCCGGAGCGCACATGAACGGCGGGGCCAAGAAGGTGATTATCTCGGCCCCAGCCAGTGGAGAGGACCTGACCATGGTGCTGGGGGTCAACGATGACAAGTACGAGGCGGGCAAGCATAACATCATCTCCAACGCTTCCTGCACCACCAACTGTTTTGCCCCCATGGTGAAGGTGCTGCACGACAACTTCGGGGTCAAGCACGGACTGATGTCCACGGTGCATTCATACACGAACGACCAGAAGATACTGGACCAAGTGCATAGCGATTTGCGTCGCGCCCGCTCGGCGGCGACGAATATCATTCCCACCAACACAGGGGCGGCCCGAGCCGTGGGGCTGGTGCTGCCGGAGCTTCAGGGACGCCTCCACGGCCTCGCCTACCGGGTGCCGACGAGCACAGTGTCGGTGACGGACTTCGTGGCCACTCTGGAGAAGAGCACCAGCGTTGCCGAGGTGAACGAGGCGTTCAAGGAGGCCTCGGAGGGGCCGCTGAACGGGATACTGCGCTATTGCGAGGAGCCCCTTGTCAGCAGCGATTTCATGGCGGACCCGCATAGCTGCATCTTGGACGCCCCCTCCACCATGGTGATGGAGGGGGAGATGGTAAAGGTGCTAGGCTGGTATGACAACGAGTGGGGTTACTCCTGCCGCACCGCCGACCTGACGGCTTTCCTAGCAGAGCGTGGACTGTAAGGCATAAGACCGGAACACCGTAGACGGCATAGGTCTTCCCAAGAACAAGGAGGAAATCATGGCCCGTGAATTTCTGAATCCCTCGGAGTTGGCGCCGCCACCCCAAGGCTTGTACAACCATGTGGTCAAAGTTGGCAACCAAGTTTTCATCGCTGGGCAGGTATCGCGCGGCTTGGACGGCAGCACCATCCACGTAGGGGACGCCAAGGCTCAAGCCCAGCAGGTGTACACCAACATCGCTACAGCCATGGCGTCGGTAGGTGGCAGCATCAGGGACGTGGTGAAGTCGACGACCTACGTGGTGGGCCGCGAAAACCTGACACCGGTCCGGGAGGCCCGCTTGGAGGCACTGCCGGAAGAGGGCAGGTGCACCTCCACGACTGTGCTGGTTGCTGGCTTGGCCGCCCCCGACCTGCTGGTCGAGGTGGAGGTCATGGCGATTCTGGGGGAATAGGGTGTATGGGGGTTGCCCTAGGGCAGCCATGACATTTCGCCATTGACGCACCCTCTGGCCGACCGCTATAGATAGGGTCGACGAGAACGCTCAGTTCCAGGAGGGTGGTGGCAGTGGCCTTACCCCGGATTGACCAATCAAGGGAGAGTTGGGCCCTTTTCCTCTTCACTCTCCAACTGCTTATATGTGTCACGGGGGTTGCCGTACACGAGGTGGCATATGAGGACCATGCAAATGCTCTGGCGACGGTCATCGGAATGGGACGGGCGCTCGCTCCTCAAATCGTTGTCATAACAGCGACCACAGTCGTCGCCGTGGAGGGGTATGCAATGCTGGCTGAGAGATATCTGCGAAGGCGGTATAGAGAGGGGCGACAAGAGGGCCTCAAGGAGGGCCGAGAGGAAGGTCTCAAGGAGGGTCTACAGGAAGGCCTCAAGGAGGGACTGCAGGAAGGCCGTGCTGAAGCCAATGAGGCGTGGCAGGCTTGGTACCAGCGTATGGTAGCGGCGCGGGAAGAGGGCCGGGAGTTCGACGAACTTCCTCCAAGCAATGGGGTGAGCAACGGCAAGCCTTAACGGCATTGTCGATCTGAACCACACAGAGGCCGGTCCCAAGAGCAGTCTCAGTCACTTGGCGTGGACCATGGTCGTCAGTGGAGGGGTATGCAATGCTGGCTGAGAGATATTTGAGAAGACGGTATAGGGAGGGGCGCCAAGAGGGCCTCAAGGAGGGCCGGGAGGAGGGCCTGAAGGAGGGTCTACAGGAAGGCCGTGCTGAAGCCAATGAGGCGTGGCAGGCTTGGTACCAGCGCATGCTAGCGGCGCGGGAAGAGGGCCGGGAGTTCGACGAACTTCCTCCAAACAATGGGGTGAGCAACGGCAAGCCTTAACGGCATTGTCAGGCTTAGAACGCAATGAGACCGCTCCTAGGAGCGGTCTCATTCATTTGGTTTGGATAGTGGTCGGGGCGGTCAGATTTGAACTGACGACCCCCTGCACCCCATGCAGGTGCGCTCCCGGGCTGCGCCACGCCCCGACCGTATCTCTTAGGCTAACATAGCCGCGCTACACCTTCAACCGCGGAGAGGAGTCTTAGCGTAAGGGTTAGCCTGCTATAATTGCTGGGTGATAGCTCAACAACTCCATTCTTGGGACGTCTCTCCCAAGGAAGCCCGCCAAATCCAGCAGGACCTCGCACCCATGGTCGATATGCGCAACGGCATCGGTGGGGAGGTGCGTTATGTAGCTGGACTGGATGTTTCTCCACCTGATAGCGAAGGAGTGGTGAGCGGTGCGGTTGTAGTGCTCAGCTATCCAGACTTGGAGGTCGCGGAGGTCTCGATAGCCAAGCAGATGCCCAAGTTTCCGTACGTTCCCGGCCTCCTCTCTTTTCGCGAGACGCCGGTACTTCTAGAGGCCTTGCAGTCCCTCAGCATCACTCCCGACCTGCTGATACTCGATGCTCAAGGCTATGCCCACCCACGCAGATTCGGATTGGCCTGTCACTTGGGGCTCATGATGGATATGCCGACCATCGGCTGCGCCAAGTCGCTGCTTGTTGGTGACTACGATTATCTGGGGGAGGAGCGGGGCGCGACCGCAGAACTGACCCATAAGGGCGAGGTAATCGGTCTGGCACTCAGGTCACGGGCGGGAGTTATGCCTCTGTATGTATCCGTAGGACACAAGGTAGACTTGCCTGCGGCGGCACGCTGGGTGCTTTCCTGCTGCACGGGCTACAGACAGCCTCAAACCACTCGCATGGCCCACGCCATCGCTGGCGGGCACGGGCTACCGAAAGTGCGTCCCGCCGTAATGGCAACCTAGATTCCAAGAGGTACCCCATCATGGATGACATCAAGCAACCGCTTCTGGAGACGAAGGCCCGCCTCGACGATTTGCTACAACGTCTTTGACCTCCCCAAGCTGGAGAAAGAACTGGCGGTCTTGGAGAAGGCCTCCAGCGTCCCCTCATTCTGGGATGACCCGCCCAATGCGCAGAGACAGATGCAGTTGTTCTCCCGCTTGCAGGAGACGATACACCTGTGGCGAGGGTTGGAGTTCCAGGTCAACGGTCTGCTGGAACTGGCGGACTTGGCCGTTGAGGCCGACGATGAGGAGATGGGTGCCGAGATAGAAGCCGAGACCGTTCAGGTGTCGGCGAAACTCGACCGGGAAGAGTTGCAGCTTACTCTTTCGGGTGCCTACGATGACCGTTCCGCCATCGTCTCCATTTACTCCGGCGCAGGAGGCACCGAGTCCCAAGACTGGGCGGATATGCTGCTGCGCATGTACTTGAGGTGGTGTGAGGCCCATGGACGCAAGGTCGATGTGCTGGATGTCTCCCATGGCGATGAGGTGGGCATACGGAGCGCCACCATGGAAGTTAGCGGCGCGTACGCCACAGGCTATCTTCGGGGCGAGAACGGCGTTCACCGCTTGGTGCGTATATCGCCCTTCGACGGGGATCACGCACGCCATACGTCCTTCGCTCGCGTGGAGGTCATTCCAGCTGCGGACAACGACCCCGATATCGTCATCCGGCCCCAAGACCTGAAGGCCGACTTCTTCCGCTCAAGCGGGCCGGGGGGGCAGAACGTGCAGAAGGTGTCGTCGGCGGTGCGCTTGACCCACCTTCCGACGGGCATCGTCGTGGCCTGTCAAAACGAGCGCTCGCAGCACCAGAACCGGGAGTATGCCATGCGGATACTCATGGCCAAGCTGCTGGAGCGACAGAACAGTGAGCGGGCCGAGGAGATGGCGCGGCTGCGCGGGGAACACGTTTCAGCGGAATGGGGCAACCAGATACGGAGCTATGTGCTTCAACCCTATCGCATGGTGAAAGACCACCGCACGGGGCACGAGACGTCGAATACCGATGCAGTATTGGGTGGGGATATAGACGGGTTCCTGCAGGCTTACCTGCTGTCCCAAGTGGGGGAGTAGGCGCGGTAAGGCAGGGGCCTGCTAGTAGCCGATCATGTGGCCCATGCGGGTGCGCTTGGCCCGCATGTAGGCCAGGCTCTCGGGGCCGACCTGCACGTCGATGGGTTCGCGGCCTACGATGTCGAGTCCGTAGCCCGAGAGACCGACCATCTTGCGGGGGCTGTTGGTCAGCAGGCGCACCTTGCGTACGCCGAGTTCCAGCAGCATCTGGGCACCCATGCCGTAGTGGCGCATGTCGGCAGCAAAACCAAGGCTGTGGTTGGCCTCGACGGTATCCATGCCGGTGTCCTGGAGGTGATAGGCCTTCACTTTGTTATGCAGGCCGATACCACGTCCCTCTTGTCGCATATAGAGGAACACGCCCTTGCCCTCTTGGGCAATCATGTGGAGGGCTTGGTCCATCTGGGCACCGCAGTCGCAGCGCAGGCTGCCAAACACCTCACCCGTGAGGCACTCGCTGTGTATGCGGACCAGAATCGGCTCATCGGGCTCCCAATCGCCCATGACCAGTGCCATGTGTTCTCCCGGCTCAGCGATCCCTTCGAAGGCCACCATCTTGAACAGGCCTCGCTCGGTGGGAAGGCGGGCCTCGGCCACGCTGTGCACCAAGGTCTCGGCACGGCGGCGGTAGGCGATGATCTGGGCGATGGTGATGAGCTTGAAGTCGTGCTCGGCGCAGAAGTCTTCGAGTTCGGGCAACCGGGACATGGTGCCGTCGGCGTTCATGATTTCGCAGACCACACCAGCGGGGTAGAGGCCGGCGAGTCTCGCCAAATCGATTGCTGCCTCGGTATGGCCGGGACGGGCTAGAACACCGCCCGGCTGGTAGCGCAGGGGAAGCAGGTGGCCGGGACGCAGGAAGTCGTCGGCTGTGACATCGGGGTCGGTGATGGCCCGGATGGTCGCCGCGCGGTCATGGGCGGAGATGCCAGTAGTGGTGCCCTTCTTGTAGTCAATGGAGACGGTGAAGGCGGTGCCGTGCTTGGCCGAGTTGCTGGCATCCACCATCAGGGGGATGTTCAACTCGTCGAGACGCTCCCCGGTGACCGGCATGCACACCAAGCCGCGGGCATGGTACACCATGAAGTTGATGGCTTCGGGGGTGGCCTTCTCGGCCGCTAGTATCAGGTCGCCTTCGTTTTCCCTGTTCTCATCGTCTACGACGACGACGAAGCGCCCGTTGCGGATGTCTTCCAGGGCCTCTTCCATAGTGGCTAGGGGCATTTACTTATTCCCCCCAAAACTACAGCAAGGGGCGAATCAACGGGTGAGGAGGCTTTCCACGTACTTCGCAAGGATATCGACCTCCAGGTTAACCCTGTCGCCCTTTTGCCTCTCTCCCAATACCGTGTGCTCAAGTGTATAAGGTATGACAGCGATACTAAAGGAAGCGGCGCCCTTTTTTACCACGGTCAGACTCGCACCGTCAACCGATATAAACCCTTTCTCGACTACATAGGGCATCAGCCTCTTGGGAGCGGTGAAGCTGAACATGTAACCTTCGCCTTCGCTCCTGAAGCCACGGATCCTGCCGGTGCCGTCCACATGGCCCTGGACCACATGGCCTCCCATGCGGTCGCCTGCTGCCAGAGGGCGCTCCAGATTGACCGCGCTCCCAGTTGTCAGGTCGCCTAGGTTGGTGCGCCGGAAGGTCTCGGGGGAAAGGTCGGCACGGAAACCGTACTCTGTCAGCTCGACGGCGGTAAGGCAGGTCCCGTTCACAGCGATGCTGTCGCCCAGCTTCAGTCCTTGCAGTGCCGTTGACGCCTGTACCACCAAGTGGCCGGCATCGCCTTTGTCGATGGCAAGAACCCGCCCTATCTCCTCGACTATTCCGGTGAACAAATCAGCACCTGCTCTCGGGATGGCCTATTACCAGAATATCATCCCCACACCGCTCGACCCTAGTGTCACGGAGACGGATTGCGTCCGCCAGCTTGGACGGACCGGTGCCAGCGACAGCAGGCGGTGCCTTCTCCCCACCTATGACCATGGGGGCGATGAAGGCCATCACCTCATCGACGAGGCCGTCGTCGAACAGGGAGCCCAAAACCTGGCCGCCTCCCTCCACCAAAACGCTTACCACGCCCCGCTGCCCAAGGGCTTGCAAGAGCTGTCCCATGGGCACCCGATCTTCATGGTCGGGTTCAAGGAACAGTGCCTCTGCGCCAGCAGGCACGAGGTTATGCGACGCCTCTGTGGCGGCGATGAGCGTACTGCCCGGCTCGCTCAGTAAGCGGGCTGAAGGCGGGGTGCGCATACGGCTGTCTACCACGACGCGCAGGGGCTGACGTTCCAGCGTTATCCCTGATTCATCACGCGCCGTAAGCTGTGGGTCGTCCTGCAAGACCGTGTTGATGCCTACGAGAATGGCATCCACTTCCCGCCTCACCTGCTGGGCACGCTGACGGGAAGCCTCTCCGGTTATCCAGCGGGAGTCGCCGGTGGCAGTGGCTATTTTGCCGTCCAAGCTGGCGGCGAATTTGGCTATGACGTAGGGGAGGCCAGTGACTATGTGCTTGGCGAAGCAGCGGTAGAGGTCCTTGGCTTCTTCGGCACGGTCTCCGGCGTGTACCGCGATACCGGCCTCCTCCAGTTTGGTACGTCCCTTGCCGTTGACTTTGGGATTGGGGTCTTCCACGGCCATGTGTACTTCGGATACTCCGGCATCGACGAGGGCTGACGTGCATGGGCTGGTGCGTCCGTAGATGCAGCAGGGTTCCATGGTCACGTAGAGAGTTGCTCCATTGGCTAGAGGGCCGGCTTGGCTGAGGGCCATTATCTCGGCGTGGGCTTGCCCCGGAGGCTGGGTATAACCCTCGCCAACGATGGCGCCATCCTTAACCAGCACCGCACCTACGGGGGGATTGGGGCTGGTCGTGCCGAGGGCCTGCCGGGCCAAGGACATGGCCCGCTGCATGGGGTCCATGGTTCAGCCCGAAGTGGGTGTGCCGGGGCCGAGGGTAAAGTCCTTGTAGGAGCGGCTGGGAGTGGGGTCCGTCTGGCCTTGGTATTTGCTGCCCAAGCTGGGAGACCCATAGAGCCGGTCGGCAGGCGTGGTGAGCTTCTCAAAGGAGATTTGTCCGATGCGCATTGTGTGGTAGAGGGTGATGGGGAGGCGCGCCATGTTGGAAAGCTCGAGAGTCAGGCGGCCCTTCCAACCGGGGTCCACGTAGCCAGCGGTGGAATGAATGACCAGACCGATGCGCCCCAAGGAGCTTTTGCCCTCCAAGCGGGCCACCAAGTCGGCGGGCAACTCGATGTTCTCCATGGTGCTGCCCAAGGCAAACTCGCCTGGGTGGAGGATGAAAGGCACTTCCTCGGATGCCTCCACCATCTCTGTGAGGTCGTCCATGTTCTTGCGAACATCGATATAGGGGCGGAGAGTATTGCGGAAGACCAGCAGCTTCGAATCGAGGTGAACGTCCACGCTGGCGGGTTGGATGCACTGCGGGTCCAAGGGGTCGATGACGATACGACCCTTCTGCAGTTCTTCCTTAATGGAGCGGTCACTGAGTACCAAGTAGACACCCGCCTGCCAAAAATCTGCCCCGGTGCTGTGAGGCGCTTACATAAGTGAATGTGGGCGGATTCTACCCGCACCAAGGGGCACGCGCAACGCGTGCCCCTTGGTCTCCGGTGCCAAGGTTCACCTTTGTGAAGGCACCTACGCCCCTACTCTTCTGCGATGGAGAAGCCTCCGGTAACGTTGGCCGTCACTGTAACCTCGCCCGTCGAGATGGGAGTGCTCACGCTGGCGGCGTCCATAGCCATTGCCGCGGGGGCGGCGAAGCGGAAGGACTCCTCGCGTGCTTCCAGGACCCTGGCTCCTGATTCGCTGATGTATTCCAATGCGCCGAGCTTCACTCCGGCGGTGTCGGCCATTTGTTGGGAACGGGTCAGCAAGTCCTCAATCGCCTTTTCTCGAGCTTCCTCGACCAACGGGGCGGGGTCTTCAATGGTGAAGTTGATCCCGTTGATGCGGATGAGATCTCCGCCAGCCTCCACCAGTTGGTCGATCAAGTCTCCGGTGGAATCCAAGTCCCGCACTTTGGCGGTCATTTGCTGCGATACCGTGTAGCCGGTGACCACCTGCTCGTAGGTGCTGTAGCACTGGTTCTGTGCGCCCATGGCGAGGCCAGCGACCATCGAGGTCATGGCCTGTTCCATGGCTGATTCGATGGACGGGGTTGCCATTGCTGGAGCGGGGCTATCGGCTGCTGAGGACATCGCTGCATCCTCGAGTTCGGGACAGCGCGTGACCTCCCGGCCTTGAGTTTCTTGGCGTATGTTCAGGGAACTGGTCTGGATGTCCGCATCCTCCAGTCCCGAGCCTCGCAGGACATCAATCATCGCCGTCAGGGCACTAGCTGCCTCGGCATTGGCCTCAGCCACTGTGGGCTCGGTAGCCCTGACACCGACTTCCAGCAGGGCCAAATCGGGGTAGGCTTTTACTTGGCCCTGACCGCTGGCCCACAGGCCGTTCTGCTGTCCTCCGAATCCGCTGGGGTATTCGACCCGAACAGTCTGGGGCTCGGGCATGGTGGTCTGTGCTACTGGCTGGGGAGCGGTAGCAGGCGGGATGACTGCGACGGGAGTGGGGCTTTCAGCCTGAGTACACGCGGCCATCACTGCCACACCCAGCACTCCCAAGGTTACAAGGGCCGCTAATGCTTTACCCGGTCTCATTGGATTCCTCCTAGGTTCGATTACCAAAGCTGCCATAGACTACAGACGAAGGCGGGCGGTCTAAAGTTCCCTCTATACGGTCTGAGATGGTTTTCCACCGTTCGTGATGGTTTTCCTCACAGGGTCCCACGCTGGCGCCACTTCCAGAAGAACAGGGCCAAAAGCAGCAGGGCAAGGGCCGCCAGCAAGCCTTCGGCAGCGCGCCACCACATGCTGGTGGCACCGCCCTCTCCGGGGCCATCGACATCGTCGACAACCGGCAGGGGCACGGGTTGGGGCTCAGGAATGGATGTCTCCGTATCCGCTGCCTCAGATACCATGGCTATCGCAGGCTCCCCCGTAGGAGACGCCTCCATTTGGCTAGCCTCAATTAGTCTTATCTCCGGGGTGGATGCCGGTGTCGGAGCAGGGGTCGGGGTCGGGGCGGGCGTTGGCTCCGGCGTGGCGGCGGGGGCTTCGGCGATGGGGCTTGCCGCAGGCGTGGGTGCTGCGGCGGGGGCTGGGGCAGGGGACGGGGTGCGTGGCGCGATGGTGGGCACTGAAGTACGAATACGGGCAGGAGTGGGTGTCGGGGTGGGAACAGGCGTGGCAGGTGGCAGTGGTGTTGCCGTGGCGGGTGGCGTGGGCACAGGGGCAGGCGGTGGCGGAGTGGCCTGTGGCGCAGGCGCAGCGGTGACCAATGGGGTCGGGACAGGGGTGTCAGTCGGTGCCGTCGGAGCGGGTGTGCCGGTGGCGGCAGGCGCGGCCGGGGTTGGGGGCACAGGCACTGTAGTGGTGAAGGGGGTGGAGGCGGCAGGGGCCGGGGCAGGGGTTGGGGCAGCCGCAACCGCCACTGGCTGTGCGTCCTGCGGAGGGGCGTCAGCAGCCGATTCTTCCGACGACAGCTCCGGGGGCGAGGCGTCCTGGGCCTGAAGCGAATCGAAATCGTCGCTCTCCTGTATGCCCACCAACACAGCTTCCGGTGACGGAGTTGCCTCGGCGGCAGGGGACGCGGCATCTACAGCGTCCATAATTGCCTCCAATGGCGGAACATCGGACCGGGTGTACTGTTGCTCCGGCGGTGGCGTTGGTGTCGCTGCTGTGGCGGCCACTGGAAGTGCTACAGCGGGTGGAGCAGGCGGAGGGGCAGCCGCCATCTCTGCTACCGGGGCTGCGGCCGTGGCTTCGTCCGCCAACATGGCAGATTCCGACCGTAGCGTTTCTTCGCTGCCGTCGCCGCTCAGCACGCCCGCCATGTCGGCGGATACCAATACAGCCAGCAAGAGGGCTAATGATGCGCCCGCTGCCGCCAGCACCCAGTTGGGCGACCCTTGCAAGCGGGGCGGCCTGTCAACCAAGGGAGGGGCCGCAAAAACGAAGGAGCGGGAAGGCTGGACCTGCGGCACTCGATGAAGCAACTGCACGGTGAAGCGCAGGGAGTCGAGCTCCGCTTGGCAGGTCCCGCAATCTTCAAGGTGACGCGCTACCAGCCGCTGGCGTCTTGGCGGCAAGGCATCGTCCAAGTACTGGGACAGAATGTCCGTACCCGGATGTCGCCACCGGCTCAAAATCGAATGCAATATGCCGAGCATTCTATACATCCAGACGTAACCGCTCGGGCAGAAGTTCCCCCTGAGTTCTCAGGAAGTCCCGCAGGCCAGCGCGGGCGCGGCTTATGCGTGACTTGATGGTGCCAAGACTGCACCCCATTATCTGCGAGGCCTCTTCATAGCTCATTCCCTGGATGTCCACTAGGGTGACTGCGAGCTTCTGGTCGTCTGATAACCGATTGAGTCCTTCCTGTACAGCAGCCCCCACCTCCTGTCTCACGGCGTAGTCTTCAGGGGACTCCTCGCCTGATGAGAACTCAATTGGAGGGCTGTCCGGGTCGAGGGGGTCCAATACCAAGGCGTCCAGAGAGACGGACGGGCGGGCCCTATTCGAGCGGAGCATATCTTTGGCCGCGTTGGCGACGATGCGCAGGACCCAACCCTGGAGGTTGTCGCCGCGGAACTGGGCGAACCTACGGTAGGCGGACAGGAATGCCTCTTGCAACGCATCTTCGGCCAACTGCCTGTCCTGAAGCACTCGGAGGGCTAGGTTATAGCCCTGGGTCTGCACTGACTCTATGATGCAGTTGAAGCAATAGAGCATTCCAGCCCGGTCCTCCACCCGCAAAGTGGGGTGGGTGGTGCTGGGACACTCCACGACAGACTGGCCGAGGGCCAACTACCGGCCCATCCATAGGTGTCCGCGAGGCGGACAGAGTCTTTCCGCCGACAAGTGCGGAGCAGAGTTCATGGGTAGGGCCGGCCCACGGCGAAACGCATAATTCATCCCCGTCTTATAATTGTCTCATGCACTGTTGTTCAGACGGTGCCAGCCCGCCCGAAGATTCGGCCTGCCTTGGGAGCACATAGTGTACCGACTGTTCCGTGAAGCGGCGGAAGCCATCCTTCTCGCGATGCTAATGTTCTTCATAGCCTCGGTGACACTACAAAACTTCCGGGTGTTGGGGGGCAGCATGTCAGATACCCTTCAAGACGGGCAATACCTTGTGGTCAACAAGGTGGCCTATTCCTCCTTCGACAAGAGCCGCCTCGCCCAACTTGTGCCCTTTTGGGACGCGGACGAGTCCAGCAAGATATTCACGTTCCACCCTCCGGAGCGCGGAGAAGTCGTTGTATTCCATCCGCCACGGCGGCCTGATGTGGAATACGTGAAGCGTGTAGTGGGGGTGCCGGGGGAGACGGTGGAAATCATACGGGGCACGGTGGTGGTGGATGGGGTCCCACTGGATGAACCGTATATCCGGCGCAGGGGGTCCACCGAGAACCGTTCCCCCATTCGCCTCGCTGAGGACGAGTATTACGTGCTGGGTGATAACCGCCTTGGCAGCGAAGACTCCCGCACTTGGGGGCCTATCGTTTTGGACAGCATTGTTGGGCGCGTCTGGTTCACCTACTGGCCCCTGCCGGGAGCGGGCCTTGTCTCCCACTAGGGTCATCGAAAATCAGTATCATGCGGCATGATGGGCTTGGGCGACTCGCCACTCGGCCCTTAATCCTAATCTTGACGCAAATTGAGCTAGCCGCCTAGAATCCAGCCACCCTGCCTCAACCCCACCCTTGAATCAACGAGGAGCATGCCATGTCTTTTGAGATCACGGGGTTCGACCACATGGTTCTCAAGTGTCGCGACGTGGAAAAAGCCCTCTGGTTCTATGGAGAGGTTCTTGGCATGGAGGTTTTACGCCTCGACCACTACCGGGCCGGAAACTGCGGTTTTCCCTCCGTGAGGGTCAGCGACGGCATCCTCATTGACCTTCCGCCCGATAATTCCACGGATTCCATCGTTGAGAATGCCGACCACTTCTGCCTCGTCATAGAGCCCACCGACATGGTGGCCCTGCAGCAGGAGATGCGAGAGAAGGGGCTTGAGGTCGAGGAGCGCGAGGCCCACTATGCCTTTGGGGCCCAAGGAATGGGCTGGCAGTTCAAACTCAAGGACCCCAACGGTCACAAGCTGGAACTGCGATGCTACCCGGAAGGGCAGGCCTAACCGGTATACCCTCTCATACGCCTCCCTCTGCTCCAAACCTACTGAACCGGAGAGCCTTGATGAAGTACGGCATGTTCTCCCATGTCCAGTGGCCCGAGACCAAGAGTCCGGAGCAGGCCTACCAGGAAATACTGGAGCAGGTGCAGTACGCTGAAGAACTCGGCTTCGAGTCCGTCTGGCTGGCGGAGCACCATTTCACCCGGTATGGACTGGCCCCTTCCCCCCTGATACTGGGCGCATGGCTGGCTGCCAGGACTTCCAAAATCCGCATCGGTACCGCCGTCATCATCCTCCCTCTCCACAACCTCGTGATGCTGGCGGAGCAGGTTGCCATGCTGGATGTGCTCAGCGGGGGCCGGGTGGATGTGGGCGTGGGGCGCGGGGAGCCTCACCCCAGTTTGTGGGCTAACATGAACATCCCGCGAGAGGACAGCGAGGAGCGGTTCCAGGAAGCTCTCGACCTGCTGCCCCAGCTATGGACGACCCAGCGGCTGGCCCATCAAGGCAAGCACCACGACATCAATGACATCACCGTAGTGCCTGCGGCCAAGCAGACGCCGCACCCTCCCATCTACATGGGCATCTCATGGAACGAGGAGCGACCTCGAGAAGCAGTCGACCGCGGCCATCGCATCATCTCCGGCGTGGTGCTCGATATCGAAGAGCATTTGCATATGCGGGACATCTATGACACCCACGCCGCTGAGTTGGGCCTCGACCTGCGCGCTTGGGACTGCCCCATGTTCGTCCACACGCTTATCGCGGACTCCAAGCAGCAGGCCGTGGACGACGCACGGGAGGGTTTGATGTGGATGTACAACATGATCGACTTCCGGCGCACGGTACACCACGGAAGCGACATGCACTACGACTTCCCCACCTATTTCGCCGAGCACCCCGACCCATCCTTCACCATGGACCGTATCACGAACAAGAAGTCACTCTTGGGAACTCCGGAAGAGGTCGCAAGCAGCATCAGGAAGCTGAACCGGGAGGGAGGCGTCGGTTACTACGGCTGCGATTTCGGCTTCGGAGGACTCCCCCACGCCAAGGTGATGCGCTCCATGGAACGGTTTGGGCGTGAGGTGATGCCGCGGGTGGAAGAGGGCTGAGCATTGGATGTTGATACAACACGGAGACGGACGTGGGAGATATAGCCGCAGCCCTCGAATACAAGCAACAGTCCGACGATTTCATGGAGAAGGCATGGCATTATCTTGCTGCCGACGACCTGCACCAAGCCTGCGAAAAGGGCTGGGTCGCCGCCTCTCATATGGCCAAGGCTGTGGCTGAGGTGTACGACTTGGAATATACCAAGCACGTCCACTTCAACCATGTGCTTCAACAGGCCGCGCAGCTTGCCAACTACCCCGCGATGCGCCAATTGAGAGCAACCGCCAATGAGCTACACACGAGCTTCTACGAACTGAAATCCCAGCTCGACCGCGAGATGATAGCGGAGAACCTCACCGACGTTAAGACCTTGCGAGAGGCCTTGGGACCGTTGGTTGAGGCGCGATTGAACGAGTAGAAAGTCTCCTCTAAACCCTGTTGGGGCCGGGGCGGGCGTCCCAACCGAGCCTGCGTAGCTTTTCTCCTTGGAAGTTGGACTTCAGTTCGATCATCTGGCCCTCGGGGTCGCGGATGTAGAGTGACTCCCCGTAGCCTTGGGCGCCCCAGCGCACGTTGATGTCATCGTCGGTGTCCGTTCCGTAGCCCCGCAACTGCTCCTTCATCCGCTCCATGTCGGTGGGAGCGATGCGCACGCAGATATGGTCCACGTTCTTCACGAACTCCTCTTCGGAGTTGAAGGGACGCACGTCAATGATGGTCTCGGGGGTGATGCGCACCGAGGCGAAACCGACCTTGCCAGCCCGGTACTCCTCTTCGCGGAGAATCTCCAAACCCAGCACATCGCGATAGAAGGCCAGTGCCCGGTCGGGGTTCCGCGTATTGATAACCAAGTGGTCGAAACCTATGACCTTCATACTGCCTCCTAATGTTCTCAGATTCAGGCCCCGTGGCACTGGTAGCCTTCCGAGGGGTCATGGAGGGATTCCCAGGTAGCGGGAATCGCGGGTTGGCGGTAATCTAATGTCTGCTATCTGGCCCGTCAAGACAAACACTTCCCGCCACTGGGAAAGGGAGACGACCATGGAACTGTGCCTGAATATTCGAGACTATCTGGAAGACCCCAGCCGGCCCTTACACCAGCAGGTGGACGAGGCGGTGGAAGTCGCCCGCAAGGCCACTGAATGGGGCTACACAGCAATCTATTGCCCCCAGCATTATGTGTCTCATCCCACAGTCTGGCCGCAGCCTATGCCTGTGCTCGCTAGGCTGATGCCTGAAGCGCCAGAGGTCCGGCTGGTCACCGGGATCCTGCTGCTCACTTATATGAACCCCCTGGATGTGGCGGAGCAGGTGGCGACTTTCGACCAGCTTTCCAAGGGGCGCTTCGTCCTTGGGGTTGGCTTGGGCTACCGGGAACTGGAACTGGAGGCGTTTAACACCAACCGCGCGGAGCGTTTGAGCCGCTTCAAGGAGTCGCTGCAAGTGATGAAACTCCTGTGGAGTGGTGAAGAGGTCAACTTCGACGGCCAGTACTGGCATATTCACGGTGCCCGCATGGCCATCACGCCTATGCAGAAGCCGCATCCGCCCATCTGGTTCGCATCGCACAGTCCCCGCGCCACCCGTCGCGCTGCCAACGACGCCGATGGTTGCCTTCTTGGCCCCCAGACGGCATGGGAGGACATCTCCAGCCTCGCCTCCATCTACTGGGAGGCAAGGGAAGCGTCAGACCGCGGACCAACCGGGATGCTGGGCATGCACCGTGCCGTGGCGATGAGTACTGACCGCGAGACCGCAGCCAGTGAGGCCCGCGCTGTCGGGGAACGCAAGGGCGCCATGTATGGCGGCTGGGGCATGCAGGAGAACTCGGTTGTCGACCTAGGCTTGGACCGCAACCGTCCCCTCCATGAATGGACGGTCATCGGCAGCCCGCAAGACTGCTTGGAAACCCTGACCCGCAACGAGCAGGAAGACCGCGTCCAGTATGCCGGGCTGACCTTCATCAACTTCCCCGCCGAACACTCAGCCCGCATGGAATATCTCCAGCGCTTCTCCGAAGAGGTCGTCCGCAAACTGCCCTGACACCAACCTGATTTGCCACCCGTGTCGTTTCCTCCCAACCGTGGCAGTAGGCTCCTAGCGTATAATGGCCTCAGTCCCACTGGAGGTTGACGCGATGACCACTCGAAGGAGGGGCGCCAGTGCCAGTGCGCCGCTGATGCCCGTCGACGAAGGCCCCCGGCTTGTTCTGATCGACGGAAACGCCTTGGTGCATCGCTCTTTCCGCGCTATCTCCATACGCGGCAACCTAACGGTCGGGTCCACAGGCGAAGACATCACGGGAGTCTTCGGCTTCACCAACACCTTCCTGAGGGCCATGCAGGACTATCACCCCACCCACTGCGCCATTACTTTCGACCTGCCGGTCCCAACCTTCCGCCACAAGATGTTCGCCGAGTACAAGGCTCAGCGTCCCCCTACTCCCCCTGAACTCCGCTCGCAGTTCGACCGTGTGCGCCAACTCATGCAGGCATTCCGCGTACCCATCTTCGAGATTGAGGGGTACGAGGCCGACGATGTCCTGGGCACCCTGTCCCGGCAAGCCCAAGAGCAGGAGATTCCCACCATGATCCTCACCGGCGATACCGACACGCTGCAATTGGTCTCGCCTTGGGTCAAGGTCGCCATCCATTCCGGTGTACAGGACAAGCGTGTATACGACGAGGCCGAGGTCAAGGCCCGCTTCTATGGGCTGGCTGCCGAACAGCAGCCGGATTTCAAGGCACTGAAGGGCGACTCTTCCGACAACATTCCCGGCGTTCCCGGCATCGGCGACAAGACCGCCGCCCGGCTCCTGCTCGAGTACGGCACTTTGGAAGGCGTGTATGAGAACGTGGAGGCCGTCACTCCGGTAAAGACCCGTCAAGCCTTGGAGAACCATCGCGAGGGAGCCCTGCAGGGCAAGACCCTCACCACCATCGTCCGTGACGTGCCCGTCACCCTCGATATGGACCAAGTCCGCTTCTGGACCTACTCCCGCCAGGATGTGGTCGACCTCATGCGCGAGCTTGAGTTCGTCACCATCATTCCCCGCATTCCCGAACCTCCCCTTTCGGAAAAAAAGAAGTCGGCAGTGCGCCTCACCGAGCAGGCCGACGGCTTGAACTACTCGATCGTGGATGAGGCGGACCAACTCGAGGCCATGTGTCGAGAACTCGACGCTGCCCCTCGGGTTTCCTTCGACACCGAGACAACAGAACTCGATGCCATGAAAGCCAACTTGGTCGGTCTCAGCTTCGCGACGGAGCCGGGTAAGGCTTGGTACGTTCCCGTAGGACACCGTGAAGGCAAGCAGTTGCCTATTGAGCAGGTAATGGCCCGAGTTAGGCCGATCATGGAGTCACCCGACGTAAGCAAAGTGGCTCACAACTGCACCTTCGATCTAACCGTGTTAGGTAAGTCGGTAAAGTACGGGGGATTCGACATACGCGCTCAAGGCATGGACTTCGACACCATGGTCGCCTCCCAGATGAGTGGGAAGAAGACCATTGGCCTGAAGGAACTGGTGCTGGATGTTCTGGGCGTTGAGATGACCAAGATCAGTGACCTTATTGGCACTGGCAGCAAGCAGATTAGCTTCGACAGGCTGCCCATTGACGAGCGCGTGCGCGACTATGCTTGCGCCGATGCCGACCTTCCCCTGCGCCTCGTGCCCATCTTCGAGGAAGCCCTCAAGAAGGATGACGTCTGGGATCTGTTCAACGAGTTAGAGATGCCCCTTGTTCCGGTCATAGTGGACATGCAGCGCAACGGTGTCGCTTTGGAAGAGGGCATGCTCCATGAGATGGCCCGTGACATCAACGAGCAGTTGCACCAGTTGGAGACTCAGGTCTATAACGACGCTGGCCGGCCCTTCAACATCAATTCCCCCCAGCAGCTTTCTCAATTGCTCTTCGAAGAGTTGAAGCTGGGCCCTACCAAGCGCACCCGCACAGGTGCCTACACCACCGACGCCCAAGCCTTGGAAGCCCTCAAGGGTCATCACCCGGTCATCGATGGCATTCTGGAATACCGCCAGCTTTCCAAGCTCAAAGGCACGTATGTCGACGCCTTACCCGAACTTATAAACCGAGGTACCGGGCGCATACACACCAGTTTCAACCAAGTGGGCTCGGCTACTGGCCGCATGTCCAGCAGCGACCCCAATCTGCAAAACATACCCATACGGACTGAGTTGGGGCGACAGGTGCGTCGGGCGTTCATCGCGCCTAGGGTGGACGGCGAGCAGTGGCACCTGTTGTCTGCCGACTACTCTCAGATTGAACTGCGGGTGCTGGCGCATCTCTCGGAAGATCCTGTCCTGCTTGAGGCCTTCGGCAATGGAGAGGACATCCACACGGCTACCGCAGCCATGATGTTCGATGTGCCGTCAAGAGAAGTGAACTCAGACCATCGGCGCATCGCCAAGGTACTCAACTTCGGCGTGATTTACGGCCTGTCGGCCTACGGCATATCTCAGCAGACCGAATTTGGTCCCGATGAAGGCACACGGTTCATAGAGTCGTACTTCACGAAGTACCCCGGGATCCGGGGCTATTTGGACGGGGTCAAAGAACAGGCACGCGCTCGCGGATACGTGGAGACGGCCCTCGGGCGGCGGCGCTATATGCCGGAAATCATGGCCACCAACCGGGTGGTGCGCCAAGGTGCCGAACGCATGGCCATCAACATGCCCATTCAGGGCACGGCCGCCGACATCATGAAGCTGGCCATGATACGGGTGGCCCGGCGCATGGAAGAGGAAAAACTGCGGTCGCGCCTGCTGCTGCAGGTGCATGATGAACTCATGTTTGAGACTCCCGACGACGAGATCGAGCCACTGCGTGAACTGGTCCTCGAGGAGATGCCCTCAGCCCTGAAGGAGATGCCTTCAGCACCAGAGTTTCTGGTGCCCCTCACAGTAGAAGTTAAGACTGGCAGCAACTGGGGAGACATGGAATGAATCGAGACCTGATGTTGAAGGGCTATGCCATCCTCATGCCTTTGGCTGCCCTCAGCGTGGTGGTGCAGGCCATCCTGTTTGCAGGACGCTACTCGGAAGGGCAATCGTGGTACCTAGCGGCCCACATGCACGTCGGATCGGCATCGCTGCTGATTGTGGTCGTATGCTTGGGGCTCGCCATCTTTGGACGCTTTCCATCCACCACGCGTTTGCTGCCGCTCACCGGCATTCTCGTAGCATTGTGGCTTGGGCAGTACCTGTTGGGCGAATATTCCGACAAGGTCCGCTGGCTCTCCTTCCTCCACATACCCATCGCCTTCCTCGTCTTCGGCTTGGCTGCCATGCTCAGTGGGCGTGCCCACCGCCTAATGGCTGGCCGTTATGCAGACGTGGAGGGATGAGGATTCAGGACGAAACGCCGTCATCCCAGCAAAAGCCGGGGCCCAGAAGCGAATAGCCGAGGAGCGTCCGATGATCAAGGAAAACCGCGTCAAGCGAGTCATGGCGGAAGGGAAGCTCGCCCTTGCTGGTTACGTCACCTTCGCCGACCCGAATCTCATTGAAATCATGGGCATCGCTGGTCTGGACGCCGCCTTCATTGACATGGAACACAGCAACTACGACCTGCGAATGGTCAGCGAAATGGTGCGGGCCTGCGACTTGGTTGGCATCACCTCCGTGGTGCGTCCCCCAGAGAACGACTGGGGAGTCATCTTGCGGCTGCTGGACATGGGTGCCCAAGGCATCTACATCCCTCACGTCAACGGCGTGGAAGGCGCGCGACAAGCCATTGATGCCGTGCGCTACCCTCCTCTGGGCCACCGAGGGGCCGCGGGAGGGAGCCGCGCAGCGGGTTACGGCTCGGTACCGTGGCAGGAGCATATGGCCCGCTCCAATCAGGAGATCCTTCTAGCAGTGATGGTGGAAGACCAGAAGGCTATCGACGAACTGGACGAGATAGCCGCACTCGACGGTTTGGATGTCGTTTCCGTGGGCCCCACTGATCTATCCGCCACACTAGGCGTCAAAGATCCGCAAGACCCAAAGTTGCACGCCGCTGTGAAGAACCTTGCAGACCGCATACGAGGCGCAGGCAAGGCCAAGCTCGGCTTTCCCGTCGACCATCCCGCCTGCCCAATCGGGGCCCCGGAGTTGGTGCAAATGGGCACCGGCTACAGTAACATGGCCCCCACGCCTACCTCGGCTGTGCTGAACGCCCTCCGGCAAGGAGTTGCCAAGGTGCGCGACTCTCTGCAACAGGAAGCCACAGGCTGAGGGGCCGACATGCCGGAACTACCGGACGTAGAGGCAACCCGGCGCTACCTGCTGAATAGCGGGCTGGCAGGCTGTGGCGTTCGCAATGTGGAACTCTTCTGGTCCCGCGCCGTCAGGACCCCCGGTGTGGAAGACTTCGTCCTCACACTATGCGGCCAGCGTATCGAGACCGTGGGACGACGCTCCAAGTTCCTGCTGTTCCCTTTGGACCAGGGTTGGACGCTGGTGATGCATCTGCGTATGACCGGATCCCTGCTGGTGGAGGCGGCGAACGAGCCCCGACCGGCCATGACGCGGAACCTCTACGTCCTCGATGACGGGCGAGAACTCCGCTTCGTCGACCCGCGCAAGCTGGGTCAAATCTGGCTAGTTCAAGACACGGACTCGCTATTGGGAGGCCTCGGCCCCGAACCCTTAGGCCCCGACTTCACGATAGATGTGCTTCAGTCCTGCCTCGCCAAACGCTCTGCTCCCATCAAGGCCCTGCTTTGCGACCAAGCCGTCATCGCTGGCATCGGCAACATCTACGCCGACGAACTCCTCTTCGCCGCCGGCATTCACCCACTACTCCCCGGCTCTGGTCTCTCGGAGCCGCAGGTGGCCCGTTTGCATGCTGAGATCGAGCCCATGCTGCTGGAAGCCACCGAGACCCTGACTGCATCCATGCCCTACCACGGCCCGCCTACCGAGTCCCCCGAAGGCCTGCAACGCCTCAAGGTCCCCCGCGGACGCAACGGCGTCTGCACGCAATGCGAAGGGCCCATCACCCGTGTGCCGGTACGAGGCCGTAGCACCTACTACTGTGAAGCGTGCCAGCCAGCCTGACCGGTTGCGTTTGACCCTTCCCGACCCTGTCTGTAGAATCCGATGTAGCTGGTCAAGGAGCGAAGCTCATGCCCGTGTACGAGTACGTCTGCACTACGTGCAGTCACAAGTTCGACAAGATTCAGCCCATGGGGGCAACCGTAGCCGAGTGTCCCCACTGCGAACAGCCTGCCAGGAAGGCCATCTCCCTCTTCACTGCGACAGCCGCCTCTGAGAACGGTCTCCCCACGCCCGTAGCGGGAATCGGCGGAGGCGGGTGCTGTGGCGGTGGGTGCGGCTGCGGCCCATAGCCGACCTGTTCCAGTCCGTGGTGCGCTAGGTTGGCCTGCCGGGGCTTGCATGGCGCACCTTGCTCCGTATGGTGAGCCACAGGGCTTGCAGCCGCCTCTTTTGCAGCACTCCTACACAGACCGCCCCCAAGATCACCGACTTCCCCAACGCCAGTATCCCCACAAACAGCGTGGCATCCAGCCAGAAGCCTTGGGGGAACATCATCACCAGAAAGTGCCTTCGCGGGTCCAGTTGCCAGAAGTCGTTTGCAAAGCTCACTTGGTGGAATAGCAGGAACAGGCTGTCGAATCCCACCAGTGAGATGAGCCCCACACCAACAACGAACACCACCGTGACTTCGCTGCCCCACAGGGCAAGCCGTGCCAGCCTCACCCCATCGCTCCTGCCGTTCCTCCACAGACAGAGGACCGCATACCCCAGCAGGTAGGCCATTGCCCCTGCTCCCAACCCGTAAACACCCCACAGCAAGCGCTTTACGTCGGCCATGTGGATCAACTCGCGCTCTGTGAAAAGCTCCCGCTCCTCACCATGCACCTCGGCCCTGAGGACTAACGGGCTGCCCGGCGAGTTGAAGTAGTCGCGAATGGTGCGAGCGCTTTCCCTGAGTCCCTCGTCGGTAATGCCCGTACGCAGGGAGATGTCATATTTATCGAAGCCGTAGCTGTACAAGCGCATTTCGTTGAAGGCATAGGTCACACTGCTGCATATAAACAGCAACGGCAGGGCTATCACGAACAGGACGGCCAACCCTCTCCATAGGTATGCCAAGACACCTCCTTGCATGGCACGGTAGCACCCGCCCCGTTGCCAGGCAACGGGCCCACTCCTATAATCGCCCCATGCCCCCTCCGGAAGAAGTCTCTCCAGACGCCCCCACTTTTCAAGACCTGCTGCAAATCGTCGACCGCCTCCGCTCTCCCGGCGGTTGCCCCTGGGACTTGGAGCAGACCCACGAGTCCCTGAAACGCAATCTGTTAGAGGAGTCCTACGAGGTATTGGAGGCTATCGATTCCGCCGACCCAGCGAAGCTCTCCGAGGAGTTGGGCGACATACTTGTGCAAGTGGCATTCCACTGCAACATCGCCGAACAGGCTGGCACCTTCCAGACGGGCGACGTAATCCAGAAGATCAACGACAAGCTGGTTCGTCGCCATCCCCATGTGTTCGGAGATGCCATTGCCACCGATGCGCGGCAGGTGGAGCAGCAGTGGGAAGTCCTCAAGGAAGCAGAGGGGACACGCCGCTCGCGCGTGGAGGGCATCCCACGCGACCTGCCCTCCCTTGCCGCCGCCCAACTCATGCAAGACCGGGTTGCTCGTGACGGCTTTGAATGGGAGGACATATCCGGCGTCCTCGACAAGGTGTCTGAAGAAGTCGAGGAACTGCAGGAGGCGTCAACCGAGAGTGAACGCGCCGCGGAGTTCGGCGACCTGCTTCTAGCTCTGGTTAACCTAGGCCGTTGGATGGGCATCCACGCAGAAGATGCACTGCGGCAGGCCAATGGCCGATTCTCCCAACGCTACCAGCAAATGGAAGAAGCCGCCCGCGAGCAGAACACCCGCTTGAGAGACCTGACCCTCGACGAGAAAGAAGCTCTCTGGCAGCAGGCCAAGCGGGACCTAGCCAGCGAATAGGTTCGGCCACCCGCCTCCCTCCGAACCCCATTCGGCCGGGTTCAGCCCGTGATAGAATTGCTGCGTATTCCGTACCCAACTAGATCATGCCTTCTGCCCCACTCGTTGGCATAGCCCCGGCACAAGGAGGACTACCATGGTGATAGGCCAGCCGTCCCGCATTGTTGGAGCCTCGGTGAAGCGCAAGGAGGACCCGCGCCTCATAACCGGCGAGGGTAAATACACCGACGATGTGCAGTTGCCCGGCATGACCTACATGTCGGTCCTACGCAGTCCTCATGCCTCGGCCCGCATCGTCAGCATCGACACTTCCCGCGCAGCGCAGCACCCCAGGGTCCTAGCTGTCATGACGGGTGAAGAGTGCAGGCAACTGTGCCAAGGCCCCCTGCCCGTTGCTGCCCCCTTCCCTAATATGAACTACGTCGACCGTTACCCACTAGCCACTGACCGCGTTGTGTTCGTGGGCGAAGTGGTAGCGGCCGTGGTCGCAGCCGACCGCAACTCGGCTAGGGACGCCGTCGAGTTGATCAACGTGCAATACGAGGCCACCTCACCGGCCGTGGACATGGAGGAATCGGCTGCCGCCGGTTCTCAACTCGTGCACCCCGAACTGGGAACCAACATCTGCTATGAGCACACCGGGTCGGCGGGAGACCCCGAAGCGGCCTTCGCAGGGGCCGACGGCATCGTTAGCGAAAAGATGTCCCAGCCCCGGTTGGTAGCCGTCCCCATGGAAGGCCGGGCAGTGGTGGCCAACTACGAGAGGGCAGAGGGCAAGCTGACGCTCTGGGTCGGGTCTCAGAGTCCGCACATGGAACGCACTTTCATCTCCAATATCCTCGGGATACCGGAGAACAAAATTCGCGTCATAGTCATCGACATGGGTGGAGGCTTCGGCGTGAAGATGAACTCCTACCCCGAAAACTCCTTGGCTTGCCTGATGAGCATGAAGCTGGGACGCCCTGTGAAATGGATAGAAGAGCGTTCCGAGAACTTCGTTGCAACTGCCCATGGCCGGGGCCAGTCCCAATACGTGGAGGCCGCCTACAAGAACGATGGGACATTGCTGGCCCTCCGCCTGCGCATGTATGCCGACCTCGGTGCCTACTGCCAAGTCGTGTCCCACATGATTCCGACGCTCACGCCCGTCATGGCCCCCGGCGTCTATGGCGTGCAGAACTTTGCGTGGGAAGCCTACGGCGTCCTCACCAACAAGATTCCCTACGACGCCTACCGGGGAGCGGGACGCCCCGAGGCCGCTTATATCATCGAGCGAGTCATGGACCTCATCGCCCAGAAACTCGGCATGGAACCCACCGAAATCCGGCGCAAGAACTTCATCCCCACCGAGTCCTTCCCCTACGTCACCCCCACCCACATGCCCTACGATAGTGCCAACTACCCTGAAGCCTTGGACAAGGCCTTGGCAATCGCGGGCTACGGCGAACTGCGGGCCGAAAAAGAGCGGGTCCGCGCACAGGGTGGCCTCATGGGCATCGGAGTCACTGTCACCACCGAGATATGTGGCATGGGGCCCGCCTTTACCATGGGTGGCTTGGGAGGCTTCGAGTCCGCTGTCGTCCGCTTCCACCCCACCGGAAAAGTTACCGTGCTCACGGGCGCATCACCCCATGGCCAGGGAGAAGAGACCTCTTTTGCCCAGTTGGCAGCCGACGACCTCGGAGTGCCATTCGACGATATCGAGGTCGTTCACGGTGACACCGACGTGGTGCCCAAGGGCACAGGCACATTCGGCAGCCGTGCTTTGGCCGTCGGAGGCACCGCTGTCCTTGAAGCCGGTGCTAAGGTCAAGGAGAAAGCGGCACAGATAGCGGGAGCCCTCCTCGAGGTGCCAGCCCAGCAGGTAGTGCTGGAAGGCGGGCGCTTCTATGTCGAAGACGTGATGGAGAAGTCCGTCAGTTGGGCCGACGTAGCCCGGGAGGCCTACGATGGGCGCATGCTGCCCCCCGATGTGGAGCGGGGCTTGGAGGCCACTGCCTTCTGGGAGCCGCCGAGCCTGACCTTCCCCTATAGCGCCCACGTTGCAGTAGTCACCATCGACCCCGATACGGGCGAAGTAACACTCAACCGTTACTTCTCGGTCGACGACTGTGGCGTGGTCATCAACCCCATGCTGGTGGAAGGCCAGATACACGGCGGTTTGGCCCAAGGCATAGGCCAAGCCCTCTTGGAAGAGGCAGTCTACGACGACCAAGGCCAGCTCATTTCCGGTAGCCTGATGGACTACCCTGTCCCATTTGCCGACGAGCTTCCAAGCTTCACGCTGGACCGCACCGTCACTCCCACACCCAACAACCCCATGGGTGCCAAGGGTATCGGCGAGATGGCCACGGTTGCTGCCACGCCCACGGTGGTCGGCGCCGTTGTCGACGCCCTGTCACACTTGGGCGTCACTCACATCGATATTCCCATCCGGCCCGAAAAGGTGTGGCGCATCCTCCACCCTGAGGGGTGACAGGGCTTCACATTCAACACCATACAGCCGCCTGACCAAGCGACGACTGACTCCCTGCTTCTGCTAGAGGAAGGGGGTCAGTCGCGGTGTGGAAACTCGGACCTGAAGGAGACCAACCGTGGTTGATAATGCCCTGTCACCCCATGGAGGAGAACTCATTGAGCGCGTGCTCACCGGCGAAGCAGCCCGGCAGCGGGTCCAGGGTCTCCCCGAGATCCCCGTCCGGGAGCCCCTAGCCCGGGAATGCATGAACATCGCCTTGGGTTTCTTCTCACCTCTACAGGGCTTCCTCAACCAACCGGACCTACACTCAGTTGTCGAGAACATGCGCCTCGCCAGCGGATATATCTGGTCGGTGCCCGTAGTCCTCGACATGCCGGCGCAACAGGTCGACGAATTGGGGCTGCACGCAGGCGACTCTGCGCTGCTCACCTTCCAGAACAACCCCCTTGCTGTGCTTGAAGTCGAGGACATCTACTCCTACGACAAGGAAGCCATGGCCCGCCATGTCTATGGCACCACCGACGAGGCCCATCCCGGCGTGGCTAGAACCTACGCATACCAGGAACGCTTTATCGGAGGCACGGTGACGTTGGTGAACCAGCCCTCACTGCACCAACCCTTCGCCGACTTCTGGTACACGCCCACCACCATGCGACAAGCCGTTGCTGAGCGTGGCTGGAAGCGTGTCGTCGCCCACCAGACTCGCAACGTGCCCCATGCCGGCCACGAGTGGAGCATGAAGGGAGCGTGGTTCGCCTCCGACAGCGACGGCGTTCTGGTAAACGCCGTCGTCGGAGAGAAAAAGCAGGGCGATTACATCGATGAAGCCATCCTCATGGGCCACGACACGGTACGCCAAGCAGGCTACTTCCGCGAGGACATACATATGACGTCCATGCTCCTTTGGGACATGCGCTATGCTGGCCCCAAGGAAGCCGTGTTCCACGCCCTCGTTCGCAAGAACCTCGGCTGCACCCACCACATGTTCGGGCGCGACCACGCTGGGGTGGGACGTTATTACGATACCTACGCCGCCCACCGCATCTTTTCTGAGCTACCTCCGCTGGGCATCGAACCCGTGTTGAGTTTGGAATGGTGGTATTGCCCCGTTTGCAAGGGATCAGCTTACGAGGGCCTCTGCGGCCATGCCGACCGGAAGGAGGAACTCAGCGGTACCCTGATGCGGCGAATCCTCGAGGGTGGCGAGGAACCCGACCCTGCCAAGTTCCGCCCGGAGGTCCTGAAAGTCGTGCGGCAGTGCGCTGCCGACTACGGGTTCGGTTCCCCTTTTGTCACAGAGCAGTACCTGTCCAATCGTAACCCGGTGATGAGTCTGGGACCGATGCAATGACCCTAACGCAAACGTGTGACCTCAATCGTTGGACAGGAGAACTATCTGAGTACCGGGCAGCTTAGACACTATGGACTCCGCGGACTACCCTGCTGCCTGCGATAGATGCCAAGCCTAACCCTACTTCGTAAGCAGCAACTCCAAAACCTGTGGCAATGCCCGGCGCGCCTGTAATGCAACCCCATCCTCTTCCAAGCTGCCCACTGGATGAGGAATTACAGCAAAGGGGTAGTCCTCGATACCGCGTATCTTGGCGATGGCGTTGCCCGAAGCAATGAAGGGCTCGGTGCAAATGGCTGCTGCGGGCATGCCTGCCTTCTCAAAGCTGATTGCGTCGTGCACACTGCACGTGCTGCAGGATCCTCAATCGCCAATCGCGGTGATCACCGCATCGCACTTCTCCAGCAGTTCGTCCACCATCTCCTGTTTGGCTGGCCGGGATACGTCCCGCTTGTTCAAACGCACTACGCCCTTAACATCGTAGGTGTCCTGCAACAGGCTGGTCACAGCATCCAGAAGAGTGTCTGAGTTGCGTTTGCCGTTGGCCAATAATCCCAGCACCCGGCCATTCAGGTCTTCGAGCCTTGGGGCCATGTTCGTGTTGTCCGGCAGGGCCTCCACCGTCGGGTCGAGGAGCACCATGTCCGTCTTTTCCGCAGTCATTGCGCCTCCTTCGGTTGGGGTCTTGCGGACCCTGCTGCTTCCGCGGATTCTAGCATCGCAGCTTCCTGCAAGGAAAGTCGTCCAATTGCACCGGGTACGTGACTCCCAGACCCCAAGCGGATTGCTCACACCTATCCATTTGCCTAAACCCCTGCGATCTGCCGTGTAACCGACGCCGCCGTGATTCCCTTGGACCACCGTGGCACTAGGGCCGACCACGGACCTCCCGGCCCACCGCCGGACAACAGCATCAACGACTCCGGCGAGCGCAGGGCCCCAACCGATTCGTCCTCACGGCCAGGCTCCGGTATCTCGGCCTTGAATACGTCGCTCCACGCTTTCGCAGAGCGCCGCGCAGTCTGGTGCAAAAACTCCCGCGCCTGCTGCTTGCTCCACCCAGCTTCTCTGAAGAAGCCCATGTGTTCCGGGCACACCACAAGAATCATCTCTCTGTGCTCAGGCCCCAAGCCCATCAACTGATCAGCTACAGCCGTAAGCAACGCCTCGGGGGTGTTTCCGCGCCGGATGTCGATCTGCACCGGCCCCAAGGACGCTCCCACCGTCACACAGCTTGCTTCGGGCGGGAATCCTCTCTCCACGTGCAGCGGCTCCCAGATGCTGCTCTCCTCATCCTCAGCGATGCAGTACGAGTACTTGCCGGGATGCCCCAAGGTGGAGCGGTCCAACACACCCGGATGGTTCTGCAAGGCGTTAATCAGCAACAGTCGAATGGCCCTTCCCACCGTGGCATTGGCCCGTCTGTCCGGACCGGGCCCGAACAGATTGTGCCCGCTGGCGAACCCCAACTGTTTTCGAATCGGCCCGTTCACGATGACCAGAGGCGCCGACCCAGCGGTGCTCGCCGATGTCCCGTGCAAGCTGAACTCCGGTTGCACCATACACTCGGCCGCGGTGAGCACCACGGGCATGAACTCCGGCAGACACCCCGCCATCACAGCGGCGATAGCCACCTTCTCCACCGTAATCACGCGCCCACGCACAGGCTCCGTGCTCAGCACCTCGCCCGGTTCCCGCCCCACGACCTCCACGAAGCTCAACACCCTTTCCTCGGTAGGAGGCACCACGGGCAGCCCATCGGTCCACCCCTTTTCGTAGTAGAGGGCCATGGCATCTTCAGTAGTGCCGCTCATCTCTACGCGATTAGAGGCAAGGGAGTCACGCTGCAAACTCATAACGGACGCTCCAAGAGGGGTTGGCTAAAGCTAGCCCCTAAAGCTAGCACAGTAGCAAGCAGGGACTCAAACGTGGGGAGAATACCGATGGCAATCTAGTTGCCGTTGGGGCGGGGGTCCTCCACTTGAACGGCCCCTTCCCCCAAGAGGTGTTCCAAAGAGGTCTGCAGGTCTTCGCAGTAGGTGGTGGTCACCAGAGGCCATTCCATGCGCAATTGGCCCTGTGGCGTCTGGATCGTCAGGTTCACATGGTCGGAACCGGGGTACTCCAACAGCACCTTCTTGACATCATTAAGCAGTTGGACGTCTTCGTCCGAGTCGGGCGACTCCTGTAGGTTTATGAGTACCGTCCGGTGGTAACCGTTCCCATTGCTGTTTCCGTTGCCATTACCGTTGGCCTTGCCGTTACTGTGCCCGTTACCGTTGGCCTTGCCGTTACTGTGCCCGTTACCGTTGGCCTTGCCATTACTGTGCCCATTACCGTTGGCCCTACCGGTCGCTTGTGTTGTCCCGTTGGTCTTGGCACTGGTATACCCGTTAGCATGACCTTTTCCATTGGAGTTGCCATTCCCATTGATGGACGGACGATGCACCTCGGTGCCGGTATGGCCTTGCGGTCGAGAAGTCGCATGTCCGATGGGGTTCCCGTCCGCGTCTCCAGGTGTCAAGCCCTCGGCAGCTTCGTCAGCGTACTTCTTATGGTCGTTCCCCTGAGAATCGATAGCCGTCGGCTCCACGATGGAGGTCCCGTCTGATGGGTATGCATCCAAGGGATGGTAGTCCATCTCCATAGCAGGGTCTTCATATGCCTCGACCCCTGCGGAATGCCCTTCGGGAGACGCGCATATGGTGGCCTCATCGCAGTGCAGGGAGAGTCGCTCGCCACGAACACGCAGCCTGCCGGAAATGGAAAGCACAAGTCCTTCCTGCCACACCTCGCGGGTCTTTTCCAGATTATCGGGCCACGCTATGACCTCCAGAGCGCCCCCTATCATTTCCATCGAAGTGATGGCATAGGGCTTCTGCTCCTTCGTATATCGCTGCTCAGACGACGACACGAGCCCCATGATTCTCACTCGCTGGCCATCCATATCGTTGTCCAACTGGTCCCGGTTTATCACGGCCCCATTAGCGGGAATCTCGGCCAGCAATTGCGCGGGGTTGCTGGACAGGGCCACTCCCAACAACTCCTTCTCCCACCCACTCTCTTCCGGTGTGGTCTTACCTTGGGGGATCACCGGTTGGGAAGGAGCGGCGGATGTAGCAACCTCCTCCTCACCCCCGCCCATCAGATCAAACATGCTCGATTGGCCCGTGTCTCTGATTCGCTGATCGCGCTGGGCCGAGGCTAGCGTAGGACCCAGGTCGTTCAGCAACGACTGCCTCTGGCCCATGGCATCGAAAGCACCGACCTTGATCAGGCTCTCCAAGGCACGGCGATTCAGGGAGCGCATGTCGACGCGACGGCAGAACTCCTCCATCGATGTGAACGGGCCGTTCTTCTCCCTCTCATCCACTACCGGCTGCACAGCGCCCTCACCAACATTCTTCACAGCAGCCATGCCGAACCGCACGGCCCGAGGGCCATCCGGCCCTTGGTCAATCGTGAAGAAAACACCGCTATGATTCATGTCGGGAGGAAGGATACGTATGCCCATCTGCAAACAGTCGTTGATGGCTATCTCCCTGCGGTCTGGGTGGTCCAGCCGGGAGTTCAGCACTGCCCCCATGTACTCCACTGGATAGTGGGCTTTGAAGTAAGCCGTCCAGTAGGACACCAAGGCGTAACTGATGCTGTGGGCCTTGTTGAAAGCGTACCCCGCGAATGGCTCGATAAGGCTGAACACGTCTTCCGCAACGGTTTGCTCAAAGCCGTTGCCGATGGCCCCCTCTATAAACCTATCCCTCTCAGCCATCATCAGTTCGGCGTTTTTCTTACCCATCGCCTTGCGAACAATGTCGGCCCCGCCCGCGGAGTAACCTGCGAAATTCTGCAGTATCAGCAGTACCTGCTCTTGATAGACGATGATGCCATACGTCTCTTCGAGTATGTCCTCCAAACTCGGGTGAGGGTACGTTATATCGGTACGGCCGTGCTTGCTATCGATGAAGCGGTCAATATGTTCCATGGGCCCAGGCCTGTAGAGGGCGATCATCGCCGAGATGTCTCCCAGCGAGGAGGGCTTAAGGTCCTTGATGTACCGCTGCATACCAGCGCTTTCCAGTTGGAAGATATCGCTGGTCTTGCCCGACGACAGAAGCTGGAAGGTGGTCTCATCATCCAGTGTGAGTTGGTGGAGGTCGATCTCTATACCGCGGGTTTCCTTTACTGACTTAACGGCCCGGTCCAGTATGGTCAGACTGGTTAGACCCAGAAAGTCCATCTTGAGCAGACCCAGCATAGCCACCGGGTCCATGGAGTACTGGGTCATGGAGATTTCACTGGAATCGTTCTTGGTGGGCCGTTGCAGGGGGACATATTCAGTGAGGGGTTCGCTGGATATCACCACGCCGGCAGCGTGGGTACTAACGTGGTGGGCAGTGCCCTCCAGACCGGAGGCCTTGTCCACCAAGTCCCGGATGGCATAGTCGCCTTCGTATATCTCCTTTAGCTCCGGACTATTCTCCACGGCATCCTTGACAGTGCGAGCGCGGAACGGCACTAACCGGGCCACCCGGTCCACAGACGCATAGCTCATGCCCAAAGCCCGCCCGACATCCCTCAGGGAAGCCTTGGTTCCCAGAGTGCCGAACGTAATGATCTGGGCGACCTTGTCACTGCCATAACGGTGCGTGACGTACCTCAGCACCTCGTCCCGCCGGTCGTCTTGGAAGTCCATATCAATATCGGGCATCTCCTTGCGCTCGATATTGAGGAAGCGCTCAAAGACGAGGCGGTACTCAACCGGGTCAATCTCGGTCACCCCGAGGCAGTAAAGGGCTACACTGGACGCTGCGCTCCCCCGGACGCCCAGCAGTATGTTGTTCTTACGGGTGAAGTCAACGATGTCCCACACCACGAGGAAGTAGTTGGCGAAGCGGGTCTGCCGGATGACATCCAACTCATGAACGAGCTTCTCCCGAGCCCCTGAAGGGGGATTGGGGTACCGCCACTGAAAACCCTGCCAACACAGGTGGGCAAGATATTCATCGGCATCGCTGAAGCCCTCAGGCAACGGGAACTCCGGTAGATGGAGTTGGCCGAACCCCAACGTGACATCGCACATATCGGCGATGCGCTGAGTGGTGGCTACGGCTTCCGGATGGTCCGGAAACAGGTCTGCCATTTCTTGGGCGCTCTTCAGATAGTAGGACTCGTCCTCCATCCTGAGCCGGTTGGGGTCGTTAATGTTTGTGCTGGTGTGGATACATATCAGCACGTCCTGTAGTGGAGCGTCCTGCTGGTCTACATAGTGGCAGTCATTGGTGACCACCATGGGGATTTCAAGCTCGCGGCTCATGCCCACCAGTGCATCGTTAATGGTGTCCAAGTGCTCCACATGAGCATGGCGTTGCAACTCGAGGAAATAGTTTTCTCCGAATATCTCTTTGTGCCAGAGAGCCTCCTTGCGGGCATCGTCCAGCCGGTGCTCCTTTATCAGCCGGGGCACTTGGGCTGTGGGACAGCCGGAGAAGACCACCAACCCTTCGTGGTGTTGCTCCAGCAATTCGCGGTCAATGCGCGCCTTGTAGTAAAAGCCCTCCATGTTAGCCTTGGTCACAAGCTGCATCAAATTGCGGTAGCCCGTGTTGTTCCGGGCCATCATAGTCAGGTGATAAGGATTCTTCTCCGAGGGCGACCGGTCGTGCCGGCTGCCTTGGGCCACATAGACCTCGCAGCCAATGACGGGATTGATACCCGCTTCTCTACACTCGCGATAAAACTCGACCACCCCATAGAGGTTGCCGTGGTCTGTGATGGCCAGAGAGCTAAAGCCCTGTTCCTTGGCCCGGCTCACCAGACGCGGAATTTGGCTGAGTCCGTCGAGGAGGCTATATTGTGTATGGACGTGAAGATGAGCGAACATGTTGTGGCAGAGAAAGAGGCTAGTACACCCTCTTGGGGGTGTCAAGGTTAACCTGTGCAGGTTTTGAGCACCCGGAAAACACCCGCTTTCGGGACTTCAGGGAACCCTAGAAAAGGGACCTGCTTTGACCGCCATCGACGTTGATGCACGCACCCGTTACGAGGCTGGCACATTCGGATGCAAGGAAGGCAACAGTGTCTCCGATGGGTTGCGGCCAGCCAAAGCGGCCCATCGGCAGATTCCGCGCGATGAATTCAGAGACGACCTCCGGTGACTGCTGGGTGGTAAAACGCTCCCATGAGCTTCCGGGGTGGAGGATCGAACCCGGAGCAACGCAGTTGACCAGTACGCCATCCTTGGCCAATTCCAAGGCCATGTGCTTGGTCGTGGCTATCAGGGCCGCTTTCGCCCCCATGTAGTCCACGGAACCACCGTACTCACGCCCGTAGATGGAACTGATATTGACGATGCGTCCCCAGCCACGCTCCTTCATGCCGGGCACTGCCAGCTTCATAAACCTGATGGCACTGAATAGGTTGGCTTGATAGCCTTCTTGAAACTGCTCGTCGCTGGTCTCGGTTAGAGTAGTGCCGCGACGACCACCCACGTTGTTTACCAAGATATCCACTTGCCCCAGCGCACTTTCCGCCTCTTCAAAGACCTCCCGAGGGGAGTCCTTTTGGGTGACATCGGCGGAAATCCCGAGGGCTGTGTTGCCAAAGGCCTCGAGTTCTCCCACCGTATGCTTCAGCGTCTCCGGGTCCCTCGCGCAGATAGCTACCCTTACTCCCTCTCGGGCAAGGCTCATAGCGGCCTCTCTCCCCAGACCACGGCTGCCTCCGGTCACTATTGCGACCTTTCCCGCGATGCCTAAGTCCATGCGCACCTCCACCAAGCTTTCGGGCACAAAAAGTGAATGATTCTTCGAGAAATCTTCCTCACGGAGGATTCGCTGAATTGCGAGGCATTCTACACGACCGATTCGGCCCCGCATACTTTGGTTTGACACTCCCAATTGCCCTTGCTAGGCTGCCCTATAGGGGCGTATGAGGCAAACATGCGGGTGTTGGTAACGGGCTCTACCGGGTTCCTTGGACGCCGTGTCGTGGAAGTGCTTCACGCCGATGGGCACGAACTAAGATGCCTTGTCCGTACTCCTGGCTTTGAGGAGCGGTTCCGATCGCGGGACCTGGATGTCCACTATGGCAGCGTCTCCGATATGGCTGCCTTACGCGCGGCTATCTATGATCTCGACGCGGTCGTGCATTTGGTGGCTATCATTCGCGAACGGGGCACCGCCACTTTCGACACAGTCAACCGGCAGGGAACTCAGAACGTGGCAATGGCCGCTGCAGAGGCCGGGGTGGGTCACTATGTTCAGGTTAGTGCTATCGGGGCGCACGACCAGTCTCCGTACCCCTACCTGCGCAGCAAAGGTCAGGGCGAGGCCGAGGTTGTAGCATCGGGAATTCCCTACAGCATCATCCGGCCCTCCATACTGTTTGGGCAGGGAGATGAGTTCATCACGACCCTGGCAGCAATAGTCAAAGCTTTCCCCGTTGTACCCATTATCGGCACCGGCTCCAACCTTCTCCATCCGATCTCCGTCGAAGACGTGGCCCGTTGCATTTCGATACTGCTGCGGGATGAGCCGACCATGGGGCCTGTCGAAGTCGGCGGCCCAGAGCACCTGAGTTATCTTGATGTTGTTCGCATCTTGTGTCGCACCCTGAACGTGACACGGGCCTATCTTCCAGTACCCCCGGCCTTCCTACAGAACTCGGCCAGAATCATGGAAGCAATAATGCCCTCGCCTCCCGCCACACGGGAACAACTCAGAATGGCGGCTCTGCCAAACGTAGCCGAGCAGGACTCGGTATACCAGAATTTCCACTTCCATCCCTCGACCTTGGAAGGTAACATCGACTTTATCAAGAGCATAACCCGTTGGGACGGGCTGAAGGTGGCGGCTGGCATAAGGCCAGCCCGTCTTCGTGGAGACTAAATGGCGGCGACGCAGGACTACCGGAATGCCCTAAGGCGCTTGCTCGGGTTGGTGGACAACGAGCGTATGCCCTACATCAGTCATGAGACGGAGAGGCGGCATCAGCCTCGATACGACTTATCCCGCATCGACACCTTTCTCACGCGGATCGGGAACCTGCAGAAAGGCGCGCCCACGATTCATGTAGCGGGCAGCAAAGGAAAGGGCAGTACGGCTGCCATGTGTGCCAACATACTGCGCTGCCAAGGGTACCGGGTCGGGATGTACAGTTCGCCACATCTCCATACCTTTCGCGAACGCATCTCCTTGAGCGGAAAACCAATTCCGGGAAAGCGGTTCGCTGAGGTTTTGGACAGGCTCTGGGAACCGATGCTGCAACTCAACGACGAGAGCGAAGGCCGGGTAACCGTATTCGAGTTGCTGACTGCCATGGGCCTAGCCTACTTTAGCGAAGAGAAGACGGACTTCAATGTCATCGAGGTAGGGTTGGGAGGAAGATTGGATGCCACGACTGTCGTCGAGCCTTCAGTGTCTGTCATCACCTCCCTCAGCTTGGACCATACCCAAGTGTTGGGCGATACGATAGAAGAGATCGCTAGGGAGAAAGCCGGCATTATCAAGCCTGGCATCCCTGTGGTCAGTGCTCCACAGATACCTGAGGCCATGCAAGTGATCCGCGATGCCTGCTCCGAGCGTGGAGCGGACCTTTTTACGGTTGGAGAGGATGTCCGTTGGAAGCCCCGCAAGAGCACATTCACGGATACCATGCGGATTGCCCCACCACAGTGCCTCGAGGTACATGGGCGAAAGGGAGTCCATGACCTGCAGGTATCCCTGTTAGGCCCCCATCAACTGGAAAACGCTGCAATCGCCGTGGGGGTTATGGAAGTCCTAGAGGAACAGGGACACACGATCTCAAGGGAATCCATTGCGGACGGACTCGACACAGTCCAGTGGCCCTGTCGCTTGGAAGTCTTGACAGACCACGGCGGTAGCGGTCCCCTGATAGTGGCTGACGGTGCGCACAATCCCCATTCGGCGGGGCGTCTACGGGAGGCTTTGGCGGACTGCTTCCACTATGAGGAGGCTGTAGTGGTGCTGGGTGCGTCCCGTGACAAAGACCTAGAGGGGATCGTTTCGGCTCTCGCTCCTGTGGCATCTCGAGCAGTGGTCACCAGCACACGCCACCCACGCTCGGCCCCGCCCGACTTGCTCGCCGATCTCTTCCGGTCTCATGGAGTCGAAAGTCATACCGCATCAAACACTGCCGACGCCGTAACCCTTGCCCTCGATATTGCAGGGAAAGACGACCTAGTATTGGCCACAGGCTCCCTCTTCCTAGCCGCAGAGGTGCGGGAGGTGGTGAAGGGCATCCCGCCTGAGGTCTACCCGGAACTCAGTGGAGTGTAGGGCTGTGGCACGTCCAAGAGTAGTCGTTACCGGAATGGGGGCAATAACCCCTCTCGGCCTTACGGCAAGTGAGTTCTGGAACAACCTGTTGCAAGGTAAATCAGGCATCGGCCCTATGACGCTCTGCGACCCGACGGACTACCCCTGCCGAATCGCAGGCGAAGCCATAGACTTCGACCCTGATCAGTTCATCGCCCCAAGGGAATCTCGTCGAATGGCCCGGTTCTCGCAGATAGCGGTAGCTGCTGCCCTGATGGCAGTAGAGGACTCGCGATTGGACATATCGAAAGAAGACTCCTTCCGTGTCGGCGTCTCTTTGGGGAACGGCAACGGAGGGTTTCCTACTCTGGAGGAGAGTTGCCGTGTCTTAGTTGAGCGGGGTGGGATGCGAATGTCGCCCTTCTTCTTTCCCATGGTGCTCCCGAATATGGCTGCCGCTAACGTCAGCCGCTTCACGGGCGCCCGGGGCTACAATTCCACTGCGGTCACAGCCTGCGCCGCCTCTAACCAAGCCATGGGAGAGGCTCTGGAAGTCTTAAGGCGGGGCGATGCTGACGTAATGTTGGCTGGGGGTGCCGAGGCGGGCATCAGTCAACTGGGGCTCGCGGGTTTCGCTGTGATGCGGGCTCTCAGCACCCGCAACGATGCACCAGAGCAGGCCAGCCGGCCATTTGATGCCCAGCGCGACGGGTTTGTGCCAGCCGAGGGGGCCGTGGTGCTGGTGGCCGAGACTCTGGAGCACGCCCTCAGACGAGGGGCAACCATACTCTGCGAATTCGCGGGCTTCGGCAGTTCATCGGACGCTCACCATCCCGTCCAGCCTGAGGAGACCGGCGAGAGCGCATGCCAAGCCATGCGATGGGCGTTAAATGACGCAGGTGTTGGCTTGGAAGAAGTGGACTACATAAACGCCCACGGCACTTCGACCCCGTTGAACGATGCCGTGGAGACCGCGGCGATCAAGCGGCTCTTCGGAGATTCGGCCTATCGGATACCTGTTAGCTCCACAAAGTCCATGATCGGGCATTCTCTAGGAGCGGCTGGAGCATTGGAAGCGGTGCCTTGCGTACGTTCCATCACCGACGAGGCTATCCACCCTACAGTGAACTACGAACACCCCGACCCGGCTTGCGACTTGGACTATGTGCCCAATGTGGGCCGTCAGGCTGAAGTACGGGTTGTTCTTTCCAACGCCTTCGGGTTTGGAGGTCAGAACGCCTGCTTGGTGTTCCGTAAATACGAGGGTTAGCGGCCAGCCTGTCGCGGCCAGCGGCGACTACGCTGGTTCCGGTGCCCGGCTGGGGAAGACCTCATCCAGCATTTCCTGGAGGGCCATGGTATGGCTACAGGAGCCTTGGGTAGCGAAGACTCGGCAGGAGCAATGCCAAGCCCCTGCCTCGTACACCAACTCATGGGTGTTGTTGTTGCCCCGAAAAGTGGCGGTTAGACGGCTGATGGTGACCCGGTCCCGTTCTTCCGCGTAGTTCCTTGCCTTCTCTACCCTACTGATGTGCGATGAATACATTTCCACTCCCATCGTAATCCCACACCACGATTCTACGCTGACCCCCTTGGAGCGTCAACGCTGCGAAAAGAGGCAGCCCGCTAATCGAGCATCCACTCCTTCCACAAGATCGAACGAGTCAGGAGGCCGAACTGGGCGGAGACCGGCCGGGAACTTTGCGTCTATCTGCTGTGCACTAGCATGCTATAATCCTCGTTACGGCGGGTCTTTCAGTCTCCAGATTAAGATGGGCAGCCAGGCAAACCGCCACCATCTCCACCAATGCCATGAACTATGATGCAATCTGCTGAAGGATACCTATGGAAGGCGATCGAATAAGGTCCAGTTTCCTCCAGTTTTTCCAAGACAAGGGCCACCTTATCATGCCCAGTTCTTCGCTTATACCTGCAGGGGACCCCACTCTGCTTTTCACCAGCGCAGGCATGGTGCAGTTCAAGCCCTTCTTCATGGGCGAAGCCACACCGCCGTCCCGTCGTCTGACCACCTCCCAGAAGAGCTTCCGCACGACCGACATCGACGAAGTGGGTGACCACAAGCACCTCACCTTCTTCGAGATGCTAGGTAACTTCAGCATCGGCGACTACTTCAAGAAAGACGCCGTGGCCATGGCTTGGGAGATGGTCACCCAGAGCTTTGGCATCTCTCCTGAGCGAGTGTATGCCACGATTTATCTGGATGATGAGGAGGCATACAGCCACTGGCGTGACGACATCGGCATACCCGAAGAGCGGATATACCGCTATGGAGGGAAGGACAACTGGTGGGGCCCGGCTGGCTTGGAAGGTCCGTGTGGGCCCTGTAGCGAACTCCACTACGACTCCGGTGCAGAACACGGCTGTGGCCCGCTAGTCTCACCCGACGTGCTGACCGCGGCCCAGCGCAACGACGACCCAATGCCGACCTGCCACCCAAACTGCGATTGCGAGCGGTTCGTGGAGTTGTGGAACTTAGTGTTTATGCAGTTCTATCAGGACTTGGAGGGCAACCGCACCCCACTGCCCGCCCCCAGCATCGATACCGGTATGGGGTTGGAAAGGGCCGCTGCCGTCCTGCAGAACAAGCGCAACCTCTACGAGACGGACCTGTTTCAGACAATCGTCCAAGGCATCTGTGAACTGACGGGCAAGAAATATGGTGTCGACGCCGAGACCGACTACGCCATCCGCGTGGTCGCTGAACACGGCCGTGGGGTGTCATTCCTCATTGCCGATGGCGTTGTTCCCGGCAACGAAGGTCGCGGTTACGTCTTGCGCCGCATCATCCGGCGGGCAATCCGCTACGGGCGCCGCCTTGGATTGCAGGAGCCGTTCCTTACCGAGGTGGCCTCCATAGCCATCCAACGTTTCCAGGCTGCCTATCCGGAGCTAGCCGAGAACCGGGAGCATATCCTGCGCGTTATCAGTTTGGAGGAGGACAGGTTTGCCCAAACTTTTGAGCGAGGATTTGCCATACTCTCTGATCTTCTGGCTTCGCGAACCAAGTCCAACAACGGTAACCAGACAGTATCAGGCAAAGAGACCTTTAACTTGTACGACACGTATGGATTCCCCCCGGAACTGACGGCGGAAATCGCGCGAGAGCACAACCTTGACGTCGACATGGCTGGGTTCGAGCAGGAGATGGAGGCGCAAAGGGAGCAGTCGCGGGCCGCTCACACCTTCCAAGGCGCCATGGAAATGCTGCCCACCTATGAGAATCTTGGCGTGGGGACGGTCGGTTTCGTCGGCTACACGCATATCAACCAACGGTCCCGAATCGCAGCCCTGCTTGTTGCGGCAGCCGAGGGTGAAGGTCAAGCCCTGCCAGTAGGTCATGTCGTGAAGGGACAACGGGTAGAGCTGGTACTTGATTCCACTCCGTTCTATGCCGAGGCGGGCGGGCAGTTGGGAGATACTGGCATCATCAGCGGTCCCAACGGGCGCGTCTCTATCGAGGACACGCAGACGCCGGTAGCTGGCCTCATCGTCCATCGAGGGATAGTGGAAGAAGGGGATATCTCCTTGGGTGAGGAGGTACACGCGATTGTCAATCCCATCCGGCGTCGCGACGCCGCCCGCAATCACTCAGCGACCCATCTGCTGCATGCATCGCTGCGCCACGTATTGGGAGCTCACGTCCGTCAGGCAGGCTCCTTGGTTGCGCCCGACCGGTTGCGATTCGACTACAGCCATGTGGCCCCCCTCACCCGGGACGAACTGATCCAAGTACAAGGCCTCACTAACCAGAAGGTGCAAGAGAACCTTGCCGTCACCACCACTGAAAGCACTTTCACCGAAGCAGTTCACCAAGGGGCCTTGGCCTTCTTTGGAGACCGCTACGGGGATGTGGTCCGGGTGGTGCGCATGGGGCCAGACGAACAAGATGAAGGTCCCTTTAGCGTTGAGGTGTGCGGAGGCACTCATGTGCATGCCACGGGACAGGTAGGACCGCTTTTCGTCGTATCGGAAGCCAGCGTTGGTGGAGGCATGCGCCGTGTTGAGGCAGTAGCCGGCCCTGTAGCCGAGAAACTATTCATGGAGCGCTCTGCCCTCCTGGACTCGCTGGCGGCCAAATTGCAGACACCCGTGGTCGATTTGGAAGCCCGCCTTGAAAGCTTCATGGAAGACGCCGACCAAGTTCGCCGGCGTCTGACCGCCCTTGAGCGTGAGGCGTTGCGTCGAGAGGCGCAAACGATGCTTGATAGCGTGACCGATGTGGATGGTGTGAGAGTGCTGGCAGGACGCACCTCTGCCGCCAATGCGGAGGCCATGCGTGAGATGGGCGACTTCCTCAAGTCGCGCTTGGATAGCGGAGTTTTGGTGATGGGAGGCATCGTAGAGGGCCGTCCCACCTTGGTAGCCATGGTCACCGACGACTTGGTATCCAACGGGCTCCACGCGGGCAACATTGTGAAGGAGGCCGCCGAAGTGATGGGCGGGGGTGGCGGAGGCAGACCCAACCTCGCCCAAGCTGGCGGAAGACACCCGGAGCGACTGGATGCTTCCATACAAAGCGTCGTCGACATCGTACGTCGAGCCCGCTCCGGCGGGTGATTCGAAGGCGCAACGTGAGCATTATAGGTATGGATGTTGGCGACCGACGTATTGGTCTCGCTATAGCAGAAGAAGGGGGAACGCTAGCCGTCCCGATAGGAACTATGGCGCGCACCGGCATCAATGATGACCTGGTCCGCATTTCAGGTATCATTCATGACCGAAGGGCAACCCTCATTGTGGCGGGACTGCCCATCTCAATTAACGGCACTTTGGGACCTCAAGCCAAGAAGACTCAACGATTCTTGGAAAGACTCGAGAAACATACAGAAGTTCAGGTAGAGACAGTGGACGAGCGGTATTCCAGCAGTGAAGCCTCTCGTCTAATGCGCGCGGCCGGTTTACGCCCTTCCCGCAGCCGCGAGCAGATCGACTCCAGATCTGCCGCCATAATCCTGCAAGCCTACTTGGACCAGAGAACCTCTCAGCCGGTGCCGGCTCCCCTTATCTCCGGGGTATGAGCCTCATCTAAGAGAACCGCGAGCTATCCTCGCCATGCGTGGACGTGTCGGCATAATCGGTTATCCAATCGGCCACTCATTGTCGCCGGTACTTCAGCAAGTCGCCTTCGATCATCATGGCATTGAGGCCACCTATCAAGCTTGGAGTGTAGCCCCAAACGATGTCCCCGAGTTCGTGAATGGACTGAGGGAGCCTAACACCCTCGGCTGCAATGTTACTGTGCCCCACAAGGAGGCGGTGCTCTCCCTAATAGATGAGATCGACCCGTGGGCCTCAAGGGCGGGCGCGGTAAACACCATTGTCAACAGAAGAGATAACAGGCTGGAGGGATACAACACTGATGGCATAGGTTTTCTCCGCGCCCTGAGGGAAGACGCAGGTGTAACGGCCACTGGGAAGCGCGTCCTGGTGCTGGGAGCCGGGGGCGCAGCGAAGGGCGTCTGCCTTGCTCTTGCGGGAGAATCGGTGGCTTCCATTACTATCGCGAACCGTACTCTGCAGCGTGCGGAGAATCTGGCGTTCCTTCTGAGAGGACATGGAGCGCTGGTCAGTCCACTGAGTCTCGAGGACCCGGCGTTAAACGATGTCTCTAAATCGGCGGACATCATCGTAAACT
>CBDBED010000012.1:0-198098 GCA_965204245.1 Dehalococcoidia bacterium
AATCGTCGCCCCGATGCCTTGGGCTATAGCCCCAATGGCTTGTCCGTGAACAATCAGGGGATTGATCACATGCCCCACATCCTCCACCACCACGTACTTCTGTACCTCCAGCTTGCCCGTCTCAATATCAATCGCCACTTGGCAGGCATGTGTACCGTACGGGAAGGACTCATGCCCAAGATGGAACGTAGCCGTGGCCTCCAGCCCCATCTCGCCTTGGTTGTACTGCGAGGTGGGCGACGCCAACTGAAGGGCCTGTCCCAAGTCCATTAGCGGCCCCTCAATGTCGGACCCACGGCGCACCACGCTGCCCTGAACGAACTCCAACTCCGAGGGATCTACATCCAGATAACCGGCAGCAAGACGCAGCACCTTCTTCTGAAGTTCCTGGGCCGCCATGTAGAGAGCGTTACCGGCCATCACAGTGGCACGGCTGGCAAAAGTGCCCCCTCCATAGGGCATGAAGTCCGTATTCCCGTGGTATATGGTCACATACTCCAGGGGGACACCCAGACCGTCGGCGCATATCTGGGCCATGGTCGTCTCATGGCCCTGCCCCAAGGTGGCAACCCCAAGGTAGACCGCCACCTGTCGCGGCCCATTCACAACCACCCGCGCCCCCTCGTAGCTGGGCCCGGTCCCCGTGCTCTTCACGAAACAGGCGACGCCAACGCCCGTATACCGACCATCTTCCTGCCTGCCAGTGGCCCCCTTGATGCCGTCATAACCGATAGCGCTCAGGGCCTCGGTAAGCACTTGGGGATAGTTGCCGCTGTCGTAGACCATCTCCGCCATCCCCGGGCGGGTGACTCCGACGGTATGTGGCATGTCCGAAGGCTGCAGCATATTCTTCCGACGCAACTCAGTGGGGTCAATGCCCAAGTCCGCAGCGACCACATCCAGCATGCGCTCCCGGAAATAGCAGGACTCGTAGCGCCCTGGTGCGCTGAAAGTGCCCATGCCAGTCTTGTTGGTCAGCAGGCAGACCACCTGCCACTGGTAGTTGGGTATGCGGTAGGGCCCCATGAGCAGACCGCCAGTCGACATCGGTATGAACGCTCCATGGGTGCGCACATACCCGCCCAAGGCCCCCAGTATCCGCGCCTTCATCCCCAGCAGGGTGCCATCGTTCTTAGCCGAGATCTCAATCTCGCAGACATGCTCCCGGGAGTGGTTTGAACCCAGAAGGTGCTCCCGCCGGTCTTCCATCCACTTCACCGGGCGACCCAGTTTCATGGAGGCAAAGGGAACCAGGAAGTTCTCCGGATAGAACTCACCCCGCACGCCGAAACCACCACCAACGTCGGGCTCCACATAGTGGATACGGTGCTCCGGCATTTGCAACAGGCGCGACAGCACCCCCCGGTTGAAGTGGGGCACCTTGGTCTCGCCCCATACCGTAAGCTCGTCTCGACCCACGTCGTAAGACGCCATCAGCCCGCGGGTCTCCATCGGATTCCCCGTATGGCGGTGCACGCGGAACCGCTCCTTGCGGGTGTAATCGGCAGTGCTGGCGGCCTCGTCGTAGTCGCCGATATTCATGGTGTAGTCCACCACCGAATTGCTCCCATGCTCCTCAAACAGCAGGGACTCACCCTTCAACGAGTCTTCCACATCCACCACTGGAGGCAGAGGCTCGTAGCGAACATCTATGAGGTCCAGGGCATCCTCAGCCAACGGGCGGCTTTCAGCCACCACCACTGCCACCGCCTCGCCCACGAAGCGCACCTTGTCGCTGGCCAGCGGGTACTGCAGGAAGGGTTCCAACTCCGGATTGGTGCTGACCCGGATGGGTATGCGCCTCGGCTCTACTGTGTCGGCTATATCTTGAAACGTGAACATCGCCACCACACCGGGTAACTCCAACGCCTTGCTCGAATCTATCGAGAGTATGCGGGCATGAGGATGTGGGCTGCGCATGATGGCTGCGTGCAGCAGGTGATGTGCCTTTATGTCATCGGTGTAGGTGGCCTTGCCCGTGAGGAACCGTATGTCCTCTTTGCGGGTGATGGAGGCGCCAATGTAGCTCTGCACCATGACCCTCTCCTTGAAAAAGGAATTGCTCCAAGGCATCCCTGCGGGGAGACTTAGTATAACAACATATGCGGTTGTTAACCGGGCGCTGCCCGCCCATAATGGGCGTCTCGTTACCAGCAGCAGGGAGGCACCGGATGCGCTTTGGCCACTTCTTCTATCCCATGATCTTCGACGACTCCAACGATGCTGCCGCCATCGACGAGTGCATGTTCGAGGCCGAACTTGTCGAGGAGTTGGGGTTCGACGCCATCTGGTTCGCCGAGCATCATTTCACTGGTGAAGTGGTATACGGGGACCCCTTGTTGCTGGCCGCAGCCATGGCCGCCCGCACAAAGCGGGTACAATTGGGATTCGGCATCGTCGAGATGGCCCTGCACCACCCCGTGCGCCTCGCTATCCAGACCGCCGTCCTGGACAACCTCAGCCACGGACGCCTCATCGTGGGCACTGGCCGCGGTGCAACCTACAACACCTTCGAATATGTCGGCTTCGGCACCACCCCGGCCCAAGGCGTGGAGCAACTCCGGGAGGCGGAAGACCTTCTCATAACCGCTTGGACCAAAGACGAAGTCTACTACAACGGCAAGTACTGGCAGGTCTCTTTCCCCTCTGTCCGTCCCCGGCCCTACCAGAAGCCCCATCCGCCCTTGCCTAGGGCCTGCATCGACGACAACAACATCATGGAGATGGCCCGCGCTGGCCGGCCGCTTCTGTACCGAGGCCGCGCCAATAGCGGCTTAGCTCGAGTATTCAATCTGTACGCCGACACGGCAAGTGAGGCTGGCTTTTCCGACCAGGAGGTCGAGAATCTTCTAGACCAGTGTTGGGTATGGCGCGAAGCCTACCTAGCGGAAAACGACAACCAAGCCCTCGACGAATTCATCCCCGCCTTCGTAGGCGCCACCGAGCACCTTATAAGCATCCAGGAACGCTGGAACCCCAAGGACATCGCCATGCCCTCCCAGACCGTCCCCCTCGACCGCGACGGCTACGGCGCCGAACCCGACCCCGAAAGCCCGCAGCAACTCGTAGGCTCACCACGCCGAGTAGCAGAGCAAATCGCCGCCCTCCGCGACGCCGGCGTCCGCAACCTGATGCTCACTCACCGCAGCCTCATGCCCCGCGAGAAGATGGTGGCATCGCTGCGCATGCTCAGCGAGCAGGTCGCCCCCAAGTTTCGATAGGGCTTGTGTTAGGGCGCGATTGCGTGGTGCGATGGGGCAGCGTATGGTAAGCGTGACGGGGCGGGATTTCAGAGGGTGAAGGAGGAGGAGGAGTGAGCCTCAACATCACAGACGAAGAGACGTGCAGGTTGGCCAATGAGTTAGCCCAACTCACAGGCGAAACTGTGACCGACGCGGTTACAGTCGCCCTGAGGGAGCGTTTGGAGCGTCGGCGGGAAATTCACGAACGCCTACAAAGCATGCGCGCCATCTCGAAGCGCACAGCTGAGATGCTGCGCGAAGCGGGCCCACCAATTGACCACGGCGAGTTCCTCTACGATGAGTGGGGATTGCCAAAGTGATCGCAGACACTTCGGCAGTTATGGCAGTGCTATTCGGTGAGAATGACGCAGACTTGTACGAACAGGCAATATCGGAGGCTCCGCATTGCCGCATGTCTGCCGCGAACTTCCTTGAAGCGGCTATAGTACTGGAAAGCCGCCGGGGAATCGCAGCCGGAAACCAACTCGATGCCTATGTGGAAGAGGCGGGGATTGTGCTGGAACCGGTCACGGTGGAGCAGGCTAATACTGCGCGTCAGGCTTGGAGGCGCTTCGGAAGAGGCAATCACCCAGCGGGGCTAAACTTCGGCGACTGCTTCGCCTACGCCTTGGCCGAGGTCACGGGAGAGCCTCTGCTGTACAAAGGCAGCGATTTCGCCCTGACAGACGTCCACTCTGCCTAACGCACACCCCGAACGCAACACCCCCTAGGACTACGCGTCCTTCAGAAGCTCCTGCCTCAACTCATTTCGAGCCAGCGCCTTACCCCCTCTCAGGACCAGTGCCGGCGGCTGCTGCAGTCGCAAAACATGTTGCACGGTCGGGGCCGCCATAACATTCAGGTCAGCCCGGCACCCTGGTGCGCAGCCGTAGTCTTCAAGGCGCATGGCCCGCGCAGCGTTGTAAGTGATGAAATCGAACACCGCGCGGATTTCATCGGGGAAGGTCATGAAGGCGGTATGGCTGAGATACGCCGCCACTTCCTGCTGGTCGTTGCGCCCAAAAGGATAATAGGGGTCATTTACGTCATCCTGGCTGGTGAAGACGTTGACCCCCTTCTGCCACATCTGCTTGACCCGGGTGATACCGCGAGGGATTGGCTCCTGATGCATCCGTCCCGATAAGGCAAGGCTGATGTGGGTGTTGGAGGAAATGCTGACCCCAGCCTCCTGTACCATATCCATCACCTTGTGGGCATGGTACTCGTCGTAGGCCGCGATAGCCTCACAGTGGCTCGCTGATACCCTGCCCTGGAAGCCCTCCGCAATCGTGCGTGCAGCCAAGTATTCCAAGGAACGGCTGTTGGGGTTCAGGGTGTCGTCCGCCAGCATGTGGATGTCTTTGTCGTACTTCTTGGCAAGGTCGAAGCAGAAATCGATATGGGCCCGCATGTCCTCATCCAAGCGCTCGTGCCAAGGGAGCCCACCCACCACATCGGCCCCCATCCGCATGCCCTCCTCCATCAACTCGGCGGTGCCCGGGTCTCGCAGGATGGCTTCTTGGGGGAAGTCGACGGCCTCAACGGGAACGACATCCCGCCACTTCTCCCGCAGTGCGATGATCCCCTCCAAGGGACGCAGGCCCCCGATGGTGTCAACGTCGGCAAATACTCGGAAGAACGTTGTGCCGTTCAGGATACCCTCGCGAATGGCACGGCTGGCGCGGTCCACAATATCGTCAACTGTGTAGGTGCGCTTGTGCTCCCACGTGATAGCCAAGCATTCCTGGAAGCTATAGGTCTCGTTGGGACGCATCACGTCACCGAGGTTGCACTTGTCCAAGTGGGTATGGCCGTTGACGTAAGTCGGCGCCACTAAACGACCGGCAGCATCAAACTCCTCGGCAGCTTGGTCAGCGATTCGCTGTTCGACCGCAGATATCCGGTCGCCCTGGATGCCAACATCCCAAGTGCCCTGCCGGTCCAGCAGGCTGGCGTTGCGAATAATCAGGTCCACGTTGCTTCACTCCCTCCGTTGTGCTCAGGCCCCAGGTCTCCGCTCCGTTGCGCTCAGCACAAACGGGGGAATGAGCTGCGCTATCTAATTGACCTCGAAAGCATCCTCAAGGTGGAAGTACTTGATCATGTTGTCCGAGAGTATCTGCCGCTTCTCGTCCTCGGGCACATCGTAGTACAGCTTCTCGATGAAAGACTGGCTGTTGGGCCACTCGCACTCAATGTGAGGGAAGTCAGTGGCGAACATGATGTGGTCCACGCCGATATGATGCCGGTTCTCCAAGGCCACCCGCTCATACTGGATGCTGAAGTGGATGTGGTTGCGGATGTACTCGCTGGGCAGCGCCTTCAGTGGCTTGAAGCCCAACTGTGACTCGGCCCAGTGCAGATGGCGCTGATACCACAAATCGGCATGCTCCATCCAGAAGGGCACCCAGCCAAGGCGCGTCTCCGCGAAATACATCTGGAGCTTGGGGAAGCGGTCAAACACGCCCGACAACACCATCTGGGTGATGCTCAGCGCCGGCCCCATACCCTGTGAAATAATCCAGTCTAGGAAGTGGCGTCGCAGCGAGCCCAATACCTCGGGGTCGTTATTGGGATAGAGGAACGTGGGATCGTTGGCCCTTGGACCGGACCTGTCGAACTGCACATGGGCCGTCAGCGGCATGTTCATGTCCAAAGCAGCAGCCCAGAACTTGTCGTCCTCAGGTGTGGGATAGCCCTTGGCACTGGGGAAGGTGCCCAGCATTACGCCCTTCAGACCCAGCTTGGCGCAGTGCTCCATCTCCTCAATGCAGTCGTCCACGCCGGTCCAAGGCAGCACGCCCATGGTGACCAGCCGGTTGCGATTAGTGGGAGCATATTCCTCGCCCAGCCAGTCGTTGTAGGCCCTGACCATGGACTTGTAGACCTCATCGTGGCGGATGTTGCGCCACAATCCAGGCCCGGAAACCATGGCGGGGTAGAGTATCTCAGCGGACATGCCATCGGCATCCTGTTCCCTCAAGCGCTGGTCAGGAGGCCCCGTGCCCGCCGAGTCTTCGACACGCAGACCCGTGGGCTGCCATTGCCCCTCGGCTCGCCCCGCTCGCAGGTCAAGGAAGAAAGCCTCCTGTAGAGGCCGGCCCTCAATCATCTGGGCCTGCCCGCCATTGGGCAACTCCACGGTACGCGGCGCCCGGTTGCGGTATTTCTGGGGCACCCTGTCGGTCCAGCGCTCCGGCAACACTTCGAGGTGACCATCAGCCGAGATGACTCTGCCGTTATCTGCCATCGTTTCCTCCCTGTATTCGAAAGCCCGTGCTCGTCACGGGCTCTACTCGCCTTCTAGTCAGCTTCTACCTTGACCTTCTCAAGGGACTCGACGTGACCGTCGGCCCCATTCTCAGATGCCTTCAGCTTCTTCCAGTCCTCTCCAGTCCGCGTCGGGGGATTGTTCGACCCATAGGCGCCCCCCAGCCTCTCGAAGTCCCGGGAGCGTCGCGCCAGATGGCGCCGGAAGAAGATGACGTTGGTGTCCAGTATGCTCAGCTTCTGCGGCAGATCATACCGCAGCCGGTCCTTCTGGAACGTCACCAAGTCTTCCCACTCATTGATCCGCTTGATGGTGTTGGGCTTCCGCCACAGGTGGTACCACAGGTCCTTGAAGCGACGACCCAGCCAAGTCCTTGGGCGCGGCCCAATGGTGTAGCTCCATACGCGCGTCGTATCGAACGTCACGGGCACCATCCACCGCAGATGCAGGCTCATGGCAGGCTTGAAGCTCCCACCGCCCACCCGGATGAAGGATGGAAGCTCAATGCCGTGCAGGTAATTGGGGATGCCCAACAAACTCTCCCCGCCCTTGCCCACGCCAAAGCTCGGCCTCTTGCCCTTGAGGAACATATACCACCGGGTCTTGGGCCATGTGTCCTTGACGTTCGGGTGATACACCTCACCGAAGGACTGCTGTATGGGGTTGCTGCAGACCCGCTTCTCGTCCTCATGCACGATCTTGATGCCGCCATAGTTGGACAAACGCGGCCGCAGGAAGCCGAGGTCCTTGCTGATGATGCCGTGGAACTTGAATTTGAGCGGTGCCTTCCAACCACCGAAATGGTTGAACATCTTGCGGTGCAGGTAGGCCTCGTGATAGTCCATTCCCTGGTTCACAGGCTCGGTCCAGTTGGCATCCCAGACTGCGGTGTGGTGGAAGAAATGCACCCGGTTGTCCAGTATCTCCGGTGGCAGGTCTTCCTCTAGGGGCACGGGTTCCGTCTCGCCCATCCAGACATAGACTATCCCGCCATGCTCGGCCGTTGGGTAAAACTTGGCCCTCATCTTGCCCATCATGGGAGAGTCCGCGCTCTCGATGAGACCAGCAACGCACTCTCCAACACCGTCGAAGGTATAGCCATGGTACTCACAGGTGATCGTCCCAGGAAACAGGGACTCACCCTGTGAGAGTCGGGCGCTCCGATGGGGGCACCAGTCGAACAGGGCATACACCTTGTCCTGCTTACCCCGGAAGAAAACGATGTCCTCCCCCAGCATCTTCACGCACACGGGCTTCTTGGCCCCCACGTCCTTCTTCAGCAGCGCGGGATACCAGTACTCCCGGAAGCCCATGGGCGGCACATAATCGAACGGCCCAATCTGCGATGCCCCCTGCGCCTCCCGCCAAGCCGCTTCCGCATCATGGGTCATCTTCGCCCCAAAGAAATACTCGTTGGAGATATGACCCGTCCCCGCCATGGCCCCGTGCCCATTGGCGTGGCTGCCATTGCCGCTGCTGCCGTTCTGAGTAACCCGGTCATTCAGGTCTACCATGCTGGCACCTCCCTGAGCGAACGCTGGTTGGTTCCTTGATCGAAGGTCAGCCGCCGAACAAATTGCTTGCCACAACCGCCACGATAAGGGCAATTCCGAAGCCAATCATCGTGTATTGCAGCCGGTCGATACGTCGATTGGTCTCCCGTAACCCCTCGTTGAGGTCCTGCCGGAGTTGGCGTTGGCCATCAACGAGCGCCTCCGCAATCCCTTCCAAGCGTCCGACAGCGCGCGCTATCTCCGCCGTGCTGGTGTAGTCGGTTTGTTGGCCCGCCTCCGCATCTGTCGCCATTTGCTTGTTCCCTAACGAGACTTGAATACAAGCCCGCTCCGCCTGCGGCCTCTCTTCTAGATTGGCCCTACTCCATCGGGAGACCCTTTGGAAGTAGTGACAGGAACGAGTCTCGTAGGGCAACCGCAGGATACCCCGCAGCTAGTATGGTTTCAAGTCCCGAAGCGCATCGGGGACTGGCCTCACACCCGCCCCTTCGACCGCCTCACCCGAAAGCTCGCCTGCCCCTTCTGTTTGCGCATCCACGACAAGAAGTTGACCATTTCCGGATGGCCCTTCAAGGCATCGACCGAACTCAGTTCCTTCTCCAGAGTGGCTTCACTGAACAACGCATGAAGCTGGCGATGACAAGTGGGACAGAGCAATACCTGCGGTCCATGCTTGCCCCCACGGGCCTTGGGCACTAGATGATGGCTCGTCAGGCGGCCCACCTCCCGCTCGCATAGCTCGCAGACTCCGCCATCTCTCCGTCTGGCCATTTAGCGCGATTTTAGGCAGGTATAATCAATCAGGTCTACCCTCCACCATCTGCACTCCAAAGGAGACCCCATGGCAGAACAACAAGGCCTGACCAGCCTCCTTTGCAGCTACGCCGCCAGACTCCAATACGAAGACCTGCCTCCCGAAGTCATCTCCACCGCCAAGCGGTTGGTGCTCGACTCTCTCGGAGCCGCCCTTGCAGGAACAACCATGGGCGACGGCTGCCGCGAGACCCTCGCAGTGGTGCGGGCATCGGGCGGCGTTCCCGAAAGCAGCGTCCTCGGCACCAGCGAGAAAACTTCCGCCGTAATGGCGGCCCTCGCCAACGGAGCAACGGTACATGCGCTGAACTACGACGCCATCGGAGCCCGGGGCGGACATCCCGGCGCTTTCGGCCTCACAGCCCCGCTGGCTGTGGCCGAGCGTGTCGGCAACGTGAACGGCAGGGAGTTCATAGCCTCATTGGTGGCTGGTGTCGAGGTCGAAATGCGTGCCGTGGCAGCCCTAATCGAGGCAGGCGTCGACACCCGTCAGAATTTCCTCGAAGGTCAGGTGCTCAGCTACGTTGGGGCCACCCTCAGCGCAGGACGCGTCCTCCATCTGGACCCCGAACAGATGGACAGCGCCTTGGGCCTGATGCTGATGCAGGTCTCCGGAACCCGCCAAGTGGTGCTCTACGGCGACCCGCCCTCCAAGGGCATCTATGCTGCCTTCCCCAACCAAGGCGGCGTGCTCAGCGCCCTCATGGCCAAGGAGGGGCTGGAAGGCCGGTGCCTTGCCATTGAAGGCCAGGCCGGCCTGTTCAACATGTTCTACAATGGCGTATACGCGCCGGAAGCCCTGCGCGACGGCTTGGGTGAGCGGTTCCACATCCTTGAAACCGTCTTCAAGCCATGGGCTACCAGCGGCATGTGCCACCCCTTCATCGATGCTGCTCTGAAATTTCGGGAAGCCCATAACATCGACCCGGACCAAGTCCAGCGCATACACCTCACAGGTCATCCCCAGACCAAGAACTGGTTCGAGCCAGTGGAAGAACGCCGCGCCCCCACAACGGCGGCTTCAGCAGCCAACAGCATCGCCTTCAGCACCGCCAAGGCCCTCATCAACGGCGAGGTCACCTTGGCCGACTTCACCCCCGAAGGCATGGCCCAACCCGATGTCCTCAGACTCGCGCAACTTATCAACCACTCCTACGACGCATCGCTGGACCAGCGCAACGGCATCATGGAAATGTTCACCTCAGACGGCAGCCACCTGATACAGCGAGTGGACGTGCCCTTGGGCCAGCCGGACAACCCCCTCAGCGACGAGCAACTGGCCGCCAAGTTCCGCGACTGCGCATCCCACTCCCTGATGCCTCTCAGCCCACAGGCAGTGGAAAACACCATCCAGATGGTGGCCTCCTTGGAACTCCTCCCCGATGTCTCCACACTAGCCTCATGACAATGCCCGCAACTCACCTATAAAATGGCAGAAAATATCGTCCGAAGAGCCAGGGATAGTGGCAGAACTGGAAGACAGGGTAGATTCCTTAGAGAAGTCTAGGGACCAAATGACACAAGGCCTGACGATGCTGGCCGAGGGTCAGGACCGTATGATATCTACCCTGCAATCAATCGAGTCGACGCTGCACGCACACACTCTAATCCTGACTGATCACGTCACCTTGCTCGGCTCCGTGGTCTCCACGCTGCAAGCTCACTCAGGCAGGTTGGACTCTGTGGTGGCCACCCTTCAAGATCATTCCAGCAGGCTGGCGATGATCGAGTCCTACCTGTCAAGTAGGTAGTAGGGACCAGTCCCTCTCTTGTTCAGGGACCGCCCCGCCTTACGCCACGTTCCGGGGCTTGCGCCGCAGATGGTCCTCCGCAATCTGGTCGAAAGTGCAGAACCGAACCCCCGGGTACGATGAAACATACGCGATGATGCGCTCCAGCATCAGCAGCACCTGCGGGCGACCGCTCACGTCAGGATGTATGGTGATGGGAAACACCGCATCGTCGTACTCCCGGTACACATAGTCGAACTGATCCCGCCACATCTGCTCAATATCCCGCGGGTTGACGAACCCATGGCTGTTGGGCGACTTCTTGATGAACATCATCGGAGGCAGGTCGTCCAGATACCAGTTGGCGGGTATCTCCACCAGTCCCGTCTCCTGCCCTCTCTCCAAGGCCTGCATCCACGCATCGGCGGGTTGGGAGAAATCAATCTTGGTCCACCTGTCCCCCACCCGCACGTAATAGCACTCGAAGTCCTTGTGCATCAGGCTGTGGTCATACTTGATGCCATTGGACAATAGAAGCTCGGCAGTAACGGGGCTGAACTCCCACCACGGCGCGACATACCCCGTGGGGCGCTTGCCCGTAATCTCAGTGATGAGGTCGATGCACCGGTTGAGCACCGCCTCTTCCTGCTCCCGTGTCATGGCAATGGGGTTCTCATGGGAATACCCGTGCAGCCCGATCTCGTGGCCGTCGTCCACGATCATCTCCACCTCGGGGCGAAACGTCTCAATCGAGTGGCCGGGAATAAACCAAGTGGTCGTGAGGCCAAACTTGCGGAACAGCTTCAGCAGCCGCGGCGTTCCCACCTCTCCCGCAAACAGGCCCCGGGATATATCGTCGGGCGAGTCCTCGCCACCATAGGAGCCCAGCCACCCAGCCACGGCATCAAGGTCAACTCCAATGGCACAGCGAATGTCTTTGTCGGCCATGGTGTCCTCCTCGCTTTCTGAGTCTGCCTATTCCGAGGATTCCCTTATCAACGAACGAATACGGTCGGGACTGAGAGGCATGCGGTGTACCTGCATCTCCCCCCTATCTCCAATAGACGAAAGAGCACTGGAAACGGCATTGGAGAGGCAGGCCCCGGTAGCAACGATGCCGATCTCCCCCGCACCCTTTACCCCCAACGGGTTGAGTGGCGACGGTGCCAAGTCCATCACCTCGCACTCCACCGCAGGCACGTCCGTGCTGGTGGGGAGCAAGTAGTCCATGAAAGTGGTGGCAAGAGGCTGGCCCTCGGAATCATACGCCAGTTCCTCAAGAATCGTCGCCCCGATGCCTTGATTGACCGAGCCCATGACCTGCCCGTTCAGCAAACGCGGGTTCACCACCGTCCCCACATCCTCCACCACCACGTATCTCAGGATTTCCATGGCACCCGTCTCAGGATCAATCGCAACGTGCGCCACATGCGTCCCAAACGGATAGCACTCCTCACTGGCATGGAAATAATAGGTGTCATCCAACCCAATGTTCCCCAAATTGTGCGGGCTGACGGGCCCAGCCAACTCCAGCACCTGCCCCAGCTCAAGCAGTGACTCGCCCGAGGCAGACCCGATGCGCGACACCACGCCACCGCCGAATTGCAGCTCATCAGCCGGCACGTCCAGATAAGCCCCCGCAATGCCTAATATCCGCTCCCGCAGCCTCTGGGCCGCCCCGTACGTCGCACTGCCCGCCATCACAGTACACCGGCTGGCATGAGTCCCTCCGCCATACGGCATATAGTCGGTCGTCCCGTGATAAACGCTGACATACTCCAAGGGGACCCCAAGCCCGTCAGCGCATATTTGCGCCATGATCGTCTCGTGGCCCTGCCCCAGAGTGGCAATCCCCAAGTAGACGGCAACCTCTCGCGGGCCCGTAACCACCACGCGAGCCCCCTCGTAGGGCATCCCGCTGCCCGTGCTCTTCACAAAGCAGGCCACGCCGACCCCATGCAGTCGCCCATCCTCGCCACGCCCCACCTGCTCCCTCAGGGCAGAATAACCAGCATTCTCCAAAGCCCGGTCCAAAACGGCAGGGTAGTCACCGCTGTCATACACCATCGGCGTATTCCCAGGCCGAGTCACCCCCACCCTGTAGGGCATGTCACTGGGCGGAATCAGGTTCTTCCGCCGCAACTCCGCAGGATCGATCCCCAGGTCCCCCGCCACAATGTCCAGCATCCGCTCCCTGAAGAAGCACGACTCATAGCGCCCCGGTGCACTGAAGGTGCCCATGCCCACCTTGTTCGTCAGCAGGCACTTCACCTCCCACCGGTAGTTCGGAATGCGGTACGGCCCCTGCAAAATGGCAACTGTGCCAATAGGCACACTCGCACCATGCGTGCGCACATACCCGCCCAGCGCCCCATACACCCGCGCCCTCATCCCCAGCAGCATCCCCTCTTTAGTCGCCGCGACCTCGATACGGCACAAACTCTCCCTCGACTGGTTGGCCGATGTCAGGTGCTCCCGCCGGTCTTCAATCCACTTCACCGGACGCCCCACCTTCATCGAGGCAAAGGGGATGATGAAGTTCTCAGGATAGAACTCGCCCCGTATCCCGAACCCACCGCCCACATCCGGCTCAATGAAATGGATCCGGTGCTCCGGTATCTGCAGCAGTTCCGCCAGAACGCCCCGGTTGAAATGGGGCACCTTCGTCTCCCCCCATACCGTGACATCTCCCCTGCCCGTGTCATACGACGCTACCAGCCCCCGCGTCTCCAGCGGATTGCCTGTATGCCGGTGGCAATAGAACTCCTCCTCCCTCACATAGTCAGCGGACGCAAACGCATCATCCGTATCCCCAAGCTCCCCGGAGAACTCATACGCCACGTTCGTGCCCTGCTCCTCGAACAGCAGCGTATCCCCCTGCAACGAGGCATGCACGTTCGCCACCGCAGCCAGTGGCTCATAGCTCACCCGCACCCGGTCCGCCGCGTCCTCCGCCACATGTCGGCTCTCAGCCACCACCACAGCGACCGGATCCCCCACATACCGCACCTTGTCCCGTGCAAACGGGTACTGCAAAAAGCGCTCCAACCCCTCGAACGACCCACGGCGCATCGGTATCGTCCGCGGCTCCACCGCCTCCTCCAAGTCCCTGAAACTGAACACCGCCACCACGCCCGCCATTCCTAAGGCCTCCGACGCATCAATCCCCATAATCCGCGCATGAGCATGCGGACTCCGCACAATGGCCGCATGCAGCATCCCCGGCAGCTTCACATCATCCACATACCTCGCCTTCCCAGTGAGAAAGCGAACGTCCTCCCTGCGGGCAACGGGTGCGCCGATGTAGGTGCCAACGGGTGCGGTATTGGCAACCATGTCACACTCCTAGATCAGGAGATTGGGGCCTCAGCCACCTATGGCAACGGGCACCGAAAGGCTGGTGGGAGTGTAGCACAGGCTCGAACGCAGCCCAGCTACGGAAGCGCATTGACCCCCATGCAGGGCCCAACGATAATGCGGCCAAACTCCACCTGAACGCTCCCAGAGGTGCAACGAAATGACCCAGCAGCACAGCGATTCCATGATGCGACAGGTCCAGTCCTCAGCTCTCCAGACACCCCCCGAAGGCTTCGAGCGGTGCTTCTACACCCTCTGGGGCAAGGAGGCCGACTCCGTACTCTGGGAGACCCAGCCCATCGAGGACATCTGCGACTCCATTCTCGAGAGCAGCGGGCGGCAGGACTGGCGCAAGCTCCGACCCTTCGACATGCTGCCTGACATGGACTCCAAGACCGGCGGCGACGCCGAACTCCTCCTCTACGCCGGCGAGACCCTGCGCGTGGCCTGCCAGCGCATCGTCGGCACCCAGCAGCACTTCATGCGCGCCGGCGACTTCCAGACCATCCTCTTCCAGTTCTCCGGCAAATCCCTAGTCGAGACCAGCTTCGGCGACTACATCCTCGAACCCGGCGAGGCCCTGCTGGTCCCCGCCATGGTGGCCCACCGCTCCACCGGCAGCGAAAACTGCCGTCGCATGGTCTACTACCCTAGGGAACTCCTCCATCCCAGCATGCAGCCCGAAGACGCCACCACCGACATCCGCCACACCGTCTACCCCAAGGGCAGCGCACCCGGCCCCGAGGAACTCCCCCAAGTGGCCATCCCCGACACCGGCAAAATCACCGAGCGCCTCACCCATTGGGACGCCCTCCCCGGCGACGACTACATCTTCATGCGCACCTACGACTACGTGAAGGGCCGTGCCGAGACGGGCTTCCGCACCCACAAGGTCAGCCCCTTCAACTACTACACCACCGCCCCCGACGACCCCACCCTCAAGGTGCGCACCTCCCTTCTGTGGGAGAACTCCACCTTCCGCCAGCGCACCTACTCCAACCCCGGCAAGCAGCCCGGCGCCCACCGCGGCTACGACGAAGACGAGTTCTGGTTCCAGTTCTCTGGCCGCGTCACCCAGATGACCGAGCATGGCCAGTACCACATGGAAGCAGGCCAGACCTCCATGGCCGAGGCCGGCATCAGCCACACCAGCCACAACGAACCCGGCGGCCTCCGCCTCACCACCTACACCAACAGACCCCTACGCATGGTAGTCGACCCCACCCAGTACCTCCGCGACACCACCTTCACCGTAGAAGAGACCATCATCAAGGGCTGGCCCGGCAAATAAGCGCCCTGGATGTCCCCGATCAAGGGTCCATCCAGGGCAATGGACCAGACCTCGTTTCCCGACTCAGCGGGCAAGCACGCAGGCGTGCACGATGGAGCGTTCGAGAGTCAGTGCTTGGCCCACTGCACGTCGGTTGGTGAAATGCCTCTCCACACCCAGTCCCAGTCCAGTCGAGTGCCGCGAGGCGGCCGCTCCGAAGTCCCGCATGGCTTTGAGCACCCGGTCGGCTGAGGGCCTACCGGAAAACGTCGCGGTCTCGAGGAGATATGACCGCACCAATGCAGACCAGTGGGGCTGAAGCAGTTCCGGTGCCCCAAACAGTTCCATACCCACCACCCGCGGTCCATGCGTGACCACCACTCCGCACTGTCCAGGCAGTGTACCGGCAGAACTCAACTCGCCTGCGGCAATAGACCTCTCACGGTCTCGCTCAAACACCGAGTCCGCATCGGCCATCGCCGACGTGGGAGCCGCCACTTCAAGCTCCCCCAGAGAAGCATCTATGGAACTCCACACGTCCCCTTGGTTGCCACGTCGCGCGTGGACCGTGCCCGCCTGCTCTGCGACTGCCACGTTGGCAGCACGCCTGACCCGGCGTGGAGTGTACGTAGCTCCGGGGCGGAAATCCGCTCGCCTTCCCCACCGCCCTGCTTCCAAGCACGAGACAGGGATTTCCATATCGCGGTTTCCGGGGATCAGAACGCTCACATTGATCGTGCGGTTCTGGTCCCCTCCAATGAACTGCTCGCCGGCAACCAGCAAAGTCGCATCCACATCCGGGTTGGAGACTTTCAAGGTAGGCACCGAGGGGTCGGGAAGCTCATGGATGATGCGCCCCGATGCAGGGCCGGTTCTGATGGTAGGTAGTTGGTTGTGCATCAGGTAGACGGGGAAAAAAGAGACCCCCAGTCGAGTGATGGGCCGGCCAATGGCCGCTGTGTCCAAGTCGACAAACGTAGCTTGTTCCGTTGCTGTCATTCGTCCTCCAAAAGGCAAAGTGAGTCCCAGGCAAAGCCACCAGAAAACGCATCGCAGCTGCGGAGTACCGGTTGACGCATATCTGGTGCGCCAACGTGGCACAATCGGCACGGGATCAGTGAACGTCCACGTCAGTCACGGGCGGAAGTCTTGGCCCTTTTGCTGGGTCGACCGATTACCGCCGACGCAACTCTTGTACAGATTCTAGCAGCCTCATTATTGGCTGTCAAAATTGTGCATTAAATCACATATCAGTAAAGAGAATACTGTGCAGTTGAGAAGCTTTTCACAATCATCATGTTGGTCGTCGACGCGAGACCCTAGCAAGCCCCTACAACTCCCCCCAACTAACCCCATTCATCATCCGCGCCCAATGCCCATAGAAATTCCTATGGTTGCTCTCGCTATTCCGGAAATGGCTCTCGAACCCGCCCAACTCCTCGTTATACCCCTCGTGCCCCAGCCCCATGCCCATGTGCAGCCTCAGGCTCCGCCCCATCACCCCCTGCGCCGTCTGCGTGCACTCCTGCCAGTTGTCCATGTCGTCCTGCTCGAAGCTGCCCGAAGGACTGAACCCATACACCCCGCCCTTGCGTATCGCCTCCCGCACATCGGCAGGCGCAGCCTTGTCCACGTATGTCCAAGCCCATATCTCGATTTTGTCCGGCCCCCGCGGCTGCCAAACCCTCATGCTCCGCGACGTCGTCCGCAGGAACGAGAAGTTGGGGAATATCGTTCCCACAATGGGGTTCACCAGCGACCGTCGCGGCCCAAGCCGCTCCTCCACCTCAGGACGAATGCTCTCTTCATACTCCAAGATCGGGCCCACCGGCGGGTCCGCGCTGTCGTCCGGCCCAAACGTCAGCATGCAATGCCCGTTCTCCAGCCCCACGTTCGGCCCCTTGGGGTTCGGGTTCTTCACCCCGGACCCCGTGCTGAAGTTCGTGCGAATCGCCGACAAATGGCTCCAAGCCACATGGTAGTTGTCCCCCGCGAAGTTCTCCGCCGGGAATTTCCAGTTGCACGGCACCACCCACTTGTGCATCCCCCCAAACACCTCAACCCCACCCTCGCGACGGTCGAAAAAGTTGTCCAGATACCACTTCGCCCCACCTAGGTAGTCCGGCAGCGACGGCGCAGTGGGATCGAATGTCCCGAACACCAGCCCCTTGTAGCTGTCCACCTGCGCCACGGGAGCCAGCCCCCACTTGCTGGTATCCAACTCGTCGTAATACGCCTCCTTCAGACTGGGCACCGCAATCAGCTTCCCGTCGCTCCCATACGTCCACCCGTGATACGCGCACACGAAAGCCGACGCATTCCCCGCATCCGCACGGCACACCCGGTTCCCCCGGTGCCGGCACACGTTCAAAAACGCCCCTACCTTCCCATTCATATCCCGCGTCACCAGCACCGGGTCCTCCCCCATGTACGTCGAGAAAAAGTCCCCCGGATTCGGTATGGAGCTCTCATGACACAGAAACAGCCAGCAGCGGGCAAAAATCTGCTCCAGCTCCTGCTGGTAAATCCCAGCGTCAAAAAAGACGCTGTGGTCCATGAACCCGTTCTCAGCGTCGATAAGGTGGGAAACGTTGGTGGTCATCCAATCCCTCCCTGTATTGAGGGTCAGGCCGCGGCTTGAAAGCGCAGTATATCATCGGCGTTCCCATCCACCCCGTCACTCCACCCACACCGCTATTGCGGTGAAAGCCCCAATCCACCCGTCTACCACCAGTCCCACCAACCCATCCCCATCTTTTCCTCCAACGAACCCCACTATTCCGTTCGTCCTAAGCGAAGTCGAAGGACCCACAACCCCAAATACTCTCACCCCACCCGCAGACTCCCCAGCGCCTCCGAATCAAACCGCACCCCATGCCCCGCCTCCTCCCGCGGCGTCACCGTCCCCCGCTCCGGCATCAGCGGATCAACCACAATCCCCGTGTTATTCAGGTTCAAAGTTGGCAGATGCTCCACCAAGTACCCGTTCGGCACCCCGCACGCCAAGTGCACCGATATCTCCTCCACCAAGTGCGGCGCCATCGGCAGATGGTAGCTGTCGGCAAGGGCCGCAATCTTCAGCCACGGCGTGATCCCACCAACGCGGCACACATCCGCCTGCACATACTGGATGCACGCCCTCTGGAACAAATCCAGAAACTCGCCCTCCCGCAGATGTCCCTCCCCGCCCGCCAACGGCACCGACACCGTGCGACTCAGCCTCTCATACCCCGCGTGGTCCTCCGCAATCACTGGCTCCTCCAGCCAGAACAGATTGAACTCCTCCATCGCCTGCGCACGCAGCAGGGCCTCGCCCACGTTCCATTTCTGGTTCGCATCCACCATGAGCCGCGCATGCGGCCCGATGACATCCCGCACCGCCCGCAGCCGCTCCACGTCCTCCGCCAGACTCTCCCGCCCCACCTTGATTTTCACCCCCCAATACCCGTCCCGCGCAAAGGCCTCCACCTCTTCCTGCAACTCCTCCGTGGTATAGCCCAGATCTATCCCGCTCCCATAAACAGGCGCGCGCTCACGGTAACCGCCCAACAGCCGGAACAGCGGCTTGCCCGCAGCCTTGGCCGCCAAGTCCCACAACGCGATGTCCACGGGCGCCATCGCTACCGTGGTCACCCCTGCCATCGTTATGTTGGGGAAGATGCTGTACCACAGGTCATGCCACAGTTTCTGGATATCATCCGCCTCCTCACCCACCAAGCGGGGCGCAAACAGCGTATCCACCGCAGTCTTCAAGCTGGCCCCAGCCGACCCGTGGCTATACGTCCACCCCATCCCCTCCAACCCGTCCTCCGACCGCACCCGCGCCACCAGCATGCTCGTCGCCTCAATCCGCGCACTTGCACTGGACAACCCCGGCCCCCGTGGAATGCGGTACAACTCCGTCTCTATCGATGCAATGCGCATGACGCCTCCAGGTTCAAGAATTGGGAGAATGAATGACCCATCATATCGCAGGCAGGGGCTGGATTCGTATTTTGCCTCTTTCGGCCTCTTATGTATGTGGTTCCTGCCCGCCCTGTCGCCCCGTCCTGTGGTGAAGTAGGCAGGAACGACCATCAGCTTGACGCCTCTTTGGCATCGCCCTAACCTGAAGCGGGAGACCTGAAAACCAACTATTATGCGCAAGGTGCGGGATGCAATACGAATCGTTGAGCAGGACGGTTGGAGATGGGTACGCACTCGTGGGAGCCATCGGCAGTATCATCACCCCGAGAAACTGGGTACCGTAACCATCGCCGGGAGGCCTAGCACGGACCTTCCACCGAAGACTTGGAGGGACATCATGAGGCAGGCTGGCCTCGAAGGAGAGCACGGCTAGTGAAATACACCGTCATCATAGAGAAAGGTCCCACCAGTTATGGTGCCTATCTTCCTGATCTGCCAGGCTGCGTAGCCGCGGGCGAGAGCCGCAAGGAGGCTATCTCCCTCATCACAGAAGCAGTAAAGGACCACATTGAGCTTATGATAGAGCACGGCGAGACGGTCCCAGAGCCGACCGTTTCGACCATTGAGGTCGAAGTCCCAATTCCGGATACGGCTCGTCGGGCAGGAGTCTAGGCCGGTCCAATGACTTCCTCGCCTCCAGTCCCGCGATATGTCTTCGTCCTCTAACACAACACCCAGGAGCCCCCCAATGACCCCACCCCTCATCACCATCGAAGCCCGAAGAGGCAAGGCGGCCTTCGTCACCCAAGGCCAGCACGTCAAGCTCATCAACACCCACGGCCAGCAGGTCGTCGACACTTGGGCCTTCAACCGCCACGACTTGACCGAGTTCATGTCCATGGAACACACCCGCACCGCCCTCGGCCGCATCATGGCACCCACCGGCGCAAGCATGGTCACCAATCACCGCCGTCCCATCCTCACCTTGGTCGAGGACACCACCCCCGGCATCCACGACACCCTCCTCGCAGCCTGCGACCGCTACCGCTACGAGCTTCTCGGCTGCACCGAGTACCACGACAACTGCACCGACAACCTCGCCCAAGGCCTGTCCGAACTCGGCCTCTCCTCACCCGAGACCCCCAGCCCATGGAACCTCTTCATGAACATCCCCGTCGAGCCCGACGGCAGCCTCTCCTTCCAGCCCCCCGTCTCCAAGCCCGGCGACTACGTCCTCCTCCGCGCAGAGATGGACTGCGTCATCGCCTTCTCCACCTGCCCCCAGGACATGGTCCCCATCAACGGCATCGACTGCGTCCCCACCGAAGCCCACTTCCAAGTCCTATAACGCCTGTACAACGGCGAGAGAGGCCCATGACAAAAAACGCTTGCGCACCTCTCCTCCATAGTCCATCATCAAACCATAGCCCCCCGCCACACGACGGCAATCTAAGCAGGAAACCCCGAACCATGAGGACCAAAAGGCGCGCAAACAGCCAAGCCCCCGGCTCCCGTCACGCCCGCACACCCCTCATCATTGCTGCGCGGACAGGAATCCGCAGGGCGAAAATCCACGGCTCCAACCTCCCAAGGCAGGCCACCCCCAAAATGTCACAGTGTGACATTTCTCCAGCTACGAAAATGTCACAAATGTCTCAAATGTGTGACGTCTGTGACATCACCAGATACAAAAAACATGTCACACTTTTTCGTATCTGACCAGCTAGGAAAATGTCACAAATGTCACACTTCTCAGCTACAAAAACGCGTTTTTAGCTACGAAAACTGTGACATTGTGACATTCCCGCCCTGCGTCCTGAGCCCTCCAAACACCCCCAAGCGACCTCTTCTGCCCAAATTCGAGTTAGGAGCGACCACATGAAAGTCGGCCTGAAACTGGTCCACTCCGGCCCTGGAGCCACCCCCGACCTGATGCTCCGCTGGACTCGCTATGCCGAGGCCATGGGCTTCCACCTGCTCATGACCGCCGACCACATCGCCCTCACCCGCGAGGTCCTCGGCTCCTATCCCGCCCCCTATTACGAGCCCTTCACCAACATGGCATGGCTCGCCGCCCAGACCGAAAAGATTGAGTTCGGCACCACCGTCATAGTCGTCCCCTACCGCCACCCCATTCTCCTCGCCCAGCTATGCGCCAACATCGACCAGCTATCCCGCGGCCGCTTCATCTTCGGCATCGGCATCGGTTGGGCCGAGAGCGAGTTCGACATCGTGGGCGCCCCACACAACCGCCGCGGCGCCATGACCGATGACTATATGCAGGCCATCGAAGAGCTATGGGCCAACCCCCAAGGCGCAACCTATCAGAGCGAGTTCACCTCTTTCGACGACGTCACCCTCGACCCCACGCCCTACCAGTCAACCCCCCGCGTTTGGGTCGGAGGCAACAGCGACGCCGCCCTCCGCCGCACCGTCCGCTTCGGCGAAGCCTGGCACCCCATCAGGCCAAGCCTCGACTGGTTGAAAAACGAGGCCATGCCCAAGCTGCGCCGCATGGCCGAAGACGCAGGGAAACCCGTCCCCGCCCTCTGCCCCCGCATCGCCTGCCACATCAACGACACCCCCCTGCCCGAAGACCGGCGGATGGCCGGCGAAGGCAGCTTGGAGCAGGTCCACTCCGACCTCCGCCAACTGGACGAACTAAACGCCCAGTACGTGGTGTTCGACACCAAGCTCAGCAGCCCCACAACCAAGTCGCCTAAACACCACGAATCAGCATGGCCCATGCTGGCCACCGTAGCCGAAAAGCTGCTGGACGTGGAACGGGGTACGGTCCGGGCTCTCTAGGTATCGCTAGACGGCTGCCGTCCCATAAGGATTCCCGGCAGCGATATAGCCCAAGTCAATCAGGCGCACCGCATGGTAGCACTCCCGCACCGAAACGGGCGGCGCCCCACCGTCGCGGGCTGCTTCAAGAGTATCTCTCAGGACATCAAAGGGCCGGCCCGCTGGATGCGGCAAGACCGTCAGTCCTTCCGCCGTCTCCAAACGCACCTCTTCATCCTGTAGCGTCAGGATGGCATCCCGGAAGCCCACCTTCCAGTTCCCGTCGGTGCCATCCCGGGGGAACCCGTTTCCAACCTCAATGGTGCCGATGATCCCGCTGCCGCTGCGCAGCAGCACCGTCGCGTAGTCCTCCACCTGCTCCCCATAGGTCGACCAGCTAAGCTGGGCTCCAGTGACCTCAATGTCCTCACCCTCTCCGGTCAAATAGGCGAAGGAGTCCAGGGAATGCGGCCCAAGATTACGCAGGCAACCCCCGCTGGCAATCTGGGGGTCCATCATCCACGGTGCCTGCCACCGCGCATACCGGGCCGAGGTTGGACGGTTCTGCCGGGCATAGAACTGGCACATCGGCCCATACGTACCCTCGTCCTTCAGCCTCTTCGCATGCTCGATGAAGGGTGAGTGCCTCCAGAAGAGGGGCACCCCGGCAAACGAGCCCGTGGCTTCCGCCTTCTCCAGCACGCCCCTTAGCTGGCGCGTGTTGTGGCTCATGGGCTTTTCCATCATGAATGGGACCCGGCGGTCCAGAAGTTCATGAGCGATTCCCGCCATCTGGTCGTGACGGCCCAGAGCTATAACGAAATCGGGCTTCTCCTCTTCCAGCATGGTGATGTAGTCCGTGTAGATTGCGATCTGACCGCCCAGCTCGTTGACGCGGTGGGAAGCTATGGATGCATCCTCGTCGTGTAAGGCCGCGATCTCCACATCGTCCATCGGCACCAATTGCGGAAGATAAGCGTTGTCCCAGAGGGAGTGCCAGTGGGTGACCCCAATGGCCGCAACTCGAATTGTCATGATCGGATTCACCTGCATTTTCTGGATTCAACTAGGCTAGCACAGCCCGCAACCCCGGCAAAGGGTCTCAAGGTAGCAATGGCCAATGCCCCTCGCTAATATGACCCCAAAAGCAGTGCACCTTCCACAAGGAGGCCCATGACCTACATAGCCGTCCTCGACGATTACCAAGGCGTGTCCCAGCAGCTAGCCGACTGGAGCGTCTTACCCGGCGACTGCAACCTACAGGTCTTCCGCGACCACATCAGCGACTTGGACGCTGTTGCCCAGCGACTGCAACCCTTCGACGTGATATGCGCCATGCGGGAGCGGACTCCCTTCCCCCGGGAACTGCTTTCACGACTCCCCAACCTCAGGTTGCTGGTCACCACCGGCATGCGCAACGCTTCCATAGACCTGGAAGCAGCTACCGACTGCGGCGTGCTGGTATGCGGCACCGACGGCGGGCCTACAAACCCACCTGCTGAGCTTAATTGGGGCCTGATCCTGGCATTGGCCCGCCACATCCACCAAGAGGACTCCGCCACCCGCGCTGGTCACTGGGGCACCACCCTCGGACCCAGCTTAGAAGGAAAGATTCTGGGAGTCCTAGGCCTTGGCAGACTGGGAGCGGCCGTAGCCAAGGTTGGAATCGCTTTCGAAATGTCGGTCATCGCTTGGAGCCAGAACATGACCCAGGAACTGGCCAATCGCCACGGTGCCACGCTGGTCACCAAGGACGAGTTATTCCGTCAGTCGGACATCCTCAGCATCCATGTCCAGCTTAGCGAACGGACCACAGGTCTGGTGGGGGCGCATGAACTGGCTCTGATGAAGCCAACTGCCCTGCTCATCAACACAGCCCGCGGCCCCATCGTCGACGAGTCTGCCCTCATCGACGCCCTGCGCAAGGGCACTATCGCTGGCGCAGGCTTGGACGTATTCGACCAGGAACCGCTGCCATCGGACCACCCCTTCTTGCACATGGAGAACACCCTCCTGACCCCTCACCTAGGCTACGCGACCCCGGAACAACTAAGCGTGCGCTATCAAGGGACCGTGGAAGACATCACAGCCTACTTGGAAGGCAGCGCCATTCGCACCCTCAATCCAGAGGCCCTGGAAACGGCACGCAGCGGCTAGGGGATGCAACAAGGAACAACGGAGGACGTCTGAAGGAGGGAAGTGGCAGGAGCGGCAGGATTCGAACCCGCGACCCTCGGTTTTGGAGACCGATGCTCTACCAACTGAGCTACGCTCCTGCGTTGGTCAACACCCGTATGATAGCGCACAGGAAGGCCGTTTGGAAACCTTCTCCCTAGCCTTCCTCCGCCGTATACATCGCCCGTAGCAGGCCGAACTGGCTCTTCCCAATGTTGGCGAGCATGGTGTTCACGCTAGGTGGCATGAGCGTACAGGTGTGAATATCCCGGAAAGCTCGCTCAACGGGGAAGGACTTGGAGGCCGCCCGTCCGCCCACCAGCCGCAGGACTTCCTGGGTGGCCATGGTGGCAGCCTCGGTGCTGAGGTACTTCGTCTTGGAGGCCAGCAAGCCGCGGGTCACTACATCAGCATCGTCCCATTGGGAGGCACAGTGGTGCAGCATGAGGCGGGCCGCCTCCAGGTGTATCACGATGTTGGCGACGTCGCGCTGGGTAGCAGGATCATGAGAAATAGGGTCCGGGTCGGGCAGATAGCGGGCCTCTATGCAATATTTGGTGGCATGTTGCAGTGCTCCCCAAGCTGCCCCAAGGAATATAGCCGCATATCCGAGACTGAAGAACTCGACCACACCGACGCCGAGAGGCTCGCCTGGCTTACCCAAAATCATGTCCTCAGTGATAAGGCAATCATCGAACTGAACAGCCGGACTGACCGTACCCCGCATACCCAGAGTGTTCCATTCGCTGACCACGGTCATGCCCGGCGTGTCCGCTGGAACAACAGCTAGGGTCATGTTATGCAACATGTCGTCGGAGCCTTCAGCAGTGCACCAGACCATGTAGTAGGAAGCGGCCCCTGCCATCGTACAAAAGGTCTTCTGACCGCGGATGCGGAACCCGTCCCCATCCCGGTGTACGCCCACCGTGACGAACGGATGCCTTGTAAAGCTCGTGCCGCGCTCGGCCGCCCAGCTGCCAAACAGCTTGCCACCTTGCACGACTTCGGGATAGAAGCGGGCCTTCTGCTCTGGAATACAAAGGTGAGATATGAACTGCTGCACCGTGTTATGCATGTGCAACGTCATGGCCGTATTGGTACAGCCTTGGGCAATCTCCTCCAAGGCCATGACATATGTCAGGGCGTCCACATCTCTCCCCCCATATTCCCGGGGAATGGTCATGCCCAGCAGGTCCGCCCGCCATAGGTCGTGCCAACTCTCCAAGGGCGATAGTATCTCAGCGTCATATTTGGACGCCCTAGGAGCGATGCTCTTCTGCGTCACTTGGCGGGCCCGGTTGACCACCTCCATGTCCGGTGGTTTCTGTGTCGTCGTCATGGATTACCTCAAACCTGATTGTGCATGTCGCGGGGTCTTCTGCAGGAATGGTCTTCAGCTTTGACTGGAGCTAGCAGCGTTGGTCAAGGACTCGCGGAAAGTGGAGGCAAAGAGATTGGGTAGCCCGCCAGTATGGATGAACACCACCGTGTCGTCGGGCCCCACTATGCCTTGGCGGATGTGGTCCATCAGGCCCGCCAGTGCCTTGCCGGTATAGACTGGGTCGAGTATCAGGGCCTCAGTCTCGGCCGCCAGCTTGATAGCACGAGCACTCTCGGCAGTGGGAGTGGCGTACTCCCCGCCGATGTAGTTATCCCAATACTCGAAATCACCCGGCTGGAGACCGTCGGGTAGCCCGAGGATATCCCCCACTTCTTCCCCATACTCCAGCATCATGTTGGCGAGGTTATTTCGGTCCCCGGATGAGATGGCCCGTACCTTCCACGGGTAGCCCAGCAGTTTGGTAGCCAGTGCCACCCCAGCCATGGAGGTCCCAGCGACGCCATAGAGATAGCTGGGGCGGATACCGCGCTCGGCCAACTGAGTAGCCAACTCCACTGTAGCCTCCAGATAGCCAATGGTCCCTGCGACACGGGCAAAGGGCTGCTGGTGGTACACGTAGGGGGTGTACCCCTCTTCCTGTAGTTGCAGGGCGATGGCTTCTGCTGCTTGGTTGGCCTCATCGCGGTCCATGGTCTCCAGTTCATGGATCTCCGTACCCATCAGATGTTCCAGCAGCAGGTTGGCCTCCATAGGCTTGCCAACGCCTCCACGCACCACCAGCACATAGCGTACCCCCAACTTGGCGCACGCAGCCGCCATAATTCGGGCGTCGTTGGACTCCCAACGGTTCATATTGATGTACGCGTCACACCCCTTGGCCCGCAGGTCGCCCATGCGGAACTCCAAGTGCCTCCCTTTGTTGCCACCGAAAGCGAGGCCTGTCAGGTCATCCCGCTTCATCAGGATACGTGTTCCGCCCAGCGCCTCCGACAGCCTCGGGCACTCCTCCAATGGCGTGGGCAGGAACGCGATGCGCTCTCGCGGTAGCCGTTGGATGGCATCGGCAAGGGCTTGCTCACTCATGATTTCTGGTGGCACGTCTCCGCCTCCGTCGGCGCAGTTTCGACTGTTACGGGGATTATAGCGGAAGCAGCATAGAGCAGGTACGAGCGCCATCGCTATTCACCCTTTGTGCTATCCTACCCATTCAACCTGCAGTCGCTAGAAGCACGGGACTATCCAGACCCCAAAGGAGAGAATTTCATGGCAGGACATTCCGTAACCGTAGGTCACGTGGAACTCGTTTCAGTAAGCGACGGGTTCCCGGTGCGGTCGCCAATGATGCCCTTCCCAGATACAACTATCGAGCAGTGGCGCGAGTTCCCTGGGTTGGTGGACGACAACGACCAAGTGAGTTCGCGGTATGGTTCCTTAGTGGTGCGTTCAGGTGGCAAGTTGATTCTCATCGACACCGGGCTCCAAGCCCCTGACGGCATCCTGCTGGAGGACATGAAGAGCAAAGGCGTCAACCGGGAAGAGGTTGACTTGGTGGTGTTTACCCACCTGCATCCCGACCATGTGGGCTGGAATCTGATAGACGGCAAACCCACCTTCCCCAAGGCGCGTTATATGGTACCCCAGCAGGACTGGGACTATTGGACCGACCCTATCGTGATGCAGAATGCAGCGCACATCGGCAGCCAAGTGCTCCCGCTTCAGGACCTGGACATACTGGACCTCATCCCCGAGGACGAATACCAGATTACCGATGAGTTGACCACTGTACATACTCCGGGCCACACACCGGGCCATATCTCCATAATCGTGTCTTCAGCCGGTCAACATGCCTATATCCTGGGCGACGTGGCCCACAACCTTGCCCAAGCCCACTACACCGACTGGAGTCCCATCTTCGACGTTGACCCGGAGCTGGCCCGCGCTACCCGTCATATAGTCCTGGATATGCTTGAGGCTGAAGGCACACTGGTATCGGCAGGTCACTTCCCCGACCCCGGTTTCGGGCGTTTCGTACGCACAGGCAGCCGTCGCCAGTGGCAGGGAATTTAGAGACCACAAATGGTGGCAGGCCTATCCAACACCGATGTAGCTCCCGCGTCAGACTTGGAGGTGGACTGAATGGCAGGACATTCCGTGACCGTAGGCAATGTAGAACTGGTGTCGGTGTACGATGGCTACCAAGTACGCCATGCCCAAATGCCCTTTCCCGACACTACTGTGGAGCAGTGGAGAGAATTCCCCGGTGCTCTGAATGATAACGACGAGATCAATTTCAGATTCGGCTCCCTAGTTGTGATGTCCGGAGGCAAGACAGTTTTGGTCGACACCGGGATGCACGGGACCGATGCTGTGTTGTTAGACGATATGCAGCGCAAGGGTATCGACCGGAACGATATCGAACTCGTGGTCATCACTCACATACATCCCGACCATGTGGGATGGAACTTGGTTGATGGAAAACCCACCTTCCCCAATGCTCGATACCTGATTCCCAGAAAGGACTGGGACTACTGGACCGACCCCATCGTGATGCAGAACGCCCAACATGTTCAGGATCAGGTGTTGCCCTTGGAGGACTTGAAAGTGCTTGATCTTATCGACGACGAGTACAAGGTCACTGACGAATTGACCACGATACCCACACCCGGCCACACACCGGGACACATCTCCATCGTCGTTTCCTCGTCGGGGGAGCGCGCATTCATTCTTGGCGACGTCGCGCACCACATCGCACAAGCCCACTACACCAACTGGTGTCCCATATTCGATTCCGACGCAGATATGGCCCGGGCCACGCGTCATAGAGTTCTGGACATGCTGGAGTCAGAAGGCACTTTGGTATCGGCAGGGCACTTCCCGGATCCCGGGTTCGGGCGTTTCGTCCGAGTCGCTGGCCGCAGGCAGTGGCAGGGGATTTAGCGCAAGCGACGAGTGCGCCTTGTGGGAGTGTCCGCGATATAACCTGACAGGTTCAATGCGGTATGGATCATGCCGATATGGGAGTAGGCCTGCGGGAAATTCCCCACTGGGCGATGATAGTCCGTGTCGAACATCTCAGCCAAAAGCCCTAGGTGGTTGGTCTGTGTGGTGATCATCTCATGGAAATAGTCGAACCCACGGTCATGCTGGTCGGTATACAGCAGGTTGCCGATGAGCCAGAAGCTCAGCAGTGTGAAGGCACCTTCCCGCTGACCTTCTAGACCGTCGTCGGTCTCTTCAGGAAGATAGCGCCAAACTAGCGGTCCTTCACAGAGTTCCCGCTCGATAGCATCCGAGTTCAAACGCAATCGTGCGTCCTCTCGCGGCAGCAAGCCTAAGAATGGGATAACCAGGTTCGAGGCGTCCAAAGCTTCATTTCCATAACGCTGCCGGAAGGCTTGTTTCTCGGTGCTCCAGCCTTGGTCCAGTATTTCAGCCTTGATGACTTCGGCCATTTGCGCCCAGCGACGCGCATTGCGGCGGTCCTTTCGACCTCGAGCAATCTGGGCTGCGCGCTCAAGACCTACCCAGCACATCACCTTGGAATAGACGAAGTGCTGCTGTTTGCCCCGGACCTCCCAAACCCCACGGTCGCGTCTCCGCCAGTTTCCCATGATGACCTCGGCCAGATAGCGCACCAACTCCCACGAATCTTCCGTTATTTGCCCCTCCAGCAGAAAAAGGGAGTGTATACAGAGAATCACCTCTCCAAACACATCCATCTGGATATGGCGGGCTGCGTCATTGCCGATACGTACGGGGCGCGAGTCTTCGTACCCCCTTAGGTGGTCTAAGGTAGATTCCTTCAGTGTTGAGTTGGGGCTGATACCGTATAGAATCCGCGTCCTGCGTTTGTGCAGTTCGCACTCATGCAGCAACCAACGCATGTACCGGTCGGCTCCATAGACATCACCGAGCCGATACAGAATATCCACAGTGAAAGCCGAGTCCCGTAGCCACGAATAGCGGTAGTCCCAGTTACGCGAGCCTCCAATGGTCTCAGGAAGGCTGGTGGTGGGAGCAGCGACGACGGCCCCGGTGTTGCGGTACATCATCAAGTGCAGCACTAGAAAGGAGCGTACTACCGAGTCACGCCACAAGCCCTCATAGTTCATACGCGCCACCAGCCCCTGCCAATAGCGTCGTGTGTAGTCCAGCTTCTCCGCAGTCCGCATCCGGGACACGCTGCCCGGCCTGCCACTCCCGTAAGCCAAGACGAAGGTCTCTGTCTGGCCCTGCCTCAGGGTAAACTCACAGACAACACCCCGCTCATCGCAAGGAAGAGGAATGGTGGCCAGCAGAGCTTGTGTTTGCCGACCGCCGCGCGCCTCGACAGCGCCACCACCGGAACGGCTTTTCATGATTCGAAACGTAGGCGTCACTCGTGCATAGTCGTGCCGGGGCTGGAAATCCAGACGCATGTCCACCTGACCCGATAGGCAGGTGACGATGCGATGTATCTCGTGGAGGGCGTTAGGCGGTGTCTCGGGGTTATTGTCATCATCGTCGGCAGCTGGCATGAAGTCAGTGACGGAGACCACACCGTTCCTGTTGACGAAGGTAGTCACAAGCACGTTACTGTCATGTTGGTATTCCTGATGGGTCGTGAAAGGGTTCACCGGGTTGATGCGGAAGTGCCCACCCACATCAGGATCAAGGATAGCCGCGAAAACACTAGGGGAATCGAAGCGAGGGAAGCAACACCAGTCAATCGAGCCGTCGTGCCCGACTAGCGCCGCTGAGGACATGTCGCCTATCAGTCCGTAGTTATACAAATCGCGAGGGGACCGTAGGGTGATGAGGCGAGCTTATCAGTTGAGGCGCTAAGCAACAATGGGATTTGGATGCAAGTGCCAGCCACAATAGCGGTCGGAACCTATAAGAGCGGTGGGTATCCCTATGGGGACAACCCCGAAAAACAGAGACTGACCGGAGCTAGGCGGCTGGACCTCGGGGCTAGACCCTCATGTAGCGACGTACGTGCCTGCGTTGAGGCCACCAAGGAGTCACGGGCAAAAAGGACCCAATAATGCAGGACGCTGCGCCCACGACCACGAGTTGATACTCTTTGCGCGGCTAAGCTGGATGGCATCACCAACCTTGCTGGCTTCTCGTGGTACGCGGCACCCACCGGTGGGTATACTATTCTTGCCGGTGCCTGCAACCGTTCCGCCCTCGCATGGGAGAGATGATATGCCAAGCCCCATTGGGCCTGATGTGGTCTACAAGATGAAGAGTGTGGGAGACCCAGCTTTGTCTGCCGACGGGTCGCGGTTGGCCTATACCCTGTCGTGGGTGGACGCGCAGAAGATGGAAGGCCGGTCACGGATCATGCTCTTGGACATAGAGTCCGGGCAGACTGTGGAGTTCACGCAGGGGCAGAGGGACGGCGCGCCCAAGTTCTCGCCCGACGGCCAGACTTTGGGGTTCCTCCGGCCCGACGAGAAGAACAAGAGGCAAGTGTGGCTAATGGGCGCACGGGGAGGGGAGGGGAGGCAGCTTATGTCACTTGCGGGTGGCGTGTCAGATTTCGCATGGTCTCCAGATGGCGCACGGCTGCTGGTCTGCTCAGATGTTCCCGAGGAGCCTCTAGAGGGCGATGGCCTCCCAGAGTCGACCCCTCGGGTCACCGAAATCCACCGCATCCGATACCGCTACGACACCCTAGGATGGCGCGGCGATGCCCACTTCCACCTGTTCACCGTGAATGTAGCGGATGGAGAGAGCAGTCAGCTTACCGACGGCGACTGGGACGACTACGCCGGGGCGTGGTCTCCGGACAGCTCGCGGGTGGCTTTCATATCTGGCCGGCGGGACGACCGGGACATCCACGCCCTGACCGAGGCGTACGTGGTGCCCGCCAATGGCGGCGAGTCGGAGCTATGGTCGGAGGGCTTGTACGGAGTCGGAGCGTTGGCTTGGTCGCCGGAAGGGGACAGGCTCTTGGTTGCGGCCACGGATGCCCCCACGGGCTTGGTGTCATGGCAGTCCTGGTTGTATGTCATCCAGCCCAGCCACAACCCGCAGCGCATTACTGATGATTCCATCAAGCCTTTCGTTAGCTTCCCTCCCATGAATCCCGGCCCGTCGATGCGTTGGCAGAATGACGGCCGCATCCTGTTTTTGGGAGAACGGCGTGGGGAGTCATACCTCTTCGAGGCGCATGTGGGAGAAGTTGGATTCCACGAGGTTCACGGCGGCTCACGTCAGACCTCAGGACTGGCCTTGGACCGGGAGGCGCACCGCGCCGTGGAGTTATCGGCGACGCCGGCCTCTCCCGCAGACCTATCGCTGCTGGAGCTGGACACCGGGGCGAGCAAGCAGATTACCGACGTCAATGCCGAGTACTTGGCTGAGTGTCCACCGGCGACGATGGAGAAGTTCACCTTTGAGCGGGGAGGGTTCGTCATCGAGTCGCGGTTGTGGTTCCCGCCCGACTTCGACCCGTCGCGGCAGTACCCGCTAGTAGTCGACATCCACGGCGGCCCCAACGGGGCGTTTTACGACGCCTTCTCTACAGGGCAGCAGGTGCTGGCCACCGCAGCCTGCTTGGTGCTGGCAGTGAATCCCCGGGGCTCCTCCACCTACGGCGACGAGTTTATGAGAGCGGTGCTGGAGGACTGGGGAGGCGAGGACTATTTGGACCTGATGGCTGCGGTGGACTTGGTGTCGGAGCGTCCTTACGTGGACTCAGCCCGGCTAGGCGTCCACGGCTACAGCTACGGAGGGTTCATGACCTGTTGGGCCCTGGGCCACACTGACCGGTTCGTGGCCGGGGTGGTGGGCGCGCCCTGCACCAATTTGTACAGCATGTACGGCACGTCCGACATCGGAGCCAGCTTCGGCGAGGTCCAGTGGGGCGGTACGGTGGCCGACGCCGCCCAAGCGTTGCTCTTCCGCTCGCCTATCACCTACGCGGCCAACGTTACCGCGCCAGTGCTGCTGCTACACGGAGAGTCGGACTACCGCTGCCCCATATCCCAGAGCGAGGAGTATTACACGCTGCTGAAGCGGCTAGGCAAGGAGGCGGAGTTCGTGCGGTTCCCAGGCTCGGCCCACTCCTTCACCCGGCTTGGGCACCCCAAGATGCGGGAGGAGTACTTTGCCCGCACGCTGGGTTGGTTCCAGAAGCACCTGTTCAAGTAAGCGGAACCTCCCTCACCTTGGGGTACCATTTCTTCCCCAGTAACAGCATAGATGCGCTTCTTTACCATTGGCCCACCCGACTGGACGATTATCAAGAAACCTTCATGGTCACGTTCCTGATTCGCTCTAAGGAGCAGGGGGCGAAACGTTGGGTTGGAAGAGTCCCCGTCGGAAGGAGCGGGCCGCCATGATAGAATGCGACAGCTTCAGCCTTGGCTTGGTCGTCGCTGGGCCGTGCTTTTGCCGCTCACCGTTCTGGTTGCAATGTCGCCCCCCGACGGGAACGGGCCCTTTGGCGAAGGGATACTGTCCATCAAGACCGCGAGTGAGAGTACGAGCGGGTCATTCCTGGGCAGACCGGGGATGAGAGAACATATGAGGTGATTGAATGACCGCATACAGGAACTACATCGGCGGACAATGGGTAGAGACGGTCTCGGGACGCACCTACCCTGTCTACAACCCTGCCCACAAGGACCAGCTTGTAGGGGAGTTCCAGACGTCCAACGCCGAAGACGCTGGGCGGGCAGTTTCGGCGGCCCGCGAGGCATTAGTTGGCTGGGCTGAGACCCCTGCTCCGGGCCGGGCGGCGCTGCTGTTCAAGGCGCTGGAGATCATGGGACGACGGGCTGAGGAAATCGCCACGGCCATCACCACGGAGGAGGGGAAGCCGATCGCCGATGCACGGGGCGAGGTACGCCGGGCGATGAACATCATGGAATACTCGGCGGGCGAAGGACGCCGGATGTTCGGGTACACCACGCCGTCGGAGTTGCCGAACACAGTGGCCTATACCATGAAGCGCCCGCTGGGAGTGGTGGGAATCATCACCCCTTGGAACTTCCCCGTGGCGATCCCGGTGTGGAAGATGGCCCCGGCACTAATCTGCGGCAACGCATTGGTGTTCAAGCCGGCTTCGTCGACCCCCCTGTGCGCGGTCAAGCTGGCCGAGGTGTTCGAGGAGGCGGGGCTGCCGCCTGGGGTGCTGAACCTCGTGACCGGTCCCGGGGGGCAGGTGGGCAACGCCCTCGTTGAGGACACGCGGGTAAACGGGATTTCGTTTACCGGCTCGACGGAGATCGGCACTGATCTGTATGCCAACGGGGCGAGGCGTCTCAAGAAGGTCCAGGCGGAGATGGGCGGCAAGAATGCCGTCATCGTGCTGGAGGACGCCGACATGGACAAGGCTCTGGGCGGCATCGTGCAAGGAGCTTTCGGTTCCACAGGCCAGCGCTGCACCGCCACCAGCCGGGTGATCGTGGAGAACTCGGTGTACGACGAGTTCATGGACGGGCTGCTACGGCGCACCGCCGGCCTGCGTGTCGGCGACGGCATCGACCCGGAGGTAGACGTCTCGCCCCTGTGCGGCCCAGGCCAATACGAGAAGGTTCAGGAGTACATCGGTGTGGGCACGGAGGAGGGCGCCCACCTTGCCTTCGGCGGGCATGCGTTGACCGGCGGCGAATACGACGACGGCTACTACGTGGAGCCCACTGTTTTCACCGACGTTTCGCCGGACATGCGGATCGCGAAGGAGGAGATCTTCGGCCCGGTTCTGACAGTGTTCAGGGCCAGGGATCTGAAGGACGCCATCGATATTTCCAACAGCGTTGAGTTCGGCCTGTCCTCGTCGGTATACACCCGGGACATCAGCCGGGCCTTCGAGTACATCAACACCGTCGAGACCGGCATGGTGCACGTGAACGCGCCAACGCTGGGCGGCGAGGTGCATCTGCCCTTCGGCGGGCTGAAGTCGTCGGGCGTGGGACAGCGAGAACAGGGCACCGAGGCCTTCGATTTCTTCACCGAGACCATTACCGTTTACATTGATCATGGCGAGGCCGCGAGGCAGCAGGCGCGCTTCATCTGAGGTCGTGGCACGCACAACGCACTAGGAGCCTACATCCAAACTGCAATCCCTGGAGAGGCAACCTGCGTCTAAGCGAGTGCTGCGGAGGCTTCCCTGCGAGCCAGTCCCTAGTTTCGGGCCCATAGGGCATTCCACTCGAGGCGGCCGGGTACGTGTGCAACCTCACGATCGAAACATCGGCCGGGACTGATGCCGCCACGCTGGATGTGACGGTCACCAATCTGGTCGACGGCTTTCGGGTGCGGGGCTTGAGCCGGGAAGCGTGTCCGCCTCCCACTCAATGTCCGGGGGTGGGAAGGTCGTGGCCGCCCCGATTAGGGATTCACTACTTCCTTCATCTGCAGTGCCTTCAACTGGTTGTTGGGTCGCCTCGCGGCTCTCGTCGTTGAGGGCTTGCTGTACGGACTTCTCGACAATCTCCGATCAATCTCGCCCCCTGGCAGGCGATGCCGAGACTAAGGACCTGGACCAAAGAGGCTATGACGCTCAGCAGGAATTGTCGGACCCCTCATTCTTTCTCCTCTAACCTTGACGCGCGCGCTAAATGGTTGCGCCCCTGGATACAAGGAAATTGATCATGCTCTGGAGCTCGTCGGAACGCTGGGACAGGAGGGCGAAGTGGACGACTGGCCACCAGCCGTTGGCAAAGGCCCGGGCGTGGATGTCGGACCCCCGGTCTAGAAGGAGTTCGGCGACGGCCATGTCGGGATTGAGAGTTGCCACATGAAGTGGGGTTACGCCTTCCCAGTTGAGGCCGTCGACGGAGATGTCGGCCTCGGCCTCGATGTCCGCGCCTTGGTCGAGCAGGGTCCTCACTTGGTCAAGGGAACCGTCGTAAGCTGCTCTATGGAGAGGCGTTTCCGTGAACCACTGGACGCCTTCGACGGGAGATGGAGGTGGAGTGTCGTTGAGGCAGAGACGCTCCATGAAGCGTTCGTTTGTGGAATAGCCTCTGTCCAAGCCTTCCTGGCATGGCGTGTTGCCCTGCTTATCAGTGGCGGAGGGGTCCGCACCTCGATCCATGAGTACTCGGACCAACCCCCCATCCCTGTTTGCCGCGGCCCAATGGAGGGGAGTGAATTCCCTGATGCTATCGGCGACGTTGGGGTTGGCGCCGTTTTCAAGCAGTTCGACAGCCGCATCTGCGTTGCCGTAGACGGCTGCCCAGAGGAGTGGCGTCCAGCCGCCGGCGGTCTTCGTCTCGATGTTTGCACCCCGGTCCAATAGCAGGCTGGTGACGGACTGCTCGGGGTTCAACATGGCGAGGTGCAGAGGAGTCGCACCGGTCAACTCCGACGGCGCGAGTTCGGCGCGGTCAGGTTTGACGGTTACGGTGGCGTGAATGTCCGCGCCTTGGTTCAGGAGTTGGCGCACCTCCGTGGCCCGGCTTCCGTAAGCTGCGCGGTGCAATGGAGTCTCCGTGACCCACTGCACATCGGCCAGAGGGCGAATCGGCTCAAGGTCCCTGCCGCAAAGGCGGTCTTCAAGGTCCTCGTCGAAGTAGGGGACTCCAAAGACCATGTTGCACAGCATTCCCTGGGGCAGGCTGGTCATGGAGGCACCGCGGTCCAGCAGCAAGGGGATTATGGCTTGATGGCCTTCATCGATGGAACGGCTTGGATAGAGGCTTGCCTGTTGTACCGCAAGAAGTAAGACTGGGAACCGGTCGTAATCGAACGCTTCGATATCGGCCCCGCGGTCCAGAAGCAGCGTTATCACCGCTGGGCTTGGGAACCACATCACCGCTGCCATTAACGGAGTCCTCTGGTATTCATCCCTGATATCGATGGGGACGCCCCGGTCGATGAGCGAAGCCGCAACCGCCGGATCGGAGTTCAACGCAGCAAGATGCAGGGGAGTGACACCATTCCATGAGAAGGTGGTGTCGGAAGCGTCCTGCAGCTTAAGATCCAGTTTTTGGAGGATATCCGACCCTTGGTCCAGAAGGGCTTGGACCTCTGAGGGAGAGCCTTCGTAGGCAGCGCGGTGGAGGGGCGTTTCTTCGACCCAGTCCAGTGTTACCACGCGTTCCGTAGACGCGCGATCGGCTATCGGTGTAGCCGGGCACAATAGCTCGATCATGCCGCTCGTGCCGAGACCCTGGTTGGCGGCGCCGTAGACCTGGCACGGTATGCGGCCCGTGTTGTCGGTGGCCATGGTATCGGCGGCCCGCCTCACGAGGAAGAACGCCGCTGCCTCCATATAAGCTGCCGCCCAATGAAGGGGCGTGAACCCGTCGTTGTTCTTTGCTTCGATGTTAGCTCCCCAATCCAGCAGGAGTCCGGGGATATTGGGGTCTCCCTCCAAGGCCCAGTGCAGGGGCGTTCTCCCGTCGTCGTCCCGGGCCTCGATTTGTGCGCCTCCGTTCAGCAGGGCTCTCACATGCTGCGACCCTCCCAAGCGTGCTGCCGTATGCAGGGGCGTGAGTCCGTGGTGGCTCCGGGCATTGACATTGGCTCCCCGAGCAAGGAGCGCCTCAGTGACAGCGGGGTTGGAGTTCAGGGCTGCCAGATGGAGAGGGGTCATGCCGGACCACTGGCGGTCGGTCTCGGCGTCGGTGAGCCGGATGGTGGCTTGGGCATTGAGGTCCCCGCCTTGGGTCAGGGCTCTTTGCACTTCCGTGATGTCGCCTTCAACTACGGTGCGGTGCAGGGGGGTCTCGGATATCCAGTGGAGGTCGAATTCGGTGTAGCCGGGCCTGAGATGGGGTGTGATGGTGGAGACGGGCCCGAAATCGGGTCTTTCAGCACGCTCAATGGTATCGAGGACTGCCACAGCTTCCGCGCGACACATGCGCCCCTCAAGAGGCGTGCCGGCATATCCTTCCCAACGGCTTGCGCGATTACAGGGAGTGATGCCGCCGTTGCCCTCTATGGTGGGGTCGGCGCCCCGGTCCAGAAGCAATTCGACCACGGCAGGGCTGTTTTCGAATGCTAGGTGGAGGGGGGTGTCGCGGGTATCGTCTTGGATGTTGATTTCCGCACCACGGTCTAGGAGCAGCGTAACGAGTTCGAGGCTGGCGGATTGGGCTGCATACAACAAGGCAGTGCGGCGGATGACATCGTCTCTTGCTTCAATGTCGGCTCCCCGGTCGAGAAGCACCCGGACAACTTCCAGGAAATCATTCATCGCAGCGTGGTGAAGAGCGGTTTCTCCTGCAGCGTTTATGAACTCGGTGTTGCCGCCGTTGTCGAGAAGGAGACGCGCCAATCCGGGATTGCCTGAACGAGCTGCCGACAACAGATAGGGCTTGGCGTTGGGGTCGGCACCCCTAGCCAGCAGCAATTCGACCATTTCAAGGGAGTCGTTGAACAAAACCATATCAAGGGGCCTAGAACCGCGGTCGTCCTCAGCCTCGATGTTGGCCCCCTGGTCGAGCAGGGCTTCCACAACCGGTGCCGAGCCGAACTGCACTGCCTGATGAAGAGGGGTGCGTCCGAACATCATGCTCTTGGCTTCGGTGTCCGCGCCCGCATCGACAAGCAGTTGAATCATCCCGGGGTCGTCGTTGAAGTTCGCTGCTTGGTAGAGTGGTGTGCGGCCGTCCGCATCCCGGGCATCAACGTCTGCACCCTCATCCAATAGTGCTTGGGCTTCGGCAACGGTGCCGAAAGCGGCAACATCGTGCAGGGGAGTCGAGGTGCCTGTTGGCACCTCAGCATCCAAGGCCTCCCGTACCCCTTCCTCGATCGCTTCTAGGTCGGCGTCGTCTCCGAGGGCTTCCAGCAGGGCTTCTTCCACGTCCTCGCGAGTGACTTCCTCGCCGCCCTCGCAGGCGAGCCCGAGGGACAGGGCGAGAATGATGGTAGCTAGTAGGACCAGTATCCGGGTCGGCAGGTTCATAGTCTGCTCCTAACGAGACGCCATAGCGGGGTCTACCAGCGTTAGGGAATATTCGCGCGGGCGTACGAGGTGAGCCACACCCGTGAAGTCGCATTCTCTATTCAGAAGCGCTCCCGCAGGAGTGGAGCTTCCTTCGGCGAGATCGCACACACTCGACCTAAAGGATAACGTATTAAGTGGTAGGAATACCTTCAGAGTTGGACAATCTCCCAATTCCGCAGGAGCTCTGGCTCTGGCAGCTATCAGTTTAGCGGATGTATTTCTCCAGAATTTCCAATTGTGCGACCCACTCATTACTCGGAGCGTTAGAAAGACGTGCCTGCCGGATCGAAGGGTCTATCGCAGAACCCCAATTAGCGGGTTGGCGATCGGCCATTCTGCTGGGGAGACAAGGACATGGTTGACTTCCTGATGAACAGCGAACTCACCGAGTCCAAAGCATTCAAGCGGTCTTTCGTCAAGGAGATATCGGTTGCCCCAGACACGGCCACCATTCATTACACGATACCCATGCCAGAGGACATCGCAGTGCCGGGGAAGGCAGCGTTGGGAGGGGCGGTTCGGTCAACAGTACATCGTGGTACCCCCGGCGGGACTCGAACCCACGCACCTGGCTCCGGAGGCCAGTGCTCTATCCTCTGAGCTACGGGGGCTTGAGCAGCTAGCATAGCACGGGCCCTGTCCGCGGTACAAATCAGACGAAACTAACTCAGGGTATTTCATCCGCTGGTTTCCGCTCGTCGCAACCACAGACTTCTCTCATACTCACCAAGAATCCAAGACCTAAGGCATGACATTTTGTGCTTGTGAGGGCATGAAGGCCAATGCTAATATGCCGCCACGTTCCGAAAGGGGAGTGGTTATGACAACCGAGAAGGGAAAGGCGCTGGATGTCGCCATTGGTCAGATAGAAAAGCAATACGGCAAGGGCGCCATCATGCGCATGGGCGAGGCTAGGCTCAAACTGGGTACTGAAGTAGTTCCCACCGGGTCGCTGGCGCTGGACGTAGCCCTCGGCGTGGGCGGAATACCTAGGGGCCGCATCACCGAGGTCTTTGGTGCTGAGGCAGCGGGCAAGTCGACCCTTGCTCTGCACATCATGGCGGAGGCTCAGCACATGGGAGGCACGGCAGCCTATATCGATGCCGAGCACGCTTTCGACCCTTCCTACGCATCAAACTGTGGCATCAACCTTGATGAGCTGCTCATATCCCAGCCCGACTCGGCAGAGCAGGCCCTCGAAATCACCGAGCACTTGGTGCGAACAGGGGCAGTGGAGACCGTTGTGGTAGACAGCGTGGCAGCATTGGTGCCACGGGCAGAGTTGGAAGGCGACATGGGAGATACTCATGTGGGCTTGCAGGCCCGCCTCATGTCGCAAGCTCTGCGAAAGCTGACCGCCGCCATCAACCACTCCAAGACCAGCGTCATATTCATCAACCAATTGAGGGAAAAGGTGGGAGTGATGTTCGGCAGCCCCGAGGTCACTCCTGGAGGACGTGCGCTGAAGTTTTATAGTTCGGTGCGCATCGACCTGCGGCGGGTGGACTCCATCAAGCAGGGTACCGAAGTGGTAGGTAACCGGGTGCGGGCTAGAATCGTGAAGAATAAGGTGGCCCCACCCTTCCGTGTTGCTGAGTTCGACATCATGTTCCGACAAGGGATAAGCAAGGTGGGCGATATCCTCGACCTCGCAGTGGAGCGGGAGATCGTCAAGAAGTCTGGGGCCTTCTACTCCTTTGGGGAAACCCGCTTGGGACAAGGACGTGAGAACTCCAAGGATTTCCTGACCAAAAACCCGGCTGTTTCCAACGAGATTGAAGGCCTTATCCGAGGCAAGAACCAAGGTGCGTGGCCAGTGGTGGACCCGGATGACGGAGCGATGGAAGACGAGGACGAAGAAGAACAGGTGGACTTGGCGGTGCCTGTCTTGGAGGGCTAGTGAATCGCCTGCCAGCAGGACGGCCACGCCGAATGGCCGTCAATGGGATGGAATGCGAAGAGGGCCATGGCTAACCGCCATGGCCCTTAATTATTCAGGCCCTAAGTGCGAAGCCGGTAGATGGCAATATAGCCCGCGAGTCCCAATAACAGGAGGGGAATGAAGCTGCCCTGCCTGAGCACCAAGTCGTACATCTCATTGTTCACGGCCCAAGCGGCGCCAAGGCTGATTGCGACATAGACGACGGCTAGGACTGCGAGGCCGTTGGCACGCTTGCGGTTGGTGACCAAGCTGATGGACTCGCCTACGGCGTACCCCACCAGCAGCGACAACAGCCCTGCCAAGTATGGGAATGGGGCCATCTGCATGATGAAGCCCCATAGAAGTCCCGATAGGACCGCCACCGTCCCACCTATGAGAACAGCTCGCATATAGAACGAGGGCTGCACGTCAAACGTGGGCAACTTCTGTACCGAGGCACATTCACGGCACCGGATTCCTACCGGGGCCTGCACCATGCAGCGGACACAGATAGGCCGGTCGCAGCGGCTACAGGAAAGCCCGGTCTCTTCTTCTGGATGAAAGACGCAGCGAGGCATCGTTTGCGCGTCACCCAAGTCGTGTTGACTTGGCTGTTCCATGATCAGTTAACGCCACCTATTTGATTTCCATTGGGTCCGCGGGACACCCAATCATCACGCTTATCGGTATCCCTATCCCTCAGCAGCCGGTTCATGAACACCCTGCGCTTGGATAAGTGGGGGGCCGGTCTCTCCCAGTTGGCTAGCAGTCTTTTCGTGATCGCGATGGCAGTGGCACAGGCCCCATAGACCATCAGGGCCGTCGAACCATGCAGTAACCAGCCCCACAAAGGCAAAAGCAGGAACGCTACGAGCACCGAGGGTCCTGAGGAACGAGTTGTCGCCCATCCCACTAGGGCAATACCCAGCGACACCAACAGAATCCAAGGAGGTGGAGCCGGTAGTGCCAGCAATGCGCCCACGGTGACCACCACGCCCCGTCCGCCAGTGAACTTGAGGAACCCCGACCAGTTGTGTCCGATGGCGGCCAGCAACGGGGCGACGATCAATGCGAGAGAGTCCCGCTCTATATCCAGCACATACAGCCCCAGCCATATATGGGAAGCCCCTTTGCCGAAAACCTCGAAGACCCCTAAGGGTATAGCCCCCCACCAACCTGTCTGTTGGAACAGATTGGAGCCCCCGACGCTGCCGCTCCCGTATCGGCGTATGTCGATTCCCTTGCTTAATCTGGCAATAAGGTAGGCAGTAGGGATCGAGCCTATGAGGTAGGCGTAGAGGTAGAGGGCCACCAACTCCAAGGACATGCACCCACTCAGCCATCGGCCTGCTTGCCTCTTGATGCCATGGCGAGCCGTTCGAGCTCGTCCACCGATTCTTGGGGCGGTCCCAACTCTCCCGGCAGGGGTTCGTTCAAGTTACCCAAGCCATGGTAGTCGCTACCACCACAGGGAACCAAGCCATATTTTTTGGAGACACCCGCCAAGCGGGCGATCGTGTCGGAGGAGTATTGGGCATAGTGTACTTCCATTCCTACCATGCCATAGGACTTCATCTCTTCAACAATGGACTCTAGGTCCGTCAGGTTGGCGGGGTGAGCCAGAACCGCCACGCCTCCAGCCTCATTAACCATCCGTACCGAGTCTTGGGGAAGCAACTTTTCGCGCTCTGTATACGCAGGGCCATTGTGGCCTATATACCGGGCAAACGCCTCTTCGGGACGGTTGATGTAACCCTTCTCCACCATGGCCAAGGCCACGTGGGGACGCCCCACTGAACCGTCACCCGCCAGTTCCTTGACCCGCTCCCATTCAATCATGATACCCATCTCCCGCAGCTTTTCCACCATGCGGCGACCGCGGTCCACCCGACCAACGCGATACCGGGTCAAGGTATCCTGAAGGCCTGGATAGTCCGTCTGCAGAAAGTAACCGAGCAAGTGGATTTCGTGCTCGCCGAGATCGGTGCTGATTTCAATGCCGGGAATAAGCCTTAGCTGGGGGAATGCCTTGGCAGCCTCGTAGGCCTCTTCCAGACCATCAGTGATATCGTGGTCGGTTATAGAGATGGTCTCCAAGCCGCGGTCGGCCACCAATTGTATGAGTTGAGTGGGAGTCAACCGCCCATCGGAGACTGTAGTGTGCAGGTGCAGGTCTACGGTTGCCAATTAGTCCACCATCCTATCTATTCGCTCTATGGCGTTGGCCTTGCCAGTCTGACTGTCGACGTCTATAAGCACAGCGTTCATCATGACGGGGCCCCCACTGGGGACACTGCCCCGGTTAGGCATCCCTGTCAGAAACTTCTCAATGACGTTCTCAATAGTGCTTCCAATGATGGAATCGCGCGGTCCGGTCATACCCAAGTCGGTCACAAATCCGGTGCCCTTGGGCAACACCCGTGTATCCGCCGTCGGAACATGGGTATGAGTACCTACAACTGCGCTTACACGGCCATCAAGGTACCATCCCATGGCTTGTTTCTCCGAGGTCGCCTCGGCGTGCATATCCACGAGAATGATCCGCGGAGGGGACGACATGCGGTCCACATCTTCTAAGATCGCGTCGGCAGTGCGAAAGGGACAGTCCAAGTTGGCGAGGAATACTCTGCCCATCAGGTTCATCACCATGACGTCGCCTAGGATCATATAGCCTTGCCCTGGGGCGGCCGGAGGATAATTGGCGGGCCGGATAACTGGCATGCCCTCATCCAACTGCGGGATGATTTCTTTCTTGTCCCACACATGGTTGCCGGTAGTTACCAGATGGACACCAGCCGACAACATCTCTTGGGCAGTCTCGGGAGTGATGCCAAATCCGCCAGCACTGTTCTCACCGTTGGCTATCACCATGTCCAAATCCAGTTCCTGCCGAAGGTCGGGCAATAGCTTCTTCAGTGCAACACGGCCAGGCTTGCCGATTACGTCACCGATCATCAGGATACGCAGGTTGTCACCATCCCTTCATTGTCGTTCCTACTCTCTTCAACCTTACTGCCACTAGGCTAGCGTAGCAAGTCATTTCTCACATCTCGCCAAGATTGGGGTGGTTGGCGAAACAAGAGGGGCGGGCCACTAGAGCCCGCCCCTGACTGACACACTTCTTTCGGTGGCAGACTATCTGGCGTATTCCACCGACCTGCTTTCCCGGATGACATTGACCTTGATCTGACCCGGGAAGATCAGGTCCTCCTCAATCTTGCGCACGATGTCTCGTGCCAAGGAGGTGCAGGCAACGTCGTCAACGGCGTCTGGCTTAACCATGATGCGGACCTCGCGCCCTGCCTGGATGGCGAACGCTTTTTCCACGCCGTCAAAGCTGGTGGCAACCGATTCCAGCTCGGCCAGCCTCTTAGCATAGTGCTCCACCGTCTCACGACGGGCACCTGGGCGGGCTGCGCTAATAGCATCGGCCGACGCAACCAAGAACGCCTCTACAGAGCCACGCTCTTCATCATGGTGCTCCATAATGGCCCGATGCACTTCGGGGTGTATACCGAACTTCTTTGCGATGTCGGCTCCGATTTCAGCGTGGGGCCCCTCGACTTCGTGGGTTAGGGCCTTGCCGATGTCGTGAAGCAAGCCCCCGGCCTTGGCTACTTGGACGTTGGCCCCGATTTCGCTGGCCAGCATGCCTGCGATAAGTGAGACTTCCACCGAGTGTCTTAGCACATTCTCGCCATAGCTGTAGCGATATCGTAGGCGCCCGAGCAGTTTGACCAAATCGGGATCTAGGCCGCGAACCCCGGCATCGAATACGGCGCGTTCTCCTTCGGACTTGATGGTTTCATCCATCTCCTCCTGTACCTTCTCGACAACGTCCTCGATGCGCGCAGGGTGTATCCTGCCGTCCTTGATAAGATTTTCCAATGCCAGCCGGGCTGTTTCCCGGCGAATGGGGTCGAAGCATGAGATAGTCACTACGCCGGGGGTATCATCGATGATGACGTCCACACCGGTCAGGGCTTCCAGTGCCCGGATATTGCGACCCTCTCTGCCTATCAGTCTGCCCTTCATTTCGTCATTGGGAAGACTGACTTGGGATGTCGTGTGCTCTGAGACCACATCTGTGGCCAAACGGTGTATTGCTAATGTGACAACCTTGCGAGCCTTTTGGTCGACATTCTCGATCATCTGGCGTTCGACCTCTCGGTACCGCAATGCCAGTTCGTACTGTGCCTCATCGTCGGCTTTCTTTAGTACGATATCTTTGGCCTCGGTAGGAGTGATCCCTGCCAAGGAATGAAGCTGGGTTAGGTGCTGCTCCTTTAGCTTTTCTATTTCTCCCTTGGCAGCATCTATGTCCTTGGAACGGTTGGCGAGGTTCTGCTCCTCCTCTTCCAAGGACTGCATTTTGCGTTCCAGACTTTCTTCCCTCTGGGTAAAGCGCCTTTCCTGCTTTTGCAGCTCCTGTCGCCTCTCGCGGAGCTCAGACTCCGCGGATTCACGGATTCTCTGGCTCTCTTCACGAGCCTCGAGGACCAAGCTGCGCTTCTGCTCCTCTCCTTCCACTTTCAGCTGTTCGGCTAATGCCTTGGCGTCCTTTACCCGACCATAGCCCGCCCGGTCGGCAAGGAAGCTAAAAATACCCATCTAGCTTTTCCTCCTTCCCGCCAGCGTGATATCTGGAGCTAGTACTCCAAGGTGCAATCATACTTAGGGCCCCTAGGGGTGTCAAGGAAAGTACGAACGGGGTACCCGCTCAGCGGGCGTCCGACTTGGCGTAATGCGGACCATCACCCAACGCGTCCGCCTATGGGTGGACGGGTTGCTCCTGCGGGGATGAACTGACCTGCGCCGGATTGCTGTTCGACCTTGCCGTCCCTCAGGAGGACGCGCCCCCGTTGGAGCGTCATCCATGGCCAACCCTTGACGTCCCATCCCTCAAAGAGGGTGTACCCGGAGTTCCCGTGGTGATTCTTGGCAGTGATGGCGCCCTGTCGGTTGGGGTCGATTATGAGGAGGTCGGCATCGGCCCCGACCCGGATGACGCCCTTGCGCGGGTAGAGGCCGAAAATGCGGGCCGGGTTCTCCGCCAGTATCCGTGCCATCCACCAGATGGGCAGACCTTGGTCGACAACCCCTTGGCTGTACATCAGGGGCACGATGGTCTCTACCCCTGGGGAGCCGTAGGGCACCACGCGGCCGTCGGGCTGCACAAACACATTGTTCCACCCATGCTGCTTCTGGTCCGCTGGGTGCGGGGCGTGGTCGCTGGCAACTATGGAGATAAAGCCCTGCTGTAGCCCTCCCCAAAGGGCAGGCTGGTCCGGGCCGTTCTTGTCGCGGAGCGGCGGACCCATCTTGGCTAATGGCCCCCACTCTTCCATCAGTGAGTTATCGAGCAGCAGATATTGGGGACAGGTCTCGGTCCACACGGGCAAGCCTTCTGCTTGAGCCTGCTTGATTCGCTCTAGGCCGCCTTGGGTGCTGAGGTGCACCACATAGGTTAGACAGCGGGTGAGGGCACCGAAATTGATGGCCCGATTGATAGCCTCAGCCTCAATCCATGGAGGACAGGTCCCGGGAAAGTTACGAGGATGCACAGCCTCTTGGGAGATGCACCAGTCCTCCAGGTAGTTGGCCACATCGCCGTTCTCGCAATGCAGTTGGCATACGCCCTGCTTGGCCGAGATGATTTCCATGGCCCGGCAAATGAACTCGTCGGAGACCATGCGAGTTACCTGCTTCTTGTAGGTCATGAACATCTTGTAGGAGGAGACGCCCATGTCCAAGGCTTCAGGCAAGCCGTCCAACAGGTATTCCTGGTTGCCCAGCATGAAATGCAGTCCGAAGTCCAAAACAGATTGCTTGCTCACCATCTCCTTGTGTCGCTCAATGGAGTGGGGAAGCGACTCGTGTCTCTCTTGGTCAGTAACGGCAAAGGGCACCAGCGTAGTTAAGCCTGCATGGGCTGCGGCCCATGCGCCGACTTCATAGTCGTCATGTCCAGCAAGGTGTACATGGGCGTCGATGGCACCTGGGAGGACATACTTGCCGGTGGCATCGATATAGTTGTCGGCAGGGGGAAGCATTTCCGAGGGGCCGATGGCGACGATTTTCTCGCCTTGGATAGCCACGCCAGCCTCGTAGGCCTCGGACGAGGTCACCACCTGACCACCGAATACGACGGTATCGACTTTGTTGCTAGCCATAGGTCACCCCCTTTGGGCATATTGAGACTATTCGCTGCGGAGCGGGCCGAATTGAGGGGCCGTCTCTCCGGTGTCGGTATAAGTACGGGTCACATAAGTCCCACCGTAAATCCACATGATGCTCATGCGTCCGTCGCCACGGTTGATGAAGCGGTGCGGAACTCCGGCCGGGATGAAGGTCGTGTCGTAAGGCGTCACGTTCTCAGTGCGACCCTCGATATCCGCCGTACCCTCACCTTCCAGCAGAGTCACCTGTTCATCGCAGTTGTGAGTGTGCATCGGGATGGATGCACCGGGCGGAAAGGACGTGATACCACTGCAAAAGTGGGTAGAGCCTTGGTCAGTCCCAATTAAAGGCTTTCCGGAAATGCCGCTTCCCCGCTCGACAGCGGGCACGTCTTCGAAATGAAGGAGGTGGGCATCGCTCATGTATACCTCCGATGGCTGTCCCGAGTATTGGTGGGGGCATTATACCCTGTGACTGTTTCCTGGGTACGTAGCTAGCGCAGGGTTGGGGCTTAGGGGCCCATGCTATAATCGCAACCCCACGCGGAACCCCCCCATTTGCAGGCAGGAACGGATGCAGAGCGGCGTTTTAGATCTAGGCACTTGGAGCCTGACCCCCGAATGGGTCTCGGCTTACCGGGCCGCCACTGGCGATGCCACAACCAACACATCAGTGCCCCCTCTGGCTCTAGCCGCTCGCGCGCTTGCCGGACTCTTGGAGGAACTGAAGTTGCCGGGAGGGGCTGTCCATGGTGGCCAGGAAATCGAATGTCATCAGGCTGCGTCCGTAGGGGATGAAGTGAGCATCACCGCCGATGTGGGACGGCCCTCTCAGCGGGGTGATTTTCGTTTTATCGTCGCCGCGTTCCGAGTGAGTGGCGTTGACGATGATGAACCGATAGTCAGCGGCAAGTGCACAGTTATCCTTCCAAGAGGTGTTGGCGACCTTGAGTGAGCAGGGGCGACAGTTGCCGAGCCTAGAAAGGCAGGTGGACCAAGGGATGGTCACTGCCTATGCCCATGCCTCTGGGGACCACAACCCCATCCACTTGGATGCTGATTTCGCTGCGAAGAGCCAATTTGGGACAATCGTGGCCCATGGCATGTTAACCCTAGCTTTCGTCGCCCAGATGATGTCCACGGCCTTCGGTGCGGCATGGGAGGAGCGAGGGACGCTTAAGGTGCGGTTCAAGGGTCCCGCGTATCCGGGGGACCGCGTCACCACCTTTGGGCATGTTACCCGGGAGAGAGCGAAAGATGGCGAAACGCTGGTGGAGTGTGCTGTGGGGGTGACGAACCAAGAGGGCGTTGAGTTGATTACAGGAACAGCCTCGGTGCGTTTGGAACTGAATCAAGGGCAACCGGGCTGACTCAGGACAAGGGGAAGAAGATTTTGGATCTCAGCGGGTCAGTAGCGTTGGTGACTGGAGCGTCGGGGGGCATCGGTCAAGCCGTTGCTTCGGCACTTGCGCGCTCTGGTGCCAAAGTCGGCTTGCACTACTTGTCCAACAGTGAGGCGGCGTCTGAGCTTGAGGGCAACATCACGGCGGCCGGTGGTGAAGCCGCCTTGTTCTCAGGGGACGTCTCTGAACCAGATGAGGCTGCTACCCTCGTGCGGAGCGTAGCGGAACACTGGGGCAAGATCGACATTTTGGTGAACAATGCGGGCATCACCCGCGACTCCCTGATGCTGCGGATGAGTCCCGAAGCGTGGGATGACGTCTTGAGCGTCAACCTGCGTGGGGCTTTCCTGTGCACCAAGCAGGCCCTTACATATATGGTGCGCCAGCGTTACGGGCGCATCGTCAACATGTCGTCCGTGGTGGGCGTCTCCGGGAATCCGGGTCAGGCCAACTATGCTGCATCCAAGGCAGGCCTCATAGGCTTCACTAAAGCAGTCGCCCGAGAGGTTGCGTCGCGCAACATCACGGTGAACGCTGTGGCCCCTGGCTACATCATCACCAACATGGTGGAGCAGTTGTCGGATGACGTTCGGGGCCAAGTGCTGAGCCGAATACCAATGGGACGTTTCGGGTCGCCGGATGATGTGGCTGAGGTGGTGGCGTTCCTGTGCAGCCCGCAGGCGTCGTATGTGACGGGGCAAGTGGTGGGGATTGACGGGGGCTTGGCGATTTAGGCGATTAGGGATTTTATGAATCCACAAATAGTCGTATCGAGAGATGCACTGGCCGCTTTCTGCAGAGAGCACGGAATCAAACGATTGTCTGTCTACGGCTCGGCACTGCGCCCAGACTTCCGGCCGGATAGCGATGTGGACGTGCTAGCCGAGTTCGAGCCGGACCGGGTACCTGGACTGTTCGGCATTGCGGCCATGGAGGTAAAGTTATCGTCGCTTTTCTCGGGGCACAGGGTGGACTTGCGAACGCCCAGTGACCTCAGCCCCTACTTCCGACAGGAAGTAATAGACGGCTCCGAGATTCAGTATGCAAAGGGATGATGAGATTCGGCTGAGGCATATGCTGGATGCGGCTAGAGAAGCCATCGGCTTTGCGAGATATCACAGCCGCAGTGATCTGGATGGCGACCGCCAACTGGTGCTGTCATTGGTCAAGTCCATAGAGATAGTCGGTGAAGCAGCAAGCCAGGTAACAGAGCCGACACGCGGGTCCTTGCCCGGAATTCCATGGCAGGAAATCGTCGCAATGCGCAACTGATTGGTCCATGCCTACTTTAGCATCGACCTTGACATCCTCTGGCAGACCATACGAGGAGACTTGCCCGGGTTGATATCCGAATTGGAAGGCGCGCTTCAACGGTAGATAAGTCTACGCTGCGGGATCCATTGGCTCCAGAAGGGCCTCTATAGAAACGAATGCGCCTGTGTCTTCCAAGGCTAATTGGGCACCGATTTCGGCGGCCGCCGTTCGAACGTACCCCAGACCCAGCCTTTGGTTGCCGGAAGCGAGGGGGCTTACGGAGGTCAGGATTCCCACTTCGCGGTTGTCCTGCATGAGGCGTGTGCCTGATTCGGCAGAGGCGGGCACGGTGAGGGATACGAGGCGGCGCTGCACTTTCTGGTAGGTGTCCAAGCGCGCGATTACTTCTTGGCCGATGTAGCAGCCCTTGGTGAAGCTGATGGCACCCATGAGGCCGGCTTCCAGAGGGTTGTAAGTGTCGCTTAATTCGGTGCCGTGGGCGGGTATGCCGAGGTCGATTCGCAGGGCTTGGTGGGCTTCCGTACCCAAGGGACTTGCGCCTGCCTTGATGCTGGATTCCCAGAGGGACCTGATGGCCTCAGCATCGCCGGTTGCGTAGAAGTTGCGCAGGGCGCCCATGTCGCAGCGGATGAGGCGGGCCTCGTCGACTATGTCGGCTGCGCAAAAGGGTTCCAAACGTTCAACTGCCGCTCCCTTTGCCTTGGCAGCGATGCTGGCTGCGCCCGGGCCTATCAGGCCCAGCATGGCGGTGTCTCCCGTCACGTCTTCCACGGTGACGTCTTCGATGATGGTGTATTTGTCCAGCCAAGCGATGATGCGTTCCTGCTGATTGGGACTGGTAAGGAGGATGGTGTGGTCGCCTAGGTTGACGACGGTGAGCAGGTCGATGATACGTCCGCGGTCGTCGGTGAGGATGGTGCTGTTCCCTTGGCCGGGAGTTAATCGCTCAACGGCGTTGGTGGAGAGGCGGTGGAGCAGGTCCAGTCCGTCGGGCCCGGTCATTTTCAGGCGCCCAATGGCAGAGGCGTCGTATACCGCGGCCGAGGTCGTGGCAGCAGCGCGTTCAGCATTGGGGTCGCCGTAGTGGGCGGGCACTTCCCAACCCTGCCATTCGGTGGTCACGGCACCGGCGGCTTGGGTGAGGTTGTGGAGGGGTGACGTGTGCATGGCTGGCGTTCCTCGGAGATGATGGGGCGTATAAAGAACGCGCCGTCTCGCTCTTCTTGTGCGAGACGGCACTATGTTCACATGGTTCGGGAGGGGGCTAGACGGCGAAGGAGTTGCCGCAGCCGCAGGCCTTGGTGGCGTTGGGGTTCTGGAAGACGAACCCTTTGCCGTTCAGGCCGTCGGAGAAATCGAGTTCGGTGGCGGCTAGATAGATGTAGGCTTTTTTGTCGATGAAGATTTTTATGCCCTTGTCTTCGGTGACGCGGTCGTTGTCGGTGGGAGAGTCGTCCTCGATGGAGAGGGTATAGAGGAGGCCGGAGCACCCGCCGCCCTTGACGCCGACGCGGAGGGCGAAGGCGTCTTCCTTGCCTTCCTTGATAGCGAAGTGGCGGACTTTTTCGGCCGCCTTGTCGGTGACACTAATCTCGAGTGTGCTTCCGGTTGTCACGTTAGAGCCTCCGTTGCAGGCTTACGGGCCGAATGGAATAGTTGATGCAAGTATGCCTGACGGCTTGTTTGGGGTCAAGCTGCGAGGGCGCAAATCTAGCCATCTGCCTTCGCGGCGAGGTAGAGGTCGGGGAGTTGGGTGAGAGGGATGACTTGTCCGGTGGACTCAAATTCTTGGACGACGGTGCGGATGTCCTTGGGGATGGGCTTCTTGGAGTTGGTGGGGATGTCGTAGCCGACATAGATGATTTGGGACTGGAGGAGGAGTTCGCTGGTGTGCTGGTTGTAAATCTCGCTATCCATAATCATGCTGGTGTTGCCGAGGTGGGAGACGCGAGTGTAGAGGTCGAGCATGTCGTCGATGCGTGCGGAGGCCTTGTATTCGAGGGTGGCCTTGGCAACGACGGTGTCGAAATACCCGGTTTCAGCGATGCGGTAGATGGAGTAGCCGAGGTTGCGGAAGTACTCGGACTGGGCGATTTCGAGGAAGCCCATGTAAGCGCCGTAGAAGGCGATGCCTTGGGCGTCGCACTCGGCCCAGCGGACGCGGAGGGGGGTAGAGAATCGGAAATCGGACTTGGGCATGTCACTTCAGGATGTCATATTACTACAGGCAGTGGATGAGACAGTTGTCCCGTTTTGGCCTCATTCCAGTCTCAGTGGTATATCAAGGACAGATACGAATTGGGGTCGAATGAGACACCTATCATAGCTGTGGAAAGAGATTTTGTAGCTGGGAAGTGTCTCATTTGTCTCACTGGGGCTGCTTCCAGATATGATTTGGGGGACGCCAGCGAGACAGGGGTGTGTTGCGATTCGGGGTCTTGGGAGCGCGACACCGCTTCCCCAATTCCCCAACTTTGGTCCTCCTCGTTTTTGGTCAATTCGTTCATGGCAGGTTTGTGGCAACCGCTGGCCAATGCCCAGCGGTCGGAGCCAGTGAAGACAGCATAGAACGGGCGTACGTATTTGTCAACCGATATTGTCTGTGAACGCCGGGTTTCGTTGACACCTAAGGGGGCTTTGAATATACTACGAGGGAGGGTCGTCCAAGGCCCTTGTTTCTCATTTGCCTTTCTACTTGGGGGCCCGTAGCTCAGGTGGTTAGAGCGCAGTCCTGATAAGACTGAGGCCGATAGTTCGAGTCTATCCGGGCCCACCAAACTGAACTAAATTAAGAACTTCTTGGAACTGATTCGCGTTGGCCCTGTAGCCCTGTCCCTTTCCAAGGAATTCACGACGATGTCCGCCCTCCACTCGGGTCAGCCCCTGCCCGCACTTTGGCGCTGCGGTGCGCGGCGGCGAGCGCGGTTATCTCGGCCTTTTGTTTGTTCAATCCGCCAAACCGTCACACCACCGCGGGCGTCGAAGGCGGCAAGCGCGCCCCCATCGGGCCGCCAGTACAACTTGGCTACCGGGTCCCCTACATCCTGGGCCCCTATGCGGCCGCCTTTTCCATTTCTCCGAAGGTCCCACACAACCACTGAGCCATCACGTCCCCCCGATGCCAACCGCATGGCCCCGGGAGCGAAGGCAAGCGTTGTGATGGGTCGCTCATGAAACTCCAGGACGCCAGGTGTCGTACCTTCGGGACCCTTGCCCCGGAAACTCCAGACGGTCACCGTCGGCCCACCACCGGTGGCCAAAAGGGTGTTGGTATCGTCAAAAGCCAGGGCCGAGGGCTTGGCAGGATATCCGAACATCTCAGAGTCCATCTCCGTTGAGCGACGCCAGAAATGCACCGAGTTGTCCTGGCTGCCGCAGGCTACGATACCCCCATCCGAGCTCAGGACCATCGACACCAGAGACCCCTGCCACTCCAGCTGCTGGCGCACATCGCCGGTGGCTGCCTCGAAGAACGTCACTCGACCGTAACAGGCCGTTGCCAGCTCTTCTATGCCTGACCAAGCGATGGCACTGACGGTGCTGGGGTGATCATCGGACCGCCAGACCTCCGCGCCGTCCGCGGCATACGCGTGAACCCGCCGGGAGCAGGAGGCCGCCAATAGTTGGCCGTCCGGCGACCACGCCACGTTTTCCACCCAATCGCTACCGACGTCGATAGCCCGGCTTATCTGACCTTCGGCGGCGTTCCAGATTAAGACATGTCCATCCTGTCCGGCCGTTGCGAACCCGCTTCCGCTTGGGTGGATTGCCATCGAGAGCACACCACCGTCATGGGCCCCGCGCCGCTCCCAAGCGGTCGCGCCAGACTCCCCGTCGAATGCGTAGACGCCGCCCGCGGTATCGCTGGCCACCAGCACCTGACCTCCCAGGCTCCAACCCCCAGCGATAGCATAGTCACCGAGCACCGCCCACCAGCCCCGGCGAAGAACGCCCATTGGGCTGACGGGATTTACACCAGACATGCTTCGAACCCCTCCCGCATACTCTGTCCATCGAGGTTGCGTCCGATGAAGACGAGCTGATTGCGGCGAGGAGCATCGCCCCATTCGCGGTCCGGTTGGCCGTCAAAGAGCATGTGAACCCCTTGGAAGACGAAGCGACGGGACTCCCCCGCGACGCTGATGAAACCCTTCATTCGGAAGATGTCTACCCCGCGCTCGCGGAGCAGTTGGCCAATCCAAGCGTTGAGTTTTTGGGGGTCGGCGTCGCCGTCTATCTCAATCGAGATAGAGCCCACCTCGTCGTCGTGTTCGTGCTGGGCGACCCAAGTGCGCTCGGCCTCGAAGTGACTGCCGCTCCCTTGATGCGTTGTGTGTCTGTCTCTGTCTCTTCGCAGGCAGGCTCGGAGCAAAAGTTGCCCCCAGTTTGAAAGCCGCTCCATCCGCGTTCCTCAGTTGAAGATCGAACTCCTCCGCGAGGTGCTGCGCATAGAGACCAAACAGCCCCGGCGCATCGACCTCAAAGAAGAACGACTTGCGTCCTGGAGAATCGAGCCGGAGGTTCACATGCTTTCCGATGGGAATCTCTTCCCCTGGATGAATGATGTCCGCAGGTTCGGCGTACTGCCGCACGCACCACTCGGCACCCTCCCGGAGGGCAGCGTCATCAGTGTCCTGATTGGGTACGACGACGAGCGACATCGCCGGATCAGGTCCATCGGCGAGGTTGAGTTCGTAGCGGCCCACATCGAGCGAATAGACTCCCGTCCATTCGAATGGGTACTCGGGTTCGAGGAACGTAGGACGACGCTCGAGCACTTGATCCAAATCGAAGGCACTGAGATCGAGAACAGTGTCGACGGGTACGTTCGCTCGCTCGCTGCGCACGACCCGCGCCATCCGGTTCATGCCTCGGAGCCGAGCTTCGAGACCGTCGAGGGCCTCGTCGTTGACGAGGTCCGTCTTGTTGAGGAGGAGGACGTCTGCAAACGCGATTTGCTCCGTGCTTTCGTCGCTTCGGCCCAGCTGCTGCTCAATGTGGGCTGCATCGACGAGGGTGACGATCCCGTTCAAGCGCGTATTCAGCTCGAAGCTCGTCGTCCATGAAGAACGTCTGAGCGACGGGGCCGGGGTCGGCAAGCCCTGTGGTCTCCACCAACACATAGTCGAACTTGTCGCGGCGCTTATTGAGATTGTTGAGCACCCGAATCAAGTCGCCGCGCACCGTGCAGCAGATGCATCCGTTCGACATCTCGAAGACTTCCTCATCAGCGTTGATGACGAGGGCTTGATCGATGCCGACCTCCCCATACTCGTTTTCAATCACGGCAATGCGCTTCCCGTGCTCCTCGGTCAGGATGCGGTTGAGCAGGGTCGTCTTGCCGGAGCCGAGAAAGCGGTGAGTATGGTAACAGGCACTTTGCGTTGCGTTTCCATCTGGAATCCTCCTTCAAACCTTATCGATACAATGTATCGATAAGGTTTAGGTGAGCGTACACTGCTGGTTCTGTGGCTGTCAACTAGTCGAATTGACGGGGGGCTAAGCCCCTTTTCTTTGGCAAACGCAGTGTTATTGTTGGTGGACAGGTGAATTATGCGGACAGGGGCAGAGTATAGAGAGAGTTTGCGGGATGGGCGTGATGTGTGGGTGATGGGCGAGGGGGCGGTTGCGGACGTTACGACGGACCGGGCGACCTCGGCAATGGTGAATGAGTATGTCCGGTGGTATGACCGGCATTTCGAGGCTGAATGGCAGGATATTCTCATGGCCCCGCCGGATGGTGAGGGCAGCGTCGTCCTCTTGCTTTTGTCCCGCCCAAGACGTCCGGGGACTTGGTGCGCTTGGGGAAGGCAATCAGTGCGGTCCATGCCTTGGCGGGGGGAACATGACGCACAAACCCAGGCTATGGGGCGTTGATTGCCCTTGGGATGGTGAACGTCCTGAAGGAGTTGAACAACTCTGCGGAAGAGATTGAGGCGGCGGAGGCGTATCTGGAGTCCTTGGCGGAGAGCGGCAGGTTTCTGACGTTCGCCGGGGCGGGAACACTGATCGGGACGCGAATGAGGCAGGCAGAGGACGAGCGGGCGGCGATCCGACTGGTCAGGGAGACGGCTGACGGCATCGTGGTGAGCGGCAAGCTGCAGATGCACACCAGCACGCCCTTCGCAGAGGAGTTGCTGGGTGACGTGCAGGGACGAGTTGCCACTGCACAACGGGAGGTTCCAATGGTTTATCGTGCCGGTGAATTCCCCAGGGTTGCGAGTGGTGGCGCGGCGAGTGGCATCCAGGCATGAGAACCCGTTTTTGGCACCGTTGAGCAGCCGGTTTGATGAGCTGGATGCCATGGTCTGGATGGATGAAGTATTCGTGCCCCGCTCGCGGGTGTTTGCTGCGGAACCGCTGATGGCGAACCTGTCGAAACGCCAGTCGCTGGTGTCGTGGCTGCTGTGGCACCACAGCTATGGGTGGCTGGCCAAGGCGGAACTGAGCTTGGGTCTGGCGCTGGCCTTGACGGAGGTCATGGGGTTGAAGGGCAATCCGCAGACGACGGAGCAGTTGGTGGAGATGACGGTGAACGTGCAGACGACGCGCACGTGCATGATGGCAGCGGAACTGGACCCGGAGACGACGGCGGGCGGGCATGCGCTGCCCAACCAACTGCATCTGGCGGCTGCGGGGATCAATACGCTGAAGGTCCGGCAGCGAATGACGGAGATTCTGCGGGGACTTCCGGGTTCGTCGCTGGTCAACGCGCCGGCTGACACTGACTTCGCAGACCCGGTGATGGCTGCCGAACTGGAGGATGCTTTCGGCGGGGGCGGCTATAGTGCGTTGCAAAGGGCGGCGCTGTTGCAGTTGACGTGGGACCAGGTGTCGTCGGGCCTGGACGGGCGGGAGTCGGCATTTGAGTTGCATGCCAGTGGCGGGCTGGAGGTATGGAGGCGGCGGTTGTGGGCTTGGTTTGAGAGGCGTGAGGAGTTGGCGAATGGGGTGCAAGGGTTAGTGGATGTGGAGTTGCCGGAGATGGATATGAAGGGGTTGCAGCCGCCGCGGGTGCGGTAGGTTGGTCGTTCTCGCTGTGGGTGGTTAGGACGCGGTTTTGATATGATCGACGTCGATAGTTCGAGTAGGTCCGGGCACCAAGCTTACGCTCTTGTTGGCGTTCCCCACAACAGTCTAGAGACCAGTATTGATGAACCTCAGGTGAATTGCGCATGAATCAACAATTCTCACGACTCGAGACTAGGGTGAGGGTACCTCTCACTTGGGAAGTTATGTACAACCGCACAGTCTCGGAAACCGATTTCCTCCGGGTGATTAACAAATTGCCCGTGACCCAAGTATTGCCGGGGCTCATCACACTGCTACAGCACGGCGATGCTAGTGAACCACCCGGTTATAGTACACTGGACAGCCGTGTGTCCAATATTTTCGCTACTGACAAGGCACGCCGCATTACGGAGAGGTTATCTATAGGAAACGAGTGGATATTCTTCTCTAAGTGGCAACTATTATTCGCAATAAAGCTCCTTTGTATTTTCGGCTGCTATGACCCCGATCGAATGCGAGTTAGTGACAACGATGTTCTCGATTTCTTGATGATGACCAACGGATTCTATCCTCACGGTGAATCTGAGACGACCACGTCGTCGGACGTCGAAGGTATACTAAAAAAGCTCACTTTATTGAGTTACTCACTGATTCAGCATGAACGTCCTCAAAGCTTGATAGGCAGGTATTCGGAGCTCTTTGGTCGGCTCGCAATGCCCGTCAATCAGAGCGAATTCGTTAGCTGGGTAGACATTCAGGAGGTAATGGAGACCAAGTTAGGCGTTCGCTTAGAGGCCTTCAAGGCGTTGCTGTTCGTCTTGTACGGCAATGCAACTGCCAGTTCGTCGTGGCCAGACAATGGTACGCCTCTACCGCAGCTTAGCGCGCTAAACCCCGACCGTTACTTCATGGAAATGAATGTTCCACAAGAGGAGCGCAATCGTATATTAGAACTTGTAACTACTTCTCCCGACCAAATCCGACAAGAACATCTGGAAGCTTACGGTAACGGAATTGGCAACCCGGTCGACGTCCGTGTTCTCCTGAGAAGGCCAGTAATGATGTTCCCTAATGGCGCCCTAGCAGGGATATCAGGCCAGCTGCTCATCCAGCGGTACACGTGTGGGCTGTACTGGGACATTCACGATGCACTGCCAGGTGATACAAGCATAGCCCCGAATCGTCGACGGTTCCAGACTTTCTTCGGGGAGCTCCATGAGCGATATGGACGTGATGTATTGGGGCGCATAGAAGCTGCCCAAGTCAAAAAACACAGGAAGATCCGCTTGCTGTCAGAACACCACTATTCTTCGGGAAGGGGAACAAACCCAGATAGCTTGATGATCGAGACCAGAGGAAGACACAATACGCGGTGCACACTCTTTGAGTTCAAAGTCGGTCGACCACGGTACAAAGACACCATTCTTGAAGGCGATGTGCAAGCTTTCCATGATGACCTTCGCCAAAAGATCGAGGACGGACTGGATCAAGAAATTGACTTCTACCGGCAATTGCAAAGCAATCAGCGTCAGATACCTGAATTATCTATGCAAGGCACAATGCGGTGGTTTTTCGTCATCGTGGTTACGGATCCTTTCCCCATGATGGGCATCCTTTTGGAACCGTTGCGAAGCAAATTGAACGACTTGCCTGAATTAACTAACGTCCAAAGGTATGGGCCATTTTTGTTGAGCCTTGCGGAGCTTGAACAACTCGAAACGCTTCCGGAGTGGAGAGTTTCGGAGTTGCTTATTGATTGGAATGACGGACCACATCGCGATTGGCCTTTCAACACGTTCTATGCCTATCGCATCAAGGGTCAACCAAGAAGCAACCTACATGTGGCGCAGTTAGCCGAAGAGGATTTCGACAGAGTTAAGAAAACTCTCTTGGGTGACCCAAGTGAGCAGGGCAATGCACGGTAGCCCACGGGAGCGGGTGTAGCAGCGGGTTGGTGTTGAAGGGGTGGGGGTTGGGTGATACAACGGCGGGATGCGGTTGATACCGATTGTGCCGGCTGGGATGGTGTATGCGGTCGCGCCGACTGCTGCGGTGATCATGGGCGACTCGCTGATGTATGTGGTGTTGCCGGTGGCGGCGGTGGAGTTTGGGGCGGGTGAGCAGTTCGGGCTGGCGGCGTCGTTCTGGATAGGGTTTGCGCTCAGCATAAACAGGTTCATACGGCTGGCCAGCAATGCCTTGGCTGCGGTGGTGTACCAGCGGCTGGGGATGCGCTGGCCTTTTGTTGTGTCCATTGGCGTCGGGGCGCTGACGACGCTGGCATACGGGTTGGCGAGCGGTCTGGTGGCGCTGCTGCTGGCGAGGGCGTTGTGGGGGGTGTCGTATTCGCATATGCGGCTGGCTGCGCAACTGACGGCGTTCGAGGTGGGGACGGGGGAGATGCGGGGCAGGCTGATGGGGTTTTTCAATTCGGGGCAGCGGCTGGGCAGCTTGGTGGCGGTGACGGCTGGGGCGGCGCTTTTTCAATTGACGTCGCGGGAGGTGACGTTCGTGGCACTGGCGGGGGTGGGGCTGGTGGGGATGCTGATTGCGACGCAGGCACCGGACTTGAGGCCGGAGAGGGTGCTGGCTGAGGGTGGAGGACTGGCAAGGAGGCTGAACCCTTGGACCTTGGCGATTTCGAGGATACCGGGGTATGGGGCACGACTGAGGGCGCAGTTGCTGTCGATCAGCTTGATGCGGTTTGCGACGGCGTTCGGGGCGAACGGGCTGGCGATCGCGACGGTGGCGCCGTATCTGACGGAGTTCGCGGATGAGAACGAGCGGGTGCTGGGAGGGTCGCTGGGGGTGGTGACGCTGGCGGGATTGCTGGTGGGTCTAAGGTGGGCTTCGGACTTGGGGCTTGGGGTGCCGCTGGGGCATGTGTCGGACCGGGTGGGGAGGCGGCTGTCGATTGCGTATGGGATGGGTGCGATGTTCGCGGCCTTGGCGGTGATAGCGGCGGTGGACTCGGTGGTGGCGGCGATGGTGGGGATCCCAGTGCTGTTCGTTGCGTCGGTGGGGGTGAATGCGGCGCTGGATGCGGCGATTGGGGAGACATCGCCGGATGAGGCGCGGGCAACGGTGCTGGGGAGGTACTCGACGTGGCTGGACTTGGGGGCGGCGCTGGGGCCATTCACCGGGTTTTTAATCGCTGATAGAATCGGGTTCCAAGGCGGATTTCTGGTTGCGGCGGTGCTTCTGGCGGTGACTTGGGGGTTGTATGTGGCTGCGACGGGAAGTCCGATGCGGCAGCGGGGGCGAGGTTCATAATGACGGTGGCCTTGGCGTGCTTGGGCATGTTGGGGAGCAGGGAGTTGGAGAGTGGCAGCGACGGATTCGGTGATGTATTCGCTGGAGCGGAACTGGGAGATGGTGGAGGCGGCAATCGCGGAGTTGGACTATGAGACGATGGCGCGGCAGCCGAACGAGCACAGCAACTCGATTGCGTGGATATTCAGCCACATCAGCCGGGTGACGGATATGTTCATCATGCGGAGGCTGCAGGAGAAGACGGAGTTGTGGTTCAGCGAGGGGTGGTGCGAGAGGTATGGGATGACGGAGAACGTGGAGGGGCTGGGGATGGGGGCGGATCTGGCGATATGGAAGGCACCGGCGAAGGAAGTGCAGGTGGGGTATTTCGAGGCGGCGAAGGGGATTGCGCGGGAGTATGTGGGGTCGCTATCGGCGGCGGACTTGGAGAGGCGGGTGGTGTTTCCGGCGACGGCGCTGAGGCAGGAGCACACGCTGGCGACGGCGCTGGGGCAGTTGGTGCTGGAGAGCGTGGCGCATGGGGGGCAGATTGCGTATTTGCGAGGGTTCCACCGGGGGACGGGGTGGTACCGGTGATGGGTTAGTGGGGATAGGGGGTGCGCTGGGCATGAAGAGCCAGCCGTCTGATTGACGGCTGGCTCTTTGGCGTCCCGGGCTTGGATTGGGTTGCTGGGTCGTTATTGGGACATGGCGATGGTGGCGGCTTCCTGGACGCGGGCTAGCTCTTCGTCGGTCATGCAGGCGTACTGGCCTGTGCCGGAGTCGGTGATGGCGACGAACTCATCGGGGTCCATGGCTGCCATGTTTTCCAAGCCGGACTGGAGAAGGGCGAGGAAATCGGGGTGGTCCTCGGCGAACTCAATGATGCAGTCCTGGGACTCATGGGAGAGGCCGCCGAGGGCCCAGTGGATGCCTTGGACGAGAATCTCGTGATTGGTCGATTCCTCAAGGCAGTGACCGGCCTCGTTGCCGATAGTGATGGCGACGAGGGGAGTGGCGCCCGCGATGGCTAGGAGTTGTTCCGTGGAGAGGTCATTCTGGACGCAGGCGAGCTCCTCGGGGGAGAAGAGGTCAATGATGTCGGTGCCGGTGGCTTGGGCGTTGCGGTCCATGCCGGCCCAGAGGGCGATGGTGAAAGTCTGTTTTTCGGCACTGGACAGGCAGTCGTAGATGGCGACGTTGTAGTCGAGGGTTTCGGCGGCTTGGCCGTCACCGGCGCCCTGCCATTCCAAGCCCATGCGGACGAGGATGGCGTCGGGGTGTTGGAGGCCGACATCGATGATGCAGTCGCGGGTGGAGGGTTCCCAACCACCGGCTTGGGCACCAAGGAAGGCGACGCTCAAGAGGACGATGTTTTCAACTTCGAGGCAGTCGAAAAGGAAGGCGGCTTGGGAGATTTCGCCGCTGAATGCAGCGATGGGGGTGACCTTCATTACTTCGTAGAACTCGGGGCCTATGGTCCCCTGTATGCAGGCGACCTCTTCGGCGGAGAGGGGATCGAACAACTGGCCTCCGAGGGTCTTTGGGGTGATGACGAGGTCGCGGAGGTCGCCCATGGGGGTGTGTTCGGTCATGACGGGCATGGCGGGGGCAGGGGCATCAGGGGTCTGGGTCGGGGCAGCGGTTGGCGCGGCGGGGGCGGGAGTGGGCGTTGGCACGGGTGTGGGTGCCGGGGTTGGGGCAGGTGTAGGGGCTGGAGTGGCTGGCGTTGGCGCGGTTGTGGGGGCCGGGGTCTGCGCAACGGCAGCGGGGGTGTCGGTGGGTTCGGGGGTGGGGTCGTCGCCGTCACCGCAGGCTGCGGCGAGGGCTAGGAGGGCGACGAGGGCCAGAAGGATGGCGGCGGTGCGCCAGACGGGGGCGAGGGATTGGAGGAAACTTGGATGCACGGTGGTTGTCTTCCTTTCAGAGCGGAGTATCAGTTGATGGGGGTTATGTTAGCAGGTTGGATGTGGGGGTGCAGCGTGGGATGGGCGGGATTTGGGCGGGATTGGGTGGGGTGGCTTGGGGTGGCGGGGGTCGCTGGGGTTGTGGTCGTGTTTCGTAATGGCGGATGGGGCGGGAATCTGGGTGGGGGGCGGTACCATCGCAGATAGGGAGTGGAACTCGGTCCGTATCTGTGAGAACGTTGTTTGTATCTGAGAGGCGTTCCATTCGTTCCACTGCCGTAGCTGGCTCGTATTGGACCGGGCAGTTCCACGGCGGGGGGTTACGGGAGTGGGAAGGGATTGGCGGATTTCGTCGTGGTGTGGGCCGAGGATTTTTGGGCGGGCGGGTGCGACGCTCAGATAGGGGCATGCTACACTTTTCGTATCTGGAGAAAAGGGATTTGTATCTGAGAGGCGTAGCATTAGTAGCGTGGTCGTAGCTGGGCCGTAGCTGACACATGTGTAGCATGGGGCATTTTGGGCGGGTGAGAGTGGGTTGGCGGATTTCGTCGTGGTTGGGGGAGGGGACGTTGGGCGGGTTGGTGTCGACACGCAGATAGGGGGATTCGACACCTTCGTAGCTGAAAAAACGCGATTTGTATCTGGGAGGTGTAGAGTTTGTAGAGTGGTCGTAGCTGGGCCGTAGCTGACACATGTGTAGAGTGGGTGCCGGATGGCGGGTTGGGGAGAGGGGGCGGGGGTGACGGATTTCGGATTGGGTTTGGGTGATCATGGGTGTTCGCCTGCTAGAATGTGTGTTCGTTTGGGTTGATGGTAGCAGGTGGGGAGGGGGTTGGGGAAGGGGGGGATTGTCATGGTGGGGTGGGGGTGATAGGGGACGGGGGCGTCGGGTTGGGAGGCTGTATTTGCGGATGAGGTGCCGGATGCGCTGTACTCGGGGGAGCTGCATCCTATGCTTGGTTTCCGCACTCCACGTCTCATAACGAATGTCTAGTAGCCGGACCTAGGAGGCACTCTGGTACAATAGATGTTAAATCTGGACATTCCAAATCTCCCTGGTGTTTAGAGCGAACACCAATCACTGGTGCGCGACCCGATGCGAGCCAAGGAATAGCTGATAGGACTTGGACGGGTCGGTTTTGGGCACCATGGAGGGACTATCTTGCCACCAAGTATCCGGACGCAACGTGACAACCTCGAAATCGGACTCTATCTGGCTCGAGGGAGATTCGGTGCACCCTTGCACGACATACTCCAAGTACCCTTGGGGTATACCCCCAACGGGCCTCATCCTTTGGAACACTACGAGGGACGGTTCCGTAACGCGCAACGCGCGGGCAGAGATGCCTTTCGTCAACGGACTCCTGGCTACTTCACGTTCAATGCAATGCCATTTGGTGGCACTTATATCTACAAAGCTACTTGGTATGTCTGGAGGAACCCCCAATCCGGAGTACCACAAACGGTTCCTTTAGCTGTTGGGGACTTAGCGTCAATGCGAAGACTTCGAGAACGAGACTTGGAAACCCGTGAGGGCACCGCCCGAAGCGTGCGAACCGCTGACAACATACAAGAACAAAGGCTTGCTCTACAAAGGCAGGATTGGACTGCCTTACAACAGCTTCAAGCCAGGATGGGGGAAGACGGAAGCCTTGGAGAACTTTTGTCGGGCTTCCATGGTCTCCCATACGCCGACATTCAAGAGGTTATCCCAGAACTACAAAATCGCCCACTGCTGTTTCAATTTCAAAGGGATGCACAGCGAATCCAACAATTGCAGAGGAGACTCATACGGGAACAGGCGTCATTGAGTCAACAATTGACCCGCTGGGTTATGCTACAAACTGAAGTGCCTCCTAACGCTCCTCAAATGGCGTTGCAGCAGGCACAACAAAGACTATCCAGCCTATGAAGCGATTGGAGAACCACCTATGCCAGTGAACGACCTCGATAATCTCGTACTGCTTCCCGTGGAAGACTGGTACGGCTCAATTGTGGAAGTTCCCTGTGAACTAATAAAGCCGGATCCCGAGAATCTTAGACAAGACTTCGATGAGACTGATCTGTTTGATCTAGGTGGGAACATGGTATCAGTTGGTCAACTTGACGAGATTACCGTGTTCCCAATTCTGGTAGACGACTCTATCTGGACTGGATTCTTTGACCTGCACGACGGAGAACGTAGGTGGCGAGCCGCGCAACTCCTCAAGATGGAAACGTTGCGTGCAAAAGTTGTTCCACGACCTTCACCTGATGAATTGGTATACAAAAAGGTTAGCAGAGTTTTACAGACTAGAACTCTAAATCCTGAAACTAAGTTGCTCGGCTTACAAAAAGCTTTTCATGATCTGGGCATTATTGAAAGGCCAGAAGAATGGGACGCTTTTCGAGAGCAACTCGGCGGTGGACCAGAATGGCCCCAACTTATACGAGTTCTACAATTGGAACCCAAAGCTCGCGAGATGTTTGAGAATGGACAGATCAATTTTACGATTGCCCAGTCGATAGGGCGAGTTCCACGACATAAACAAGTTCAATTGGCTGAGTTTGTTGTAGTCAACAAGATCAACGGCAGATTTTTCTCCACGCAAATGGTACCGTATATTGTAGAACACCCCGAGGCCAGTCCGGCACAGGCCTTCGAGCATACCCGAGTCGGTGGATGGCGGCAGTTTTCGAGGACTCCCTATCTCAAGGGAGCAGCTCCACCTACAAACGAGCAAGTAGAGAGGTTCTTGGACGCCTGTGTAGCATGGGAGAGAGCTTGGGAAACCGTCGTTGTGAACGGGCTCGTTCACTCGGTCGAAGGCGATACTCAATATATGTTCAGACTAAAGGATGCTAGTTTGAGAATCCAAGAGAGGGCTGCAGCGTTAGCGGACCGAATGAATTCGCCAACCGATGGAGACGCGACAGTGCATGATCTGCGGCTGCCAGCCGGGGGTGACGAACAACGCAGATCCGACCAAGTGTCTCTGGAACCGGAAAGTTTCACGCACTTAGAGTAGCAAATCACTCGCAACACGTTTGCGCCTCCTCCCGATCATCACAACGGGTGTCGACCGAGTTCAGGCTGGTGCGGACAGTGATTCCTCAACGAAGTAGCGATGCCCGCACACATGTACGCGTTGAGTTTGTATCGAAGCGGCCCGCATCAGTCTTGCCGTAAAGCCTCCAAGAGACCTCTGTAACTGCCGCCGACATTGCAACCAAGGAATTTCAGGAGAGAGTATTCCAAGTAAAACTGGCTCAAGTCATGCAAGTAAAGATAATTTGTTGGTATGGAATCTAGATGATTACGAAACAATTTCTTGATTTTGGCTGGTCTCTTACGATCAAGCGGATGTGTAACGTAATTGCGCACGCTACATAGCAAATGCACACCTCTCATGCCGGGCTCATTGAGATTTTCGCTGAGCCTCGCCATGACTGGGGTCTTATCTTGTTTCAATTTTAGGTTGGGAATCTTGTGGTCGGATAATACTTTGTGAATGTCCTCGGCAGGATCCCTACCAATCGTCTTGCTCAGTTGAAGACTAGCTAGTATCTCTAACCCCGAGAAGCTCTTAGCTATAGCATCTTGTGGTACACCGACCTTTCGCATGGCGTTGCTGTTCCCATAACATTGGATGAGGGCACCCATTTCATCTTGGTATTGGAGCCATTTGCTCCAGAAGTTTGGGAATATCTGCTCTAGAAGGGCACCTGTTGGAGCGATGCTGTCATTATTGAACCAATTGTTGAATCGATTGTGACTAGAGACGAACGGTCCAACTTCACCCCATACTGGTTGGCCGTCTGCATCATATCCGATCACCACTGTTGGATGCCGATATGATCCTGCGACAAATGCGAAGAAGTATTTCAGGCACTCCAGGACGTTATCGAGGGCATCGGCCGAAAAGTGCTCTGCGTCATGCCTCGTAATCAACCCGGTGTGGCTGATGGTATCTCTAGTTGTTTGGTCATCCTTGGTCAGAGTGATATTCCACCCGTCACCACTGTCTAGAGTTATCTGGGCGGGAGTGGGACTAATGTGGATTCTGGCATCGTCTCCCAATCGCGTTTCTATCGACTTTAGGAACTGTCGATCTTCCGGAGTCAAGACAGACATAGCTCTGAGGGGGGAACTGGTGGCAATGAAGTCAGGAAATCCCATGACACAAAACTCGGCTTTTTGTAAAGGCGAATTTTGTAATACCACTTGGCCGTTCAGTAAGCCGAGTGTTCCGCTGTGACCCGTTCCAGAATAACGCACACGGGTTCGTAGCTCCGGGGGAACACGGGGATCAATGGGCAATTGTGGAGGATCCATCTGAACGGCCACCGGATCTCCATTTAGCCATGCACGCTCTAGAGACGGGTGTGATCCAAAGGCCTCACGCAGAGACCAAGATTTGATGCCTGTACCGTATTCATTGACTTGTGTCTCTGGGACGTACGATGGCGCCCCATAGTAGTGGAGTTGAAAGTACCCATTCTCGGTTATCTCTGGGACGATGATTACACCAAATACATCATCTTCAAACTTCAGAGTCGCTTGGACGGGCACGTCTAACTCTATATCAAGGAGCCTTTTGAAAAATCTACGTTCCAAGTCATTGAACTTCATAAAGCACCTTCAGTACCTCTGATAACTTCCATTACAACTCCACTGGCCACGAAGCGCCAGCTTTAGGGTGTGTTGCGGCTAAACAGGCAGCGAAGCTCGGATAGCGCGCCATTTGTATAGCGTGCGCTCTACTTCACACCGCCGCTGTGTTCGGAGAGCATGGTTGAGGGGTCGATGTTGTAGTCGTTGGCGGCTTGGGTGGGGGTGATGTAGCCGTTGATCAGGTCCTCGCGGATGCTTTGGGGGTCGCGGTTGGCGGGGTCCCCGTAGCCACCGGCGCCGGCTACGTCGTAGGTGATGGAGTAGCCGTCGGGGACGGGGAAGGCGGGGCCCTTGCTGTTGCGGGTGTCGCGGTTGCCTTGGGGGTCGGAAACGTGAACGGAGGTGGGAGCGCCGGGGAGGCCGCCATGGAGGCCGAAGGGGGGCGACTTGGTGCGCTCGCAGCAGATGGTGGCGGTGGCAGTGTGGCCGAGGATGCGCCAGACGCGCCTGACGCCGCAGCCTCCGCGGTACTGGCCTGCGCCGCCGGAGTCGGGGATGATTTCGTAGCGGTCAACTTGGACAGGGAAGCGCATTTCCAACTCTTCTACGGGGGTGTTCATGGTGTTGGAGATGCCTGCCTTGACGGCGTTGATGCCGTCCTGATTGGGGCGTGCGCCCATGCCTCCGCCGAGGGTCTCGTAGCTGACGTAGCGCTGGTTGGTGCGGGGGTCGAGGCCGCCGAGGGTGAAGACGGCGGAGGTGCCTTGGGAGCAGGCGAGGGCGCGCTCGGGGTAACCTTGGGCGACGGCACCGAAGACGAGGTCGGCGATGCGGTGGGTCATCTCGTGGTTGGCGTAGACGACGGGGGCGGGAGGTAGGACGTTGACGACGCTGCCCTCGGGGGCGACGACATCGACGGCGCGCCAAGTGCCGGAATTGGGCGGGATGAGGTCGTTGGGGTCGATAATCATCTTGACGGCGGTGTAGACGCCGGAGGCGGTGACGGCCAAGGGGGCGTTCATGGGGCCCTCGACTTGGGGGTCGCTGCCAGCGAAATCGATGGTCATGGAGTCGCCGTGCTTCTTGACGCGGAGGCGGACCCAGATGGGGTCGTCCTCGGTCTGGCCGAGGGAGAGGATGCCGTCGCCGTCGCAGAAATCCTCGAAAGAGTACTCACCGTCGTCGAGGCGTTCGAGCTGGGTGCGAATCATGCGCTCGGAGTAGTCCTGGACGCCGGACATCATGCCGAGGACGACATCGGTGCCGTATTTGTGGGCGAGTTCCTGGACGCGGACGGCGCCGCGGAGATTGGCGGCAAGCTGGGCGGAGAGGTCGCCGCGTCGCTCGTCGGGGGTGCGGACATTGGAGAAGATGATGGAGTCGATGTCGTTGTTGAGGCGGCCCTGGGTGTAGAGGCGGACGCCGGGTAGGCGGAGACCCTCGCCGTAAATCTCGGAGGTTGCGCCGTAGGAGCCGGGGCTGGCGGAGCCGATGTCGGGCCAGTGGGCGCGGACGCAGGTGTAGCCGAGGAGAGTCTTGTCGTCGAGGTAGATGGGGGCGACGACATTGACGTCGGGGAGGTGGGAGCCGCCGAAATAGGGGTCGTTGTGGATGAAGACATCGCCGGGTGCGACCTCGCCGGAGACGGAGAGGATGGCGCGGACAGTGTGGGGCATGGAGCCGAGGTGGATGGGGATGTCGGGGCCTTGGGCGACCATGTTGCCGTGGACGTCGAAAATGCCGCAGGAATAGTCGCCGGCGAGCTTGAGGAGGGGGGAGTAGGCGGTCTTGGCGAGTACGATCTTCATCTCCTCGGCGGCGGAGATGAGGGAATTCTTGACGACTTGGAAGGTGACATTGTCGAGGTTGGTGGTCATGGTGGGGGTGTGCTCCTTGTTATTTGTGGGATAGCAGCCACTCACCCTGCTCGTCAGAAACGACCTTCAGTTGGTGGTAGCCGCCGATGGATTCCATCTTGTCGCGAAGGCCCGCTGGTCCGTTCAGCATCAAAAGGCGGATGGGGGATGACTTGGTTGGCATGGAATCCTCCATCATGAATAGCAGTTGGTCCAGAAACGATGGCGTGACCATTCGGATGCCGGACAAGTCCAATGCCAAGTCCTCGCCTTCGCGGGCAGCACTGGAAACTTCATCCTGAAGGACATGCGCGGATCCTCTAGTGGTGAGCGCAGTCTTTTGGTACATGGGGTAGACATTCACGATTCTCATGCTATTCACCTAAGTCTCATGCTGTTCACCTAAGCTGGGATCGATACAAAGGCCAATGTGCCGGGAAACAGTGCCACCCTCTTTGACTCGCTTTCGGCATGCTCGTTGATGGTCATGGCACCCGAGCCGGAGTGAAGCACCATCTGCCGGCCTGTTTTCCGTATTTCATCAGAGACGAATGAGAGGCCAATCCCACGGTGTGGGTCACTTGTACCTGTAATGCGCTCTCTGGACGCAAGATCTATGGCGGTCCAGTCATTTGGCATCCTAGTACCGTGGGAGTTATTGCGCTTCAACGAGAGACGAATGCCTATGCCGCCATCTGCAACAGCGCAGAGAAACCTGCCACCCGTTTCTGACCGCTCAAACTCAATTAGAGCGTATGCTCCGATTGGAGAATTTGAATGGTCGGCGGCATTGAACGCAAGCTCGAAGAAGACATCGTTGACCAAGGAGCGGACGTTAGCCGCGCCAAGGTCCAATTCAGCAGCACGCAGTTCTACTTGATTGCAGAGTTCATCGACCTCTGCTTTGTCGTCGAATCGGGTGATGGGCAAGACTAAATTGGACCCTGACGACGAAGGGGCAGCTTCATGTCCAACCTTTATACCCGCGCTTTGTAGAGTTTCAAAAAGGCCAACTTCCTGCAAATACCCAGCCACATCAGGGTCTTCGGGTATTAGAAGCCGACAGACTGTGCCCCTGAGCTTGGCCAAGAGGGGATAGACAACGCACCAGAGGACTGCAGGGGGCCGCACTGAGGCGCACCGACGCATGTCAATGTCTAGTTGCGAAGTTGCATAGGTCTCTTGCCGAGGGTCATGGGAAGCTTCGCGCGGGGACAAATCCCCTGCGTGCCAAAAGTTGACTGGCGGCTCAATCCTCATCGCTTCCACGGCTGGTGCTGGAGTTCAAGTAGTGACGGGGCACACTATACGTTACATGACACCAAAGGTAACAGGCGCTCTATCCGTTGGTGATGGTGATGGTGCCCCAGGGGGTGGCTTGGGCTTGCTGGTTGGGGTAGATGACTACGGTGGAGCTGGTTTCTTCGAGGATGGCGGGGCCGGGGATGGGGGTGTTGGTGGGGAGGAGGTCGCGTTCGTAGACGGGGCAGTCGGTGAGGTTGGTCTCGTGGAAGTGGACGGGGCGGGTGCCAAGGGCGGCTTGGGCGAGGGTGCCGGTGCGTTCGGGGCCCTCGCTGACGACGTAGTTGCGGAGGAGTTTGCCGACGGCGACGACGCGGAGGTTCACGAGTTGGACGGTCTGATGGGGCGAGTGGTGGCCGTAGACGTTCTGGTGGGCGCGGTGGAAGCGCTCGGCGATCGAGGGGAGGCCGTCGTAGGAGACCTCGTCGGAGGAGACGGGAATGGTGAGTTCGTATGCTTGGTAGGAGTAGCGGAGGTCCATGGAGTGGCGGACTTCCCAGAGGTTGGGGTCGACGCCGGAGCGGGCGAGCATGTCCTGGGCTTCCTCTTCCAAGCGGGCGTACATGGACTGGACTTGGGGCACGACCTCGGAGGTGAGGGGCTGGTGGACGGTGCGGACGTAGTCGCGCTGGAGGTCGGTGGAAACGAGGCCGAGGGCAGAGAAGGCACCGGGATTAGGCGGGATGATGACGGTGCCGATGTCGAGTTCCTGGGCGAGGCGGCCGGCGTGGACGGGGCCCGCGCCGCCGAAAGCGACAAGGGTGAAGGAGCGGGGGTCGTGGCCGCGCTCGATGGAAATCTTGCGGACGGCATCGGCCATGCCGGAGTTCACGATGTCGATGATGCCTTGGGCGGCTTGGAGGGGGTCGAGGCCGAGGCGGTGGCCGACGCTGCGCTGGACTGCTTCGGAGGCTTGGTCGGCGTGGAGACGCATGTCGCCGCCGAGGAACCGTTCGGGGTTGAGGTAGCCGAGGACGAGGTCGGCATCTGTGACGGTGGGCTCCGTGCCGCCTGCGCCGTAGCAGGCGGGGCCGGGGGATGCGCCCGCGCTGTGGGGACCGACGCGGAGGCCGCCGCCATCGTCGACCCAAGCGATGCTGCCCCCGCCGGCGCTGACCTCGAGGAGGTCGACGACGGGGACCTTGATGGGGTGGCCGGTGCCTTGGAGCCAGCGGCGGCGCTGGCTGCCGGAGCCGCCGACCTCGTAGTCGGTGGTGACGGTGACTTGTCCGTTCTCGATGAGGCTGGCCTTGGCAGTGGTGCCGCCCATGTCGAAGGAGATGAGGTCGGGGACGCCTAGCTGGTCGCCGAGGGCTGCTGATGCGACGACGCCGGCGGCGGGGCCGGACTCGACCAAGGCGGCGGGCATGCGGAGGCCCTCGTCGACAGTGAGGACGCCGCCGCGGGAGCCCATGAGGTAGAGGGGAGGGTACTCGCGCTCTTCGAGGAAGCTGGTGAGGGTGTTGAGGTAGCTTTCGAGGATGGGGGCGACATAGGCGCAGACGGTGGTGGTGCTGGTGCGCTCGTATTCGCGAACTTCGGGGAGGACCTCGCTGGAGAGGAAGACCCTGACGCCGGGGAGGCGGGTGCGGAGAGCCTCGCCGACGGTGCGCTCGTGGTCGGGATTGAGGAAGGAGAAGAGGAGGCAAACGGCGACGGCTTCGACTTGGCGGGCTTGGAGGAAGGCGATGAGGGGGTCAAGTTCATCGAGGGCGAGAGGAACGGTGACTTGGCCTTGGGCGTCGACGCGCTCGGTGACCTCAAGGCGGAGGTGGCGGGGGGCGAGAATCTGGGGTGCGGGCTGGAACATATCGTAGAGTTCGGCGCGGGCTTGGCGGCGGATTTCGAGGACGTCGCGGAAGCCGCGGGTGGTGACGAGGGCGGTGCGTGCGCCCTTGGATTCGAGGATGGCGTTGGTGACGACGGTGGTGGCGTGGGAGAGGAAGCCGATGCCCCGGCCGTCGCCCACGGTGTTGAGGCCGTCGATGACGCCGGAGGCGTAGTCGGCGGGGGTGGAGGGGACTTTGATGACGGAGGTGGCGCCGGTGTCCTCATCGACGACTGCGAGGTCGGTGAAGGTGCCGCCGATGTCGATGCCGACGCGTAGGGTCATGGGTGTGTTCTCCTGGTGGTGGTTGTGGGTAGGGTAGCACAGGTTGGGGGAGTCCAAGCGATGGAAGAGAAGGACGCTACCGAACGGGTCGCATCTAGCGAATCAACTTTTCTGGGCACCGGGTGATTCGGCAGTTAGCCTTGCGTACAACAAGGGGAGGGCACCGAGGTCAAGAAGACCTTCTTATCATTGGGACATATTTTGCCCAGCCCATCCAAAACGGCTACCTTGAGCCTGCCCTACGAACCGCACAACCAGCCCAAATCAATACCCCAGACTTCAAAGAGCGCTTTCCTCGATCTCCGTATCCGCGGGCTCGATCTCTTCATCAGGCCGATACCCCTGCAATATCTTGTCGAAACGCTTCCAATCTTGGCTAGTCATGTCACTAGGCAGAGTAACGGTCCCCACTCTATTTTGGCTCATGGGGACAGGGATAGTGATACTACCTTCAGGTGGTGAGGGAGGCCGAGGTGGTGGCGGGAGTACTGGAGACAGCGAATAACCATCATCCTCCATTGAATCCTCTTCCAACCCTGATACATCATCATCTTCCCCTAGGTTAGCAAGCCTAATGGTAGCTTTATAGACCTCCGCAAACCTGTGCGCGCCATCATCCGTAAAATTTCGGTCCAGAATAAGGTACTCGCGAATCACGGCGTCAGAAGCCCCACCCTTTAATCTGTGTACCTCTTCGATCAGCGGTGGTTCCAACGCCGCTTGTTTTAGCGCATCGATGTATTCCCGAGAGGCGCGATTTCGAAGAACAAAGGTTAATGCTTGTCGACTAAGGCGGGGATTACCGCCTTTCTTCCCATCGATGAAGCCGTATTGTCTCAGAGCACCTAGTCTACCTCGCACTGGGCCACTAGCACTTGTGTATCCCCATGCCTTGGCCGCATCCTCAAGGGTAAATTCCCCGCGCTGGACATGTTGATACAAGGCTTGAGAGGCCTCAATCGCCTCACCTAAATCGATGCTCGGATAGTTCGGGCTCCGCTGTCTAGTCACCATGTGCGGCACCACCCTTCTGGCCATACTGTTAGAAAAGCGTACCGTATTAGCCTAGGCCTGTCAAGGCTATAAAGGCCAATCCGCAGTACCATTGGCCTCATAAGCCTTGACAGGATGTGGGCCATTTGGTAAGGTCAGCGATGTAAAGAAAACCCCTGAGGGATAAGCTCAGGGGTTTGAGGGGCGGGGAATGGGTTCCCGAGCGGACTTGAGACCCGGCTTGCAGGGGTTCGATTCCCCTCGCTCCACCATATTTTATCATAGTTTCGGGTCAATACGTAGGCCGCACACCCGGGGCTATTTGGGGCAGACTCCTGCTCTAGCACATGCCGGTGATTCGAGGGCCCTGCATTGGCTTGCCCAGGTCTTTGGCGTCACATCGCTCCCTCATCAAATTCCTGAATCACAGGTTGGAGGAGGGTTTCGGCGGATATGCCGAGATGCTTATGGAGGGCGCGGGCCATGGGCATGGTGATGTCTTCTTTTCGGGCCATTACCTTGCGGGCTTTCTCTATGTTGCCGAAGTAGGGGGCCAAGTCTTCTAGGGTGAGGTTCTGCTGGTCCATGCAGAACTCGATGGATGCGATGGGGTCTGTGGGGGGGTCTATGGGATAGTGTTCGTCCTCGTATTCCAATACCATCGGGGCCAGGACGTCCAGTTCGATTCTACTGGGATGGTCCAAGTCTTCGATTTGGCCCTCGCGTGGGGAGAGGTCGGTCATGAGCTCGTAGACGCGAGCTAAGGCCTCCTTATAGTCTGCTTCAGTGCGAATCGGTTTGACGTTCACCATGTCTACACCTCTTCTGCATTGATGCGGTCGTATTCGGCATGAGTGCCGACGAAACGTATGTAGACCTGCCGTGCCGGATAGAACACTCTCACTATCAAGCGATATGTCCCGCCTTTGAATCTGAAGACTACCCTGTCATTGGCAACAATGCTGATATTGGAATGCAGTGCCCGTATGTCGGACGGTGATGTCCATATCTCCCTTGCCGCTCGCTTGTACCATTCTTCAAGTGGTCCTTGGGAATCGGGATGGCGCTCCCAGAATTGGCGAAGGGTGCCCTTGCTGAAGACATGCATGACCGTCGACTATTCGCTCCCTATCCGTCGCAACACACTGAGCCCAACTGCCCAAACGGGGCCACGCAACCTTGAGGTCACTGTGGCCCCGCCCACTATCTGTGCCAGGGTTAGGGATATCGCGCCCCTAGTTCGGGGTGACGGTCATGGTCCAGATTTCGCCGAAGTCGCGCTTCAGCTTTTTCCAGGAGTCGCCGCCGTTGTGGCTGGCGTAGACTTGGCCGAAGTGGCTGCAGGCGTAGACTAGGTCGGGGTCGGCGGCGTGGGTGGCGAATTTCCAGATGCCGGTGTTGGGCTCGACGGGGAGGTCGCAGGTCTCCCATGTCTGGCCTTGGTCGCGGGAGCGCTGGATGTTGCCGGTGTCGCCGAAGGGGCCGTCGCCGTTGCCAACGAAGAGGACCGTGGGGTCGTTTTCCTTGAGGGCCATGGGGCGGCAGTACATGGTGGGGAAGTAGTCCTTCACCTTGAGGGGATTCCAGCTCTCGCCGAGGTCGGTGCTGGTGAAAATCTCCTTGGGGGTGCTGGTGATGACCAGCGAGGGGGTGCCGGGGGTTACGACGATGTCGTGGATGTCGGGGTCCCAGATGCCCTCACCGGTGTCGGCCTCGCCCATGGCGGTAGCACCCAAGGCGGTCCAGGTGTCGCCGCCGTCGAGGCTGCGACGGACGCCATCGACCTCGATGCCGGCCCAGACGATGCGGCTGTCGTTGGGGTCGATGACCAAGGCGGTGGCGCGGGGCTCGCGGACGTTGGGGCAGGACTCGGCCAAGGGCACGTTCATCTTTTCCCAAGTGCGACCGGCGTCACGGGAGCGGAAGAAGGCGCTGGGACCGCAGCCTGCCATGATGGTGTCGGGGTTGCTGGGGTCGACGGCGATGGCCCAGACTTGGTAGTCGTTCAGGGGGCCTTCGAGACGGCGGAAGCTGACGGCGCGGTCGTCGCTGCGGAAGATGCCCTCCTGGGTGCCCGCGTAAATCACGCGGGAGTCGGTGGGGTCGGCCGTCAGGGCGTAGATATTGCTGTCGTTCCAGATGCCGTCGCGGATATTGGCCCAGCTATGGCCCTCGTCCTCGCTGCGCCAGATGCCGCTGGCCATGGTGCCTAGGCAGATAGTGTGAGCTACTGTCATGACCCACCTCCCGGATCAGCTTGAGTCAGATTGTGAGTATTTTAGGTGGTGGGGGTGGGTGCGTCAAAGGATTTCGGGCTCGTCAAGGACTGGCTGTCCTTCATCCTCATTTCAAGACGCCTACTACGGGCACGAGACGTTTGTTATAAGGGTCTACTGCCAAGAAGACGCCTTCCAAGGTGTACGCGCTCAACATAGCGCCCCCTGCGTCTTCTCCGAATATCACCCAGCTAATCGTCTCCCTACCCTCCACGCGAATGCGCACTTGGGCCATGTCCAACTCGACCTCTTCGCCGCTGGCGTAGACGAAGGGCCTTCGTTCCGTCGGCTCCACTCCGATTTGCCTGAGGAAGGACGCAGGCACTACTGTGGTGACTGCTCCAGTGTCGACCAAGGCCTCCATTTCCTGAGAGCGCAGGCCATCAAGGTCAGCCAATTGGATATTTGCGTAGAACACTCCCATATCAATCTCTCGCGTTCTCGCACACCTATTGCTTATAGTTACGACTCTAGGATTATAGCAAACGCGATGGCGTAGACAGGGCCTGCGTAGTACGCCGCGTCTTCCTTTACACTAGATGACCAGAAGGTTCCCCCGGAAGGAGCAGACCATTGGGCATGGCGCACGTCTATTCCAGTAATCCCCTTGACCGTGGCGACCGCGAGAGACGCGATGAGCAGTGGCTTCTTGACAAGGCGAAGGACCCCACCAGCAGATTCCTGCCATTGCGGGACTTGAATGTGCTGGTGTCGGAGGGGGAGCCGGGGAGTCTGGGCTGGCTGGGGCCGGAGGAGTTGTCGAGGGTGCGGGTTTCGACGACGCCGCTTTTTCTGGGGTTGCTGGATGGGGTGGCTTATTTCGCGATTGACGTTTCCAACGCGGGCGGCGGGCTGGAGAATGATGCCTACCGGTTCGTGGATGCGCGGTCGGCCACAGAGTTGTTGACGGACGCGGAGGCGGGGATGGTGGCGCAGGCGCGGTCGCAGGTTATCTGGCATAGCCGTCACGGGTTCTGCGCCATCTGCGGGCAGACCACGTTCATGAAGCGGGGCGGGCAGGTGCGGCAGTGTTCGGGGTGTGAGACGGAGCATTATCCGCGCACGGACCCGGTGGTGATATGCCTAGTGGTGGACGGAGATTACTGTTTGCTGGGCCGTTCGCAGGGACGGAGGCAGGCACCGAACCGCTATTCGGCATTGGCGGGGTTCATGGACCAAGGGGAGTCGATGGAGGAGGCGGTGGCACGGGAGGTGATGGAGGAGGCGGGGATACGGGTGAGGAACGTGCGGTACCACTCGTCGCAGCCTTGGCCGTTTCCGTACTCGCTGATGATCGGGAGTCATGCCGAGGCGGCGACCACGGACATCTCGATTGATTATGGGGAGATGGCGGATGTGCGGTGGTTCCCGCGTGGTGAGGTGGAGCGGGCGATGCGGAAGGAGAGCGAGGAGTTGACGGTGCCGGAGCCGCTGGCGATTGCGCACCATTTGATTCGGGCGTGGGTTGAGGGGGAGGTGGGGTAGGTGGGGGTGTGTTCTGGAGGTGGTTTCCCACACGCCACTGGAATTGTAGAATTAGGACGTAGCACGCGAACTCAGACTCCAGTCTAACGAATTCGATTGATGCAGACCGTTTCTTAGGATAGTCACTGTGCATCTAGCTTGGATATCCATTAGCAACATACCGCCCCTCAAGCACGTTCAATTCAACTGCGATGAGCGAGTCAACCTGTTTATCGGTCCCAACGGCTGTGGTAAGAGCACCATACTGAGGGCGATCAGAGCGTTGTATTCGCTTGGGCTCGAGTACACAGGAGAATCGAACGAACTCAGCCACGATCTGGGATCTCCCTCTGTTGCGATGGAGGCAAGTGACGACTGGAGGCGAATCACAGGATACGAGAACCCTACCAAGTGGGATGATGTCCCTTTAGTATATGTTCAGGCCACTCGAACCCCTCTCGCAGGCCGCGATGTGCTACGTCGAACCCTTGAGACTCACGAAGACGAAAGTGATACTCCTCTAAAGGACCTACTCCATAATGACACCGACATTTTCTACGGGTCGGACATAGAAGACCTGATACAGGACGCGCGGCGACGTACGAGTTTTGACCGGGATATACAGAATCAGTTGAGAACGGCCCTAGACCTGGGATATTCCTGCGCCAGACAGATATGCGGCGAGATATTAGACGAGAGTGTTCCTCAGGCATATATCGAGTTCGATGAATCCGGGAAGCGTTCGAAAGATGGACGGATTGTGCATCACAGCATGGGAATTCGCACATCGGACGACGTCCTTGGTGAACCCCTTTATGCAGGTGAGCTAAGCGCGGGGACGCAAGGCACACTTTTGTGGATATGGGCGTTTGCAATACAAGTCATGAACCATCATAGGTGGGCAAAAGGCTGGCAGGAGAAACCCGCCATCCTCTTGATCGATGAAATCGAGAACCACCTGCACCCGACTTGGCAGCGTCGTGTCGTCCCTGCCTTACTTGAGCACTTCCCTGGCCTCCAGATATTCGCCACCACCCATTCACCGTTCGTGGTGGCTGGTCTCAAGACTGGACAAGTGCACTTGTTAAGGCGCGATGAAGAAGGCAGGGTCGTCGTTCGGACGAATCCTGAGGATGTTGTAGGTTGGACGGCGGATGAGATTTTGCGGAACATGATGGGGGTGGATGACCCCACCGACAAGGAAACGGCAGAGGCGGCCGAAGAGTTGCGACAGTTGCGGAATGAGATGCCTCTTGCGGATGAGGAGGCGGAGGCGCAGAGGCAGGAGCGGATGCAGGAGTTGAGGAAGAGGGTGGACCGGGATTTGCTGGCGGGGGGGCCGATGGCGGCGCAGCGGGAACGGTTCGAGGAGGATTTGGCCAAGATTCTGGAGGAGCACCGCAAGTCGCGAGACTTGAATCAAGACAACGGCTGAACTTGCACTCGGTACAGCGTTCTCCCGAACCGGATTTTCTTGCCCTTATCCGCGCCAGCCATCCGCGGTGGGCAGACTTGCAAGGTACCGAGCGATACGACATACGCCGCGCTTTGGCGAAGGACTTCGGCCAAGTCTGCGCTTACTGCGAGCAAAGCTGTGATCCCATAGCTACTCGCGATGTTTCCAATGCAGAGAGTATCGATCACTTCCGACCACGAAGCCTTTTCCCAAATCTCTGGCTTGATTGGCTCAACCTGATATACGCCTGCCGCAGATGTAACAGTAGCAAAGGCAACCAGTGGCCGGGCTTCGATGACGAGATGACCAACAGGATTCTGGAAGCGCACCGCCGTTACACACCGCCAGCGGAGTACGTCAACCCGAACGGCGCTCACGGACGGCGTCCTGCCCATGAGTTCTTCGATTTCGACAGCGATACCGGCGAGATTATACCTGCGCACGGTTTGGAGGACCGGGAATGGTCCATGGCCCTCCGCACCATCCGGGACATCGACCTCAATGACAGCAAACTTGGCGAGACGGACCCCGCGCACCTGTTGAACCTGCGCCGAAATCAGAGGGGTCTCCTGGATATTCTGATACGGGAACTCAACGCTCGTGGCTACGCCGAGTCGGAGGCGCTAGAGGTTATCCAAGAGTTCGCCCAACCTGACAGGCCGTTTTCCAGTTTCATCCGCACATATTTGACCAGACAGTTTCCAGGATTAGCCGAACAGATTGGAGCAGTGTGACATGGGGGTGATGCGTGGGATAGGGTGTCTGATCATTGTCATGCTGGTGGTGGGCTGCGGCGGGGAATCTTCGGAGGGGGATGCGACGTCGTCCGGAGTTGGTGATGCGGCGGTGGAGGCTGACAGGGCGGCGTTGGTTGCTCTTTACAGGGCTACGGATGGGGAGAAGTGGGAGGATGATGGCGACTGGCTGAGTGGGAAGGCACTGGGGGAGTGGCATGGGGTTGTGACGGATGGCCGGGGGCGGGTGACGGCGCTGGACTTGCGGGGGAATGGGCTGAGCGGGGTGTTGCCGGGAGAGGTGGGGACGCTCTCGCAACTGCAAATCCTGCACTTGGAAGAGAACATGCTGACGGGGCAGCTTCCTGCAGAGATGGGCGAGCTTTCCAACCTGCGGGAGTTGTGGGTCAACACCAACAGGTTCAGCGGGCCGCTGCCTGAGGAACTGGGTGGACTGGAGAGTCTGGAGGTGTTGGAGGGATGGGGGAACCAGTTTTCGGGGGAGCTGCCTGCATCACTGGGCAGTCTTGGGAATTTGCGGGTGCTGTACTTGGCGGGGAATGAGTTGAGCGGGGCGATACCGGCTGAATTCGGAGGTCTTTCGAGTCTGGAGTTCTTTCACATGGAGAGCAACATGCTCAGCGGGGAGATTCCGCCGGAACTGGGTGGCCTCGGCAGGCTTCGATTGATGGACTTGGAGGACAACCAGTTGAGCGGGAACATTCCTGCGGAGTTGGGCAACCTTGCAAGCCTTACGGACTTGGATCTTGCTGCCAACCGGCTGGATGGGACCATCCCACCGGAGTTGGGCAGTCTGGCGAATCTTGCCGCGCTGGACTTGGCTGACAACCAGTTGAGCGAGGAGATACCGACGGCCCTGCACAGCCTTACCATCACCAGCCGTGTGGGGCTGGGAGGGACGAACCAGTTGACGGGCTGCATACCCAAGGAGTGGCAGGACTTGCTGCAGGACGACCTCGCGGACGTGGGCTTCTCCCTCTGCTGAGGGGGTTGGCTTGGGGCAGCCAAGCCTCACTCCAGCGGCAGCAGGCTCTTGCTGTTCATGCCGCCGATAGCGACTATGCCGATGGCGTTTATGCCACCGATGGCCACGATGCCAACTGAGTTGATGCCACCCACTGCTATCACGCCGATGCAGTTCACCCCGCCCACTGCCACCAAGCTCATGGAGTTCACCGGGCTGAAGGTGACGAGGCCCATGGCGTTGACAACGGCCATCGATACTATGCCCATGGCGTTCCAGAATGCAGCGGCTAGGACGCCGATGGCGTTTTGGCCGACGGCTATTGGTCCTATGACCCAGCCCCATTTTTCCGTGGTTTCCATTCCAAGCTCCTCGTTGTAAATGTCTGGCCCCAGCGGACGACGTTTCGTATCTTCCGGCGATTCAGGGGAGGCGGTCAAGGAGACCAACGCACCATAGCCGTCCCCAAATGGTCCATCTGGCGGTCTCACGGGTCACGGGATGTTGCCTGCAGGGCAGCACGTCTCTTCACGGGCGGTGGTATCATTTCGTGGCCGTAAATTCTCTGGAGAGATTGGTGCGCCTTATGAAATATGACTTCATCATTGTGGGGGCTGGGTCGGCGGGTTGTGTGCTGGCCGCCCGGTTGTCGGAAGACCCCGGCTGCTCCGTGCTACTGCTGGAGGCTGGACCAGACTATGCTTCGGCTGAGCATCTGCCGGATGAATTGAAGTATGACATGAACCAAGCGGCATCGCTGGAAGGGGGGCCTCATAACTGGTCGCTGGCGGGGAGGCCGAGTCCTGAGCGGAGCACGGTGCATTTCCCGCGGGGGCGGGTGACGGGCGGCAGCAGCGCGATCAATCACCAGATTTTGCTAAGGGGGCTGCCGGAGGACTTCGATGGCTGGGCGGCCAAGGGCAACGATGAATGGGGATACCTGAAGACGCTGCCGTATTTCCGCAAGCTGGAAAACGACGCGGACATCAGGGACGATTTTCATGGCTCGGAGGGGCCCATACCGGTGCAGAGGCAGCCGCGGGAGACCTGGCTGCCACTGCAGGAGGCGTTCTACCGAGCGTGTCTGGATTGCAACTTCCCGGACGACCGGGACATGAACCACCCGGACTCGACGGGCGTGGGGCCGTTCCCGCTGAACAACCCGGACGGAGTGCGGATGAGCACGGCACTGGCATATCTGGAGCCTTGCCGGCACAGGTTGAACCTGACGGTGCGGGGGGATGTGCTGGCGCAGCGTATCCGGTTTGACGGGAAGCGGGCCATTGGGGTTGAGGTGGAGAGCAACGGGGAGTCGTTCGTGGTGGAGGGCGGGGAGATTATCGTGAGTTCCGGGGCGATCGGGTCGCCGCAACTGCTGTTGCTGTCGGGGGTGGGGCCGGGTGAGGAGTTACGCCCGGTGGGGATTGAGCCTGTCCATGAGTTGCCGGGTGTGGGACGGAGCATGAAGAACCACCCCTCGGTGTCGCTCATGTTCCGGCCGCAGCCAGGGCCGAGGCTGGCAGTTGATGCGCCTAGGAACCAAGTGGGGTTGCGGTTCACCGCTGAGGGCTCGTCTGACCGGAATGACATCCAGTTGCAACTCATCACCTCGTACCCTGAGGATGTGGAGGCGCCGGACATCAATTTGGGGTGCAGGCTGGAGTTGCCGTATAGCGAGGGGAGGCTGACGCTTACGGCGGCCGACGCGCGGGTGCAGCCGGACTTGGATTTCCGCTGCCTCAGTGATCCGAGGGATTTGGCGAGGCTGCGGGATGCGGTGCGGCGGTGTGTGCAGATATTCGAGCACCCGGCTTTTGGTGACCTGCTGGAAGGGCGTGTCTCGCCCACTGATGAGGACCTAGCGAGTGACGATGCGCTGGATGCTTGGATTCGAGCGAGGGTCGGCATCGCGGGGCATGTCTCGGTGACTTGCAGGATGGGGCCCGTTTCCGACCCGACGGCGGTGGTGGACCAGTATTGCAGGGTGCATGGGCTGGAGGGGCTGCGGGTGGTGGATGCCTCGGTGATGCCGGACATAGTGCGGGCGAACACGAATGCGACGATCATCATGATTGCGGAGCGGGTGGCGGACTTTATTCGCGGGGGCCGCTAGGTGCGTTAGGGGCATCGGGGTCTTCTCACGTTGGAGGTGGGGGCATTGGATTCGACGGGCACTCATGTGGCGTTGCTTCGGGGGATCAACGTCGGGGGCAAGAACAAGCTGCCGATGAAGGAGCTAACCGCGATGTTCGTGGATGCGGGTTGCAGCGATGTGCGGACGTATATTCAGAGTGGGAACGTGGTGTTCCGACCGGGGTCGGCACTTGGGGAGGAGGTCTCGTCGCTAATCAGCGAGTCGATCCTGAGTCGATTCGGTTACCGGGTGCCTGTGGTGATTCGCTCGGCCGCGGAGTTGCAGCAGGTGGTGGAGGCCAACCCCTTCGTGGAGACGGGTGCGGAAGCGGACAAGCTGCATGTCGTGTTCCTAGCGGAAACGCCTGATGAGGCGGACGCCCAAGGGCTGGCACCGGACCGTTCGCCGGGCGATGAATTTGCGGTGCTGGGCCGTGAAATCTACCTGCACTGTCCCAATGGGTTTGCGGGCACCAAGCTGACCAACAGCTATTTTGAGACAAGGCTTTCCACGACAAGCACGACGCGGAACTGGAAAACGGTGCTAAGACTGCTGGATATGGCCGCGGGCGCCGTATGAGGGAACGGACGGACTGACGCCGCCCAGCACTATCCAGTGCTGGGCGGTTCTCCATCAGAGGGCGCGGGTTGTTCGTCCCACGCGCTACTTGGGGCTGGACGACGATCTCTTCCGCTTCCTCCGCCAAGACCCAGCCTAGGACCGAGGCGACGGATGAGGAAGATGAGCACGATGAGTCCGATGATGATTGGGCTTAGTATTCCGGCCCAGATGGCGACGGTGACGGCCACCCATGCGATGCCGGCGAGAACACGGACTGCCCATCCGGCGGTCTCTCCGATGTCCCAACCCCAGACGAGGAGGCCCTCGGACTCGGTCACGCGGACGGAGAAGGAGCCGGAGCCTGTCACCTCGCCTGCGTCGCTCATGGCGGTGACCGTCAGGGTGACGTCGTAGGGCCTGGGGCGGTAGTCCCGGAAGGAGTGGGTTGCCTGCAAGCGGGTGGAGCCCTCCTCGGGGGCGCCGATGACTGTGGGCGAGCCGTCGCCAAAGTCCCACTTGTACTCGTAGTCGCGGAGTTCGGCGGGGCGAGTGAAGGAGGCGGTGTAGTCCACCTCGTCGCCCTCTTCAACCGTCAGGCTTTCACCAGCGAAAACATCAATGGTAGGGACCTCTTGGACGGCGACCTCGATGGAGTCGGAGCCCTCGGCAATGCCGCCGGGGCCGGTGCCGCGCAGTTCCACGGACACGATGTATGGGGAATCGCGGTCGTCTTGGTAGATGTGGTTTACGGTGGCGGTAACGCGGTGGCCTTCAGGGCGCAGCACACTGCCGTCGCTGGAGGCGGAGTTGCCGTCGCCGAAATCCCAAGTGAAGGTGAATTCGTCAATGTCATCGGGGGCGGTGAAGGAGGCGCGGAAACGGGCTATGTGTCCTACGCGCACCGACATGTCGCCACCGGCATCGACGTCCAAGGTCTGTGAGGTGAGTTTGAGGGAGACTTCGATGAGGGAGTAGGCGGCCGTTTGCTCCAAAAAATTGAGGCGTCCCTGGGTCTGCTCAATCTGCTGTTGCAGCCGGGATAGCTCGGCTTGGACGGCCAAGGCATCCTCCACGTCCTCGGCCTGCTCCAAGAAGGAGAGAAGCCTTAGCTGGGTGGCCCGCATGCTGGTGAGGCGGGACTGGCTGTCGACGTATTCGTCGGTCACGTCCTCGCTGGTGACGGCGCGGGACTCCACCTCCAAGGCTAGTGCCTCGACCTGCCGCAAGGCTTCGTCGAGGGACTCGGCGGGCACGCGGATGGCAACGCTCCCGCTGTGTTCCGAGGTGCGGTCGGAACCCACAACCCAGCCACCCAGTGCTTGGGCTACGCCAGCGATGCTGTCCACGGTGCCGATGACATCATCCACGACCAAGGAGATGCGGGCTGTGTGCACAATGATGCGGTTCTGGGGCAGGGGGGCAGGTTGCACACCGCCACCACCGACGCGTTCACTCAACGGCTCCCACTCCGCTCCGGAGGCAGATAAGTCGGTATTCTGAAGCGTAGTCGCAGGCGCAGGGGCAGCAGGTGCAGGTGTGGCACCAGTTACTGAGGGAGGCAGCGTCACTACAGCTGCGGCGGGTACGGCAGCAGGGGCGGCGACCGCTTCCTGGGCACCCCCTTCCAAGTCAGCCTCCGTGAAGAACTCACCTGAATCAGCCTCTTCACCACAGGCCGCGAACAGGAAGAGTAGTGAGGCTACCAGGCAGAAGATGAAAGCATATCTCATGAATTTCCCCTAGACGTCAGTAAGCAAACCGTGATGCGCTATATGACGGAAGATTCCAATAATTGGTTCCATCGGCGGGACAAGGGCCGTCAATGGAAACCTAGCACCCCCATCGCAAGGCTGGACAAGGCCAACAGTAGCTTGGACGGACGATGGGAAACCGGGGGATCCTCCAAATTGTACCGTCCTACGCAGCGGATGGTATAGTCGGCAGCATCGGTTGCCTAGGTGAATTGTGTTCGTCATGCGGAGGGGGGAAGAGATGGGGCGGGAGGCGCTTTGACTATGCTGAGAGGCGTTTGAGGATATGAAGCTGTCCAACGTGGTGCGTCGCGGGTTGTCGTTTGCCGTGCTGGTCGTGGTTCTGGTGGCCATGGCGTGCGGGGGGTCTGCTGGGTCCGATGAGGAGTCCGAGTTGACGCTGGAGCAGTTGCTTGAGAGCGCCGGGGCGAAGCTGGCCGCGATTTCGACGGCGAAGTTCCAGATGGTGGACGAGATGGAGTCGGGGGCCAAGTTTTTTGGGACGACGCTGAAGACCGTGGAAGGCGAGGTCAGGACGCCCGATGGCGCAAGGATGCTGGTGGATGTGGAGACGCCAGCGTTTGGATTTGTGAAAATCGAGATTCTAGCGGTGGGAGAACAGGCCTATATGAAGTTCTCCAGGGATGCGCCGTGGGCGGAGCTACCGATAGAGGACGTGCCGTTCAAGTTCGGTGCGTTGGGGGTCACCTTGAGCGCATTTCTGCCCATCATGGAGAACGCGGTGATGGTAGGGGAGGAGATGGTGGGGGACTTGGCGACTATCCGGGTAGATGGGGATGTGCTGTCTCAAGATACGGGAGACCTCATCACCGCCGTGAATCCCGGGCATCCGGTCACGCTGAGCTTCTGGTTTGACAAGGCTGACCACACACTGCGCCAGTTCAGGCTGCGGGGCCGGCTCTTTGACGACGACGGGGTGGAAACGAGCCGCTTGGTAACCATGGAAATTGACGTTCCCGTAGAGATTGAACTGCCGGAAACGAACAGCAGCCCATGATCTGCCGGGATGTGAGAGTTATCAGGCCGTGAGGGCCGCTAGGAGTGTTCTCACCTCTATAGAGTCTTCCCAGACTGCCATTTTGGGAATTCTTTGCTTGGGTGTGTTCTCGACTGCCTTGGACCAGACGGTGGTGGTCGCCGCACTGCCCAGTGTCATGGTGGACTTGGAGATCCCTCTTACGGACTTGGACAAAGCGTCTTGGATCGTAACCGGATACTTGGTCAGTTATACCGTAGCGATGCCCCTAGCGGGGCGTCTGTCGGATGTGTATGGCCGCGTGCGGATGTTCCAAGCTGCATTGGTCCTGTTCTCCATCGGGTCGGGGTTGGTGGCTGTGGCTCCCGATTTCTCATGGATAGTATCGGCGCGGGTTCTTCAGGCCTTCGGCGGAGGGGCCACGGTCCCGATAGGCTTGGCGATGGCCGTTGCATCGGTATCACCCGAGAAGAGGGGCGTGGCGATAGGACTGGTGGCCGCTTCTGCGGAAGCAGGCTCCGTTTTGGGGCCGCTGTATGGCGGGGCCATTATCGAGTGGATCGGCTGGCGATGGATATTCTGGCTGGATATACCGCAGAGCTTCATCCTGATAGGGCTTTTGGCTATGCTGCGGAACCGCGCCAATCCTGAAGCCAAGATGGACTACCTTGGCGCACTGGCCTTGGGTGGGGCTCTCACCGTTCTCACAATGGCACTGTCCCAGAGAAGCATCTTCTCCGGGGAGTCCACGGTACCGTATTTCATGGCGGCTGCCGGAGTTTTCTTGGTGGTAGTTTTGATACTAGTGGAGAGACATTCGGTCCAGCCTCTATTGGCGTCCTTTCTGTACACATCCCGGGCGTTCATAGCTTCAAACATTGCCCAATTCCTAGTGGGGGTCGCCTTAATCATTGCCTTGGTAGCGGTGCCCTTAATGGCAGGCACCGTCATGGAGAAATCGGCCCTGCAGAGCGCCCTGCAGTTGGTCCGCCTCACGGCCGCCATCCCGGTGGGTGCGGTGATAGGAGGCTACATACTGCGGTGGACGGGAGTGAGGGCGGTGACTGTTACCGGCCTTGCATTCATCGGGGCGGGGCTGCTCTTCATGAGCGGCTGGGAGACGCAGGTGGAAGAGTTGAGGCTAACCGCCCCCCTAGCGTTGACGGGACTGGGCTTCGGGCTGGTTATCCCTCCCATTGGCGTCAGTGCCTTGAGCGCGGCACCCAATCACTATTGGGGGGCCGCAGCCTCGCTGGTGACGGCTTCCCGGATGGTGGGGATGGCGTTGGGCTTGGCAGCCCTGTCCGCTTGGGGGATAGAGCGCTTCTACAGCCTGACGGCGCACGTGACAATCGGAGAGACATACGCGGAGACGGAAGCGCCTCTGATTGAAGCCGGGGTGACGGTGTTCCAGAACCTCTTCATGATTTCCGGGTTTCTGGCCTTGGTTGCGATTCTGCCAGCCCTCTTGATGCGGGTGGAAGACATTGAGGAAACGGAGGAGGCCGAGGCTTTCATCTGAAAGAACACCTGCCCGTACCACGGAGTTAGCGGATTTGCCGTCGTTGAAGAATACAACCCAGCCGAGGCGAGACGTATTATAGTGCCGGTGCCCGGCGTAAAATTAGCAGCCGGTCCCAGTATTCAAATGGGTATTGGAACCAGTCAGAGGGCCGTCAACCGAGAATCCGGCTAAGGAGTGTCGTCAGGTGCTACTCCAGCAACTGGAGATTGCGAATACCCCGCTGCCTTCACCTTTTCCTGAGGGGTGGTATTTCGTCGCAAGCCGCCCTGAGGTGCTGAAGGCCAAGCTCATCCAGAAGACTTGGATGGGTAAGAACATCGTTGCATGGTGTGACGATGAAGGGCGCGTCTGCGTTGCCGAGTCGGTCTGCCCACACCTAGGCTCGGATTTGGGGCCCGCCGCGGGAGGACGTGTACGTGATGGACGGCTGGTGTGCCCCTTCCACGGCTTTGAATATGATGCAGTCGGCCAGTGTGTCGCAACTCCCTATGCACCAGCCCCAAGGCAGGCAAGGCTGCGGGTGTTCCACACACAGGAAGTTGCCGGTCTGATTTTCGGTTGGTGGGGGATGGAGGGGAGGGGGCCACAATGGCACTTACCGACGGACTCGGTGGAGGAGGCGGGCTGGAGCCAGCAGGAGATCAGGACACTCCGTTTTCCCGGCCACCCCCAGGAGACAACGGAGAACTCAGTGGACTTGGCCCACCTCCGTTATGTGCATGGCTACGGCAGCGTGAACCGCGTCGGAGCGATATCGGTGGATGGACCTTGTCTTGAAAGTTACTTCGACTTCAAGAGCACTCGAAAGATAGCCAAGGTTGCGAGGTTGACTTTCGACATCTCATCGAGAACGCATGTAGTTGGGCTGGGGTATTCGTTGGTGGAGATTCGCGAGCACTCGATTGGAATGGATATGCGCATGTGGGTGCTTGCGACGCCTGTCGACGGCACCCTCATTGACCTTTCCCTGGTCTCACAGGTGCGCGAGATACGCAAACCAAGGCGGTGGTTCGCGGGCTTGGGGTTTCTTCCTCCAAGGTTCCGGGCTCCCCTCATGAACAAGTTCATAGCTTCCAACCAAAACGGGGACGTCCGGCAAGATGTGGTGATCTGGAGCCGGAAGACATACAGGTCCCGGCCGCAGCTTTGCTACTCCGACGGGGAAATCATGTCCTACAGGGCCTATTGCGCCCAGTTCTATCCCGACGCGCGCGATTCCGTAAGCCCGCTTCCTGCAACACGGGAAGAGGTCGCGCGATGAACGCCCCATCCGGTTTCGGGCCGCTCCAGCACAGCCAGGCTACTTCAACGCAGAGTGGTGCGCCATGATGAAGGTGCTCGACAACATTATCCGGCTGGTCACTGCCCGCCCATGGCTCACGCTTCTCGTTCTCCTGGTCGTTACCGTCGTGCTTGCCATGGGGACTACGCAACGTCTGCCTCCAACGGAGGGCGCCAGCGTTGCCTTCCTTCCACCCGAGCATCCCATCGCCGAGGCAAAACAAGCGATAGATGAAAGATTCCGGGAGTCGGGTGAGGTCATTGTCGTAACACTCATCTTTCGCGGGGAGGCCCTCACGCCGGACGGCCTTTCCCAGATGGACGGCTTGTTGGATGAGGTCGTCCAGGCCCCGGATGTCGGGGGGTTGTTGGCGCACGGAGTTCCGGTAATTGCACCCTCCTCCCTAATTGGCGACGCTCTGCAACTGGACGGCTTCGAATCAATTGCGCAGGCAGAAATCGACTCCGTCCGCGACATTCCCCTGATAAAGGAGGCCCTTGAGGGCTTAACCGGAACGGACGCCAGTGGGGACCCGGTCGCGATTGCCAGCATCAGACTGAACGATGCCGGAGATGAACGGGTTGCGGTGGCTGAGCGCAGAATCAGCGAGATGGCCGAGAGGAATGAGGGTGTGCTGCGGGTGAGCAGCCTTTCGCCGGCGATTATCGAAGATGAGTATAAGAGAGCCACAGAGGAGGGAATGGCCCCTCTGATTGGACTGGCCCTGTTGCTGATTGCCGCTCTCCTCCTGCTGTTCACCCGCGCCCTGTCGGACATGCTGACGACGCTGATGGGACTCATAATTTCAATCGTGTGGGTTGTCGGGGCAGAAGGTTGGCTTGGGCCGAAGGCACTCGGCGTGATAGGCCCTCCCAGCTCGCTCACGGCGATTGTGCCCGTCATCATCATCAGCCTCACGGTGGACTATGCGATACAGGCGGTCTCTCACTACCGGGAGCAGCGGCTTGAAGGAGAGCCGGTCAGGCGAGCGGTGCGGAACGGACTGCGGAACGTCACCACTCCACTGGTGCTGGCCGCGGGCACGACCATCGTCAGCCTGTTGGTGACCCTTTTCTCGCCCATAGGCGTGATTGGAGACTTCGGCGTTGTGGCTGGGCTGGGCGTGGGGATGAGTCTAGTCGTGATGCTGACGCTGGTCCCGGCCATACGGGCAATCATTGACCGGCGACGCGAGGCCCGCGGTACCTTGCGGCCGCCTCGTCCAATCTCGAACGCCTTGCCCGGCGTCGAACGAGCTGCGGATCTGCTGGGCAGGCAGATCACCCGCAGGCCCGCCCCATACATCATCGGGGTACTCGCAGTGACCATCGGTCTGGGGTTCGCAGCTACCGACCTCGATTCGGAGTTCAGCATCCGCGATGTCCTGCCCCGAGACGGGAGCCTGATCGCAGACATGACCACGCTGGACGCGGCTGTCGGCGGCTCGACAGAGATGGCGAGCCTACTGGTGAACGCCGAGGCCACCGAGACCCGCACCCTCCTCAACCTGCAAGACCTCAGACTCGCCTTCCAAGACGAGCAACGCCGCCCTCAGGCGGTAGCGGGACCCATCCAGACGTCCTACGAGTTGCTGGTGGCAGACTGGACAACCGACACCGGGCAGTCCGGCGACAGATATGACCCTGAGATTGCAGCCCTCTTCGAGAGAGCTTCTGCGGGAGTTCAGCTCGACCCGGCCCTGATGCAGGACGTCATCGACGAACTCCAAGAGAGAGACCCGGCTGTCGCCCGCACTCTGGTCGATAATCCCGACGGCATCGACACAATCCTGCTCCAATTCCCGATCTACTCGGACGACCCCCAGGCAACTGCTAGGTTGCAGAGGGACATCGAGGCCCTCTGGTTCGGCGATGCCGGCTCCGTCACCGTGATTTCAGAGAGCGTTGTGGCTGTCGGCATTACGGACGCAATCACAGACCGGCAGACCGAGGCTATCAGCACCACCGTCGTGGCGGCCCTTGCCGTTCTTGCCATCTTCTTCTGGCTCTCGGCGCGCCAGCCGGCACTGGCGGTCATCGCAGTCGGGCCCGTCGTGCTAGTCCTCATCTCGGTGCTGGGGACTATGGCCCTGCTGGATATTCCCTACTCGCTCATCACGTCAATCATCACGGCTCTCTCTATCGGGATAGGCGTGGACTACACCATCCACATCATCCATCGCTACCGCGAGGAGTTCACCCGCTCGCGAAATCCCGAGCGGGCGGCGGTACGCACCCTGGCGACCACAGGTTCGGCATTATTGGGCTCGGCGATGACGACGGCCTTGGGGTTCGGAGTGCTGATAGCTTCGCCACTGCTTGCTTCTCAACAGTTCGGCATCACGGCGACCATCACCATCGTCTACTCCTTGATTGTCTCCGTGCTGCTGGTGCTGCCTGCGATGGTAGTCTGGGGCGCATACCAGAACATGAGGCTACGCTCGATGGTGGAGCGCCAATGGGGCGAGCTCGACGAGGCGATAGAGGGCATACACCAGCGCCACGAGCACGACAGCTAGGCGATATCGCAGGAAAGAGGACTCGTGCAACTCCGCAAACTATCCAAGGGACTGAAGGTCGCGTACAACGGGTCGAATGCCCAGCGTCGCGTGAGAAGGCTCGATGGCTGGATGGACAGAATGCCTGTAGAGGATGACAGCCCCACGGGCTACGACCATGCCGAAACCGTGAGGGAATACTACGACCTTTGCAACGAACTCATGGTGTTCGGTTGGGGCGAGTCACTCCACTTCGCGCCCCTATCGCCCCAAGAGAGCCTGGAGGACTCCAAGATCCGGCACCAGCGACTGATGATTGACAAACTGGAGTTGCGCGAGGGCATGACGGTCATTGATGTAGGTTGCGGGGTCGGCGGGCCGATGCGCCGCGTTGTCCGGGAGGCCGGGGTCAGGGTCGTCGGCGTCAATAGCAGCCGCATCCAGTTGGACAAAGCGAAATCGTTGAACGCCGAGGCGGGGCTGGAACACATGGTTGACTACCTAGCGTGCAGCTTCATGGACATGGGAGACATCGCCGACAACACGTTTGACCGGGGCTATGCCATAGAATCGACATGCCATGCGCCGGACAAGGCAGGCGCATTCGCCGAGATATACCGCGTCCTGAAACCCGGAGCCCTTCTCTGGGGTCAGGAGATGTGCATGACGGACAATTTCGATCCCGACGACAACCGGCACCGGGCCGTCAAGCATGATCTGATGCACGGCATCGCGCTCAAGGATATCGCGACTATGGGTGCGGTCAATCAAGCTCTTCAAGCAGCGGGATTTGAGGTTATCGAGGGGAAGGACCGGGCCGTTGAAGGGGACGACCCGACCACGCCATGGTATCGCCCCATGGAAACCCGTCACGGAACGCTGGGCAATGCCCTGCATAGAATTCCAATGGGCCGCAAGCTGTTCATCGGGGCATCCAAGCTGGCCGAGGTGTTGCGGGTGTTTCCCAAGGGCTCCACGGACGTTGTCAGGCTGATGGACCGCACCGCCAACGCCTATGTCGCGGGAGGCAAGGCCGGCATCTTCACACCGTTGTATTGCTTCCTAGCTCGCAAACCCCTCTAGAAATTCCAGCGTCCCCATAGCGCTTTAGACGTTTAGATCGCGCCTGCGCTCTGCGATGCGGAACTTCAGCTTGCTGCTGGGCTTCATTGAGGGTATGGGGTTGAACCGGAGCTTGAAGTTCTCAGGGTCGACTTTGATGTTGAAGTAGTGGGCAACCATGAGAACATCGGCAGCCAAATGCAGGTTCATCCATTGAGAGCCAAGACAAGTGTGAGTACCCAGCCCATAGGGAGCATAGCCGGGGCTCAGGTGCTCATTTCGGGAAGGCAGATAGCGGTCGATATCGAATTTCAAGGGGTCGGGAAAGATGTCATCCATGTAATGCGTGGCGGTCTGGGCGATGACCACCTTGGACCCAACCGGCAACTCGTAGTCCTCGACCACACACGAATTCATAACGTGGCGCATCGACATGGGGACAATGGGATACATGCGCAGGCACTCCATCAGGAAGCGGTGCGTGACGTCAATCGCCTCCGGGGTGAAGGCATCGCTGTCCGGGTTGCCGTTTTCGAACAGGGCATCGGCCTCCTTCTGGATTCTGGCATAGAGTTCCGGTTGTGAAGCCATGGCGTACAACGCGAAACTGAAGGCATCGCCCAAGTAGGCACTGGCTACGAGGGCTGCAGTGAAGGCGAACCGCAGGTTGGATTCCGGCACGAACTGCGGGTCGCTGGCATGCAGGCTCAGATAGTCGTCCACGAGATTCCGGTATCTTCCGGCTCGCTGGGCCGGGGTATGCACGCTTTGCACCCGTTCAAGCAGGACTTCAATGATTTTGGCTCTGCGCTTCATGCCGGGGGTTTTCATCATGAACTTGGGCATTATCTGCATGATGTGAACGCTGAGAGCCCGCTCCTTGAACTTCAACAGGTCATCGATGATGTCCTGGGTTTCAACGCCGATCATGAATGGCGAGATCTGGGAATTTATCATCCGCCTGCTCATGTCCGTCGCAGGGTAGGAATCGCCGACCTTCCATTGCGCCATGTGTTTGCGCCCACGGTCGCAGAGGTCATCCATCTGGTCCGACAGCCTTTTTCGGGAATACGCTGCCGACAGTGACTTGCGTAGCCGGAAATGGTCGGCGCCATCCAAGGCAGGCAGAACGCCAGCCGCTCCATAGACCTTCTCGAAGTCGGCAAAGTAGTCCCTAGCTCTCAGGTACATGCGTCCGCGCCGGTGTACCCAGCGATTGGTTTCGGAGCCGGCTAGGAAGACCATGGGTTTGGCAAAGGGAGGTTTGACTTGGAATACGGGACCATACTCTTTGGCCAAGTCCGCAAAGAGCGCAGGAATGTTGCCGCTGCGAAGGTTCCGGTTGAGCACCATCCTGCGAAGAGAAACGGTCGGAATGTCCTTGGTCAGGGCGGACCGCCGAAGCAAAGGACCAGCGAGGTTGTGGGAGACCGCTGCCGCCATGGAACGGCCAATCAGGTCCATCTTGCAGATGAAGTCGATGCGCTGCTCCGCCTCCTCATCCACTTGGAAAATGAAGCGGAAAACGTCGCACGTATTGATGAGGCAGATGATTATGACATCTCTGGGAGCGGGAATCTCGTTCTCGAAGATCGCCTTGCTGATGCGCGTCTTGACGAACTCCACCCCCGTTCCGTTCGTGGAGTTGTCCAGCAGTCCCGATTGGGCAGTTGGTCGAGCCAGTGTCCAGAAATTGCCGTCGTGATGTTGCAGAACGTTCAGGGCTACCAAGTGGTCCAGAGTTGAATCGATGACGAATTCCGCTTGGGGGGCGAGCCGTTCTATCCAAAATTGGGTGTTCCGTTGGGAAGGTTCGGCTGCGATTTCCTTCAGGATGGGGTCCAGCGCAGGGTTGCCCGTTTCCGTTCGGTCCACTAGAAACAGGGACTCCTCATCGGTGTCAATGCGTGACATGAGGGAAAGCTCCGCAAGCGCGGCACCGACGAAAGCGCAGTTCAGGTCCCAGCCGGGCACTTGGTGGAAGTACCCATTCTCCTCGCTGAGGAGCATCAGGATGAGTTCTTCCGGCAAGCTCAGCGGTTGGGTAGTTGTCCTATCTGAGACAGTCATTAGCTTTGGTCTCTGCGTATCAGCTCAATAACCTGAATACGACACCAATTGTGCCGATAAGTATAACTCTCCCGCAGAAACGGGGCAAAGAAGCAATTAAGACGGACTGTTTGTAGAATTCGAGGGAGGGAGAGTCACTTCCACCTAAGGCCCACACCCACCCGACATCACTACCCCCAACCCCCAGCCGCCCAGACACCGTTTGCCGTAAAAAAGAGCGGAGTCTGTCTCCAAGCCCTACGCGACCAGCCGTGAGTTGGCGGACCGGCACGTTCTGTATTGCGGACTTTCGGCGGGGAGGTCCAAATGCATGAGAGCCAGCCAAGCTACACTCATTTGATATGATACACGGCAGTTTTGGCCCGCTTTGGAAGGTTAGGATAGCGAATTGGCTGCCGGCACTGCCGACCAGTCCATCCGATTTGAACCCAACGAGGCATGTCCTCCGTCAATCGCATTGGTCGTCGGATTTCAGGGGGCCATGCTCGTGCTCCCGCCGACGGTGCTGAATGTTACGGTGGCGGTCCGCTCCTCGGGGCTGGATGACAGTTATCTGGCTTGGAGCGTGTTCGCCGCGCTGCTCATCAACGCTGCGGTTACGACGCTGCAGGTGTTCCAGACTTGGCGGTTCGGCGCAGCCCATATTGTGCTCACTTCTCCTGCCGCGCTCTTCATCGGGATCATGGTGGCGACGGTCTCCGCAGCGGGACCATCAACGTTTATGAGCCTGCTGGTGGTGTGCTGCGTGATCCAAATCGCCCTTGCGTGGTGGCTGCCAACGCTGCGTCGAATCTTCACCCCGGTCGTTACGGGGACGGTGACGATGCTGATTGCCGTCAGCGTTCTGCCAATCGCGTTTGACAGCATGCAGGATTTGCCCATAGGCGCGCCCAATTTCTCCGGGGCTGCGGTGGCCGGAGTGACGGTGCTGGTCTCGGTCATTGTGACGCTGCGCGCCAGAGGGGCGTGGCGTCTCGGAGGGCCGTTTATCAGCATTCTGGCCGGATACTTGGTGGCCGTCGGATTCGGTCTGATCGATGCGGGCCGGATCGTCAGCGCCCCTTGGTTCGGGATTCCCGAACTGCCGGAACTGGCCTTCGAACTCAAGCCAGGCAAGGAGTTCTGGGCGCTTCTGCCGTCGTTCGCGATACTCACGCTAGTGCTCGGCATCAAGACAATCAGCGACGGCATCGCCATCCAGCAGGGGTCTTGGCGGAGGCCGCGTGCGATTGATTTCCGGCAGATCCAGGGCATGGTGAGTGTCAACGGCATCGGCATGCTGCTGGCCGGTATGACGAGCACCCTGCCGCCGATGAGCTATTCCTCGTTCAGTCTCTCGCTCATCAGTCTCACTGGCGTCGCCGCCCGTCGAGTTGGCATCGGGGTGGCAGTAGTTCTGGTGGTGCTGGCTTTCTTCTCGAAACTTGCGGCGCTTCTGCTGACGATCCCGGGCCCCGTGTTGGGGGCTTACCTGATGCTGGCCATGGGAATGCTCTTTGTCAGCGGGTGGCAGACGATACTGCGCGACGGGCTCGATCCCAGGCGTGTGCTGGTAGTCGCACTCGCCAGCGCGTTGGGGTTGGGCCTGCACAATCACCCACTGATGGGCGACCTCTTTGGTGATGAACTCGGCGGACTGCTGGGTAATGGGGTCACGATAGGGGCTGTGGTCGCGATCGGCATGACGCTCGCTCTTGAGGCAATCAACATGCGCCGCTCGCGTTTGGAGGTCACGCTGGACATGGACTCGCTGCCGGCAATCGATGAGTTTCTCACACGGCTGGCAACGAGACTGGCGTGGAATGAGACCTCCACGCTGAGGCTGCGCGCCGCCGCCGAGGAAACTCTAGCCGCCCTGTGGACGGAGGAGGACGATGCTGAAGGCTCGGAGCGCCCGCGGCTGATTATCAACGCGCGACCGCAATCGACGATGGTGGAGTTGGAGTTTATCGCCACGACGCGGGAGGAGAATGTCGAGGACCAACTTACGTATCTGACCGATGAGGCCCATCTACCAGCAGTCGACGAGCTTTCGCTCCGGCTATTGCGACACTACGCCTCTGCCGTGCGACACCAGAAATTCCACGGGGTGGACATCATCACGGTCCAGGTGGAAAGCAGCACGTGATTTAATGCTCCGGCAGCGGACAGTAGGCATCCGTAAGGTGTAGGCTTTCTGCCCTATTGCCACAGGTCGGGGTCGGGCCGGTTCATCAGTATGAAGCCCAGATATCCATACCAGATGACCAGTAGCACGTAGAAGCCACGGGCCAGTGTGATGAAGGTGTCGCGGCCATCGTTGCTGAGGATGGCTATCATGAAGAAGACCATCACGGCCAGATTGATGAGGGCAGCCAACAGGGAGACTATCCGGTTGAATTCGTCTCTCGTGGAGAGGCCCAGCGCGAAAATGAAGCCGCCAAACCCAATCACAACCCCACTGGCGTAGAAGAGAGCATAGCCGGCGTTGTAGACGGGAACGCTTTCCTGTATCTGCGCACTGGTTTGGGCATTGGCCAGAATGAAGTCGGTGCCGCCGGCTAAAATCCAACCGGCCAGTCCGACGAAGAGCATGAAGAAGCCCAACTGAACAAACGCCTTGCCGTTGCCCTGCAATGTTACGTTCCGCATCAGGGCATAGAGGCCCGAAAGGATCAGGGCCAGGCCAAGGATTATCGCGATGTTGGTTATATTGGTCAGCACCGCGTTGGCGCCCTTGGCCGTTATGGAGCCAACGGCGTCTGATACGTCGGCGCTGTCTATCAGCAGGCCACCCGGCTCTATGAGAAAGAAGACGAAGGCGATTAGCGGGCCGAATATGAGGGACAGACCCGCTACCCGGTTCACGGCTATTGTGCCCACGTTTGAACCTCCTCGTGTGGTGTCATGAGAGTTTCCATTGCGTTGAGTCCGTCCCAGCATACACCTCACGCCGGAGTTGTGGCACTGCAATAGGGAAGTGGCCTGCCCCCAAATATTGTCTCACCCGCTCGGTTAGTCTCGTGGGATGTCTGTGTCCATAACGCATCCCGACACTTAGGAGCGGACGACACCGACACAACAGCTGTACATGATGGATTAAGGGCCTCTGCAAGCAAGAATGATGTCCCGTCTGGTCATATAGCGCTGGCCGTTGCCCACGAGGGGATTTGTGGCTGGAAGAGGGACTTGCGTTATCTCAGGAGCAACTCCCCGTCCCCGCCAGCTACTCCATCACCTACGAAGTAGCCGGCGCCGGAGGCTACGGCAACCCCCAAAACCGCGAACCCAAAGCATCTACCAAGACCTGCTCAACGGCTACATCGCCCCCCAAAAAGCCGCCCAAGACTACAACATCGACCCCGCCACCATGCTCTGCGAGCATTGTGGCGGCATGGTTAAGTAGTCCTACGTATTGGACGCAATACCAAGATCGGGTTCTGACTCAGGCCAGCCCTTTCTTGAACTCACGGGATCCATACCGAAAAATCTTCGAATCTCACTGGTCCCTCTGAGTCCTCGAAAAAGCCTCCGAGTACTGAGGCACCCCCTGCGTCCTGATTCTTACTCAGGTCCAGCCTCGCAACGAATTCACCATTCGATAACAGCCATCCCACATCGTCGAGAGCGATGAGAAGTAAACGGTGTGGATACACTGGCCACATTCTAGAGTCAGGGATGGTCCCCTGATTCAAAGTAGTGTATTCGGAGTCTCCGTCAGCTCTAGTTTTATGAACCCACCGCCCGAACCTAGTTACGGCGATGATGTCCAAACGGTTGGAGTATGGATGATGGAAGGTGAACCCGTAGTCCCACTTGAGCCCGTTTGGATTCGTGAACGTGGCTTCCATGACCAAGTTGCGGGCCCACACGCCGCTTCCATGCACGCCCACATAGCCTTCCTTGTTATCCTCAATCGTGCCCCCAACCGGCCCATACTCTTTGGTTAGCTTGTCGACCTTGAATCCCTCATACTTGGTAACCTCGCCGTCCACCTCAGTACCATTGATAGGCCCCGTCATAACCGCTACGTCTCCCTCATCTGTTACGCCGCTCAGGTCCAACTCTGCTACGAAATTACTGTTAACGAAGAACAGCCCCTTCTCTCCCATGGCAAGGACCATCAGGTGATTCCGCCCTCCACTTCTGATGTTTAGCAGATCTATCCTTCCTTGAGCCACCCACTCGCGCGGCGGCTCCGCTCCAACTATCAGCCCCCATCGTTTGTCACTGAGGACGACCAGGTGGATGCTTGGGATGTCCCAGCGGCGAGGATGCCTTAGCATGAAACCATAGCTCCATTCATGGAAAGAGGCATCGTAAGGATTGACGAAGGTAGCCTCAACCAAGACGTTCGCCAATGACAGGTTAGCATATCGGTCCTTTATGAAATCGTCCTCCTGATGCCACAGCTCACCGTCCACAGGGCCAAAGTTGCTTGTCCATGCGGACGTAGGAGCCGGCGTTGGACGTGGAGTATGCCTTGGGGTTGGAACTGGTGTCGGCACAGGCGTACTAACCTTCAGCCGAGGTAGCATCGGCTCTACCGTACTGGCGCTAATGGCGAAGCCCAGTCCTTCGATCGCAACATCGGTTGCCTTGAAGGTGTTTATACCCAACAGTTCACCACGCTGGGAAAATAGCCCACCGCCGCTGTTTCCGGGATTTATGGGCGCGTCCGTCTGAATTACCCACGCACGGTAAGTATCGTCGTAGCGCACCGCCGAAACGATTCCCCGGGTCACGGTGGCCGCACCTGGTATTCCCAGTGCGTACCCGACAGCCATCACCTCGGTCCCCGACTGCAAGCCCCACGCATCTCCGAAGTCGGCGACTGTAAAGGTCCCGCAGCAAATCTGTACCACAGCTAAGTCTTGGGCAGCACTGGAGCCTAAGATTTGTCCAGTGTAGCTCTCAGTATCGTTAACAGTGACGGCAACCTGGCCAGCGCCCTCCACTACATGCCAATTCGTGACCACGTATGCCGCGCTCCCGGACGTGTCGACGATGACGCCGGACCCACCGCCTCCGGTAGCGGTGTTGTCTATCCTCACCACAGCAGGGCGCACTTCCGCAACCATCTCAGCCAGGGACGGGGTGGGAGTTGGTGTAGGACGCGGTGTCGGTGTTGGCGTCGGCCTAGGTGTCGGCGTAGGAGTGGGGAGCGCTGCCGCCACGGCCACAGCTGCGGCGGATACCAGCGCCTCCATATCTGGCGTGGGAACAGGAGTGGGGGGCAGCGGTGTCGGCTCAGGAGTAGGAGTAGCCGTCGGAGTGGGTGTAGGTGTCGGGGCTGGAGTGGGGCGAGACGCCTCGATGGCGGCCGCGACAATGGCTTCCACATCTGGCGTAGAAGCTGGCGTCGCCGTATCCGCTGCTGGCGAAGTGGGAGTTGGTGTAGCCATGGCAGACGCTACGGCGGACTCTACTATCGACTGAACGTCCGGGGTTGGTGCTGACTGCCCGCAGGATACCGCCATCACCAACACTGCCAACAACGATAGCAGCACTCGGAATGACAAGAGGTGCCCCCTCACAGCAAGGTCGTCGGGCAATTGCGAGTCACCCAGCCAACACGGGCAGCAAGGGGGCAAGAGGCCCGGACTTGCAATGCCCGCATGCAGGGGCAGGGTGACTCGCTAGAGCATACTATCAAAGATGCACGGCAAATACGATTGTAATTACGTGCTCGCACGGCCATGCAGGTAATTCAGGCGTTCCTAAGGAACCAGCGGCCGTGAGTCCGGCCAGAGGGTGCAACGGTAGACTGGCTACTCTGCGCAAGAGACTTGCGAAAGCCTCCTCCGTTCACTCCCCCCTTCATAGGCTGCACCACAAGATCCTCGTCTGCGTCCGAGCAGCGAGAGAAGCTGGAGGCTGTCGAAGATGAGTTGGAGGAGGTGCGCCGCCGGTTGAACCGCGTCTGGCACATCGTCGAGACCACCGACCTCGATGTCTCCGATGCGAGTTCCCACGTCAAGGAGCACCTGGATCGTCACGAGAAGCTGGAGGTTGCTTCCGAGGAAGCGCGGTTGCTGCGCGTTCATCCCCACGCCGGCGGACAGCCCCATGGGAGGGGGAGACATAGCGGACATAGAGCTGGGGGGACCAGTTATGAATACAGGACGGTGTGGTGGCGCATGCGGGGTTCGAACCCGCGATCTCCGCCTTGAGAGGGCGGTGTCCTAGTCCACTAGACGAATGCGCCAGTCGCGGTTGGTTGGCTGGGGATTCTGGATTCGAACCAGAGCTACCTGATCCAGAGTCAGGCGTCCTACCGCTAGACTAATCCCCAGTTCGCAACTTCTATCTTAACACCCGTGGTCCCTTGGAGGCAACGCCTTCGCGGCGTCAAATCCCGCCTTACATACGCTCTGGGGCCGACATCCCCATCAGGTCAAGACAGCGGGCCACCGTCACTTGGGCGGCTTCCGTAAGCTTGAGACGGGCAAGCATCATCTCGTGGTCGGCAGGCTCTGAGGAGAGGACGCGGCAGTTCTCGTAGAAGGAGTGGAAGGCAGTGGCCAGTTCCAGCGTGTAATGGGGCAGATGGTGTGGTTCCAAGTTACGGGCCATGCTCTCCACCAGTTCCGGCAGCACCAGCAGCTTGCGTATCAAGGCAAGCTCCGAGGGATGCTGTAGCAGGGACACATCCCCGGCCGACCAGTCGATGCCTCGCTCACGGGCATTGTTCAGGATGCTGGCGATGCGGGAGTAGCCGTATTGGAGGTAGTAGACCGGGTTGTCCATCCCCTCCTTCTTGGCCAGTTCCAAGTCGAAGTCCATCTGTGTATTGGGCGTTCGAGCTAGAAAGTTGTAGCGACAGGCATCGGCCCCAACCTCGTCCACCAGTTCCCGCAGGGTGATGAAATCACCGGTCCGCTTGGATGCCCGCACGGTCTCATCGCCCCGCTTCAGGGTCACCATCTGGGAAATCATGATGGTGAGCCGTTCGGGGTCGATGTCCATGGCTTCCATGGCTGCCTTCATGCGAGGCACGTGCCCCTGGTGGTCAGCCCCCCAGATGTCGATGACCTGCTGGAAGCCACGGCGGGCGAACTTGTTGTAGTGGTAGGCGACGTCAGAGGCGAAATAGGTGGGCGAGCCGTTGGAGCGCACCAGCACGTTGTCCTTGTCCTGCCCCAAGGCACTGGAGGCAAACCAAGTGGCCCCATCTTCTTCGGCCACATAGCCGCGGGAACGCAACAGGGCCATGGCCGTCTCGTATTCGTCGCCCCGGTACAAACTGCCCTCGCTGAACCAGTTGTCGAACTCGACGCCGATATGCTGGAGGTCATCCCGTATTACGTCCACCATCTTCTGCCGTCCCTTGGGCGCAATCTCCCCCAAGGCTTCGTCTGTAGGCAGGTCGAGATACCGGCGTCCCTCCTGTTCCGCCATCTCCCGGGCAACGTCGGTGACGTACTCGCCCTGATAGCCCCCTTCCGGTAGTTCCGCCTCCTGTCCCATCACCTGCAGGTAACGGGCAAGCAGCGAGGCATAGAAGTTCTCCATCTGGCTGCCGGCATCATTCACATAGTATTCGCGGGTGACCTCGTAGCCCGCCACCTGTAGCACCTTGGCCAAGGTGGAGCCCAGCACTGCGCCTCGTGTGTGCCCCACATGCACCGGACCTGTGGGATTGACGCTGACGAACTCCACCATCACCGGCTGACCCTGTCCGATGTCGACCGAGCCAAAGGCAGTCCCGGCACCCCTCACATACTCCACCTGTTGGGCCAGCCAAGCATCACTCAAGCGGAAGTTCACAAAGCCGGGATGGGCCGCCCAGACCTCTGCCAGTTCATCGCCAAGGTCAATCTGTTCCGCCAAGGCCTGCGCAATTTCCAAGGGGTTGCGCCTTGCGGGGCGGGCTAGGCGCAGGGCCAGACTGGTGGAGAAATCGCCATTGTCGGGGTTGGAGGGACGCTCCACCGCGATCCCGTCAGGCGGGTCCACGTCCAATACACCTTGAGCGCGCAGCCTTACGAAAGCCTCGGCAACTCGGCTCACAACAATGTCACGCACTAGCTGGTCAGAGTCTCCTTGGAAACCACATCGAACGGAATATCACCGAGGGGAGGTTCGCCGATCTTTTCCATAACGGCGTCGCAATCCGGGCAGTCTGCCCAGTCCGCCCCTATGGGCACCTCGTGCATCCACACGCGTTCCTCTCCTGCATATGCCCATGTATGGCCGTCGGGTAGTCGAAAGACAACATCCCGAACGGTAGTCGTTTTCAGTTCCATTGTTCTTTACTTAGCCTCAAAATCGTCTCTGACGCACTGGTCCCTGAAGTGTTGGATATTGCCCCGCTCCAATTCTCTGCGGTCTTTCCTGTTCAGATATGCGCTCTCGATGACCCCTTCTCCCGAAGGAGAAGCAATGACCTGCATCAGTCTTCTACTGCCGTCTATGTCTACCCAACCCCAATGCGACAGTCCTTCCTGGTTGTCCTTGTCTGCTGTTGTACACCGCACAACCCAGTTTTCCAGCACGTCTATTAGGCGGGGTTGGGTAACTTCGGGCCTTTCCTCGGCTCTGTCACGACGGAAATGGGTTGAAATCCGCCACTCCTTGCCCGCTGCCGTGAACGGTTCTTGCATCCACCGGGTAGCAGACAAATCCACAAGATGGGCAGCTTCGTCGTGTGCTGGGCGCTTACTTACGCCAACACCCGGTTGGCACGCTTATGGCTCATCAGTTGATTATAACAAACTGCTCCATACAATCCCTGGCCGACTAGCCCACATCCGCTATCGCTTCCTGCAGGAACCTCTGCACCTGTCCTGCCAGCACCCGGTTGTCCGCTGTCTCAAGAGTGGGGTCGGCATCCAACACCATGGTGGCGTATTCGCGGGCTGTGGAGAGGAGGTCGGTGTCGGACAAGCGGGCCATGTGCAGGATGGGGAGGCCGCTCTGGCGGGTGCCAAAGAAATCACCGGGGCCGCGCAACTCCAAGTCCACCTCGGCCAGCTTGAAACCGTCCTGTATGCTGGACACTGCTTCCAAGCGCTGCTTGGCTTCGTCGCCGGGGTCGTCGGCGAGAAGCAGGCAATAGCTCTGGTGGGCGCCACGGCCCACACGTCCCCGGAACTGGTGCAACTGGGCCAGCCCGAACCTGTCAGCCCCTTCCACGAGCATCACCGACGCATTGGGCACATCGATGCCCACCTCTACCACTGGGGTGGACACCAGAATATCCAGTTCGCCGTCACGGAAGCTCCGCATCACCTCTTCTTTGGCAGTGGCGCGCATACGGCCATGGAGAAGGCCGAGGCGCAATTCGGGGAACACCTGCTGCGACAGCCTTTCGTATTCCACTGAAGCCGCCCGGGTCTCCACGGACTCGGACTCGTCAATCAGCGGGCATACCACGAAGGCCTGCCTTCCGTTTTGCACCTCTTGCCGGACAAACTGATAGGAGTCCTGCCTCTTGTAGGGGGGCACCCAGCCAGTGCGCACAGGTTCGCGGCCGGGAGGAAGCTCATCTATGGTCGAGATATTCAGGTCGCCGTACAGCGTCATGGCCAAGGTGCGCGGTATGGGGGTGGCCGACATCACCAGCAGATGGGGGTTGTGGTCGCCCGATTCCTTGAGGGCAGCACGCTGAAGCACGCCGAAACGGTGCTGTTCATCGACGACTGCCACGGCTAGCTGGGGTATCTTCACCTTGTCCTGTATCAAGGCATGGGTGCCGATGACTATATCCAGAGAGCCGTCAGCCAGCCTCTTGCGCACTTCCCGCTTCACGCGGGCCGGAGCACTGCCCACCAGCAACCCGACCGATACCGGCTTCGCGAGAGGTCCCAACTGCACTGAGAACACGCTGTCTTCCGGCTCGTCGACGAGGAGACCCCCCAAGAGAGCGGACACGGTGTTGAAGTGCTGTTCCGCCAGCACCTCGGTGGGTGCCATGATGGCACCCTGATAGCCCGCGGCCACGGCAGACAACAGGGCGACCAGTGCCACTACCGTCTTCCCGCTGCCCACGTCGCCCTGCAGCAGCCTGTCCATGGGCGGACCATCCTGCTCCATTGCATTGCCAATCTCGGTCATGCACCGCTTTTGCGCCCCGGTGAGCGGAAAGGGCAGCCTCTCTATGAACTCGGCGATGGCTGGCGCGTCCGCAGGCACTTGCGTGCCGGGGGCTGAGGCCTTGGCAGCCCCACGCCGCAGCATCACCGCCAGTTGCAACACCAGCAGTTCGTCGAAGGCCAGCCGTCGCCGGGCCTCTTCCAGCACCTGCCGGTCCGTCGGATAGTGGGTCTCGGCGACGGCTTTCGCGAGGGCCATGAGTTCGTTGCGGTCACGGAACTCGGGGACCACCCCGTCCTCGATGCTCTTCTGCCAACGCTCCAAAACCTGCCAAGTCAGGCGGCGCACAGTGCGCTGCACCAGCCCTTCGGTGAGGGGGTAGACGGGCACAAGACGCCCTGCGTTCAGCAACTGGTCCTGTTGATCGATGAACTCATACTCCGGCGACTGGAACTCCAGTTGTCCCCGGTAGAGTTCCACCCGCCCGCTGAGGAGGACGAGGCGGTTGGTGCGGAGGTTCTTCACCATGTAGGGATTACCGAAGAAAGTGACCCGCACGTTCCCCGTGTCGTCGCTGACCACTGCCTCGGTGCACTTGAGGTTGCGCATCCCCCGCACTGACTCCCGTGCCTCCCAGACGATGCCTTGGATGGTATGGGTCTCACCGGGGCGCAAATCGCTGATTTTGGAGATGGACGCGTAGTCCTCATGACGCCGGGGGAAGAAATAGAGCAGGTCTCGCACCGACTCGACGTCCAAGCGCTTGAGCCGTGTTGCCGTGCGTGAGTTGACGCCTCTCAGAGCAGTCACCGGGGAATCAAGGCCGGGATTCGGCTTGGAAGTAGCGGCGTCCTTGGACTTGGCCCGGGGCTTGGGCTTGGCTTGATCAGCCGTATCTTCAGGTTCGGGTGTGTCTGCCGGTGCTGCAAGCTCTTCTGGCCCTGTATCCGCCTCCACGGGTGCGGCAGGCACCCTATCAATCAACTCAAAGAGGCGGGCAACCAGCCGTTCACGCCGGGCCACGTTGGCTTTGCGGTATTGCGGCTCCGCCAGCTTGGGCGCCAGTTCTGGGTCGCCAAGCACCGACGCCAAGTCGGGGGCCCAACGCTTGAGATAGCCGTCAAGGCCGCCGATTACCGAGCCGTCGGCATAGCCCTTGCTACGCTCCAACTCGAGGACTTTGCGGAACGAGTGCAGGTCGAAGGCAGGTTGGCGTTCTTCAGTAGTCGCCATATCCCTACCAGTTTAGCATCCAAGCTTGTGGAGGCAGAGGACAAAGGTGGAAGAGGACAGGGGAGTGGTGGTTATCCCGCCCTTACCACGGCGGCTCCCAAGGCGTGCGGGCCGAGGTGGGCGCCCAATACGGGACTGAAGCGCGCACGGTTGACCTCAATGCTGGCTGCCGCCTCGATTCGCTGGCCTATGGCCTCGGCATCATCCGGGTCAGTGGTATACATCACCGCGGCGTGCTCCAAGGGGCCCAGTGCTTGGATTCTGGAAGTAACTTCGTCCAGCCCCTTGCGCCGCGTGCGTGGCCGCGCCACCGGAGCGGCCACGCCATCAACGATGCCGACTATCGGCTTGACCTGCAAGGCCGACACCAAGAAGCTCTGGGCCCTGCCAGCCCGCCCGCCGCGGCGCAGGTACTCCGCAGTATCCAGCATGGCATAGGTGTGGGTGCGAGAACGCAAGTCCAGCACCTTCGCCACTATGTCTTCCCTGGAAGCCCCGTCAGCGGCCATTTTCGCGGCCTCCGAGGCCATGAATCCCAGCCCCATGGAGGTCTGCTCCGAGTCCACGATGTCGATGGGGCCGTTCTCGTCCAAGGCGTTCTTGGCTTGGGTGGCGGAGTTGACCGTGGCACTCAGTTGCCCGGACAGAAGGACTGCCACCACCTCCCGCCCCTCTTCCCGCAACGACGCGAACAGCCCTTGAAACTCCGACACCGCGGGCTGGGACGTGGTGGGAAACACCGTGCCTCCAGTAAGCATCTCATAGAACTGCTCGCGGTTGATGTCTATGCCGTCGCGGTAGGTCTGATCGCCAAAGCTGACACTGCAAGGCACAATCCGGATGCCAACCTGCTGCACCAAGTCCGGGGGCAGGTCACAGGAGCTGTCGGTAACGATGGTAACAGGCATAGGAAATCGTCACTCCACTGAAGCTATGTATTGGTAGAAGGGCTGCCCACCGTGGTGGACCTCCACATCCACGTCTCTTCCGTCGGCCCTCAGGAGGCTGGCGGCCTCCATCGCATCGGCCTCTTGCAGGTCGGCACCCCAGTAGAGGGTCACATGAAACCCTGAAATGTCCTCAGCGGTCAGTGCCTCCAAGAGCACTGCGTTGGGGGCGGCGCCCACGGCCACCAGTTCGTCGTCCCGGAGGGCAATATACTGACCAACCTCCACCGGCACACCGGAGACGCTGGTGGAGCGCACTGCTTGCGTCACCTCCACGGTGACAACAGCCCCCAATGCCTCGTTCATCGCCTCCAGATTGCTCTCCAGAGGCTCAGCGTCATTGAAGGCCAGCATGGCCGATATGCCTTGCGCCAGGGTCTTGGATGGGACCACATGCAGCCCTGACCCTTGCGCTTGGGCCGCTTGATTGGCCGTAGCCACCACGTTCCCATTATTGGGCAGCAGCACCACGTTGTCCCCCAGCCACTGCACGGCATGCAGCAGTTGCTGGGTGCTGGGGTTCATGCTCTGACCGCCCGGCACCACCGCGCGGCACCCCAACTCCCGGAAAAGGTTGGCAAAACCCTCACCTTGCACGACCGCCACGATCGCCTGTCCGACATCTTCCAACTCGCCACGATGATGGGCCACGAACCCCTCACGCTGGAGGTCCATGTCGTCCACGCGGACGCCGCTGACGGTGCCGATAGTACCGGCATGAGCTAGCACTACTTCCGGGTCGGGAGCATGCAGGTGTACGCGGGCTAGGGAGTCATCGCCTATTACTCCAACCGAGTTCCCCACGCCAGCACACCATTCCCGCAAATCCTTTAGCGGCAGGGCCTCGCCTTCGAGCATAAACTGGATGCAGTAGCCGTACTCCTCCTGTTCGGCAGCATCCAAGTATTCCTCGTGGACAGTGATGGCCCCGTCCAGTGTGCCGTCGGCGGGTCGGCAGATTTCGAACTCCATGGAGTCCACGTCTTGCCCTGCTAGAGAGGCCGTCATTGCCTCCATCAGCAGGACGATGCCCTGTCCCCCGGCATCCACCACCCCCGCCTCTCGCAGCACTGGCAGCAGAGCAGGGGTGTTGGCTAGGGACTCACGAGCTCCGGCCGAGGCGGCTTCCAAGACGGCAAGGGGCTGCGACCCGTTGGAGTGCAGGGCTTGCAAGCCTGCTTCCGCACACTCACGGGCCACCGTGAGCATCGTGCCCTCCACGGGCTTACTCATCGAGGCATAAGCCGCCTCCGAGGCCTCCTGCAGGCAGGCCGCTACATCCCCCGCCGTCATATGCTGCTTGTCACGACTGCCATCAGCCAGACCCTTGAGGAACTGGGACAGGATGACGCCGCTGTTGCCTCGCGCCCCCAAGAACGCGCCTCGCGCAATATGCCCCAAAACGTTCCCAGCGGTTAGGGCTGAGTCTGCGTTGCCCTCATCGGCAGCTTGGCGCATGGTCAGGAGCATGTTGGTGCCCGTGTCTCCATCGGGCACGGGAAACACGTTGAGCGCGTTCATATCCTCGCGATAGCGCTCAAAACAACGAATGGCGGCCTCGAAAGCTCGGCGGAGCTCCGAGCCGCCAAGGGTTTCAGGGTGTCCAGACAATTTGTGAACCTTGTCGCCGTAGGGCTGGATATGGTAGGCTTTGGAGCCGATTCTAACGAAGGCCGGAAGAGCGGTCAAACAGGGACCTACACCATGAAGTGCAATGCCTGCGGCAAAATCGGAATGTGGGGCAACAACGTCAGCCACTCCAAGCGGCGCACCCGCACCCGCTTCATGCCCAACATCCACAAGGTAACCCAGACAGTGAACGGGACCACCAAGAAGGTCGCCATCTGCACCCGCTGCCTGCGCTCGCAGCACAAGCTGCCCCGCCGGTAAGGCCTCCTGCTACGCCTCCAAGCTTGCCCGCAGGCGGCCCATGGCCTCCGCCACCGTCTCCTTGTCGTTAAATACCGCCGAGCCTGCCACCAGCACCGTCGCCCCAGCTTCCACCATAGTGCGTGCCGTGGCCTCGTTCACCCCGCCATCCACCTGAAGCTCAGCCGGATATCCGCCCTCGTCCAGAATGCGGCGCATTCGCGCCACCTTGCCCACCGTCTCCGGTATCAGCTTCTGCCCGCCAAAGCCGGGGTTTACCGACATCACAAGCACCACATCGAGGTAGGGCAACACCTCCTCAATGGCGGACAACGGTGTCCCTGGGTTGACGGCCACCCCGGCCCTGCACCCTGCCTCGTGGATTTGCTGTAGCACACGATGCAGGTGGGTGCATGCCTCGGCCTGCACGATGATGTGATCGGCCCCAGCTTTCGCGAAGTCCTCCACCAACCGCTCCGGCTCCACCACCATCATGTGCACATCCAGCGGGAGCTTGGTCGCAGGGCGAATCCCCTGCACCACCACCGGCCCCATCGTCAGGTTGGGCACGAACCGCCCGTCCATCACGTCCACATGGATGTAGTCGGCCCCGGCTTGGTCCGCCTCCATCACCTGCTCCCCCAAGCGACCGAAATCCGCCGAGAGTATCGATGGAGCCAGCTTTATCTTCCCGGGACCGGTCGTGGACATGCTCATTCTTCCTCTCCCAAGCATCGTTTGGCTTCTTCCAAGGCTAGCCTCACTTGATTCGGGGCAGTACCCCCAACGACGTTTCGCGCCTCCGCTGAACCGCGCGGCGTGATGCCGTACACATCATCCTCGAACAACTCCGAGAAGCGCCGGTAGTCCGCCATGGCCAGTTGTTGCAGCGTCTGCTCTCTTGAGTGCGCGTAGGCGCACAGTTCCCGCACCACACCGTGGGCCTGCCGGAAAGGCATCCCCTTCCCCACCAGATAGTCGGCAAGGTCCGTAGCCAGCATGAAGCTGTCGGAAGCCGCCTGCTCCATACGGTCTGCCTTGACCTCCATGGCGGAGACCACCGACGCCATGACCTCCAGCGTCGCAAGAAGGGTATCAGCCGTGTCGAAGAAGCCCTCCTTGTCTTCCTGCATATCCCGGTTGTAGGTCAACGGCAGGCCCTTCATGACCGTAAGCAAAGCCATCAGACTCCCATACACGCGCCCCGTCTTCCCCCGTGCAATCTCAGCAAAGTCCGGATTGCGCTTCTGGGGCATTATGCTGCTGCCCGTGGAGAACTCCGGGGCCATGGCCACAAACCCGAACTCGCTGGACGACCACAGCACCAACTCCTCGCTGAGCCGCGAAATATGCATCATGCACGTCGCCGCCGCTGCATGGAAGTCCAGCAGATAATCGCGGTCCGAGACCGCGTCCATGCTGTTGACCGTCACCCCATCAAAGCCTAGCTCCGATGCCACCCAGTCCCGGTCCAATGGATACGGCACCCCCGCCAGTGCGCCGCTGCCCAAGGGCAGCACGTTGGCACGGCGATGGCACTCCTTCATGCGTGCCCTGTCCCGTTCCAGCATCTGGAAGTAGGCCAGCAGGTGATGCGCCAGCAGCACGGGCTGGGCCCGCTGCACATGGGTGTACCCCGGCATCACCACCTCACAATGAGCGTCCGCCTGCGCCACCAATGCCCGCTGCAGCTTGGCGATGCCCCGCGACGCATCCTTCAACACGTCCCGGGCATACATTCGCATATCCACCGCGACTTGGTCGTTGCGAGAGCGCCCCGTGTGGAGCTTGCCCGCCGCCAGCCCGATGAGTTCGTGCAAACGCGACTCCACGTTCATGTGGATGTCTTCAAGCTCATCGCGCCACGGGAACTCCCCACCCTCAATCTCGGTGCGGATGGAAGCAAGCCCGTCGACGATGGCTCGCGCATCGTCCTCGCCGATGATGCCCTGCCGTGCCAGCATGCGAGCATGAGCCGTGGAGCCGGCAATGTCCTGCCGGTACAAGCGGCGGTCGTAGTGGATGGAGACTGTGTAGCTGCTGGTCATAGCGGAACAGGCTGTCCGGCTCTCGGCGGTTTCAGCCTATTCTACTGCATCGGTCGTGCCATGCACCGCTGCTTGCGTTCGCACCGGCAGCCCATAGATGGCGATGAACCCCTCGGCCGCCCTCTGGTCGAAGGTGTCGCCCTGCCCATAGGTCGCCAAGTCCTCGCGGTACAGGGCATGAGGCGAACGCCGCCCGGCAATGGTGCAGGTCCCTTTGTGCATCTTGACCCGCACCGTGCCCGTTACGTGCTGCTGGGTGCTCGCCACATAGGTGTCCAAGTCCTGGCGATGAGCGGTATACCACAGCCCGTTGTACACCACGTCGGCATATTCCTGGGCCATGCGGGCCTTGAAGCGCACTTGGTCCTTGGAGAGGGTCAGGGTCTCCAGCCCCTTGTGGGCCGTGTGCAACACCACGGCTGCCGGGGCCTCATAGACCTCCCGCGACTTGATGCCCACCAGCCGGTTCTCCACATGGTCGATGCGCCCGATCCCGTGGTCACCCGCCATCGTGTTTAGCTGGTGAATCAAGTCCACGCCACCCATCTCCTCGCCGTCAATGGAGATGGGCGCCCCCTTCACGAACTCGATTTCAACGTAGGTCGGGGCATCGGGCGTGTCCTGCAGAGGCTTGGTCCACATGTACACATCTTCCGTTGGCTCGTGCCACGGGTCCTCCAAGGGGCCCGCCTCGATGCTGCGTCCCCACAGGTTCTCATCCGTCGAATAGCGGGAGTTGGAGGACTGCACCGGGATGTTGTGCTGCCTCGCATACTCCAGTTCCTCATCGCGCGTCATGCCCCACTCTCGTATGGGGGCCACCACTTTCAGGTCAGGTGCCAAGGCTGCGACGCCCACGTCCAGCCTGACTTGGTCGTTGCCCTTGCCAGTGCAGCCGTGGGCTATCGCATAAGCCCCTTCCGCCCGGGCCACGTCCACTAGATACCGCGCAATTAGCGGTCGTCCCAAGGCCGTGGCGAGAGGGTATTGCTCCTCATATATCGCCCCCGCTTGCAGCGCCGGAAACAAATATTCCTGCACCAAGTCCTGCCGTCCGTCGATGCCGACCGCATTTACGGCCCCGATGGTCAGCGCACGCTGCCGTATGGACTCCAAGTCCACCATGCCAAGGTCGATGGTCAGAGTCACCACCTCGGCATCATAGTGCTCTTGCAGCCAGCGTATGGCCACCGAGGTATCCAGCCCGCCACTGTAGGCCAGCACGATTTTCTGTTGCGCCACGGCTATCTTCACCAAAAATTCCTTCCCCCTTTGGAGGGGAAAGCGGCTCGTTACAAAACCCTTAGTCGAGCATAAGATATTGCAACGGAACCGACTTTCGCAACAATGAACACCGCCATAGGAGTATATGATGCCTCGTGGTCCCGTCTACGTCGAGTCCAACGGTGCTTGCATCTACTGCGGGGAGACCACTTCCCCTCTCTCAGACGAGCACATAGTACCGTATTCTCTGGGCGGGTCCCATGTGCTGAGAAAGGCTAGTTGCAACCGCTGCGCGACCATAACCGCGAAGTTTGAGCGAAAAGTGGCACGAGACCTATGGGGCGATGCTAGGGTCGCCTTCGACGCACCTTCGCGCCGCAAGCAGAGGCGCGAGAAGAAGCTGTATATGCCCGACCCGCATGGCCGCGGTAGGTTAGCCATCCCGGCAGCGGAATATCCCGCTGGGTTTTTATTCTACACGATGGGGCAAGCTGGGTTATTGCAGGGCCTCCCGCCAGATGTCGATGTGTCAAGTAGTTGGCGTTTAGTCATCATTGACGATCACCAGCGGAAGGTCGACTTTCTGGCCAAATATCCTACCAGTAACTTGACACTCAGATTTCGACATGTCCCACAAGACTTTGGGCGGCTGCTTGCGAAGGTCGGATATGGGCACATTCTAACGGAACTCGACCTAGGGGACTTTCGCCCTATCTGTGTTCCGTACATCCTCGGCCATAAAGCCAATATTTCGTATGTAGTCGGCGGCACGTCCGACGAGCAAGTGCCGGAACCGGACAATGGGTACTCCCTGAGAACGGTGGGCTTCGGGAGTGATAAGAGGCTTATTCTAGTTGCCCTAGTTCGGCTGTTGGCCAACACCCACGCACCTGCCTACCATGTGGTCGTCGGGGATGTAGCCGGGTATGACTCCGTCGAACGCATTCTGAAGAAGCTCGGTCCCGTCCACTTCGTTCGGAATGCCAACCAGGATACACCGCATCACTATTTCCCAAAGGATGCTACCGCCCTTCTGGAGCGTAATGGCGAGCAATGAGCACCCATGTCAGATGGAGTGGTCGTGCTGTCACAAAATCCGTAGAGTATTTCAATGTGGAGGAGAATACCTTCTAGATCTTGCGCAGGGCCGATTCCAGCCTCTCCACCCCTTGGTCCACCTCTTCAGGAGTGATGGTCAGAGGGGGCATGAAGCGGATGGCATTCGGCTTCACCGGGTTCAGCAGCAGTCCCTCTTCATTGCACTGGGCTACCACCCGGGGGGATATGCTGTCGTCGAACTCCAAGGCCACGAGCAGACCCTTGCCGCGCACATCGCTGATGGACGAGAACTCGCCCCGCAACTGGTTCAGGGCGCCCATGAGACGCTCGCCCATGGCCACCGCGTTGGCCGGAATATCGTTGTCGATGATGAACTTGGTGGAGGCGTGGGCCGCCGCCGTGGTCAGCGCATTGCCCCCGAAGGTGGAGCCATGGTCCCCCGGCTCCAGTGACATGCAGTGGTCCTTGGACATGAACGCCCCGATGGGCACGCCGCCACCCAGCCCCTTGGCCAAGGTCATGGCATCGGGCTCGACGCCGAACGACTCGTAGCCGAACAGGGTGCCCAAGCGTCCCAGACCGGTCTGTATTTCATCGAAGACCAGCAGCAGGCCTTGGGAATCACACCATTCCCGGACACGGGGCAGGTAGTCATCGTCCGGGATATTGACCCCGCCCTCACCCTGCACCGGCTCCAAGAACACGGCCGCCGTGCGCTCGTTGGTGGCTTCCACGATGGCCTCGAAGTCGTTGAAATCAACATGCACGAAGCCCGGCGTCAGCGGCTGCCAAGCCTCTTGGTAGTGGGGCTGGCCCGTCGCCGCCACCATGCCCATGGTGCGCCCGTGGAACGAACTGTAGGCGGTTATGACCTCGTAGGCCCCGTCCCTATTCTTCTTGCCATGCTTCCGCGCCAGCTTGACCGCGCCCTCGTTGGCCTCGGCCCCGCTGTTGCTGAAAAACACCTTGTCCATGGCACTGTTCTCCACCAGCAGTTCCGCCAAGTGCAACTGCGGCAGCGTATAGAACTGGTTGGAGGTCTGCAGCAGGGTGGAAGCCTGCTCCACGATGGCTTGGGTGATGGCAGGATGACAGTGCCCCAGATTGTTCACCGCCCAACCCGCGCAGAAGTCCAGATACTCCTTGCCGTCCACATCCCAGGCTCGGGTGCCCTCGCCACGAGCGATGACCACCGGCTGCCTGCGCACGGTGAACATGTAGTACTGCTTCTCCATGTCAATCCAGTTGCTGCTCGTCATTGCGTGCTCCCTTCGCCCTGTTGGCCCTTACTGGCCCCTATTGGCCCCCTATTGGGTTGGTGTGGCGACATCCTCGAGTTCCATCTCCAGTGCCTCGAGGTCTTGCCTTAGTGTACGTATATCGTCAAGCAGGTCCTGCAACCGCTGCTGTGTCTCCGGGGTCAACTCTCCAAAGTCAATGGGCGGTTGCGTACCCGGCACCGCTGGGGCCGGACGGGCCGGGATGGTCGCCGGATCCGTCGATATCTCCGTAGGGATGACCTCGCCTCCCGCACCGCTGGTTCCCAAGGCCACCAGTTCGTTGATGCCCTGTTGCAGCGTATCCGCCATCACCACTGAGGTGCCGTCGGCGACGAACACCTGCTTCAATGGCGGGAAGTCTTCAGTGGCAGGCCGGATGAACAGCGGCTCCACGAAGAGCACGGTGCTGTCTTCCGCATTCTCCTCTGATGTCAGGGGCACCACCAAGAGGTTGCCCCGTATGCAGATGATGGTTGTGGATTCCGGCGGGCACAGCAGGGTCAGCCTCTCCCGTATATCATCGTCGTTGGTGATTCTCGCCTCCACCAACTCCGGCCCGGAGACGTTTCCTGCGAAGGTGAACGTCTGCAATTGCCCGTAGTGCGGCACATCGTTTCGGGCCGCCATCCAAGCCACCATTGTCTTCTTTTCGAAGGGCGTGAACGGCATTATCAGCACGAACTCTTCCTTCTCCTCACCCGGCAGCTTCATGATGACGTAATAGGGCTTCACCTGCTGCGGCGTGTCGAAGAACAGCTCGTTGCCAAAGGCCCACTGGTCCTCCTTCTGGTAGAACACCAGCGGGTCTTCCATGTGGTATTGCAGGTATCTCTCCGCCTGTATCGAGAAGAGGTCTATGGGGTAGCGCACATGGGACCTCAACCCCTCAGGCAGTGCCATGAAGGGGTCCGGGCTGGCCACAGGCTCGAACAAATCGGGAAAGGCCTTCATGTATATCTGTACGACAGGATCGGTTGGGTCCACCACGTAGAAGCTCATCTTGCCGTCGGCGGCGTCCACCACCACCTTCACGCTGTTCCGTATGTAGTTGAACCCCTCGTCCGTGGGCAGGGAGTATGGATACCGGTCCGTGGTGGTGTAGGCATCCTGAATCCAATACAGCTTGCCGTCGGCGACAACTAGATAGGGGTCTGAGTCCAGCTTCAGGAAGGGGGCCACATGGCCCACCCTCTCTGGTATGTTGCGCCGGTACATGATGCGGCTCTCAGGAGTGAGCTGGTTGCTGATCATGACGTTGACGTCCAAGAACTCCCAGGCATAGGACAGCTTGCGAATGAAGGAGCCCACCTCGACCCCGCCGTTCCCTTGGTATCTGGTGCGCACCGGCTCTCCATCAGGACCCGGGTAATCAAACTCCTCGGTGTTGGTGTTCACGATAACGAAATCGCTCGTGTTCTCCCCGTAGTAAATCTCCGGCTTGGTCAGCTCTACCGAACCGGTTGGCGGAATGTCCCGCAGAAGGAACTCCGGCGTTCCCTCCCGCGTATAACTGGTCACCGGGCTCATCGCCACGCCATAACCGTGGGTGTATTGCAGCTTGCGGTTCACCCACCGCTGTGCCTCTTCCGGCAAATCTTCCGGCGAAAGCTCCCGGCCCGACAGCATCACCTGCCGGTACTCGCCGTCAATGGTGTACCTGTCCACATCCATCTGCACGAAGTCGTAGTACAACTCGAAGAACTGCACACGGTTGTAGTTCGCCGTCAGGGGCACCGGGTCCCATAGGCGCACGTTGTTTATCGTCTGGCTGTTCTCCGTAACATCCGCTGCCGTCAGCGTCGGCCTGTATGGGAACTCCTGTATCTGCACATCCTCAAGCCCATAGGCAGCCTGCGTCGCATCAAGGTTCCTTTGGATATAGGGCTTCTCCTTGTTGAACTCGTCGGGGTCCACACTGAAACGCTGTACCAGCAGCGGAATCAGCGCCCCCACAACTATGGCGAACAGCACCCAGAGGCCAAAGGACGCTATCATGAACCGCAATCCGCCGTAGAAGATGCTCACGATGAAGCCAACGGCCGACAGCAGGGCTACGCCGGTGATGATGTGCAGTGCCAGTATCCGGGCGTTGACATCGGTGTAGCTGGCCCCGAAGGCTGCTCCGCCACCCGAGAAAAGCGGCTCATAAGTATCCAAGTGATGCGCGGCCGCTATGCTCACCATGAGCAACGCGCCCAGCACTGCGAAATGGACCCGTATCCGCTCAGTCAGGGCGAACCGGCCTCCCTGCGCCGCAGCCCTCAGGAAATAATACGCCCCCATCGCCACTGCAATGGCAATGACCGCACCCATCAACCAGCCTTGGATGAAGTGCAGCACCGGCAGCACCGCTACATAGAAAGAGATGTCCTTGCCGTAATGAGCATCCTCCACGCCGAAGGACACCTTGTTCATGAAGACGAGGAACATCTCCCACCGGTCCAGGGTCACCACCCCGAACACGATGCTCATGATCAGGGCGACCAGCGCGACCACGCCGATGGAGCCCCACCTTATGGTGTTCAGCATCTCGGGCGGCAATGGAAGCGATGTGCTGGTGCGCGAAAAGCGATGCGCAAAATAGATGTTCGGCACCAGCAGGGCAGCGAACACCAGCGCCCCGGCAAAGAACAGCCATATCTTCGTCCCCAGCACCGTGGCGAACACCGACCGGAAGCCCAGACTTCCGAACCACAGCCAGTCGGTGTAAACGCCTATGGCTTGGGTCAGCAGGACGAACAGGGCAATAATGGCCCCGATAATGCCGCCGCCTATCAGCCAGCGCCTCATGTCCGGAGGACGGGTGGGGATGCCTCCAAATTGCCCTGGAGGTGGGCTTTCGCCATTGAAAGGATTGCCAGCCATTCTGATGCAGGTGCCTGGGGATCAACCTTGTTAGGCTTGAACCCTGGTACCTTCCCCCCTTCCCTGTAGACACTCCACTAGTGCCCCGGGTTGTCGCCCGTCAATGATATTCGTGGTGGACACTCCCTCCAGTGCCCGCAGGCATGCCTGCAGCTTGGGAATCATGCCACCACCGACTACGCCGCTATCCAGCAGTGCCCTCGCCTGCCGTGGATTCAGTCGCCCAATCACCCGCCCGCCGCTATCCATCACGCCCGATACATCCGTCAGGAACACCAGTCGTTCCGCGCCGGCCGCCAATGCCAACTCACCTGCCGCCGTATCGCCGTTGATATTCAGTATGCCGGCCTCTCCGCCCTCGTCATCCTCGTAATATCCCAAGGGCGCCACCACCGGCATGTATCCCGCTTCCAGCGTGGAATCCAGCAGGCTGGGGTCAACCTCTGTTACTTGCCCCACCAGACCCAACTCCGGGTCGGAAACTCTCGCTTTCAGCATGCCCCCGTCGGTGCCGCTCAAGCCAATGGCCCTCGCACCCATCGAAGTGAGCGACGTAACCAACTGCTTGTTCACCAGTCCCGCCAGCACTGCCACGACGATTTCCAGCCCCTCTTGATCGGTCACCCGCAGGCCTCGAACAAAACGAGGCACGGCTCCCTGTCGCCCCATCCATTGCGAGATGATATTCCCTCCGCCATGCACCACTACCACGTTCACGTCGTCCCGCTGTAGGGCGACCAAGTCCTGCAGGGTGGTGTCGTGGCTGCCCAAGGTGCTTCCGCCTATCTTGACCACTATGGGACGGGACGCCACCGGAAGCTCCGCACTGTTGGCCCACGCCAGAGAGCTGAAAACATCAAGGGCACGCGCTAGGTCGTGTAGGCGCTGTTGATGACGACATAGCCCTCGGTCAGGTCGCACCCCCAAGCCGTGGCTGAAGCCGTCCCCAAGCCCAGTCCGATCCTGAAAGTGACCTGGTCCCTTCGCATCAGGGACACCACGGCCTCCTTGTGGAACGGTATGGGCACGCCTCCTTCCATAATGCAAACGTCATTTATGTAAAGGGCCACCTTCTCCTCATCCACGTCTGCCCCGCTGCGCCCCAAGGCGGCCAGAATCCGGCCCCAGTTGGGGTCTGCCCCATGCACCGCAGACTTCACCAAGCTGGAAGAGACAACCGTCTTGGCCGCCGATCGCGCATCGCCCACGCTGCCCGCGCCATCGACTTGTACCTCAATCAGGTGCGTCGCCCCTTCTCCGTCCGCAGCAAGCTGCTTGGTCAACTCCACGCATAGCTGGTTCAGGGCTGCTTGGAAGCTCTCAGCCTCCGGGCTGCCTTCCGCTATGGCCGGGGCATCCGACGCTCCGTTGGCCAGTATCACCGCCATGTCGTTGGTGCTGGTATCCCCATCCACCGAGAGCATGTTCAGGGAGTCGTCCACCGCATTGCGCAGCGACTCTTTCAGCAATGGCTGTGCCACCGCGGCATCGGTGCTCAGGAAACAAAGCATCGTCGCCATGTTGGGATGAATCATCCCTACGCCCTTGGCGATGCCCCCGATGGTCACGGTGCCTGCCCCGGCAGAAAACTGCACCGCAGCATGTTTGTGATGAGTGTCCGTGGTCATGATGGCCTTGGCCAAGTCCTGGCCCCCATCATCCGACAGCCCAATGGTAGGTATGGAAGCCCGTATGAGGGCCATCGGGAGCTCCACTCCGATTACCCCCGTTGAACCCACCAGCACCGCTCCCCGTTCCACTCCCATGTGGTCGGCCGCCAAGTCCGCCATCTCCTTGGCATCGGTCAGCCCTTGGGCCCCCACGCAGGCGTTGGCAATGCCGGCTGTGACCACCACCCCTCTCAACGAGGCATCGGCAGGTATGTTCTGGTCATACACCACCGAGGGCGATTTCACCTTGTTGGTGGTGAAGGTGCCAGCCCAAGTGCAGGCTCGGTCCGAATAGAGAAGCCCCAAGTCCAGCTTCTCGTCGCCGTGGGTCTTGATACCCGCAGAAGTCGCCCCTGCAGAGAAACCCCGCGGGCTCGTTACAGAGCCACCCTGTATCTGTTCAATCGCGCCCGGCATTCGCCCAATCTCAATACAAAATTAACGCGCGCAAGTATATCACAGGGGAATCCACCACAAAAGCGACATACAAACGGCGCACAGCTACCCCAGAATTGACACCCCCAACCTCCATCCCTACAATCCCCTCGTTAACAACTTAAGAAGCAGTCTTGGGTACCCGCAGGGTCTAACAGGGAAGGCGGTGTGAAGCCGCCGCGGTAGCGCCACTGTAATTGGGGAGCGGGCCGGCAGGAAACCACTGTTCCACTAGGGATGGGAAGGGGCCGGACGCAACGATCCATAAGCCAGGAGACCTGCCCAGGAATGCAGAGCCCTACTCTGCGCATAAACGGAGTCGGCTCTCGGCGTCCCTCGGCAACACACCGCCTTGGCACTCCCAGACCCGGCTCCAACAGGGCCGGGGTTTTTGTTGTCCCTTCCGTTTGTCCCCGTAAAGGGGATGAGCCCTGCGGGCAACAGGGAGGCGTTCACCAATGCGGTCTACCAGCCCAATGCGTTTCTACAGCCTGATTGCATCCGTGCTGCTCGCCATGATGTTGGTGGCAGCATGTGGAGGCGACGCTAGCCCTGCCGCCACGGACCCGGCTACTCCGGCAACTACCCCAACTCCTGCCACCGTTGCCACGCCCGCAAGCACGCCCGTTGCTCCCGCGCCCACTCCAAGTCCCACAGCCGTTCCACCCACCCCTGCCACGCCTCCCGCCACTCCCACGCAGGCGCCTCCCACCACCCCCGCACCCGCGCCAGTCCAGACTCCAAGCCCCACGCCCACACCCGCGCCCACGCCGGAGCCTACCCCCACACCCGTCCCACTATTCCCCCTCACCATCACCGACAGCAACGGCAACGACATCACCTTCGACGCCCCTCCCGAACGCATCATCGCCTTCGATAGCGCCGCCGTCGAAATCCTCTTCGCCTTGGGCGAGCAGGACCGCATCGCGGGCACCCATGCTTTCGTGGACTACCCGCCCGAAACCGCCGACATCCCCAGGGTGGGCGACGCCTTCAACATGGACTTCGAGCAGGTCGTAGCCCAAGACCCCGACCTCGTCTACATCTTCTTCGACCGTTTCGTGCCTGAGTTGCAGGACTTGGGCCTGAAGGTCCTCTACATCAAGTCCCTCAGCAACGACCTCGAAGAGACCATGGAGCACTTCCGCCTCTGGGGCCGCATCGTCGGCAACCCCAACGGCGCCGACGCCGAAATCGCCAGCATCCAAGCCCGCATCCAAGCCATCGAGGACAAACTGGCCGACGTCGAACAGGGCCCCCGTGTCTACCACCACGGCTTCGACTTCTGGACCCCCGGCGGCAACACCCTAATGGCTCGCATCTACGAACTCCTCAAGGCCGAGCTGGTCACCGCCGACCTCCAAGACTACGTCCAGATATCCCCCGAAGAACTCGTCATCCGCGACCCCGAAATCATCATCGCCAGCGAGTTCAACATCCAGCAGGTACACGACTCCGATGCCCTAGCTCAGACCACGGCAGTCAAGAACGACGCAATCGTCCAGACCAGCCGCGGTTCCCTCGATGTAGCAGGCACCAGGCTGATGGACGCCATCGAAGAACTGGCCGAACTCATCTACCCCGGCAGGTTCCCCTAGGGAGCGCGGCGCTTGGGCTTCCTTACAGGAAGGCAGACCGCCCCTCTGGGGAGAGGCCCTTTAGGGAGAGATAAGAACCCGGCCATAAGCCTCCCCATCGGCCTCTCCTATCCATGGCCCCGCCTCGCCATCGGACTGCTGGCCTTGGTCCTCATCGGCATATTCGCCATCGCCATCGGCTCCGTCTACATCCCCCCATGGACTGTCGCCCGCATCCTGGTAGACGGCGCGCCCCTCATCGACCTGTCCCAGGCTTGGCCCGACGCTTGGGACACCATCGTCTGGCAACTGCGCTTCCCCCGCATCATCTTGGCCGGAATGGTCGGCGCAGCCCTCGCCGTCTCCGGTGCCACCTACCAGGGCCTGTTCCGCAACCCCTTGGCCGACCCCTTCTTCCTTGGCGTAGCCGCTGGCGCTGCCTTGGGAGCCACGATAGTCCTCCTCACCAGCGTCCCCGTCTATTTCGGAGGCTTCAGCCTGCTGCCCCTCGCCGCCTTTGCCGGCGCCATCATCACCGTCTCCGCCACCTACGGCATCGTCCGCCGCTCCGGTGGCCTCCCCCTCACCTCCCTCATCCTCGCTGGCGTCGCCATGTCATCCCTCGTCACCGCCGTCACCAGCCTTCTCATCATTCGCAGCGACCCCGACGTGAAGCCCCTCCTCGGCTGGCTCATGGGTGGCCTCATCGGCAGCCAGTGGGACGACATCTATACCATCCTGCCTTATGTCGTCCCCGGCACCCTGATCATGATGGCCTACTCCCGCATCCTCAACACCTTCCAGCTCACCGAGGATGAGGCCCGCCAACTTGGCGTGAACGTGGAGCGCACCAAGCTGCTCCTCATCACCTTGGCCTCCCTCACCGCCGCTGCTGCCGTCTCCGTCTCGGGGATCATCGGGTTTGTGGGCATCATCGCACCCCATGCCGTGCGCCTCCTCTGGGGCAACGACCACCGCTTCCTGCTGCCCATGTGCCTGCTGGTGGGTGCCGGATTCCTCATCCTCGCCGACCTCACCGCCCGCACCATCGCCAGCCCCAGCGAACTGCCTGTGGGCATCGTCACCGCCTTCTGCGGCGCACCCTTCTTCCTCTACCTCCTCCGTCGCAGCCGAAGCTTCAGCTTTTGAAAGGGGACTCACAAGACAACGGTCCCCCTTCACAAAAGTCAACAGGGTAGCTCGGCATTCTCGTTAGCTTCAAAATGGCCTGTTAAAATAAAGCGGTCAGCTAAGTTGGTTAGATACGAGCCGTAACCAGCAATCTGCTACACTAGTCGCAGCCTCCAGCGTCGAGGAACGGCCATGATGCAATACATCGCCATATTCAACGAGCCTATTGCCGAGGCAATGGCATCCGATGCGGCAGTGGTAAACAGGACAGACAGCACTTACGTCCTAGCCGACAATGTGCTGCTCATTAGGAGTCACGCTTACACCCCGGAAGCTATGAGCGACATCATGGGTTTCGATGATAAAGAACGTGTCGGGGTCCTGTTTAAGCTGAACGGGTCCTACAAGGGCTACCAGACCGAGGAGCTATGGAGTTGGCTCGCGGAAAAGCGTGAACATGTCTCCTGATAGCGGCGGCTACCGTGTTGACCAGTACACGACCGAAAGGCTGGATGACGTCAACACACGCCTAGCGCGGCTTGAAGGCGAACGAGTGCATATGGCGACGAAGGACGACGTCACAAGCGCCAAGTTACAGTTGGTGCTGGCATGGGTTGGTGCTGGAATCGCGTTGCTGTCAGCCGTTGGCATGATCGTGGCTAGGATTGTGCTTGGCTGAGCGCCTTGCGAACGCACGCATGTCAGTCCCTTTCCCACCCAAAATCAGGCAGAGGCCCTCAGCGATATAACTCTCTCTTGAACTCCCCCGTCACACACAAGACCGCCACCCTCAGCCTCCAGGACATCTGGTTCTCCTACGGCCCGTCCCAAGTGCTCCGCGGCATCGACCTCGATATCGCCCCCGGTGAGATGGTGGGCCTCGTCGGCCCCAACGGCACCGGCAAGAGCACCCTCCTCAACATCGCCAGCCGCACCCTGAAACCCCAGCGCGGACGCATCCTGCTGGGAGACGTGGACGTACAGGATATGTCCCCGCGCCAGAAGGCCTCCCGCGTGTCCATGGTTCCCCAGTCTCCCGCTGTCCCCAACGGCTTCAGTTGCCTCGAAGTCGTCCTCATGGGACGCAACCCCCACTTGGGCCTCCTCCAGTGGGAGGGACCCCGTGACATGGAGATCGTCCGCCGCGCCATGGAACTCACCGGCACCGCCGCGTTCGCCTCCCGCCCCATATCCTCCCTCTCCGGCGGCGAGAGGCAGCGCGTATTCATCGCCCGCGCCCTCTCCCAAGAAGCCCCCCTCCTCCTCCTCGACGAGCCCACCGCCCACCTCGACATCGGCTACCAGCCCGCCGTCCTCGACCTGATTCAGCAGGTGCGCATCGAGACCGGCGTCAGCGTCCTCGCCGCCATGCACGACATCTCCCTAGCCGCCCAGTACTGCCAGCGCATAGCCGTCCTCCACCAAGGCTCCGTCTATGCCGTGGGCACCCCCGAAGAAATCGTCACCGCCGAAATAGTCTCCCAAGCCTTCGGCGCCGAGGTAGCAGTCAGCCGCCACCCCATCCACGGCACCCCCGTCGTCCTCCCCATCGGCCAGAGCGCCCGCAACGTCAACGGCACCCATCCCCCACCCAATGACAACTCCCCTAGCCCCCACAATCAGTTAGCGGACTGAGTCATCAGCCCCAAGTTGGCCTCCAGCCTGTCGCCTTCGACCACAACCAGCCCGTCCTCGACCAACGCGCGGATATCCCGCTGAAGCGTCTTGCTTGAAAGCCCCCTGTACAGTCTCGATAGCCTGTGTCGCCCCGCCCTGATTTCCCTCAACGAAAGCGGCCCCTCGGCTACCCCGGCCAGCAACCCCAATTGCCTCTCTCCCGCCCGGGTCCCCAGTCTCCCACCGGAATCGAGGGCCTCCCTAGCAAAATCCCGAAAAGCAATCACTGCCAGCGCGTCCAGCACTTCCCGGTGAACGGTCTCCAGTTCCCCGTCAAGTCCCCTGAGGGCGAACATGACGAAGGGCGTCAAATCCGGTTCGCTCTCGAACAACACATAATCCAGCATGGAGATGTACTCTTCCCTGTGCCGGTAATAGTAGTTGGCTAACGAGTAATATCCCCGCGCATTCACCCCCGCCTGATACAACAAATAGCTCTCTACAGCCCTTGCTGTCCGGCCATTCCCATCTCCAAAGGGATGAATTGCTATCACATAGAAATGCGCCACAACAGCCCTGATTACCGGATGCCAGTCAATCGCAGGTGCGGAATTAAGCCACCTCACAAACTCCGGCATCAGCCCCATTATCCTCTCAGCATTGCCGGGCGGTATGTAATTCCCCGCCCGCACTGGATGAGCGCGATACTCCCCCGGCGCATTGTGGGGATAGCCAATGTCCTGCGTGATTGTCCTGTGGAAATCCCGCACCAACTCCTCGGTTAGTGGCCCCGTCGGCTCCGCATTCAGCCGTTCTGCCACGTAGCCCATGACCTCGTTCGCGTTCCGCACCTCCTGCTCATCCCTAGCCCGGTTCCTTGGAAGCACATGCTGCCCTGCCGGAGTCCGCAGGATTTCCTCCACCTCCTCCTCCGACACCTCTGTCCCCTCAATCCCCGTGGTCCCTCGCACCGCCCTCACCATGTTCAGGTTGTCCAACCGGCTCTGCACATAAGGCGGAATGGGTATGTCCCTGACCACCGATGCCATCGCATCCACCTTGGCTAGAAGCCTCAGCATCTCCGGGTCTTCCACGTTCACCCGCACCTCAAAATGGACATCCCACCGCGGCATCACACTCTCTCTCAACTGGACATTGTCCAGGACAATGTCCTCTTGAACATCATAGCTGTATTGTAGCTGATTTAAGTGGACATTATACCGGACACTATCCACCGATATGTCCACCCCCCACCGTCATTCCCGCACCCCCACCCGTCATTCCCGCACCCCCCACCGTCGTTCCCGCACCCCCACTCGTCATTCCCGCACCCCCCACCGTCATTCCCGCGCCCCCACCGTCATTCCCGCACCCCCTCCGTCATTCCCGCACCTCCCACCGTCATTCCCGCGCCCCACCGTCGTTCCCGCGCCCCCACCGTCGTTCCCGCGCAGGCGGGAACCCACGTAACCCAGACCGCACCCCATCTCCACCACCATGACATACTCCCGTTGACAACACCACACATTCGTTCTAAACTACTTTTCATTGAGCGAGCAGGGGCCAACTCCTACAGATCATCACGCGCGCCCTTTCACCCAAGAATCTCGAGGGAGCCACCACCCATGCAACCCCAGCCCAACCACCACAGCGCACCCGCCCTCCCGACGGCCCACCAACCCGCCACCCTCCCTCGCCCAAAAACACCCCACTCAGGAGGCCACCTCAAAATGTCACACTGTGGCCTCCGGCCAGATACGAAAATGTCACACATGCCACAACAGTGTGACACCTGTGACATCCCCAGATACGAAAAACATGTCACACTTTTTCGTATCTGGCCAGATAGCAAAATGTCACAAATGTCACAGTTCCCAGCTACGAAAACGCGTTTTTAGCTACGAAAACTGTGACATTGTGACATCCCCAACACCTCCACCCTCCCCCTCCGCTGGACGCCCGCACCCGTTCCTGATACCCTGACCCCTGCCCAACTTCCCCTACCACCAACCCCCTACCAAGGAGCAACCCCATGACCACCTACGCCGGCGCACCCATGAAGCGGTTCGAGGACCCCCAACTCCTTCAGGGCCAAGGCAGCTTTGTCGACGACAAGGTCCTGCCCAACATGGTCCACGCCGCCGTCCTCCGCAGCCCTCACGCCTACGCCATCATCCGCTCCATCGACACCTCCAAGGCCAAGGCCCTCCCCGGCGTGGTCCAGGTCATCACCTCCGACGACATCCCCGGCCTCGAGACCATCCCGCCCCGCCAGACCGAGCGCCTCGACAACATGAAGTCCCCACGCCATCCCGTTCTTGCCATCGGCAAGGTCGCCTATGTGGGCCAAGCCGTGGCCGTCGTCATCGCCGAGAGCCGCTACATAGCCCGCGACGCCCTCGAACTCATCGAGGTCGACTACGAACCCCGCCGCCCCGTCATGGACCCCTACGAGGCCCTCGACCCCAACTCCACCCCCATCCACGAGGACCTCGGCACGAACGTCGCCGTCCGCATGGAGGTGGGCCGTGGCGACGTCGACGCCGCCCTCGCCCAAGCCCACAAGGTCATCCGCGAGCGCTTCCACGTCCCCCGCCTCGCCCCCAACCCCATGGAGGGACGCGGCCTCATTGCCGACTACCAGCCCGCCAACAAGAACCTCGACCTCTGGACCTCCACCCAAGTCCCCCACAAGGCCAAGAGCTTCCTCGCACCCTTGCTCAAACGTGACGACATCCACGTACGTGTCCTCGCCCCCGACGTAGGCGGAGGCTTCGGCCAGAAGGTCGAGCTGTGGCCCGAAGAAATCGTCCTCTCCTACTTGGCCATCCAGCTTGAGCGCCCCATCAAGTGGATTGAAGACCGCTGGGAAAACGTCCTCGCCTACCAAGCCCGCGGCTACCACGGCGATGTCGAAGCCGGCGTAACCGCCGACGGCACTATCCTCGGCATGCGCTTCCGCATGATTGCCGACCTCGGCGGCTACTACCTCACCTCCACCGCCGGCCCTGCCTACAACACCATCCGCCGCGTCAACGGCCCCTACGCCATTCCCAACATGGATGTCTCCGTGGACTGCGTCATCACCAACCGCCCGCCCACCGGCCCCTACCGCGGTGCGGGCGCACCCGAGGGCGCCTTCATGATGGAGCGCACCCTCGACCTCATCGCCCATGAACTCGGCATGGACCCCGCCGAGGTCCGCCGCCGCAATTTCGTCGCCGACGACGCCTTCCCCTACACCACCGGCACCGGCCTCACCTACGACTCCGGTCAGTTCGGCCTCACGCTGGACAAGGTCCTGGAGATGGGTGAGTACTCGCGCTATCGCGAAGCCCAGAGGAACCGCAAGCCCGGCGAGCCCCTCATCGGCATCGGTGTCGCCACCGTCGTCAAGGCCGCCGGGGGCATCGGCGACATGCGCGACAGCGCCGCCGTTGTCCAAGTCGACTCGTCCGGTAACGTAGTCGTCCATACCGAGGTCTCCCCCCACGGCCAGGGCACCGAGACCACCTTTGCCCAGATCGTGGCCGATGAGTTGGGCCTTTCGCCCGACCAGATACGCATCGCCCATGGCAACAGCGACATCCCGGAGAAGGGGCTGGGCACCTTTGCCAGCCGTGGCCTCTCCGTCGGCGGTTCCGCCATGTGGCTGGGCATACAGGACACCAAGACCAAGCTGTCCGCAATCGCCGCCCACATCCTCGAATGCGACCCTGAAGACATCATCTATGAGGACGAAAAGCTCATCAACGGCAAGGACCCCGAGCAGGTGATGTCCTTCCAAGAGGTATGCTCCGAGGCCCACCGCCCCGACCGCCTTCCTCCGGGCATGGAGCCCGGCTTGGAGTTCAAAAGCTCCTTCTCCATGCCCGAAAATCCCTTCGGCTTCGGGGCCCATGTCGCCGTGATTCAAGTCGACCCCGACACCGGCGACATCACCTTCCTCAACTACTCCGCCGTCCACGACACCGGTCGCGTAATCAACCCCAAGCTCATGGAGGGCCAGCTTCACGGCGGCCTCGCCCAGGGTCTGGGCCAAGGCCTTATGGAAGGCATGGTCTACGACGACAACGGCCAGCCCCTTAACAGCAACTTCCTCGACTACTCCATGCCCACCGCCGAGGGGATGCCTCCCCTGCGAATGGACAGCGTGGAGACCCTCTCGCCCGTCAACCCCTTGGGCGTCAAGGGTGGTGGCGAACTCCCCACCGTAGCCAGCCCCGTTGCAGTGGCCAACGCCTTGGTGGACGCCCTGTCCCAGACCTCCGTGCGCCATCTCGACGCTCCCGTCACCCCGGAAAAGGTCTGGCGGGCCTTCCAAGAGGAGTAACCAACCAGCGAAACAATGAGGGCCAATTCTCTGCCACACTCCTTCTCGCTGAGGTTGACAGAGAATTGGCCCCTGCCTAGCATTATTCATAGGACAGGCTGTGAGCCATTGGCCCACAGCCTTCCAAAACGTCCCAGTAGCTCAGGGGATAGAGCGGCTGCCTTCTAAGCAGCGGGTCGCGGGTTCGAATCCTGCCTGGGACGCCACCCCACCTACGAAATAGCTTGGGCTCAGCTACGGTCCCAAGGGCAAAGAGTCGCCGAATCAGGCGGCTTTTCTGTTGCCAAAAAGGCAATCCGACTCGCTGCCTAGCCAGATTCAGCGACACGGGCAATCCGACTCACTGCCCGATAGCTATGCTGCCGCCGGTTACCGTTCCTCCTCCTGCTTGCCCGACAGACAATTCTCGAAAGCGGGGCAAGTACGTAACATGGCTGCTATCAAGAAGGGGAGCCGCAAGGTGGTCAAGGGGAATCTGGAACTCGACATGCTGGTGGAGCGTTTTCAGACCCACAACAGGTCCGACGGCAAGTCTCCCAAAACGGTGGAATGGTACAGTCAAGCCCTTGACCTCTTCTTGGAATGGCTCAGAGCAGAGGGGATGTCCACCTGTGTGGACGACCTTGGCGAGGACGAGGTCAGGAACTTCGTTCTCTACCTTCAGGGAAGGAGGGGTCTGTGGGGGCTGGCGTCGAGCCACACCCTCAACAACCGGGTGAGGGCCTTGCGGGCCTTTTTCAACTGGCTGTACCGGCAGGGCTATACCGAGTGCCACAGGCTGCAGAACCTGAAGGTGCCCAAGGTGAGGCAGAAGGAAATTGAGGTCCTGACCGACGAGGAGATCGAGCGGATATTCGCCACCATGAACGCCGGCACCGTCCTAGGGGCGAGGAACAGGGCCCTATACTCTCTGATGCTGGATACGGGCCTGCGGCTCACCGAGGTCGTGACCCTGAAACATGGAGACGTCCATCTGGACAAGAGATATGTCAAGGTGCTGGGCAAAGGAGACAAGGAACGGATCGTAGCCTTTGGCACCAATTGCAAGAAGTCCCTAGCAACCTATGCCACGCGCTACCGCTTTCCCAACGAAGGAGAATCGACCGACGCCTTCTTCCTGTCCATAGACGGCTACTGTATGTCGCCCGATGCCCTCAGGTCCCTGACCGAGAGGCTGTCCAAGGCAGCGGGGATCCCTAGGCTGCACCCCCACCTTATGCGCCATACGTATGCTACCCGTTTCCTGCTGAACGGCGGCAATGTGTTCCTTTTGCAACAGAACCTTGGGCACACCACGCTGGTCATGGTCCAGAAATACCTCCACATAGCGAACCGTATGGCTGCACAGGTGAGCCAGGACTTCTCCCCCCTGGACCATGTCGAAATGCGGGCTCCCAGCCTGTCCGGGCGCAGCTTCAACGGAGACAACTGGTCGGGACGCATATACCCCAATGCAGGTCGATCTCAAGGGCGCGGAGCAGTCCCCAGGAACCCAAACAAGAAGCGGTGATCTGCACGCTGCACTCCTCTCGAGTCAGTTCCTTGAGAACCTCTCTCCGCGGCCCAGCAGCGGCGCAAAGCTAGCGGCCAGAAGTAGATCATTGACATCATCAAGGGTCACCAATTCAGAATCGGCGACCAAGGCCAGTCCCAGCCGCACCACAACGTCCCTCGTCGGATTCTGACGCTCACCGGATTCCAGCCTCAAAATATACGCCTCGTCTATCCCGCTGAACTGCGCTAGCTTGTACCGGCTCTTGCCGGCATTCTTTCTTAGCTTTTCGAGAAGCACCGAGAATTCTGTTGACTTGTAAGTCCCCATGCTGCCTCTTCGAATGTCACTCTTTGCCGTCGGGCCTAGGACTATTATCCACACGACAAACGCAAGCCATGCAAGTACGTCATGTCGCACCCCTTTCCGCTAATGAGCATCGACTTTAGAACAACTCCGCGGGAAGATTGTTCTATTGTCGAGTATTTGTTCTATGGCCTTGTCCGTCAACACCAGATGCCATGCGTGGAGGCCAGAACCAAAATCAATAGCTAGAGATTTTGTTCGATTTTGCCGCTATGCCTAGCTGAAGGGCCTCGCCCGCTCGAACCCAGCAGGGGTGTGGCGACCGGGGTCGAATCCCCAAATAGGCGCGCCTCCGCAACATCTCTGACCAGGAAGCTGTTCGGATGGGCAAGAGGGTGCCGATCTCTCCCTGGTACGTCTGGGTGAGGTGCCTAGCCGGCTCCACAATTCTCTCTCGTTAGCTATAGATTCCCTCATCATCATGTTCTTGTATCGCTCATCTATTATTGCTGTTGCTTCTCGCCAGTCCATTGGTCGTTAGGTGGTGTCTCAAATGGTGTAAGTCCTCGCCTCCGTGCCGTCGTTGTCGTAGGGGAAAGTGCGTGATGTGGTGTTCCCATTCCATAGGCATAGGCATAGGTAGGCGTCCAAGCTAAAGATGAGGTCTATGGTCACTCCCAACTTGAGTGTGAATGGCTGGAGCCGAGGGGGCGTTGAGGAAGGTCATCCCGACGGCCACGCTGCCTCTGGAGGTGACAACTGCGACGTTTCGTCTACGGGTCTGCCTTGTGCTAGTGCGGTTCTCGTTGAACCTCGGTATCCGCGATACCCCGGCGAGATCCGCCATGCCAGCAACTACTCATGGAAGCTGGACGTAAAAGGGCCCGGTTGATTGGACGGTTCGAGTCCAGTCCGGTGGGCCGGACTGGACAAAATCAAGAACCGGAGTCCCCTCACGCGTAACCCCGTCTGAGGGCATGGGTATGGTATAGGTGAGGGTGGCCTCATCACCCATCACCTCAATGCCCTTGACGAAATTGCGGATCAGGGCCTTCCGCTCAGGGAACGTCCCCTGCTCGAGGAACTGACGGAAATCGGCCACATACTCCCTGATCTCCTCGGTACCGGGCAACTCCACTCGGCGCTGCTCCAACTGCCTCTCAGCCTCGTCCTGGGCTGCCGTTAACTGGTCCTGGCGATGTCTCAGGCTGAGGATGCGAGGGGACAGGGCCTCAAGGGTCAGATGACCGGTCTCCAAGGCCTCGTAGAGCCTCTCAAGCCTGTGCTCAATATCGGAAAGCTCCGCCGCGATGACCTTGAGCCTGCCGGCAAACTCCCCGGACATGTCATCAATCTCCTCGGCCACCAGGGTCACAAGCTCGGTGATCGTCTCATCGGTGAGGATGCGCTCCTTGATCCTGTCCACAACGAACTCTTCCACGCGTGGAGCGTTAAGGTAGCGGGCTTGGCAGGTACCGGCACCCTCACGGTGCAGGGTGCCGCAGACGTAGTAGGCAAACTTCCCGCTCTTGGCCCCCTGGCCGGTGTAAGCCCTGCCACAATGGCCACATCGCAAAAGCCCGCTGAGCAGGAACTTGCTCCCTGTGCTGGCCGGTCTCTGCACCCTTGGGGCCCGCCCGCGTAGTGCCTGTTGCACCGACTCGAACAACTCCTTGGACACCAGGGCTGGCCATGCGTTATCCACCCGTACCGGTTCGGGGTTCTTCTCCCCTTTGGTCGTTCTGCCCCAGACTGCGGTGCCAGTGTACGTCTCGTTAGTAAGGAGGTGGTGAAGCCCGCTCTTACGCCAGGGGCGCCCCTTGTTGGTGATGCCCCGGTCGTTGAGTTCCCGGCAGATCTCCTTGAGTCCATTGCCCCTGAGGGAGCTCTCGAACACCTCCCTTACAATGGCAGCGGTATCCGGGTCTGGAACCAGCGTCGGACGTTCCTTGGCCCCGTCGTTGACCTTTGCCCGCTTGTATCCGAAGGGTGCTTTCGACGAGAGGAAAAAGCCGCGAGAGGCAGCCTCCCGCATGCCCCGCATCACTTCCTGGGCCAACTTCTCTGTTATCCAATCAACACCAAAAGCTGAGGTACAGTTGGACAGCTGATCTAGACATGCCTACGGATACCGAGCTGTAGCCGCACACTTTCAGGAACTTGGGGGACCGCAGGAGAGCCCGTGGCAATCGGAGTTTCTGATCACGCCGAGGAAGGCGAAGTTGATCAGGAGGAGTTGGGCCGAGTTGTTCTGGAAGGAGGCTCTACCCCTGATAGAGGATGAGCGGTTCGCTCCTATGTACAGCCGGACATGGGCAGGCCCAACCGTGCCGACCCGTTGAAGTACGCCAATTTCCGGGACTATCTTGGCAAGGGGGGCGATAGCTATTTCACGATTGAGGACTATCAGGCACGTCTTATTGCCATGGGCAGCCTAGACCTTCTTCCTGACGAAGGTGAATCGTTGTACCAATATCAGCAGCATCGAGCCGAAGACCCCTGCTCAGAGACACGGGCCGACCTCTTCGCAGATAAAGAGTTAATGACCCTGCTTGCTGTGGGATATATTACAAATGTCGGCCATCCAGCCGTTCGGCTTTCTATGGAGAGTGTGCTGCGGAGCATCAATGCGTTCAGAGACAAGGACGTGGCGACGCCGTTGTCTTGTGGTTCCTGGACTACATCGGCTGGTAGGAAGGTACGGCTCCACAAAGGGTGGCGTACATAGCTACTACGCGATAATCAGAATCGAATAGCGGATGTCCACGTGGTGACTAGAGTCGGTTGACGTCAGATTTATGGACGACCACCCTGGCGTGGATCGGGCTGGACAGGGCCGTGAGGGTGAGAGAGGGGTTTGATGGGGTGTGAGGCCCCCAGAGGCAGGACTCAGTTCTTGGTGCGTTCCAAGTCGTACTCAAGGGACAGAAAGTTGTTGCACCCTCCGTACTTCCGGAAGTCCACCGAACCGGTGAGGTTGCCGGAGCCAAAGCCCGTGATGTAGACGCTCTCGTAGTGGACGTGGGTGGGTTCGCCCTCCAATCCACCGGTGATGAACTCGCAGAACTGACTGTTGTCGAAGTGGGCCTTGGCCTCGTTGTATGCCTTGGAGCACGACGATCCCTTGGACCTCCAGATGCCAGACCGCTTCTTCCAGCCCGATGTCTTGAGCCACCAGAGCTTGGGCGCATTGAGGTTGGCCTGGGTCACGCACGTGCCGTTCCAGTACCAGTCCATGTAGCTGGTGACACGGTTCACGTCCAGATTGATGGGGTCCTCTGCCCACGCCTTGAAGTACCCCTTGGAGTGGGTAGTAGACGATGCGCCGACATAGCGCGAGCCCACGTTGCCGCCTCTGGCACCATCGCCGGGTGCCGGGACCTCTTCCCCGCCATCGTCGCTGGTGCTCACAGGTTCCCCGACCTCAAAGATGCTCTTGCAGGTGTCCGGGTCGTGGGACACCTCGCGACCACCCACCGCCGTTTGGCCCGGCGCAAGGGAGACCTCAACAACAAACCGGCACCCGTCCTCGTAGGGTGTGCCCTGGACGAGGGTGCGAGTGCCATTCTTGATCTCGCCGTCGTTGTCGTACTCTATGACGTTATCGCCGTCGAGGGTGGGGGTCTGGGCGAGTCCCGACGCTATCCCAACAGTGCTCATGGCGGCCACGGTCAGGATCAATGCTAGGATCAGGACCAGTCGCTTGGGCTTCGGCTTAGGTCTCATCAGAGTCCTCCTTGTGTTGATGGGAGCAACGTATTGAGGGCCTCACGGGATGCACCCTATTGGACCTCTACCAAGTTCGTCAACATTGCGCTTCAAAGCACAAACGTCCCTAGCAACTGGACGGCCGCTAGTGACGGAGCGCACAATGACCAGAACCGAGAAGCGGGGACGCCACTCAAGATTGCGGTTGACGAGTTCGTAAGACAGACGATGCAGAAGATGGCCAGCGGTTGGTCAACGGAGAGCAATAGCTTCGTTGTAAGCCTTCCCCCAGCAAGCCTGTCGCACGAAGGGAAAGTGCCTACAGAGATACGCCGTATGTGCGGAGCAATTGCCGAAAACCTACAGGCTGCTTTGGACTATGCGGCCATGGTAGTTGCTACAAGGACGAATCCGATATGACGCAAGATGAGGAGCGTGCCGTGAGCTTCGTCATTACGCGGAGCGAAAAGCAATTTGCCCGCCGTGCGTCGGCCTCCCCTGAAGTATGTCGGAGACAACGTGAAACGCTGGATGGAACAGAGGATGGAACAGATGCAGTCATACCAAGGCAATCAGGTATTGGAATTTGTCGCGGATGTGAGCAACAGTTCGAAGCATCGCCGCTTCCCGAAGGTACAGCACGCAACAAAGCTGACGATTGTTCTTAAGGAAGATAAGGCGGAAAGCAACTGGGAAGAACAGGGCTGGACGGTCCTCCCCCGGCTTTGACTCAAAAGTAGTCGGTGGCTTAAAAGTGCTCCAATTGGCTCAAAAGTCCATCCCTGGTCCATATAGGTGATGGTGCTTCTTCCTCGGTGTATTGAGCGGTGTACGTCCTCTGCTGTTCCGTTCGTACAGACCACCGCCGCCAACTTCGCGGTCCGGGAAGTCTCCGCCGACAAAGCGTACCTCAGCAAGAAGAATCTCCGTGCGGCCGACGATGTCGGCGCAAGGGCCTACATCCCTTTCAAGGCCAACTCCAAGGCGATCACACACCATAAGCGTGACCCCCCTGGGAAAGGGCATACCACTACTTCAATCTGCATCGCACCGAGTTCGACGCCCACTATCACAAACGCTCCAACGTCGAGACCGTATTCGCCATGGTCAAGGCAAAGTTCGGAGAAAAGGTACGTTCCAAGGCTCCAGTGGCACAGGTGAACGAAGTGTTGCTCAAGCTGCTGTGTCATAATGTGTGCGTTCTGATTCAGGTAGCCTATGACTTGGGCGTAGACCCGGCGAGTATGGGAGGAGCGACTTTTGAGCCAAACAGCTAGTTGGCTCAAAAGTCGCGTCGGAGTAGGCGTTTTGAGTCAAAGCCGTCCTCCCCCAAGAGAGGGGGCTGTGTTCTTGGCACGAGCGAATCAGACCATGCTAACAATCCGCGAGAGGTACGATGCGCTAGAGGTATTCCCGATATGTATTGAGCGTGTGGAAGGGATAATTGATGACCTAGAATCCTACCTCCAACATGGACATCTTCCGTAAGCGCATAAAAAGCGTTGGGGGGGCAGACCCTACAAGCAAACGGAACCCAAACTAATTGGACGACCCCTCTGATGGTCTGACCTGAACTCGTGAAATAATTACCAAATCCAAATCTGTTGACACGCCCAAGTGGCCATCTCTACCCTTAAAAGCAGAAGTCCATACGTCGCCTGAACGGATCGGAGGTGCGAGCATTGAACCGCAGCCCCAACGACCTTCAAGGACGGATGCGCTATGGTTACTGCTTCTAGACTCAGACTGACGATTCTCTTGGTTTTGCTGTTCAGCCTTTCGATGTTGGCAGGAACTGTTCAGGGGCAAGCCCCCCCAACAACTGCGAACAGCGTCGAGATCACGGTTGAAGGCGAAGACCCCAAGACCGGACTCCGGGAGGGCGACGTGGTGCACAAAGGAACCGTAGTAGACGGCGAATGCAGCCTGCCAAACGTCGCGATGCGGCTGTCCGGCGATGTGACAAGTGTGCGAGTGGGAATGAATGAGGACTGCAACATGGTCGTCGAAGAGATCGAGTTGAATTCCACCCCCATGCCGGAGGAGGCGGAAGATGAAGCCGCCGGAGGCCTCTCGCATACATGGAGAGTCCAAGCACTAGCCAAGGTGGTCGGGCTCGCATCGATAGACGACCTGACGAAGAGCAAGTCCTCCGTCAAGTTCAAGACGGACCACTACAGCGGAGGTGGGCGTGTATTTGGTGGGAGCGGCCAGCGGGGGACCTGCTGGGGCAATCACTTTCCAAGCCCCCCCTTCTACTACTACGTGGACAAGTGCACCCTCACTTACAGCTTGAGCGGTCCAAGCCAGATCTGGGCGAAAACCAAGGGTGATTACTACCACACCCAAGTCCCATCATGGGGACACACGACCACTGCGAAGGCAATAGGGAAGGGCTACCAGTATGGGGCCAAAATGTTCGATGCCCAATGCACTGGTTCAAGCCTGCCACCTTCTCCGGCCAGCTTGGAATGCGAGCTTTACTGGGAATACGTGAATGAGTAAGAATCCCCCTTTGTTTGGGTTCGCCCTTCGAAGAGGGCCGGGGGACACCTTCCGCGGCCCTCTTCTTGTGCTAGACTTTGAAAGAATACTTATTGGACGAACCACAGACCCTGGGGTTGACACGGGCAAAAAGAAGACTGGAGGAAATGGATATGACCAGGTTCACGACTCACATAGAGCGAAATGTGCAATTAGATGCTACCCCGGTAATGATGCAGCGGATTGGGCTCGGATATAGCGATGACGGCCCGCAGGTTCCCGACAACTGGCAATTGATAGTGGAGTTTGGGATACAACCGAACCATGGCGGGCCTCCCGACGAGTTTGATGTCTAGGCATTGTCGCCTGCGCAGGCCCGCACACTAATCGCAAACTTGAGTCATTATCTGGCGGAATTTGACCGCAGGGTGACGGCGCGATAATTTGACAACCTTGCCGGAAGGCCAATTAGGCTCCCCAAGAGCCAACATGTCGCCCAACGTGGAGGTCTGCCACAATGACAAAGCCCATCTTAGTGTTGCTCCTGCTGATGACCATGCTGCTTGTTGCGGGGACGACGAGCGTACTGGCCGACGGGCTGCCCGAAGACCCTGTGCCTGCGGAAGACCCCGTTGACGACCCCGAGGACATCCCCGACGACGAGGACATTGCCCAGGACGAGCACTACCGCTGTGTGCACAAGACCGATCACCCCCATAAGTCGGAACACCCACGCACTCAGGGCCGCATCAATGTCATCGGCTGGATTGAGTGCGAGACCAGCATGAAACGCCTGGAGATAACCACCTACCTCCAGAAGAAGAAGTGGTGTGTCTGGTTCTACTGTCACTGGAGCAACGTCGGCGACAACCCCCGGAGCCAGTGGCACAAGAGCGCTGTCTGGGTGGATAAAATCGAGAGCAACCGCTCAATGGAGTGCGCCGATGGCACCTACCGTGGCAAGAGCTACGCCTACACCGTCGCCCCGAACAACAGGGTAAAGAGGGGATGGCACTACTCCTCGCAGCGGACCATCAGGTGCTGAGACGGCTGGCTCGTCGGCTCGGAATAGTGGAACCCATGGCCCCCATGGCTTCTGTGTTTTACTACCGGGCATCCAGCGACGCCACGCCCATTACCAAGTATGAGGCGCACCGGATAGCAGTGAGCCACGCGGAGACCCTTGGTCTGCAGGGGGAGCCGCGTGGCTTCTCCGTCCACAATGTAGGGTGGGCGTACTACAACAAGCTGGTGGGCCAGTGGGCGTCGGGGATGGGTCGTCATAAAGTGTGGGTGGTGACGGTGACAGGGGAGATTAAGTACCGAGAGGAAACCTATCCCTACATGGCCGTGGTCCTCGATCTGTCCGGCAACCTCATGTGCGCCAGCTTCTATCCGCCGGGTGCTGCGGTGCCCTTCAAGCCAAAGGGCAACCCTTGTGGACGAACCACGGTAGACGGGCTGCCCATAGAGGACATCAACTAGGAACCGCAAGCGCCAACGCTTGAGAAGAAAAGGGCCAGTCCTCAAACGGCTAGCCCTTTTCTTGTGTTCGCCAACAACGCGGCTAGGGAGACCGCTAGTGGATGGTCGATAGTGACGGGGCGCACAGTGACAGAAGATGTTATAGTGCGAACCTCGAACCGCCAAAAGGATGGCGGGGTCTGGTGCGCCATAGTCATACGCTGCTACCCAGGTGCAGTGGTCGCGGACTGGGCTTTCAGGAATCAGGTCAGCCGGCACTCCTCCTGTGATCTCGGTCGCCTTCAGGCCATAGGCCATCCTTATCACCGTTGTGACGGCGGAATCTGCCACCGCTGCGGTCCTTCCCTCGCCCTCACGAATATAGTCCCCCACCTAGGTCCTGCGCCGTCCTCATGGCGCGCAATTCCCGCACCAACGAGGCTACCTGGAGCAGCATGCACCGCCGCATGGTACAATGCCTGCATTGAAGTTCAGCCACGCAGGTTTACAGAGATTCTGGGAGAGGGACGATGCCAGCCGTCTGCCCCCGGAACATGTGGCCAGCATCGACCTTCTCCTTACCCGCCTAGCTGCAGCCGTGCATCCACTGGATATGGACATGCCGGGACTGCGGCCGCACCAACTATCGGGCAGCCGCCGGGGCACATGGAGTGTGTGGGTATCCGCCAACTGGCGGCTTACCTTCCGCTTCGAGGGCAGGGAAGCCGTGGCCGTCAACCTCGAAGACTATCGCTAGGAGACCCTTTTATGACTGTCAGCACCCCTGTTCATCCTGCCTCAGGTCTGCGGGATTCTCTGGAGGCCGAAGGGTGGAGCGTGAACGAGTTTGCGTTCCGGATGGGGATCAGCCGCAATACCGCCTCGCGGCTCCTCAACGAGCGTTGCAGGATCACTCCCGACATTGCCTTGGCACTGGAGTCCATCGGCTGCGACTTGGCATTGGCCCGCATACGGAAAGGGCTGCCAATTCTTGACTACGCGGAGGACATGACGGCCGCAAGGTGAACACAACCCCTAAGCTATCTGGAGGTGACAATATGTCGCGAGGGCATAGCCGATGCGGAGCGCGAGGACCCGCCAAGAGCACGGCTCGACGGACCTCCGCACCCCCAAGAAGGGGCAGGTCAACAACGGAAAAGGCCGTCCAGTATGCGATTCAAGATTCTCAGAAAAACACCAAATACGTAGGGACAACCAACAACCCTAGGAGGAGAGCCGCCCAACACAAGAAAAGCGGGAAGCTCCAAGATGGGGACCGCCTGGTGGTCCAAACTAGGGCGGTAACGAGGCAGTAGGCTGAGAAACAGGAAGCGGGCTGAAACTAAGGAGGAATGACCAAGATGACACCGAACGAGCTTCACCAGAAAGTCCAGGCGCGACGCATCCTTCACGACCAGGAGGCCACCCTGTTTGCTCCTTTGGCTGACCGTGGATGGGAGATGTGGTCATCTCAATACGCTGTCAAGAAAATCGGCGACCTGGAATTCCTCTTCATGTGGAACAACCTGTTGGGGGATATACCCTCGATGTCAAAAGTGAAGAGTCACAGACTCTCCGGCTGTGGGAATGTGACGCTGAGAACCGACTGACTGTTCTAGGGCAGGCGGTCCAGGAATGAATCCAGTTCGTCCAAGAGTACGAATCGCTCCAGGAAGACCCGCCGTAGCCGCACCATGGCAGCAGGTTGATGATGGGAACGGTCAACAGTCCGTGACAGAAAGCCAAAGGGAAGGACGACGAGGAGGAGGATAGCCATGATCCGCGACCCAGAATTGACGTGCGCGAACTGCCGGTTCAACGTCGATTCGCTCTGCCACCTAAACCCGCCCATGCCAGTACCGACTGGCGGGCGAGGTGGCACCTACTCAGGGAACAGCGTGATTTGGCGGTTTCCGTCTGTCAATCCAGACGACTGGTGCAGCCATTACGTCCGAAAGCAAGCAATGAAAATCCGCGTATACCGGAAGAATGCCCCAAACACATTGGTCGCCGAATTGACCGACGAGAATAACCCCAACGTGAATATCGGGGAGCAACTGCCTATCGCCAATGCGGAAGGGCGCATTATCCAACACGAGATCATAGAAATGTCTGAGCGATTCTTGGAAGGGGATCAAGTGACCATTGAGGTTTGGGTGTGACGTGGAAGGGGGGGTGGCTCTTGGGAGCCACCCCCCCTTCATCAGAACCTCATACCCCCGTTACTTACTCATCTTCGCCATACATGACGATCACTTCGTTCTTGTCATAGGAAGTGGTCCTGAGATCGCAGTCGTCGTCGGGGTTCATCACGGTGTCGCTGCGGGTGAGATCGTGCTCCAGCCTCACCGTGTGGCCACCCTCGTGGACCAGGACGATGCGCACGTCGGCGGTCTGGGAGTCGTGGTCGACCTCGCAGGACGCATTGGAGTCCGTCCAGTCCCACTCCCTGTTGAGGTTGATCGTCGAGAAGGTGATCCGGTTGTTTCGCACGATCTGGGTGATCTGGGCCGCACTCTCCCCCAACTCATAGTAACGGGAGAACTTGACGCCCTGGGTGTATATCTTGGCGTTCTGGCTGACGCCGCTCGTCCTTTCGTAGAGATGGAAGTCAGCGCCGGTTGTACGCGAGTCCCACTGGTCCATGGCGTCCCGTATGTGGCCTCGGGTCCCGGAAGGGAACCCGTACTTGGCTTGGTTGTCGGTGAATGAGGCGTCCCACACGGCCTGGTTGGAGTCGCGTTTGAGGCCCGTGACGCCGAAGGCATCGTTGGCCAGCACCACGGCAGCGGTGCAGAGGACCGCAAGGGTGATAAAGGTGACTAGTAGCTTGCGAGGAATTGAGAGTGTCATGGGCGTTCAGTCCTTTCCCCCGTGTTTGGAGTCGGCTGTTGCAAACCCAAGGGGAAAAGGCACTAACGGAGCTGCTCAAGCACATCCTTCAGGGCCACCTCGCGCACCGGTCCCCGCGCCGTGTCCTCGTCGAGCACGGTGAGGTAGCCTCGCGGCCACAAGCGGCCTTCGGAGTTCACATGGGACGACGGCCCTCCCTTGTCGCCCTCGCTGAGAAAGACGATCAGGGCGGCATCCTTGGTGTAGACGTTCTTGCTCTCATCCGTGATGAGGGCGACGTCGCCGACTCGGCCGCCCATGAAGGAGAACTGGATGGAGTCGGGCACGTCACCCTTGAAGGTCTCCTTCACGTCGAATTGCACTGGCGTCCGTATCTGGTAAGCAGGCACGTCGCCGATAAGGTGTTCAGGGGCAATGCCGTTTTCGGGTCCCTCGTTGCCGGGAGTGGCCCACGCCGGGGAGTGCACCTGGGAGATCACTCCCATGACCACCACGTCGGACCGCTCCTTGAGCTTGGAGAAATCTGTGGGCTGGGTAAGGTAGGAGTCGCTGAGTGTGATGTTGGTGGCGCCCCATGCCCAACTGGGAATCCCGGAAGGGTAAGGTACAGGGTCAGTGTGGTCGTTGAAGAAGGCGTAGTAGATGGCCGATCCCAGGGCGGCCATGATCACTGCGATGGCGAGGCTTAATACGATCCTGTCGCGTGTAGAGTGTGCGGAGATACTGCCCTGCATGATGTCCTCCTTGATGAAGGTCGGGGCTGCTCTCACTTGGGCTTACCTCTTTTCATCAGGCGACATGGGGCCATGTTGGAGGGTGGTGCGTCAATCTGTCAAAATTGCGCTTCAAAGCACAAACGGCTCTATCGGCTGGAAGGCCGCTAGTGACGGAGCGCACAATGACAGAATAGTTCTAGTGCGAATCACGGGCCGTAAGAGGGGGTGTGAGTCCCCCCCGAGGCAGGACTCAGTTCTTGGTGCGTTCCAAGTCGTACTCAAGGGACAGGATGTTGTTGCAACTTCCAAGTGTACATGCCACTGTATGGGCGCGTGCAGTGCATTGATCGATGTATCCACCAGATCGTTGAGGCCCTCAACGCTGCTGGTGTCCACACTAAAACTAGTTGCTGTGGACACCAGCGAATGCCAGGGGCCATCCACCTAGAGGACGGGAGAGTGCTGGTTGATTGCCCAGAGTGGCGATCAAGTGGTATGGCAAGCTGGTGAGCAAGTCGCACAGCCGTTGGCTTTGTAGCCCATCAGTCGTGCTTTGTAAACAGGTAGAGCACATGATTGGGATTCACCAAGGTCCACTCGATTGCTGTATAGGGGCATCCACTGACACCCGTCACGGTGTACCTCGTGGTCCCCGTTCGGTTGGGCAACCTTATTCACGTAGTAGTGGGCCATTTGTACGTTACCTATTCCTTGTCTTCTTGATGCCTAGGCACATATCCTGAAAATAGGAACATCTAGTTCCGCACTGTCCTTAGCCTCTTCGATTTTGCACTCCCACTGTTTGACGGCCTCGGCATGCTTTACCCTTGCTGCTTCCATCGCGTCGTACAGGCCCTTTGCCTTCCTGTAGACGCCATCACGCGGGCAGACATAGTTTGGGCAACGCCGTGACACGTAGTCCCCGTATTCCTTATCGGCCTTCTCCCACGCTGCGTAGGTGAGTTGCGTGGCATCATAGGCGGTGTTTACCCTGTCTCTGACTGGGCCAAACTCGGGCCGCACGTCCTTGTACAGGGCGGTAATGTAGCCGTAGACGTTCTCCGGCGTGATGCAACAGTCGTCGTCACGGGGGTTGTTATCGCCCTTAGCCCTGAATGCCAGGCCTCCCTCCATCCTTATCTCTATAACCCTGTGGGATATGCGATCCGTTGCATCGGGGTCGCAATCAGCAGGGGTGAAATCTATAACTGCGCCCACAACGATGTCGTTGGGGTCGTAGTTGTCCAGCCACCGCGCCTCGTCCATGCAGGTGATCTTCGGTTCCATGCTGCCAGTACAGGTAAAGCCTCCAATACTTGTCTGGGGGATCAGGGGCGTCCTCTCCGCAATCATGGCCTCCACTGCTTCGAGGTCCACGACGCGGTCCTCCAGTTGCGTCAGGTCGTGGGTGACAGTACCCAACTGGGTCGACGTCTCTGCGAGGTCGGCCTTTGTGTCATTCAACTCCGTGGTAGTGTCATTCAGCCTCGTGGTGGTCGTGTCCAGTTGCCGGGATGTGGATTCTAGGTCTGCACTTGTCTCGGACAGGGCCTCGCTGGTGGTCGCCAGTTCTTCCGATGTGGACTCCAAGTCCTCGGTGGTCTCTCCAGTGCTTCGGTCGTGACTTCCAGTTCCAGTTTGGTTGACCTCAGTTGGCCTTGTGTGGCGGCCAGCTCGTCGCTGGTAGCACTGAGAGTGTCTGTGGTCTGTTCCAACGTGAGGGTCGTGGATTCCAGTTCTTCCCGCGTACTTCTTAGGGTCTTCTCCGTGCCATCGTGCTCGGCGGTTTCCGTGGCCAGTGCGTCTTCGGTGGCCTCAAGTTCCTCGGATGTGGCATTCAATTCACCCGTGGTAAGGTCCAGAGCTTGGGCCGTCTCGTCTAGGTCTTTGGTGGTTTGGGTCAATGTCTGGGTGGTGGCATCTAGTCGCGCCGAGGTTTCGCCTAGGGTCCGTGTCAGATCACGGTTGTCCTGCTTCGAGTTGAGAAGGGCTATGCCTAGGTAGGCCAAGCCCGCAATGCCAGCGGCAATGATGAGCAGCAGCAATATGCGTCGGGATGTGAAAGCGGTCGCCCGCAAAAGAACCCTCCTTGCATGAGTCGTCTGGGGGGCATCACTTACTTCAGGTCACTCTGCCGCAACCGTCTTGCATGCTCGATCCGCAAAATGCCAGACCTGCCCAGGCGGACATTCCTGCCCCTCGTTGACATCGTAGTGCCATGCAGGAACAGTCGCGTCGCCGCCGCTCCAATTCCTGTCCTCCTCAAAGCTGTCGTCGGAGGAAGTTACCATGGCCCACACCAGCCCCGAAGCCGTCACAATCGCCAAGATGGACACTGAAATCAAAGCTATTGCTAGGGTCCACTTAATTGCGCCAGGCATTTGTCTCCAGCATCCTTCTTCTGAAGATGAGTAAAAGAATGACAGAAGGGATAGAGAGTCACAATTCCCCTTCTGTCACCCGGCTACTCGGCGGCTTTGGGGGTGGTGTTCTCGCCCTTGATGCGGACCCACTCGCTGGACTCGGGGTTGCCCTCGTTGTAGTCGCCGCCGGTGAAGGAGCGGATGAACACCCCGGTGGCGACGCCGTTCTTCAGCCCGGTGATGGTGTAGGTGTACACCCCGTCCTCCACCGAGTAGCCGAGCATCCCGTCTTGCATCGTGATGCCGTCGTTGGGTCCCACGGCGTTGGGGCCGGTGGGGTTGGCCCAGACGCCCGGCTCCTGGCTCCAGCGCAGGGCGTGGCGTATATCAATGTCCTCGAAGCCCTCACGGGGCGCGACGGTCCAGGTGACGGTCAGCGTGCCGTCGCCGGGGGTGATGCAGATGTTGAACGGCTCCCTCTGGCCGGGAACCGGCGGCTCCGTCTCCTCGGGGCAGGACGTCGTCGCCGGCTCGGACTCCTGGGCGGGAGGCGGTGTGGTGTCCGTTACGCTCACGGCCACGGAGTCCACGGCCACGCCGTTGTATTTGCCGTCGCTGCCGGTCACGTCGTGGCTGACGGTGACGCTCTCGTTGTCCCGGTCCTCGTCGGCGACGCCGGACACGGTGAAGGTCTGCGGGGTGCTCCAGTCCGACGGCGTGAAGGTGTGCGACGCCGGGGCGACGCCCGCCGCGCTGTCGTCTCCGCCGGTGGCCGTGACGGTCACGTCCGCCGTGGGCCTGGAGTCCAGGACCACGGTGTAGGTCGCGCTGCCGTCCTCGCCGATGTTCAGCGTCGTCGGGGTCACCGTCACCCCGGCGGTGTCGTCGTCGGTGATGGTGACGGTGGCCGTGTCCCTGCCGTCGCCCTCCTTCTCCCAGCCCGACGTGGTTGCGGCGACGGTGATCGTGAAGGTCTCGTCGTCCTCGTCCACGGCGTCATCGGCTGTAGGGACGGTGATGTCCAGTGTGGTATGGCCCTCGGCGACGGTGACCGGGGAGGTTATCGAACCCACGTCGTCCGCCGTCGCGGTGGACCCGCCGCCGTAGCCTGCCGTCACCGTGAACGCCAGGCCCCCGGTTGGGGCGGCCTCGCTCAGGGTGATGGTCAGGGCGGCGGTCCCGCCCTCGGCGGCGGTTGACGTCGCGCTGACGGAGAAGGTCCCGGCTGCCTGCTGCTGTTCGCCTTCACCGCCCTGAACCGTGCCGTCGGGCAGGGTGATGCGGGCGTGGACGCGCTCGCCCTTGCCGGCTTCGTTCTGGACCCGCACCCAGACCCGATAGGTCGCGCCGGGTTCCAGGTTGCGGAAGGTGGTGGTGGTCTTGCCCGCCTTGGGCCGGTGGGTCTTGCCATCGCCGCCGCCGTCCGGTTTCAGATGCACGATGTAGTTGCCCACCGCGCCGCCGGACGCCGGGGCCTCCCAGCTGACGATGACCCTCTTGCCCTTGGCCGACAGTTGCAGGTTGACCACCGGGCCGGGGATTTCCACCGGCTCCGCCGTCTGCTGCTGCTGCTCGGGAGTGTCGTCCGTCACCGACACGGCCACCGACACAACCGCGATGCCGTTGTAGTTGGCGTCGCTGCTGGCCGCGCCGTGGCTGATGGTGACGCTCTCGTCGTCGGTGTCAGCGTCGGCGAGGCCGGACACGATGAAGATCTGCGAGATGTTCCAGCCGGACGGCATGAAGGTGTACGACGCCGGGGAGACGCTCGCCGCGCCGTCATCGCCGCTGGTCACGGTGACCGTCACGTCCGCCGTGGGGCGGCTGTCCAGGGACACGGTGTAGGTCGCGCTGCCGTCCTCGGCGACGCTCAGCGTGGTGGGGGTCACCGTCACGCCGGCGGTGTCGTCGTCGGTGATGGTGACGGTTGCCGTGTCCCGGCCGTCGCCCGCCTTCTCCCAGCCCTGGGCGTCGGTGGATATGGTCACCGTGAAGGTCTCGTTGTCCTCGTCCACGTCGTCATCCACGGTGGGGATGGCGAGTTGCAGGGTCGTGGCGCCCGCGGCCACGGTGACCGGGGAGGCTATGCTCCCCACGTCTTCCGCCGTTGCGGTGGAGCTGCCGCCGTAGCCCGCCGTCACCGTGAGGGCCAAGCCGCCGGTCGGGGCGGCCTCGCTCAGGGTGACGGTCAGCGTGGCGTTCGCTCCCTCGGCTGCGGTTGACGCCGCGCTGACGGAGTAGGTCTTCGGCTCCGGGAGCGCCCCGGTCAGGTGGATGCTGTAGGTGGTCATGCCGCCGGAACCGCTGACCATGAGCCACAGCTCGGTCGCTCCGCCGTCCGGCGCGAGGGCCAGCTCCACCGCCGTGCCCGAGGGCCGCACCCGCGTGGGGCGGGTGTAGGTGGTGCCGCCGTTGCGCGAGCCGGCGAACACGCTCGTGCCTTCGGCATAGTCGGGAGTGAGCGTGACGCTGGTCGTCCCCGCCGGGACCGTGGCCTGGTAGGAGGTCGTGTCCGGGGCGAAGTCCGGGCTGAACGCCACCGATTCCGAGCCCGCCGACAGCACGATCCCGCACAGCGGGCCGGTGTCGGCGTCGCACTCCGGCCTCGCCAGCACCTGCGTCTCCTTGTCCGTCGAGGCTTCCATTCGCGTCACCGTCAGGGTGTACTCCCGCACCGCCGGAACGGCCGGGGCGCGGACCTGGATCCTGATGGTGTTGTCGCCCACATCCAGCGGCACGTCCACCGCCGGCGTGGTGTCGTCCACCGCGCTGCCGTTGACCTTCACCGACGTGGTCTCGTAGGCGGCGGCAGGTTTCACCGTCACGCGGGACACGGCGCGCGGGACCGAGAAGTTGTAGTCGTTGCTGGCGTCCGAGAGCTCCACCGCGTTCTCCGGCAGGCCCTCCGCCGGGTCCGTCGAGGACACGGTCAGCGACCCCAGGGCGAGGCCGGCGGGCGCGAGCAGGGACAGGTACTTGGCATCCAGCCGGGGCGCGTCCGCCGTGGCTCCGATCACCAGGCGCGGCCCGCCCGTCCGCCTCACGCACAGCTCCGCCGTGGCCTCCTGGGCGCCGGCGGGTATCTCGATCACCTTGAGCCCGGAGACGATCGCGGGGTGGGTCCTGGGAGGAGTCCCGGCGCACTGGTCCCACCAGGCCGCGCCGAGGCCCTCCACGAGATAGAGCCGGACGGTCACGCCGGGCGCGGTGGGCCGGTCCAGCCGGGCCGTCACCGTCACCGGGCCGCCGTTCGCCGCCGCCTGCGGGTCCGCGCTCAGCGTCAGCGCCGTGGGCGGGTTCGGCCCCAGCGCCCGCACCATGATGGGGGTCGCCTCGATATCCGTGTCTAGTATCCCCGCCTTGACCGTCATCGTCACGCCTGCGGTCGCGCACAGCTTCACCGAGGTCTCCGTCTGGCCGGGGCCGATTATGTCGGTGGCGCCGTGCTCCCAGTCGCAGTCCGGGCCCCAGCGCGCCGCGCCGTCGTCGCCCTCGGTGTCGAACCGCAGCCACATGAGGGTCGCCGCCGGGTAGCCCAGGCGGGCGGTCACGGTGACCGAGCCGCCGTGGGGGATGGCGCCGGAGTCAGTGACCAGCGCCAGCGGCCACGAGGAGACGGGGACGCCCTCGCCGGCCAGGCCCCAATCGGAGAACCCGGTGGCCGTCACCAGCCGGAGGCCGACCTCGTAGAGCTTGCCCGGGACGAGCGGGACGCAGTTGGAGCAGTCCCAGGGCGGAAGGGTGGCGCTCATGGCGGCGTGCTGCTCGCTGCGGAGCAGGACGCCGTCTTCGGGCACCCACGCACCGGGCTGGTCGCCCGCCGTGTTGGGGTCGGCGTCCTTCAGCCGCCAGCGGACGATGGCGCCGGTGGACACGTAGTCCGGTGCGCGCCAGGTCACCTTCAGCCAGCCGTCACTGCGCGTGACCAGCATGTTGGGCGGCGGCGCGGCCCCGGCGGAGCAGGACGAGCCGGAGGGCACGATGCTCAGGGGGACCGTGACGCCGACGGTGAACGCCAGGGCCGGAGAGGGGGCCCAGGCGGCATTGACGTTCGTACTGAAGGCGGATGAGAACGGGAACCCCCTGGCGCCGACGCAGAACTGGTAGCCGGCCAGCGCGGTACGGACGTTTGTGGAGAAATTGACGGACATTTCGCTGCCGGTAGTGGTGGTGCGAATAAGCGATATGCCGGTGGCCGTGCCTCCGACCTCGAATTCATTCTCCGTCAATACCGAGCGCGAGTTGCAGTTGGCGCCCGCTACGATGTTGCTGCAGCCCGGGTCCGTGCCGAGGGCATTCGCCTGCGGCGTCAGCGTCGCCGACCAGATGGCGTCCGACGAGGTCGAGCCGCGGTCGAGGATGGTCACGCTGGACGGGCCCGAGAAGTTCGCGTAGGGGCCCTCCGGGCCGCCCCGCACCACCGAGGAGGGCAGCCGGCCCAGGGACACCGTGAAGGTCTCGTCGTCGCCGTCGTCGTCCCAGTTGATCTGAAGCGTGACCTCCCCCGAGGCCTTGTTGGCCGGGATGGTGATGGACGCGGGGTTGAGGGGCACGAGGTCGCCCGGCTCCGACGTGACGTGGGTCACCGTGATCGGGAGCGTCACGTCTCTGCCCGGCTGCTTGGTCAGCAATACCTGCACCTTCACCGTCCCGCCCTCCAGCACGTCGGCCGGAACGGCCACGATGTACGCCCGCGGGGCGTCGGGGTCATCGTCGTCGTCGGCGATGGTCACCTCCACGGAGGTGCGGGTGTTCGCCGGCCCCAGCGTGGCCGGCAGCGGGCCCAGGGACGCCGTGAACGTCTCGTCGTCGTAGTCGGCGTCCTCCGCCGTGGCCACGGTGGCCGTGCCGGAGGACTGCCCCCTGAGGATGGTGATGGACGCCGGGGTAAGCGCGCCGTAGTCGCCGCTCTCGGCGGTGCCCGCGTTCAGCAGCACCGGGATGGTCACGCTGTCGCTCCACAGCCAGTTGTAGGGCAGCCGCGCCGTGATGGTCACCGTCTCGCCCTCCGTCACCGGGTTGGGAGAGGCCCAGAGGGAGACGGTGGGTAGCCCGGCCCCCTTGTCGTCGTCGTTGATGACCACGGTCACCGAGCTCGGCTCGCCCGCCGTCACCGAGGAGGGCAGCGTCCCCAGGGCCACCGTCAAGGTCTCGTCGTCCAGGTCGTCGTCCTGGGACGTGGAAATTCTCCCGATGGCGAACGGTTTGCCGTCATAGCCGAGGCTGGGGTGGGAGGCGATGCCGGTGACGGTGACGGACGCAAGCGTCCCGTAGTCGCCCGGCTCCGCCGTGCCCGGAGTCAGCGTGATCGGGATGGTCACGCTGCCCGCCATCGGCTTCGACAGGAACACGAACACCGATATGCCCCTCCCCTCCCTGACCGGGTTCCCGCCGACCGACAGCGTGACCTCCGGGGGGGTCGCCGTGTCCGCCCCGTCGAGGTCCCGGATGGTCACCCTGACCGAGGGCTGCGCGCCCGCCGTCACCGAGGAGGGCAGGGACGCGCCCAGGGACACGGTGAAGGTCTCGTCGTCGGTGTCGGCGTCCCGCGTCGTGGCGACGACGCCCGAGGCGGAGGACTGGCCGGCGGGGATGGTGATGGACGCGAGGGTCCCGTAGTCGCCGGGCTCGGCGGTGCCCGGAGTCAGCGTCAGCGGGATGGTCACGTCGCCGGACAGCGGGCCCTGCAGCAGCGCCTCCACCGTCAGCGAGGAACCCTCGTTCACCTCAGCCAGCGCGGACAGGGAGACCTTGGGCACGTTGCCGGAGCCCGCCCGGAACACCGTGACGGTGTAGGTCTTCATCGTTGCGCCGTCCGGCGCGGTGACCACGACCTTGAACGAGTTTGCGCCGTTGTTGCGGACCGCGAGCGGGCGGCTGTCCGCGCCGCTCCTCACCGGGTAGAGGTCGGTTGCGGGACCCACCCTGACGGTGGCGTCCGGGTCGTTCACCGTGGGCGTCAGCCGCACGTTGGTGACGTTGTTGGCCACCGAGGCGGTGTAGGCCGTCGTGGCCCCCGAGAACGCCGGGCTCAGCGCCAGCGCCGTGCCCGTAACCGCCGTCTCGCTCGTCTGCTGCTTGGCCGTCAGGCCGCTGAGGTCGGCGTCGTAGGAGATGCTGCAGTCGCCGGAGATCCGGACCAGGACGGGGTCGCGGCCGGCGAACCAGTGCTGGTCGGCGGCGGCGCCGTCCCATTCGGCCCAGGTGTTGCCCCCGGTGTGGGCGGCGTTGGCGAAGGGGAGGTCCCGCGCGCCGATGCAGACGCTGTAGTCGTCCAGCGCGGTCCGCACGTCGCGGTCGAACTTCATCGACAGCGCGCCCGTCACCTTCTGAGACAGCAGGGCGGTGACGCTCCAGGTGGTGCTGCCGACGATGAAGTCGTCGTCGCTGAGCACGGATTCGGTGCTGCACTCGGCGCCGGACTTGCCGTTGTCGCAGCCGGCCTCGGTGGTGGTCTTGTCGGCCACGTTGAGGGTGGCGGACCAGAGGGTGGCCGCCGGCGTCCCGTCGTTGTCCTCGATGGTGAGCGTCAGCGAGTCGGTCACGCCGCCGGTGCAGTCGATGTCGATGACCGCGGTCTCCGCCGATTCCTCGGCGCTGTCGTCCTGGACGGCGACATTGAAGGTCGCGCTGGTGGCTCCCGCGTTGAAACGGACTCCGGCGGCGTACAGCCGCCAGTCCCAGTCGGAGGTCGAAGACCCCTCCGGGCGGACCTTCGCCGTGGAGGCACTGCCGGGCGTCACGGCGCAGGTGTGAGCCGTCGCGTACCCGACGTCCAGCGTGGCGGTGACGATGACCAGGCCCGCCTCGTTGTTGGGACCCCGCACGCCCTCGGAGACGGTGTCGCTGGCCGCGCTGAGGGTGACGGCGGTGGGGTCGTCGTCCGCGATGGTCACCGTCACCGAGTTGGGCGTGCCGGCCGACACCGAGGAGGGCAGCGTGCCCAGGGAGACGGTGAAGGTCTCGTCTTCGTTGTCGGTGTCCTGGGCCGTGGTGATGGTCCCCGTGCCGGAGGTCTGGCCGCTGGCGATGCTGATGCTGGTCAGCGCGCCGATGTCGCCGGACTCCGCCGTGACCGCGGTCAGCGTCACCGGGATGCTCACGGCGCTGCTGAGCGCCGCCGACAGCGTCGCCGTGATCGTCACCGGCGAGCCCTCCGTCACCGGGTCCGGCGCGGCCGAGAGCGAGACCGTGGGGGTAGTCGGGGTCGCCGCCTCGCCCTTGACGCGGATGCGCATGACGCCGAAGTTAGTGTCCTCAGACCAGGTAGCCCCGGTCGGCGTATCAAAGCCCTGCGTGAACCAGCTGCTGTCCCCGATGCTCCATCCGGTCATGCCGCCGGAGTCCTCGCTGGTCGAAGCTGTGACGTCGAGTGTCAAGGAGTAGTCGCCGACCGTGTAAATGAGGAGATAATAGGTCGTGCTGGCCGCGAGGGTGGTGTTCGGCGGCGCGGCGAAGGACACCGTGCCCACCGCGACTGTCGAGGGGACCGTCAGGTCCGCGAGCTTCGAGTCCGGTCCGCCGCCGGTCGCGGCCGACCACAGCTCCGCCCGGATGGTCGCGCGCTGGGCGGCGGTCGGAGCCGTCTTCGCCACCGCCTCGATACTCGACAGCGTGTAGCCACCAGTGTTGCTGCCTGTTGTGAAGCCCAGGGCTTGCACAGTAGAGCCCGTACCGAACGTAGTGGACCTCGTCTGCCCGATGTTGCTCACCAGCGCCGTGGCGTCGTCGTCAAGGATGGTCACCGTCAGCGAGGGCGTCTCGCCCGCCTCCACCCCGGCGGGCAGCGTGCCCAGGGTCACGATGAGCGTCTCGTTGTCCTTGTCGTCGTCCGAGTTGGTCTGGATGCGGATGCTGGCCGTGGTGCTGCCGGCGGACCACGACAGGGGGTGGCTCGCCAGCGTCGTGTAGTCGCCGGACTCGGCCGTGCCCGCGGTCACCGTCGCCTCCATTTGCACGGCGGCCGCCTGCGCCTTCGACAGCGTGGCCGTGACGACCGTCTCCTCGCCCTCGGTCACCGGGTTCGGCGCGGCCGACAGCGTCACCGTGGTCGGCGTCCTCTGCTTCAGTCCCAGCGTCACCGGGACGCCCGCGGTCCAGCTCAGGCCCGAACTCGCCTTCACGTAGGTGGTCCCGGAGCCGCCGAAGTCGGCGAGGGGGAGCTCCGCGCTCCCCACCGTCAGCACCAGGTCGCGCTTGGCGTAGGCGGGCAGGTTGCCGGTGAACGCCAGGCCGAGCTCGCCCGAGCCGGTGTTCAGCTGCATCACGTTGAAGGTGTAGGTCTCGCCGCGGTAGGTGAAGTCGTCGTCCGTCAGGGTCGTGGTGTCGGAGCACTTCTGGTTGCCGGGCGACGTGTGGTTGCAGCCCACGTGCGTGGCGCTGAGCGTGCGCGGCGTCAGCGTCGCCGACCACACGCTCGTGCCGGCCGCCGGGGCCGCGGGCCAGCCGTTGACGCGGATCTTCAGCTTGTTGGTAGTGAAGCTGGTCCAGGCTGTAGCTGTGGTTTCCCGGAAGTAGAGGCCGTTGGCGATGCTCCAGCCGGAGGCGGCGCCCGAATCCTCACTGTCGCTGCCCGTCCTCGTCCATCTCCCTTCGGTGGCGCCGGTGGCGTACAGCACCGCGTAGTACGAAGTGCTCGCGGCGAGGGTGGTGTTCGCCGGCGCGTGGAAGGAAACGTTGCCGGTCCCGACGGTCGAGGGGACCGTCAGGCTCGCGAGCTTGGAGTCCGGCTCTCCGTTGGTGGCCGAGGACCACAGCTCCGCCCGGATGTTCGCGGGCACAGACACCGCCTCGGCCATGTTGAACTCGATGCTCGTCAGCGTGTAGCCGCCGGCGTTGGCTCCGGTGGTGAACTGCTGGGCGTTGATGTAGGTGGTGCCGGAACTGAAAAGGGGGTTGTGGGTCGTGCGGGCCGTCTGGCCGACGTTGCTCACCAGCGCCAGCGCGTCGTCGTAGTCCCTGATGGTGATCGTCAGCGAGGTTGTCGCGCCCGCCGTCACCCCGGAGGGCAGCGTGCCCAGCGCCACGGTGAACGTCTCGTCGTCGTGGTCGGTGTCCTTGACCGTGCCGATGATGAAGCTGGCGGTGGTGACGCCGGCGGGGAAGTCGACGCGGATGGACCCTGACGCCGTGAGGTCGCCGGACTCGGCCGTGACCAGGGTCGCCGTCACCGGGATCGAGAAGTCGGCGGCCGGCGCCGACGACAGCGTCGCCGTGAAGATCACCTGCTCGCCCTCGCGCACCGGGTTCTTGTCGGCCGAGAGCGTCACCGTGGGGGTGGACTGGGCCTGGGCGGGCGGAGCGTCCAGCAGGAGTATCGTGCCGAGCAGCAGCGCGGCGAGGAGGAGGGGGAGGGTGGAGAGGCGCCGGGGAAGGGCTGCGGCGAGGAGGCGCGCGGAGGAACGGCCGGCCGGCTCAGCGGGCCGGGAAGAGGGACTGCGGGGAGGCCGGGAGGACGTTGAGGCGCGCATTACCCCCCCCCGAACATTCGTGCTACACGCGCCAGGGGCGCGGCGGCAAGGCGGAGGGCGCGATGCGCGGCCCTGGCGGGCACGGAGGAATGCGGTCTCAGGCTGTGGTGGTCCCTCTTGTTGGCCATTGCTGCTTGAACCTCCCTGGTCGTGGCGTTCTGTATGTGTAGGCTCAGGCGGCGACGCTCCGGACGGTCTGCGTCATGCCGCGCATCCGGTGTTCAGGTTGCGGAGTCGGGGAGGGATGAGCGCGAAAGCGCCGCCTTTGCAAGCCGGACCGCTCGAAAGCCATGTACTTCCCTCCCATCAACCGGGCACACTTGCTGGGAAGTGTACCACTCGCGTATGATATGGCCGTGATATTAAGGGCGCATTTTGATGAACCCAGGTGATATTTGGGCGGAAAGGGGATAATTGCCCGGAAGACGCCGGATCCGGCGGGCATGGAGGTGACGAGTTGGAAGGACGCAACGAACGGATGACGGAGAGCGAGGCCGCTCCCGCAGAGCGGCCTCTTGATGACCAGCTTGGGGGAGGGCTTCGGCTCCCCTGCTAGTCGTTGTCCCGAACGGTGACCTTCACGGCGGGGCCGGTCATGCCGTGGTACACCGGGTCCTCGGCCCAGTCCTCCGGGTTGCCCAGCAGGTCGGCAGGCGCGGTCCAGACGTCGTGGTGGATCACTGCCGTGCCGTTCTCCGCGTCGTCGTCCTCGACGGCGTCCACGACGATGGGGATTCCCACGTTCCAGCGGAAGGCCCAGCCGTCCCACATCGCCCCTTCGGGCGGCGTGTAGTTGCTGGGCAGCAGGAGCATGCCTTGGTATCCAGCCAAGGCCCCGGACAGGACTTCATCCGGGTCTTCCCAGAACAAACCCACCTGTATCGGCTGGGTTGGCTCGTGGCTGAGCTTGACCCGGTAGGTGGCCGTGCCTCCCTCGTTCACCGTCAGGCTGTCCGGGGTGACGGTCACGCGGCCTCGGCTCGCCGGAACGATTTCCGCATAGACCGGATCGGCCCACTCCCCGGCGCCAACGGCGTTCACCGCCCGCGCCTCGAACTGGTAGCTTCCGGCGGCGAGGCCGGTGACGCTGGCCGATGTCCCGCTGACGCGCTGTATGTCGCTCTGGCAAAGGTCCGCAGGGTTGGCGGCGCAGGGGCCGGAGTACCTGTACTCATAGCCCGTCACCCGCGATCCGCCGTCGTCCTCCGGCGCGTCCCAAGCGATGCTGACGCGGTTGCGGTCCACGCTGGTGACTCTCAGGTTCGCGGGCATTCCCGGAACCGTAGTCTCGGTTCCGGCTGTGGTGGCTGAATCCTTGTTGGAGAAGGGGCCTGCACTTCCGCCGCTGAGGGCCGCCACCCGGTAGTGGTGGGTGGTGCCGGACATCAGGCCGGTATGGCTGTAGCTGGTGGCGTTGCCAACGCTGGCGATCCGCTCCCATTTTATTCCGTCGGCGGAATGCTCCACCCGGTAGCCGGTGACGGTTCCACCGCCGGATGCGGGGACGGTCCAAGACAGGTCGATCCGGTTCTCGCCGTTGGCCGTCGCTGTCAGGCCCGTTGGCGCGTTGTCCGGGCCTCCGGAGTCGGTAGTGGCGCTGGCTTCCGCCGACCAGTCCGATTCCAGCAGGCTACCATCGGCAATACTCACCGCCCTCACGCGGTAGCTCCAGGTCGCGCCGGGCGACAGGCCGCCGTCCACGTAGGCCGTGCCGTCTTCGGGGTAGACCACCGCCAGGTGGCTCCAGTCGCTGCCTGCGGTGTTGCGCTCCAGCCGGTACTCGAAGATTTCGGCGTCGCCGCTTGGCTTGGCCCAGGTAAGCACGATCTCGTTGGGGCCGTTGGCCGTCGCCGTGAGGCGGGGCGCCCCGGCCGCCGTGGTAGCCGTCGCCGGTTCCGACCACGGGCTGTGTCCCAGGGCGGTGCTGGCGCGGACGCGGTATCGTCCGGTAGCGCCGGGGGGCCTGCCCGTGTGGGTGTAGGTCATTCCATCGCTTGCTCGGACCGTTCCAATCCGGTTCCAACTATTGCCGTCCGTGGAGTGTTGCAGTTCGTAAGACAGCACGGGGACGGCGTTGTTGCCGGGCATTGTCCAGTGAAGGATTACGTCCGATGCGCCGTCGTAGTCGGCGGTGAGTACCGGCGCGGCGATGCTCGCCGGCGTAGCCTGCGCCCACGCGCCGTGTCCGTTGGCTGTCCTGGCTTGGATGCGGTAGAGCCTGGTAGGGCCAACGCTCAGGTTGCCGTGAAGCCAACTGGTGTCGTCGGCACCCAGCCGCGCCCCGGTGTTGCTCCAGGACTGCCCGCCGTTGGTGGACATTTGGATGGTGTAGCCGGTGATGGCCGCCCCGTTGCCGTCGGGCTTTGTCCAAGTCAGCCGAACCTCGCCGCCCTGTAGCTGCTCGGCGGTGAAGTCCCCCGGCGCGTCGGGGCCTGTCGTCGTGCGCAAGGACCACGGCCCACCGACTCCAAAGATGTTCACAGCCCTCACGCGGTACTGCAACAGTTGACCGGGGTGCACAGCCATGTCCACGTACATGGGGTCGGTAACGACTTTCAGCAGCGTTTCCCAAGGGCTGGCTGACCGCTGCACCTCGTAGTGGGCTACTCCATATCCGTTCACCCGACCCACAGGCTCCCACGTCAGGATGTTCGCAACGGAGGTTTCCATCAGCGTTACCCTGTCCGGCATATCGGGGTGGCCGCGTCCGGTCCCGGTCCTGGCCGTGATGACCGTCGAGTTGTTTTCCTCGATGTAATCGTAGTAGTGGGTGGAGTGCTCGGTGTAGCCCGTCGGCAGGCTCCCCGGGCATTCCAGGTCGGCGGCGGCGTTCTTGATGCGGACGCAGTAGTCCCGGGTGTTCTCGATTTCAGCAGTAATTTCAGTGCTGGCGGTGTCATCGGTGATGAGGGTCAGGGTCGGGCCTTCACCGGCGTTGTAGCCGTCGCCGGTGCCTAGCTTGCCGATGGTCCAGACGCCGCTGCCGGGATCGTATTCCCCCTGGCTGGCGTCATACTCGGTCACGCCGGTGGGCAGGCCGGTCACCCGGACGGCAGGGGCTTCGTCCGGCCCGTTGTTCACTGCCATCACGGTGTACGCCTGCCGGTTGTCGGCCACGACGGGGTTTGCTCCGGTGTCCCGCACCTCCAGTTCCGCCATCGGACCCACGTGGAAAGTATAGGTGCCGCTGCCGGTGTACACCGTGCTGTCGGTGCGGGTCGCTTCCACGGCGAACTCCACGAGGTAAGTGCCCAGGGCCGTGAACTCAAGGAAATACGGGGCAACGAGGGTACTCTTGCTACTCAACGAAAAGGGAGTGCGCCTGTGGGTAGGGTTGGGGTCGTAAAAGGTGAATCCGTCTGAATTGTCAACGCGGACTCTGACCCGCCCTGGGGCCGCCGTGCCGTTTAAGCCGGACACAGTCACGGTACGAACGAAACTGCTCCAGTCCGCGATATGTTCGTTGAACCCCGATCTCGCGTATTTGACTTCTACGCCTGGTGCATTTGGTCTCGCAGTGTTTCTCCTCGTGTGCCATGAGACGGTGTTCCCGTCAGTAAGGCTGGTGGCCAGGCTGTCATATCCGCGGCCTGTGGAGTCACTGACATGCACGAGAATCTGTTCCGGTTTCAGCAAATCGTTTCCGCGCCCCAATCTCCTGCCCCGCGTAACTTCCACTACTGTTGATTCAGTCATTCCGGCGAGAATTTCCACCGTGTCCGCGCTGGTACAAGGATGGGACGTCACGCCCACGCAGTCGTGAATATTGAATAGGATGATCTCGCCCTTGACCAGCGGGAGAAGCTTCGGCGTCTCTCCCAAGCAGGCGACGGAGATATCGTTCTGTCGCTTCCAGGGATCGAATTCGAACCAGGGTACGGCCCTGGTCACCTCCGCCGTCAGGCACCGCTTTTCCAGGGGCAGGTCCGCCAGGCTGTCGTTGGTGAGATTGACCGCCACCGGGAATGACATTTCGGACCGATGGTCCAGAGGGCCTATGTCCCAAATACCGATGGTTGTGTTGTTCGCGTTGAAGGTGGTGCCGGAGGGCGCCGTCTGGGTTCGGGCGAAAGTCAGGCCGGGCGACAGCTCCATTTTGACCTGTACAGCAAATTGATTGCCATCTACACTCTGAACATTAGACTCGTAGTGAGTTCTCAGTCCTTCTCCTTTACTTCTGGCCTCGACAGTGAAGGTTGTCGCCCCCCCCACCCCCGGAGACCTGTTGGACATTTCCATGACTTCTACGCCAACGTCTCCGTTGGTGTGCTTACCTTCGTGGAACCAGAACTCCAGGGTGTTATTGGCTTCAAACTCCGGTGGCTCTGCTGGGCTTGAACCGATGATTTCGGCAGTAACGCGAAATAACGGTATTTCATCCTGTCCTAACAGTACTCTGTCCGGTGCTTCCAATGCAGCGTTCCGCGTGTACTTCGGGGTATACACTCGCGCTCTAGCCCGTACCGGGCTACCGTGAGTAAGTGTGGGGATTTTCCATAATGAGTAGTCATCAGAAGGGCTGCCGATATGAGATTGTTCGCTTACCCCGACATAGCCTGTCGTGAAATACGGCCTGACTGCTGAATTCTGGGCGCCCGGCCTGACAAGTTCGGCGTAAAAGCGGACCTTAACGTCGCGGACCTCCGGCAGCGGGTGATGGCCGATACGGTTGGCTTGCACATAAACTGACCACCTATGGGAAGTTGCTGAGTTGGGAACGGCATAAAGCGAAAGGTCGACAGCGGGAAGGGAAGGGGATCCATCAACGCCCTGGGCGTGGGCGGGAGTGGCGAGGAACACCGCCAGCAGGGCAATGGCGAGGGCGGACAGGGCCAGCCCCCACCGCGTAGAGAGGCTGAATCCGCTGGATACTTTGGCAATGGCGTGAATCATGGTCTTCCGAGTTCCTTCCTTTGTGCAATTTGTTGTTGGTACGAAGTATCACCATTGGGCAAAGTGAGACGGGTCAATCGCTTGATTTGTCCTTGACCAAGATTGCGTTGACTACCTTAGAGCTTGGTATGAGGATTCTTCGGCCATCTATGTCTAGAATTATGTGCATCAGGGTTATGTCCACCACAGTCCCAGAGTGGCCGGTGATGGTCACGTTGTCTCCAAGTCTTATAGGACGGCCGACCGCGATAAAAAGTCCGGCCACTAGATTCCCCATGACGGTTTGCGAGGCAAAGCCTGCGACCAAACCTGCAAAGCTGCCCAACGTCAACGCTGCCGCGGCGCTGTCAGTCAAAACTGAAACCAAGAAAGAAAAAATCAGCCCAAATCCGACTAGGCGAGCAATGACCCGCAGGGCTCCAGCAACGTCTGATGACATGCGCCTCTGAGCGATAGCGAACACGCACTTGGTGGCGGCTTGGACGGCCAAAAACCCTAACAGGAGTACGGAGACTGCGGAAAGATAATCCTTGTACGGTGCTAGGAAGCCAGCGGGGCCATCCTCCTCTATTCTGGCAGTGGACGTGGGGAGGACAATAAGGCCCACTACCCAAACGCCCGTCAGTAGCATTGGGAATAACAGCCCTCTCATTCCCTCTCCCGGTCGGCTTGGAGGTTGCCCAGGATGATGGTGATCACCTCATCGGCGGACACGGGCCGGGTAGAGGGACGTCCCAGCCTCGACGGTGGGATTGACCCCGTGTCACTGGTTCTCTCCTCCCTCTCCTTCACAAAACCCGGAACCGCAGGGGCTGAAGCCTTAGCTTAGTCTGTATCGCCAGTTCCTCTCTGGTTAGCAGGGCCTGACAAACAAGGATGTAGTCATCACCCACTGTGGACAGGCCAGCGCCCTCGGCCACCTCGACCGGTGTGAGCGTTAGAGTTTGGAGTCCCTCGGCCCTTGCCATCTGATGCCTCTGTTTTAGGTAGTCGTATACCAGAGCGGTCTTGGTCTGTTTGTTCCTAACCATTGTTCTGCTCCCTTTTCGTGAGTGCAGGGCATTACACCCATGACAGTCGTCACACACCAACATCCGAGGGTGAGATTTCTCACCGGAGGCCCCCGCTTTAGAGTAGGAGGGTGGCGAGGGCTTGTGAGGGAGTCTTACAAGAGCGGGCTATCTGGCGAAAACCGGCCACTACTTACATTTCTGAGGTCGTATATCGATACAGGTCCAACGTAAACACCAGTCATGGCCTTAGAGCGTCTCCCTTAGGGAAACCGTCTTCAAAGTGTGTGGCTGTCCCGACCCCGTAGTGCTCAATAACTGATATGACATATCAGTACTATGAGCTTGTCGAGCATGTTACCACACGCGTATGATATGGCCGTGATATTAGCGGCTAATTTTGATGAACCACTGTGACATTTGACCGGAAGCGCCAAATTGCCCCGAAAGACGGGCCTCCGTTGGCCGCCTGGAGGTGACGACTTGGAACGACGCAACGAACCCACTACGGAGAGCGAGGCTCTGCGGGAGCGACTCGCCAGGCTGAGCCAGGCCAGCCGGCGCATCAATGAGAGCTTGGACTTCGACCAGGTGCTCCGGGGGGCGCTGGACTCCGCCCGCGCCCTCACCGGCGCCCGCTACGGGGTGATGACCCTCATGGACGGCGGGGGCCGGGTGGGGGACTTCCTGGCGTCGGGGATGACGGAGGAGGAGGCCGGGCAACTCTGGCAGACCCCGGAGCGATGGGAGATATTCGAGAGGCTGGGCGGTCTCTCCGAGCCCCTGCGCATCCCCGACCTGGTGGGGTACGTCCGGTCCCTGGGCTTCGCCGAATTCAGCCTGCCCCTGCCTGCCGACCCGGCATCGCCCTTCTTGGCGTCGCAGATGCTCCATGGGAGCAAGCGGATGGGCAACATCTTCCTGGCCGGTCGCGATGACGGACGGGAGTTCAGCCCGGAGGACGAGCAGACCCTGGTGATGTTCGCCTCCCAGGCGGCGCTGGTCATCGCGAACGCCCGCACGCACCGTGAGGAGCGGCGGGCCAGGACGGACCTGGAGACGCTCATCGACACCTCCCCGGTGGGCGTGGTGGTCTTCGACGCCCGGACGGGCGCCCCCAAGTCCTTCAACCGGGAGGCCCGGAGAATGGCGGACATGCTGCGAGACCCGGAGCAGTCGCCCGAAGCACTCCTTGACGTGATGACCTGCAGGCGGGCCGACGGGCGTGAGGTCTCCCTGCGGGAGTTCCCCCTGGCCGAACTCCTGAGCGTGCCGGCGACGCTGCGGGCCGAGGAGATCGTGCTGGGGGTCCCCGACGGGCGGAGCCTCACGGTGCTGCTCAACGCCACGTCCATCCTATCGGAGCAGGGCGCGGTGGAGTCGGTGGTCGTCACCATGCAGGACATGGCCGACGTCGAGGAGATGGAGCGGCTGCGGGCCGAGTTCCTAGCCATGGTGAGCCACGAGCTCCGAGCGCCCCTGGCGGCGGTCAAGGGCTCGGTTGCCACGCTGCAGGAGTCGGCGGGCGAGTTGGACCCGGCCGTGGGCCGCCAGTTCTTCCGACTCATCGAGGAGCAGGTCGACCACATGCACGGCCTCGTGTCAGACCTCCTCGATGTGGCCCGCATCGAGACGGGCACGCTGGCGGTCGGCCCCGAACCGACGCAGGTGACGCTGCTGCTGGAGCGGGCAAGGAGCGCCTTCACCAGCGCCGGCGGCAGGAACAATCTGGCCATCGACCCGGAGCCCGACCTCCCCCCGGTGATGGCCGACCGGAGGCGCATCGTACAGGTGCTGGGCAACCTGCTCGCCAACGCCGCCCGGCACTCCGCCGAGTCGTCGGTCATCAGGGTGAGCGCCGTGCGCGACGGGATGCACGTCGCGTTCTCGGTGGCCGACGAGGGACGGGGTATCCCAGTGGAGAGCCTGCCCAACCTCTTCCTCAAGTTCTCCAGGGCACAGTCCGAAGACCAAGGAGGGGACACGGGTTTGGGCCTGGCCATCTGCAAGGGGATAGTGGAGGCCCACGGGGGGCGCATCTGGGTCGAGAGCGACGGGCCGGGCCTCGGCGCCCGCTTCACCTTCACCCTGCCCGCGGTTGCGGAGACCGGCGGCGGAGCAACGGGGCCGTCCCAGGCGCGCTCCTCACGGCTCGGAAGGGAAGAAACCTCAGAACGGGTGCGGGTGCTGGCGGTGGATGACGACCCCAACGACCTCCGGTATATCCGCGACACCCTCATCGCGGCGGGTTACGCGGCGGTGGTGACGGGGGACCCGGGGGAGACCCTCCGCCTAGTGGCAGAGGAGAAGCCGGCCCTCGTGCTGCTGGACCTGATGCTTCCGGGAGCGGACGGCATCGAGCTGATGAAGGAGATCCTTGGTGCGGCGGACGTGCCGGTCATCTTCCTCTCCGCCTACGGCAGGGACGAGCTCATAGCCACGGCCCTGGGAACGGGCGCCGCCGACTACGTGGTCAAGCCCTTCTCGCCCACGGAGCTTTCGGCGAGGATCGCTGCGGCCCTCAGACGGCGGGAGGCCCCCGAGCCGGCGGCTCCCTACGTGGTGGGCGACCTGACCATCGACTACGTCCAGCGCAGGGTGACGCTGGCCGGGGAGCCGGTGGACCTGCTCCCTTTGGAGTACCGGCTGCTCGTCGAGCTCTCCTTCAGCGCCGGACGGACGCTGACCTACGAGCACCTCCTGGACCGGGTGTGGAGGGAGAGGAGCGGCGACGACCTGCGGCCCATGCGCACCATCGTGCGCAGGCTGCGGATCAAACTGGGCGACGACGCGGACAACCCCGCCTACATCTTCACCGAGCGCCACGTCGGCTACCGGATGCCCAGGGGGGAAGGGACGAAGGAGTCTTGAAGTGGATGCGTTGATCCGGGAGCGCTGGCGCTACTCTCCGGCCTGTATGACCACGCGGCCGCCGAAGGAGTAACTTATGAATTGGAACTACCTAGTTGCGTCGGGCCTTTTCCTCGATATCATAGGCTTTGCCGTGCTCTTGAAGTACGGAGCTAGTCTATCTACGTGGGCTGGTTCTATAGATGATCTAACAGGAATACCAGGCACACAAGAAGAGCAGGAAGAAGAGCGATTAGAGAATGAAGCTATCTTTAAGCGTAGGAGATTGGCTCGATCTGGTGCGTACTTGGTGGTAGTTGGATTCGCTTTGCAGTTTGCCGGAGTTATTGGGGCCATTGCTTCACACTAGAGGTTGGTCGGAGAGGAGGTGTTGGAATAATAGCAATAGGGGCTTGGAGAGTGCATAGTGGCCTCTATGTGGGTTCGTCTATTCAAGCTCAAGATTGATATGAAGGCTCTGGAGACAATCACCAAGAAGGTTCCTCTCACCCGCCTATTCGTCCCGGCCCCAGCCGGAGCCGAAGACGTAGCCGTCGGTCCCGGCCACGAAGACCCGCCGCGACTCCGATTTCACCCACACGCCGTGCTCAGTAGCCTCGAACGTCTCCCCGCCTAACAGGTCCTGCACTTCCCGCCCGATCATCGATGGGTCCGAGTGCCCCACTATCCTCCCGTCCGGGTCGCCTATGAATGCGGACCACCTGCCATCCACCGTCTCGGCGGAGTTGTAGTAGGCGATGGCCTCCTCCAGGCCCGCCAGGGCGCTCCCCGGACTGGCGAAGTAGGCCATGGTCTCCGTCAGCCCCACCTCACGGTACTTGTCCACCGACAGCAACACCAGCATCCTCGCGAACTCGTCGGCGTCTATGTACCAGCCAGACCCGAACAGCAGCCCGTCGCGCTTCACCACCCACGCGTTCTTCAGTTCGAAGTCGCCGGCGCCTATGCCGCCGCTCTCCGGGTTGCGGTACACGTAGGTCACCCACTTGCCGTCCTCGTCGGCGGAGAGCATCTCCGGCCCGAACTCGTAGCCGTTGGCGTCGGTGCCCACCCAGCCCTTCATGTCTAGGCCGCGGCGCTCGGCGTCGGGGTGTCCTATCACCATGTCGTTCTCGTCGATGATGAAGGCGTACCACTGGCCGTCGACGCTCTCCGGTTGGTTGTAGTGGGCCAGGGGTGGCGTCGAGACCCTGGGCATCGTACCGGGCGATGGCGTCCTGGACGAAGAACTTGGTGTACTCGACGGGTGCGGATTTCGCAGGGATGGAGGCCGCGGCGTCCGCAACGCCTATGTCCTCTCTGTCGGCCTCTGCCCTTTCCTGGGCCTGCTCCCCGCTCCCGCCTCCGCAGGCGGCGAACAGCGCCGTGACCAGCAGCAAGAGCGCCGCCACTGAAACTGCGTGGAATACCTTGCTCTTCATATCCATCCCTTCCTCACACCCCACCGACGCGCGTCCCAGGAATGACGATTCCGTGGTTGTACGCCTTCTCACCGTCTATCGGGTTCAAGGGGTCGCAGCCGGGCCTGATGCAGGCGTGGATGTGAATACTTTCGTCACCTTCATCTTCGTCGTCGTCGGTGATGGCGATGGTTATCAGGACGCTGGTTTCACCCTCGCCGATGGTGATGGTGGACGGCATCGTGAAGTCATCGCTGGACGCTGTCTGCGTGGGGCTGGTGGCCAGGGTTACGGTCGTGCCGCCCGCAGGCGCCGGGCTGGGCAGCGTCAACATCAAAACCGCTTCTGAGCCTTCTTGTGGGAGCACGCAGGCTCTCAGGCCCTCAAGTCCTCGGGTGTAGTTCCGGCACCTGTCGAAGAGTCCACCATCGTCAGAGTCCTGGGACTGAGGCTGGTTGTTGTCGTTGTCGCTGGGGGAGATGGTCACCGTCGCGCCGGTCGTGGTGAGGCCGGATGACCCCGTGTCGGCTCCCAGCTCTATGGTCTCGGCGGCCTCGGCCGCGTCGTCGTCCACGATGGTGAGGGTGGCGGTGCCCGTCTTCTCGCCCTCGGCGATGGTGAAGGCCGGGGGCAGGATGTAGTCGTCGTTGGCGGTGGCCGTGCCGCCGGCGGACAGGGTGACCTCCACACCGTCGCCAACCGCCGCGTTGTCCATGGTTGCGGTGACGGTGACGTCGCCCTCCTCCTCGGATACGGTGGCCTTATCCACCGTCAGGGTCAGGGTGGTGGGCTGGAGTACCTGAGGCTGGGGAGATGGCTCCACGGCTGGGACCACGGAGACCGGGACTTGCAGGTTCAGCGGGACCTTCTGCCCTTCGAACCAGTTCTGAGTAGCCCGAGCGGACGGATGGTACACGTTGAACCCGTCGCCGTCTCGGCGATCCGGCCACCAGCCGACGTGATCGGTATTGTCCAGGGAGAGCGCAATGTCGCCGAATTGCATCTTCCCTCTTCGCAGAGGGGAATCAGGCGGCACGGGCGTACTGTCGGACAGACCTGCGTGGTCGGACTGATTCATGGCTTGGGGACTTGCTTTGTCGAGGAATTGTGTCCATCGGTAGGTCGCGCCCCCAAACTCGAACTCATCCTCGGTGAGCGCCACGGAGCACTCGTCAAACTCCCTGTCATGGCTGAAGAACACGCGGTTGCAGCCGAAGTAGTTGTACTTGTTTACATCCACCGTCAGGATGGCGGCCCAGACGACGTCTTCGTTGGGGGTGGCGCCGGTCGCGTCGGACCACTGGCCGTCGCCGGCGCTGTTGGAGGCCCGCACCCGCACGTCATAGGTAAGGCCGTTGGTCAGGCCGGTGATCTCCGTGTCGGTCCCCGTCCCGCTGTGGCTGGCCGTCACCCAGCCGCTCAACGGGTCGTTGAAGTTGCCGGGCAGGTCGGCGGCGGTCGAAGCCTTGTGCTCCACTGTGTACGAGCTGATATTCGCGCCGCCATTGCTCTCGGGCGGGTTCCAGCCCGCGACCAGCTTGCCGTTGCCGGGGGCTACGACGAGGCCAGTGGGCGCGCCAAGCGCGCCGGAGGCGGATGCCGTCGACGCCGCCAGTAAGAGGGCCGCCAACGCTATCAGGACCCCAAGGACGGCGGCCGGGAGCGGGAGCCTGCCCCGCGGTCGGCGCAGGGCAGGCGTGTTGCAGTCGGGTAGTGTTTCCCCCATCTGTTCCAGTTCCTCCTTCTTGTTTCTCAGCTCTTCGGTGCGGCAGGCTTTCGCGGCGGCCCAACGGACCCCACCGACGGATTTTGCTCAGCGCCGAAAAATGCTACCGCCAAGGGTGTGTGTGCCTTGTGTACCCCGCTACCCCTGCCGTGAGGGTTCTGTGTAGGTTTTGTGCTTGTGTTCTTCCATTCCCGGCCAAATATCACAGTAGTTCATGGCTATTTGCCCTTCATATCACGGCCATATCATGCTCGTGTAGTAGAATCTCCCCTGTACCCAGTTCACGGGAGGTGTGTACACGGCTATCGAGCAACACGACGGGCGCCAGCGGAACAGGAGGCAGAGGTGGCGGACCGATTTGTCCGGCGCAGGCGGCGCCCTGTTGCTGCCAGCCCCTGACACAGCAGGGCCGGATAGAGGCAGGGAGACCACACAGGCCGTTCCCGAGCCGACCGTCAGCGTCGAAGAAGCCGAGGGGCTGAGGCGGGAGATCGAGACGCTGCGCGACCGCCTGGCCGGGCTGAACGAGGCCACCCTTCGCATCAACACGGGCCTGGACCTCGGCGCAGTCCTGCAAGGGGTCATAGACGGGGCCCGGGCGCTGACCGGCGCACGATACGGCGCGCTCCTGGTGCTGGACCACCTTGGGGACATCGAGGACCTCATAACGTCCGGCATCACTCCCGAGGAGATAGCAAGGATCAAGGCGGAGCCCAAGGTCCTGGGGCTGCTCCGATACCTCAACGAGATCGAGGGGCCGCTGAGACTCCGGGACATCGCCAGTCATCCCAGGTCGGTGGGCTTTCCCGAAGGCCACCCGCCGATGAAGAGCTTCCTGGGGACCCCGGTCGTCCATCACGGCCAGAGGCTCGGCAACATCTACCTCACCGAGAAGGGGTCCAGCCGGGAGTTCACCATCGAGGACGAAGAGACATTGGCGCTGTTCGCCTCCCATGCGGCGGTGGCCATCGCCAACGCCCGGGCCTACCGTTCCGAGCGGCAGGCCAAGGCCGACCTGGAGGCCCTGGTGGACACGTCACCCGTGGGGGTGCTGGTGTTCGACGCGAAGACGATGGGCCTGCTGACTCTCAACCAGGAGACGAGACGGATCGTCCGCGGGCTGCGACCGCCGGGCCGCAGCCAGGCGGAGATGCTCAGCGTGATGAGCTTCCGGCGCCCGGACGGGCAGGAGATTCCGCCCGATGAGACGCCGACGGCCCGGGCCATACGCAATCGGGAGACGGTGCGCGCCGAGGAGATGCTCATCGATCTCCAGGACGGCCAGACTGTGACCGCTATCGTGAACGCCACGCCGGTGTTCTCCGAAGACGGAGAGGTAGTCTCCTGCATCACCACCATCCAGGACATGACCGCGCTCGAAAGGATGGAGAGACTGCGCTCCGAGTTCATCGGCATGGTGAGCCACGAGCTGAGAACGCCGCTGGCCGCCATCAAGGGCTCCGCCGCCAGTGTGCTGGGCGGTTCGGCCCACATCGATCACGCGGAGATGCGGCGTTTCTTCCAGGTGATAGACGAGCAGGCCGATCAAATGCGGAGCCTCATCGGCGACATTCTCGACACGGCGCAGATAGACGCGGGCGCGCTGTCGGTCACCACCGAGCCCGCCGACGTGGCGGAAGTGGTCGAGGTGGCAAGGCGCGTATTCCTGCACAGCGCCGCCACCAACATCATCGAGGCCGAACTCCCGCCCGGCCTGCCTCTGGTCAGTGTTGACCGGCAGCGCATGCTGCAGGTCCTGAACAATCTCTTCACCTACGCGTCCCTCTACTCGCCCTACGGGTCCACCATCTGGGTGAGCGCGTCGGTGGACGACGTGTACGTTTCCATATCCGTGACGGACGAGAGCAGGGGCGTATCCGCCGAGCGTCTGCCCCACCTCTTCAGGAAGTTCTATCCCGTGGACCCCAAAGGCGGGTATGAGGCGGCGGTGGTCCGGAAACCCGGTCCCACTGCCCTCACGGCAGGAGAGGGCCTGGGTCTGGTGATCTGCAGGGGGATAGTGGAGGCCCACGGAGGCCGCATCTGGGCCGAAAGCGACGGGCCGGGCCTGGGTACGAGGATCACCTTCACCGTTCCGGCCGTCGCGGAGGCCGGCCCCGGCCGGCTCGCCGACGACCCTGGGCGCACCCTGCACCGGGATACGGTGGGGGCGGAGAGGGGACGGGAGCGCGTTCTCATAGTGGACGACGAGCCGCACCTGCTGTCGTATTTACGGAAGACGCTGCGGGAGGCGGGCTATTTCCCTCTGGCCGCCAGCAATCTGAGTGAGGCGGAGCGCCTCATCGAGACGGACAAGCCTCACCTCGTGCTGCTCAATCCGGCGCTGGATGGCGCCCACCCCCTGTCAGGGCGCGGATCGAGCGGGACCGAGATGGTCGACGGCGTGCGCGAGCTCACCGATGCGCCGGTCATCTTTCTGGGAGAGCAAGGCGCTGACGAGGACGGCTCGCTGGCCTTGGATATCGGGGCTGACGACTACATCCTCAAGCCCTTCTCGCCGACGGAGCTGGTGGCGAGAATCAGGGCGGCCCTGCGCAGGCAATCGGCGTCGGAGCGGGAACGGACGCGCGAGTCCTACCAGGTAGGACACCTGAGAATCGATTACTCGGAACGCAGTGTGACCGTTGGCGGCCGGCCGGTGCAGCTGACCTCCACCGAGTATAGGCTGCTCTTCGACCTGTCCGTGAACGCCGGAAAGGTGCTGAGCCACGACCAGCTGCTGAGACGGGTCTGGGGGCCGGGCTACGAGGGCGATACCCAGCCGGTGCGCACCTTCGTCAAGAGTCTCCGCCGCAAGCTGGGAGACGACGCCAGGAGCCCCACCTACATCTTCACGGAGCCTCGCGTCGGCTACCGCATGGCGAAGCCCGAGGGTGGAACGGTGCGCCGGATGCGATAACGGGAGTTCACTCATGGCGATCAGAATAGTCACCGACAGCTGTGCCGATCTGCCACCCCAGGTGGCTCGCGACAACGGCATCATCGTTGTGCCTCTCTACGTCACCGTCGGCGCCGACACCTACCGGGACGGGGAGGACATCAGCGCCGACCGGTTCTACTCCATCCTGGAGGAGACCACCGTCCTCCCCACGACCTCCCAGCCTTCCGTCGGCGACTTCGCCGGCGTCTACCGCGGGTTGCTGGACGAGGGCCACCATGTGGTGTCCATTCACGTCAGCGCCAAGCTGAGCGGCACCCTCAACTCCGCAATCCAGGCCAGGGCGTCGCTGGGCGACCCGCCCCAGATCGCAATCGTGGACTCCCGGCTGGCGGGAGGGGCGCAGGCCCTGCAGGCCCTGAACGCCGCCGAGTGGGCCCGCGAGATGACCGATCTCAAGGAAGTGGCGGAGAAGACGGTCCGTTCCATAGGGAGGCACCACAGCTTCGTGGTGGTGGACACCCTGAAGTACCTGCAGCGGGGCGGACGCATCGGCAAGGCCCAGGCTTTCCTCGGAGGCGCGCTCCAGTTCAAGCCCATCATCGGCATCCGGGACGGCGAACCCCATCCCATCGAGCGTCTCCGCACCCGCCGGAAGGCTACCGCCAGGGTCATCGGCCTTGCGCGGGAGCTGGCTCCCTTCACCCGGCTGCACGTGAGCTACAGCACCGGCCCGGAGCTAGCCCGGGCAGTCATTGGAGGACTGGCCGACCTGGTGAAGCCGGACGATATCTTAGAGTCCCGGTTCGGACCTGTCCTGGGCACGCATCTCGGACCCAATACCATAGGGGTCGCGTTGAGCCAACCCGACCCGGGCAACGTAACGACATGACCGCTATCGTTTGGTCAGGGAAGGAGGAGAGCCATGCCACGCCGCTTCTATGCTGCTCACCGATGGGTCGCCGCGATGATGCTGCGCAAGTATGGGCTGGCGCTGATTGCAATGGCTGTTGTCGCGACCCTTGCCTGTTCTACCGCATCCGATGACTCCAAAGACCCCATCGTCCTCAATGATCTTGGCTGGGACAGCGCATTGTCCCAGAACCGCATCGCCCAATACATCGTGGAGAAGGGCTACGGGTATCCTACTGACGTGATGGAAGGCGGTACGACAGTAGCCATCCCCGCCCTGAGACGGGGCGACAGCGATGTGATGATGGAGCTTTGGCTGCCCAACGCGAGGGAAGCCTGGGAGGAGGCCACGGTAGCCGGGGAAGTGGTCTCTCTTGGCGAAAGCTTGAGCAAACTCTCCCAATCGGCATTTATGATTCCCGCTTACATGCAGGAGGCGCACCCGGGGCTGGACAGCGTCGAAGACCTCAAAGAGGAGCAATACAGGAAGCTGTTCGCAACCGCAGAAAGTGGCGGCAAGGCCAGGCTGGTTTCCTGTCCCGACGGATGGGCCTGCAACGTGGTGAACGAAGTCCAGGTCAACGGCTATGGCCTTCCACATCGTCGTCCCTGAGTCCGAAGCGGCGTTGCACAGCGAGCTTTTCGACCTCTACGAGAAGGGGGAGCCCTGGCTGGGTTACCTGGACAGCAGCATGGCCCCCGCGTTGAAGCTGGACATGGTCCGGTTGGAAGAACCCCCCTATAGCCACGCGTGCTGGGCCACGACCAAAGCCTGCGCGTACGATGAGACGACTCTCCTGATCGCAGCGCGCCCCGAATTGCTGATGCGGGCGCCCGAAGTGGCCGGCATGTTGCGCAAGTGGGACTTGTCTACCGACGACTACACATCCATGTCTATATGGCGGATCGACAACGACGCCAGCCATGCCGATACCGCGGTCTGGTGGTTGAATAACAACTCAAGCATCTGGCGCCAGTGGGTGATGAACGAGGCTGCCAACGCCATACAGGAGGCCCTTGACCGCGAAGAGCGCGCTGAAGGGTGGCCTGACCAATAGAGCCGCGTGGCCGGTATCACGATTGGGAACATATTCCCCGTCGGTAAACGTCAAAGGGGGTAACAGGCTCTCTCGAATGCGCGGAAAAGCAAAATCGGGCCTGGTGAGGAGACGAAAGATGCGTGAGAACGCTAATGGCCTGTATGGGCGAAGAAGTCGGGCTGGCTCACCGTGCTCGTTGTGGCCCCGTGCCTCACGGCGGCCGCCCTGCTTGCGGCATGCGGCGGCGAACCGCAGCCCGGCTCGCCAGCAAGCCCCACAGTCACAACGGGCAGCGCCGGCACAAACACCCCTGACCCGACGGAAGTCCCGCCGTCCGCCGCGCCGGGTCTTCCGGCCACCCAGGAACCATCGACCAAGGTCCGTTCGGACAGGGAGCGGGCCTCGCCGTCTGCGGGTAACGCTGACTTGGCGGGCCTGGTCGATGGCAACAACGCCTTCGCCTTCGACCTGTACCGGGCGCTGAGGGCGCAGGACGGGAACCTGTTCTACTCGCCCCACAGCATCTCTCTGGCCCTCGCCATGACCCACGCCGGAGCGAGGGGAGAGACCGAGCAGCAGATGGCAGACGCGCTCCGCTTCTCCCTGCCCCGGGACCGGCTTCACCCCGCGTTCAACGCCCTGGACCAGGAGCTCGCCTCCCGCGGCGAGGGACTACAGGAGGAAGACGGCGAGGGCTTCAGGCTGAGCATCGTCAACGCGGTCTGGGGACAGCGGGAGCACCCGTTCTGGGAGCCGTTCCTGGACGTTTTGGCGGAGAGCTACGGGGCGGGTGTGAGGCAGGCGGATTTTCGCGAGATGACGGAGGAGTCGAGGCTCGCCATCAACGACTGGGTTGCCGAGAACACCGAGGACAAGGATAAGGGACCTTATCCCGCCGGGCATCATAAATGGGACTTATATCTCTGTGTCCCTAAAGAGATACAATGTGAACATCTCGACAAGTTGCCGGAGGTGTTCGGAATGGAATTCAATGAAGCGCGAATGGCAGGGCATATCGTGGCCCTAGAGGGCGTAGTTGCCCTATTGACTCCTTCTCTTGGGAGTGACCATGTTCGCCGCGCTCAGGCACAGACGATCTATATGGGGATGCAACAGCGTGCCGAGATCGGCATCCTCTGGGAGAATGAGGCCACGCCGGAGCAAGTCGAGGACTTCCTCAGTGGATTGCGTAGTGGCTTGGATACTATGATGCGGTTGTGATGTCTGCAATACAATACCTTAATTTCTCAACATTATGAAGAAGGGGGGATGTATTGCTGCGGCTTGGGCTATCGACTTTGCGGGATTATCCCCGAGGTGGGAAGGGGTCGTTGCCGTGACTGTCCTTTTCCCGAATCTTGCCATCCTTGCCATGAATGACTAGTTCGGTACCTTGGTTGCGAGCAATTTCCCGGCCTCGATCTATGGCCTCTTGTTGAGTATCATAGATGCCGGATGCCTTATCCCCACCCCCTCGCTGGATGGCCCACTTGTCTCCCCTAGGAACTACATGATGTGAGTCGCTCATATCGCCGTCCCCAAGTTGATATTATATTGCCATTGTAGCACCCGAAGAGAAGGCTTGCAAAGTCTTGGTTGACATTCCGCACATATGACGCTAGAAAAGAGTACAGCCCCTAGGGGGTGTCTAGGGGCTGTCATGCTAGAAGAGGTACAAATGTTGTCAGATCAAGATCGAGTGGAACTTAGAAACCTACTGAGTGATTTCACATTCCAGGACAACGAAGAATTGCTAGCGTCCCTCGTTAGGACCTTGACCCATGAGATGCTTATAGCGGGGGTCATCGCGCAACACAGCCCCGATACCATAGATGACTTCACGACGCCGGGCTTTGAAATCGAGCTTGACGCTATCCTCGGCAATGTCGGCGCTGTTGCCATGGACAACACCTTCCGCAGAATTAAGTTTTTCCTCAGAACGCTCCATGGGTTCTCCTTTCCCGACGGAGAGTAGATTCTTACCGTAACGCATATTCCGTTACATACTATACTACAGTATGTCAAGACCCTGCGCTAGTCAATTCTATACCAGACTTGGCATCAACACACCTAGGCCATTGCCTATTTTACAGACCTTCCTTGACGGTAGCAACGTATCTGAACTACCCTGCCAAACCGTTGACATCCCCTGACCCGGATGGTGCTGACCAACGCGATCTATTTCAACGCCTCCTGGACATACCCCTTCGACGAGGCGGACACCCGCCAGCACCCCTTCCGTCTTCTGAACGACACCGCCGTCGACGTCCCGATGATGAGAACGTCGGAGGAGTTCCTCTATGCGGCGGGAGACGGATGCCAGGCCGTGGACCTGCCCTACGTCGGATATGAGCTGTCCATGACCGTCATAGTCCCGGATAGGGGCCGGTTCCGAGAGTTCGAGGATTCCCTGGACGTTGCCCTCGTAGACCGGATTGTGGAGGTCCTAGAGTTCCGCTCCGTTACGCTCGACCTGCCGAAGTTCGAGTTCGACTCCGAGTTCCATCTGAGCGAGACCCTCAAGACCATGGGCATGTCCGACGCTTCGACAGCGCCTCCTCCGACTTCTCTGGCATGGACGGGCGGTCCTGTCTGGCGGGAGACGCCGAGTGCCTCTTCATCCGGGAGGTGGTGCACAAGGCATTCGTGTCGGTGGACGAAGCGGGCACCGAGGCGGCCGCGGCCACCGCCGTCATGATGCAGGCCGAATCCGCTCCCCCGGACCCGGTCAGCGTCACGGTGGACAGGCCGTTCATCTTCCTGATCCGGGATAGGGAGACCGGGGTTGTCCTGTTCGTCGGACGGGTGGAGGAGCCGTAGGGTGGCCGTCGGCGCATCGGGGCGTGCGGGCTGCCGAGGGGTTCCCACGCTGGTGGAGGCGGACGCGCTGGAATCAAGATGTGTGGAGAACTGCGCGAGCCTATCTCCACTACATCTGTGAGTCCCTTCAGTGGGGCCCCCAACCCATATTGGGAGGGGGAAGGGGCGGATTTCCGCCGCATTGACACATCACTCCAATGCTTCAATAAGGCTCATTGAGAGCCATTAGTTTAGCACCTGTGGACGCAGTGTGGGCGTCTCCCTGCCTACACTAAAAAACAATTAACGGTTTATTGGCGTTATATCTCACTTTGGCGGTAGTTAGTGATTGACAACCTTGCGGTTAAAACGGTAGTATGGCTCGTAACATCAACAATGGAGGCTGGGCTTTGTTCACATGCGAGATTGAGATATACAGATTCATGGCCAACCTGAAGGTCAGTTGCGATCATCATATATCCTATATCAGAGCCCAACCCGGTCAGCCAGTAACAGGCCGGACGGTGCAAGACCGTCGTTTACTAACGGTTCAAGCTGAAGGGTGCACTACAACGTTGAAGAAGTGGAGGTCGTGATGGACACGATCACATTGAAACATGTTAGAGACGCGCTCGCTGGCAATGCTGCGGCCTTCCGCAGCATCACTGAGTATCAACCAGCAGGCGGCACCGGGGACAAAGTCTTTCCGCCCACCTACGAGGGAGGCCTCTACGCCGAAGAGACTAGGTACATCGACGGCATGGAAGTCCCGTGCGTTCTCCTAGACTCCGTCCAATCACAGGCCAACCGCATGGAGATGGCGCTGCTCGAGGATTGGCAGACCGGAAACTGTTCCTTACCGGTAATCACAGTCGACTTCACCGGTCGTGACCTCCTCAAACCCTTTAGGGTCAGCAGCTTGGAAGCGCCCCATCGCATATCGGATGCTCTATTGCGGGATAGTCTCTTGGAAGGGGCCTCGTTTAGACAATCCGAACCGGGAAGACGGATAGATTCTGTTGACCTCAGAAACGCTACTGCCCTGTTCGAGTTGAACCCAACCGCCCTCGTATTCGGCTTATGGGATAGCACCGGACCTCGCGGGGGGATGGGTGTCAAATTCCAGCGAGCCCTAGTCTCTGAGATTATCGGCCTGCATGCTCAACAGGGGAAGAAGACCAGCAGTCGCATAGACCCTGCCCAGATAATGAGAGGGGCTGGGCCCGTCTACCGTACTACCCAGGGAGGCTGGACTCTAGACCAAGCGGACGCGGACGACCCGAGGAGGGCTGGCGTCCGACCTGCAGAGGTGAATCACGGCAACGTGGTTCCGAGCATCGCCGATGGCGGCTACACCATCAGTAAGGCTGTTCAGACCACCGTGTTGTCCCTGCCGGCTCTGCGTCGTCTCAGATTCCCCATAGGTGATTCTGCTTCAGACCCTGACAGAGACTTGACAGCTCGTACTGCACTGGCTGCCCTGGCGTTGCTCGCGGCCGCCTTGGTACGCGAACAGGGTGCGGACCTGCGCAGCCGCTGCCTATTGGCTGCCACAGGACCGATCGGCTGGGAACTTCTGGGCAGTCCTAAGGTCGAAACCAAGGTGTTTGAACTGCCCGTCGAGCAGGCTCGTGCGATCTATGGACAAGCTGTCGAGGCGGCAAAAAGCGCGGGCCTTCCATGGATGGACACCGAATTGATACTTCAACCCTCACCACAGTTGCTTGGACTGGTGAGACACAGCCAGGAGTTGGCCGCAGCGGTTAAGGGCGATACCGGGGCAGATTCGTAATGGTCGCACTAGCGCTTCGATTTCTGACTGGATGCTCTGTCTCCAGCAGTCCGACAGACCGGGAACGTCCGGAATGGCCGCCGCACCCTGACCGTGTGTTCATGGCCTTGGCCAGTGCTTACTTCGAAACCCAAGGGGATTCCGACGAGAGAGGGGCGCTCCTGTGGCTGGAACGGCAGGGACCGCCTGAAATCCGCGCCAGCGAGCACACGAAGAGGGCCATCATTACGTCGTTCGTTCCTGTGAACGACACAACCATGCCGAAGACCCGTGCCAATGAGGCTCTGACGCCTCAACAAGGGGAGATGGGAATCCGGATATTGCCAGAGTTCAGAGGAAGGCAACCCAGGCAGTTCCCTGTAGCGATCCCCCAGGACCCAACGGTGTATTTCATCTGGCAGTCTGATACGCCCGCCGATGTTCTTCATGGCCTTGAATCCCTGTGCAACAAACTCATAAGGGTGGGACACTCTTCCTCATTGGTGCAGGCGTGGATTCCTGATTCTTGCGTAATTCCAAACCTAGTGCCGACCGAAGGGATGGCTCGCATGGCCCTGCGCGTCCCGGGTATCGGCAGGCTGCAGCACCTGGAGGACTGTTACGGGAAGCAGCAGCGTCCGGAACGGTCCCGTTGGGCTGGTTACGAGAGACCATCGGACCCGGTGCAGACCGACGTTCCCCATTCCGTGTTCGACGCACGTCTATTGGTGCTTCGGCATGTACCACGAGCCCACGACAAACTTCTCGGCTTGGAGGGCACGCTCACGCTGACCGAGGGCCTTCATGATGCAGTGGTAAAGCTCTGCCCTGAACCGGTGCCGGAGTGGGTAAGTGGCCACGAGGCGGACGGCCATCCTTCTCAGAATCCCCATCTCGCATTCTTAACGCTGCCGTTTGTTGGAGCCAAACACGCGGACGGGCGCTTGCTGGGAGTTGGGCTGGCTATTCCGAGGACGGTGCCCCTCGGGGAGGTGGCACGGTGCTTGAATCCTGTGTTCGGGTACAACTCAGATGGATCATTCCGGAACCTCCATCTTTACAAGGGAACAGTCTTCGATTGGGTCTTGGAATTGGAGCGGAGTGGGAATCCGCCAGTTTCGCTGAGGGATTGGACGTGGACCCGGCCCGCAAGGCGCTGGGCGACCGTCACCCCCATAGCGTTCGACAGGCATCCCAAGGGCGACCACATGGATGAACAGTTAGAGGAAATGGTGGGAGAGGCCTGTGAACGCATCGGACTCCCAACTCCGCGAGATGTTCTCATGAGTCAGCTTGCCCTTCATGAAGGCACTCCACATAGCCGGGGATTCAGGCCCATGAGACGCAAGTCGGGTAATGGAAACTTGCGTCATTCGCATGCCGTGATCACCTTCAACGAGCCGGTTCGCGGTCCGATTATCTTGGGGGCCGGCCGGTATCGAGGCTATGGTCTATGCAGGCCAGTGCGTGGCCAGGAGGAAGAGGAGTGGTGATGAACCCGTTGGACCCCGACCGCTTCAATGAATTTTTTGAGCAGGTACATGGCGTCTCGCCGTTTCCCTGGCAGCAAAGGCTGGCCGAGCAGGTGACCAGTCTGCAGCTCGGTCCGGGGTGCTGGCCGGAGGCCCTGGCCTTGCCTACCGCTGCCGGCAAGACTGCCTGCATCGATATCGCGGTATTCGCACTGGCGTGTCAGGCGAACCTAGAACCGGATATCCGTACTGCTCCCCGCCGCATTTTCTTCGTCGTGGACCGCCGCATCATCGTGGACGCGACCTACGAACGCGCAGTACGACTAGCGTCAATGCTGAAGGGCGCCAAAGACGGGATCGTTAGGGAAGTTGCCGACAACCTGAGATGCCTCGTCAGAGACGACGGATCCGATGAGATAGACCCCCTGACCGTGCTGCGGATGCGCGGCGGGACCTATCGGGACGACAGATGGTTCAGTTCTCCCCTGCAACCTGCGGTAGTAGTCTCCACCGTCGACCAGTTAGGGTCGCGACTGCTGTTCCGCGGATATGGCCCCAGCCACTACATGTGGCCAGTTCACGCCGGGCTGGCATGCAACGACAGCCTCGTAATACTGGACGAGGCCCATTGCGCCAATCCCTTTGGGCAAACCCTGCGGTCGGTCATTCAGTACAGGCAGTGGACAACAGAGCATGACAGCATACTGACCGCTCCCTTTTGCGTGACATTGGTTTCCGCCACCCCTCCAGGTGGAGTAGAGGGCCAGTTCACCGCCGAGGAGGAAGACCGGAGACACAACGTCCTGGGACCCCGGATCGCTTGCCCCAAACCTGCCCGACTCGTTCAAGTTAGGGCCATCAGGAACGAAGCGTCCTCTCTGCAGTGGCCCGGGCGTATCGCGACCGAGGCCATCAAGCTGCTTAGCGATGACCGCAAGGTCATAGGCATCATCGTGAATCGGGTGGCGACGGCAAAAGCCGTCCATCATGCACTTCTAGACCTTGGGCATCAATCACTCCTGCTAACGGGGCGCATGAGGCCGCTGGATTACGATTACTCTCTGGAACACTTGGAGGGCATGAAGACGGGTGGGAGTCGAGAAGGTTTGGGGAACCGGTTCGTGGTGTCCACCCAAACCCTGGAGGTGGGGGCAGACCTGGACTTTGACGGCTTGGTTACTGAATGTGCCAGCCTTGACGCCCTTCGTCAGCGTTTTGGCCGATTGAACAGAGCTGGCCGCTGGATAGAGGCACGGGCCAGCATACTCGGCCGGTCAGACCAGGCGGGCAAGGGCAGGGTTGATCCCATATACGGTGAGGCATTGTCGCGTACCTGGGAGTGGCTGCAGCAGGAGGCGTGCGAAGGAGAAGTGGACTTTGGGGTAGAGGCCTTTGAGAAACTGCTGCCAACGAACTCGGAGGATCGACAGAAATTGCTCCGGGCGCTTTCGGCACCTGCGCCTGATGCCCCGATCATGATGCCCTCCCACATAGATGCATGGGCCCAGACTTCTCCCACACCCGAACCTGACCCGGATGTCTCCGTGTTCTTGCATGGACCTGACCAAGGCGCCCCCGACGTCCAAGTCTGCTGGCGCGCCGACCTGCCACAGCATTGCAGAGAGTCGGATGCTGTCGATATCATCAGCATGTGTCCACCCGTATCCGCCGAATGCATACCGGTACCCATTTCCATTGTCCGCTCTTGGCTTGCTGGGAACGATGACAGTGCTCGGGACCTCAGCGACCTTGCGGGCATGAGTTATGAAACCGACAGCACTGGAGCAGCAAACCGTAGTGTGCTGATTTGGCGAGGTCCGGAAGATAGCGGATTGGCTGCAAGCCGACCGCGCTTGCGGCCTGGGGATACTCTGGTCATTCCTACAGCTCTGGGAGGTTGGGACTCTCTCGGCCACATACCCGAGGAGCGCGATATAGACATTGGGGATGAAGCACATCTGAAGTCTCGAGGTATCCCCTTGCTGAGGCTTCACCGAGATACGCTTCAGCAATGGCCCGAATGTCCGGCAAAGGACAAGCTCCGCTCAATGGCCCAAGATGCGAGCGACATGGAAGACGTGAACGAGTTCCGACAACTATTGGAGGAGGTCGTGGAGCACGTCCAAACACCGGACTGGTTGACGCAAGCCGCCCTGGCATGGGTGGAGGACCCGCGACCCAAGATGCTGTCGCACCCTGGTGGAGGACTTGTGCTGAGAGGTTCCCGCAAGATGAGGGACCTTGGCCATGAAACAGGTACTCCCACCGACGAGGACGACACCTACTCCGCAACCGTTGAGGTTTCTCTGCAGGACCATCTCGATGGCGTGACTAGCTGGGCCAAGCGCTTCGCACGGGGGGTAGGACTGCCGGATGACTTGGCCCAGGATATCACTATGGCCGCGCAGTTCCACGACGAGGGCAAAGCCGACCCCCGGTTCCAAGCCTTGCTCCATGGCGGAAATCCTTGGGCTGCGGAGGCATCGGGAGCACTGCTGGCGAAATCCGGCAGCATCCCTCTCACTCGACGAGAGCATCGGAGGGCCTGTCGGGAGAGCGGATTTCCGATGGGCGGACGACATGAACTGCTGTCCGTTCGTATGGTCGAAAGTGCCAAGGGACTGCTGGAGTCAGCCAACGACCCCGACCTGGTGCTGCACCTTGTGGCGAGTCATCACGGACGCTGTCGGCCGTTTGCCCCAGTCGTCAAGGACTCTTTACCTCAGGAAGTCGAAGATGCCAGGTTCGGGCACGCTATGTTCGCAACCAGCCCTACGCTCCTTGACCGGCTCGACAGCGGGGTGCCTGAACGTTTCTGGCGACTGGTGCGCAGGTACGGTTGGTGGGGTCTTGCTTGGCTGGAAGCCCTGCTCCGGCTTGCCGACCATAGCCGGAGCGAGGAAGAGAGGACCTGCGGCGTGGAGCGGCCAGGAAGGGATGCGGAATGACTAACCGGGAGCGCATAAGGGAGGGGCTGGTCCTTGGAGGGTTGGATGGAGCGAACCCATTGGCTTTCCTCGCGGCTCTGGGCACCCTGCGGGGCCTTACCATCGCCTGTTCAGAGAGCCGAGTATGCCTGTATTGGAGCCAGGAGGACGCATGGCGCCCGACGGTTCAGGTAAATGGAGGTTCGCCCACCCAAGAGGAAGTCCTAGATGCTCTTGACCGCTTTATTGATATGAGGCCCGGTCACGATGCATTAAGTATCGGAAACAATCCAAGTGTTCCAGCGAGCGAATTCCATGATCGCGCTTGCGCCGTCGCGGAAGCTGCATCGCCCTCCTTCGAAGACCGTGCGGCCACCGACTTCATGGCCGCATTCGGGTGCGAGGCTGTGATCCATACCCGTGGTACGTATAAGGGCCTGATTCAGGATACGGCTCTCCGCACCATGAGTGGCACAGGCCATCAATACTTCCTAAAAACAATGAGAGACCTGACCGGTCGCGCTACCGTAGACCACCTACGGCGTAGCCTATTCGAACCTTGGAGGCGGCAAGACCCCCAATTCTCGCTGCGATGGGACCCCGAAGAGGATCGCCGATATGCCTTGAGATGGAAGGACCCAAGTGAAGATAAAGTCTCGGCTAAAGGCGAGAGGAGCGGCGCGCCGACGGAATGGGGTGCCAACCGATTGGCCTTCGAGGCTCTGCCCCTCTTCCCGGTTATGCCACTTGGCCCAATGGTCCAGACCACCGGCTTTTCAGGTAACCGAAGCAAGAACACCTTCTGGACTTGGCCAATCTGGGATGCGCCTATAGGCTTGGACACTGTTCGTTCCTTGCTGGCACTGCGGAAGCTCCGAGGTGACAATCTGGCTCACGAGGAGTTGGCGGCCATGGGCATCGTGCAGGTGTTCAGGTCTCGAAGGATCACCACAGGGCAGTATCGTAACTTTACTCCGTCAGCTCCGGTATGACGTGGTTGGCCGACCGGGGAGGTTCGCCGAAGCAATGTCCAGCGAGATGCGAGAAGCCACAGCGACTTCTCCTGTAAGTCCTACCTCCAGCGGCTCGGTTCCCGACCTCGTACCAGCCCGGATGCTGAACGAGTACGCCTACTGCGCGCGTTTGGCCTACCTGGAGTGGGTACAGGGTGAGTTCGCTGACAGCGTCGATACGGTCGAGGGACGATTCCAACACCGAAGAGTCGACAACCCATCTGGTGAATTGCCAATGGACGTCAACGATGGTGGACAGCGCTCACATCCAGAAGGACAGGATGCAATCGCCATACACGCCCGCTCGGTCATGGTTTCTGACGAGTCCTTGGGTGTGATTGCCCGAATCGATCTCATTGAAGGTCAAGGCCATGTCGTAACCCCCGTGGACTACAAACATGGCAAGGTGCCGGACAGTGCCTGGGAGCCTGAGCGCGTACAGATTTGCATACAAGGACTTCTGCTGCGGGCCAACGGCTACTCTTGCACTCAAGGCGTGCTGTATTTTGTTGAATCCCGTCAGCGGGTGTCCGTGCCGTTGGATGATACCCTCATATCTCGGACCTTGGAGCTTCTCTCGGGGATAAAAGAAATGGCGGCCTCTGGTCGTATTCCCGATCCTTTAGAGGACAGCCCCAAGTGCTCCCGATGTTCTCTCGTGGGCATCTGCCTGCCCGATGAAACAAACCTCCTCGGTGGGAAAGGAAGCGTCGTCAGGCCCGACGATGTTAGGCGGATGGTGCCAGCCAGGGACGACACCATTCCAGTGTACATCCAAGCCCAGGGTGCTGTAGTCGGGAAGTCCGGCGAACAACTGGAGGTGAAGCAGAAAGGGCAGGTGCTGGAAAAGCTGCGCTTGATGGATATTTCACATCTATCAGTCTTCGGCAACGTCCAGGTGACGACCCAGGCTGTACAAGAACTGTGCGACCGGAGCATACCCATCTGTTATTTCAGCTACGGGGGGTGGTTTCGGGGGATAACCCACGGCATGGGGCATAAGAACGTGGAATTGCGATGTGGGCAATATGTGATAGCGATGACGCCTGAAAATGCTCTACCTATCGCCCGTGAGATAGTATTCGGAAAGATAATGAACTGCCGCACTCTCTTGCGCCGGAACCATAGGGAGCCGCCCAAGCGTTCCTTGGGCGAGTTGGAGCGTCTGGCTGGCCGGGCGCGCAATGCCTCATCGCTAGATACTTTGCTTGGGATCGAGGGTGCGGCTGCCAGGACATATTTCTCAGAGTTCAGCGGAATGGTCAAAAACGGAGCACTTGCCTTCGATTTTCATGGGCGTAACCGGCGCCCCCCTAGGGACCCTGTAAACGCTGTACTATCTTTCTTATACGGCATGATCATCCGACAAGCGACTGTGACGGCCCTAGGTGTTGGATTCGACCCTTATCTGGGCTTCTATCATCAGCCTAAGTATGGCAAGCCTGCCTTGGCATTGGATCTTGCCGAGGAATTCCGTTCTCTGGTAGGAGACTCTGTGTGCTTGACACTAATCAACAACAGGGAGTTGGGAACCCAGCACTTCATAGCCAGGGGGCACGGCGTCGCACTAACCCAGCATGGACGCCGTAAGGTCCTAGAAGGATACGAGCGCCGAATGGACGGGTTGGTCACTCACCCTCTCTTCGGATATTCAGTCAGCTACCGGCGTGTCATGGAAATACAGACGAGATTGCTGGCCAGACATGTGCTGGGTGAGCTGCCCGCTTACCCTGCGTTCAGGACGAGGTAGAACATGCGCAACCTCTTTCTGGTTTGCTACGATGTGAGTGACCCCAAACGATTGACGCGTACCTATAGAAAGATGTGTGGATTCGGTGACCCGGTACAATACTCCGTTTTTGTATGCGAGTTGTCTCCGAAGGAGAGGGTACTATTGCTGGAAGCCCTGACCGATGCATTGAACTTGGGGCAGGACCGGGCCCTGATTGTCGATATGGGCCCCTCGGATGGGCGTGGTAGGGATAGTGTTATCGCTCTCGGTAATTCTCGAGAGATTCAACGCCCACCGGCTATCGTGATATGAGTTGTCAACAGAACAGCAGATGGCGAGAGGCATGGTGGTGATGTAGCTTCATGGCACCTCTCGCAAAGCACCGCATACAAACTATGGAAGCCCCACCTTTGTCCTAAGTGCAACACATCGGGCTCTCACGGTGTTAGCACGTAGACCAAGCTATTTCGCTGTGCATTTGCGACGATTGCCAAACACAATCAGCCCTTTCCATCGCTGAGAGGCGATGGCACCATTGAAGCTTAACCGCGCCCTCACTGGACTACAGGAGAAGCACCACTTTCCATCGCTGAGAGGCGATGGCACCATTGAAGCTGCGAGTATGAGTTGGTGATTTCAGGAGGCTAGCCGACTTTCCATCGCTGAGAGGCGATGGCACCATTGAAGCCTTCGCCAACATCGTCACCCTCGGCCCCCAGTCCGGCTTTCCATCGCTGAGAGGCGATGGCACCATTGAAGCGCGGGCATGGCCAGCGTCCTCCTCAACCGCGATCCCACTTTCCATCGCTGAGAGGCGATGGCACCATTGAAGCCATGGCCTGGGGCGTGGACTGGTAGACGCTGTTGACCCTTTCCATCGCTGAGAGGCGATGGCACCATTGAAGCACCGGAGTGACGAACCATGCCACCCGCAGTCGGCACCACTTTCCATCGCTGAGAGGCGATGGCACCATTGAAGCTCGTGTGGAGGCCGAAGGACTGGGATGCAGTAGTGCGCTTTCCATCGCTGAGAGGCGATGGCACCATTGAAGCAACAAGTATCTGCTGGATAACGCCCCTGCCGTTAGCTCTTTCCATCGCTGAGAGGCGATGGCACCATTGAAGCTATGCAGGCGTGGGGGATAGATGGCTTCCCATTCAACTTTCCATCGCTGAGAGGCGATGGCACCATTGAAGCCCCGGACCTAGCACGCAACCGCGGCAGGGACGCCGTCTTTCCATCGCTGAGAGGCGATGGCACCATTGAAGCCAGAGACGCCCGCCACTGCCATCCAGACGCCGCCGCCCACTTTCCATCGCTGAGAGGCGATGGCACCATTGAAGCTTGATGCTCTCGCGGTGGGCGATGATGCGGTCGATAACTTTCCATCGCTGAGAGGCGATGGCACCATTGAAGCCTGTAGACTGGTGAGTGCCGCATCGTCGGCGTTCCCGACTTTCCATCGCTGAGAGGCGATGGCACCATTGAAGCCGTGACGGCCCCCACAGGACTGCCCGCCGACATACCCGCTTTCCATCGCTGAGAGGCGATGGCACCATTGAAGCGGCTTGGTGGCGGTCTGCTTGGGGGGGGCCTTGCCCGCTTTCCATCGCTGAGAGGCGATGGCACCATTGAAGCCACTCAGGATGTTGCGACACCCACTCTAGGGCGGACTGCTTTCCATCGCTGAGAGGCGATGGCACCATTGAAGCCTGGCCATCCGGTGCGCAACCTCCGGGAGTTTGTCAGGCTTTCCATCGCTGAGAGGCGATGGCACCATTGAAGCTGTATGTCCTCGTGCCCAGCATCGGCCTGTTTGCAGCCTTTCCATCGCTGAGAGGCGATGGCACCATTGAAGCTCGTTCAGATATGCGTCGCCCGGGTCCGCCAGCTGAAACTTTCCATCGCTGAGAGGCGATGGCACCATTGAAGCGACGAGTTCCAGCTAATGGAGGAGTCCGCGTGGGAGCTTTCCATCGCTGAGAGGCGATGGCACCATTGAAGCTCGTTCAGCCACCGGGCGATTCCCTCGATGATGGGGGCTTTCCATCGCTGAGAGGCGATGGCACCATTGAAGCCGACACAGGCGACATGTTCGTGGACGCCGGATCGTTACTTTCCATCGCTGAGAGGCGATGGCACCATTGAAGCCTCCGCTCCAGCGGAAGCGGTCGCGGCATCTCGCAGCTTTCCATCGCTGAGAGGCGATGGCACCATTGAAGCCGCAAGCTCTGTGAGGGCCTTCCTCGCGCTTTCTACGGCTTTCCATCGCTGAGAGGCGATGGCACCATTGAAGCTATGGCATTCCGCATCTCCAGCGGACTCTTGCCCGCGCTTTCCATCGCTGAGAGGCGATGGCACCATTGAAGCCTGGGCATGGAGGGCAGCCGGCGGACCATCTGGCGGGCGACTTTCCATCGCTGAGAGGCGATGGCACCATTGAAGCTTCCAGTCCGTGCGTCACTATCACTTCCAAGATGACGCTTTCCATCGCTGAGAGGCGATGGCACCATTGAAGCCCCCGACGCCTCCGCCGTCGCCGACCACCTCACCCACCTCTTTCCATCGCTGAGAGGCGATGGCACCATTGAAGCCTGGTCTACGGCGCCCGCGCAATGAAGGCGCAGCACTTTCCATCGCTGAGAGGCGATGGCACCATTGAAGCGTTCAGAACGCCAGCAACAGCCAAGGGCGCCAGTTCACCTTTCCATCGCTGAGAGGCGATGGCACCATTGAAGCACGGGTATGCGGCTGCGGCGCGTGTTGCTACGATAGCGACCTTTCCATCGCTGAGAGGCGATGGCACCATTGAAGCCACCACACGCAACCCTCAAGCATAAACTCATCGCGCACTTTCCATCGCTGAGAGGCGATGGCACCATTGAAGCATCGACGACCGTGCTAGAGAGCGGGATATTGTTTTGACACTTTCCATCGCTGAGAGGCGATGGCACCATTGAAGCGTTGAGGACGGGGTCGATGACCAACCGCTCTCGGGGTCCGGGCGGGTATCGGGACGGTTTGCCTCGTCTTTCCATCGCTGAGAGGCGATGGCACCATTGAAGCAGGCAGCTGGGGTGGAGGTTGCAGCCGGTGTCGCGGCTTTCCATCGCTGAGAGGCGATGGCACCATTGAAGCCCGTAGTTCCCCCGCAGGATAGCCATGCGGATGCGGCCTTTCCATCGCTGAGAGGCGAGGGCACCATTGAAGCTCCGCAACCTAGGGGAAGCCCTCGGCCGCGATCGCCACTTTCCATCGCTGAGAGGCGATGGCACCATTGAAGCAGGGCCACACCCTTCACGGCATCCCATGCCCCGCCAACTTTCCATCGCTGAGAGGCGATGGCACCATTGAAGCCGCCGTGCTGCTAGTGGACGGGGAGAGCTTTCAGACGCTTTCCATCGCTGAGAGGCGATGGCACCATTGAAGCGGACAGATTCATGCCTCGCAGGGTGTAGGAGAGGGAGCTTTCCATCGCTGAGAGGCGATGGCACCATTGAAGCCGCAACTGGAACAGGCCCGCTGTCCCACACGACAACCGCTTTCCATCGCTGAGAGGCGATGGCACCATTGAAGCCAACGGGTCCCCGAATGAGGGGTCGCAGGCAAGCGGACTTTCCATCGCTGAGAGGCGATGGCACCATTGAAGCCGCATTGACGGCCCGCCCGTGCCGAAGGACCGCCCGCGACTTTCCATCGCTGAGAGGCGATGGCACCATTGAAGCAGCAGCATCCAGGCTGATGCCGACTCCGCATATCAGCTTTCCATCGCTGAGAGGCGATGGCACCATTGAAGCCTTGACGGTCTGATAGGTAATTTTGCCGTTGCTGGCCGCTTTCCATCGCTGAGAGGCGATGGCACCATTGAAGCAAGATGGGCGAAGCCCTGTCCGTTGTCGTACTCGCCACTTTCCATCGCTGAGAGGCGATGGCACCATTGAAGCGTTGAGCCTGACGAAGACGGTGTTGTGAATGATGTGGAACTTTCCATCGCTGAGAGGCGATGGCACCATTGAAGCAACATAGCCCAGGACCTCACGATGTCCCTGACCCTGGACTTTCCATCGCTGAGAGGCGATGGCACCATTGAAGCGACGGCGCTCTGTCGCTGGTTGGCGCGGCGGTGCCCCTTTCCATCGCTGAGAGGCGATGGCACCATTGAAGCCATTCTTATCGGGTTGAAAGGCATTCTGGCATTGCCCCTTTCCATCGCTGAGAGGCGATGGCACCATTGAAGCATGCCTCGGCAGAAGCGCATGGACAAGGACATGGGCACTTTCCATCGCTGAGAGGCGATGGCACCATTGAAGCCGCAGGGTGAAGCCGTTGTTGCACACATAGGCGTCCTTCTTTCCATCGCTGAGAGGCGATGGCACCATTGAAGCCGTAGTCTGCTACCGATCTAGCTTCCTACGTATAGGCTTTCCATCGCTGAGAGGCGATGGCACCATTGAAGCCGTAGTCTGCTACCGATCTAGCTTCCTACGTATAGGCTTTCCATCGCTGAGAGGCGATGGCACCATTGAAGCTCCGCGTGGAGTGCGGTTATGGTCTGGTCGGTGGCTGCTTTCCATCGCTGAGAGGCGATGGCACCATTGAAGCTCGAAACTGAAGTGAACGGGGGTGAGTATCTCTACGTGCTTTCCATCGCTGAGAGGCGATGGCACCATTGAAGCATGAAGCGTCGCTGGAACGGCAGGTAGCTAGACAAACTTTCCATCGCTGAGAGGCGATGGCACCATTGAAGCCGAGAATCCGTTATCCATGATTGCTTGTTTGATCAATCTTTCCATCGCTGAGAGGCGATGGCACCATTGAAGCCACGACGAAACACCACTGCTAGCCGTCCCTTGTATTGCTTTCCATCGCTGAGAGGCGATGGCACCATTGAAGCGTCTTGGAGCACGTCGAGAGCGGCGCCCTCAGCACCCCTTTCCATCGCTGAGAGGCGATGGCACCATTGAAGCGCGGTCATTCGGGGAACAGGCGGCGCGGAGCCTGAACTTTCCATCGCTGAGAGGCGATGGCACCATTGAAGCCCCGCTTCTACATCGATCCCGGTACGGGGCTGGAGCAACCTTTCCATCGCTGAGAGGCGATGGCACCATTGAAGCAGAAAGAGGATGGCGAGGCACAGGCTGCGATGGCCAACTTTCCATCGCTGAGAGGCGATGGCACCATTGAAGCAGCACCAACGCCGGGGCCACCCGCGAGGGCCTTCGGACTTTCCATCGCTGAGAGGCGATGGCACCATTGAAGCTCGCGGGAAGGTGGGATTCGGTAGGGGATGCGCTTCACCAGCTTTCCATCGCTGAGAGGCGATGGCACCATTGAAGCAAGTCCTATGATGGCGCGCTGGCCCACGTCAAGGCGACTTTCCATCGCTGAGAGGCGATGGCACCATTGAAGCGGGTTCCTTGATTAGATCGATGGGATCGGTTGCGCGCTTTCCATCGCTGAGAGGCGATGGCACCATTGAAGCTCTTTCCACACGGGCTGGGATAGCTGGCTTAGGAAGTCTTTCCATCGCTGAGAGGCGATGGCACCATTGAAGCTCAGTCATGGGGTGGTCGTCGAGGTAGGCAGCGAGATCTTTCCATCGCTGAGAGGCGATGGCACCATTGAAGCTCGGTGAGGGCTATCACCACCATCTGTTCGTCGGTGACTTTCCATCGCTGAGAGGCGATGGCACCATTGAAGCTGGGGGATTAGCTCGGACCGGATAAACCAGTCCAGTTCTTTCCATCGCTGAGAGGCGATGGCACCATTGAAGCTTGCCGGTGTCGGCAATGCCTCCCTCGAGGATGGCGCCTTTCCATCGCTGAGAGGCGATGGCACCATTGAAGCATGGCCGCCCACCAGAACAGGGGCAAGGTCGGCCGCCTCTTTCCATCGCTGAGAGGCGATGGCACCATTGAAGCCTGCTGCGGAACTGGCTGTCCAGTGCGACACCCGGGACTTTCCATCGCTGAGAGGCGATGGCACCATTGAAGCATGGCGTCCCGCCAGCGGTCGGTGGATGCCACCAGCCTTTCCATCGCTGAGAGGCGATGGCACCATTGAAGCATGGCGAACCCCACCTATCGCACGGACTGGGTGTGGTCTTTCCATCGCTGAGAGGCGATGGCACCATTGAAGCGAGTGTGGCATATCGCGCCCTTACCTTCTCCCCCAACTTTCCATCGCTGAGAGGCGATGGCACCATTGAAGCGAGGGCAACCGCAGTTCCCCACCGCCTTGCGTAACGGCTTTCCATCGCTGAGAGGCGATGGCACCATTGAAGCATTACAGTCCTCCTTAATCCCCTATGACGAGAACAGCTTTCCATCGCTGAGAGGCGATGGCACCATTGAAGCAGGCGCGAGATCATCGTGGCCTTCTCCGCCAGCGGGCTTTCCATCGCTGAGAGGCGATGGCACCATTGAAGCTCGGTATGGATGTCGGTCGGTGAGACCGAGAACGCAACTTTCCATCGCTGAGAGGCGATGGCACCATTGAAGCCCGCTTCGTGGGTGGCTCCCCATTGCAGGTAGACGACTTTCCATCGCTGAGAGGCGATGGCACCATTGAAGCTCTTTCTTCCAGTGCGTCCCGCCGTGCTATCCGCACTTTCCATCGCTGAGAGGCGATGGCACCATTGAAGCACGGGCCAGTCGACGAACCGCTGCGCGGCCCATGACCGCTTTCCATCGCTGAGAGGCGATGGCACCATTGAAGCTATGAGGACGGCGAAGAAGGGGTCGATGTTGAGAGGCCTTTCCATCGCTGAGAGGCGATGGCACCATTGAAGCCTCACGTTGCCCGACAGATAGCGGGGGGCCGTCTCCCCTTCCATCGCTGAGAGGCGATGGCACCATTGAAGCAACGGCTATCAACCCAGCCATGTTCTGCCATGCCTCATCTTTCCATCGCTGAGAGGCGATGGCACCATTGAAGCATGAACGCACGGCTGGCGTTGGCGGCATCCCCGCGAGCTTTCCATCGCTGAGAGGCGATGGCACCATTGAAGCTGTGGCAGCGGGACGACCGGCGTGGTCGCGCTCCGGCTTTCCATCGCTGAGAGGCGATGGCACCATTGAAGCAACGGCAAGGTGGCCGGGCCCGATCGGATCTACTCGGCTTTCCATCGCTGAGAGGCGATGGCACCATTGAAGCCATACCAGGTAGGCGGCGATGCCAGCGGCCGCGAGTCCTAGCTTCGCTCATCTCTGCCCGAGACAGATATGCCGTTTCCGCGGCAGATCTCAACGGGTTCGTAGGTCGTCTTCTTGCTTCGCTTGACTCCAAGTCCATCGATGGAATGTGCTTGACGCTAGATGTAGCGGACCGCTTGGGGATAGCGACCGATACGGTAGATCGTATAGAGGAGAGGGTATTGAATGATTCCGGAGCCGATTCGGGCGTCAGGGTGGTCGCTTTGGCGCGGAGGCTGTCCCGCATTTCCAAAGAACTTGATGTGGCCATGGAGAGTGTGACAGATGCCGGATGAGAGCAGGCAGGCCTTAGAACTGGACGCCGTAGGCCGTAGATTCGCCGAATCGACCGAGGCATTGTCGAGCATCAGGGAACACTTGCGAGTCTTGGCGGAACTCCGTCAGTCTGAGGAAACCTCTAATGCGAGGCTTCAGGAGGCGTCGGAATATGTCAAGGGATTCGTCGCCGAAGCGGCCAAAGTCCTCCAAGAGATGGAGGCTGCCCAAGGGAAGGTGGTGGAGGTTCTCAAGGCTGGTGCCGACCTGCTGGATGGCACGGAGCTGAGGGGAATAGCGGAGTCAGTGAAATCCAATTCGGAATCGCTGTCGGGAGTCAACGCGCGTGTCGACGGCCTGGAAGCTTCCTTGGATAGACTGAACGGTATGGTTGGTGAGTTTCGAGCCGCTGTTGAGGAAAGGATGGTTGACGTGGCCGGAGATATTAGGGGGCTGAGACAAGAGCTAAGGGAGATGAGGGAATCTGAGGCGAAGGCTGCTATGGAAACGGCCAGCGCCTTGGTGACCCTTCAGAACGGCGTCGACCAAGGGATAGAGCGTCTGGACGACGGGATCAGAAGCGTCCAAGCGGATGTGAAGACGCCTATCATTGTAAAGCGCTTCTTCTGAGTCAGGGTGCTCAGGGCCCAAAGATTTGTGAACAGTCGACGATATCAGGGTCCGAGGTATCAATCGAGCTAAAGCCGTGTCGGAGAGGGCTTTAACTTCCCGGACGCGAAATACTCACTCGTAGGCTGACTAGCCCCTGCTTTTGCCAGTTACCCTGTCGGTATGTAGGTCTGCTCCTCAGGTTACCGATCACCCCGGATGACGGGCTCATGTGCGAGGCGTCCCAACGCTTAACCTCTCTCCGTCCATCCGCGTACAACTCTTCTATCCACGCTTCGCCAGCTAGCAGCAACGCCTCTAGGAAGTCCTGCTGTTTGGCTGGGTCAAGCGTGATTGGAAGAACAGCAGCCTCCCTCTTTGCCCGATGAACCTCACTTTCCGGGGATGAATTAGGCAAGGGGTTCCCATTAGTGATATCGGTGATGCTTTGCACTCGCTGAGACAGGAATTGCCGGATCAACGTCGGTTCAGGGGCAAAGCCGCATATCCGCTCGGTGGCATCCGAGATCAGAACAATCAGGAGTTCGTCGGGGGTCTCGACGATCCGGTTCCATGCCTCAACGATGGCTCTCCCGGTAATCTCCGCTCGTTGTTGCGACTGCACCAGGTCCTCGGCATGACTTACCGCCCTGCCCGCGGCTACGTTATCCCGAGAGAGGTACTCTCTGAACCGCCGTTCGACCTCGACGGGTTCCTGTGATGCCAGGTCGATGGTCAAGAACCGCCTCTCTTCCCAGTTTCCCGGCTGCAGGGGCAAGTAGAGATGCCAAGTCTGGCCGTTGGTCAGCGCGGCCAGCTTCACCCCTTCCTGAAAGCAATACTCCAGCAATTGCTGCTGGTGGTTTGCCAGGTTCTCTCGCAGCCGTTTCACCTCTATGAACACGGAATTGGCCGAACCCGGCATGAGGGCGTAATCGACCCGGCGTTGCCCCACCGTGTATTCAGGCACTATTTGTGAAGAGTCGAACTGGTCCCACCCACACGATTTTAGCAGCCGGAGAATGATGAACTGCTTGGTGGCGGATTCATCCGGATTGGTCCCCAATACTGTGTTCCTGATTTGTTCAACAGCTTGGGCTATGGTCTCAGCCACTGTCTGATACCTCTTGAGCAAAGCGCCGTAGGGTGGAGCTTCGTCGGGGTTTGCGCGAATTATACATGACCGATTTAGGGCATACATTCTTCGTCTCCAGTGTTAAGGACCTGCCCATTGACCCGAACCTGCGGGCTGACGTGGGACTCAGCGATGATCGTTCCAGAATCCAGTGACCACCTTCGTGACGCCCCCCACCTTATTCGGGAAAAAGTTCCCCACTGAAGAAGCGTAGAGAATACATGGGATGGACTAGTCAATCGGTTCCAGGGCGTGATTCGGCTCCTAATGCCTTCTCAACCTTGTGCCCATTCTGGGACATGGCCCCGGATGCGGTACTGGATTATGATGAGTTCATCCGGCTGGAACCCGACGACCTTGCCCGTGAGGCAGAGCAGGAGGCTTCCCGTGGAAGAGGGAGGCGCGACGCCGGTTCAGCGTCGCGTCTCCGGGGCCCGTATGCTCGTCTCCGATGCATGGCTTGCGAGACCGGTGACGAGCCTCGGGCAAGCCGAAAGGCCGACTCGTGCTGGGCTCGCCCGTGGCTATTCCGCTCACGTTACCGTACGCTCCGGCCTCGTCAGCAGGGCGGAGTAGCCCCTCTCCACCACATGCTCCACCGACACCCGGCCCCGGCCGTCGTACCCAGCGCGGTAGGCATACTCCACCTCGGCGCCCCAGGGCACGCGCCCGCCGGTGCGTATCGTGCCTCCTCCGTGCTCATGCCCAGGGCCACCGGCGCCTTTCACCACCGTCCCGCTGCGCTCCCCCTTGCGCCAGCCCAGCACCTTCACCTCAGCGGGCATGACCCGCTCTTCGTTCCCCGTCCTCTGGAACAGCACGCCGTGCAGCTTTTTCAGCAAAGCCGGTGACGGCCTGGACTTGCCGACCATGATCTGGGAGAGATGGGAGGAACCGACTCCGGTCCTACGGGCAAGCTCGTTCTGGCTGATACCAAGGAGGTCCATCCTGTCCCACACGGCTTGGCAGTCGACGCTGGCGCACTGGGCAGGAGAGACCCTGGCAGAACACTCCAGTGCCGACTCCACCCGTTCCTGCACCTTGACGCTCATGTTCTTGCGTCCCCGGGACACCTGGGTCATGTACCCGTACGTCACGCCCGCTCTTTCCGCCAACTCCCGCATGCTCAGCCCCAGTTCTCTGGCCTTCTCCCGTATGTAGCTGCTGCCACCGTTCACCACCTCGCCCTGCCGGTGGACGACTCCCTGTCCGGGTACCTCCCCCAGGATGGCCTCCGCCTTCTCCCGCATGGCCAGTGTCCAGGGTTTTCCACCGCTGGCGATCTGGGACAGGTAGCCCGTCGACACGCCCATCTTCACCGCCAACTCTTTCATGGTGAGTCCCTTCCGTCTGGCCGCTGCCCTGAGGTCCGTCTCAGCCTTGCCCCTGCCTGACCTGCCCCCGCTCGGCTCCCGCCGTGCCTCCTGGGTCTCTGATGCGGTTACATGCCTGTCAATCGTGGTGGTTGCCATGGTCGCTTCCTCCTCAAATGAAGAAGCGGGACCGCCCCCCCGAAGGGGAGACAGTCCCGCTGGTTTTCCCGGTTTCCGGGACTGTCTCCCTGGGTGGTGTTGTGGTTGCTGATGTTGTGAACGGCTGGCCCGCCCATTTGCCGAGGCCATGGGCGGGCGAGGTCTGTGGTCAGATGGACACGGTTCCTCCTTGGTGGTGAGAGTGGTGTGACGGGTGAGACCTGCGTGGGCAAGAAGTGGAGCATCCCGCCCGGTCAAACAGGCGGAGCCTGTGCCGACGGGGAGTCATGCTCCACGGCAAGAGAGAAGGGCCGTATCCGATTGAGTTCGGAGACGGCCCTTTGTCGTGATGGATTGCTGGAGTACTTGTGCGAGGTCGTCAGCTGTCGAGGTTAAGCACGCTGAGGGGCTTGGTTATCCGCTTCCGCCAACGCTCCCCAACCCGGGACGGCTTACGTCTGAAAGCAGCCGGGGGTATGGTCGCCGCCGGCCTACGCGGGGGGCCCGCTTCGTGGATTGTGTAGGTCAATGCCAGCTATTGAGCCCTTGGCTTCTTAGATCACAAGGGATGCAGCCGACCCACCGGTTCCTCCAGACCCCTGCCTCTCCCGTTGTTGACTGCTGCCATCGTCATCGCGTCTTGCCTGTCGAGATTGAGTTCCCCTGTGTCGACTGCCTTACTTCCGTCTGCCAAGCCCTGCTCCTAGCTTGCGACACCCGTCGCAGCACCAAGGCTGCGACGGCCAGACCTAACAGGTTCAGGACGAAGACCTCCATGTCGCCGGTGATCAGGGGCGTCCCGATGAAGAGAGCCGCCAGTGCGAATTCCTTGCGCCACGGCAGACGGCCAGCCAGTTTAGCTAGGGATCCCGGAATTCTTGTGATTAGTTTCCTGATCTCCATGTGTGACTACCTCCTGCATGTGTTTGCTAAGGATGCGATGTGCCTGACGCTGGACGCACCTCGACCCCGGTGGTACGTCGGACGAAAGGCGCAAATGACACCCGGGCCGGCCAGCGAGACAAACGCAGGACGGCAGGGTGAGAAGACGCATGTCTGCTTGGGGGGAAGTTGTTTGGGAGGATGGGGTGAAGGGTGAGGCGTACGAGAGAGGCGTCGGTCCTGCTACCGTGAGGGAGGGACCAGCGTGTGTGAGCAGCAAGGGCAAAGCACTGGGTGCCATGCGCATGACTGGAGTGCATGGCCGGCCTTGGCAGTTGCTATGTGGGATCAGTGGCCCAGCCGGTTACAGCTATGCCACCAGGTGTGTGAGTAATGGCCAAAGCGCAGGACGCACATTGACCAAGGAACTAGGCTACGGACTGATTTCTAGCTGGCACCTCCTCGGTTTATTCGAGTGATTGGGTCATCCGGCTGCTAGGCTACCGTGTGCTGGGAGCCAAGGAGTCCTCGACTCGGCCCTAGCGACTTGCCCTCTTGGGAGACCTTCGAGGAAGCGATTGCGGTCCTCCGGTCAACCTGGGCTGGTCTACCGTGTGCTGGGAGCCAAGGAGTTCTCGACTCGGCCCTGCCAGCGGTTTTCCCCTCTTGGGAGACTCTCAAGTCAACCCGGGCTCGGGGATGTACCCCCAAGGTTTCTCTGGTTCGGAACGACCTTGGAAAGCCAAACAACAAGACTAGTATCAGGGGCTTTTCCCGCCCCGGCAAGACTTTCTGGCCCATTTCCCAAAATCGTTCACTTTATTCACCACACTGCCGGCCCATGCCCGCCGCCAGCTTTGCTCACACCATATCCCCAGGGTCAGCAGGTCCCGCACCCACCGCAGCGCCTGTCGCCTGATGCGCCTCTTCCGGGTGTCGCGCAGGGTTTTCAGTCGCCATGACAGCTGGGAGTCTCGCGCCATGCCCCTGAGGGGGTAGGTCTCCGGTGGCAGGGTCATCCCGTGGACCTGGAGCAGCTCCACCTCCAGTTTGCGTATGCGCTCCTCGGTCTGCAGCCATGACAGGGAACTGCCCCTGTTGGGGTGGTCCCTCCTCCGCTGGCGCCACTCCTCGATCCGCGTCCACGCCTCCCCGAAGACCTCCGCATCGTCGGGGGCCGGCTCTATGGTCACTAGGTCGGGGTGCTCTCGACGAGGTCTGCTCATGGGTGCCGGCCCAGCCTCACCCGGAGCGTCCTCTGCCTGACCGCGTACGCCTCGAATTTGGCTGGCCCCCAACCGGGACAGCAGACTCTCCTCCAGCCGGCGCGCGTACTCGCCCCACTCCCTATGCCAGACGTCCGTCCCCGCCCTCACCGCAGCCTCCAAATCCTCACGGCCGGCCAAATCCCGTTCCGCCAGAGCAGACACCTGCTGCTCCAGTGCGTCCAATCGCTCCCCATGCCGGGCCAGCTGAGAGGAGTTCTTGGCCGCCAGCCATCCCTCCAGCGCCCCCCGCATGCGACGCGACAGCACGCCCCCGTCCAAACTGCCTCCCAGCGTTCTGGGGTCGACTCCCAGCTCGGCCGCTGCCTCTTCCCTGCCCTTCTCCCGCACCAGCCGGTTCAGCAGGGCGAGGAGTTCGAGGTGGTACAAAGCCTCTCCCTCAGGGTTCTCCCGGGCCGGCCTCTCTACTTCGGACTCTCGTTCCATCCATCCTCCGCAAAAATGCAGATTTCAGCTAGGACACTTGTGGAAACCCCCCTCCGGGGCCTCCCGCAAAAATGCAGATTTCAAAGCTGGCTCTTGCACCGAAAGTGTCTGTAGCTCCGAAATCAGCCCGTCCGCCACGCAGGGTCCTGTAGGGGGCCGGCCAGCTACGACCCAGCTACGGCTCCCACCCGCTGCATTGCCTTGCGACTAACTCCAAATGCTGTACACCCCAATGACATCACTGGGGAAAAGTGTCCGTGAGCCCTTAAAAGAGGGTGCGTTGGTGAACCACCCTATGAGGGATTTCGCCGGGGTGCCGGCCCTTCCAGACTTTCCTTGAGCAAACCGCTCCAAGGAAGTGAGGGAGGCAGCATGACCGAGATTCCCGGAACCCAGCGGCTCCGCAAACCCAAGCGACTCATCCTCTTGACCGGGGTGCTGCTCTTGGCAGGCCTTCTGGTCATCCCCGCCAGCACCACCGCCCTGGCCTCCCCGGAACCCCAGCAGCCACCGCCTGCCGGAGGGGAACTCCTCCTAGTCAATCACGGCGAGGAGATCATCAAGCGAAAGAAGAAGGGGGAAATCGAGGCCAAGCCCATATTCAACAGACAGGTGGACGTCCTCTATTTCGCCCTGCGCCACCCCGACCACGGGGAGTGGCTCACCACCATGCTCCGGGTCATCGGAGGAGAGAAGGAAAAGGACGAGGGCTGGGAGTACTCCATCAAGTTCCCCAAGGAAGACGACCAGTTCCAGCCCCACCCCGAGGAGACCTACATACTGGTGCTATCGGCGGGCAACGAGGCCGACGGGGACCTGACCACCTTTCATGCCGTGGTGCCCGTCTACCAGCCCAACGGTTTATGGGACAAGGTGCTGCGGGCCCTGGACCCCACCCGATGGGCTAGGGCCATCGCCGGTTGGTTCATCCAGGGGGCCCACGGGACCATGTGCGGGGTGGTGGAGAAGATCACCGGGGACCCCATCCCCAACTGCCGGGTGGACGGCTAGCCATGGGTGACGTGTTCACCGGGACCGCACCCGAACTGACATATGCCAGCGCCACCGTGGAGCAGGCCTGGGCGGTGGTATGGGCCATCACCTCAGGGGCCCTGGTGGTCATTCTGGGGTGGATGGGCCTGAACTTCATCATGGGGGAGCATCTGGGAAGCCGGAACACCGGCTGGCGGGAGATGGTGCCCCGGCTGGTGCTGGGGCTGGTGGCGGCCGCCACGTCCCTCTGGTGGTGCGCCCTCGTCATCGACGTGTCCCATGCCGTCTCCGGCTACATTGCCGTGGAGCTTAAGGTCACCCCTGGAGACCTGCTAAGGGCCCCGGCCGAGACCCTGCTTGCGGTGGTACAGACGGGCGGGGTGGGCATGGCCCTGCTCATGGCCCTCCTCTATCTGGTCTACGGCTTCTTCGTCCTCTACGTGCTGGTGCAGATGATCCTGCGCTTGGCCCTCATCGACATCCTCCTCGCCCTGGCCCCGGTGGCGCTGGGCCTGTGGGTACTGCCCCACACCGCGGGCTGGGGGAGGCACTGGCTGCGGCTCTTCATGACCACCGTGTTCCAGCAGTCGATCCAGCTAATCGCCCTGGCATTGGGCTTCGGGTTCCTGAGGGAGTTTGCGGGAATAGGTGACTTTGAGCCGGTCAACGACCTGGTGTGGAAGCTACTCATGTCCCTGGCCTTCGTCTATCTGGCCACCAGGGTGCCCTCGCTGCTGGGCAACGCCGGGACCTTCGATGCCTGGCTGAGCACCATCTATTTCGGCATGGGGGTGGCCCGGGGGTTGGCGTGGACGGCCCGGTCCATGGGCGCCGCCGGAAGCCTGGCGACTGGGCCGGCCGCCCCGGTGGTGGGTGGTGCGGTCATGGCCTCGGGGGTCGCCTCGACGGCCGCATCGGGCATCCGCTCGGCTGCCGAGCTCTCCGCCCCCAGCGACGCGGGCGGGGGCGGAGGCGGGCCCCGGAGCATGGGCGAGTAACGACCGCGCCAGCGATTCCAGAGCAGACAACGGAATCAGCGACACGAGTTTTCAGAAAAAGAGTCCACCCGTCGGAGGGTACGAAGGGAGGAGAGATGTGCCGGTAGGGAAGGCGGGAGAAGACCGCCCATGAAAGAGCGAAGAACCAAAGAAACCGAACTAGAAGGAGAAAGAGATGGAAGACCTGACACAGACCATATCGAACCTAGTGGGCATCCTGCTGGGCTTGGTGGGGGCAGTGGGGGTGGGCTTCTTCGTCTACGGAGCCTACCTCTACCTCACCGCCAGTGGTGCGCCCCACCAGATGGAGCGGGGCAAGTCGGCCCATGATGACGGCCATCGCCGGCATCGTGCTGGCATTGGTGGCCTACGGCGTGGTGGAGCTTGTCATGGGGGCCGTGGTGGACCCGGCGGTGGAGGTGAAGGACGCGCTGCCCGAGCCGTCGGCCCCGCCTGAAGCCGAAACCGAGAGTGGGGGATAGGAGGGGTGGCGATGAGAGAGCATGAGGTGCCGACCCATGTGCAGGCCGAGGACCGGGTGCTGCTGTGGTTCACCTTCCCCCAGATCGTGGCATTGACGGCGGTGTGCGCCCTCGCCTACGGGGCATACCGCTATGCCCCCATCGGTCCCTCGGAGGTGAGGATAGCCCTCGCCGTGGTGATGGGGCTGGTGGGGACGGCCCTGACGGTGGGGAAGATCGGGGGCAGGCGACTGCCGCTGGTGGCTGCCGATTTGCTTCGGTTCTGGCTGGGTCCGAGGCGCTATGCCGGCGCCGCTGCCCTGCTGGTGAGGAGCGAGCCTCCTCCCCGGCCTGTGAAGGACGGCAGCCCCAGCCCGCTGCAACTGATGATACGGAGGACGAAATCCAGCCTGAGGAAGCTGAGGAGCAGGCGCAAGCGCCACACAGGTCGCTCCCCCTTCCGGCCCCACCGCTGGTTCGGGAAGCGCAGGCGTCCCAAGGGCGGCGAAGGTCCGGGCAACCGTCCGGTGGGGCGGAAGAGGTCATGGAGGGTGGCCCTCGCGGCCACCCCCGTGGCGCTCCTTGCGGTGCTGGTCCCCAGCGTCGTACTGGCCCACGGCCACTGGCAGGACGAGGTGGAGTTCGTGCCCCCGGAGCCAATACCGGGACAGCGGATATACCTCGAGGGGCTGGAGGTATCGGAGGAAAGGGCCGGGGTAATCCTGCGGGCCGCCACCGATCTGTACCTGTGGGTGCGGGCCTACGGCGGTCCCGATGGGACGGAGCGGATTATGCGGGGCGTGGTCCGTCTGGATGAGGGGGAGCAAAAGAGCTATGAGTTGCCCCTGGAGGGAGGCGCTCCCTCCTTCACCTTCTCCTGGAGGGACTCACTGGAGAACGCCGGGGCCTTCACCCTGAAGGAAAAGCAGCTGCCCTACCCGTTGCCTTCCGTCGAGGGCGATCTGTGCGACCTGAGAGTCACCTCCTGGGGCTGGACGCCGGGAAACATCAGCGGGACGGTGGAGACGGAATGCGTCGGCTCCACCGAGGAGACGGTGGAACTCACCACGGTCACGGGTCATCACCACGACATGGTGAATGCCGTCATGGATGCCCGGGTGTCCCGCATGACGGGATGGCTGGAGGTGACCACCGGGGGCCTGCGGGTGCGCACCGCCCTCAACCCCGCCGGGGAGACGGCCTTCGACCTGCCCATACCCACCAGGCGGGTGATCCATGATCTACAGGTCGAGGCCAAACTGGAGGCGCAGCTCAGCATTCCCATTCCTCCATTGGTGACGCTCACCCACCACCCGGCGTGGGTCGAGCCCTATACCGAGACGGTGGCCCTCACCCGTCCCGGCGTGAGCCGGACGGTGAGCAAGACGGTCAGCGTGACCGGCGACGACGGAACCACCTCCCGGCACACCATCTCCGCCACCCTCTCGGTGCCCAGCAGGACGGTCTACCGGGACGTGACGGTCTACGTGGACCACCCCGAACGTGTCGACGGGGAGGTGCTGGAGCGGGCGCCCCTAGCGCGGACCAGAAGCGAGAGGGTGAACACGGGCCTGGGCATCCAGGCCGACGGCCCCTATGAGGTCTTCGTCCCGCCTCCACCGCCACCCGAGGACCCGGTGGGAGAGAACGTCACCCTCACCGATGAGGAACTGAGGGATCTGTTCGAGAGGATGGGATGGAAATGGCCATGGTAGGGCGAATCACGGCAGTCGTGGCGCTCGCGGTCCCCGCCCTGTTGTGGACCGGGGCAAAGCATCAGGAGGGCCTGCTTGAGGCCTTCGATGCCGTGCTCACGTTCATGGCCTATGCCGCCGTGGGCCTCTGTCTCTTCTCCATCGTCTGGGCCGCCTTCGTCCTGATGGCCGAGGGCAGCGAGGAGAGGGGCGGTGGCCGGGCCCGTTCCGCAGTGGTAATGGCGGTGGTGGGACTGGTGCTGGTGCTGTCGGCCAAGGGGGTGTCCCTGCTGCTGCTCAGAGTCGTCTTTCCCATCTTCTTCCATGAGACCGCATGAGGAGAGCAACCAATTGCAACTGAAACGAAAGAACGCAACAAAGAGTTTGGAACCCAAGCCCCCTGCACCGCTGCCCCTGTGCTTCATGCTCTCCCATCTGGAGGAGACGGGTCCGGTGCGGCTGGACGGGGTGAAGGTGAGCATATGCGAGGTGATGGGGCTGGAACTGGACGAGCCCAAGCTGGGGGCCTTTGCCGGTGCCCTGAATGCCATGGACTTCCCGGTGCAGCTGCTGGTGCGCCAGCACCCTCCCGACCTCCACAGGCTGCGCACCCTCTTGGAGCAATCCCAACCCGGCGCCCTTCCATCCAGGACCGGAGAGGCGGCCGGGTCGTTGCGGGCGCTGATGACGAGCTTGGAGAGCCGGGACGGCATATTGGACCGGCGCTTCTATGCCGTCTGCCAGGAGGAGCACGCCGATGAGCTGAGGGGGCTCCTCTCGCGCTCAGGCCTCAAGGTATACCCCCTGAGGGACCGCCAACTTCGCATGATGCTCTTGGCCTGCGCCCTGGGCGGCACGCCCAGAGAGATGGAGGAGTCAGACCCTGTCGAGATCGAGGTCAATCGGAGGGACGTCATGGTGGGGGAACGCCTGACCCGTTCCCTGCATCTGGGACGCTGGCCCCGCTCCCTTGCCCCGGGCTTCCTGCAGGGACTCATGGCCTCCGGCGCGCCGATGGACATATCCATCCATCTTGACCCCATACCCTCGGATCAGGCGGCCCGGACCCTTGAGTGGCAGAAGGTGCGCTTCGAGTCGGCCCAGAGCATCTCCCTGCGCCGGGGACGCACCATGTCCCCTG
>CBDBED010000013.1:0-280158 GCA_965204245.1 Dehalococcoidia bacterium
GAACCATGCGGGGGTCGGCGCGGCGTACGAAGGTTGCGGACAGGGAGACGTAGCACTCGTTGCTGATGGGGGCAGCGGTCGCTAGCTGCTTGCCGCCGGAAACGATGACCCCCTCGTTGGTCTCCTCGACGACGTGGAGGGCGAGTTCCTCTTCGAGGGCTAGGCGCTGCTCGTTCTGGGGTTGCTCGCTGCGATCGACTTGGGGGTCGCCGAGGGCGTGGGTGAGGAAGAGGTCGTTCTCGGCGCAGTAGCGGTAGTAGTTGACGGCGTTCTCGCCGAAGTCGCACTTGGGGTGCTTCATGGAGCTGAGGGCTTCACGGGCGTCGTAGAGGGTGATGATGTAGGGGGCGAGGATGTCGGGGCTGCGGCCGAACTGGCCCCAGCATTCCTGGTTCCAGAGTTCGCTGTTGACGCGCTTGCGCTTGAGGTCGTCGATGGAGCGGGGGAGAAGCCAGGACATGCTGCAGGGGTTGCCGGTTTCGGGGGAGACGAAGGTCATGCGGTCGCGGTACTGGTCGGTGTGCTGGAGGTCGTAGATTCGGGCAAGCTCGTGGACGACGCCGGTGAAGGCAGGGTGTTGGGTGACGTCGGGGACGCGCTGGCCGTCGAGCCAGACCTCGCGGCCATCATTGAGGCTCTGGAGGTAACGGCTGCCGGTCATTGCGCCGTGGGCGGTGCTGATGTCGAGGACCAATGGGGCCTCCCAGTCGCGATTTGGGGGTGGGGGAACGTCACAATGTCACACGGATTATAGCTAAAATATTTTTTTCGTATCTGAGAATTGTGACATTTGTGACATTTTCCTAGCTGGCCAGATACGGAAATGGTGTGACATTTTTTCGTATCTGGGGATGTCACAGATTTTTGGGGATTGTGACATTTGTGACATTTTCGTATCTGGAGAAATGTCACAGTGTGACATTTTGGGGCTGGCCTCCTGATTGCTGATTTTTTGGGGCGAGTGCATCCGCAAGAACCGCTTTCGGGGGGTCTGCGCTGGACCCGGGAGGCGGGGCTCTTTGGTGTTCTGGTGATTGTTCTAATGGTAGCGGGGTGGGGGGTGGGTGTCAATGGGTGAGTGTCATGGGGGGCTTTGCTGGGGGTGAACGGGATGGGGGTGGTCTTTGGATGGGGGCTTCTGGATTCCGGCCTGCGCCGGAGTGACGGGGGAGGGGCAGGCTGGAGGTGGGTGAGTTCTGGGGTGGTGCGGGTTACGTGGGTTCCCGCCTGCGCGGGAATGACGGGGTGGGGGTGCGGGCGGTAGGTTGGGGGTGGGTGAGTTCCGGGGTGGTGGGGGTTACGTGGGTTCCCGCCTGCGCGGGAATGACGAAAAAGAGGGGCGGGAATGACGAGAGGGGGCGCGAATGACGGGTGTGGGTATGAGAATGACGGGTGTGGGTATGAGAATGACGGGTGTGGGTATGGGAATGACGGGTGTGGGTATGAGAATGACGGGTGTGGGTATGGGAATGACGGGTGTGGGTATGAGAATGACGGGTGTGGGTATGGGAATGACGGGATGGGGATGCGGGAATGACGGGATGGGGGTGCGGGAATGATGGGTGTGGGCGGTAGGTTGGGGGTGGGTGAGTTCTGGGGTGGTGGGGGTTACGTGGGTTCCCGCCTGCGCGGGAATGACGGATGGAGGGGGCGCGGGAATGACGGGATGGGGATGCGGGAATGACGGGATGGGGTGCGGGAATGACGGATGGAGGGGGCGCGGGAATGGCGGGATGGGGGTGTGGGAGTGGGGGGGTGGTTGTCTTGAAGGGGGAATGGGGGGCGTGCTAGGATTGGTTAGTCCTTTTCGGAATGGATGAGGTTGCAGGGAGTCTCTTTGACCCCAGACCATAATGAGGCCGGCCCTGAGGCCCTGAGAGCGAGGGCTGCCCAAGCCATTGCTTCCCAGAGCCAATCTACCGTTACAGTTCTCTCCTCTCTTTTGGCCGTGGAAGAGGAGTTGGGGTACATACCCAAAGAGGCTGTCGAGGCCGTTGCCGAGTTCACCCACTCCACGATCAACGATGTGTGGGGTGTGGCGTCCTTCTATCCCAACTTCCGTTTCAGCCCACCCAGCCGCTGCCAAGTGGAGATTTGCTGGGGCACGTCGTGCCATATCATGGGGGCATCGCGCATCGCGCAGGCGGCCATGCGGGCGCTGGGGCTTGAGGGCGAGGGGGATACCAGTGACGGCGAGTTCGGGCTTCGTTTCAACACGTGCTTGGGGGCGTGCGCCCAAGCGCCGGTTGCGAGCGTGGGGCATCAGTTGAAGGGACGGTTGACTCCGGTCCGGACGGAACGGATGCTGCGCGACCTCCGCCGCGATGCGCGAGGCCAGAGCCATGGCTAGGGAATATAGCGATATCCTAGCCTACTCCCGGGCGCGCTGGGACGCTTTTACGGAAGCGGACACCCCCTGGATAAGAGTCGGCACGGCATTGTGCGGCCTAGCGGCGGGGGCAGGCGAGGTGGTGGAAGCGATACGGGCCAAGCTGGCGCAGGAAGGCGTGGATGCACATGTGAGCGAGGTGGGGTGTCTGGGCCTGTGCCATGCCGAGCCACTGGTGGATGTGATGGCGCCGGGCACGACGCGGCTGGTGTATGGGCACGTGACACCGGAACTGGCCGAGGAGATAGTCGAATCGCATATCATAGCCCGCAGGTCGCGGCCGGAACTGGCCTTGGGGTATCTGGATGGGCGAATCGGGGCTGTCGGGACCGACTTGGGGGACCACCCCATGATCCAGGGCCAGCTTCGGATAGCGCTGCGGAACGCGGGCACCATCGACCCCATGGATATCTTCCAGTACGTGGCGAACGGTGGCTATGAGGCGTTGAACAAGGCGGTTACGACCATGACTCCGGCGGAGGTGCTGGAGGAGGTGAACACGTCGGGTTTGAGGGGACGGGGCGGTGCTGCCTTTCCGACGGCCACAAAGTGGCGCTTCTTGGCGGGGTCGAGCGAGCCGGACCGCTATATCCTGTGCAACTGCGAGGAGGGCGACCCGGGGGCATTCAACGACAAGGCGATACTGGAGTCGGACCCGCATACGCTGGTGGAAGGGATGCTCCTCGCTGGGTATGCGACCGGGGCGCGTTATGGGTACATCTTCATACGCTCAGGTCACGAGGGCCCCATTGTCCGGGCACGAAATGCCTTGGAGCAGGCGAGGGAGCAGGGGCTGCTGGGGGACAACATCCTCGGGACTGATTTCAGCTTCCATGCAGAGGTCTCCCTGACCGGAGACTCCTACGTAGCGGGGGAAGAGACGGCGCTCATGGAGTCCATTGAGGGGAAGCGGGCAATGCCGCGCTACCGGCCGCCCTTCCCGGCGGCGGTGGGGGTATTCGGCAAGCCGTCCAACATCAATAACGTGAAGACACTGTCATACGTGCCGGAGATAGTGCGCCACGGCGGGCAATGGTTTGCCGACATTGGGCAAGAGCGCTCCAAGGGAACGGCCATTCTGTGTTTGTCGGGTAATCTCAACTACACGGGCATGGTGGAGGTGCCCTTGGGGCTGACGATGCGCCAAGTGATAGAGGATATCGGAGGAGGAATCCCCGGAGGCAAGCGACTGAAGCTGCTGCAGACGGGCGGCCCGCTAGGGGGCGTACTTGGAGCGGACAGTCTGGATATAGCCCTGGACTTCGAGGCGATGGCGCAGGCTGGGGCAATCCTTGGCTCGGGCGGGATCGTGGTTGCGGACGAGGACACGTGCGCAGTGGACCTGACGCGGGCGCTGATTGCTTTCTGCCAGTATGAGTCGTGCGGCAAGTGTTTCCCGTGCAGGCTGGGCATGGGACATCTGCTGGAAGTGCTGGAACGGATCTGCGCCTTGGAGGCGCGTCCGGGGGACTTGGACTTGATGCGAACGGTGGGGCAGCAGATGCAGGCAGGTTCGCTGTGCGGTCATGGTCAGCTAGGGTTCAACCCGGTATCATCGGCGCTGCGTCACTTCGAGGACGAATTCATGGAGCACATGGTGAACAAGCGCTGTCCGGCAGGGCTGTGTCCTGAGAAGCGTTCCTTCCCCGAGCGTACGCGGAGGTAGTGTGGCCGATCCTTTGAAGCTCACCATTGACGGGGCCGAGGTAACCTGCGAGCCGGGTCAGATGGTGCTGGAAGCTGCCAACCAAGCAGGCGTGTATGTTCCCTATCTCTGCTATCACCCGGGCATGAAGCCGTTTGCTGCCTGTCGCATGTGCGTAGTGGAGGTGGAGGGCGGTCGCGGTCTGCCGGCATCCTGCACGTTGCCGGTGCAGGACGGGATGGTGGTGCGTACCGACACGCCCGGAGTGCAGGCAGTGCGCCGGGAAATCATGGAGATGCTCACTGCCGAGCACCCGCATGGGTGCCTCACCTGCCATCGCATTGATTTGTGCGGCCCGCAGGACGTGTGCCTGCGCCATGTGGCGGTGAACGACAGGTGCGTGACCTGCCCCAAGAACGAGCGATGCGAACTGAAGGACACCACGCGATATGTGGGCGTGCCCATTGAGTCGCCTCTGGACTACAAGTACCGGGAGTTGCCCATCCATACCGGGGACCCGTTCTATGACCGGGACTACAACCTGTGCATTGTGTGCGGGCGGTGCGTGCGGGCTTGCGATGAGTTGCGAGGCGACAATGCCATCACCTTTGTGGAGCGCGCGGGCAAGGCGCTGGTAGGGACTTCCTACGGCACCTCTCTGTTGGAATCGGGGTGCGAGTTCTGCGGGGCTTGCCTAGATGTGTGTCCTGTGGGCGCACTGGTGGAACGGGACCACAAGTGGGAGAAGGCGGCAAAGGTGACGCGGACCGTCTGTCCGCACTGTCCCGTGGGTTGCCAATTGAATCTGGAGGTCAGTGCCAAGGACACGTTTGTGCGCGCAATACCGGAGCTCAACTCTCCGGCAAACCGAGGTCAGGCCTGCTTCCGGGGCAAGTTCGGCTTGGAGTACCTGAATCACAAGGAGAGGCTGCGTGCGCCGTTGGTCAGGCGCGACGGGGTGCTGGCGGAGGTGACTTGGGATGAGGCGTTGGCCTTGGTGGCCAACAGGCTGCAAGTACATGAGGGCAAGTCCTTTGCGATGCTGTCCTCGGGAGACTCCACCAACGAGGAACACTACCTAGCGCAGAAATTCGCTCGCGTGGTCATGGACAGCAACAGCGTGGACATGACCTGCAACGAGACCCCTGAAATCGCGGATGCGATGCTGGAGTCTCTGGGGGTGGCGGCGGCCACAGGCCCCATCTGGAGTCTGGAGCAGGCTGATTTTGTGCTGGTGTTCGCTGCGAACGTCACCGAGGAACACAACGTGGTGGCGCTGCCCATCAAGAAGGCCATCAAGGCCGGGGCGACTGTGGTGGCGGTCGATCCGAGGGAAGTGGAACTCACGCGGTTTGCCAAGACTCACTTGCGGCCGGTACCTGGAACGGAACTGCTGCTTCTGGGCGGGTTGTTGAAGGCCGTGGTGGACGAGGGTCTGACACAGGACAAGTGGCAATGGCTGGCGGCTCACTGCACCGACCCTGGGGTCCTGCTGGCTGTTACGCGTGATGTCGATTTGGATGAAGTTGCGCGGGAAACGGGCGTGGCCGCCGATGCTTTGCGAGAGGTGGCCCACGCATTCAGCAGTGCGGGCAAGGCAGCGATAGTCTTCAGCTTGGATAACGTAGGGGTTGAGTTGCGGACGGGGTGTGTGCAGACTCTCATCAGCCTATCACTGTCCACTGGGAATCTGGGGTCGGACGGGGGAGGGATTTATCCCCTGCGGGCTGGGGGGAACGTGCAAGGGGGGTGGGATGTTGGCTGCGTCCCGCATCTGCTGCCGGGTTATGCGTCGCTAGGGGATGAGGCAGCGCAGGAACGTTTGGAAAACCTTTGGGGGAAGTCCGTTTCCGTAGAGCCCGGCTTTTCGCTGCAAGGGCTGCCTCAAGCTATCGGTGCTGAAGATATCAAAACACTAATGGTTGTAGGGGAGCCTCCCGGCTTCCTCAGGGAGGATGTCTGTAAGCCGGAGTTTCTTGTTGTGCAGGACTCGTTTCTTGGGGAGGCTACCCTCGGGGCGGATGTGGTGCTGCCTAGGGCTGTTTTCTCGGAGAAGGCGGGCACTTACACGAATCTGGAGCGCCGGGTGCAACTGCTGAAGCCTGCGATGGGTGCCTTGGGTGAGTCGCGTCCTGAGGGCTGGGTGCTGTGCCAGCTTGCCCAGCGCATGGGGGTGGCAGGTTTTGGATACGAGACTCCTGCCCAAGTGATGGACGAAATTGCGCAGGTGGTACCTGCATACGGCGGGGTGTCGCACTCCCGGCTGCTGAAGGAAGGACGATGGGTGGCCCGCCCCGACCCTGCGAATCCAAGCCCTACCCAAGTGATGTACTCCGATAGGGAATACCGCGGTCTGCAAGTGCCCTGTCCCAGCGCGGACCACCCGGGTACGGCGGTCCTTTTCGCCGAGGAGGAATGGGCGGCAAGCCTTGGGGCGGTTGAATTTTCCATACAAGCGGAGGCGGGGCCGGAGGAGTTCCCACTGGCGCTCGTTCCGGGCCGGGTGTTGTTGCAGTCGGAGCGGGACATCGAGGTGGAGGAGGGCCGACGCAATCGCATCATTCGGGATGAGTCGGTGGAGGTATCGGAAGCTGATGCGGATGCGCTGGGACTGAGCGAGGGTGACGTCGTGGAAGTCGTGACGGCGGAGAATCGCATGGCGGCGCGGGTGCGCGTGAGTGGAGGGCTAAAGGGTGGCGTGGTGTATCACACCGGGCTTTTCGGACAGCTTATGACGGAACTGCAATCCAGTGATGACCCACGGGCGGTGGCGTTGGCGCCCCGGCTCGACATTGTGCCGGCGAGGCTAGAGAAGCTTGCCGAGGACGGACTTGCCGAGGGCGGGCAAACGGGATAGGGTGAGGATCGAACCAAGACCAGCTTAGGAGGACCTTTGGCGGAGCAAGTCCCAGCAGAGGCCACTGCCAGCGCAGCCCGTCCGCGGCTGCCCCGGGCCGAGATCGTGCAGCGGGTCGACATAACCGAAGACCTGATGGTGCTGAAACTCCGTCCCGATGCTCCCTATACGTACAAGGCTGGCCAGTACTGCACCCTGGGGCGCCGGGGCATCGAGAGGGCGTACTCACTGGCCTCTGCTCCTGAAGAGGAGTTGCTGGAAGTCTTTGTGGAGCTGGTACCCCTGCCCGATGGTGTCCTCACTCCCATCATGTTCGGCATGAAGGTGGGAGACACGATGTCCATCAGGCCTAGGGCCAAGGGCATCTTCACCTTTGACCAGCGTGTTCACAAGCATGTAATGGTGGCTACTGTCACCGGCGTCTCTCCATACGTGGGCATTGTGCGCAGCTATTTGACACGCGGGGACGAGGGGCACCACTTCTACATCCTGCAGGGGGCCAGCTACCAAGAGGAGTTCACGTACCGCGACGAACTGGAGGCGATCGCCCGGGAGCACCCGGATGTCGTCACCTACGTGCCGACGGTGAGTCGCCCTAATGACGAACGGAATGTCGGATGGGATGGGGCCACTGGGCGGGTCAATGCGATCGTGGAAGAGTGGATGGAGCGCTGGGGACTGGATCAAGAGGATGTGCTGGTCTATGCGTGCGGCCACCCCGGCATGATTGAAGACCTCAAGGAGCGGCTGGAACCCAAGGGGTACCGGGTGAAGGAAGAGCGGTTCTGGAAGCAGTAATGCTTCCGGCCGTGCCTCGCTGCCGTTGGGGCTAGACCACTTCGAAGGCTGGCAGCGACAGACCTAGCACCACCAGAGTTGCCAGCGCCAAGGCCACCACAGCCCCCAACAGGAAGCTCCACCCTGTCACCAAACGCATTCCCCTGACGGGTATGGCTAGGTAAAGGAAGAGCAATCCTCCCAATATGGCCAGGATGATGGCGAAGGCACCCATCACGTAACTGATTACTCCCAAGCCCTGTCCGAGGAAGCCTGTGGGGCTGGCGTCCTGGCTGGAGAGAACGGCGTCTCCGAGGAAGTAGTAGAGGACGAAGATTATGGATATTGCTGCCAGGAACAGGCCGTAATATCCGAGGGTCTTCTGGTCGTAGCCCCGCATGCTGACAGCTGCCAGCAGGGCGCAATAGATGGCCCAAGCGAGCACGAACGCCGAGAGGGCGTTGTCGGAGCCAACGATCACTGCGGAGTCGCGCCAGAGGGCAACCAACGCAAGGAGCATGACAGCCACTGCGCCCCCGATTACCCCCATGGAGCGGGGACTGCCATAGCGTCCCAACATTTGCCAAGCATGTGCCGACAGGGCTGCGGGCAACAGGAAAAGGAAGGCCATCTCCATAGATCATTTGCTCCGGTGCGAGGCGAAATCGCCTTGCTTGTGAGATTCCAGTCCGTTTGTTGGAAAGGTCGTCATTCAGTTGCTTTCAGGTCGTTGGGCGCCGTATTGGAGCCGTTGGTTTGCGTGGGAGGCTGCATGGGCTTGCCCTCGCTGGCGTCCCTGTAGCCCTGTCCGTAGCCCTGTCCGTAGCCTTGTTCGTAGCCTTGTTCAAGGCCTTGCTTGGCTCCTTCTTGGCGCAGTTTCTCCCGGTTCTTCTCGTTGATGGTCTTGAGCCAATCGGCTATGGACATAAGGAACTCCTTGATTTGCAGAATACCCCAGCCTGCGAACCCCGATGCAACGAAGCTGGCGCCGATGCCGAGCAGGATGTTGCGCCCGGTCTCATTCGGGGTCAGGGTACCGTGCTGCAGTTCCAGTTGGGTCAGTATCACGGATCCGGATATTCCGCCAATCAGGGTCAGCAGTTGGAACCACTGCCTGTCCCGAGGGCTTATGCCCCAAATGGCTTCTCTGTAGTCCTCCAAGTCCACTCCCTCTGCGGGCAATCAATTATAACATCGGCAGTCCACCCTACTCTCCAAGTTTGGCGAGGGACAAGGGGCGGATGTCATGGCTCGTGCCAATTTCATGTTTGCCACTGTATCGGGCTGGGTTAGAATGGGTGCCATCCAGCTGCCTGCGAGGCGGCTGCTCATGAGGCCGTCTTGACCCCGATACGCCGCCAGTATCTGAAAATCAAGCAACGCTACCCCGACACCCTTCTCCTCTTCCGGTTGGGCGACTTCTACGAGACCTTCGATGAGGACTCGCATATCGCTTCCGAGGTCTTGGATATCGTCCTCACCTCTCGCAGCATGGGGAAGGACACCAAGATTCCCATGGCTGGAATCCCTGCCCATGCCTTGGAAAACTACTTGGGCAAGCTCATCAAGGCGGGTTACAAGGTAGCTATCTGCGAACAGTTGTCGGACCCAGCCACCTCTCGCGGGCTTGTTGACCGTGATGTGGTGCGGGTAGTCACCCCGGGTACAGTTGTGGAGTCGTCGCTGCTGGACCAGGGCTCCAACAACTATCTGGCGGCCCTCACGATATCGGGCGACAGTGCGGGGCTGGCATACGTGGACGTGTCCACTGGCGAGTTCGCCACCACGCAGACAGACTTGGCGACACTGCCTTTCGAGTTGGAACGTGTGGGTCCGGCGGAGGTTCTTGTACCCCGGGACCAAGACGGGCCAGCCCTGCCTGCCGGGGCTGTTGAAACGCCGGTGCCTTCCTCCAGTTTCGGTCATGCTGTGGCTCGACGGACCCTGTTGGAACACTTCGGTGTGGTCAGTCTGGAAGCATTCGGCTGCGAGCATCTGCCACTGGCGACAGCTGCGGCGGGGGCCATAGTCGAGTACTTGGTTGAAACACAAAAGGGGGCGGTAAAGGAGCTGAAAGGCCTGACGGCGTACTCGACGTCGGCCTTTATGACCTTGGACCCCCAGACCCGGCGCAACTTGGAGATATTCGAGGGGGGACGCTGGGGCGACCAGAGCCTTTCGCTGCTCAATTGTCTGGACGTGACCCGCACGGCAATGGGGGCGAGGCTATTGCGTCGCTGGCTGAGCCAGCCGCTGTTGGACTTGTCCCAACTGGAACGCAGGCAGGATGCAGTCGGGTGGTTTCACGATGACATGCTCCTGCGGGAGAAGACCCGGGCTGCTCTCGGGCGCATCGTGGATATGGAGAGGGTGTTGACCCGTGTGCGCTTGGGCACGGTGCTGCCACGGGAGATGGTGGGACTAAAGGGAAGTCTCGAGGCGGCCGCTGAGTTAATCCAGCTTCTCAATGAATCCCGCGCAGGGCAGCCCGACTGGTTGCCTGCAGGGTTGCACCCTTGCTCGGAGGTGGCCGGGCTGATTGAGCGGGCCATCGAGCCCGAGCCCAGCGGGCTGGTAGGAGATGGAGGTGTGGTGCGCGCCGGGTTGTCGGAAAGACTGGATGAAGCCCGGATGGCGGCCAGCGATGCCCGCCAGTACATTGCGCGGGTTGAATCCCAAGAGCGGGAGCAGACGGGGATACGCAACCTGAAGGTTGGCTACAACCGGGTCTTTGGCTATTACATTGAGGTCAGCAACTCCCATGCCGGCCAGGTGCCGGAAAGCTACCAGCGACGCCAGACCCTGGTAGGGGCGGAGCGCTACATCACGCCCGAACTGAAGGAGTACGAGTCGCGGGTGCTGAACGCCCGCGAGGAGGCCGCTGAGCTCGAAAAAGAGCTCTACCATCAACTGTGCGCCCAAGTGGCGGCTGCCAGCGAGTCGCTGACGGCCTTGGCGGTGTCGGTGGCCCACTTGGATGTCTGCGCCTGCCTAGCGGAGGTAGCAGCCCGTCATGGCTATGTGCGGCCCTATCTGACAGAGGAGTGTTGCATCGAAATCCGGGACGGCCGCCACCCCGTGGTGGAGCGAGTAGTGCCCACAGGGTCCTATGTGCCCAACGACACGTATCTCGATATAGCCAACAACCGTCTGGTGTTGCTGACCGGGCCGAACATGTCGGGGAAATCCACATATATCAGGCATGTGGCGATAATCGTGCTGATGGCCCAGATAGGGAGCTTTGTCCCAGCGACCTCGGCAACGATTGGCCTTGTAGACCGCATATTCACGCGGGTGGGCTTGCAGGATGACTTGGCGACGGGGCAGTCCACATTCATGGTGGAGATGGTGGAGACGGCCGCGATTCTCAACCAAGCGACGCCACGTTCGCTGGTGGTGCTTGATGAGATTGGGCGTGGCACCAGCACCTACGACGGGATGTCCATAGCGCGGGCCGTGGCCGAGTACCTTCACAGCCATCCCAGATTGGGGTGCAGGTCGCTGTTTGCCACCCACTATCACGAGCTCACTCAACTGGCCTCTTCACTTCCGGGGGTGCGCAATCACAACGTGGCGGTTTCTGAGGAGGATGGCCGGGTGGTGTTCCTGCACCGGATCCTCCCCGGCAGCGCAGACCGGAGCTACGGTGTGCAGGTGGCGCGTCTGGCGGGTCTTCCGCCTGCGGTGACGAACCGTGCATGGGAGATTCTCACTGAACTGGAGTCCTCAAATTCCCATTCTGCGGGAGGCAAGCAGGCCAATAGGAAACGCCGGTCCGCCAACTCGCGGGAGAGTCAGCTTCCCTTGATGGTGACGCCCGACCTGTCGCAGGAGTTGCTGGACATGGACTTGTCGAGCATGACGCCTCTGGAGGCCCTCAACAAGCTGTATGCGCTGCAACAGTCGGCGCAAGATATGGCATAATGCACCCCAATAGACATGACAGTCCGGGCAAGCTCCCGATGTAAGGAGGCTGACCATGGCCCTGCAGGTGACCTACTACACATGGCCCCGTTGAACAAGCTGCCGCAAGGCGAGGGAGTATCTCTCGCAGAAGGGCGCTGAGATCGCGGACAGGGACTTCTTCAAGGAGCGCTTCACCGAGGCGGAACTGCGGGAGTTGGTGGGTGACCGGCCCATCTCCGACATCTTTGCATCGCGCAGTCCCAGCGCGAAAAAGCTGGGAGTGAATGTCGCTGAACTGCCGGAAAATGAGATGGTGCGCTTGATGCTGGAGGAGCCACGCCTTATCAGGCGTCCTCTGACCAAGATTGGGGACAAGCTGGTGGTCGGTTCCCGTGAGAAGGACTTGGAAGAGGCGCTGGGTTAGCGCTGGCGAAAAGCTCAAGAGCACGAGACGGTTCTTGGAGAGAGTGAAAAATGTGGTACCTCGTACTCAGCAGGCCCACGGGCGAGAAGGACGGCCGGCCATACCTCGATTCGCACTTGTCATACCAGCACAAGCAGCATACTGCCGGGAACATCCTCTTTTCCGGGCCCACTCCCGACCGGAGCGTCGGGATCATCGTGATCAAGGCGGGCTCCAAGCAGGAAGCGGAGGCGATAGCGGACGAGGACCCGTTCCACGTTGAGGGTGTGCGGAAGTATGAGATGCTGGAGTGGGAGGTACACCAAGTGCTGGGTGCAGGGCCGTTCAGCATGGCGGCCCAAGCCGCTCTCGCGGCGGACCATCCGCACTAGGCGACTATCGCACTTGGACTTCGATGACCTGGACTATATTTACTGAGGCGACGACATTTACTGAGGCGACGACCACTAGAGCGGTCCCGACCAGCGGGAGGAGCACACTGGCTGAATGAATATCTTTTTCGATGTGGACTACACCATCCTCGGTTTGGACAACTCCCTGCGGCCCGACACAAAGGAGGTCTTCCAGAGGCTGGCGGATGAGGGCCACTTGATATACATCTGGTCGGGACAAGGGGAGCGCTGGGAGGTGGTACGGAAGTTTGGGCTGGAGCCACTTGTTAGCGGGGTGTACGAGAAGCCCTTGTCGGATTTTTTCGACCGGCTCGAAGGCTTGGGCGTTCCCCTGATCCCTGATTTCGTCATAGACGATTACCCGGAAATCACGGCTGCCTTTGGCGGAATGTGGATACGGCCCTATTTCTTCAGGAACGACCACGACCAGGAGATGGAGCACGTCTACCGGATCATCACGGATTTCATTGCGACAGGCACCTCGGACGACCGGCAGTACCGGGCCAAGGGCACCAAAGTCCCTCTCTTCTGACACGCCATGCCCATAAGGGTGCTTGACCCGCAAGTAGTTGCCAAAATCGCCGCCGGCGAGGTGGTGGAACGGCCTGCGTCGGTGGTGAAGGAACTGGTGGAGAACGCCATCGATGCTGGCGCGACCCATGTGACCATTGAGGTGGAGTCGGGTGGCGTGACGCTGGTGAGGGTGAGCGATGACGGCCATGGCATCGCCGCAGACGAGATGGCCCTAGCCTTTCAGCGTCACGCCACCAGCAAAATCAGCCAGTTCGATGATTTGGAAACGGCCACGAGTCTGGGATTCCGTGGAGAGGCCCTGCCCAGCATCGCGTCCGTATCCCGGATGAGCCTTTACAGCCGCGCCACCGGCAACGATGTGGGCTATGAACTCCAGTCGCGCTGGGGCGAGGTTTCCCAGCCCGCTCCATCGGGAGGCTCCAGTGGCACTACGGTAACGGTGCGCGATTTGTTCGACAACGTGCCAGCCCGACGCAAGTACCTGCGGAGCGTCGGGGCCGAGGCCTCCCGTATCGCCGACCTTGTTTCCCGCATGGCCCTAGCCTTTCCGGAAGTGCAGTTCCGGCTGCGTCAAGACGGCCGCGAGACGCTGGTCTCGCCCGGCAACGGCAATGGGAATGATGCCTTGGTTGCCGTTTATGGAGCGCAGGTGGCCGAGGGGATGATGACTGCGTCCTTCAGCCTCGATGCAGAGGGTTATTCGATAGAGGGCCATGTGTCGGCCCCGTCACTGCACCGCGCCAATCGCACCTACATGACTTTTCTGGTAAACCGTCGCTTGGTGCAGAGCCGGACCCTCTCGTTTGCCTTGGAGGAAGCATATCAAGGCTTCCTGCCGCAGCGCCGCTATCCTCTCGCGGTGTTGTCCTTGCAGGTGCCAACGGCGCAGGTTGACGCCAACGTGCATCCCGCAAAGCGGGAGGTGCGCTTCACCCACGAGGGGAGGGCCTTCACGCTGGTGCAACGGGCGGTGCGGGAGGCCTTGGTGGGCTCCTCGCCCATCCCGGAGGTGCGGCTGGACAGCGTGATGTTGCCGTCATCTCCCGGCGAGACGGCCCGCGCGATGGCTTTCTTTCCCATGGCTGGACCTTTTGGCGGCCCTGAAGCGGGACGCACTTCCGATGGCTCCGAGGGGGAGTCACCGGGGCGTGATTTGAGGACGCGATTGCCCCTGCTGAGGGTGGTGGGACAGATACAAAACACCTATGTGGTGGCAGAGGGGCCTGAAGGACTCTATCTGCTGGACCAGCACGCCGCCCATGAACGGATAGTGTTCGACCGCCTCATAGGGAGCTCGGGTGTGGGACGCCAAGCCAAGCCCCTCCTGCAGCCACAGATAGCGGAGTTGACGGCGTCTCAGGAAGAGATGGTCCGGTCCAGCCGAGACCTGCTGGAGCGGTACGGGTTCATCATCGAACCCTTCGGCGACCGCAGCTACTTGGTGAGGGCGGTGCCCGAAATAGCAGCGGGCGCCAACCCGGAGAAGGCCTTGGTGGAAGTGCTGGACTTAATGGCCTTGCAAGGCGGACTGCGGGACCGGGAGGAGACTGTGACAGCCTCAATTGCGTGTCATAGTGCTGTACGGGCGGGGCAGACCATGACGCTGCGGGAGATGGAAGAACTGGTGCGACAATTGGAGGAGGCGGACAACCCACACACCTGCCCCCATGGCAGGCCGACGATGGTGCACCTGAGTGCGCACCATTTGGAGCGGGAATTTGGCAGACGCTAGAGGCCGCGGGTGCGCCGCTCGTAGGCTTCCAAATTGGCGTCGCGGCGTGGGTGGAAAATGGAGTCCTCGCCGGGCAGGTCATTGGAGGCCATGGGGTCTGACTGGTTCCCGCCCCAAAGCAGTCCCTTCAGGGGGCCGAGTACCGTGGCTGCTCCAACTCCCAAGGCGCCAATTAGCAGAAAGCGCCTCCGCGTAACCTTGGAGCTTGCTGCCTGTGCCTGCTCGGCCATCTGTCTCCTTCACTGTCCCTATCTGAGGTATTACGCCGGTCCGTCGAGGTCGGGCCCCGATGGACGTTGTTGCCTGCCAATATACGATGTAACCGGCCTTCTCTGCAAACACAAGGGTTGATGGCCCAAGGGATTGGTGGATTGAGGAAAAAGCGGAGTATGTGGGGAGCGTTCCCCACTGTAACCGATGGCAGTTGCGGGAGGTGGCGCAGGACGCGCGCAAGCGGGAACAGGCTCCCCTTGACACCCTGAAAAGGGCTGTGATAGTTTTCACTAGCGTTGAAGCCTAGGTATTTTCATAGCTGTTAAGCTATGCTGGAGTTGTCCTAAACATGCTCGACCCTGACCCAATAACCATGTCGGTCTGGGCGGACATTAACAGCGTTCTGCTCTTCCTTGGCATTTACATAATCCTCATATCCTCCTTCGCTGCCAGCATCTTGGTGGGTGTGGCCTTCATACCGTCGCTGGTTTCCACGGGTCACCTCCCGAAAGCGGCTATGAAGATTCTTCCGGTGGCGGTGGCTTTCGGTGTACTGGCCCTGATCGCTGCGGGTGTCTTCATGGCATTGGTGGTGATCGGCTATCAGAAAGCGGATGACTTCTTTCCTCGGTGGTTTTTCTAGCCTTGACGACGCTAACTTGTGGTGGCCGTTTGGGTGAGGCCGGATGCCAATAAGACCCAGCATCAAGATGCTGCCTTGGGCCTTGGTCGGCTTGGGGCTCACGGCATTGGTGGTCATAGCTGTGGTCTTCCTGTTCCAAGCATGGTTCAGCGATCCCTTCCCCGTTCTGGGTATGGAAAACAACCCCAAGCAGCCAATCGATTTCCCCCACACGGTGCATGTGCAGGAAGCCGGAATCGATTGCGAGTTCTGCCATCGCACCGTGGCCAAGGCCGATGCAGCCACGGTTCCTGCCGTGGAGCAGTGCCTGATTTGCCACGAAGTCATCGATGGCTCGCAGAAGCCGGAAATCAACACGTTGCTGGCCTACGCGAATGCCGGTCAGCCCATCAACTGGGAGCGGGTACACCGCATGCCCGACCATGTGCAGTTTGCCCACGAGCCCCACATCCGCTATTTCACCCAAGCCGAAGGGATACCCGTGGGGAACGTATGCGCCAAGTGCCACGGCGACGTGGGTGGGATGGAGCAGGTGCGGCAGGTGCGCGGACTGAAGATGGGCGATTGTGTGGAGTGCCACAAGCAGAACGACGCACCCACGGATTGCGTGGCGTGCCACTACTAGGAATCTGCCCACTACTAGGAATCTGATTGAGTATCCGCAGCGAACGAGAAGAGCGTAAGTAGATGAACCTGACACGGCGAGACTTTCTGCGATGGGCCAGCCTCTCGGCAGTAGGGGCGGTGGCTTGTGGCGTTTTCCCTGAAAGGGAATTCGACCTGCAGAGTCCGGCGCGTCTGCCCGAAGACTTGGTGAGTGGTGAAGACAACTGGTATGCCACCCTGTGCGGCGGTTGCGCGGAGCAGGAAGGGATACTGGTGCGGGTGTACCAGGGACGGGCGAAGAAAGTGCAGGGGAATCCTGTGTATCCCACCAATACGGGAAAGCAGGGGCCCCGCTGCGAGGCCGGCCTGCAACACCTGTATCACCCTGACCGCATAAAGACTCCGCTCCTGCGGGTGGGTTTGCGGGGAGAAGGCCGGTGGGCCACCACCAGTTGGGACGATGCACTCAACCGGGTGAAGGACCAACTGCTTCTGCGACGTGCCGCCAACGATGACGACAACATGCTGATGGTGACCGAACCCCAGCGAGGGCAGCTTGGGACCGTCGCCTCCCGCTTTACCCAGGAATATGGCGGGCGGTATCTCACCTTTGCTTCCATGGAGAACACGAGCCTCAGCCGCGCGGTGAAGGACGTGTTCGGTGAGGACAGGCTGCCAACCTTCGATATTGCCAATGCCAAGTACCTGCTCTCCTTCGGGGCGGACTTCCTTTCCACATGGTTGGCCCCGACCCAGTTCGGGCGCGCCTACGGCCATTTCCGCAGCGGGGCAGGCCAAGATCGCGGGTACTTCGTCCATGCTGATTCCCGCTACTCAATGACGGCAGCGAATGCCGATGAGTGGTTGCCGGTCAGTCCCGGCACTGAGGGAATCCTTGCGCTCAGCATTGCTTATGAAATCATGCGCAATGCCGAAGCTTGGGGCATTGATGCCGGCGTGGTGCAACGGATGACAGGCGGGGCTGGTTACGAGGCACTGGCAAGTTTCGCTCCCGACCAAGTGGCGGGCCCGGGCGGAGCTCTTTCGGTGGGCTTGCCTGATCCCCTGCGAGGGGAGGGCGCGGCCGATGTCATACGTCGTATCGCCCAGGAGTTTGCTGCCTCCCCAGCCAGCCTAGCCATTGGCGGCGGTTCTGCGGGAGCCCATACCAATGGGGCCTTCAACCTGAAGGCGATATTGGCCTTGAACTACTTGGTCGGTTCCGTCAACCGGTCGGGCGGCGTGGTCTTCAACCCTGCGCCGCCAGTGGATGGGTACATGGAAGCCCCCAGCCCGGCCACCATTGGCGATTGGCAGCGGGCTGCGGAAAACTTGCGCAACGGCAGCACCCGCATGCTGATGGTCCGCGGTGCCAATCTGGTGCACGGGCTTCCGGCCCAAGTGGGCTTCTCAAGCGCCATAGACAGAGACGACCTGTTCATCGTCTCATTCTCAGCGTTCCGTGATGAGACGACTGAAATGGCCGATATCGTCCTGCCTGACCGGTCGCCCATGGAAGACTGGGGCGACGACATACCCGAGCCCGGCATGGGGTACCAGACAATCGGTGTGCGCCAGCCGGTGGTGAACCCGCTGCCGGGGCTTGATCCCAGGAGCTTTGGCGACCTGATGCTCACCCTAGCCCAAGAGGTTGGGGTGGACCGCAATCTGCCTCACCCGAACTTCCCGACCATGTTGCGGGCCAACTCCGACCAACTTTATGCTCTGAACCGTGGTTCCATCACGCAAGCCGACGCTGCCACTCCGGACGAGTTCTGGAGGTTGTTGCTCCGTAACGGCGGGTGGTGGGACACAGGGGCCACATCGAATGCTTCGGCTCCCCAAGCTCCCGACCTGGTCGCCATGGCTAGAGACCAAGGGAATGCAGCCGCCCCTGTCACCCAAGGCACGGTAGGAGTGGACCATGTGTACAACTTGGTCCCCTTCTCCTCCAACGCGTTGCAGGACGGGCGTGACGCTCACCTTCCATGGCTGCAGGCCCTGCCCGACCCCCTGACCACGGTCACATGGCAGACGTGGATTGAAATCAACCTGCAGGATGCCAAGAGGGAAGACCTCCGTCTCGGAGACGTGGTGGAACTGAATGTTGTGGGAGCCGATAGCGGTACGATATACGCCTTGGCCTACCCTCACCCGGCCATCCCGCCTGGGACTGTCGCGGTGCCATTGGGACAGGGCCACACGTCGCCATTGCAGTATTCCAATGGCAAGGGCTCAAATCCCTTGGCTTTCCTGCCGGTCAAGTATGACGACGAGACCCAAGCCTTGGCTTGGGCAGCCAACCGGGTGCGCATCCGGAAGTCCGGCGACAGAATGCGCATCCTGAAATTCGAGGCTAACGACGGGACCTACCAGACGTCGTATCATCGCATCGCGGAGGTCACCAACGGTTAGGCGGCAATGCCGGCCGGAGAGGTATAGGCTATGACTACGCCGAAAAAGGATCACAAGTGGGGGATGGTCGTAGACTTGGACAAGTGCACAGGGTGCCAAGCCTGCGTCATTGCGTGCCAATCGGAGAATAATCTCCCCATCAATGATGAGGAGATGTATGTCGAACGGCGGGCCCATGAGTGGATACGCATCGAGCGCTACTGGGAAGTGCCGTCCAAGTATGCTGATCATCCAGAGGATGCGCCCTTTGATGAAATGAAGGCGCGATTCATACCCGTGCTGTGTCACCATTGCGACAACGCTCCCTGCGAGCCGGTCTGCCCGGTGTATGCCACGTACCACAACGATCAGGGCTTGAACGTGCAGGTGTACAACCGCTGCGTGGGCACCAGGTATTGCGCCAACAACTGCCCCTACAGCGTCCGGTTCTTCAATTACTGGAAGCCTGACTGGCCCGAGAGCCTGCGCAATCAACTCAACCCGGACGTTACGGTGCGGTTCCGGGGCATCATGGAGAAGTGCACCTTCTGCGTCCACCGGATACGCCGGGCGCAGCGGACGATTGAAGACCGCGGTGGACAGGACATCAGCGACGAGAATCTGGCGGAGAATAATCTCGCCCCTGCCTGCGTGACCGCTTGTCCCACCGAGGCCTTGGTGTTCGGCGACCTGAAGGACGACGGCAGCAAGGTATCCAAGCTCAAGAATGATGACCGCCACTACCGGCTGCTGGAGCAGTTGGGCACCGAGCCCAGCCTGTACTACCTGAAGAAGATAGACTCCCACGCGGAAGAGAAGGGCGCCAACGGGCATGGCTAGCAACGGCCATAACAACGGCCACGCCAATGGCCATGGCGCAGCTCATGGCTATGGCGTCATTGGGGGCGAGGCCACCGAGCAGGAGGTGACCCAGCAACTGGTGGGCCGCGTGTTCACTAGGTCGCAGGGGTTCATGCTGGCCCTCTTGGTGTTTGGCGGGCTCTTTATCCTGGGTATCGTGGCCTTTGCCATAAAGGCTGCCGACGGGTTCGACGACCGTTCAAACTGGGGCTATTACGTCGCCACTGTCTCGTTTCTGATAACGGTCTTTGGCTCGGCCCCGGTGGTGGCTATAGCATTCCGCATCACCAAGAACCATTTCAGGCGCGCAGCATCCCGTGCGTCTGAAATGTTCGCTTTGGTGGGGGTATTGAGCACACTGATGTTCATACCTCTCATCGCGCTGCTGCCCTCGTTTGAAGGCAGACGCTCCATCTGGTTCGAAGTGCCGATGCATGGGTCCCTGCCCGGATATGCGGACTTCGCGTCGGTCATTGTGCTGGTGGTCTGCGGACTGGCGCTTCTATTCGTATCTGCGCTGCCGGACATGGCGGCAGTGAGTGGGCGCGGTGCCGGCCCGATACGGTCGCTGCTCTATTCGGGCTTGGTCAAACACTGGCGCGGCACTGAGAGGCAGTGGGCCATCCACAAGGGACTGCTCGCCATCCTCGGCGCTCTCTATTTCATGATGCTCATCTTCGTCCACATGCTGGTGTCGGCGGACTTCTCGCTGGCAATGGTTCCCGGCTGGATTGATGCCATCATGCCGGCCCACCACGCACTGGCAGGACTGCAATCGGGTCTCGCTGCCGTGGTGGTGACCGCCTTCATCCTGCGGACTTGGTGCGGCTACCGCGAGTACATAGGCAGGGACTTCTTCTGGTCATGCAGCAAACTGTTGCTCGCCATGTCTCTCCTGTGGGGATACTTCTGGTTCGCGGAGTTCAACACCTTCTGGTATGGGCGCAAGCCGGAGGAGCAGGCCAATATCAAGTTCCTGATGGTGGAAACGTATGCCCTGCCCTTCTACCTCAACCTGTTTGGCAACTTCCTGATACCCTTCGGAATGTTGATATGGAACCATGTGAGGCGGTGCATAATCGGCCCGACCATCGCTGCGTGCTTCATCTTGGTGGGTACGCTGTTCATGATGATTCGCTTCTATGTACCCGCATCCTCTATTGAGAACTTAGGGGTGCATTCCATCGTGCAGACGCAGGAAACCCATCCTGAGCAACTTGCGGCCATCTGGCCGGGAGGCCTTGATATCCTGCTCATCCTTGGCGGTATCTCGGGCGCACTCCTCATATTCCTGCTGGGCACCCGGTTGCTGCCCGTGCTGTCGGTCTGGGAAATCAAAGAGGGGTTGCTCTACCAAGTGATGCGCCCTCTCATTCGTGGACGTTATCTTGTGCTTGGGAAGCCCGAATAGAGAGCCGGGGAGACAGGTAGGAAAGAGATGCAAGAAGGGCGACCCCTTAGCGATCCCCAGATAAACAGGGACCTGCTGCGTCCTCTGTTCGAACACCCCACGAAGTACTGGATACTGGTGGGCGTGTTGGGGTTGATCGTGCTGGGAGCCTGCGCTGCCACTGGCTTGATGTTCTGGGAAGGCCTGGGCATGACGGGACTGAACCGGCCCGTGATGTGGGGCTTCTTCATCACCAACTTCGTCTTCTGGATCGGCATCAGCCATGCTGGGGTGATGCTGTCGGCCATCCTCAGGCTGTCCAAGGCGGAATGGCGCCGTCCTGCGACGCGGGCTGCCGAGGTGCTTACCATCTTCTCGCTGATGACGGCGTTGATGATGCCCCTCATCCATACCGGCCGCCCATGGCGCATCCTTTACTGGGCCTTTCCCTATGACTTGGCCCGTGGCATCTATCCCAACATCCGGTCTCCCTTGGTGTGGGACCCGGCTGCGGTGCTGACATACCTGAGTTGCAGCACCATGTTCGTGTACGTCGCTCTGATTCCCGACCTTGCCGTCATACGGGACCGCAGCACGGGAACGCGACGGAAGATATATTCCATCCTGGCACTGGGGTGGAGAGGTAACCCCCGGCAGTGGAAGCTCCAGATAATCGCGGGCTTCCTGCTGTCAGCCCTGATACTGCCGGTGTTCGTCTCGGTGCACAGCATCGTGTCCTGGGACTTCGGCATGGCCATGTCCATGACTAGCTGGCACAACACCGTCTTCGCCCCCTATTTCGTGATTGGCGCAGTGCATTCCGGTGTATCCGCAGTGGTCATCGTCATGATTGTCATGCGCTGGATTTTCGATTGGAAGGACTATATCCGGCCCGAGCATTTCGATTCCCTAGCGCGACTGCTCATAGTCGTGGCCACCGGGTGGTTCTTCTTCTTCACCCTGGAGTTCGTGTTCGGACTCTATGGGCAGGAGTCGGACGAAATCGCCATCAAGCACATGCTGGCGAGCGAGTGGCCTTGGAACATGTTGTTCATCGTGTTCATCGTGACAACATACTTCGTTCCTGTGGGCATGTGGCTCATCAAGAGCGTTAGACGCAACGCATGGTGGATGTTGCTCACGTGTGTGCTGGTCAATATCGGGATGTGGCTGGAGAGGCTGGTCCTCTTTATCCCTGCCATGTCCAAGAAACAGGTGCTGGAGTTCAACTGGACTGACTACGCACCCAGTGCCATTGAAATCACCATCATTGGAGGCACCTTTGCCTTGGTGTCCATGCTGATGCTGATTTTCGCCAAGATATTCCCTCTGATACCCCTGTATGACATCAAAGAGGGAGAGGTCCTGAGAGACGAGATTCAAATTGGCCGCCGTTCCGTCCCGGCCGTGGTCCGCGAGGAGTGAGGGGCCCAGCGCGCTCCAGGAGTTAAGAGATGGCAAAGCAAGCAGTCTTAGGTTTGTACGAGAGTGCCGACACCGCCGCCGAGGCGGGCGATGGCTTGAAGGAGGCGGGCCTCAGCAATGAGGAGTTCGACTTCCTGACAGGCACGCCATACCCGGAAGGCGCCTTTGGAGAGAGGCATAGCAGACACCGGCTCTACGTGTTCCCCTTGGCCGGAGCGATATGCGGCCTCACCGCCGGCATACTGCTTACCTCCATGACCCAGTTGGCATACCCCTTGGTGACTGGCGGAAAGCCGATTCTCTCGCTGCCTCCTATGGCGATTATCAGTTATGAGGCAACGCTTCTGGGCGCAATCCTGTTCACGGTTATCGGCATCATCTTCGAGTCGCGGTTGCCCCGCCTCAAGCTGGGTTTGTACGACGACCGCATCACCGACGGCATGATCGGCGTGCTGGTGGAGTGCGAGGATGCCCAAGTCCCCCGGGTGGAGCAGGTGCTTACTCAAGCGGGCGCTCTTGAAGTTAAACGCGGAGAGGCTGACTCCCCGGGTGGTAATCGGTGATCAGCAGGGTGAGGCATATGCGCTTGCCGGGAATGCGTCTCCTGGCTGCCGGGGCTCTTGTGCTTGCGCTGGCGGCCTTTGGCTGCTCCTCTGGGTCCTACCCGGTGGACTTCTTCTACGAGATGCACTACCAAGAGTCATGGGGCTCCCAGGAGCCGCCACGTCTTTCCCCACCCGAGAGTGCGGTCGCGTGGTTCGGGCCTATTGAACCCTTGGGCGATGGGGCTCAGCTTTTCGCAGCCAACTGCGCCATGTGTCACGGTATGGACGGGCAAGGCGACGGCAATGTGCTGCGCATCATGGAGGCCAGCTACGATTACGTGCCCAAAGTGCCCCCGGACCTGACGGCAGTGCAGGAAAGCTTGTCCGACGAGACCATACTGGACTACATCACCAATGGAATCGTGGTGGAAGACCAGGTGACCGTGATGCCCGCGTTCAGGAAACTGCTCAGTCCCCACGAGATCGACTTGGTGCTTGGCCACGTTCGCACTTTGGAGCCCGTGTTTGACGCGGATGCGCCCCTCTTTATTCAGAAGGGATGCGGTGCCTGTCACGCTATTGAGGGCATGCCGGGGGCTGTGGGCAACGTCGGCCCGGATCTCAGTGATATAGGAACGGTCGCGGCCACCCGTGTTCCGGGTCAGAGTGCTGAAGAGTACATCAGGGAGTCCATATTGGACCCCAACGCTTTCGTCGTCCCCGACTGTCCCACCGGACCCTGTGGAATACCGACTCTGATGCCCATCGACATCAGCGGTACCATGGAAGAGGACGAATACCAAGAGTTGATTGAGTACCTGCTCACTCTGCAGTAGAGTCTCACGACTTCCGATGGCTGGACAGCCCTGCTGCACGCAGGCACTATAAGGTCAGGGCCTAACCTGACCCCTTGAAATGGCTCTGCTGCGGTGAATCGAACGGTTAAATCAGTCACGGGCTTCCCGGTTATAGCCCTGACGCTTCTCCTGTTGTTTCTGGTCAGCACGTCGTGTAGTGGCGCCTCGCAGGATGCCCCACGCGTGTTGACGGAGGCCCAACTGGAAGCCGAGGCGCAATCTATCGACGAGAGCCTCATCTGCCCGTCCTGTCCCGGCAAGACCATCGGCCAAGCCCAGGTGGCGCAGGCCGCGCAAATGCGGCTCTTGGTACGAGAGAAACTCGCCGAGGGGTGGTCGCGCCAGCAAATACTGGACTACTTTGCCGAACGCTACGAGGGCGTGCTGGCAGAACCGCCCAAGGAGGGATTTACCTTGGTGGCGTGGGTGCTCCCATTGGTTGGCATAGTGGGTGCCGGGACTGCCCTCTATTTCGTGATTCGGGCAATGCGGCGCAGGTCAGAGCCGCAACCTTCCGATGAAAGTTTGGAGAAATACATGGAACGGGTAGACCGCGACTTGGGGTATTCGTCGTCCCAATCCGGCCAGTCCATCCCTCCACCGGACGCAGGGGACGTATAGACCATGGCCGACCTAGGCTCTATCGCGCTGCTGTGCGCCTTCGCCCTTTCGTCCTACTCGGTCGTCGGCTCCCTGCTGGGTGCTTGGAAACGCCTTCCTGCCCTTGTAGAGAGCGCCCGTCATGCCGTGTACTTGGCGGCCCTCTCATTGGTGGTGTCGACGGTGGGCCTCGTCGGAGCCTTTCTCGCCCACGATTTCGAGGTCTCATACGTCGCCCAGCACAGCAACCTGGCAATGCCACGCATCTACACATGGGTCGCATTTTATGCGGGCAATGAGGGTTCCCTGCTATTCATTGCCACGGTGCTGGCTCTCCTGTGCTCCTTGGCCGTGATGTGGTCTCCCGTCAAGCTGAAGGACTGCATGCCCCATGCCACTGCCGTGATGATGCTCGTCCTCACCTTCTTCCTGTCAGTCACCACCATCATGGCCAACCCCTTCGACCGCCTCGATTTCATCCCGCCCGACGGTCAGGGCATCAACCCGTTGCTGGTCCATTTCGGCATGTTCATACACCCGCCCATGCTCATGTCGGGTCTGGTGGCGGTCAGCATCCCCTTCTCGCTGGGTGCGGGGGCCCTGCTGGCCGGCAAGTCGGCCGACGAATGGGTGGACGGCGGCCGGGTGTGGGGCATCATAGCTTGGGCAGTGCTGGGAATAGGGCTGCTTCTCGGATCATGGTGGGCCTACACCATACTCGGTTGGGGCGGCTACTGGGCGTGGGACCCGGTGGAGAACGCCGCCCTCATGCCGTGGCTGGGTCTCACCGCCTTCATCCATTCCATCATGGTGCAGAAACGCCGTGGCATGTTCCGGATGTGGAACATCGCCCTCATCAATATCAGCTTTGTCCTCTCTCTGTTCGGGATGTTCATCAACCGGGGTGGCCCCGTGCCCTCCGTGCACTCATTCGGTGCCTCCGACTTGGGCTTTGTATTCCTGCTCTTCCTGGGCATCGGCTTGGTTGCACCCTTCATCCTGTTCCTGTGGCGTTACAGCAGCCTGAAGAGCGCCCAGAACTTGGAGAGCAGCCTGTCTCGCGAGGCAGCCTTCTTGGTGAACAACCTGATGTTGCTGGGCATCGCCTTTGTCACCATGTGGGGCGTCATATTCCCGCTCATTTCCGAGCTTTTCCAAGGCCAGACCATCACCGTGGGCGCCCCCTTCTACAACCAAGTGAACGGCCCCATGATGCTGGCGCTGATATTCCTCATGGGGGTTGGGCCCTTCCTGCCTTGGCGAAGGGGCACCATTCGCAACCTCGTGCGAAACGTAGCCTTCCCGGCAGTGGCCGCGCTGGCAGTAGTCCTATTGCTGGCCCTGCTAGGGGTGGACAAAGCCTATGCCTTGGCGGGTTTCGGACTGTGCGCGTTTGTCACGTTCGGCATCCTGCTGGAATGGGGCCGTGGCACCCGTACCCGAATGAGGGCTGGGGACAACCCAGCCCAGGGATTCGTTCGCTTGATCGTCGGCAACCGCCCTCGGTATGGCGGCTACGTTGTACACCTCTCCATCGTGTTGGTGGCCTTGGGTGTGGTGGGCTCCTCCTTCTACGGCGTCCAGAAGGACGTGGTGCTCGCTCCCGGCGAGAGCACTTCCATCGAGAACTACGAAGTGGAGTTCCTGACAACCACAACCGAATTTTTCTCCGACCGCTCCGAGAGCCGTTTCTTCCTGTCCGCCTACCGTGATGGAGTTCCCCTGACCGGCTTGCAGGCAAGGCGCGACTTCTACCCCAGCTTTGAAATGTCCTCGACCCAAGCGGCAATACGTTCCACGCCAGTGGAAGACCTGTACGTGGTGCCCAGTAGCCTGCAGGAAGATGGTAGTGCGGGCTTCCGGATATGGGTCAATCCGATGATATGGTGGATATGGGTGGCTGGGCCCGTGATGGTCCTGGGCACCATAATCGCCCTCTGGCCCCAGCGCGCTCCAGTCACCAGCACGGTGCGAACGCCCGCCAGTCGACGCCTGCCTGTACCCATAGGGTCCGACTGAGGTCACGGAGACGCTCTTGGCCGTTCTCGTCGGGCTCCTGCTGGTGGTCTTCTGCATCGGCGTGGCGTTATACCCTTTCCTGAAGGCGCGATCGTCGTCCCGACGCAACGGTCCATCTTCGGTACGGGACATCGTCGACCGGCGTCGCTCCATATATGCCGACTTGGATACACTGGAACTGGAGCGCGGCCTAGGCAACGTCGACGAGACCGAATACGAGGAACGCTCTCGAGAATACCGGTTGGCCGCCGCCGCCACCTTCCGCGATCAAGAGATGCTGGAAGAAGCCGACGCGGAAGTGGAAGAAACCATCAGCCGTGAACTGGCCCGCTGGAAGGCTGCCAACCTGGACGAGGAGTCGCCCGCCCCCTGCGAAAGGGAGCATAGCTAAAGTGCGCTCCTGCCTGCTTATGCTGATGACTCTCGGGTCGCTCTTGCTGATGGTGATGATGCTGCCCGCCTTGGCCATGGCCCAAGACCCACAGATGGTCACCGGAAAACTCATTAACGGCACCGCCGACGGCCCAGTCCCTGCAGAAGTGGAGGTCACACTGCACGCAGTGCAGTCCAGCAACAGTGTCGAGACCAACGTGGCTACCACGGATGAAGAAGGCATCTTCGAAGTGGAAATACCCATGATCGACGACGTTGTCAGCTACGTATTGTCGCTGTCCTATGAAGGAGCGATATACGGCAGGCCGCTGGAATTCGGAAACCTGGGCCAGCCCGTCGAAATAACCGTGTATGAGAGTACAACCGACCTCTCGGTCCTTGAGGTCAACTCCGCCGCTCTGGTGTTGAGGCCTGAGGCCGGTTCTGAAGGGATGCTCTCCGGCTCCGAGATAGTCAGCTTGGTAAATACCAGCGACCGCACCTTCACCCCCGACTTGACCGGCCCTGCCATGGGTCAGATGAACTTCATGCGCTTCAGCCTGCCTCCCGGGGCCAGCAGCCTCCGGCTGGAATCGGACTTGGCTGGCGGGGACATTATCGATGTGGGGCCTGGCTTTGCAGTTACGGCATCCGTGCCCCCCGGCGATCACTTGGTGGGCTTCTCCTACACCGCCCCCTATGATGGGGACTCGCTGGAGTTTACCCGCACCGCCCACATGGCCACTGCGGATTTTCACCTCCTACTGCCGGAAGAAATTGCCCAAGTGCAGAGCGATGCCCTGAAGGCGTCCGATGACCGTGTGCTATTGGGCGATGACCTGTTCCAAGCTTGGCGCGCCGGTCCGTTGGACGCAGCCCAAAAGGTTCGCATGGAGTTCTCCGGCCTCCCGCAACCACCATGGCATGAAAGACTCAGCAACGTCGTACTGGAAGGCTCGCCCCCCCAACTCTTCCTCGCGTCCCTTCTTGGGCTGGCCCTTGTGGGTGCGCTGTTGTACAGTCTGCTACGTGCCGTGCCCTCTTCCAGCTTGCGAGCAGCAACGGCCCCAGCTACCGGAGCATCAACCAGTCCCCAAGCCGAAAACTGCCTGCGTGAGCTTGCCGAACTGGACGACGCACTGGAGAGGGGCGAACTGAGCCCGGACGAATACAACGATGAGCGAGCGGCCTTGAAAGCTGATTTGTTGCAGGCTTGGGCTTCGAGGAAACCCGGTGACTGACCCCGGCTTGACCGAGACGCCCAACGGCACTGAACGCCCGCGCTGGTGGCCGTCTCCACGTCTCCTCGTCATTGCCGCTCTGGTTCCTGCGGCCGTGTTGCTGGTGATTCTGGCGCTGTCCATGTGCGGCCCCACTACAACCTCCAGCGGAGGCAGTAACACGAATTTCGCGGCGCTGGACCTTCAAGGACGTGAGGCCCCGGACTTCTCCCTAGACGGCTTGAATGGCGGTACAGTGCAACTCTCGGACAACCGGGGCAAGGTGGTGATGGTAGACTTCTGGGCCTCGTGGTGCCCCAGTTGTCGCCAAGAGGCGGCACACTTGGTCGAGTTGTACGAGGAATACCAGCCACGCGGCGTAGAGTTCATCGGCGTCGCCATCTGGGACTTCCCTGATGACCTGCGCACCTATGTGGAGCAGTTTGGCGTCAACTACCCCAACGCCCTCGACGGGAAGGGTACCGTAGCTATCGATTATGGAGTGGTAGCCACACCAGAGAAGTTCTTCATTGACCGGGAGGGCAGGATCGCCCGCAAGTTCATCGGTCCAACCTCACCGGAGTTGCTACGCCAACAACTTGACGAACTGCTGGAGTCCTGATGCCCCCTGCAACCCGGAATGAAGTGGCCGTTGCCTTGGATGTGGGTGGCACTTGGGCACGCACTGCCGTGGTGGATGAACTCGGCAACGTGTTGTGGCGCAACCGGGAAGCCACCCTGAGAGGTCAGGGTACCGAAGCTCTGATTGAGCAGCTTGCCAAGTCTGTCCGCCAAGCTTGCGATGCTGCTGCTCCAGCCAGTGTACGGGGCATAGCCTTGGGCATGGCCGGTCCGCTGGACCCGGTAACGGGCGTCCTGTTCGCGCCGCCAAACCTGATGGAAATGGACGGTGTGTCGCTGACCCAGCGCTGGGGAGACTCCCTAGGCGCTCCAGTGCTCGTAGGCAACGATGCCACCCTTGCCGCGCTGGGCGAGCACCATTATGGGGCTGGCCGGGGGTGTCACACGCTGGTCTACATTACCCTCAGCACTGGCATCGGCGGTGGCATCGTGGTGGACGGCCATCTTTTCCAAGGAGCATGGGGCTTCGCAGGCGAGATCGGACACACGCGCGTCGAGAGTAACGGCCCTGAATGTGGATGCGGCAGCAGGGGTTGTCTCGAGTCCGTGGCTTCAGGCACAGGTATCGCGCGACAAGCCCGCAACCGCATAGCGAGAGGTGAGGCATCGCTCCTAGCCGCCGAGGCGTCCCCCACCAATGCCATAGAGGCCGTGGATGTGTTCAACGCCGCCGCCCGGCAGGACCGGCTGGCCCAAGACATTGTGGACAAGGCCGCCCGTGGTCTGGGCGTGGGCTTGCTGAACGTCATGCAACTGCTGGACCCTGACCTGATCGTGTTGGGAGGCTCGGTGTCCCAGCAATGGCCTGTCCTCGCCCCTGTGGTCCAGTCCTACGTGAGCGAGAACGCCATGAACTCCCATTTCCGTGATAGCTTCAAGATCGCCGTCAGCCCCTTGGGCGACGACATTGTAATGCTGGGAGCCGCCGCCTTGGTCTGGGACACCGTCAGTCCGTCCAGTGCCTATCCGTAAGCCTCTGGGTTAGGCTGGGGATGCCTCTCCCGAAGCTTCAGCGTCATCCGCCCCGCTGGAGCCTCCATCCGTACCTGCTGCATCGGTTGTTGCGCTGGAGCCCTGAGGCTTGGTTTCCAGGTACTCTAGGGCCGCCCCCCACGCAAAGAGCACCATCGCGAAAGTGCCCAATATGATGAGGCCGGGCGCAGCGTGGAAGGCCACAACGATGGATAGCAACGCGCTGCCAGATGCCGAACCCATCAGGTACAGCGCGGCTTTGGGCTGCCCCATAGCAAGGAGCACCCCGACGACGCCGACGATGGAAGCTATCAACGCAATTATCCCCATCGCCAGCAAACGATACAGGGACCCCTTCCCCGAGACTTCAACACGAGTAGTTGATCCCAAATCTCTGCCAATGTCCTGCAGGCTGCCGAAATCCCCACTTGCCAAGCTGCCTAAGGCTTGGCCCAAGGCGCGTTCAAGGTCCCCTTCGGATGGGGCCACTTCGCTGACAGAATAGCTGGTGCCCGCTCCGCCCATTCCTTCAAGGAGGTCTCCGGAGAACTCGACATAACCTGAACTATCAACAACCGAACTCAATCCAATGATGAAAGATATTATTCCCCCAAGAAAGAGGGACAAGGCTCCTACACCGCCAAATATCAGAGCAGCCTTTCTCATATAGGCCTCCTCTCAATGAAGGACGCAAGGAGTCTCGGTTCCGTAACCCGAGCAGTCATATAGCCAAGACTCCCGCAGCTAGCTTTGCGGGCCAGTGTATCGCATGACGATGCCATGTCAAGCGGAAGAGTGGCTGGCTTGGGGCCCTGTTACGCCATGTAGCGCCCGCCCATGACCAATATCCGGTCGCCCGTCGTATAGGCGGAGTCGTCAGAGGCGAGGAAGAGGCATGCATTCGCCACGTCTTGTGGCCTCCCTTCCCTTCCCAGAGGGATGGGAGGCTGGCCGGGCGTGTCGCTGACGGTAGGCAGGCGTTCGGGATACCACTCAGGGTTCCGCCGCTCCGTATCTATGGCACCGGGCATCACCATGTTGACCCGTATTCCGTAGGGGGCCAGTTCCATGGCCATGACCCGCATCAAGCCCTGTAGCCCCATCTTGGACGCTGTCACGCTGCCCGTGCCGATGCGTCCCGCCACATTGGCCTGCCCGCCCAAGGCGATAATGCTGCCCTGCTTGCGCTCCATCATGCTGGGGATAGCCGCCCTGCACAAATAGAAGCAGGCATCGAGATTCACTGCCATTACCTGCCTCCACTCCTCTACCGGAATTTCGACCACAGGGCGGTGAGGACGAATTGCGGCGTTGTGGAGGAGAATATCGACCTGCCCCATTTCCCGGAGGCCGTGCTGCACCAAGCGGTCAGCCTCCTCATACTGCGAAACATCAGCTAGACAGGTGGCCACCTTCACCCCGTATGAACGGCACTCCTTGGCAGCGTCCTCAAGCTCTTCACCATTGGCCCGGGTGTTGAGCACCAGATTGGCCCCTTCGCGGGCAAAGGTGACGGCAATGGTGCGCCCGATATTGCGACTGCTTCCCGTGATGAGCGCCGTGCGCCCCGCCAGTTTCCCATGCGTTGTCATGCCGGCCTACTCGGCCCGCCAAACGGGAGCGCGCTTCTCTCGAAACGCTGCCAGCCCTTCATGGGCATCAGCGGTGTCGCGTATGCGGCTCGTGTGCTCGGCAGCGTACTTCAGCCGCTCCTCCATGTTCATCTCCAACCCACGGAGGGTCACTTCCTTCATGGTGCGTACCGCGAGGGGGGCGTTGGCCAGTATCTCCTGCGCCAATGCTTCTGTCTCTTCCATCACCTTGTCAGGTGGGACCAAGCGGTTCACCAGCCCAAGCCCCATGGCCTCCTCCGCCGAAAGGAATCGCCCGGTGAACAGCAGCTCCAATGCAATGCCTTGAGGCACCCGGTGGGCCAGCAGCGTTGGCCCGCTCACCGACGAAATACCCCTCTTGGCTTGGGGCCACCCAAACCGCGCCTCGTTGGAAGCCACCCGCAGGTCGGCGCTCAGGGCCAGACCGCAGCCTTGAGCCAGACAGACGCCATTGACTGCTGCAAGAGTCGGCTTGGAGATGCGCGATTCCATCAGGTACAGTTCGTCGCTCGTGGGCTTCACATGGGCCCCCTCCGCCATGTCCGTCAGGTCGTGCCCCGTGCAAAAAGCCCGCCCGTTGCCGGTGATGATGGCCAGCCACACATCCGGGTTGTTCTCCACGTCATCGAACACGGCCCCAAGCTCCTGCCGCATCTCCACGTTGATGGCATTCAGCTTGTCGGGGCGGTTGAGGGTGATATAGCCGATTTTGTTCTTGATCTCGTAGTTGACGGTCGACATGTTGCTCCTGTCCTTGGTCTAACCTAGAGAACGGGACCTCTCGGTCTCGTAGGGCTTGGTGCCGATTATACCCGCCTCTTCCAACTCCCCCAGTGTCTCCGTAGGCACCCCGAGCAGGCTCTCCAGAACTTCACTGTTGTGCTGGCCCAGCATCGGAGCAGGCCTGCGGACCTCCATGGCCCCCTTGGAAAGCCGGAAGGGAAACCCAGGATACTCCCGCGCCCCAGTGGATGGGTGGTCCACTGTCTCAAAGAACCCCCGCTCCACGTAATGGGGGTCTTGGAAAAGCTCCCGTGGCGAGTTCACCGCCGATGCGGGCACACCTGACGCCTGTAGATTGGAGGCTACTTCTTGGGCATCCTGCTCCCGTGTCCATTGGCTAATGACCATCGCCAACACCTCCCGGTGCTCCCACCGGAGCGGGACGTCGGCGTAGTCCGCGTGTTGCGCGAGACCCGGCTGCCCCATACATTCGCACAGAGCCCTCCACTGCGCGTCGCTGGACACGGCGATTGCCACCCACTGGTCCTCCCCACGGCACGGGAACACCCCATGCGGCGACATCACCGGGTGCCTGTTGCCTGTTGGCTGGGGGTTTTCCCCGGTCATCTGGTACCCCAGCAAATGCTCGCCCATGAAATTGATGGTCGATTCCTGCTGGGAGAGGTCGATGAATGCTCCCTTGCCCGTACGCCGCCTCCGCAGCAATGCAGCAAGTATCGCCCCAGCCGCGTGGGTGCCGGTGATGGGGTCTCCATGGTTGATGCCCGACTTGGCGGGCTGGTCCGGGGAATGTCCCGTCATCGAAGGAAACCCGGCGAGCATCTCCTGTCCAATGCCATACTGCGCATACCCCCGCCATGGCCCCGAATTCCCGAAAGCCGGCATCGACACCAGTATGATGTCGGGCCGTGCCTCCCGCAGCTTTTCATAACTCAGGCCCAGCCTCTTCTCCCGTATCCCATACCGGAAGTTCTCAATCACCACATCGCTGATACCGGCCAACCGCAGCAGCAAGTCCCGCCCCGTCTCCTCCACCAAGTCCAGCGTCACGTCCAGCTTGTTGATATGCAGGGTATTGAACCAAGCACTCCGGTTCCACGGCTCATCTCCCGGATCGCCATCGGGATAGTTCAGGTTGATGTGGCCGCGCGTCGGGGCCACGGGCCCACGCTGGATGTCATAGAACCCCAGCGCCTCCACCTTGATGACCTCGGCCCCAAGGTCTGCCAGCAGCCGCGTGCAATAGGGCCCCGCCCATATCACCGACAAGTCCAGCACCCGCACGCCCTCCAATGGCGGGCGCATCCTCTTGCCGTTTGCAGACTCCGCCAACCTATATCACCCCATTGGCGCGAAGCAGCACCAGTTCAGCATCCGACAGACCCAGACTCCCGCAAAACACCTCACGGTTGTGCTGCCCCGGCGTCGGTGCAGGCCGCAACTCCCAAGACGAATCACTTACCCGGAAGGGAGGCCCCGGGTAGGCATACTCACCTGCCTCGCCATGCGCCACGCTGCTGAAATAGTCCCGCGCCTCCAGCTGCACGTTGTGCAATAAGTCCTGTGGCGTCGCTACGTAGGAAAAAGCCAGCCCCAACTCCTGCGCCCGCGTGAAGATGTCCTCCTTGTCATGGTCCAGCATCCAAGGCATCAGGTAGGCGTCGATTTCGTCGGCGTAGTCCAACCGGCCCCGCCTGCTGGCAAAGCGTGGGTCCCCCAGTTCCGGTATCCCTGTCAAATCCACCATGGCAGGCCAGCGACGGTCAGGCCCCGCGATCACACCCACATACCCATCCCTGCACGGATAGATCCCCCACGCAGCCCGCCCGTATCCCCGATTCCCCGTCCGCGGCACCACCCGCCCCGTATAGCTGTACGCAGCCACTGCGTTCTCCAGTATCGCCGTGTTGTTCTCCGACATCGACACATCCACATGCTGCCCCTCGCCCGTCATCTCCGCCTGCCACAACGCCGCCAGCGACCCCACCAGCCCCATCTGCCCCGCCCCATACTGCGTGACTGCAGGCCCCTCCTTCAGTGGCTCTTCATCCGGCTCCCCCGTCAGGTACATCAACCCCGACATGGCATACAGGGTAAGTTCCTCCGCAGGAAGCTGGCTGTAAGGCCCGTTCTGCCCGAAGGGCGTGATGGATGTCAGCACCACCCGGCCATTCACCTGCGACAGACCGTCATACCCCAACCCCAAATCGTCCAACGTACCGGGCCGGAAGCTCTCCACCACCAAATCGCTGCCCTCCACCAGACGCACCAGCAGGTCGCGCCCTGTCGCACTACTCCAGTCTAGGGTGATGCCCTTCTTGGAAGTGTTCAGGTACAGATAGAGGGCGCTCTTATCCCGGTGTGGTATGTGCCCTGGGAAGGGCCCCACCCGCCGCGACGGATCGCCCGAAGGAGGCTCCACCTTGACGACATCGGCCCCCATGCCAGCCATCAGCCGGGTCATGTACGGCCCCGCGATGTCCTGGCTCAGGTCCAAGACTCGTATCCCTGTAAGCAGTTGGTCGTCCACTGGGCTCCAACGAATCGAATGAGTATGGCCAAAGCGTCAATTATAACGGCTGGAGACCCCTGTGCTGGCCCTGCTTCCCCTGATTCTTGACCCCTTCAGGCCCCAATGCCAGAATGCCCACAACCAACCCCATTACCACACCACCTGATGCAACTTAAGGAGGGACCCATGATCTGGTGCCGCTTCCAAGCAGGCGAAACGATTTCCTACGGCATCGTAGAGGACGAGACCGTCATCGAGGTCTCCGGCATACCATGGCAGGAGCATGCCCGCACCGGCAACACCCACAACTTGTCCGACGTGAAGTTGCTGGTCCCGGTGATTCCCGAGACCTTCTACTGCGCTGGCGTCAACTATCGCGACCACGTCCTCAAGATGGCCGCCCTGCTCAATCGCGAGCCATCCTTCCCTCCCCGCGCCGACATCGGCTACCGCGCCAACAACGCTCTCATCGCCCACGAGGAGACCATCGTCATCCCCAGGGACGCCAACGACGAGGTGCAGTACGAGGGCGAGCTTGTCGCCGTGTTCGGCAAGAAATGCCGCAACGTCTCCCCATCAGAAGCCTTGGACTACGTCTTCGGCTGGACCATCGGCAACGACATCAGCGAGCGCGTCTGGCAGCGCAACGATCGCACCCTCTGGCGGGCCAAGAACGCCGATACCTTCAAGCCCATGGGCCCCTGGATCGTCACCGGCTTGGTGCCCGACCAGATGCGCACGGTCGTCCGCGTCAACGGGCGCGTCACCGAGGACTTCGACACGGGCAACATGATTTTCGACGCCCCCACCTTCATCAGCGAGGTCAGCAAGTACAACACCATCTATCCCGGCGACATAATGTGGCTCGGCACCGATGGCATACCCGAAAACATCAAGGGCGGCGACGTCGTCGAGGTCGAAATCTCCAACATCGGCACCCTGCGCAATCCCGTAGTGCGCGAAGAGTAATCACCCCACCCATTGGAGGTCTCAGATGAGTCAGAAGTGGTGCCGATTCCGGCTGGGTTCCACCACCGCCTACGGCCTCGTAGAAGGCGATGAAATTGCCGAGGCTTCCGGCAGCCCCTTCCAGTCGTATACGCTGACTGGCGCGCGCCATGCCTTGGACGCGGTCAAACTGCTACCACCCGTCGTACCCTCCAACTTCTGGGCGGCCGGCCCCAATCACCGTGGTCACATCGAGGCCATGGCCGCCCGCCGCGGCCAACCCCCTACCTACCCCACGGCTCCCTCCCCCAACCAGCGTGCCGTGAACGCCCTCATCGGCCACGGCGACGACATCCTCATCCCCAAGGACTCCTCCGGCGCCGTCCAGCCCGAAGGTCAGCTAGCTGTGGTCATGGGCAAGCAGGCCAAGAAGGTATCCAAGGAGGAAGCCCTCAACTACGTTTTCGGCTACACCATCGGCAACGACATCAGCCAGCGCGTCTGGCAGCAGACCGACCGCACCCTCTGGCGTTGCAAAAACGCCGACACATTCAAGCCCCTCGGCCCATGGATTGCCACCGACCTCGACCCCACCGACCTCCGCATCATCGTCCGCCACAACAACGAGGTGACGCAGGACTTCTCCTCCGCCGAGCAGATATGGGACGTCCCCACCTGGATCCACGAACTCACCAAATACATGACCCTGGGCCCCGGCGACATCATCTGGATGGGCACCCAAGGCGCCGACGGCGACATGCTCCCCGGCGACACCATCGAAGTCGAAATCAGCGGTATCGGGGTGTTGGGGAATCAGGTCGTGAGTGAGGAGTAGCGCCTCACAGCGATTTCAAGTGTCTGGGTTCCAGTGAGAAATAGGGGGCTCAGGCTCCGATGATACGGAAATGATTACCTTCGGCTGATCTGCGTCCATTGGCGTCACAGCGAGTGACCATACGTGTATCCTTAGGGAAATGCAATTTGAGCCAGATGTATGACCCGTCATCTTTGCTCATCCATGAGGGCCACTCGTTGGCCCGCAACTGCTGTGGACGACGTGGCGACATCAGGCAAAAGTGTGGAACCACGCCTGCGTATCTGCTCCCTTCGGAACCAAAGATTCGGCCAAGCCTTTCAGCTTTTGAAAGCATCTGCTTGTTGGTCCATCCTGTCGCCCCCTTGGCCTCGACCAAGACTATGTGGTATTCCTGACCAGCCCTGAAAGCGATAAGTAAGTCGCTGTCCTCTTGGTTTCCCTTAACTATCTGCTGGTGCTGGTTGTCAAAAATACGGTTCACATCGTCACTTCCCCAAGCGTGTAAGGCGGCGATAAGCCATTCCAGATGGTAGTCCATCGCAAGGAAGGCCGTTTGGGGTATTGTAAGGCCTAACTCTTCGCCCAAGTCTCGCAGGAAATCGGCGCTCATCTGAAAGTTGCCAAGAGTTTGGCTGATTAGGAAGAAACGCTCTTTGCGATTAAAGGAGGTCAACAGTTCGACTAGGTCAGGCATTTGAAGGCCTCCTCCAATGTAATTCATCCGAGAATACTATCCCGTAGAGATCGCGGGCCTCAGCCACGCCCCCCTACCCCACCCGCCTCCGATTAATCGCAGCCTCAGCCCGCGGGCTGATCGCCCGGTCCACCAGCACGTTCACCAGCGCAGGCCCGGGCGCATCAAAGGCTATTGGTCTGTATGCCCCAGTTCCCGGAGCCGCTGTTGCAGTATGCGGACTTGCTCCTCGGCCTGCTCCGCGCGCACCGTCGCCTGTTCCGCGCGCGCCCTCTCCCGCTCAGCCGTAGCTTTGGTCTCGGTGAAAGTCTCCAGCCAGTGCCCCGCCACAGGGTCGTAGAATCGCAGGCGCCCCTCCTGCCAGTGCAGGTCCAGGCCAAGTATGGGGCTGTGCCCACGCACCTCTCCCTCCGGCTCCGTTGTCAACTCAAACCGGTGATACGTCCCCTCAGCCAGATACTCCCCCACCAGCGGCTCCCCGTAGTGCTCGCCCCCCGTGGGGTCGAACCGCCAGTATTCCCTCACCCCAAGGCTGGCGTACAAATCGCGCTTGCCTCCCCGGTCGTAAGTCCCGCTGGAGCTTGACCCTATCTCCAGCACGAAATCGGGCATCTTCCCCGCTTCCCAGGCCAGATAGGTGTCACGCGCCTTGAGAGACTCCTTGTTGATGTCGAACGCCACATAGCAGTCCGGGGCCACTACCTTCTTGGGGTCCCCTTCCTCGTAGTAGACGAAGGTGTCGCCATGGACTGCCGTTGTGGGGCCGTCGAACTGCAATCGCAGCACTGAAACGGCGTCTATGTAGTGCTCCTCTTGCTCGTGCGCATCCGGCAAAGGCATACCGTCCGCTTCGGGGTAGTAAATCTCATCGTCTTGGCCGGTTTTGCCCTTGGCCAAGCCCTTTGTCTGGATTCCGGGTATGGTCGTCATGTCTGTCGCTCCTATGAGCCTACTATAGCACGGGCCAACGGCACCCAAACGGTTCTTCACACCACCACCTCGCTGCCAACGTGTCCTCCCTGACAACGATCGTTATGGCTTCAGGCACCGTGTTCTACCCCGCCCGCCTACGATTAATCGCAGCCTCAGCCCGCGGACTGATCGCCCGGTCCACTAGCACGTTCACCAGCGCAGGGCCAGGCGCATCAAACGCCCGCTGCACCGCAGGCACCAACTCCTCGGCACTCGTCACAAGTTCGCTATGCGCCCCCAAACCCTGCGCAATGAGGTCGTAGCGCTGCTGCAACAAATCAGTGGCGACAGGGCGTCCATACAGGCCGATCTGAATCTGGCGGTCAATGCCCCATGCAGCATCGTTGCCGAGGATGATCTTTGCGGGCAGGTTGTGACGCACAGCGGTATCGATTTCCATGGCATTGAATCCGAACGAACCGTCGCCGTTGAAGCACACCACCCGGCTATTGGGGAATGCAACCGTGGCAGCCAAGGCCGTCGGTATAGCCGAGCCCAGCATCCCCAAGGACGGGATGTAGAGCCAGCCCGAGTCCCGCTTGGCAGGGTGATACGCCCGCCCCCAGTGGCAGAAATCACCGCCGTCGAACACCAGAATATCGTCGTCACCCAGCAGAGGCCGCACCGTCTGGTGTACATAGGTGGCATGCATGGGAGGCCCCGACACCGCTGCGTTGTTCACCCGCTCCGCTTGCGCCTCCTGCGCCTCCTTCAGCTTGCCCAGCCAAGGCAGGTCGGTCCAAGTATGCTTGGAGGCCTCCTCCGTCATCTGGTCCACCACGCTGGCAACATCCCCCACGATGCCCACCGCCACGCCGCGGTTGCGCCCGATTTCCGCGGCCGACGGGTCGACTTGGATGATGGAGGCATCGGCAGCAATGGTCGGCGCTTGCGCATACCGGATGCTGTAGTCCTGCTTGCGCCCCAAAAACATGATGACATCGGCCTCCCGCAGCAAACGGGCCGCTTGGTTCAACCCGAGGTCGAAAAACCCGTAGCAATAGGGATGGTCGTCGGATACCAGCCCCCGCGCATGCTCCTCAGTCATCAAGGGCAGGCGGGTGGTCTCGATGAACTTCTCCAGATACGCCCCCGACCCGCGATGGGTTGCCGGCCCCGACGCCACCACCAACGGACGCTGGGCTTGACGCAGCAGCCCGATGGCCCGGCGCACCATTTCGGGGTTGGCATAAACGTCCTCATCGGCCCGGTACTCGCGTGGGTTGTAGACGGTGATGTCCTCCTCGTCCACCTCCTGCTCCTGCACATCCATGGGTATGGTCAGGTGCACCGGCCCGCGACGCCCGCTATATGCCGTCCGCATCGCCCGCGCGATGAACTCGGGAATACGCCTCGCGTCCGTCACCATCCACGAGGCCTTGGTCACGGGGGCCGCCATCTCCACCTGCGGTATCTCCTGCATCGCCCCCTTGCCCAGTTGGCTGAACTCGGCCGACCCCGCAATCGATATCACCGGGCTCTCGCTGTGCATGGCATGGGCCAGTCCGGGGATGGCATTGGCAAACCCCGGCGTCGTGTACATGCAGACGCCCGGCTGCCGCGTGATGCGCCCCCAAGCATCGGCCATGTGCACTGCCGCCTGCTCATGGCGCGTGTCGATAAAGCGGAAATCAAGGTCGCTCATCACGTCCAGCACCGGCAGAACGTGGTCGCCAGCTAGGGTGAATATGTTGTGCACCCCCTCCAGCTTGAGGGCCTGTGCAATGAGGTGACTACCGGTGATTCTTCCCGAGCTGGCCATTCGTGTCTCTCCTTCTAGTCCGTCGGTCCCTGAATAATGTGTCCGTTCGCACGGCCCGTGCATTATCGACATACGCTGGCGCAAGGGTCAACCGAGTGCCCTATCCTGTCCAGCCGGGCAACCTGCTAACCCCAAACCCGTCATTCCTAACTCCAACCCGTCATTCCTGACTCCAACCCGTCATTCCTGACTCCAACCCGTCATTCCTGACTCCAACCCGTCATTCCTGACTCCAACCCGTCATTCCTGCGCAGGCAGGAACCACGCCCCGACCACACCACTTCCCCATCTTTCTTTCCGTTCGTCCTGAGCGAAGTGGCGGGGCAACACAGCCTCCAAGCGTCCAAGCGCGGAGGTTGTGTTGCTCCAGCCACGAAGTCGAAGGACCCGCTCCCCCACGCCATTTCCCCATTGACAACCCCAAACACCCGTTCTACCATCACTTGTAGCAGGCAGGCACTGCCCCTAAGGGTAACCCTGCCTTTGCTTTCGACCCCGTTCCCATAGGACTCCATGATGCAAGAATACGTAAGAACATCGCAAGCCGATTTTGTCATGCCTCCGCGGCCTGCAAGGCCCGTGGCAGACAGCCGCATCGTCACGCCGCCCACCGCACTTCCCGCATCCCCTTACGCCCTCACATCCCTCTGCCACGACGAAATCCGCCAACCCCAGTCCCGCCCACAATTCCCCTCCATCCAGCCCCCATTCGACACATGTGTCAGCTACGGCCCAGCTACAGCCACTCTACATATTCGACACCTCTCAGATACAAATCGCGTTTTTTCAGCTACGAGAGTGTCGAATTCCCCTATCTGCGTGTCGACGCCAACCCGTCCAGCATTACCGCCCCCAACCACGACGAAATCCGCCAAGCACGGCCCGCACCCCGGAATCCACCCCATGCAACCCGTTTGTCAGCTACGGCCCAGATACGACCATGAGACGAATGAGACGCCTCTCAGATACGAAGAAAAGCGCTACAGCTACGAAGAGCGTCTCACGCCCCTATCTGGCGTGCGACTGTCTACCACCCAAAGTCCCGCCCATACGCCCCGCCAGCTACTACGAAACACTGCGGGAAAACAACGATTCTCGTCATGCAGTCCCTCACAGCAAACCAGTCCGTTCCATGCTCCTTGCGCGAGATTCCATGAGGGACCGGTCTGGCACCACACATCCACTAAAATGAAGAATACGCAACTAGGGAGAGGACTTACGAATCACATCAACGGAGGACTGCCATGGCTACACCCAACATCGGACTCCTGATTCCCGGCCCATCGGTAAGTGAAGTTCCCCAGCCTGACGAGTACACCGCCTTCTTCCGTGCCGCCGACGACATGGGCTTCCACTCCCTGTGGGCCACCGAGCGCGTCCTGCACCGTATCCGCGTAACCCAGCCTTTCACCATGCTGGCCGCCGCCGCCGTGGTCACCTCCCGCATCCAGCTCGGCACTGCCGTAGTCCTCGCTCCTCTGCGTCACCCAATCAACCTCGCCAACGACGTTGCCAGCGTTGACTACCTCTCCAACGGCCGCATGAACCTCGGCCTCTCGCTGGGAGGCAGGCCCGAAGAATTCGATGCCATGGGAATCCCCATCGGCAGGCGAATGGGCCGCTACGAAGAAACCCTCAGCCTCCTTCCACGCCTCTGGAGCGAGGACAGCGTCACCCACCACGGCCGCCACTTCCAACTCGAAAACGTCTCCCTAGCCATGCGCCCCGTCCAGGGGGCATCGCTTCCCCTCCTCATGGCAGGCGCATCCGACGCCGCTATGCGTCGCGCAGGCACCCAGTCCGACGGCTGGATCAACGGCGGTGCAGGCTCTCCCGAAGAATTGCGCCAGCGCTGCGAAGCCATCACCGGCCACGCCGCCGAATCAGGACGCGACTGGGCCGACCGCCCCCTGGGCAAGATCATCTACACATCCATCGACGACACCCGCGCCCACTCCCTCGAACGCCTCCACCCCACCCTCACCGGCTACTACGGCCCCCAATACGACGTAGACAACCTCTGCGCCATGGGCACCCCCCAACAATGCGCCGACTACATCAACACCTACACCGAAGTCGGCGTAAACCTAGTCCTAATAGGCTTCCCGGGGCCGGATGTGAGGCAGCTTGAAAAGCTACAGCAGGAGGTCGTACCCCTGTTGGAATAAGGGAAGCAAAGCACATTAAGGTAGGTCTTTGCGGACTGCATCATCGGCCAAGGGTTTGTAGCCGAGCATGAACAGCGCTGATTGGAGAGCGAGCAGTTGTTGGTTTGTGGGGACGTGCCCAAAACCTCCAGCCGTTTCGAGCAAATCCCCCAAAATCCACGCAGCCTTTAGGTTGGAGTCGGCGTACTTGAAACCCGAATGGATTCCAGGGAAGCTCTCGTCTGGGTTCCTGCTGAAGCTGACGTGGGCTGAGGGTATCCCAATCTTCAGGGCATCGGGGATCGGGCAATAGCCCCTATCTTTGCAGAAGAGCCATATGAGAGACGCGAGTCCGCAGGCGGTACGGCTATCGTAGATGGGCAGACCATCCACCAAAAGCGAGTAAATCTTGCTATCAATAGAGCGCATTTCCCCAAACGCCCGTAAGTCTTCGGTGTCGGCGGTTCTTGGATTCAGCAACTCAGCACGTTCACGGAGCACATTGGGACGCAGTGTAGCGTTGCCAATACGGCCCCAATATTTTACGTCTTCGGCGATGGTAGCGAATCGGATGTTGTCGTCGTCATCAATAGCTCGTTTGAACTGGCCCCTGAAGTCGTCAAGTTTCCTCGCCGTCATGAAGAAACACTCGTCGTTCCAGAAGTAGCCTTTGTAGGCCTGATAAAGGGTATTGCATTTCAGTTGGCCCACCCTCTTGCTGCCTTGCCAAGCATGTTGTAGACCCCATTCTCCCCTAACTATATTGCTTCCCCAGTCTACAAACCCTTGCACACTCGAAAGCCCGAGGTAGTCCGTGCGCCGCACTGAAATCTCCTTTCGGGAATTAGTGGCTCAATAGCGTCTCGACTGATGTTGGCCTACTCCGGCAACAAAACAAACACCGTAATCGTATCCGCACTCACCCGCGTGGTATGCCCCTGCCCCGTCGTGTCCTCGAAAATAACCAAGTCACCCGGCCCGAACCTGTGGACGCTCCCGTCCCCCAACCCGATTTCGGTGTGCCCCGAAAGCCAAGTGGCCAAGCGCCGGTTGGGAGCGTTATGGAACTGCGCAAGGTCGGCTGCCTCTTGAGTACTGCGCGCACTGGGAGGCCGTATCTGGAGCCCTCGGACCTGCCTGTTGTCCGTCAGGTCAGGGCGGTCCGCCAAGTCGAACTCCGCCACATGGCTCTGCCCGTCGTCTCCGGCATAAACGCGGTAATTGCCCATGCTATCCTCCTCCCGCCCTACTGGTTCAACAGCGGCATCACGCAGAGAATCGATGGCTCCGGCCAGTTGATGGTGTGCCCGTGCCCCGTCACATCCTCGAACAGCACCATGTCCCCCATCCCGAACTCATGCGTGCTGCCGTCCCCAAGCCCCACCTTCGCCCGGCCCTGCACTATCGCCACCCACTGCCTCTGCGGCGCATTGTGAAAAGCCCGTGGGTCGTTGGGCGGGTACTGCTGCACTGCGGGTTGCCTCAACCTCAGCCCCTGCAGAGGCACCAGATTCTCCATTTCAGGGTGCTGAGACACGTCCAACTCTTCAATGTGGCTCTCGCCGTCGTCACCGGCATAGGTCCGATAGATGCCCAAATCAACCTCCGTTAGCGGATGCCTCAAGGTGTTGCGCAGCTAGGGCAGCCACGAGTCCTGCCCCAACGATTACCGAATTCACGAGGACAAGATCCTGTCCCCGGGACGCAGCTACCGGTCCAGCACGTTCACCGCAATGATGACGTCATTCCAAGTGGACTGGTGTCCATGCCCCGTCAGGTCCTCAAACAGGATGGTGTCGCCGGTCCCGAAGGTGTGCTGGCTGCCGTCGCCCAAGCCAACGACGCACTCCCCCTGCAGGATGACGGTCCAGCGGGGTGTCGGAGCGCAGTGGAATCCATCGTCGTCGTTGACTATGCCGGGCGCAGGGCCGCCGACTCCTGGTCGCCGGAACTGCAGGCCCTCGGACTTCTGCAACTCTTGGAGAGCAGCATTGCTGTCGAAGTCCAACTGCTCCAGATGGCTCTCGCCGTCGTCCCCGCTGTAGCACCTATAAATGCCCAAGTTATCCTCCCTTTTGGTGGTCCGTATTGGTAAAGCCCTTTTTTGAAGCTGTCAGTCCGGCGTGGCTCTTAACCTAGTCCGTCAGAGGCATCACAGCCGAAATGTTCTCCGTGACATATCGCGTGGTATGACCGCGTCCTGTCACGTCCTCAATGAGCCGGATGTCGCCAGCATGGAAACGGTGTTTGCTGCCATCGCCCAAGCCTATCTCCATCTCGCCCGACAGTATTATCAGCCAGCGCTTGTCGGGAGCAGGGTGCCAGTCGATGAAGCGCCCGCCCTCGGTACGCTGGATGCGCATGCCCTTCACGCTCTGCAAGTCGTTCAACTCTGGATGGGCGTCCAGAGGCAACTCCTCAATATGCGTCTCGTTGTCGTCGCCGGTATACATTCGGTAGATGCCCACGGTCCCCTCCTTTTCTGTGGTCAAGCTATCTTGCTCTCAGGCCAACCGTTCCGGCCCGTCAATCGTAAGTTCAGGGTCCACCGTCACCATCAGCCATGCCACATCCTGCAGGGCGCGGGTGGTATGGCCCCGCCCGGTCGTGTCCTCCATCAAGCGCAGGTCCCCCACCCCGAAGCGGTGGAAGCTCCCGTCGCCAAATCCGATCTCCACCTCACCCGCGATGTTCACCGACCAGCGGCGCTCTGGCGCGGGGTGGAAGTCCAGATACCGGCCTTGGGGCATGCGCGTCAGCGACACCTTGGTGGCCACTCGCGGCGACTGAAAGTCAGGAGCAACGTCCGGGTCCAGCTCCTCTACGTGGCTCTCCCCATCGCTCCCAGTGTAGATCCTCACCACCCTCAAGGCCCGTCTCCCTCAACATCGTGCAAATGCACTGCAAAATACGCTTCAAGGATACCCGCAGGCGGGTATGGAGGCAAGGCGGAGGTATGACAGGGGTAACTCGGCAGCTATAATGGCGGCCACTCGCACGACCTGAATGAACTGCCTGAACGAACGCCCGATGAACGGAAAACTGGAAGCGGGGGTGAACCTTGCCAGAGCCTTTTGAACTCAACGTCGCAGAAGCAGCCGAGCAGGTGCGCAATGGCACCCTTTCCCCGGTGGCCCTAGCCGAGTCCCTGCTAAATCGCATCGATTCCTTGGAACGTCTCAACGCATGGATCACCATCGACCGCGAGGACGTTCTCCTGAACGCCCGTCAGCGGGAAGAGGATGTAGCCCAAGGCCGCACCCTCGGCCCCATGCACGGCATACCCGTTGGCCTGAAGGACATCTACTACACCGCCGGTATGAAGACCACCGCCAACTCCAAGGTCTACGCCGATTTCGTACCCGATTTCGATGCCACCAGCGTGCGTAAGATGAAGGAGGCTGGTGCCATCGTCCTCGGCAAGGCCATGACCACGGAATTCGCCACCTCCGACCCTTCCATAGCCGTCAATCCCTACCACCCCGAACACACCGCGGGAGGCTCCAGCAGCGGGTCATGCGTGGCGGTGGCCTCCCGCATGTGCTCCGTAGCCCTCGGCTCCCAGACCGCGGGCTCCACCGTGCGCCCCGCCGCCTACAACGGCATCGTCGGCCTCAAGGCCACCTACGGGCGCATCAGCCGTGCCGGCGTTATCCCCGTGGCTTGGTCTCTGGACCATGTGGGTGTGCTGGTGCGCACGGTTCGCGACGCCGCCCTCATGCTCGGCGTCCTAGCAGGTTACGACCCCGACGACCCCAGTTCATCCCGCGCCCCCGTTCCGGACTACACGGCATCCTTGGGTCGCCAGCAGTCGCCCCCGCGTTTGGGCTTGATGCGCCAGTATTTCTACGACAAGTGCGACGACGAAGTCCGCGCCCACACCGATGACGTGGCCCAGAAACTGGCCGCAGCGGGCGCGACCATAGAGGAAGTAGATGCCCCTCCCAGCTTCGCTTACGTAGCCGGTGCCCACCGCGTCCTCAGCAACACCGAGTGCGCCGCCTATCACGAAGAAGTCTTCCGCCAGCGCAAGGACGACTACAGCCCCCAGATACGCGCCAACATCGAAATGGGCATGCTCACCCCCGGCGTCCGCTACCTTCAGGCATCACGCCTGCGCCGGGTGGTGTCCCGCGAACTCAACGACGCTACCGCTGGCTACGACGCCCTGCTCGTCCCCACCGCCCCCTCCGAGGCCCCCGATACTTCCACCACCGGCGACCCGGTCCTGCAGGTGCCTTGGACATTTGCCGGAATGCCCACCATCAACGTCCCCTCCGGCCTCAGTGCCAATGGCCTCCCCTTGGGCGTGACACTGGCAACAGGTTCGCTGGAAGAGGAGAAAATGTTTGCGGTGGCGTCTTGGTGCGAGCAGGTGCTGGAAGTGAGCCTGGCGCCCAGCCTATAGACCTGTAACCTTTCAATTGTCTCACCAGCCTTTCCACAGGAGGCGTCCCATGCAGAGCATCGAGATCGACCGCTCCAAGAGGCTCAAGGATGAGCCCCGCAAGGGTCACAACCGCTGGCACTACGACCTGACCCCCGTCGTCGAGGTGGAAGAAGGCGAAGAAGTCGTGCTGGAGACCCGCGACGCCTCCGACGGCCAGACCACTTGGCACAGCACCATCGAGGACATGGCCACCATGGACCGGGGTGCGGTCCATCCTCTCACTGGCCCCGTATACGTGAAGGGGGCCAAGCCCGGTGACCTGCTGGAGATTGAATACCTCGACATCCTGCCACAACCCTACGGGTTCACCCGCTTTACTCCCGGCCGTGGCTACCTCCGCGACCTCTTTGAAGAGACCTTCCTCGCCCACTGGGAAATCAAGGACGGCTGGGCCACCTCGCCCCAAGTGCCCGGCGTGCGCATCCCCGGCGGCCCCTTCATGGGCACCGCCGGCGTGGCCCCTTCCGCCGACCAAGTCCGCCAGTGGAACCAGCGTGAGGCGGACCTCGTGGCCCGCGGTGGCGAGGCTTCCCTGCCCACCTCCGACGGCGCGGTGCCCGGTGGCGGGCTTGCCGCCACCGAAGGCCTCCGCACCCAGCCTCCCCGCGAAAACTGCGGCAATGCCGATGTGAAGCAACTCACCAAGCGCTCCAAGCTGCTCGTCCCCGTGGCTGTCGACGGCGCCCTCTACTCTGCGGGAGATGGTCACTTCGCCCAAGGCGACGGCGAAGCATGCATCACCGCCATCGAGATGGGTGCCACCGTAGCCGTACGCTTCAGGGTACACGAAGGTTTGGCTGCCCAGCGCAACATCCGCTTCCCCCGCTTCAGTCACAGCGACTACTTCATGAACCCCGTATGGGCCGTCCCCCAGCAGTTCACCGCCACCATGGGCATGCCCATCCACGATGACGGCACCAACGAGACCGGCGACCTCAACCTGGCCGCCCACAACGCCCTCGTCCAGATGATTGATGTCCTCCAAGAGCGTGGCTTGACCCGCCAGCAGGCTTACATAATCTGTAGCGTGGCCGTCGACCTCAAGATCAGCAACTTGGTCGATACCCCTAACTTCGTCGTATCCGCCTTCCTGCCCGAAGCCATCTTCCAGGACTGACCGCCGGGGCCGGACCATGAAGACCGCCCTAGTCATCCAACACTCCCCCATCGAGACCTTGGGGAGCAACTTCGGTGCAGTCTTGCGTGAAGCCGGTTTCAGCCTCCGCGGCCTCGGACTGCATGGCAAAGCCCTTGAGGATACGCAGCCTCCTTTCCCTTCTCCCCAAGACCTCGACCTGCTCGTCCTCCTAGGCGGGCCTGCCTCCGCCAACGACCCCTATCCCGCCCTCCGCGCCGAGGAGCGCTTCCTGTCCCAGACCCACGGCGCAAACGTCCCCATATTCGCCGTCTGTCTCGGCGCTCAACTCTTGTCCAAGACCCTGGGCGGCATGGTTGAAGCCACCGGCGGATACCAGTTCGGACTGCGCAAGATTCACGTACGAGAAGAGGGTGCCCGAGACCCTGTGTTCGCCAACCTCGAAGTCCCTCTTGTTCCCACCTGCCACGGTGACTGCTTCACAGTTCCGCCCGGAGGCACGGCCCTAGCCGAGGGCGATATTCTCCTCCGCGATGGCGGCTACCGTCGCATTTCCATGGCCTACCGGCACGGCCCCAGCTACGGTTTCCAGTTCGAACCCCAACTCACCCCCGAAGAGTTGGAAGTGTGGAACCGCGAGATGATGGACGACTACCGTCTGATGGGCGACCGGTTCGACGCCGAAGAGGAGGCGGTCAGGCACTTGCGCGAATTCCAAGCCTACTGGCCCGTGTACCAGCGACAGACCCAGTCCATGCTGCTTGCATTCGTGCGAAATGGTGGAATCGGGTAAGGCACTGAAGCTTCTCCAGATGTGCTTACCCCGCAGGTGAAGAACCACTACGCAGAGATAACCGATTACCTAGCGCGGCCCTATGTATGAGTAGTGAGGGAATCGTTCATGGCGAACAAGGTGTCGGAACAGTATGAAGAGATTAATGACTGGATACGAGAAGCACCGGACTATGATGCGCAATGCATCGCCATACGCAGACTGCTATTTCGTGAGGAAAAAGCGGCCCAGCAGCTAGAGGCACAAATTGACGAAGCCGGAGTGATGGCTGCGCATACAAGAGGTGAGGCAAATGACCGTGCAGTCGACGAACACATCTACCTGATGCACACAGCGATGTACCAGGATGCTGCCTACAGCATGGCTGCTGTGGGCATGATCGCACCATTTGTCGAGTCAATGTTTGGGCGGCTGTTGGGCAAGGACTTAGATAGGAACGATTTGAAGCGGAAGAGCACAGACAGAAGAATTATTGTGCTCCTCAAGGAAAGAGGCCTGCTTTCATACTTGCCTGACCATCTTGAACGCACTTTGTCGGCACTCTTCGCATACAGGAATAACATGTTGCACAACGGCTTTGAATGGCCACGAGAGAAGTGCTCGAAATTTAAGGAAGAGATAGCAAACTCCTCATGGCCTCCTGATTGGTTTAAACTAGCTTGGGTCGACCACGACCCATGGATGGTCTATATGGCACCACCATTTGTCGAACACTGCGTGGACACGATGGAGCTAATTGCGAAAGGGATCAATAAGTTCAAGCTAGGTATCCCTGCAAGCGAGGCATTTGTGACAGACTTGGATGACTAGATGCTTGAAGTGAATAGCGCTTCTCGGCGCTGGTGACCGGTTCGACTGCCCAAGAATAGGCGGACAGGGACATTCCTCCGGCCTTTGTTACCGTAGTAAGTTGCGTCCTACAAATGCCCTAAGAATGCCATAGGTCTCTGGCATAAAGTCCCGTTGTGATAACATTACCCAACCGTTGGCGCGCCCCCACTCGGCGCAGCCACCAGCCAATCGTGAGGTGATTATGGCTCAGAAAGTCAGGTTCGGACTGACCCTCTCCAATCGCGGCGTCCTGCTCGGTCTGACCCAGCCCAGCGAGCTCCTCAAAATGGCCGAAGCCGCCGAGGCCTCCGAGGTGTTCGACCACGTATGGGTGGGTGACTCCATAATGGCCAAGCCCCGCTTGGAGGCCATGACCCTCATGGGCGCCATCGCAGGCCGCACCAAGAGGGTGCAGATCGGCCCAGCCTGCATGGCCACTTTCCCCTCCCGCAACCCGATCGTCATGGCCCACCAGTGGGCCAGCCTCGACCTCATATCCGAAGGTCGAATGATTATGGCTGCCTGCATGGGCGGTAGCCTCGACCAGCAGGACCACCGCATCGAGTACCGCAACATGGGCATGAAAGCCCTCGACCGGTCCCGGCGCATGGAAGAGAGCATTGAAATCCTCCGCCGTCTCTGGACCGAGGACTCCGTGGACTACGACGGCGAGTTCCACCACTTGGAGGGCGCATTCATCGAACCCAAGCCCGTGCAGCAGCCCCCTCCCATCTGGATTGTCAGCAATCCCCGCCTGCGCACCGGCAAGCCCCACATTATCGAGCGAGCCCTCAAGCGCGTCGCCCGGATGGGCGATGGCTGGATGACCACCTTCACCTCCGAAGAGGAGTTCGGCATCATCCGGGAGCGCATCTGCTCCTACGCAGGCGAGTTCGGGCGCTCCTTCGACGACCTCCCATGCGTCCTCTACTTCAACATCAACGTCAACGAAGACCGCGAGGCAGCCTTCAACGAGTCCAAGAAATACCTCGACCTGTACTACACCACTGACTACACCCCGGCCCAGATCGAAAACTGGGTAGCCTTGGGCAGCCCCCAGCAGTGCATCGAGCGAATCCAAGGCTTCATCGACCTCGGCGCCACTGACATCACCCTTCGTCTCCCATCCTGGGACCAAGACGGCCAGTTCAAGCGGGTCGTCAACGAGGTGCTGCCTCATTTCCTGTAGTCGATGACGACGGGATCCGAGTAAGCACCCCGAGTAAACAAAGGAGAGCCCATGGACTTCCAAGAAGCAGAACGTTTCATGCAGACCTTCCATCGTGGTGTGGTCACCACCAACCGCAGGAACGGTTCCGGCCAGATGAGCATCCTAGCCAGCGGGCCTTACCGGGGGGGAGCGGCCTTTGTAGCCCGTGGTAACAGTGCCAAGATCGCGAACCTCAAGCGTAACCCCCGCTGCACCGTCCTCACCCTCAACCCCAACTGGTCCAGCTACGTGGTCGTTGAAGGCGACGCCGAAATCCACGGCTGGGACAACACCGACCACGAAGAACTGCGCATCATGCTGCGGGAGGCCTTCCAAGCCTGTGGCGGTGACCACCCCGACTATGACGAATATGACCGGGTCATGCGGGAAGAGCGCCGTGCCGTGGTTGTCGTTCGCCCGGAGCACGTCTACGGCATGATCCGGTAGCGTCCTTATGGATGCCGCTCTGGCCGATGTCAGGGTGTTGGACTTCACCCACTACACCGCTGGCCCGTATTGCACCAAGCTGCTGGCGGACTACGGGGCCGATGTCATCAAGGTGGAGCCATTGCAGGGGGAGCCTGCGCGACACCTAGGCCCCTTCCCCCAAGACCAACCCGACCCCGAGAAGAGCGGCATCTTCCTGCACCTCAATACCAACAAACGGGGCATCACCCTCAACCTCAAGCACCAGACAGGGAGGGAGATTGCCCTGAAGCTGGCAGAACAGGTCGACCTCGTCATCGAGAGCTTTCGCCCCGGTGTCATGGCGTCCCTCGGCTTGGACTATGACACTCTCAAGTCGGTCAACACCAACGTAGTCCTCACCTCCATCTCCAACTTCGGCCAGTCCGGTCCCTACCGCGACTACGAGGGTTCGGAAATCATTTTCTACGGCATGGGCGGCGAGATGTTCAGCACCGGCCTCCCAGACCGTGAGCCAGTGAAACTGGGTGGCAAGGTGGGCCTCTATCAAGCAGGGACCATCGGCGCCGTGGCCACCATGGGTGCATTCTTCGCAGCTCGCTACCAAGGCATAGGACAACACGTGGATGTTTCCATCATGGAAACCCAAGCTGGCAGCCAAGACCGGCGTATGCCCGCCCTCGTAGGCTACGCATACGCCGGCGTGCTTACCAAGCGCACCGTTCCCGGAACGACCCACTACCCCCAAGGCGTTTATCCCTGCGCCGACGGATACTACGACTTCGCCTCTCCCGTAGGACGCTTCCAGTCCTTCCGTGCCATGCTCAGCTACCCCGGCTTCATGGAAGACTCCCGATGGCACGGCCCCGACGGCCCCCAGGACCCCGACCTGCGCGAGGAGTTTGATGCCCATTTCCTCGGATGGTGCATGGACCATACCAAGCGCGAACTATGGAAGGAGGCCCAAGCCCACCGTATCATCAGCGGCCCCTTGAACACCATCGAGGATGTGGCCCACGATCCTGTTTTCGAGGAGCGGGGTTGTTTCTCCGAAACGACCCTTGTGGACGGCAAGCCTCTTAGAATGCTGGCCCGTCCATTCATCATGAGCGGGACTCCTTGGCGAGTGGAGCGGCCTGCCCCCAAGCTCGGCCAGCATACCGATGAGGTGCTGGCAAATCTTGGGTACACTGCTACAGACGTGGCCTCGCTGCGAGGCGAGGGCATCGTATGAGCACCCAGCCGCTTCCATTACAGGGCGTACGCGTGGCGGCCCTCACTGTCGTATGGGCTGGCCCATACGCTACGGCCCTGCTCAGCGACCTAGGGGCGGAAATCATACGCATCGAGTCGCCTAATTACTCGCCCTACCTTACCCGCGGCCCCACGCCAAGACCAACCCAGGAATACTTGGATGCGATGACCGGGTGGTCCTGTGCCATGCCTGACCGGCTGGTGGGAGAGCGCCCGTGGAACCGCTGGCCCCTATTCAACGCCCACGCCCGCAACAAGCTGGGCATGACCGTAGACCTCACGCTCCCCTCCGGCCAGGAGGTAGCGGACCGCCTGCTCAAAGCCAGCGACATATTCATCCAGAACAACGTGCCCGAGACCCTCGAGAAACTGCAACTGACCTACGACCGGGTATCGGCTGTGAATCCGGCCATCGTTATGATCAGCATGCCCGCCTTTGGCACCACCGGGCCCTACAAGAACTATCGTGCCTTGGGTGTGAACAATGAAGGCGTGGCCGGGCACAACTCCCTGCGTGGCTATGCCGACATGGACGCCTCAGCCCAGAGCCCGATCTTTTCGGCCGATGCTGCCGCCGGTGCCTCAGCAGCTTTCGCTGCCATGGCCGCCCTGCACCACCGCCGGCGCACGGGGCAGGGCCAATACATCGAAGTATCCCAATCAGAAAACTTCCTGCCCTACTTGGGCGAGTATTTCATGGACTACTTCATGAACGGGCGCTTGAACGAGACCCTTGGGAACCGCCATACCTATGCCCTACAGGGTTGCTATCCCTGTTTAGGCGACGATAAGTGGGTCAATATTTCCATATTTGACGACGCCCAGTGGCAGGCCTTCTGTGAAGTCCTAGGACACCCTGAATGGACCAATGAATCCCGGTTTGCCACCCACCAAGACCGCCGTACCCAGCACGATGCTCTGGACGGTCATATCGCGGAGTGGACACAGCAACGGACGCCTCAGGTGGTCATGAAACTGCTGCAGGAGGCGAGTGTTCCCACAGGCCCGGTGCTGGACCAAGCCGACGCCTATGCCGACGAGCACCTTCAAGCGAGGGGCTTCTTCCAGCCAGCCTACCAAGAGGACTGCGGTACATACGACTACCCCAGCGCACCCTTCCGCATGTCGGTCACTGACCCCAAGATACGCAGCGGCCCGGTGCGCTTGGGGGCGGACAACGAGTACGTGTACAAGACCGTCATGGGCTACACCGACGAGGAGTACGAGGCCCTGACGGCTGAGGGTCATATCACCATGGAGTTCCCACCTCGGTAGCCGCTCCCGTTGGTTGACAAGGCAACCTGCCGCCTTTAGTGTGACTCCTAGCTGACAACGCCCCGGCACACCATTCTGAGCAGACCATTTCCGGAGGACCCATGGCCCAGACTTATATCGGCGCACCTTTAACCCGTAAGGAAGACGTTCGCTTTCTCACCGGGCGCGGTACCTATACCGATGATGTGAAGCAGCAACACCTGCTCCATGCCTCCATACTGCGGAGCCCTCATGCTCATGCTCGCATCACCTCCATTGACACGAGCAAGGCCCTTGAGATTCCCGGGGTGGTGGCTGTGTTCACGGCACAGGACATAGTCAACGCCGTCGAACCAAAACCCATACCCATACGGTTGGTCCCGATGGAAGGCTTGGAGCGCTTCCTGCAATATCCGCTGACCATCGACAACAAGGTGCGTCACGTTGGAGAGCCGGTTGCCGTGATCGTGGCCGAGAGCCGCTACCTCGCCGAGGATGGAGCCGACGCCGTGGACGTCCGCTACGAGCCACTGCCAGTGGTAGTGGAGATGGAAGACGCTATGAAGAACGAGGTGCTGTTGCACGAGCAACATGGCACCAACTTCGCCGCCGACTACACCATGGAGTTGGGTGACGCCGATGCCTCCTTCGCCGAAGCGGAGTACACGCGCAAGGAGACCTTCGTCTCCCACAGGCATACGGGCAACCCCATGGAGACCCGTGGGCTTGTAGCCTCCTATGACGTGGGTCGGGACGAGATGACGGTGTGGGGGGAGACCAAGGTTCCCCACTTCAACCGTGGTGTCTTGGCGGACCTGCTGCAGATGGCCGAACACCGCATCCACTTCATCGAAGGAGATGTGGGTGGCGGGTTCGGCATCACGGGTGAGTTCTACCCAGAGGACTTCCTGATTCCCTTCGCCTCCAAGCAGCTTGGCCGGCCAGTCAAGTGGATTGAGGACCGTAGGGAGCATCTGGTATCCGCTAACCAGTCGCGTGAGCACACCTGCGAACTCGAAATCGCGGCCAAGCGCGATGGCACCATAACCGCCTTCAGGGCCACCATATCAGGCAGCATCGGGGCCTACGTCCGTACTCACGGTGCGTTGGTGACCTCCGGGGTCGCCTCCATCATGATGGGGCCGTACAACGTCCCCAATTTCAAGTGGCGCACTCTGTGCCTCCTGACGAACAAGACTGGTATGGGCACCTATCGCGCTCCAGGCCGCTACGAGTCCTGCTTCTACCGCGAGCGGATGGTCGACATCATGTGTCAGGACTTGGGCCTTGATCCAGTAGAAGTCAGGTACAAGAATCTCATACAGCCAGAGCAGATGCCCTATCACATGGGGATCACCCGCCCCGACCACGACCCAATTATCTACGATAGCGGCAACTATCCCGCTGGATTGGACGCGGTGCTGGAAGCCGTAAAGTACAACGACATAAAGCACCTGCAAGGACAGTTCATTGACGGCAAGTGGCACGGCATCGGCATCGGCTGCTTCGTGAAGAACACAGGCACCGGGCCCATGTTTGAGGGCGCCCGCGTGGTGGTGACCGGCCCGCAACAGGTGGCTGTCTATCTTGGACTGACGGTGCTGGGACAAGGCCACGAGACCGCCATGGCCCAGATTTGCGCCCAAGGCATGGGCGTGCCATTGGATTGGGTCACCGTCTACCATGGCGACACTGATTTGATGGCCTACGGCGGGGGCACCTTTGCCAGCCGTGGCACCTTCATGGGTGGGAACGCCCTGTACATAGCAGCCCAAACGATGAACGAAAAAGTGGTACGCATCGCGGCTGGCTACTTGGACGTAGACCCCATTGAGTTGGAGTTTGCCAACGGCCAAGTCGTGCGCAAGAACTCCACGGAAGGGCCGCTACTCAGCTTGGGCCAAGTGCTGGAACTCGCCGGCCCCACCAGTCGCTATAACCAAGGGGAGATGGGTCTCGATGTCACGGAGTACTTCCACGCCAACAAGTTGCCCTACGCCTATGGCAGTCATGCCACTCACATCACCGTCGATCCGGAAACGGGTCTCATCGACATTCTGGACTATGTCGTAGTGGAAGACGTGGGGCACGTCATCAATCCGCTCATGGTGAAGGGCCAGGTTTGGGGTGCGGCGGCCCAAGGTATTGGGGCAACACTGCTCGAGCACTTGGCTTACGATGAGAACGGCCAACCTTTGGCCACTACCTTTATGGACTACCCCGTCACCAGTGCGACCGACATGCCCAATGTGCAAGCCGTGGACTTGGACCTCGCACCCTCGCCTACCAATCCTCTGGGAGTGAAGGGCGCAGGCGAGGGTGGGATCGTAGCGACCGCCGCGGTGCTGGGCAACGCCTTGTCTCATGCCCTGCATACTTATGGAGTTCAGGTGCGAGACCTGCCGCTAAGTCCGACACGTGTGAAAGAACTGATGGAGGGTAAATAGGGGTGTGATAGCCCTACTTCCATCATTTGAGAAAGCGTAGGCGATATCGATGACGGCATTCTCTCGCGGGTCCACAGGGATGAGCCCGGCGGGCTATGGGTCTGACTTCCTTGTGGACCTCATGCGTGCCTTCGATGTGGAATATGCAGCCTGCAACCCAGGTGCCACCTTTAAGTGGTTACACGACTCCATCGTGAACTACGCGGGTGACGGGCCTCCCCACATGATTGAGTGCACTCACGAGGAGATTTCGGTGGCCTTGGCCCACGGCTACGCCAAAGTTGCGGGGAAGCCCATGGCCGCTATCGTCCACAACATCGTCGGTCTGCAACATGCCACCATGGCCATCTACAACGCTTGGTGTGACATCGCTCCCGTGATGGTGCTGGGTGGGACTGGCCCCATGGACCTTACTACCCGGCGGCCCAACATCGATTGGCTCCACACTGCCTTGGTGCAAGGCAACCAGATCCGGGACTACGTAAAATGGGACGACCAGCCACACAATTTGGAGAGTGTTGGGGAGTCCTTTATACGCGGATACCGCGTGGCCACCACCGAACCCCAAGGTCCGGTCTACATCTGCTACGACGCCGACCTTCAAGCCCAGCGCATCGAAACGCCCATGGTCATGCCCGATGTGGGGCGATATGCAACCGCAAAGCCTCCAGCGGTGGACCCTGAATCGCTGAAGGTAGCGGCCGGGTGGTTGAGCGAGGCCCAGAGGCCAGTGGTTATAGCCGACTTCGTAGGCCAAAACGAGACTGCCACAAATGCCCTCGTAGACTTGGCCGAGCTATTGGCCCTGCCTGTACTGGACCGCGTGGGACGTTACAACTTCCCCTCGAACCATCCGTTGGACTTGACGGGAGCCGAGGCGGAGCTTCTGGCGGAGGCCGACTTGGTTCTCGCCCTGAACGTAAAGGACCTGTTCGGGGCATTGAGTGTTAGGGACTCCGCTACCCACGGCTCCTCCAGCCGGTTGCAGGATGCCACGCGAATCATCCAGGTATCACTGTGGGAGCAGCGGGCAAGGGGTTGGACGACCGACATCCAGCGCATCCCTCAAGTTGACATGAACATTCCCGCGGACATGTCAGTGGCCTTGCCACAACTGGTATCGGCCTGTCGTGATGCCATGGGCACGGATGGTGCATCCAACGGCCGAGAGCAGCGGCGCGCACGCCTGAGCGAAAGGCACGACCAGCTGCGCAGCGACTGGCAGAAGAGAGCACAAGAGACCTCCGAGCAGACCCCGGTCTCCGTACCCAAGCTGGCGTCTGACCTTTGGGAGTGCATCAAGGGTGAGGACTGGGCGCTCGTCGGTGGCAATTTGGCGGGTTGGGCTCGCCGGATATGGGATATCAACAAGTCACAGCACTACCAAGGAGGTAGTGGCGGGGCAGGTTTGGGCTACGTGGCTGGAGCTGCCCTAGGTGGTGCGCTGGCTTTGAAGGGGACCGGAAAGCTGTGTGTCAGCCTGCAGCCTGATGGCGACTTCATGTTCAGCCCTGGCGCACTGTGGACAGCGGCACACCATCGTATTCCGTACCTCACCATCATGTACAACAATCGCACCTACTATAATTCGGAGGAGCACGCGGTCGACGTAGCCCGCAACCGGGAGCGGGATGTGGAGAAGCGAGGCGAAGGCATCTGGATCAGCGGTCCCGAGATAGATTACGCTGCTATGGCCCGTTCCATGGGAGTCTACGGCGAGGGCCCTGTCGAGCGGCCTGAAGAAGTCATCCCCGCAGTACAACGCGCCATGCGAGTGGTGCAGGAGCAGCAGTTGCCAGCCTTGGTGGACGTCGTCTGCCAACCCCGTTAAGTCCTGCACTGCGAGTCAGATACTTCACCGTCAGGGCCTCATCGAATGACTACACCAGCAGGCTATTGCGCGAGGTGTGGTACCCATCGCCGGTCGCCGGTCGATCGCTTCTGCCGAGAATGTGGTGCCGACGTAAGGCTCACTACCCACGACGCACGCAGCCGCTTCTGCCCGGAGTGTGGTACGGATAGGCCGGTCGGTGTCATTAATTGCTCTGAGTGCGGATACTCCTTCGGACTAGACCAGTCGGAGGCCGAGGTTGAGGTAAGGGACCCATCGTCTCTGGAACTGTCCGGGTACCAGACTGCCCAGTGGATGTTGCTGCTGTTGTGTCTGGTAACCGCTGGGCTATACCTTCCCATTTGGATGGCCCTCACCTGGTCGGAGCTTCAACGGGTATACCGGGATGTCCGTATGTACCCGGTATGGCACGGGTTGAGCATGCTGATACCGGTGTATGGTTGGGTGCGGTTCTACGGGCACTGTGTTGCGATCAACCACGCAGTAGAACACCGGGGCGGGGTATCGATGGTGCGCCCTAGGCTGGCTACGATCGCTGTTGTGGCCGGTTCGGCTGTCGGATTGGTTAGCGCATGGACTGAGGCAGGGTGGTTTGTGCTGCTATGGCTCGCGTCTTCCGCACTGTTTGCTGCGGCCATCATCCATGCCCAAAAGGGCTTGAACTACTATCGTCGTACCCTTTCCAACGAAGACACTCCGGTGACCGTGCGGGGGTGGGAGTGGGGACTGCTGTTCTTCGGCTTCATGTTCATAATGTTTGCATTGTTCGCCGCGATTGGGGAGGACCTTTAGGGTAGGCAAGTGGCCCATTAGGAGAGCATAGTCGTTCCTTGAATTCCAGGTGCTAAGAGAATGCTTCGTCCAATAGACGCACCTGATCTGAATTCAGAGAAAAATCAGCGGAGGCGCAGTTCTCCTCCACGTGCCGAATGCGGTTGGCCTTTGGTATGGCGACCACCCACGGGCGGGAAAGGCACCAATTGAGGGATACTTGGGCCAAGGTCTGACCGGTTTCGCGGGCCACCTGTTGCAAGGCCTCCGTGGCGCGGCGACGGCGTATTTTGGGTCGCGTTGCCAGCCCCCCGCGGTCCAATGGGCTGTAAGCGATGATGGTGACGCTGTTCTGCTGGCAGTAGGATAGCAGGTCTTCTTCGATCTCCCGGTCCACCAAGTTGTAGAGCACTTGGTTCGAGACAATGGGGTGCTTTCGCATGGCCCTCTGTGCATCCTGTAGCTGGCGCGTGGAAAAGTTGCTAATTCCAATGTAGCGTACCTTCCCAGCGTCGACTAGATCCTCCATGGCCCCCATGGTCTCCTCTATGGGCACACGGCTATTGGGCCAGTGGACCTGGTACAAGTCCATGCAATCGACGCGCAGGAGTTGAAGACTCTTATCAGCGGCTTGCATCACTTCCTGGTATTTCAGGTGGCTCCCCAAAACCTTGCTGGCCACGAACACTTGGTCCCGAATGCCGTTGATGGCATCCCCAACGACGTCTTCTGTACGGTACATCTCCGCCGTATCGATGAACCATGCGCCTAGTTCAACACCCCTGCGCAGGGGCTCGACCCCGCCACGGTATTGCCACGTGCCGAGGCCTATGACCGGTATGTCGACTCCGGTGTTACCCAAGGGGCGCAGTTCCAAGCATCACCTCCTCGATATCCAAGGCCCGTGTACTAGAGAATGGGCCGCACAAAAAGGGGGCCGAAAACGGCCCCCCTTTATTAGTCGTGTGCTGCTGCTCTGCTAGCGACTAGCCGCAGGCCAGTGCGTAAAGCTGGGAGGCTCCTTCGGGTAGGTGATGGTCTGCCCAGAACTCGCCGCCATCGCTGCTGCCAAAGACCTGTCCGTTGCTGGACGCGCAGAACATGTTCTTGGGGTTGCGCTGGTCTATGGCCAAGCCGAACAGGGTGCTGTCCAACTCGAAGCCGATATTCACCCGCATCCAACTGGCACCGCCGTCGTCGCTGTGGAACAGTGCCCCAAGATTGCTCTGGAAGTTGGCGCCAGCAGCAATCCAGATAGACCGTGGGTCCCCAGGGACCTCGCGGATCTGGCGGCAGTAGGTCTGCCCCTTCTCGTTGAGGGGGTCGAGGGGCATGTGGGCCCAGTGGTCGCCCTCGTCAACGCTGCGGAACAGACCCGCCCGGGAGATACTGAATACGGTGCCTGGGGTCAGGCGGCTGCACAGCACGCCGTGGAGGTCCACCAAGTCGTCATTCAGATACTGTCCGTGGCTGGTGTTCTGCCAAGTCTCGCCGCCATCCAGGCTTCGTATAAGGCCACCGACCTCAACCGCACCGTAGATGTGGTCAGGGGAAGAGGTGCTGGCGGACATGTTGAGCACCCGCTTGGCGGGGTTGGCACCGGGGCGCTGGGTGATCTCAGGGAAGCGGACGCTCACCGGCAACTGGGTCCAGCGCTCGCCGCCGTCGTCGCTCCGGAAAATCTCGGTATTCTCATACCCGGCATACATGACGTTGGGATCCCGGGGATGGAACAGGATTGACCAGACCGGCAGGCCGTGGTCAGGGATGTTCAGCCTCTCCCAGCTATCCCCATGATTGTCACTGCGGTAGATACCGTTCTGGGTTCCCGCAAAGACCACCGAGCTATCAATGGGGTGAACGGAGACGTTCCGCACCGTGGGGGACTCGGGCAGGCCATTGGTGAGACTCTGCCATTCGCCCTCGTCGGCGGCCATGCGATAGAGGCCGCTCTTCATTTCTCTACCCGGGGCGGTCTCTCCGGCCAGACCAGCGTAAACGTATGTGTTGTGGCTCCCGGCCATTGGTCTTCCTTTCCCGCCGGCTGCACTTATCGTCGTGGCCGGCCTTTTCTGTGGATGGCCCATTGCATCAGAAACGGGCCTGTTGTGTCAACCTAGCTCCTTTATCCTGACGCCAGCTCGGCTTCCAGGCTTTGCACGGATACCCGGCGTCCCCAGCATAGAGGGCCGCTCTGGTAGTAGGCATGGTCGGGAGCCAAGTCCACGCGCTGGAGGTCCGTTACAACGCTTCGCAAGGCTTCCAAGTGCGAAGGGGATGTCTCGAACCAGCCTACCATCACCCCGGGCGTCCCATCGGGAAGCGACTCGTGGTAAAGGCGCCGGTGTACGATGGGCACGATGGGCTCAGAGACCAACACGTGCCCAGGGGCCACCACTTCGTCGTCTGCGCCCAAGCGGGGCAGGAAAAGGGCTTGGCGTTGCATGGGTGATAGGCTCCACCATGCAGTCGTACGGCGACAGGGCCACAAGAGCACCTCAGGATGCTCCTCACGTGACTGACGGCCAAGAGCCGGATCGTATGCGATGGTAGCGATGGTGGCACTGGTATACCTGCGGTCCCTTACCTCGACAGGATGGACGTCAATACTCTCAACGGCTCCCAACCCACTATGGCAGAGTTGCGCAGTCTCCTCCAACAGTGCCTCATCGGCAGACTCCAAACATATTACCCGCGTCGCGTTCGCCAAGGGCGGATCGTCCCAAGAGATCGCAGAGATGCTGGGATTGGTGGAGTACAGGGCCACTGCTACGGTGCTGGATGGCACGGGTGTCTCGGCGGTTGGTCTTTCAGCGTCTGCCGGGAAAGAGGCCCGTGTTTCGGCCAAGACTAGACGAAGTTGGTCACGGTCGGACACGCTGATCCCTGCCTTGTCGTCCCAGCTTATCAGGATCGCTCGCAAGCCCATGGGTGAGCTCCCAAAAGAATAGTGAGGCTAGTCGTCCTTAAAGGCAGCGCAAGCGGTGACGAGGGCAGGCATGCCGCCGAACAGAAAGGCAACCTGAACCGTCTCAGCGATTTCTTCCTCGGTGGCGCCTAGGGCTCGGGCACGGTTGGCGATGTTGCGGCAGCCGTCCTCGTGGGCGGTGATGGCGTCGCAAACCAGTGTCATGAGAGTCTTTACCTTGGCCGAGAGGGCTCCGTCAGTGATGATGTGGTCGCGTATCTCGTTGACGTGCTCGGCCATGTGGTGGTCGTTCTTGGACAGCTTGACCATGAAGGCGGGGCCGGCAGGCGTGGTCATGGGACTCCTCCTCATTATCTGGTGGGATAGCGCCATGGTAACAAGCAGGATGGGGTGTGTCTATGGCGGGATCACTAAGTATGGCTGGTGGCGCTCACGCGCAAATTGCGCCCCATTGGGGCCACGACTAGAATGGGTGAACCTTCCTAACGGAGATACCTATGACCACTCTTGCCGTCATCAACCTAGGCCTCATCCTGACTGGCCAATTGGATCAGCCCATCGCTTCAGGTGATTGCGTCCTTGTGGAAGACGGCATCATCAAGACAGTGGGAGATGCAGGAAGCATCGGCGGTGAGGTAGCAGACACCGTGATTGACGCCGCTGGCGGGGCGGTGATGCCGGGACTCATCGATTCCCACTTCCATGTTGTATTCGGGGAGTATCAGCCCAGGCAGAAGGTGGTCGACTTCATAGATAGCTATGTGCATGGCGGTGTCACCAGCATGATCTCGGCGGGAGAGATACATACGCCCGGCAGGCCACGGGACAAGGCAGGAGTGAAAGCATTGGCCATAGCCGCGCAGCGCTCCTATGCCGCCTTCAGACCCACGGGTGCCAAAGTCCACGCCGGTGCCGTGGTGCTGGAGCCAACATTAGACGAGCCCGACTTTGTAGAGATGGCCGAAGCTGGGGTATGGCTGGCCAAGTTCGGCTTTGGTGATTATGCCGATCCTGCAGATGGTGAGCCACAAGTGCGGTGGGCCAAGGAGAACGGCATGGTGGTGATGTGCCACAGCGGTGGGACGTCGATCCCGGGCAGCAAGGCCATCAGCGCCGAGGCCCTCATGCACTTACGCCCCCATGTCTGCGGGCATGTAAATGGTGGTCCTACGGCACTGGAGGATGAGGGTGTGCGGCGCTTGGTGGCGGAGACCGATATGGTAATGCAATTGGTACAGGCTGGAAATCTGCGCTCGTCGTTGTTCATCCTGCAGCTGGCACAAGAGTACGGTGCCATGGAAAGAGTGGTGGCTGCCAGCGACACGCCGACTGGGACTGGTGTGATCCCGTTGGCAGTAGCCAAGACAATCACCGAATTCTCATCGTTGGGAGGAATACCGCCGGAGACGGCGGTGTGCCTAGCCACAGGGAACAACGCCAATGCTTGGAGCTTGAACTCAGGAATGATTGCTCCCGGTCGAGAGGCAGACTTGGTTTTGTGCGACGCCCCGGGAGGGTCCACCCGGAATGACGTGCTATCGGCAATGCGAAACGGGGATATACCCGGCATCGGGATGGTCGTGATTGACGGAGAGGTGCGCTTGGAGCGCAGCAGAAATACTCCGCCACCGAAGAGGGTCCCGCGAGTGGTGAAGCGGGCCGCAACCCCTCAGGACAATGCGCCCTCACACTAACCAAGGAGCTTTCCAAGGTGTTGGAGGGTTGAGTTCGCAAAGTCCTCTGTAGTGGTCTGATTCTTGGCAAAAGAAAAAGCACGCGCCTCACCTTATGGCGCGTGCTTTTTCTGACCTAACTATTACGGACTTAGTTGCCGTCGGCCATTACGGCTTGCACTTGGGCGGTGCTGGGCGGGCCCCAACCCCAAGCATGAGGCTCTTCGCCCTTCTCACATATCTGGCCGCTCTTGACCGTGAGGAAGGGGAAGAGGGCCTTGGAGGTGCTGCGGCCTATGCCGTCGGCGTCCTGTAGCCACCAATCTCCGTCTACCACGTCGATAACGCAGATGTCGGCCTCGCGCCCCTCAGCCAGACTGCCAGCCTCGTTCTCAAGGCCCAGTGCTTTGGCGGGGGACGTGGTGCACATGCGCACTACGTCTTCCATCGAGAATCCAAGTTCGAGGAAGAAGGCACTGTACTCCAGCATGCCGCGCATGAGGTGGGTCCGGTTGCCGAAGCCGGGCTGCACGTCGATGTCAGTGCCGATGGTGTCGGGGAATACGCCCTGAGACATAACGAGTTGGGCGCGGTCCCAGCCGAAGTTGAAATCGCCATAAGAGGGGTCGAGTGTCACGCCGCGCTCCCGTGCTTCAATAAGCGCAGGTAGTATCCGGCCCTGGCGGTCAACGGCCCCACCCGACAGAGGGGTGAAGATGTGGGTGACAATGTCGCCCGCCGACAGCAGGTTCAGGGCCTCGGATGTAAGTTCCGGAGGAGTCTGAGGCAGGTCCTTGCTGCCGATGTCCCCGATGTGCATGAGCACCCGCAGGCCAGCCTCCCTAGCTGCCTTGGTGGCCGCCTCGACGTGCTTGATGCCCATCAACTGGACTGTGCTGGGCTGCACCAAGCACTTCACGCCCCTGACGACATCCGGGTTCGCCGCTGCCGTCTTGACGATGGCGTCAATGTCCAGAAGAGACTCGTCGTCAGGAAGGTTCCTGTCGCGGAATACGCTCAGGAAGGAGTAGACCTTGGTCTGGGCCTGCGAGGTAACATCGCAGAACTCCTCTAGGTTTTGGGCCCCGCCACCACCAGCGTCGGCGATGGTGGTCACCCCGCCCCAAACGCCTGCAGCGTCGGGATGGTTGGGGTTGCGCCTAGGCTGGTATACATGGGCGTGGACATCAATTAGTCCGGGTGCAACCACTTTGCCCTGCACGTCGATGACTTTGGTCGCCTCTTCAGAAGGTATATCGGCCGCGACTCGGCTGATGACATTGCCCGTCACCGCTACGTCCAGCTTCTCGTTCTTCCCTTGGGCCGGGTCGATGACCGTCCCGCCTTTGAGCAACAGGTCGTACATTTCTTGCACCTCCAGCGAACTTGCCTGCCATTATAGCAGCAATGCTCATCGATTCTGCAAACCAATGAGTTAGGCTAGCCCCCGCAATGCAGGCAGCGGGCATTCTCCCTAGCGAAAATGAGTTGGGCGTCTCCGTCGACCATCGCGTAGTCCAAAAGTACTCTTGCAGCCTTGGACTGGTCTCGCAGGCCCTGTTGCTCGGCAATTGTGTTCAACCAGTCGGCTTGGTCTCGCTCCAGTTCCAACGTCACCGACACCTTATCCTTGGGCATGACATACCTCCTTTGCCGCGATTGTGGGTGTCTGCTAGCTCCAACGGACAGTTTAGCAGACTTGAGAGAGTGGCTCCGTGTCTGAGTCTGTGCAGGGTGTGATAGGCTGGAATTAGGGGCGAGAGAAGGGCCAATCGCCACCGAAACCGGACGCAAGCGGATGGGTGTGGGTGCCACCGCGAAGGAGGCTAGTGTATGGCGGAGTTCTTTGGAGACATCGAGAGGTTCTTGGCAGACTTATATCCCTATAGATGGCCCCTGACCATCTTGGCCCTGCTGGTCCTGACGGGAGTCGTAGCCTTCGGTTATCGCAAGGGCTGGCACATGGTGGTTTGGAGGCACCGCATTGCTGTCGCCATTATAGGAACGCCGGTGCTGGTGTTGCTGTTGGCGGTTGGTTGGTGGCTGGGATCGCCCTTGTTCACCAGCAAAACAGTTGTTGAAGAGTTCCCGTTTGCTGCTGAGGCAGAGGTGCCTGCGGGAATGAGCCGCGACGCCGTGGAACAGGTCATGGACACTATGGCCAAGTTGGATAGTCCCATGATGGAGGCCATGCCCGAAATGATGGAGTCGAGTGTCGCTACCAAATTGAAATCGGGCAGTTTTCGCGATGCCGACAGCTTTCACAGGGGCAGTGGCTTGGCCACCATCTATCGCGGCCCAGAGGGGGGCCACCTGCTGCGGTTGGATAGTTTCAGCGTAACCAACGGGCCAGAGTTGCACGTGATGTTGTCTCCGCATCCAGACCCAACTCGAGGCAGCGAGGTGAGGACTTCGGGGTATGCCGACCTAGGTATATTGAAGGGCAACAAGGGCGACCAGAACTATGAGATTCCGGATGCGGTGGACGTCAATGCACAGCAGAGCGTCGTAATCTACTGCAAGCCCTTCAGCGTGGTGTTCAGCGTGGCAACACTGGAGGATTCTTCCTAAGCCAGCATGTATCTGAACAATCAAGGAGGCCCCTCCCCGCAGGAAGGGGCCTCCTTGTCTTTTCCAGGAACTGATCCTGTGTGCTACTTCGGCAGCCTGCTGACGAACTCCTCGCCGATCATCTGCAGGTATTCCAGCCGGGCCTTATGCTCGGAAGGCAGGTTCAACGTGGCGAGGCCGATGAACTCCAGTCCATCCTCCTCGTGACAGCGCGTGATGCGCTCAGCGCACTCTTGTGGCGTGCCCGTGATGGCCCATTCAGGGAGGTCACGGCCTCCACCCAGCCCGAAATCTACGGTCGTGTTCTCCTGCATCTCGAAACCGCGATATTGAGAAGCCTTCTTCTCGCCGGTGGCCAGTGCTTCGCGGATAGCCGTGTCGCGGTCGCGGCCGATAGCGATGGAACGGTTAGCCGCAAGAGTGCCGGTGGTGCCGTATTCTTCCAGAGCCTCCCGGTACATGGTGGCCAAGGCCTTGTAGTCTTCCCACTTGGGTTGAGGACCGATGATGGCGGCATCACACATCCGGGCGGCACGGCGGACCGCTGCTCGGCTTTGAGTCGCTACCCAGACTGGAGGATGGGGCTTCTGGACGGGCAATAGCGAGAGCCGACCCTCGTGCACTGTCCAGTGTTTGCCCTCGAAGGTGACCTCTTCGCCGGTCCACAGCTTGCGCATCAGTGTCAGCGATTCTTCGAATCGGCTGGCACGGTCGCGGCGGTTGGTGCCGAAAGCCTCCAGTTCCTTCTCTCGGTAACCTAGGCCCAGACCGAGGGTGAAGCGCCCATTGCTAATCTGGTCTATGGTGACCGTCTGCTCTGCTATGTCCACGGGATTGTGATAGGGAAGCATTATTATGCCCGTGAGCAACCGAAGCCCTTTGGCTTCCGGGGCGAGACGAGAGAGTACCTGCATTGGCTGGGGCCAGACAGTTGGGTAGCCGATGAAGTGCTGAGGCATGTAAATGGCATGGAAGCCGAAGGATCCAGCTACCCGGCACACCTCTGCAGCCTCCTCGATTTGGTCATACATGGGGCGTGTGGGGTCCTCCATGTAGTCTCGTATGTAAATGCCCACCTGCATGTCAGCCTCCCAAAGCCAGTCTTAATGGTCATCGAACGTCAATGTCGCAAGGCTAAGCAGTCTAGTTTAGCGCCTTGGGACAGTCAAGACGCATGGGTATGCATGAGTAACGGCTTTCGTAGCGCTTTCTCGCAGACAGGGCCAAGCATCCACTGAGAAACACCCTGCTGACCCATGGTCAGCAGGGTGTTCGTAGGTCTAGCGACAGAGGTGTCGGCTACCGATAGAAGCTCCGGTGCCTCGTCTCCTGACCCCTCCGCAAAAAGCTTGGGACGTCCAAGTCGTCGGGGTCCGTTGAAGGGGCAACCAGATCCGGAGGCGGAGTCCTCTGGATGCCCATGCGGGTTTCCAAGTCATCAACTTCATCAGCAATGGGGAAGGCAGCCGCCACCAGCGTGACCTTGACCTCGTCATCTAGGTTGGGGTCCTTCACCGTACCGAAAATGATGTTAGCTTCAGGGTCGGCTATGCTTTCGATTACCTCAGCAGCCTTGTGCAATTCGTTCAGTGTCAGGGACGGGCCTCCCGTAACTACAAAGAGCAGGCGCTTGACGTCTTCTATGTTCATGTCCAACAGCGGGCTGTTGATGGCCTTGGTAGCGGCTTCCACGGCTCGCTTCTCTCCCCTACCGGTTCCTATGGCCAGCCATGCTTGTCCCGCCCCCGACAGTATGGCCTTTACGTCTGCGAAGTCGACGTTGATTTCGCCGGGGATGGTGACTACTTCAGTGATGGCTTGGATTCCCTGCTGCAATACGGTATCGGCCATGACCAAGGCTTGGTCCCAAGTCAGAGGCTCGTTCGACTGGTCGCTGACCTCAAGAAGTTTGTCGTTGGGGATCACCAACATCGTATCCACAACATCCTTCAACTGGGAGATGCCTGTCTCGGCGTTTCGCCTGCGCTGCGCAATCTCGAAGGAGAAAGGGCGACTTACTACGGCTACTGTCAGCGCACCGGCATCTTTGGCCAGTTGGGCTATCATGGGGCAGCCCCCAGTGCCCGTTCCTCCACCCATGCCGGCTGCGATAAAGAGGAGGTCGGCCCCAGCGACTGCATGCGCAAGCTCTTCCCGGCTTTCTTCGGCGGCCTGACGACCGAGTTCGGGGTCGCCCCCAGCTCCCAACCCACGGGTCAGTTCTTGGCCTACGGTGATCTTGTTGACCATTTCGCAGCGGGAAAGATGTAGGGCATCAGTATTTATTCCATAGTACTCAACACCGCTAAGGCGGTCTTTGTACATCCGGGTAACGGCGTTACAGCCGCCGCCGCCCACACCCAACACCTTGATGACCGGGGAGCCCAGCTTCCGGTTGTCAGCGCCTAGACTGGCGATTGACTCTGCAAAAGCATCGAACTGGTCTATGGGCTGCGACCCATCGGAAGTCATGGGTCCCTCCTTGTACACATGTGGCTGTTCTGTTTACCGACTCCGGCCCAGATGAAGCAACCTGCCCATGAGCCCGCCACCGTTATTTCGGGCAGACTTCGTGCCTGGCCTCGGCCTCCGGTCACCTTGGTGCTTGATGCCCCAAAGCAGGACTCCGACGCTGGCGGAGTAAGCGGGTTGACGCAGGTTGCCCGGAAGGCCGGGGAACCCGCGGGACGTACCTATGCGGACGGGACTGTGGAACACGCGCCGTGCCAAATCCTCCATGCCGGGCAAATCAGCGGTGCCTCCGGTCAATACGAGACCCCCGGGGGGCAGGTCTCGCAGACCCGCGAGCCGAATTTTGTCTCGTACCAATTCCAGTATTTCTACTGCGCGATCATGTATAGGTTCACACAGATTCTTGCGTTGCACCGTGCCTGGAGCCTTTCCAAAGAAGGGGGGTATAGTAATTTCCTCCTCAGGATTCAGAGTTCCGGGCAAAGCGTGGCCGTATTCTATCTTGAGCTTTTCTGCCACGGGATGGGGGGCGCCACCCAAGGCGACCGCGAGGTCACGGGTCACTTGGAAGCCGCCTACAGGAATAACGCTACTGTACCACGGGTTGCCGCCGCGATATATGATTACGTCGGTGGTGCCATCTCCAATGTCGGCCAGCACCACCCCTACTTCCTGCTCATCCGTGCTTAGAACGGCCTCGCCGGCTGCAATAGACTGAATTACCAGATTGCGGACCTCCAGCCGACAGGCTTCCACAGCGTTGCGCGCATTTTCCAGCGGACCGATGTCGGCTGTGACGGAGTGGGTGTGGACTTCAAGGGTCTCGGCTTCCAGGCCTTCAGGTGAACGCACCCCGGAGAAGCCATCCACTGCGAAATCCATGGGTATGTGGTGCAGCAACTCTTTGCCGGGTGGAATGTCAGGCTGGCTTTCCGCCATAAGGCGAACGATATCCTCCCTAGTTACAAGGGTTCGGTCTGCACGGTGCAATACGCTGTTGCCATTGGAACATACAATGTGACTGCCCGAGACCCCAAGGTAGGCCCAATTGGCCACTCTTCCTACGTCTCGCTGGGCTTCGATAAGCGAGCGGGCAACGGATGCTTGGGCTGCTGCCACGTCCACTACCCGCCCCTTTTGTATTCCATCCGAGGCGGTTTCACCCATGCCATGCACCAGCAGCCCACCATCCGGCCGGACGCTGGCAATAAGGGTGACCACCTTGCTGCTGCCCAAATCGATACCGGTATACAGTCCTTCTCTCGCCACTATCACTTCCCTCGGATGAGGTCTCGAGAATAACAGAGCACCCCAAGACTCCCAACCATTGAGCTTCACTAGGGGATATAGTGCGCCTCGGGGATATACTCCGGCAGCCCTGAGGCCGGCGGTCAGCAGCATAGAGATTCCACAAAGGCTGCGACCGACTCAAGTCAATCATGCTATGCATACATAATATGCACAGGTTGTGCATGAAAGCATACCAGATACTACATGGAGTGCGCAATAGATGGCAAGGGACAGGGCAAATTGGGCACCCCTATGGCTAGCCGGACTTGACTCTCTCTGATAAACCCCATGGTCTTTTGGGAGGGGCGCCAACGTTGCAAGGCCATGGCGTTTCTGGTACAAGGAACCTTGCTCTAAGCCTAGCTATAGTGGGAGGGAACCATGGATTTGGAATTGCAAGGAAGAGTCGCCGCTATTACCGGCGGCAGCCTGGGAATCGGTAAGGCTACTGCCTTGAACATGTCGCGAGAGGGCGCGAAGGTGGCTATATGTGCCCGCAACAAGGAGCGACTGGAGGCTACCGCCCGGGAGATAAGCGAGCAGACCGGCAATGAGGTTATCGCCATCGCCGGCGATATGAGCAATGCAGATGATGCAGACCGCTTCATTGAGGGCACGGTGCGTCACTTCGGCAAGCTCGATATCGTGGTCAACTGCGCCGGGGCGTCTCCCGGAGGCCAGTTCCAGACACTAGCGGACGACCAATGGATGTCGGGCCTCAACCTTAAGTTCATGGGCTATGTGCGCACAGCTAGGGCTGCCCTGCCCCATCTCCAGGCTGGCGGCTGGGGCCGCATCGTGAACGTCATTGGCAACGACGGCGTTAAGCCCACCTTCAATGAGATATGTCCGGGGGCCTGTAACGCCGCCGGAATCAACTTCACCATGTCTCTCGCCGAGCAACTGGCTCCTCAGGGTATCACGGTGAACTGCGTGAATCCCGGGCCGGTTGACACCCAGCGATGGGACGGCTTGGAGGCTGGCATTGCTGCGCGGGAAGGTCTTACTGCCGAGGAGGCACGTGCTCTGACCAACAAGAGTATGCCCATGGGACGTATCGCCCGGGCCGACGAGGTGGCTGATATGGTCACCTTCCTCGCTTCCGAGCGGGCCAGCTTTGTTACCGGCGCGTCCATCGCTTTGGATGGGGCTCAGCGCAAGGCGATCATCAACCCTCTCTAGGCAGGGGGGACATCCCAAGACGAGACCCCTAGAGAATCTGTGGATTACCACAGATTCTCTAGCTGTTTGAGGAGTTGAATGCACATTGACGTTCATGCCCACCTCATGCCCCAGCGGGCTCTGGACATAATGGAGAGGGATCCTTCCTTATACAACGTCAGCATGAAGGAGGTGCAGCCGGTAGGTCACTGCCTTTCCTTCGATCCCGGACCTACTATCCGTCCATTCCCACAAGGGCTTATCGGTAACGACATGCGCTGGGAATACATGCAGAATGCCGGAGTGGACCACGAGATACTGTCGGTGTGGGCCGATTGTCTCGGCTATAGCTTGGACGGGGACAAGGGCGCCAATTGGAGCCGCCTGTTGAACGAGACCACTGCGGAACTGGTACAACAGCACCCCGACAGGCTCTCGCTCATGGCGACCGTGCCCTTACAGAACGGCGAACTGGCTGCACAGGAACTGGAGTATGGGGTGAAACAGTGTGGGGCCATTGGGTGCGTGATTGCAGCCAACATAAACGGGGGCAACCTCCATAGCCCCGATCTCAATCCCTTCTGGGAGGCTGCCACTGAGTTGGAGACGCCCATCTTCATTCACCCAACTCAGCCGGTGCCTTTGCAACGTACCTCTGAATTCAACCTCGCAGTAATCTGCCAGTACACCTACGACTCGACTGTCACAGTAGGATGCCTGCTTGCCGGGGGTGTGATGGACCATTATCCCCGGTTGGAGTTTGTGCTCTCGCACGGCGGAGGGTACTATCCCTTCCAAGTGGGGCGGTTCGACAAGGTGTTCGGCAGCTACCCCAACCGCAGCGAATACCCCACAGACGCTCCTTCCAGTTATCTGAGGCGGTTCCACTACGACACTATCCTGCACGCTCCCGAGCCGCTGGTGTACCTGAAGGACTTGGTAGGCGTAGACCGCCTGCTGATGGGTACCGACTTCCCCTTCCCGGTCCAAGACCTCATACCCTTGGAGATATACCAGCGGGCTGGCTTCACCGATGAAGAGGTGCAGGCGGTGTGCTACGACAACGTCGTGCGTTTGTACAAGAAGAAGGAGTCGTGGGGTTAGCTGTCCACTCGCAGCCGCCTGCCGAAGATTAGGGGCGCCCACGTTTCGGCGCCCCTTCTCATTGCCCTTTGGTCAAGCCGACCTTGGTAGTCTAAGGAATCAGCAGCAGCTTACCAGTCGTGGCCCTGCCCTGCAGTTCCCGGTGAGCTTGTGCGGCCTCGGCGAGGGGGCGTTCGCTGTGGATGGTGAGTTTCAGAGCGCCTGATGACACCCAGTTCATGACGTCGCTGGCACGCCATATCAGGTCTTCACGGCGAGCTGTGTAGGCCGGTAGACCGGGGCGGGTGAGGAACAGGGAACGGCCGCTCAGGAAGCCCAAGTCTTGGGGCGGGACGGGCCCGCTCGCTGCGCCATAGAGCACCATCATTCCCAGGGGGGCGAGAGAGGCGACGCTCTTGTCAAAGGTGTCTTTGCCTACGGCATCGTAGACTACGTTGACGCCCCGGCCTCCTGTGGCCTTCTTGGTCTCCTCCTCGAAGTCCTGCTCCGCGTAGTTGACTACCACGTCGGCGCCTGCGTTCTTGGCGAGGGCGGCTTTCTCCGATGTGGAGACAGTCGTGATGGCCGTGGCCCCAATGTTCTTGGCAAGCTGTATGAGGAGCAGGCCCATGCCTCCCGCACCGGAATGGATAAGGCAGGTCTCACCAGCCTGTAGCTTGTAGGTGCTCATCATGAGGTAGTGAGCAGTCATCCCTTGGAGGAAGGCTGCTGCCGCGGTGCGGGCATCCACGTTGTCGGGCAGCTTGACGAGGCGGTCTGCTGGGCACAGGCACTTCTCAGCGTAGGTGCCCTGTACGCTGGAGAATCCCACACGGTCACCTACCGCCAGGTCTGTAACGCCATCCCCAACGGCGGAAACAACGCCACCAGCTTCCCGTCCGAGTGTGAATGGAAGCGCGCTCGGGTCGCCTGCGCTACGTCCGTTGACGTCGGCGTAGTTGATGCCTGCCGCTTGAATGTCGACGACGGCTTGTCCCGGCCCTGGAACAGGATCGGGCGCGTCCTCGTATTGCATCACCTCAGGACCGCCGAACTGGTGTATACGAACAGCCTTCATCTCGCTTCTCCTCGTTAGGGCGTTGTCGTAGTGCCCTGTACAACCGGGCAATTGACCTATTCTAACCCGGCGGTGTGTTCAAGCCGAACACTGCTCCCTGTGGATCGATGAGCACAGTGATCGTGCCGATGTCGTCTTCGTATGTAGATTGCATGGCAATGGTGGCGCCGTGGTCCCGTGCCGCTTGGACAGCAGCGGTGGTGTCGTCTACATGGAAGTAGACCTGCCAAAAGGGTGCCGTTCCTTCGGGTACGTGGGTGATGCCTGCCCATAGCTCGCCGTCACGCACAAGCAGGATGTACTCGTTGCCGTCGGGCAATGGAGCCCGTTGGGAGTCCATTCCCAAGAGGTTGGTGTAGAAACTCAGAGCCCTTGAGGGGTCCGAGGTCTGTAGTTCGGCCCAGGTCAGAGTGCCCTGTTCCCGTATGGCGTCGGCGCCCATGTGCTGGTCGGGCTGCCAGAGTTGGATCAACGCGCCAGCCGGGTCGGCGAACATCGACATGCGTCCGTAGTTGCCGATGCTGAAGGGCTCCATTACCACCGCGCCTCCCAGTCCCTCCACCGCTGCAGTGACGCCATCCACATCATCGGTGGCTAGGTATGGCTCCCAAACGGACTGTTGTGGCTGTTGGGGGGCTAGCGTGTAAAAGGTGGCGACGCCGGCATCACCAGTGCGGGCCATTGACCAGCGGTTACCTTCGGTCTCCCGCTCCTCGTAGTGCCATCCCAAGACCGCAGAATAGAAGGTCTTGGCGGCCTCCACGTCGGTAGCACCGTAGTTCACCCAGCAGGGAGCCCCTTGGGGGTAGCTGGTCATACGCGGCATGGTGTCTCCTATCTCTTAGGCAATGGGGCCTTAAGGAATCAGGAGCACCTTGCCGGTAGTGGCCCTGCCTTCCAATTGGCGCTGGGCTTCCGCGGCCTCGGACAGGGGAAACTCGTGCTCTATACGGAGCTTGAGTTGACCCGACTTCACCCAGTCGAGAATGTCGCCTGCCCGCCACTCCAACTCTTCGCGGGTATGGCTGTGGTCCACCAAGCTGGGGCGCGTGAGAAACTTGGAGCCGGGGTTGAATATCTGGGGGTTCACCGGGTCCACTGCTCCACTGGCTTGCCCGTAGAGGACGAGGAATCCGCGACGTGCGGTGCACCGAAGGCTCTCGTGGAAAGTGTCCTTCCCCACCGAGTCGTAGGCAACGTTGACGCCTTGCCCATCGGTAGCCTTCAGGGTCTCGTCGGCGAAATCCTGCTGGGTGTAGTTGATGACCACGTCAGCCCCGGCATCCCGCGCCAGTTGAGCCTTGGCTTCGGTCGAAACCGTGGTGATGACCTGTGCTCCCAGAGTCTTGGCCATCTGAATAAGCAGTAGTCCCACACCGCCAGCACCCGCGTGCACCAAACAGGAATCGCCGGGCTTCAGAGGGTAGGTGCTGTAGACGAGGTAGTGGGCGGTCATGCCCTGGAGCATAGCGGCGGCGCCCATGCGGGCATCGATACCATCGGGCATCTTGACGAGGCGCCAACTGGGGACGGCCTGCTTGCTGGCGTAGGCACCCTGCACACCGCAGTAGGCCACGGTGTCGCCCACTGCCACCTCCGTCACGCCGTCGCCGACGGCTTCTACTACACCTGCCGCCTCTTGGCCGAGGATGGCTGGAAGATTGGCGGGATTGGCCCCGTTGCGGGCGTAGATGTCGGCGAAGTTGATGCCCACTGCCGAGACATTGACTAGGGCTTGGCCCTGTTCTGCCTGCGGGTCGTCCACATCCTCGTATTGAAGTACTCCGGCACCGCCGGGTTGGTGTATGCGTATGGCCTTCATCGGGGTCTCCTAGTTGGGTATAGGGCTAGTCGGGTATGCAGGCCACGACAGTGATTTCCACCATCAGTTCCTGTGCGTTGAGGTCCACATGCACCGTCGTGCGGGCTGGCTTGTTGGTGGGGAAGTACTTGTTGTACTCCTCGTTGTAGGCATCCAAATACTCGCGCCCCGTGAGGTGGGTCAGCACACTTAGCACGTTATCCAGCGACGTGCCAGCCGCCTCAAGGATGACCTGTATCTTGTCCAAGGTAAAGTGCACCTGCTCGCGGATGTCTTTGCCCACTTCTCCAGTGACGTGATGACGACCGGTCTGTCCGGCCACGAATACGAGGTTGCCAAAGCGCGTTGCGGTGGACAGGTTGACGTTGGGCGCCGCCATATCCACTTGGACGATTTCCTTTTTGGGCATGTTGCCCTCCTATGTCGATTCTCTGGCGGCGGTTAGTCGGGTATCACCGCGATGCACTGGATTTCCACCAGCAGGCCGGGTCCCATGAGTTGCGAGCCAACGGTCGCCCTCGCCGGGCGGTCCGCCGTGAAGTAGGAGGCATAGACTTCGTTAAATGCAGGGAAAAGGGATGGGTCGGTAAGCCAGCAAGTGGCGGTGACCACGTTGTCCAGCGAAGTCCCGGCTTCTTCCAAGCAGACCTTGATGCGCTCGATGGCGTTGGCCGTCTGACCAGCTACGTCGTCAGGCAGGTCGTTGGTTACTGGGTGGCGCCCAGTTTGGCCGGAGACATAGACAGTGTTGCCAAACTTGGTAGCGGGCGACAGGGGCGGCCCGGCGGCGGACAACGAGGCTGGCGCGATGATTTCCTTCTTAGGCATGGCTTTTCCTCCTCTTGTTACTTCTGCTATGGTTCCTGTCTTTTTGACTCCTGTCTGTCGCGGACCCTTTAGCCCTAGAAAATGGCGCTAGTCCAAAATGCCGAAGAAACGCGCCTGCGCTCCCTCGGTGTTTGCCACTTTGTACCAAGGTCCGAAAAAGTTGAAACGGCGTCCTGTGACAGCACCGAGGTTGGTCATCCCCTCCATGATGGTGATGCCCGAGCCGAGGATGATGCGGTGCACCACGAAGTCTTCCGAGGTGAAGTCCGGGAAACGGGCCATGTACTCTTCGAAGAAATCGAAGCCGATAGCCTTGGGCTTACGTTCCACCAGCCAGTTGGCCCCTTCCGGGGTCAGGTAGGGCGAGGTGGTGAAGTATTCCGGGAAGTTGCCCCACATTCGGTCAGTCCAGTCAGTGCGCAGCAACACGATGTCGCCTTCTCGCACCTCAACGCCGCACCGCTCGAAGTCCTCCGGCGTGAGGCCGTGGCTCGGTTCGCATGGGGTGCAATCGAGCACCACCGCCTCTCCGATGACGTTGTCCAATGGGATCTCCGCCATGGTCTTACCGTCTTCAAAGCAGTGAAGGGGCGAGTCCACATGCGCCCCGGTATGAATGCTCTGGTGGATGGAGCAGACCTGCCAGAACCCGGGTCCGCGGTGGAAATATTCAAGTTCTACGCGGACATTTGTGGAAGGGGGCCCCCGGGTCTCTAAGTCCACCAGTACGCTAAGGTCAACTAATTGCGACATAGCGCCCCTCCCAAGGCAGTCGACGTCAAGGAGTCAATCGGAGAGCAGGGGAAGGATACCAACGGGCTAGAGGAGGGTCAAGCTAGGGGTTTATGGGTGGCTGGCTTGGATAAACGGGCAGCCCAGCGAATCCGGGAGGCAAGCACTGGGCACGCAAGGCTGTGATATTCTTCCTCTGCCACGGCAGTATTTGTGTTTCCCGCACTCCCATGGGTGTGCGGATTCCTCTTCAAGGGTGGTTGCTGGAATGAGTTTGAGGACGGCGACACGACCGGGACCGGTGTCTTCCCGAGGTATGGGCTTCCTGAGGGCAACAGGACGCTTCCTGGCTGACAGATGGCGTCGCATCGGGGCGCGCTTGTACTTGGCCTTGGGCATAGCGGTTGCCCTGACGCTGATTTCGGCCGCGGTGGGCGTCTATTATTTCGAGCAGAGCGGCGACCTGAACTATCAGGTACGGTCGGAATCCGTCCCAGCCTTGGAGGCCTCCTGGACCGCTGCACGGGAAACGGAACGGTTGCGCAATCTGGGTCTGGGCGTGGTGGCAGAGTCAGAGTCCGGCTTTCAGAGTTTGGACGGCGATGCCGTAGGCAAGTCCCTGACCACCCTGCAGGCTGCGTTGAGCGAGGTCAAGGGCGTGCCGGTTCTGGCCAACGATGCTGAAATGGTGAACGTGGCCGCCCAAGACCTAGCGGACGTGATCGACGGCTTGGTATTTGACCGGAGTCAATTACTGGCCGCTAACGAGGAAGCCTCCAGCTACCGGTCTGGCCTCGCTATGGCCTCTGACTTCGCTGAGTCGGAGGCTATAGCCTCCGTGTTACGCCAGATGTTGCAGGCCCGTGATGGTGATGAGCTACTAGGTCTGTGGAGCGACTTCTCGGACGCTTACACCTCTGGTAGCACCCAGTCGGAGGCAACCCTGCAGGAAGCCCAAGGCATCTTCAACGTGCGCACCACCCAATTGGACGTTGAGGCGCGGATCAGGGACTCCGCCGTGTCTTTTGATGAGGCCAGCGCCACTCTGAATAGCGCCGTGGCGACCCTGTTGGTGGCTGCCCGCGACCATTCATCCGAAACCATCGGGCTAGCCGTGAGTAGTTTCGATGAAGGCAGAACCCTGCTTACCGGAATAAGTGTGATCAGCGTCATCATAGCTACACTGGCCGCTTGGATATGGGTAGGGAATGGCATGGTGCGTCGCCTGTCGCGCATGTCGGACCGTATGCGGAATATGGCGCGCGGTGACTTGGAGACGCCGGTGCCTGAGGTTGGGCGAGATGAGATTGGGGAGTTGGCAGGCGCTTTGGAAGTCTTTCGGCAGCAAGCCCTGGAAGTGCAAAGGCTCAACCTTGTGGAGAAGCTGTACACGGAGTTGCAGGAGACCAACGCGGAACTGCAGCGAGTGCAGGCCCGCTTGGTTGCCCAGGAAAAGCTGGCGGCCCTGGGTGAGTTGGTATCTGGTGTCGCTCATGAGATCAGCAACCCGCTGAACTTCGTGAACAATTTCTCCGAGGGCTCGCTTGAGTTGTACAACGAGCTTTCCGAGATGCTGGACCACTACCGGGACAGGATGTCGGAGGAAGACACCGCCCTCTTGGACGACATCAGCCAGGAGATGACCAACAGCCTGCGCCGTGTGCTATCCAATGGAGGCCGAGCCTTGGCCATAGTGGAACGCATGCGCAGTTTCGGCGTCGCAGGTGGTGACCCTGTGATGTCGGACCTCAATTCAGGTGTACGGGATGCCGTGCAAGCAGGTTGCGATACTTTCAGTGCTGAGTGGGACGACTTCTCCGTGCAGCCCGCCTTTAACCTGGATGAGTCCATCGGTGAGGTGCTGCTGGTTCAGCATGACTTCGGAGAGGCCATGCTCAACTTGGTGTCCAACGCATGCTATGCCATGCGGCAAAAAGGACAGGAGGCTGGGGGCCACTATCAGCCATACCTGACAGTCTCCACCCGCTTGGCGGAAGACAACGTGGAAATCAAAGTGCGAGACAACGGCCCTGGAATTTCTGACGATGTAATCAGCCACATATTCAACCCCTTCTTCTCCACTCGTGAGGGTGCTCTGGGAGCCGGCCTGGGACTGCCCTTTGCAGCTGATGTGGCGCGTCGCTTGGGGGGCGATTTGTCGGTGGACACTGTCTATGGAGAGTACGCGGAGTTCACCATGACGCTGCCAGCCGCCGCCCCAACAACGATCACTACGTCCATACCCTTCAGACAAGAGACCGACTAGCTGAGCCAAACTCCCCTGTGCACTCCCGTCCGCACTGCTGACGGCACAGCGTTTCATCGCCTTCGGAGTATCAGGTAGCCGAAGATGCTGAGGGCAAACAGGATAGTCAGTCCCTGGATGATCAGGAGGGTGGTCCGCCTGCGCGGAGTGGACGCGATACCGCTCAGGGTGTCTCGAATCCTCGGTATGGCCTCCCCAATTACCGGAACTGCTGGTGCCTCCAACTCGCGCTGACTCGGCGTTGCCACCGGCTCCACAGTAGGGATAGCCACGAGCTGCGCCACGGGCGTGGCGACTGGTCCAGTTCCATCTCTTTCTCCGGGTCCCGAGGAGTCCTGTTCGGGCGTCGCTGTGGCTGTCGGTGTAGGCGTGGGTGTTGGCGTGGGAGTTGGCACGGGTGTTGGTGGGGGTGTGGGTATAAGCGTAGGAGTCGGCGTGGGCGCGGGTGTGGGCGTCGGCGTTGGCGTTGGCCTGGGGGGCGGTGTAGGTGCAGGCGTAGGTAATGGCGTGGGTATGAGGGTCGGTGTAGGTGTTGGCGTGGGTGCCGGCGTTGGAGGCGGTGTTGGTGTGGGCGTTGGCACAGGAGTCGGCCTAGGCGTGGGTGGTGGAGTGGGCCGAGGTGTCGGTCTGGGGGTAGCCCGGGGCGTGGCCGTGGGCGTTGGTGCCGGTGTCGGGGTGGGTGTTGCAGTCGGCGTGGGCGTGGGCGTGGGAGTCGGTGTAGGTGTTGGAGTTGGCGTGGGAGTCGGAGTCGGAGTCGGTGTTGGCGTGGGAGTCGGAGTCGGTGTTGGCGTAGATGGGGATGGTGGTGGAGGCGGCGGCGGAAGTGGAGCAGGTGGTGGTTCAGTACCCGAGGTAGGGCACGGGTCTCCAGTGTCGTTATCGGTGACAGCGATCGTTCGGTGCCGACCCGCGGCTCTGAATCCATCCGCTTCCCGATCGAAGACGGGATTCACCGCGATTCGGATTCTCCTGTTGGAGGAAACGCAGTCATCATCGCCGGTCGTATAGTTTACCGTTTTGCGGTCACCAACTGCCGGGTCCCGAAACACGAAGGCTACAAGAGCGGTGGCGCACCCAGATCCGGCACAGTCTAGGTCCGCAGAATCAAAAACCTGGACGCCGCCTCTGATTTCGCTAGGCGGGTCCTCTCCTAAGTGGTCAATGCGCACTGTGGCCGTAAGAGTCTCACCTTCCCTCACCCTCGAGGGTATATCCTCGCTCGCTAGGCTGACCACTGGGCATGACTCTGGGCACCTACCCATAGCCGAGTTGTCCGATTGCAAGAAGAAGGCAACGAGGGCTAGGAAGACGGCGAATATCAGGCGGCGGGCAAAGCCATTGACTAGGTTGGAGGTTTGGGGATTCAACCTATGGTCCTCATCCCAATATAGCGACTTGGTCGGTATTCCCCTAGGAGGCAATGAGACGAGGTGACGTGATGGTCGGTGCGGAGGATGGAGAGGTGAGGTCGTGCCCGGACAACCGATGCCCAGGGACTATACCTCTTGAGAGGGTGTTCCCGTTCGGTCTTTTTAGGCCGGTTGCGTCCGCGGGAATGTCGAGGCAACATAACACATAACTGTTTACTCCGAGATACCTCGGATAGCAATACCCTGACTACTAAATTCTCAAGGAGGTAGGGAATGGCTACATACTTGGGGGTCGATCACGTTGCCTTGGAGACCAACGATATGGAGGCCACGGTCAGGTTCTACCATGATGTGCTGGGGATGAAACTGGTGCGCACGCTGCGTACTGGCGGCGCCAATGACCGCCGTCACTATTTCTTCGACGCCGGCCAGGGCAACTATTTTGCCTTTTTCGATGGGGCCACCCTGCCCGCGTCGTCGCCTCAGTTACTGAACCACCTCTCGGTGAACGTGGATACCGCCGACGAGTTCATTGAGGCCTACCGCAAGATCAGGGCCAATGGCGGCGAGTGCACCGACATTATCGAGCGTTCCTATGGCAAGACATTCTATTTCCAGGACCCCAACGGCATCCGTCTGCAACTGGAGCTACAAACCGTCGACGACGAGTGGGACCTCGATGGCGATCCAGACCCAGTGCCATAGGTAAGCCGGATTAAGACCGAGCCATAGCTGGCAACGGCTAGAGGGACATCACCACCTTGATGATCTCGTCTTCCTGATCGGTATACATGTCATAGGCGCTCTGTAGCTCGTCGAAGCCGAGGCGGTGGGTCACCATGCGTCCCGGGTCTACCAGCCCACGCGCCTTCAACTCCACCATGCGTTCGATATGAGCCGTGACGTTGGGCGTGCGGGCAACCACCGTGGGTACGATGGTGGGCTGTTTCATCATCATCAGGTCGTGTTCTATCTGGATGGTGTCTGATGGCTGGATGCCGAACAACACCACGGTGCCCAACTGCTTCACCAAGCGGAAGCACATGTTGAAGGCATCGGGGAAGCCGGCAGCCTCGACCACGACGTCCGCGCCTTCCACGCCGACGATGTCCTGTATAGCTTGGACCACCTCCTGCTGGCCTGGGTTGATGGTATGGGTGGCCCCGAAGCTCTTGGCCCATTCCAAGCGGTAGTCCAGCAGGTCGATGCCTATCACGCGGCGCGCGCCCATCATCGCCGCCAGCATGGTGAAGGACAGCCCGATACCACCTTGCCCTACAATGGCCACGTTTTGGCCCAACACGTTGCCCATGCGCTGGCAGGAATAGAGGACTGTCCCGGATGGTTGGCACATTACCCATTCCGTCAGGTCGCCCTCATCCGGCAGGGCGATCATGCGGCTGGGGCGGGAAGCGATATACTCCACCAGACCGTGGCTGGTGTCAGCCCCTGGTATGACAATCACCCGCTGGCCCTCGTGGAACTCCTCGCAGCGGCTCTCGACCACCGTTCCCGCGCACTCATGGCAGGGGGCGCCGAGACGGGCGGGATAATGCTCCTCCGGAAAGAGGCGGCCATATTCGCTGCGTATGTCGCTGCCACAGACTGACATCTTCTCCAGCTTGATGAGGCATTGCCCATCACCGGCAGTGGGAGCCTCGGTCTCAAAGATGTCGAATTGCTTGGGTCCGATCAGTCTGGCAGCTTTCATTCCATGGTCTCCTCAGCCTCAGGGCTGTGTCAGGTCGAGTATCGCCAAAGCAATGGGTCGTGATGAAGGAGCCGAGCAGGCCTGTAAGCCGGGTTCTGTTCCTCTCATGGCTGCCAGTTTACGTCCACGGGACTTCTTCCTGGTGCCGTAAGGGCGGTGGCCATCTATCTAGGTCTGCCAACCTCGGGAGGCTGGCGTCCTTGCAGGACAGCGTTGCCGCTAGACTCAAGCAGCCAACCCGGGGACGGGCCGGGCACCCATAGTCCCTCTATTCGGCCTTGCTCCAAGTGGGGTTTGCCTGCCATCCCCATCGCTGGGGACGCGGTGAGCTCTTACCTCACCCTTTCAACCTTGCCCAGCCCTGAAAAAGGGCGTCGGCGGTATGTTTCTGTGGCACTTTCCGTCCCCCCTCAGTTAAGAGGGGAGCCTGGGCGTTACCCAGCACCCTGCCCGGTGGAGCCCGGACTTTCCTCCCCCCTTGCAAGCAAGGGCGGCGGCCACCCAGCCTGACCGGCTCCTACGCGGCGAATCTAGCACGCTGCTCGGAAGAGGGTCAAGGCAATGGCCGGCGCAGGGCGACCTGAGTGGAAGATGGGGAGAACTTAGAGGTCTGGCGCCGGTCCGAGCACCCTGTATTTTCTCTCAGCAGTCCTCTCGCTTGCTGGCAGAACCTCAACCACCACACGAGAGAGGCCAACGACTTCCCCCTTGGCATCGAAGCTGTAATTGTCGCCGATCGCCCCGCTCCAAGTGATCTCATAAAGGCAGTCACGGAAACCGTCGGCATCCTGGTCATCGTTGGTCTGCTTCAGGCACTCGGCGGTGATGTAGACGTTGTCGTAGGCCGATCCCAGATGCCAGGGCAGTGTGATGTAATCGTACCGTTCTCGGAAGTCTGCGAGTACCTCCTGCCCCTTTTCATTGGTGGGGTCCAGGTCAGCAGCGACTGCCTTCATACCATTGGCGGCATCGCCTGCAATCTCTAGGGCGGAAGTCCCGATGGACACCGTCTCGGCATAGATAGGGCCGTCATAGCCCACTTCACGGGCCTGCTTGATGATGGAGCCTGCGGAGGCCTCGGACTGGGGAGCCAGATGCAGGGCATCGGGGCTTTCGGCGAACAGCTTGGACAACTGTGACCTGAAATCAGTGGTATCCGAGCCGTATTGCTCCGAGGCTAACACCGTGCCTCCCAGTTTCTCGAACTGGGCCGCAGTGGTGCGCCTCACCCCTTCAGCGTAGTCAGTGGCCTCGGTAATGGTAGCGAGGGTGCGCATTCCATCAGACCACAACAGGTTGCCCGTGGCTATCCCAACCTCAAGGTCGTTGATCTGGGTGCGGAAAATATAGTCCCCGGCATTGGCGATGTCAGGGTTGCTGGCAAGTCCGGAAAAGAGAATAGTGCCATCCGCCTCCGCTAGCGGCGCTGCTCCCAGCATGGCCCCGCTACAGGAAGTGCCCAGAATGATCTTGATGTCGTCCACATCCGTCAGCTTGTTGTAAGCGATAACGGCATCTGCTGCATTGCATTTGGAGTCTTCCACCACCAGTTCCAGCCTGCGCCCGTTGATGCCGCCAACAGCATTGATTTCATCGGCAGCCATCTGCTTGGCCTGATTGGCCACCGTGCCATATGTCTCGCCCGTGCCGGTGAGAGACTCCATCACCCCGATGCGGAAGGGACTGGTTTGGTCACTGTCCCCGTTGCCACAGGCAAGTAGACCAAGGCACAGAATGGATGCAATCACAAGAATGAGCACCGGGCGCAGGAGCGATGTATCTACTAACTTACGAATAACAGACGTCCACAGCTATTGCAGGTTACTGGCTCGCGGGCCATGCGCGCCTTTTGCATCTGGTGGGTGGGCAGAGTCATCAGACAGCCACGGCAGAGACCTCGCTCCACCCTGGCTACGGCTACGCCGCCCTTGGAAGTGCGCAGGGCTTCGTACCGACTGAGCTCACCGGGAGGCAGGGCTTGGGCCGTCTCCTTGCGCTTCGCTTCCAAGTCTTCCAGCCCCTCACCCAGCCGCTGCCATTGGCTGGTCAGCTCTTCCTGGTCTGAATTCCATTGGGCCTGTTCGCTGCTATTGCGCTCTTCAGCTTCGGCCAAGACTGCGGCGCTCTCCTCGATCTCCTCCATCATCTGGATCAGGGCCTCTTCTCGCTGCTGCAGGTCGGTGGCGAGAAGGGTAGTCTCCTGCTCCAGCCCCTCCAACTCCTTGAGGTTAGTAACGGTGCCTCCGTAGAGCTTACCCCTCTCCTCCTCCAGCTTGGTGCGTATGGTGCCAGCCTTCATCTCGTTGTCGGCGTGGTCTGTCTGCAATTGGCGGTGGCGTTCTTGGGCTGCTTGCAGTGAAGTTTCGCACTCCGCTAGTGGGCTGCGGTCTCCGATACGGACCTCGATGGACGATACCTGGCCCTCGACCCGGGCGATTTCCGAGTCTAGCTCCTGTAGTTGGAACAGTTGCCGCACCATGGTCATGGGCTGGGCCTCCGGGGAATTTGGGTAGGAACTTGTAAGTTGGAAGATTTTAGGAATCGCTTAGTGCGTTGTCAACGCGATCACCCACGGCCGGCTCCTCCAGCGCAGTGCGTTTCCGAGGGGAGAATTGTGGTAGAATCGCCTCCAGCGATGGTGGGCGGGCTGGTGTGGATTCCGCCTCCTGGGGGTGAAGGGTGCTTCGTTTACACAATACTCTGACGCGTCGTGCGGAGGAGGTGCATACCCTAGAACCGGGCGTGGCCAAGATGTACACCTGTGGCCCCACGGTCTATCGGTACGCGCATATCGGCAACCTCCGCAGCTACCTGATGGCAGACTGGATTCGCCGTGCCCTGCTCCGCCGTGACTATGAGGTAATGCATGTAAAGAACATTACCGACGTTGGTCACATGCGCCAGGAGATGCTTGAGGAAGGCGGCGACCGGGTGATTCTGGCGGCCTTGGAAGAAGGCAAGACCCCCCAGGAAATCGCCCAGTTCTATGCTCAAGCCTTTCACGACGATGAAGCAAAGCTGAACATCCTCCCTGCCCATGTCTATCCTTGGGCCACTGAACATGTTGCAGAAATGGTCGCCTTAGTCGAACAACTGATGGCCAAGGACTACGCCTACATGGTGGGCGGAAACATCTACTTCAACGTCGGTAAGTTCGAAGCCTATGGCGCCCTCTCCGGTAACCAGCAGGCAGGACTCATGGAGGGCGTCCGCAGTGAGGCGGACCCTCTGAAGCGTGACCCCCGGGACTTTACCCTCTGGAAGCTGGCCGAACCCGGCCGTGAGATGAAATGGGACAGCCCGTGGGGAGAGGGTTTCCCCGGCTGGCACATCGAATGCTCTGCCATGTCGACCAAGTACATGGGCCAGCAGTTGGACATCCACACTGGCGGTGTCGACAACATCTTCCCCCATCACGAGGACGAAATAGCTCAGAGTGAGGCCGCCTTTGGCGTGCCCTACGTGCGCTACTGGGTGCACGGTCAGCACCTGCTGGCCGATGGCGTGAAAATGGCCAAGTCGTCCGGCAATGTGTTCATCCTCGATGACTTGGTGGCCCGTGGGTTCGACCCGCTGGCCTTCCGCTACCTTTGCCTGACTGTGCGCTATCGCAACCGGATGAACTTCACCTTCTCAACCCTGAAGGCGGCGCAACGGGCCTTGACCGGGTTGCAGGCCCGCATGGCTGTGTGGCGCCAAACGAGGCCTCTGCCGGAGATGCCTGTCGAAGCAGACGAGTGGCGAGCTAGCTTCTGGGAGAAGGTGGAGAACGACCTCGACCTCCCCAGTGCCTTGGCCACAGTGTGGAACATGGCGCAGTCCTCCCTTCCCGATGCGGCCAAGGCAGACCTGCTGGCTGAGTTCGACCAGCTTCTCGGGCTGGACTTGGACAAGGTGCTAGCTGTTCCAGAACTGCCGGAGCAGGTGGAAGGGCATGTGGCGGACCGCCTCGGGCTCCGCAGCAGCGGCTCCTATGGAGAGGCCGATGCCTTGAGGGAGCACATCTCAGCCCACGGCTACATTGTGGAGGATTACGCCGAAGGCGCAATGGTGCGCCCCAAGACACCCTTGGAGCGCATGGCCGGACAGTTTCCCACCGTCTCCTCCCCCAAGGAGGTCGAGTCCCATCTAAATGACCCTCCAACCCTGGATTTCTCCATGGTGTCGGTGGTGTCTGACTACATGGAGGACGTGCAGCGCATAACCCGGAGCGCCCTGAAATGGGCCGAGGGACATAACGCCGAGCTTGTCGTGGTGGACAACGGTTCCACTGACGGCACCGCCGAATGGCTGGAAGAGCTACGCGCCAGCGACCCGCGCGTAAACGTCATACACGCTGATCATGTCCTTGGAGAAGGGGCCGCCAAGAATATCGGACTGATGCAGTGTCGCGGACGCACCGTGGTGTTTCTCGACCCCTCAACAGAGGTCGTCGGTGACCTGCTGACGCCCATAGACCGCTGGTTGGACGACGAGCGGGTTTCCATGGTTGGCCCATGGGGCGTGTGTACCGACGACATCCACCACTTCCACGACGAGGTTACATCGGGCGAGTCCGACGCTATGCAGGCCTATTGCCAAGGGTTCCGGCGCTCCCTGATCAACGAGGTCGGGCTGATGCGAGAGTGCTTCCGTTTCTACCGCAATCTAGACTTGGACTTCAGCTTCCAGATGAAGGCATTGGGACATCGCATCTTCGCAGCCGACAACCTGCCCATCGTCCGGCACGAACACCGCGTATGGGCTGCCTTGGACGAGGGCCAGCGCAACGAACTCAGCTTCAAGAACTTCAAGCGCTTCTTCAAGAGGTATGGTGACAGGGGCGACCTGCTGGTAGCCAGTTCGCGACGCCAAGACAACTCCTAACGAGGTAGCATGGCTCAAGCGGAAAAGGCCGATAGTGTCGATGGCATTCGCGGCTCACGAGTGCTCAGCGACTCGGAAGCCCTGGAAGTCTACTCGCGCATGGTGCTGGTGCGCACCTTCGACGAGCGCATTTGGGCCCTGAACCGGCAGGGCAAGGTGCCCATTGCCGCCTCTTGCCAAGGCCACGAGGCGGCCCAGCTCGGTAGCTTCTTGGCCGCAATCCACGATGGTGATTTCTTCCTTTTCCCCTACTACCGCGACTTGGCCATCAAGCTGCACGCCGGCATTTCAGTAGACCAAGCCATGCTCTCCTTCATGGGGAAAAATGGAGACCCCTACAGCGGTGGAAGGCAGTTCCCTCTGCAGGGGGCGACGCCTCATGACAGGATTATCCAGACTTCCAACGTAGTGGCAGCCAACCTCACCCAAGCAGTCGGCTATGCCCTCGGCTGCAAGGCGTTGGGAGAGAAGACCGTGGTCCTCGCCTACTTGGGCGACGGCGGCTCAAGTCAAGGCGAGTGCCACGAAGCCATGAACTTCGCGTCGGTGCACCGCCTCCCAGTGGTCTTTATCTGCGAAAACAACCGCTACGCCATCTCAGTGCCCCTGCACCTGCAGATGGGCGTCTCCGATGTAGCCCGCAGGGCAGAGAGCTATGGCTTCCCCGGTCATCAGGTGGACGGTTTGGATCTGTTTGAGTGCTATCGCGCTACCTGCGACGCCATTGCCTATGCTCGGGAGGAGGGGCCCATCCTGCTGGAGATGCAGGTGGAGCGCCTCATGCCCCATACCACCGACGACGATGACCGGCGCTACCGCTCACCCGAGGAACTCGAAGACGCCCGCACCCGCGACCCGGTCGCGACTCTCCGCAACTACCTGCTGGAGACTGGCCACCTTACTGAATCCGAAGACGAAAAACTCCATAGCGAGGCCCGCGAGCATGTAGACCGAGCCACCGAGATGGCAGAAACGGCCCCATTCCCCGACCCTTCAACCTTCTACGACCATCTGTATGCAGGCTGAGGTGCCAACATGGCCGTAAAGAGCGTTATCGAAGCGGTACGGGAGGCGATGCACGAGGAACTCTCTCGTGATTCAAGCGTGCTGATCATGGGCGAGGACATTGGGAAGCGTGGAGGAGTGTTCCTCGCTACCCAGGGTTTCGTCGACGAGTTCGGCCCGAACCGTGTAATTGACACCCCCTTGGCCGAGGCATCCATCGTCGGAATCGCCCTCGGAGCATCCTTCCGTGGCTTGCGCCCCATCGCTGAAGTGGAGTTCGCCGATTTCATTTGGCCCACCGCCAACCAGCTTATCGGCGAGGCTTCTAGGGCCTGCTACGGCAGCAACGGCGCAATCTCCGCCCCCATGGTGGTGCGCGTGCCCTATGGCGGAGGCATACGCGGCGGGCTGTTCCATTCCCAGAACGTGGAATCCTACTTCTTCCACACCCCCGGCCTGAAAGTGGTCGCGCCCGCAACTCCCTACGACGCCAAGGGCCTGCTGAAGTCGGCCATACGCGACAACAACCCGGTAGTCTTCCTCGAACACAAGAAGACCTATCGTCTGGTTCGCGGCGAAGTGCCCGAGGAAGAGTATTGCCTGCCCATAGGCGTCGCCGACGTAAAGCGTCCCGGCGATGACGTAACGGTCATAAGCTACGGCTTGGTACTCCACTACTGCCTTGAAGCAGCGGAAGCCCTCGCGTCCGAGAACATCAGCGTGGAGGTGGTTGACCTCCGCACCCTTAGCCCCATGGACCGCGACACCGTCCTCAACTCGGTGAGGAAAACGGGCAAAGCCTTGATAGTGCATGAAGACAACATAACTGGTGGTGTGGGGGCCGAAGTGGCCGCCTTGATCGCCGACCAAGCCTTCGAACACTTGGATGGTCCGGTGATGCGTCTGTGCGGCCCCGACGTTCCCGCCATGCCCTTCGCTACTTCCTTGGAGGAAGTATTCATGCCCAGCACCGACAAGGTGGCCCAAGCCCTGCGCCAGTTGGCGGCCTACTAGGGTGGGGAAAGGGGGCAGAAACCATGGCTGTCGTTATCGAATTACCCCACGTCGGCGAATCAGTCGTGGAAGGCGTCATCGGCAAGTGGCTGGCCCAACCCGGTGACCAGTTGCGTCGCTTTGACCCCTTGGTGGAAGTGGTCACCGACAAGGTGACCATGGAAGTGCCCTCTCCCTACAACGGCGTCCTTACCTCCCTGCTGGCCCAAGAAGGCGACACCGTCCCAATGGGAGCCCCCATCGCTGAGATTGAGACCGAAGAGGCCGTGGTTCAGTCCACACCCTCATCGCCCCCAGTTCCCGGACCCCCACCAGCGGCATCGTCGACCATAGGATACCTGTCGAAGGACCTGCAGCCAGTGGGCCCCACTGGGGGTATCATGGCTGCTCCAGAAACGGCTCCACTTGATGCGGAGCCGGAGGCCTCGGTCGAACCCAACGGAGCCAGCGAACGCAGACGTTACTCCCCTGCAGTGAGGCGCTTAGCCCGAGAGCACAACATCGACCCCGACAGCCTTGCGGGAACTGGCATGGGTGGCCGGGTCACCCGCGAGGACGTCCTGAAGGCCGCGGAAACACGCAGCGCAACAGCAGTCGGGGACGCAACTCCCAAAGGCGCAACTGCGCCATCCCCGCCAACGCCAGCATCGTTAACGGATGAGGATCACGTACCCCTCACCGCAGTCCGGCGCATGATTGCGGAGCATATGTCTCGCAGCGCCTCCGAGATTCCCCATGCCTGGAGCATGGTCGAAGTCGATGTCACCCCGCTGGCCGCCTACCGCGACCGGGTCAAGGAAGATTTCCGGCAGCGCGAGGGCGTCCCCCTAACCTACCTCCCCTTCGCCATCAAGGCTGTTGTCGAGGCTCTCAAGGAGAACCCCATCCTCAACTCGTCTTGGGGCGGTGACAAGATCATCCTGAAAAAGCGCATCAATGTCGGCATTGCCGTGGCAGCCCCAGGAGGTCTAGTGGTTCCCGTCATCCACAACGCCGACAGCCACAGCATCGCAGGGCTAGCACGTGCCGTCCACGGCATTACCGACAGGGCACGCCAAGGCAAACTGGCCCTCGAAGACGTGCAGGGCGGGACATTTACCGTGAACAACACAGGGGCCTTGGGGTCAATCGTCTCGCAGCCAATCATCAATCATCCACAAGCAGGCATCCTTACCATTGAGGCCGTGCAGAAGCGGCCTGTGGTCCTCAACGACGCCATCGCAATTCGCTCCATGATGAACGTGTGCCTCTCCTTCGACCATCGCATTGCTGATGGCTCTGAGTCCGCTGCTTTCCTGCAAACAGTCAAGCAGCGCTTGGAAGCCATGGGGCCCGACACGCCCATCTACTAATTAGCCAGTGGCTCATCCAACCTGTCATGTCGTGTCTTTGGGCGTGGTCGAGTACGAAGAGGGTCGGTGCCTGCAACGTACCCTCGTAGATGCTATCAAGGCAGAACAAGCCGATAACACGCTCCTCCTCCTCCAACATCCCCACGTCTACACCTTGGGTCGGCGCGGCGACCGTGCCCACGTACTACTCGATGACTCCGAATTGGAGTCCCTTGGGATTGCCCTGCATGAGGCCGACCGCGGTGGCCAGGTGACGTACCACGGTCCGGGGCAGCTTGTCGCCTATCCCGTGATAGACCTTCGGCCATGGGGGGGTGGCCCTCTCCGGTACGTCCGTGCCTTGGAAAGGGCCATGCTCGCCACCCTAGCCCAGTTCGATGTCCTGGGTGGTGTGGTCGATGGGCGCACCGGTGTCTGGGTGGGAGACGAAAAAGTTGGAGCCATCGGCGTGAAAATCAGCGGGGGCGTCGCCTATCACGGCCTCGCCCTCAACGTGGCCCCTGATCTCTCCTATTTCCAACACATCATCCCCTGTGGTATCACGGATGCCGGTGTGACTTCCATGGAGCAGTTGCTCGGCCGCACTGTCGACATCGAGACCGTTGTCTATGGACTGACCTACCACTTGGGCCGTGAGCTTGAATTGAAGATGACGGAGGCACCGCCCTCCACCTTATTTGAGAACATATTGGGACCGACAGGAGGCGCTATTGCCACCCGATGAAATGCTGACCATCGTACATCCCGGCGCAGAGGGAACGCCCCCTGAGGAGAGGCCACACCCGCGGCTGGAAAAACTGCAAGGGGCCACCGTGGGACTCATCGACAACTCCCGCCACAACTCCGACAGGTTCATGGAGAACCTGCAAGCCCTCTTGGGCGAGGAAGGCGTGGACACCGTCGTCGTCCGCAAGGCTAACCCCAGCATACCGATGGACCCGTCCAAGATGGACGCCCTCCTTGACCGGTGTGACGCCGTAGTGCACGGGGTAGCCGATTGAGGGTCCTGCACGGCGTGGGGTCTCCACGACGCAGTTGAAGTAGAGAAGCGAGGTAGGCCCGCTGTGACGTTGGTTACCACCGCATTCGAAGGAGCGGCCAGACTACGCACCCAAGCCAAGGCCATGCCCCTCCACCGCCTGATACTCGTGTCCCATCCCATGGCCAGCAAGTCCGCCAGCCAACTTCAGCAGGCCGCCGAAATCGCCCTCCCCGACATCTTGGCTGGCTTGACGAAAGGCACGTCATGACTAGCAATGCCAGCATAAGGGCCAGCCGCCTGCAGGTAGACGCATCCTTCGATGATGTGAACCGCCTTTTCTTGGAACGCGGCTGGAGCGACGGCCTCCCCATTATCCCGCCCACCGAAGAGCGCGTGTCCGCCATGGTTAATGCGGTCGGCCTGCCCCCTGAAGAGGTCTTGGGCACCATGCCACCGGGCGACGGCCAGGTGACCGTCGAGAAGGTGGCAGCCAACGCCGTCATGGCTGGGGCAATCCCCATCCACATGCCGGTAGTACTCGCCTCCGTCCGCGCTGCCCTCACCCCTGAATACAACGTGGGTGGTGTGGCAGCCACCACAGCCGGAGCCGCTCCTCTCATCCTCATCAATGGACCGGTGGCGGGCGAACTCGGCATCAACGGAGACACAGCCTGCTTCGGGTCCGGCTACCACGGCAACGCTGTTATAGGACGCTCCCTAGCCTTGGTCGTGCGCAACCTCGGCGGTGCCCGCCCCGGCGAAATGGAGAAGTCCACCCAAGCCCAACCTGCCAAGTACACCTTCTGCACCGCCGAAAACGAAGCCCAGAGCCCTTGGGCCCCTTTCCACGTAGAGCGTGGCTTCCTACCCCAAGACAGCACAGTCACCCTAGCGGCAGTGCGCGCCTTCCACCAGATCACCGAGACCACGGTGGAGACGGGCGATGAGGTACTCCGCACCGTAGCCAACAGCATGAAAGTCCTGGGAGTCGTCAGCTACTACATCCAGGGACGCGACTGCCAGGTCCTCCTCGTCCTCTGCCCCGAACACGCCCAGGAAATCGCCGCCGCTGGCTACTCCAAGCAGGACGTAAGGGAATACCTGTTCCAGCACTGCCGCCTCCGCAAGGGCGACCTGCTGGGCCGCTCCCACTACGGCGAGCGCACATGGCCCGACTGGCTTGAAGACGCACACGATGACTTCATGGTGCCCATCACGGCACGCCCAGAGGACATCCTAGTGGTCGTGGCCGGTGGAGCAGGCAGGCATTCTTCCTGGATGCCCGTCTGGTCGGCCACACGTGCCGTCACTCAGCGCGTGGCATAGCCCAGCCCTAGTGCTACCCAATATCCGCCCAATATCCAAAGGATGGACGTTCATGCGTATCGACATCCACAACCACTTTGCTCCCCGCGAATATCTGGAGGTGCTGTCCGGCCGCCAGAACTATCCCAACACGGTCTCCAACGACGAAGGCTGGATACTCAACGTCGACTCCATCCAGTCCTACCAGCTACAGCCGGGAATGCACCTGCTGGACAAGCGCATTGAAGACATGGATGCTGCGGGTATCGATACCCATGTCGTCAGCATCATCTGCCCTGCCGGCGAGACGGGCAATGACCCAGGACTGAACGTCGCCCTCGCCCAATCCGCCAATGAAGGCTTGGCCCGCGTAGTCCGCGAAAACCCCGACCGCTTCATCGGCATGGGTAGCCTACCACTGCTCGACCCCCAGCAGGCCGTCTTGGAAGCAAGCCGCGCCGTGAACGAACTTGGCATGCGCGCCTTCATGGTCACGTCCAACGTGGCAGGTAAGATGCTGGACGATGACGACCTGATGCCCGTCTACGAACGCATCCAACAGTTGGACGTCCCCATCATGATTCACCCTAGCTGGCCCGTTATGGCCTCCATCGAGGCCTTGCGTGACTGGCGCATGGTGCAGTGCTGGGCTTCTTATACGACACCACGCTGGCAATGATGCGCCTGATTCTCAGCGGCACCATGGAGCGCTTCCCCAGCCTGAAAATCATCCTGTGCCACTGTGGCAGCACCATACCCTACCTCATGGGCCGCATAAACCGTGGCGCCGGAATCCGTGGTCGTGAATGGGCAGGCAGGGCCACCGGCCTCCCCGCCGACTACTTCCAGCGCGTCTACATGGATACCGTGTGCTACCACCCGCCAGCCATCATGCTCGCATACGGCATGTCAGGCCCCGCCAAGCTCCTCTTCGGCAGCGACTATCCCTACGGCCCCATGGAACCCACAGTCGCCGACGTAGAGGGCCTCCCCATTCCCGAGAGCGAGCGCACCGCCATATTGGCGGAAAACGCGAAAGCCCTGCTAAGGTTGTAGAGTGGGTTTCATTGCTGCTATCCGAGCCAATCGTAAATAAGCCCCTTATCGGCAAGCAATATCAAGAAGTAGATTGACACATCAGCTTGTACAAGTTTAATATATTATTGGTGACGACCAAAGGGAGAGCATGCTGCGATGGTAGTTAGGGAGAAGTTTTCCAGCCAAGCACCGCCGGAGTTGCTCGAAGAAATGCGGGCAATAGCGCGACAAGAAGGTCGACAGCTTCAGGCGGTGCTCGAAGATGCCATGCGTACCTACATTGAAGGTCGGTCACATGGACAGGTTCGGCCGGAGGTCATGGCCCACTTTCAAGCTAGCTTGGAGAAGCACCGGCTTCTGGGTGAACTGTTAGCCCAATGACACACAACTTCCCCACTATTGAGGAAGTTGTAGCCATGCATCGTGTGCTGATTCGCGTATTCGGGGGCTCTTCGGGACTCCGCGATCCGGGCGCCCTTGCCTCGGCCATCATGCGTCCTCAGCTTGGATACTATGAGAGCCTAGTGGAGGAAGCGGCCGCACTGATGGAAAGCTTGGCGATGAATCATCCCTTCCTCGACGGCAACAAACGTGTGGCTTTCTTTATCACTGATGACTTCCTGCGTATGAACGGCTACTATATCGATTGTGAGGATAGAGGAGCCTACGCTTTCTTCATGAACCTATTCGATACCAACACCTTTCGCTTTCACCAGTTGTGTTCTTGGCTTGAGGAGCATGTGAAACCCATCCTAGGGCTCGAATAAGAACTCTATTTCCTTACCCCAACCCCCGAAACACCCCCGCCAACTCCCTCACCCTCTCCAACTCCACCGCATTCCCCACCTTCCCATCCACCTTCAAACTTGTTCCCACTATCGCCCCATCCGCTGCGTGCAAAAAGGTATGTGCGTTGCCCGTGTTCACTCCGCTTCCCACCAGTACCGGCGTCTCCGGCACTACCTCCTTCACTCGCTTGACCTCCGCGACATCCGCGGCCAACCCAGTCAACGGCCCGCTCACAATCACTGCGTCCGCGAGGCCCCTGTTCACCGTGTCTTCCGCCACTAGAGCGATGTCTTGGTCGCCCAATGGAGTGGCGTGCTTTACCAGCACATCGGCAAGTATCTTCACATGCGGGCAGTGGTGCTTGCGATAGCGCGTGGTCTCATATGCCTCCCCCTCAATGATGCCCTCGTCTGATACCATCACGCCGTAATGCGTGTTGGCCCGCACGAAACCGGCTCCTGTGACCATTGCCATAGCAAGAGCGCTCTTGATGTCGTTGCGGAGCACGTTAATCCCCACCGGCACCTGCACGGCTTTGACCACATCCGATATCGCCAGTGTCATCGCCGCCACAGTGTGTGCCTCCACTCGGCCCTTGGCATAAGGCGCATCATTGAAGTTCTCCACGATAAGGCCGTCGACGCCGCCTTCCTGCAGTGTTCCCGCCTCTTCCCGTGCACGGGTCAGCAACGCATCGAAATCACCCTCCCAGCGGGGCGAGCCGGGCATGGGGAGCAGGTGGACCACTCCGAGGAAAAGTTTGCGGCGGCTGCCAAACAGTTCTTGCATCATGTCGCAGAGTCCTTCTCATGCTGGTTGGGGTCGGGCCCGGCAGGGATTCTTGCAGGCCGGACTGCATAAACCAGCAAGCCGCCCAGAAGGAATGCGATGCCGCATATCAGCAGCATCCCCTCATAGCCCCGGTCACTGGCTCCCGCGTTCAGTGCGTCCACGCCAAATCCCAGCAACCGGGCCGCAGCCGCTCCTCCGGCAGTGGCTATGGCGGTGAGCCCCATGTGCTGTGCTGCCCTGGCGGGAGCTATTAAATTGGTGGCGAGTGCCCAGTCTGCGCTGAAGAAAGCTCCAGCCGCCACGCCGATTATCATCCCTCCCCCTATAGCCTCCAGCAGACTGTCGGTGGTCAGGAGAACGGCGATGCCTATGGCCCCCATCAGACCCGAGATGGCGATGAGATGCCTGTGTCCGATGCGGTCGGAAGTCCGAGCGGTTCCCACGGCCCCTAGGAGTGCCGCCACTCCAAAGATGATGCTGAGAAACCCGGCCGCCTCGGCAGGACTGTCCACCTCGATGACGTCCTGTAGGTAAAAGAGTCCGAAGGTCTCTATCACCCCAGTGGCCGCTAGGAAGAGGAAACGTGATGTCAGGTACCAGCCGAACCCAGGCGGCAGAAAACGGTCCCGGGGATCAGGTGTGGATGGCGGTTCGGTGGCGGGTCCTGCCGGCGCACGGTTGAGCGCTGCCGTAGCTGCAGCATCGGGTTCTTCGACAGTGGCAATCGTGAGGACCGTAGGAACAAAGTACAGGAATATCAGCAGACCAATGGCAGCCCAGATCCAGTGGAAGGTCTCGGGGGACTCATAGCGACCAGCAACGTATCCCACGGAACCCGCTATGGCCGCGATGCCCAGTATCTCGAGGAGAGTCTTTGTCCCGGATGCCACGCCTCGTCGGTCCGGGGGCACGCCATCCGGAATGAACGCTTGGTAGGGGCCTTGAGCGATGCTGACCCCAAGAGTGACAGCAATTAGCACCATCACGAACACGATGTAGTTGTTCGTCATCACCATGGCTGGCATGAGAACGCACGCCAGCATGGTACCTGCGATGATGTAGGGCATGCGTCGGCCTAGGGGAAGCCGTACCCGGTCGCTGACAGCCCCCATCACGGGAATCGCTACCACCGAGAACATCAGGGCGGCGAAAGTGGCAATGCCTAGATAGGTGTTTTTTCGGTCGTCAGGAACGAGGTCAAGAATCAATACCGGAGCAACTATGGCGGATATGGCGAAGGTGAACCCCCGCAATCCGAAGCTGTAGATACTGATATCGAAATAGTCGAGCAGGCGCGGCTTTTCGCTCGAATCCCCCAGCGTCTGGTCCACCCCGGCCATTTCACGGTCGTTACCCACCAGCGACGCCCCACGGCCTTGATGCCAAGCAAATCGATGGCATTACGCTCCTGAGGCAACCGGGAGCCGCGAGAGTTTCTGGTCGATGAGCTTCTTGGGGTTGTCGGTCACTACGGCATCAAGCCCCGTACGCCCCAATGCCTCCAAGTCGGTGCCCGCATCCACGTCCCACGCCATGACCGGCTTCCCTTGACCATGGAAATGGGCCAGAACCCTTTCATTGTAGGTATCCTCAGCCGGTACTGCCCAATGCGGGTTGGCCACAGGGCTCAACCACCTTGCTCGCAGGGGAATCGGATGCCTCTGCGCCCATATAAACCCCACAGTAGCCTGTGGCGCAGCGCAGCGCATGTAGTACAGCGACACTGGATTGAAGCTATGCACCAGCGTGGTCTTCCAGCGACGCTGTCGCTCTATCACCCGCGCGACATGCTCAGGCAGTTCCTTCATGCACTTTATCCGCGCCTTCAACTCAACGCATACCAAAAACTCAGGAGACAAGCTGTCAAAGACCTCCTCTAGCGTGGGTATGCGGTAAGCCCCGTCATCGCCCAATGAGAGGGAACGCAATTCTTGCATAGTGTGGCGCCCGATCCATCCATGGCCGTCGCTGGCCCGCTCCAGCCTGCGGTCATGGAACACCACAACCTCGTTGTCGCTGGTGAGATGCACATCCATCTCCACCGCATCCGCTCCCATTTCCACAGCATCGAGAAAGGCAGGGATGCTGTTTTCTGGGGCGCGATGGTGAGCACCGCGATGGGCCACTATCAGAGGGTGTTCTTGGGAACCCGGCTGGACGCGCCAAGTTGCTTTTTCAGACACGCAGCGTCCTTTAATTTCTGGGGCTTCAAGTCTTCAGGGCCCCAGATTATGAGATGTCAGAAGGTGCCTCATATATTTGCATGACCGCACATTTGTATGAATGTGCGCGGGTGCGCAAAAGTAAACCCCACGCCAGTTTACGGTGTCAAGGCGAAACCCTTGAGGGGCCTTCCTCGCAGGTTCTTAACCGAGAGGTTTGGCGAAGCTCAACTCGTGACCATCGGGGTCCGTCAGATGAAAATACCGTTCGCCCCAAGGAGCGTCCGCAGGGGACGTGTTCGGGGTAAGCCCGGAGGCCACCACGTGCCGGTGGGACGCGTCCACATCCGCCACATGGAAGATGGCCCGCCCCCACCAATGTGCCTCATAGTCCCTTCTCAGTGTCAGGTTCAGATAACCTTCTCCTACCTGAAAACTGCTAAATTCTCTATCAGGCCCCCCATACAGCAAATGGAATCCCGCCGCTTGGTAGAACTCCACCGATCGGGCCATATCCCTCACGGCCAGCGTCACCGCACTGATGGACTCCAGTTCCATCTATAGATCCCTCCGCGAGAAGACAGCAGTCACCGTCTAAGGCAAGTCCGCCTCTGGAGTAGGGAGTATACTAGCCCATCCCGTCCCACACCGAAAGGAGCCCGTGGAGCCTCTGGAAAAGCTGAACAGTGACATCGTCGCCTGCACCAAGTGCAGCCGCCTGTCCGAGTATATCCGCGACGTAGGACGCAAAAAACGTCGCATGTACATGGACTGGGACTACTGGGCCCGTCCCATCCCCAGCTTTGGCACCGCAGACGCCCGTCTCCTTCTCTTGGGCTTGGCCCCCGCTGCCCATGGGCGGGAACCGTACCGGCAGGGCTTTTACCGGCGACCGCAGCGGCGACTGGGTATACGGAACATTACATAAGTTCGGCTTCGCTAACCAGCCCACCTCAGTGCATCGCGATGACGGCTTGGAAGCCCAAGACGTACTCATCAGCGCGGCAGCCCGCTGCGCGCCTCCTGCTAACAAGCCCACACCCGCCGAACTCGAAACATGCCGTCCCTACTTGGTGCGGGAGTTAGCCCTCCTCAAGGAATTGCAGGTCGTCGTGGCCTTGGGCAAGATCGCCTTTGATGCGTTTCTGGTAGCCGCCCGCGACGCCAACATTGAGACTCCCAAGCCGCGCCCCCAGTTCGGCCACGGCTCCCTCTCTCGCCTCCCTAACGGACTCGTGCTGCTGGGCTCCTACCACCCCAGCCAGCAAAACACCCAGACTGGACGCCTCACCCGCCCCATGTTCGAAAGCATCTTCGCCAAGGTCAGAGAAATACTGGACGGGAACGAAGTTCCGCACTCGAAATAACGAAGCCCACCGCAACCTCTCGATCGCCCCAAACCCCTTGAAAGCCCCTCAGTCCCGTCCCCTCCATGACAAAAGTCGCTTGACCCCCCTTGGCATCCCCACGTTAGAATCAATCAACTGCTCTCAGCATGGATCTGCCCCCTGAGTCAAGTGTCAGGGCGCAATCACAAAAATGGGAACAAAACTCAGCTATGCGCCAGCTACAAGAGTGGGAAAATGGGAATCGAATTAGATACGAAAAAAAACCGCGCCAGTACGATCCGATTCCCATTTTCTATCTGTCAACGGCCGTTTGCGGGAAGAATCCGGCAGGCCTTGGCTATGAAATGGGAATAAAGTGGGAACATTATTCCCATTTTGTGGGACACTTCTACTATCCCAACACGGGAGCGTAACTCGATGACCGCCAACATCACCAGCGAAACCCTCCAGTCCTCCCAGCCCGATACCACTTCCACCGTCTCGTTGCCCGGTCTCCAAAGCGAAGCCACCATATACCGTGACAAGCACGGCATCCCTCACGGACGCGCCGCCTCCACTTGGGACGCCTTCTTCCTTCAAGGCTTCTACACAGCACAAGACCGGTTATTCCAAATAGACTACGACCGCCGCCGCGCCTATGGCCGAGTCGCCGAATTGGTCGGCCCCGCCGCACTCGCGCAGGACAAGCTGATGCGCAGCTTCCGCTTGGAGGCCAGTGCCCAAGCCGACCTGCAGGTGGTGAGTGCCCCCACCCTTCGGATGCTCGAAGCCTACGCCGCCGGCGTCAACGCCTTCATAGAGACTACCGCTACACTACCCATCGAATACCAGATACTCGAGGCCTCCCCCGAATCCTGGCGCCCCCACGATTCCCTGGGTGTGTTCAAGATTCGCCACATCCTCATGGGAGTTTTCGAGCAGAAGTTGTGGCGTGCCAAACTGCTCCGTCAGGTCGGGGCCGAAAAAATGGCCGCCCTGTGCCCCGGCTACCAGCAGGGCCAGTTGGTCATAGTGCCGACCGGCAAGGAATACGAAGGAGTAGTCGATGGCGTCGCCGACCTCCTGCGCGAAGCCGAGACTTGGATCCAGCCCATGGAGACAATCGAAGTGGGCAGCAACAACTGGGTGCTGGCAGGCCCACGCACCGCATCCGGCGCGCCCATTCTGGCAGGCGACCCCCATCGCTCCCTCGATACCCCCAACGTCTACTACCAGAACCACGTCGCCTGCCCCGATTTCGACGTCATCGGCCTTTCCTTCCCCGGTGTCCCGGGCTTCCCGCATTTCGGGCATAACGACCGCGTGGCATGGTGCGTCACCCACACCGGTGCGGACTACCAAGACCTCTACTTGGAGCGCCTGCGACCCGGCGCTCCCCCAACCTACGAGTTCAACGACCAGTGGCTCCCCTTGGAACTCCACCACGAGACCATCGAAGTACGGGGCCAATCCTCTGTGCAAATCGACGTCCCGGTCACCCACCACGGTCCCGTTATTGGTGGCGGCGTGGAGACGGGCGTGGGTCTCTCCTTCCGCTACACCGCCACCTGTGAGGCCCAACCTTGGGCCGACGCTCTCCTGAACATGCTGAAGGTGGATTCCACCACCGCCATGGACGAGTCAATGCGCTGCTGGGTCGACCCGGCCAATAACTTCCTCTACGCCGATGTTGACGGCAACATCGCCTACCTCACCCGCGGCCGCATTCCCGTGCGAAACGAAGCCAACCGCTGGGTACCCGTGCCAGGCTGGGACGGCGACCACGAGTGGGAAGGCGACGTGCCCTTTTGCCGAGCTACCCCGTTCCACAAACCCCAACTGCAACTACATCGTCACCGCCAACAACCGCGTGGTTGGCGAAGACTATCCCCACTACATCGCCTTGGACTTTGCCTCAGGCTTCCGTGCCGACCGCCTGACCCATCGCCTTCTCAAGCTTGCCGGAGCCACGGTGGAGGACATGGCCGGCATGCACTCGGAGAAGACCTCCATCCCAGCCGTCTTCTATGCCCCAAAGCTAGCTGCGATGGAAGTCGACCATCCCTTGGCTGGACCGGCCCGAAAGGCCCTAGCCCACTGGGACGGCCAGATGTCGCCCGACCTAGTGGCTCCAACAATCTATGCCGCTACCCGCGACCGCTTGGTTCGCAAGGTGCTGGAACCCATCTTGGGCCCCTTGGCCGCCGAGGCCTTCAGTCCCACCGGACGAGGCGGTCCGGGGCACGTAGCCCGCCTGCGCTCCCATTTCCCAAGGATGGTCCAAGCAGACGATCCCTCTCTGCTGCCCTCCGGCGCAACTTGGAAATCGCTACTTCCCGAAGCTTTCGCCGAGGCCCTGGAGGAGCTGACAGGCAGGCTGGGCCCCTACATTGAAGCTTGGCTCTGGGGCAAGGTTCATCACACCCGCCCTCGCCACCCGCTGAGCGCCTTCTTCCCTGAACTCGAAGCGCTGCTGGACCCTCCCCAAGTGCCCATGGGCGGCGATGGCGACACGCCCCAAGCAGGCTCCTATTCGCCGGGAGACCAGTTTGTCCTGACCAGCATGTCCGTCTCCCGTTATGCCTTCGACATTGCCGACTGGGAGAACTCCAAGTGGGTTGTGCCTCTGGGCTCCTCGGGCCACCCCGGCAGCACCCACTACGCCGACCAAGCCCCGGTATGGCAACAAGTCCAGATGCTCCCCATGACCTACCGGTGGGACACGCTGGAGGCACAAGCCGAGTCGCGCCAGACAGTTCGCCCCGGCTAGCTTTGTGTGGTTCGACTGGGCGCTGACGCACTCAACGAGGCAGGCACCCGACGCCGCGCCAACTGCGCCAGCCCGTCACTCGACAGCACCATCCCTACCACCAGCATTGGCGGCAGAAAAATCACCGCATGCATCAGGAAGGCGAAAGGCACCGCATCTATCCTCGCTACGTCGAAGAACCCCAGTGTGTAGATGATCGCAAACTCGAAGGTGCCTGCCGCCCCCGGTGCTGAAGGCACCGAGTTAACGAACAGCGCGGCCGCAGCGAACATCACAGTCATCGCCAGCACGTTCACATCCAGCCCCAAACCCCGTGCCATGAGCCAGCCACTCAGTCCCAAACACAACCAGTGCACCACCGTCGACGAGAAGCATGCAAGCAGCCGGGCCCGCTCATGACGCAGGCTGGCCATTGCTTGGGTCCAGCGCTCGAAAGCCGGTATCTTGCCCACCAATGGAAGCGTGGGCACGCCTCGCACTATGAAATAGAACGCCCCTAGACTGACGATCCCCAAAATCAGCGAGCCGCTCAGTTGTATGCTGAGGCCCCTCAGTTGCGGTAGCAGGGCAACACCGGCACCCATCAGCACTGCCGTAGCCACGATGTCCAGCATGTGCTCGGTGGCCAGCGTCGCCAGCGCAGTCGGCCCCGGCACCTTGTACCGGCCCGTCACCATCGCCATCTGTATGGGCTCGCTCAGAACCCGCACCGGCAGCATGTTGTTGATGCCCGTGCCCACGTTCTGCGTCACTGCCAGTTGCAGCACCGTCACCTTCTCGTGAACGAACAGCACCCGCCACCGGAGTGCCCTGAAGAACAAACTCGCGAGATACGCCCCAAGCCCCAGCAGGGCAAGTCCAATGGACAACTCGTCAAACGCCCGGTGTACCTCTCCCCAGTCCAAAGCACGCAGGGCTAGGTATCCCAGGATCAAGCTGAAGCAGGCACCCACCGCAAAGCGCAGCCACCAGGGGGTGCGCTTTGCCAAGGAGACGGCCGACTGCACCAGCCTAGTCAGTCCTGACACGGACCATACTCGCGCAGAAAAAACCGGCCCTAGAAATGGCTGGTGATTTCTTGGTGGCCGCCGTTCTCCGTGAAGGCTTCCTCCATGTACAGTCCGCTGGACTGCATTATCGGCGTATCTTGGATGGAGAACAGGATGGCCGGCTCATCGCCCTCACTGGCATGCTCATGCCACCGCCATGACGGCACCACGAAGAAATCACCCTTCGTCCAGTCGAACCGCTGACCGTCAATGACCGAGTAGCCCTGGCCCTCGTGCACATGGTAGACGGAGCTGTTCGTCTGGCGGTGGGCCTTGGTGCGCACGCCTGGCCTCACCATCTGCACCCAGCACGACATGGTCGACAGCACAGGCCCGCCCGACGAGGGATTCGTGAACTCCATGGCAACGTCATCGAAGGGACTCGCGCCCACCTGCGCGAGGTCATGCAAGGCTCGGTAGGTGTCCGCCCAGTGAAAGTGGTACAGCGGAGACCAGCTTTCGGTATGCGTCTCCCAAGCAGGTTTCAGACCGCCAGAGGCATAGCGGTGCCGAGTGTTGCCAACGCCAACCACAGGATGCCGGTCTTCCGGGTAGTCCTCATAGAAGATGGCGTCTAGCGACCGTACCACAGGCCAGTCCAAGCCATCCATCCAGATCATCGGCTCGGCCCCCTCATGGCCGTGGTCGTGCCAAGTCCACGCCGGCGTGAGGATTAAATCTCCCCGCTCCATATAGCACTGGTCGCCGTTCACTGCTGTGTAGGCCCCTTCGCCCTTGATGATCCAGCGTATCGCAGTGGGGCTGTGGCGGTGGGCCGGAGCCACCTCTCCCGGAAGGATTAACTGCACCGCAGCCGACATTGTCGGCGTGGTGCCCATCTTGCCCTGCAGCCCGGGGTTGGCCAGTCGCAGCACACGGCGCTCCACCTCGCGGCTATGGGTCACCAGTTCGCCCGCCCTCAGGGCCAGCGGCTCCAAGTCTGTCCACTTCCACAGATACGGCTGCGGCTTCCACTCCACGGACATGCTCCGTCGCCAACCCGGAATCAGGTTGGTCTGGTCCACGATATCGTAGAACTTCTCCATCTCCTCAGGTGAGTGAGTGGTCATCTCCCCTCCTGTACATGCCGCCTTTCAACCGGGCATCAGTTGGATGTGAGTGTAGCATAGCAAGTGGACATGGTCTCCATGGCTATCCGAAGCTGTATGGAGTCCACGGCTGCTGTTGGACTGCGAAAACCCGGTCAGCCTGCAACAGGGCCCCACGCACATCTTCGTCTACAACACCAGCCCCGCAAAGGGTGGTAAATGACACTCCCCCCAGATAGGCTGAAGCTAGGGCCGCCACACTCAGCGTCAGGTGGGGCGAGGCTTCAGTGGGATGACACACCGCTCCCTCCGGAGATGCCTCCAGTTCAAACCTGTGCTGGTTCCAAGGACAGCAGTCGTCCTTGACCTCCAACACGAGCCGTCCCGTCTCCATATAGGTCCGGAGCTCCAGCGCCGCCGCCACGTCTACCAGCCTCAGCCACAGCCCGTCGCGCACATACCTTTGCAGGCGCCGTGGATCGGCCAGCATCCAAGGCAGGGCATCGTCGAGGGGGCGCTTCACCGCCTCAGTGGTGCGCATTAAATCCGTGTCGAAGCAAAACCTCCACAGGGCGGCGCTCGCCTCCCTCGTGGTGGACATAAGCTCGTGTACTACCACGACTCCCCCGCCCGTCCGGTAGTTGGCATACCCGTCAATCCGGTCACCTTCCATATAGGCGGCATAAAACAGTCCTCCCGGCCCCCCCTCCTGGTGTTCGCGGGCCTGGGAGTCCCGCTCCCACCTGAACGCTGATCGCTGGAAAACCCCGGCCCGGCCCTCGGTACCGCGACGGAAGACCTCCGGTAGCTTCTTGCCGATATCCGCCGGGTCCACGAAAACGATTCTCCCGGGCGTCTCATAGGGTCGTGCGTAAGCATTGTGCTGCCGTTCAAGGCTCCACGTCTCGTGGAGCGTCCCCACCCCATACCCATACCTGCCGTATATCGAACTCTCCGAGCAGAAGAGGCCCGCCAGCGATTCCCCACGCTGGTGAAAGTCGTTGAGTTGGTGCAGCATCATCTGGGTCATGATGCCTCGCCTCCGGTGCGTCGGTTGCACCGCCACGTTGGCAACCCCCGCGAGGACCGCCGTTCCCCCAGGGACTGACATCTCCAATCGGTGGGAATGGGACCCTCCCACAATTGCCCCATCCTCAAACACGGCTACGGAGCGGTCGAGGTCGAAGTTCGGGCGCAACGCATTCGGGTCGACGGCCAGCCGGTTGCCGTAGGCTCTGGCTTCCGCCCGCGTCCACGGCTCGAACTCGTCGTCGGTAACCTGCCGCAATTCCAACATCAGGTACTGCTCTCCCTCGGCATTGGTCAACTTCTCGGCGTCTAGGGATTATAGGCCATGCGGCCCCCAAGGGCATGGCATCCTTTGAATCGGTTCCGCAGTCCGCTGCCAAACGTTGGCTCGCGCCGGGTTCCTGCGTCGGCCCACAACCTGATGCCAGCACGTGTCACCCGTTGCCAACAACCTACTCCGGCGCGACCAACTCCCCATCGGCCAGCTCTATTACACGGCTACTAATCTCCGCAAGATGCAGGTCGTGAGAAGCGGCGATGACTGTGACGCCTCTTTGCGACGTGATCTCCCGCAGAATCTCCGATATCGCCGAAGCCGTGCTGCTATCCAGTTCTCCCGTGGGTTCGTCAGCAAATACCACTTGAGGGTTGGACACCAAGGCCCGTGCAATCGCTACCCGTTGCTGTTCCCCGCCCGACAGTTCATACGGACGGTGTCGGCTCCGTGGCCCCAGTCCCACCAACTCCAGCGCATCCAACGCACGTCGCCGACGCTCACGCCAAGACACGCCACCTATGTGCAATGGCAACTCCACGTTCTCATACGCAGACAAGAGCGGCATCAGCCCGAAAGACTGGAATACGAATCCTATCTTGTGCCGCCGCAACTCCACCAACGCCGACTCGGATATGGCCGACAAATCTTGTCCGTCGAATACCACATGGCCCGACGTAGGTCGGTCCAACCCCGCCATCAGGTTGAGTAAGGTGGTTTTCCCTGATCCCGACCGGCCAGTGACCGCGATGAACTCCCCGGAGAAGACCTCCAAGCTTACCTCGTGTAGTGCCACCACCCTCTGGTCTCCCGAACCAAAAGCCCGCGAAACTCCTTGGGCCGCAATGAGAGAAGGCGCGGTCCCGTTCAAATGTGTGGTCACCGTTCCTCCGGCGGCGACTGCGGAGAGCTTTGCCCTGGAATTGTGCTGGGCGGCTCCAAGGTAACGATGCGCTCCTCTATATCCGCCTTGGCCAACCCTTGAAGGCGCATCTGCGCCATGTAGTCTTGGGGTAGCTGCAAACGACCCGCCCCATCCACCACAATGTACTCCCTCAGCACGTTCTCCCCGTCTTTCTGGAAGGTGGGTTCGAGGAAGCTCTCCGAACTTATGCGTCCATCGCGAATGTGTATCACCCGGTCCACATGCTCCGCCACCCCAGGGTAATGGGTAACCACGACCACAGTAGTACCGAACAACTGGTTGATGCGACGCATCAGGTCGAAGATACGGTTGGCGTTCTCCGTATCCAGTTCCCCAGTGGGCTCATCCGCCAGCAGCAACGGCGGGGAATTGGCGAGAGCCACCCCTATCGCCACTCGCTGCTGCTCCCCTCCCGAAAGTTGCTGTGGGTACCTGTCTCCCTTGTCCGTCATGTCCAAAGCCGCCAGCAGCTCCAAGCTGCGCCTGTGCCTCGAGGCAATGTCTGCCCCCGACAGCGCCAGAGGTAGTTCGATGTTGTCTTGCGCCGTCAGATATGGCACCAGATTGCGCCCCGTAGCCTGCCACACAAAACCCACCTCCAAGCGACGATAGCGCACCAGTTCCGTATCAGGCATGTTCAACAGGTCGCGGTCCCCCACCATCACTTGACCCGCCGATGGACGGTCCAGCCCAGACAGCACGTTCAGCAAGGTGCTCTTTCCGCTGCCGCTGACCCCAACGATCGCCGCCACCTCGCCCGTGCGTACCGTCAGGTCCACGCCTCTCAGGGCCACCACCTCCAATTCGGCACGCTTGTATATCTTGAACAGGTCGCGGCACAGGATATAAGGCCTTCGGGCCTCAACCTCGCTCTCGGCCTCCAGTGGGGGCATCTGCGCCAAGAAATACTCCTTCAGCAGTCTCGATTAACAGTCATTAGGCTTCGCCCATCCGAAGCACCCTCTGCACCTCCATACGGGAGGTCAGCCACGAGAGCCACAGGAAGCTGGCCAAGGCCGCGCCTACCAACATTGCATAGGATGCTATAAGCGTGTTCCAGTCGGTCTGCAAGATCATCGGTGGCGTTACGCGGGCCCCCTCCTCCGCCACCTCCAGCAGAGGCAGGATGCTGCTGCCAATCTGCTGGCCAACCCATGTGCCTAGCGCCATTCCAAAGACTACCACAACCAGTAGGGAGAACCACACGGCAGCGTTCAACTGGGCAGTCGAGAAGCCCAGTGTCCGTAGAACCGCCAACTCGGTGCGTCTCTCCTGGGTATCCAAATATGAGAATAAGACCACCCCGGACACACCCGCAACCACCAACGCTAGGAACATCAGCACAATAAGCCCCCGCCAGCCCGCGCTGATTAGTGGCGTATCCACCCGTGCACTGACCTCTTCCGTTGCCACCAGCGTGCCTCGCGCCAGCAAGCCCCTTTCCCGCAGAGCAGGCGCAACAAAACCCGCATCTTCTCCATCGTTGGCCAACGCCATCCACAGTTCGTTGGCTCCCCCTATGGGCCGGGGCGAATGGGCGTTGGCATACTGCACAAAGGCCTGCCTGTCCACCACCGCAAATGGCCTCTGCCGGGGGTCCTCCAAAGTCGGGAAGAAATCAGCAACGGCCACCGCCTCCACTTGAATCGCGAACTGCGACAAGCCGACATTGAACACCTCGCCCTGCTTCCCGCCCGTTTCCTCGAGGAACGAGGGACTTACCAAGGCCCGCAGTGGTCTTTCTGGCGGCCCAGCCCTGATTCCCTTGAGCCCCGCGCCTCCTGCCGACCAAGTAAAGGCCGCTGTTCCTCCACCGCCCTCTCGAGATATCGAGTCGAAATACTCTAGTTGGTACAACCCGGGACGGGCATAGTCTTCCAGCGTCTGCCAATCGGCCAGCGACCGCCCGTCCGCCACTGTCGTCGCTCCATTGGCCCCGATAGCGTCTAGCCTTTCTATGAAAATGACCCCAGGTTCCCCAAAACCCCGGAGTAATGAGACATGTACTGCCAGCAGCGTATAGGGCGGGTATACAGTCGGTGGTTGGTAGGTTTGCCTCCTGAACCTTCGTGTAAGTGGGATGGGCTCCATATCCGCCTCAAGCTTCTGCCAGCCTGCACGGTTAAGCGTGCCCAGATCCACATCGAAGTGATAACCCCTTGAGTCCTTCAAACGGGCCTGCAGGTTCGCAAACGAGATTCGACGGTCCGTCCTGAGCCACACTCGCAGCTTCTCCGTATCCCCGGGCAACTCCAACCCGTTGCTTCCAAGAGACGCAGGGTCTTCCGGCCCTATGCCACCCAGAATCTGTGCTAGCGGCCGCCCGTTGGCGAAGTCGTCCCGGTACCAAGCCGTCTCGCTGAGGTCCGAGGCGTCAACCGCCAGAAGAGACAAACGCGTGGCGTTCAGCCCTTGGGACAGCAGGTGCCCGCTGATGCGATAGGCCTCGGCCTCATGGGTCACGACGGCATCCGGCATCACCGTGGCCAGGTAATGCTCCTCCATGGGAAAGGTGTCCCCCGAATGGCGCACACGCATGTCCGCTCCCACCTCGTACATGGCCCGTTCCCTCTGGCTCCGTTCCAGAGTGGAACTGAAGGAGCTTCCGATCACCCCTAGGGCCGTGGCCAAGGCCACCAGCACCACCAATGCCCCAGGCACCACAGGGTCCCGGGATACACGCCTCAGTCCTTGCGTCAACCAGGGCGGCGCCACGGGTCCCGTCACCAGTGCCAGGGTACGCATGACCAACGGGAAGAGGCGCATCACCAACAGTCCCAAGGCCACCAGCCCCAGGACCGGCCCGAGGAGCAAACTGTAGTCCAACTCCAAGCCACCGCCTATGGGCCGCACCAAGAAAGCCCCGCGCGCCTGTATCTGCCACCACAGCAGCCCAATGACAGCGAGCAGCGCGATATCCAAGTAGTAGCGCTGCAAAAAAGGCGTTGCAGGGGGCCTAGCCCCGGTCTGCCGGTAGTCCACGATGCTCTGCCGGGCTCCTATCAGCGTGGCGATGGTCAGCACGACTACCGCCACCAAGCCCCCGATGGCCCCCACCAGAAATGAGAGACCCGATGGGAAAAGGGGTATCAGGTCGCTGACGGGCCCAAAGTCGAAGAACAGTGCTCCCAGCAACCGGGTTAGCAGCAAAGCTAGGAACGGGCCGATGATCATGGCTGGCACAGCCAGCAACAGCCCCTCGAACGCAGCCAGCAACCCCAACTGCAACGTGGTGGCGCCCCTGCTCTTCAGCATCGATATCTCGCCCGCCCTCGTCTTCAGCAGCAGTCCCGAAGCCAGCGCTAGGTAGTACATCAGAATTCCGTTCACAAGGAACACCATGAGAAACAAAGGCACCCGTGCCAGCAGAAGCTGCTCGTCGTAGTCTTCAATCACGGAGTCCAGCCTCGTCGTGGCGGAACCGTTGGAAAGGCCCGACCGCATCCCATGCTCAGCCCCGAGGATGGCCCCTTGAATGCTGTCCAGGTCCTTGGTGCGTACCCCGTGCCGGTCAAGGTAGAAGAACCACGTTATTTGGCTGTACAGGTCAGGATATGCCCGTCCCAGCACACTGATCAGGGCTTTCTCAGTGGTGAACATCGGAACGGTGTCCCACTCATCGTTGTAAAAGCTGAAAGCCCGTTCCGACCCATACCAGAATTCATTCTCAGGGTCCAAGCGCTGAAACACGCCTACTATGTGGACGGTCACGGTGTCGAAGTGGTCCACGCCGGTAGCCGGAAAAATCTCCATCGTCTGGCCCACGTCCAAGCCGAGAAACTCCAACCCCTGCGCATCCACCGCCACTTCCAGTTGTCGCTCCGTCCCCGGGTCAATCTCCTCTCCTTCGTAGGGCCAGCGCCCCTCCAGAATCTCAACCCGGTCCGGGGTCATGCCGGTCATGTGCTGCACTTTGCCCCGTGGACGTTCAGGGCTGTCTATCCCCAAGTGTGGATGCCCCGAGAAATAAAACGTCGACGTCTGCACCAACCGTGCCTCGTCCGCCAGGTACGGCAGGAAGCGATAGGCCACCTCCGTCTGCATCACGTACAGGGCTGTGGCGTAGTCGTTCTCCACCAGTGGGTCGCCGTCCGGATTGTCCAGCCCGTAGAAGCTGCGGGCCGTGATGTTGGTATCCTCGTGTGGGGCTTCATCCAAGGCATTGCGCAGGGCCGCCTCAGCCAGCAAATTGGAAAACGCCAAGCTGCTCGATACCAGCGATATGGCCAGCAGTATCCCCAGGAAAAGGGTCAGCTCCAGTCCCCAGTTGGCCAGCGCACGGCGCGCAGCCACATTCCATCCTAGGTTCAGGAGCGAGGTCATGCCGGAACCGCGGAACAGCATCCTAGGACGTCCTCAACACATCAGCGGGCCTGAGTCGCGACGCTGTTACGATGGCGATAGCTACTGCCAGCGCCAGGGCAAAGGCCAGTTCCGCAAAGGTGAGGCCGATCAGCCATGCATGGGCAGTGATTTCCATCGGAGGCACCAGGTCCCGCCCTGTCGGTGTAATGTCCAGATAACTGAGCACCCAAGGCCCAAGGAACAACCCCAAGGCCACCCCAGCCCCAATGCCCAGCGCGGCCACTACCATTCGCTCCAGCACCAAGCTCATCATGAGATGTCGCGTAGAAAGCCCAAGTGCCCCTACCACCGTCAGGTCCATCCTCCCCCGGTACACCGATATAGCAGCATGCGCCCCCAGCACCAAAATGGCCGCCACTGCCATCGCGCTGACACTGAGGATTGTGAGGCCTCCCCATCCGCCCCCAGCCAGCGGGTCCCGCTGTGCCCGGTCCACTGATGCCTCCCTGTCCCTTATCAGCGCCGAGGGAGGAAGCTCTTGCCGTAGGGCCTGCACCGCTTCTTCTCGGTCTTGTCCCTCGTGCAGGGATATCCAGAACTCGTGCGGACGCTTCAGGTTGCCGCCCGGAATCCGGTCCAGATAAGCGGCATACGACTCCAATGGAACGATGACGAATGGACGCACACCCGGCGTCAGAGTCGGGAAGAACTCGGTGGTGTCTTGTATTACTATCGGCACGCGGCGTTCGTCTATCTCCGCGACTGTTTCGGTGCCAGCATCCAGACTGGGGCCCCCTATGGCCGGTATCGGCCACGGTCCCGGTGGTACTACCAAGCCCCGCACCGCTGACGTCAGAGCCTCTTCCCACGACAGCGTCAGCATGGTCCGCCCGCCCTCTTCCTCGTCATCCGGGAGCACATGCTCAACCATGTCCCTCTCAGGGCCTCCTTGGTTCATGGCCCCCCACAAACCCGGTTCATCGAAGGACTCCACCACCAGCCCTGCCGGATTTATCCCCGGTCCTTTCACCGTTATCTCATCAATGCTGAGGCTGCCGGGAGGCGTCTGGCTGAACGAGGTGCGACTCATGAAAATTGCAACGATGTTGTAAGGCGGAACGAAGGAGGGCGATTCTGTAGGCAGAACCGTCTCCAAGTATGTCCAACCAGCCTTGCCATCGGGGTCGTCCAAGTCCTCCGCCCGCGGCAGGTTGCCCCAGCGGACGTCCCGCCGGAAGCCCCGGGAATCGGTCAACCGCGCCCACACACGCACATCCCTGCCCGTGGGATCGACCCCCAGATTCTCACCCCTTGCCCAGACGCCCAGCCGTTGCGCCTCCAGCGGCAGCGGAATGCCCTCGCGTGGGTCCCGGTCAGCCCCTAGAAAACGAAAGTCCGGTGGACGCAAGGGAATCAGCAGTTCATCCAGTTCCTTGTCCGCAAAGCTCTTGCGGAACCAAGCCGTCTCCGCCATCGTGGGCGGGTCAATTACCAAGGCAGTAGCAGGCGAGATCGCAAAGCCGTCGTACAGCAGCAGCCCTTCCCGTATCATCGGGCTCACTACCCGCGGTACTTGCGACTCCGCCAGCAACCGGCCCGCCGCTGGGTTCAGTGGGTTCGCCGATACCACCACCTCCCCGCCAATGGCATACTGCCGTTGCTCCCTCTGGCTCTGCGATAAACTAGACTGGAAGACCGCGCCGAAAACGCCCAGCGCCGATGCCATCATCAGTATGATAACCAGTGACCCATAGGGCAGCGGGTCTCGGGCGATTCGCGACAGGCTCAGCCCTATCCAAGCCGGCCCAGCCCGGTCGGAGACCAATGCCAGAAAGCGGACCAATAGCGGCATCACCCTCAGCATCAGAAGCGCCGCTGTCAGCACCACCAGCGCAGGCCCGAACAGGAGCGTCGGGTCCACATCCAGTGCCCGCCCCAGCAAATCCCTGTCCAAAAAGCCTCCGCGCCCCTGGATCTGCCACCACAGCAACCCCAAAGCCCCCACGGCCAAAAAGTCGATGTAGTAGCGTTGCAGGAAAGGCACGCTGGGCGGTCGGGCCCGCTCCCGCATGTAGTCCACCAGCCCAAGCCTCATCAACCGTATCTCCGACAGGAGCAGCACTAACAGGCTCAGGATTCCTCCCACCGCAGCTAGTATGTACGCCTCCGCCGTCAGTCCGATGACCAGAGGTTCCTGTGCCCCTATCTGCAGTGGGTTGATGGTCCGCGCCAGTATCCCCCGCACTGCGAGCAGGGCCAGTAGCGGCCCTATTGCTATAGCCACCGCGGCTATCACGCACTCGGCAGCTATCAGCAGCCCGCCGATCTGCAGGGCGCTGGCCCCGCGGCTGCGGAGCAGGCTGGCCTCCTCCCTCCGCCGGGCCGAAAGAAACCCCGTAGCCACCGCAAGGAAATAGAGCGTAACCAACGCCACCAGGGATATGAACAGGAAGAGAGGCACACGGGCTAGCGTCAGCTTGCGTTCATATTCCGCGAACTTGTTTTCCAGCCCGCTGGTGATGATGGAACGAGGATAGACCCGGTTGATCTCTAACTCCAGATTGTGGAGAGCATCCAGCGTGGGTTCAATATCGGCCGTGGTAAGGCTGGCGACATCCAGATAGAAGTAATACCCAAAGTTGCCAACGATAGTGGGATATTTCCGTCCCAGTCCTCCGAAAAAGTCCTGCTCCCGCAGGAAAAAAGGCACCACAATGGGCTCCGCGCCCGTGATGTCAAAATAGGACGTGTAACCCATCCAGAACTCATCTCGCCGGTTGATCGGCTCGGCTGTCCCGACTATGTGCAGCGTGATGCGCTCCTCGGGCGTGGCAAAAAAAGGCAGCAGATTCACCTCGTCGCCTATGCGCAGTCCGAGACCCCCTGCCGCGCTGCTCCCCATAACCGTCTCCATGACCACACCCTTGTCATGAAGCATCGGCTCCTCCTGTGGCCACCTCCCCCCGACCAGCCTCGAATGCTCCTCGAACCCGGTGAGGAAGAACATGCGGGCAAGGGGGTCGTCCGGTTCAGCCGCGCGTATCTGAGGACCGACCAGCATCGGCATCTGGGGAGGCACATTGCCGAACCGCTGCCTGTCCTGCGTCAGGTGACCCAACCGATTGCTTGCAACCCTCTCCACCACCTCCCGCTGCCTCGGATATTCCCCCCGCGCCAGGGGTCGGTCCTGCACCAGCACCTGCGCGTTTAGTACCCATTTCACCGTTGAAGCGAGCGTGTGGCGCAAGCCGCCTTCCGAGAGGGCTTGGGAATAAACGGCCCCCATCGACAGGACGGTGGCAGCGGCCAAAATGCCAAAGGCGCTTACGGCAAGAAGCTGCCAAGACGACCTGAGCCGTCGGGGTAGCAGCCACAGCAATAACCGCAGCGAGTTCATCCTCTAGCGCAAGGGCCCCTTCCTCGCCAATCGAGGCAGGATAAAAGTCCGGAAAGGGTAGCTGTTAGGGAGCCTGCCAGCGCAGGTTGGGCCGTCGCGATGCCGTGGCTTCGTCCAAGCGGGAGACCGGCGTGTTATGCGGGGCAGTCTTGACGGTGTCCGGGTCCTCTTCCACCTCGCCGGCAATGTCCCTCATCGCTTGGATAAAGGCATCCAGCGTCTCCTTGGTCTCCGTCTCCGTGGGTTCGATCATCAGAGCTTCATGGACGATCAGCGGGAAATACATCGTCGGAGCATGGAAACCATAGTCCAGCAGCCTCTTCGCGATGTCCAGCCCCTTCACTCCTGTGGGAGTCTGCGCCTTGGCCGAGAAAATCACTTCGTGCATGCAGGTGCGGTCATAGGGCAAATCGAACGTATCCCGCAGCGATGCCAGCAGGTAGTTCGCGTGCAGCACGGCGTCCCCCGATACCTGCCTCAGCCCCGTGTTCCCCAGCGTTCGTATGTACGAATAAGCCCGCACCAGCACCCCGAAATTACCATGGTGGCCGCTGAGCTTCCCAATGCTCATTTCGGGCCGGACTAGCGAATAACCATCACCGTTCCTCTCTACCACCGGCGTCGGTAGATAGGGAAGCAGCGTCTCCCCAACACACACGGGCCCTGCGCCCGGCCCGCCTCCACCGTGCGGCGTGCTGAAGGTCTTGTGCAGGTTTAGGTGTACCACATCGAAGCCGAGATGGGCCGGCTTTGCCCTTCCCAGCATGGCGTTCATGTTAGCCCCATCCCCATATACCAAGCCCCCGGCGTGGTGCACCGTCTCGCACAACCCCAGGATATTCGTATCGAACAGTCCCAGCGTATTCGGCAGGGTCAACATAACCGCTGCTAAACGGTCGTCCGCCACATCCTCCAACGCCCGCACATCCATGTTCCCGTCATCATCGGAGGCAACCGACACCACGTCGAACCCAGCCATCGCCGCCGACGCGGGGTTGGTTCCATGGGCGCTATCTGGGATGGCGACGACGTTCCGCTGCCCCTCTCCCCGGTTCCGCAAGCAGGCCCTCACCATCAACATGCCAGCCAGTTCTCCATGCGCACCCGCTAGCGGCGCGAGACTGACCCCGGTCATCCCTGTGATTTCCGCAAGATACCCCTGAAGCTCATGCATCAACCCCAACGCCCCTTGCACCGTGTCATCGGTCTGGGACGGATGCACCCGCGCCATGCCTGGCATGAACGCCATCTCGTCGTTGATCTTCGGGTTGTACTTCATGCTGCAACTACCCAAAGGATAGAAGGTCGTATCTATCCCGAAGTTCCGCTGGCTCAGCAGTGTGAAATAACGCACCACTTGCGGCTCCGTCACCTCTGGCAGCAGCAAATCTTCCCGCACCAGAGATGCATCGGGAAGCTCATGCACTGGCACGTCCAGCGGAGGCAGCACGGCGCCCACCCGGCCCGGCACGCTCTGCTCCATCAGCAGAGGCAGGCTATCGGCGGTGATTGCTTGGCTCATGGCTTGAACTCCTCCAAGGCATCCACCAAGCCATCGATTTCTTCCTTGGTGTTCACCTCGGTGACACAGAGAAGCATCCCATTGTTGAAGTGGTCGCCCACATCCAATCCCCCGATAATCCCACGCTCCAAGAGATACGCATTGACGTCTCGGGCTGGTGCCGGGCAGGTGATGGGAAACTCAAAAGCGAAAGTGCCCTCTAGCGGGAGAGCATAACCCGGCAGCCCCGCAATGCGCTCAGCCGCATAGTGGGCCTTGTGGTAAGCCTGCTCCGCCACCTGTCGTAACCCCCGCTTGCCCAAGGCAGCCGTATAAACCGTAGCCGCCAAAGCCATCAGGGCTTGGTTCGTACAGATGTTGCTCGTAGCCCGCTCCCGGCGGATGTGCTGCTCCCGCGTGCTCAGAGTCAGCACGAAGCCCGGCCGACCGTCACGGTCCGTGGTCCTTCCCGCTAATCGCCCCGGCATCTGCCGCAGCAACGCTTGCCGTGTCGAAAACAGCCCGACATACGGACCGCCATAGCTCACGGGCAGGCCGAGCGACTGCCCCTCTCCCGTCACCATGTCGGCCCCAAAGCTCCCCGGAGGCTTCAGCATTGCCATCGCCACCGGGTCCGAGGACACCACCATCAATGCCCTGACCACATCCGACATATGCCGGTATCGCGCCAGGTCCCCCAAGTATCCAAAGAAGTTGGGGTACTGCACCACGATGCAGGCCGTCTCCGGGTGCAACTCCGTTGCATCCGGCTCCACCGTCACAACCTCCAAGCCTTGAGGCACACAATACGTCTCCAGCACCTCCCGGTACGCGGGAGAGATCGTGCTAAGCGCCCCGATACGCGCCCGTCCTGTCACCCGGCAGGCCATCAGCGCCGCCTCCGCCAACGCGCTCGCCCCGTCATACAACCCGGCGTTCGCTACCTCCATGTCATACAGGCTGCATATCATCGACTGGAATTCGTAAGTCGCCTGCAACGTCCCCTGGCTTATCTCAGGTTGATACGGCGTGTACGAGGTCAGGAATTCACCTCTGGTAATGAGAGCCCTGACAATGCTGGGCGCAAAATGGTTGTACGCTCCAGCCCCCAAGAAGCAGGCATATTCCCCCGCATGCCGGTTCCGTGCCGCAAATGCATCCATCTCCCGGCGCAGTTCTAGTTCAGACAAGGGCCCCGGCAGGTCCAAAGGCGGATTGCGGTAGTCCAACGGAATATCCGCAAATAGGTCGTCAAGCTCGGACACTCCTATGGCTTGCAGCATGGCAGCCCGGTCGTCTTCCGTGGTGGGCAGGTAGTGGAAGCGCGCGGCACCGTCTACGCCAAGGTCTGCCATTCCTCTCTCCTGTCCCCGCTCCTCAACCCGCCCGCCTTCTCGAATAAAAGGGCAGCGAGACGACCTCTGCCTCCATCAATTCGCCCCGAATATCCACATCCAGCAGTTGTCCTGCCTCGGCCAGCTCCGGGGGAACAAAGCCCATGGCGATGCTCGCGTTCAGCGTCGGAGAGAACGTCCCGCTGCTGATGACCCCCACTGGGGCGCCTTGGTGCAGCAGCCGATACCCGTGACGCCCCACCGAGCGGCCCCGCACGTTCAACCCCACCAGTTGCCTCGCAAGCCCTCTCTCCTGCTGCTTTACCAGCGCATCGTGACCAACGAAATCGCCCTCCATGTGCACATAGCGCTGCAGACCGGCCTCCAATGGGGTCGTGCTGGCATCCATGTCCGTCCCATGCAAACGCAGTCCCGCCTCCAAGCGCAACACGTCCCGCGCACCCAGTCCGCAGGGAGAAGCTCCAAGCTCCACCAGTCGGGACCACACTTGGGGCCCCTGCCCCGCGTCCAGAACTAGCTCGACCCCATCCTCGCCGGTATAACCCGTTCGGCTGATGAGCCCCTCCTGCCCGTCGATCATCGCTTCCTGTATCCCGAAGGGCCGCGTTACCGGCCCTTCCAAGCTGTCTTGACCTAGGAGCGACAGCGCAATCCTCTCAGCCGAAGGTCCCTGCAATGCGATTAGTGCTGTCGCAGCCGTCCGGTCGTCCAGCGCCACATCCGACAGCCCATCTCCCATCAAGCCCTGCGTCCATTGCACCACCTGTTCCCTGTTGGCCGCGTTGCACACCAGCAGGTAGTTTACAGGGCCAAGGCGGGCTATCACCACGTCATCAATGATTCCCCCCGCCTCGTTGCAGATCATGCAATAGCGGGCGCGGCCTTCCGCCAAGGCTGGCACATTGGCCGTAAGCAGCCGGTCGAGCAACTCCTCAGCCTGCCTGCCAGAAATGAAAAGGCGCCCCATGTGGGATACATCAAAAATCCCGGCCTCGGACCGCACGGCCTTCGCCTCAGCGAAGATGCCCCTGTATTGCAGGGGCATCTCCCACCCGGCAAATGGCACCATTTTTGCCCCTGAATCCACATGAGCCCCGAACAAACTCGTCCGAAACAGCCCCGTGCGATCCAAAGGTCCACCCGTACTCATAGGTCTCCCTGTCTACCTCGAACCCGGCCAGTTGGCATACATGGCGAAGTTCGGTGCCGACGGAGCAGGCCAGCTTCCCGTCAGGTAGTCGTACAAATTGGCAACATTCATTCGCATCACAATTGGAGCCATCCCGTCCTGCCCCACATCCATGGGATACCGGTCCGTGATGTCCGTCAGGTTCGAGATGGCCTCGTCCTTGGTCATGCCGCGCTCAATGCCTCCCCTCACGTACTCCTTCCACTCCTGCACCAAGGCCGACTGCTCGTTCAGATAGCCCTTGTCGCACAGTTCGCCATGCCCAGGGACGAAAATGTCCTCGTCCAGTTTTCGCAGGGACTCCAGTGCCGTCATCCATAGGTCCGGGTTCCCCTCGTGGATCCACGTCTGCACGCTGCGGAAGATGTTGTCGCTCGTCCACACCACTCCCTCTTCCTTTATGCAGATCGCAGCTTGGTACAGCGTATGCCCCGGCATGTGGATCATCTCAATGGTGTGGTTCCCCACATGCAGCGTCATGCCGTTCTTGAAGGTAATCATCGGCGCGTTCGCCTCGTAGCCTTCCAGCAGCGCAGGCTCGTCCGGCCCGAAGGCCCCAACCCGGCGCACATGCTCCGCCATGTCCGTGTTGGCGATGCGGTTCAGCACACCCTCATGCGCAATTACCGGAGCATTGAAAAAAGCGTTCCCCGACCAGTGGTCCGCATGAGGCTCCGTGTTGATGATATACCGCAGCGGCCCCTTCGACTCCATCTCAGCCTTCAGTGCCACCGCATCGCTCGGCTTGTGAGGGCTGTCGAACATAACCAAGCCCTCCGACGTGACCAGATAGCCGAAGTTGCATCCACGGCACTTGGTCTCCGCAAATACATTGCTCGTTACTTGCTGCACGCTACACCTCCCGGTGCTTCAGTCGTAAAGCTGAGTGTACCCGCCCCCGCTTGGGAGCGTCAAATAGTCACACCCTGCTAGGCCCTTGGTATATGGACTCGAAGGCCCTTATCGTCAATAGTGGCCATTCTGCCTTGAAGCTCCAGCCCCTCAACAGAAGAGAGGTGCTCCGACAGTGACCGCACGATTGCCTCGAGAGGCCACCCACCCATACGAAGCGTAATAAGCGACGGCCCTCTTTCACCTAAGCCTTCAATTATTCTCGAGAAGTCTAGGTCCCTTGTGAGTATCACTCGGCGATCCTCCATAGCCCTAGCTACGATATCGGTGTCAGGCGAAGTTGCTGGCATCAGTGCACCCGACCAGATAGTGTCGTGCCCCAAGCTATTGAGGAAGTCGACGATATTCTCGGACAAGCTGACGTCGACCAGTATCCTCATTTGGCTTTAGAGGCGATCCTCTGGTAGCTCGTTACCCAAGCTCCCCACTTGGCACATTGCCGTACATCGGCATCCTCCAGCCCTGGGAAATCCCTGATAATGTCGGCTACCTCATAGCCCTCCGAGAGGAAGCGCAGGATGGTCGCAACGGTGTAGCGGGTACCCTTCACTCGAAGGCTGCCCCCGCAGTAGGCTGGGTTCGAGTCTAAGCGGTCCAAATCAGCCCTGATGGACCGCTTGGGCGCGCCTGTGTCAGCCATCGCTATCCTCTCCTACAGTGCCAAATCCGGGTGCTCAATCAGCCACAAAGCATACCGTGCACACCGCCGGACATGCACATCCTCCAATCCAGGATGCATCCGCAGGATATCCGGCGTATTGTAGCCGTCAGCAATCAAATTCAGTATCGACTCCACCGTGATTTCCGTCCCCTCTAGCCTCGGCTTCCCATCACATATTCCGGGGTCCACCTCAATGCCCTCCAGCATCGAAGCCATGTACTTGAAGGGAGCGCTCTCATACAACGACATTCATTCTCTCTCAATCACGCGCCCGCGTAGATGCAACAATTATCCTCTGTCCTCACTCAAGCGCGCAAACAGTTCGTATCCAGCAAACCGCCAGACCCTGCCAATCCCGTCAATCCGACCACGGTGCGCCTCTCCACCATGACATTTTCCCGTTGACAGCGCACGTACATGGGTTCTACTGTGACCTCATATCGCAGGGGTGGCTCCCTTTGGAGTGACCCCGCGCCTCGCCCTTGTAAGTCAGTCTAATTTGGAGAAAATCATGGCCCGTAAACTCAAGAGGAAGAACCTAAAGGCCCAAGTCACTAACCAGTCAAGCCGGTCCAAATCCCGCGAGGACAGAAAGACCAAGTTCCTCGCCGCTCGCAAGTTCGGCGCATCCGTAGTTCAAGCCGCTCGCTGGGCCGGCGTCCCAAGGGCAACCGCGTACCGCTGGCGTCAGCGCGACCCGGAGTTCGCCCAAGCATGGGAAGACCCTGAAGACCACGTGCTCCAAAGCCTCGAATTCGAAGCCTTCAAGCGCGCCATCGACGGCAACGACCGCCTCCTTCTCTTCCTCCTCAAGTCTTACGACCGCGCAATAGACGATCGCCGCCTCATGAGATTGTTGAGTCAGAGAATGCAACAGTCCCACTATGAGGAAGATGAAGAAGATGATGAGGATGAGGATGAGGATGAGGAATAGGATTCCATGAAGGAATCTATACCCGCCATGACCCGCCTTACTACTAACCCCATCCTGACGGTGTTACCTATGCTCTTGTCGGCTACCCCTGTGCCCCTCCACCCTATGACCCAAACGATCCACCACTGTCTCGTCGGGTCCCCACCATTCGTATCTGAAATGACCCCCTGTGAGACAAATGAGACACTTTCCAGCTACAAAACTCTTCTCCGCAGCTACGAATGGTGTCTCACGCAACCCCTAATTCGTATCTGGAGGAACCGCTCCTGCGAAATAGCAATGAGTCCGGAATGGGACACCTGTCCCACCCATCATCCACCCGCTTGACACCTCAACCCGCCCTACCTAGCATCCCTCCCATACCATCCCCATACAATCCAGGAGGCCAGCCATGCAGGTCCTGACAGGAGCGACCCTTATCGACGGCACAGGCCGGATACCTGTCGCTGACATGGCCGTGGTGCTGAACGACGAGGGCCGCATCGAAGAAGTCGGCCCTCGCCCTGCCGTCACCATCCCTCCCGGCGCCACCACCTACGACCTCTCCGGCCTCACCCTCATGCCCGGCCTCATCGACTGCCACGACCACCTCTCCTCCCACGGCACCAGCCTCGCCGAGCGTTTCGCCCTCGCCGAGCCCATCAGCACCGCCCATGTCCGCACCGCCACCGTCCTCGAACAGGTCCTCAACACCGGCTACACCACCGTCCGCGACGGCGGCTGGCTCGATGTCGGCTTCAAACAGGCCATCGATCAGAAACTCATCAACGGCCCCCGCCTTGTCCTCGCCACCAGCCCCATCTCACCCATCGGCGGCCTCGCCGACCGCGTGTCTCCCTCCGGGCACTCCTGCGTGCAACCCCACGGCTACATCGACCCCAACCTGCCTGACGGCGTCGCCACTGGCGTCGACGATGTCCGCCGTAAGGTACGCGAGATGGTCCGAGCAGGCGCCGATGTCGTGAAGTTCGCCACCACCGGCGGCGCCTCCAGCCGTGTCGGACACGGCCCCAAGGACGTCGAGTTCGACCGCGACGAGATCAACATGCTCGTTCAGGAAGCCAACTTCCTCGGCCGCCGCGCCATGTGCCACGCCTTGGGCGGCCCGGGCCTCCGCATGGCCATCGAGGCAGGCGTCCACTCCATCGAACACGGCACCTACCTAGACGAAGACCCCGACCTCCTGCCCATGATGGCCGACAAGAACATCTTCTTCGTCCCCACATTCACCGTCTACGTCTACCACGGCACCCAGGGCAGCCCCCACGGCCGCGTTCGCGCCCAAGCCCTCAAGGAACACCACGCCAACAGCCTCCGCCGTGCCTTGGAACTAGGCGTCAAAGTAGTCGCAGGCACCGACGCCGGCGCATGGGATCACCCCCACAACGCCCGCGAACTCGAATGCCTAGTCGACGCTGGCATGCCCCCCATGCAGGCCATCCAAGCCGCCACCGGCACAGCCGCCGAATGCCTAGACATGCAGCACGATATCGGCACCCTCGAAAAAGGCAAGCTCGCCGACCTCATAGCCATCGACGGCAACCCCCTACAAGACATCCGTCTCCTGCAAGACCCAACCAAACTCCGCCTAGTCATGAAAGGAGCCATCCCCGTCGTCAACCGCCTCTCAGGTACCCCCGGCACGGCCCTGCTATCGTAACAAGCCAACTACGGCAACCTATGACTCGTGCTATCGCAATGGCCCCATGCCAGCGAAGGTGCAATTAAGGTGGAATAAGGACGACTCCCTAGAAAATATTGGCGTCCTCGCCCACCCACTTGCGAATAAGCTCGTTCAGGGAACCGTCCGCTTTCATCGACGCGATTGCCTCGTTCAGCTTGTCCCGCAACTCGACGCTCTCCTCCCGCACGCCCATCCCGATTCCATGGCCCAGTAGCACCTGCGGTCCGACGACGGTCAGCCTCCCTTCATACTCCGCCAGCTTATCCACGGCGTAGGCGTGTTCCACCAAGCTCGCGTCGATGTCGCCATTGAGCAGCGCCTCAAGCCGGTCATCCTCGCTGCTGAACTCGGTATACCGGATGCCCCGCTCCGTGAAGTAGTCCGAGTAGATGGTGTTGGCGTAAGCCCCTAGTCGTCCCTGAACAGCTTCGTCGCCCGCACTCGCCAAGGCCAAATAGACCGATGGCCCCGGCGGATAGTACGGCTCAGTGAAGTCAATGGTCTCGTCGCGCTCGTCGGTGATGCTCATCCCAGCCATGATGACGTCGAACTCGCCACCCACCAAGTCCGGTATCATGTCCGGCCATTCGTTTAGCACCCACTCGCACTTCAGACCTGCGCGGCGACATAACTCGTCGCCGACCTCTCGCTCCAACCCGTCGATTTCGCCGGCATCGTTGATGAAGTTGAATGGGCGGTACTCGCCCTCGGTGGCAAGGCGGACGGTCTCCGAGCTACTGCACGCCAGCGACCCTACCACCAGCACGACGATTGCGGCCACCACGACCGAGTGCAGCATCTTCCGCCCAGTCATGCGCCCATGCCCGCCAAATCCGGCTAAAACGGACTAACCCCAGGCACCCGCAACTGTATGGCGCATATCACTGGCCGAGCCGTGATATACAGTGTCATCATATCGATATTCCCGAAGGCCAGATTCGTCGGCTGGTGCGGCACCGGTATCGTCCCCAAGTGGTTCCCCTGCGCATCTATCACCCAGACGCCGCCACCGCCCGTGCAGTAGATGTTCCCGTCCACATCCACCTTCATTCCGTCCGGGTTCCCCTCGGCCGCCACGTTCATGTCGATAAACACCCGGTCATTGCTCACCGACCCGTCGGCATTCACATCGCACACCCGGATGTTCCTGTTCACCGTATCGTTCGTGTACAGCAGCAACTCATCCGGCGACAGCGCAATCCCATTGGGCCTCCCAAAGTCATCAAACAACCTGCTTACCGTCCCGTCCGTATCGGCACAGTAGACGCCATTGCACCCCTGCTCACCCGGATCAGGGTCAATCCCGTATGGCGGGTCGGTGAAATAAATGCGTCCGCTCGAATGGCACACGATGTCGTTCGGGCTGTTCAGCTTCTTGCCCCCAAAGCTGTCCGCCACCGTTGCCATCTGCCGGTTCGCTCCCATGCGCGACACCCGTCGCCCGCCGTGCTCGCACGCCAGCAGGTTGCCCTGCTTGTCCCAAGTCAGCCCGTTGGCATTCCCGCTCGGCTTCAGGTACGCCAGCGTCTGTCCCCCCGGCTCCCACCTGTACACCGTGTTCGCCGGTATGTCCGTGAACAGCAGGAACCCATTGGGATGCCACAACGGCCCCTCCGTGAACTTGAACCCGTGCCCAATGACACGAGGCTCCGACTCGAATACCAAATCAGACATCTGGGCGCACATGTTTCCCTCCCTCTAGTTGGTCCCCCGATTTGGGGTCATTCCGGTTTCAGCCTCAGTTCAGTCCGCCCGCATAGGTCCATCCCGCCAGCCCTATCAGCACCAGCCCAGCCGCCCAGCCAACGTACTGGCCCTTGGGGGCCACCTTCTCCAGCAGCACGAAGCCAGCGATAACCGCCACCCACAACAAATTCATGATCCCCGTCACGAACAGCAGCGCCATCAGCACCCAGCAACACGCAACGCAGAACGTTCCGTGCCTGATGCCCATGATCAAAGCCCCGCCATAGCCGTCACGCCAGTCGTTCATCAGGAACCCCAACGGTGACCGGCAGCCCTTCAGGCACGCATACTTCAAAGGAGTCCACTGGAAAATCCCCGCCGCCAGCAGCAGCGAGCCTCCCAATATCGCGCTGGTGCTTGCCCCCATCATCGATGAGAGCAGCGCCCCTTGATGCAACCCCCACTGCGCCGTGGCCGCTAATGCCGAGAATGCAGCCCACAGTATCAGATACCCCAGCAGGAACACGAACGTCGGCACATACGGGTCGGCATTCTCCCTTCGCCTCCGGTTCACCGTCGCAAACACCAGAATCATCGGCGCAGCCGACGGTATCATCATGGCGAACATCATCACAGTCCACATAACGAACTGCGCCCAGTAATCCGCCAGGCTCCAAGGCATCGTGTTCGCCATGCCCATCGACATCCCCATGGACATGCCGTCGTCCCCGCCCATGCCCCGCGCCAGATTCACCGTATACGCCCACGACAGCCCCGCGATAGCCAGCAGGCACACCCCCACCAGCACACGGTCTCGCTTGATGATTGACTCCAGCGGGCCTCCCCGTGGGCCACTGGATTGTGCCGTCTGGAACTGTGCCATGCTTCCTTTGCCTCAGTCTCGCCGCCCTAGCCCAAATGTGGGCGCAGCGCCTCCACCAGTGGCTCCAGATATTCCTGCCAGTCGCCGATGAGTGTGTAGTCCGCGCTGTTCAAAATCGGCGTCCGCCGTGCGTTATTGTTGTTGTTGATTGCAATAATCGTCCTCGCCTTCTGTACACCCACCATGTGATTGAAATCCCCCCGTATCCCCACCGCGATGTACAACTCCGGGGCTATGGCTTTGCCCGTGAGCCCCACCTGCGTCTGCCGCGGCATCCACCCCACGTCCGCCACATCGCGGGTGCACACGACCGACGCACCGATCGACTCCGCCAGCTTGGTGACAGCCGGCACGTTTTCCGGCCCCCCAACTCCCTTGCCCACGCCCACCACGATTCGGGCGCTCTCCAACTCCACCCCTTGTACGTCCTCGTTGAAATGCCTTTCCACCAGTTCAACATCCGGGCTCGGTCCCCGTGCAGCCGTCATGTGCTCCACGAATGCCTGTTGCGCCCAGTCCGGCTCAATAGGTGTAAGCAGGCCCGGACGCAGCGTGGTGAGATAGGGCTTGGTCTTGGAATAGATCGGAGCAACCACGTTGCCCCCCAAAGCCGGCTTCATCTGCACCAGTTCCATGTCGTCATTGATTTCAAGGTCGACGCAGTCCCCGGTAAGCCCCAGTCCCAACCGTGCTGCCACGCGCGACGCAATATCCCTGCCGTTCGCGTCAGCCTGCAGCAGCACGGCATAGGGCTGCCTGTCCAGCACCAGTCCCGCGAAGGAGTCCGCATAGCTGTTGCTGGTGGGATGCCCCACCTCCGAGTCATCTAGGGCAATGACGCGGTCCGCACCATACGCTGCCAACGCCTGAAACACCTCGTCATTCCCCGGCCCTATCACTATCGCAGCCACCTCGCCCGTGGTTCGCTGGGAAAGCTGGCACGCCTTCCCCAGCAACTGGTATGTCGCAGTGCGCAGGCCCGACGGTGGGGTTTCCACCACGACCCATATCGCCCCATCCTGCCTGCCCGGATACCTCGCCAGACCCGTCAACGCTGCCGTCTGCTCCGGCGGCTCTCTCTGCCCGAAAGCATCCGCCACCCGCTGCACCGCAGCCTGCCGGTCTTCCTCCTCAACCACCTCCGACAAGCGTGAGGACTCCAGAATCTGGATGTCCGACACCCAGGTCGGTGAACCCGCAGCCCCGAAGAGCGCCGGGTCGGGAGACAGTGCATCAGCTCCAACGTCCAGAATCGGCTTCTGCCTCCCAGCCTCCATGTCGTCCCGGTTGGGGAACCGCTCCGGCATGATCCCCTCGGTAACGCATATCACCGCAGGCAGCGGGCAGCGAACGACCTCATGACCGTCGTCCGTCTCCCGCTCAACCAGCACCGAGTTGCTGCCGTGGTCATAGTCCAGCTTGTAGACATTGCTCACATGAGGCAGCCCCATCAGTTCCGCCAGTTCAGGCCCAACCTGCCCCGTCTCTGCATCCGTCGAATGACGCCCGCAGAAAATCAAGTCGCAAGCCTCTTGCTCCAATGCCATCGCCAGCGTGCGCGCCGTCGCCAGCGTATCCGACCCGGCCATCAGTCGGTCAGTGAGTAATATGCCCCTGTCAGCCCCCATCGCCAGACACTGCACCAGTGCGTCACTCGCCTGCGGCGGCCCCATCGTGATGGCTAGCACATCAGTGGACGTCTGCTCCTTGAGCTTCGCCGCCCTGTCCACCGCCAGCAGATCATACGAATTGACCTCCAGGGGCACCCCTTCCCGCACGATGGTCTTGGTCTCGTAGTCGAACGTGACCCTCGACAGCACTGGGACCTGCTTGATGCACACTGCTACTTTCATCTTTGTCCTTCATGGGCCAAGACACCAGCCTTGGCACGTATCTCCCGTTCCGTGGTGTGGCGCAGACTCTCCAGCGCCGGGCTGTGGCGTACCGGATACACGGCCGGCTCCCTCAACGCCTTGTAGTCCTCGTGCAATGACGAAAGGTCGGCCTCCAGCCGTTCTCTCATCTGCTGCAGCGTGGGCTGGGGCCCGATTATGCGCCCTTCCTCCATCACCTTCTCCATGAGCGCCTCTCCCGTTATCCCGGGCTCATCGCGCTCGGCAATGACGTCATACGCCATTTGCCCCAGCGAGTCCCTGACCCGGTACACCTGCTTTTCCGATGGCAGTGAGACCTTGCCCTCGCTCAGCTTCATCACAGGATTCCCGCAATAGCTCACCATCTTGTAGGCCATGTCCGCCGTCGGAGCATCCGCCGACACCCCCATGCGCGTGCCTACGCCGAATATATCAATGGGCGCCCCCTCTGCCGAGAGACGCGCCACGTCATGTTCATCCAGTCCACCGCTGGCCACGATTCTTACGTAGTCCAGCCCCGCCTCATCCAAGATCACTCGCACCGCCCGGCTCAAGGCGTCGAAGTTGCCGCTATCCAAGCGCACCCCGAACAGCCGGTCACCCCGCTCCTCCATCTCCTTCGCGGCAACCACGGCTTGGTGCGCCCCGGCAATGGTGTCGTACGTATCGATGAGAAAGATGGAACGATTCGGAAAGCTGCGTCCATAAGCTCGGAAAGCCTCAAGCTCGGTTGGAAAACTGGTAACAAAGGAATGGGCCATGGTGCCCGCCGGTGTGATCCCATATACCTTCCCCGCCAGCACGTTGCTCGTGGAAGCGGCTCCCCCGATGTAGCTGCTCCTCGCTACCTTCATCCCCGCGTCCACCCCGTGAGTGCGCCTCAGCGAGAAATCGCTGACCACCCTCCCTTGGGCCCCCCATACACACCGCGCCGCTTTGGTGGCGATGACCGTCTGCAAATGCACCTGGTTGATGATAAAGGTCTCTACCGCTTGGGCCTCCATCACCGTCCCTGTGACCTCCAGTATCGGCTCCTCTGGGAAGAAGACACGCCCCTCAGGTATCGCCCACACGTCCCCCGTGAACCGCATCCGTGGCAGCGACTCGAGGAAGTCTTCGTGGAATATCCCGGTGCCCCTCAAATACTCAATGTCGCTCTCAGAGAAACTCCACGCTTCCAGATAGCGCAGCACCTCCTCCAACCCGGCGCACACCATGTATCCACGGTCAGGGGGGGCCGTGCGAACGTGCAAACTGAAGGTCGCTTGGCCCGACATGCCGTTCTCGAAATAGCATTGGGCCATCGTCAATTCATAGAGGTCGGTCAGCAGACCCAACTCCGTGCCCTTTAGCACCATATCAGGCCGCCCCTGTAATCATTCCACCGCGCAACCGTGCCTAGGTGGGAGTGCGACTCCCCATCATGCTCCTGCCAACTCATTCTCTGACCCATATTGACCTGTGGCGTAATATGCCTGTAGCTTGCTGGGGGAGTTGCAGCCCATTATGGGTTGTAGCCGAAAAAGGTGTCAACGTACCTGACCCCAACGGCCCCCCATAGCCGTTCCCACCGGCCCCCTTCACGAGATGCCTGCGTCCTGAGCATGACCCCTACGTCCTGAGATGATAGGAGCAACAGTGCCCTTCGCCGAAGTTCAGCCCAAACTTCACATCAAGACCGCCCACACCAGCGACCGCGAGATACCCTCTCATTGGGGACGACTCACCATCCGCCAAGGCCAGACCCCCCAACACCCCGACGACGTACTTCATATCGACCTGCCCGACGACACCCCATGGTCCGAAGAGACCGTCCGCAATATCGTCCGCTTCATCGACACTCGCTTGGCCCGAGGGGTGCCCGTATTGGTCGAGTGCGAAGCAGCCGTAAGCCGCAGCCCCTCCGCTGTCGTCGCTTACCTCATGCACCGCGATGCCCTCAGCGTCGACGCAGCCTTGGAAAAGCTGCGTCAGACCTATCCTCCCGCCGACCCATCCGCCCGCATCCTCGACTCCCTCACTTCCTATTTCCGCAATGCGAAGGACTCACCCTCGTAGCACCCTTCACATCGGACCCGATGCCGCCCGAGACGCACGCGAGCCAGAGACACACGCAAACTATCGTCCAAGGCGTAGGGAGCTATTCCCATCCTGGGCTTCCACATACGTCCGTCTAATCGACATAACCCCTTAGCCCCAACGAGTTAGTGATCCGGTTTCTATCATCGGCGTTTCTACTCCCGGTTAATCATTGAATACTCCGGCGGTTAGTGGGATGCTATTGTCAATATTGGAAGGGGGAGACCATGACGCTAAGTAACTTCGGGAGGAATATTAGGGACGCCCTTACCGGCGCCATTGGTGGAGCAGGTGATGTGGCTGAGAGCGCTATCGATGCCGCCCGCCGAGGCACCGTAGGAGCCTTGGGAGGCACCCGTGACACAGTCACCGGGTTCCAGGACTTGGTCGGTGACGTCATCAAGGGTGCCATCCACGCCACTAATGAAGTGGGGACAGAACTTGGCTCCACCGCGAAAGGCGCCGTCATAGGTGTCATTCGCGGTGCTGGCGAAGTCAGCACAGTGACCGTGGGCGTATTCAGCGACACCGTGAGGGCAGCCATCAAGGGTACTGGCGAGGTGGGAGGAGATGTAGGCACAGTGGCCCGCAGTGCCGTCGAGGGTGCCATGGAGACCACCAAGAGCGTCGGCCTCCGCGCCGAGGACATGGCCTTCAGCATAGCCCGCGGTGCAATCCAGGGTACCCGCGATGTCGGCGGGGACCTCGGCACCACCGCGCGGGAAACCATCAAGGGCACGGTCACCGGCACTCAGGAAGTCGGCGGCAGCGTCGTCGAAGCCATAGAGGACACCACTCGAGGCCTCATTCGTGGTGCATCTGAAGTCGGGGGTGATGTTGCTTCCGTCACCCGCAATGCCGTGGAGGGTGCCATCGAAGCCACCGGCAGCGTCACGGCAAGGGTGCAGGATGCCGCCTTCAGCGCCGCTAGGGGCGCCATTCACGGCACCCGGGAGATCGGCGGGGACCTCGGTACCACCGCTAGAGATACCATCAACGGCACGGTGGTGGGCACTCAACAGGTGGGTGGTAACGTGATGACGGCCATAGAGGAGAGCACTCGCGGCCTTATCAAGGGCACCGCTGAGGTCAGCGGCGACGTGGCATCCGTAGCCCGCAACGCCGTCGAGGAGGCCATCGACAGTGCCAAGAGGATAGGCGTACGCGCAGAAGACGCCGCATCCGCAGCAGCCAACGGGGCCGTAAGCGCAGCCGGCACCTTCGGCGAGACCACTCTGAACACGGTGACCGGTGCCGTAACCGGTACCATCTCCGGCGTGCGCGTTGTCGTCCGCGCTCCCTTCAGGGGCGAATCTCAACAATAGACATCGGCGCAGCTCTTGCCCCTGCTTGATCGTGAGATGTATCTCCGGCCAAGCAGGGGCATGTATTGGGAAACCTCGAGAATCAGCCATCCGTTCCCACGGGACATCTGCCCTCAGCCCGTGCAACACTGACATAAGCTCTTCTATGTCAGGTGGGATTACTTGCAAATGGCGTCCAGAATCAGAGGATTCGCCTCGCTCGGCATCGCAGGATGTCGGGAGTTGGTAACTGCTCTACGTAGGCAAATCCTGGACCCTATCGGACGCTCGCTCCTCCGCATTCCCCTCGTGCTGCTCCTGGTCCGCACCGGCCGAGAGATGGGCCGCGATGATGCCACCCACATGGCCGCCGGTGTTGCCTACTATGCCATCCTCTCCCTTTTCCCCCTCACTGTCGGCCTGCTCTTCATTTTCAGCCTGATGCTCGGGGCCGGCTCCTTCGAGGACGACCTAGTGGATTTCTTCGAGACCTATCTGCCCGGCACCAGTGAACTCTTAGCTCACAACATCAACGCCGTTCAGGGGGTTAGCGGCCTCCTCGGCGTCATCGGTGTCATCGGCCTCTTCTGGACAGCCAGCGCCATGTTCGGGGCCATCAGCCGTGCGGTGAACCGTGCGTGGGACATACATGAAGACCGACCCTTTTACGTTGATAAGGTCCGCAATCTCCTCATGTCTTGCGGCGTTGGGATTCTGTTTATGACCTCCATGGCCGCCACCACATCCCTTCAGGTTCTGGGACGTGTCGACCTCCCCGGCGTGGGCCGCATGGAATGGCTCGAACACGGCGGCATCTATGTCCTCACCCGCCCTCTTCCCTTTATTTTCACCCTCAGCATCTTCTTGTTGATATACAGGTACGTCCCCAACACCGAGACCCGCTGGCGTCACATATGGCCGGGAGCCATATTCGCCGCCGTCGCATTCGAAGTGGGCAAGAACCTCTTCGTCTACTATCTCGAGAACTTCGCCGACTACGCCAAGGTCTACGGCTCCCTCGGCTCCGTCGTAGCCTTCCTCGCCTGGACCTACATCTCCGCCCTCATCCTCATAGCAGGCGCCGAACTCTCCTCCGAGTACGGCCGCATGCGCCAAGGCATAGGCCAAGGCCGCCCAGTCGACCCAAGCCGTCGCCCCCGCCGCGGCCAAGCCCGCCGCCTAGACTAGAGGCCGATCGCTCAAATCATGCGAGGCTGTTGTACGAAGGGCTCTACTATCTCGAATCCGACTAACTGCCCATACTTCATGAGCGCACTGTCGTATGTGTGGAACGTCCGAATAGGTATATTGATGTTTCTCAACCACTCCGCAGTGGCCAAGTGAATGGCATCGAAAGGTTTGAGACTCCAACCAGAGACCATAGCACCACGCATTAGCGTCCGGGCTCCCAGGCTGATATTGTTGTGATGCTCCACTAGGGTGACGACATTCTCGTTGGACCATAGGTTGTCGATGTGTTGCTCCACGGCTTCACTTAGAGCCTGTTGTCGCTGCTCCGACGCAGCAAACGCAACCTCGATGCGAGAGAGTTCCGCTGTGTATAGACGGACGGAACCATTTGCGCTGCTTTCCAGCAAAGCATCTATGGTAGGCAAACGCTCCAGAATACCGTTAAGGTAGGATAAGAAGACGTTGGAATCCCAGTACATGGCACGAGGCGCCTCAGGCATCGCGCACTCTTCGAATGGCATCTTCAGGCAAGGGGTCATGGTCACGGAGCGGAACCGAGCCCCGGGCCTCTCTGAAATCACCTAGAGGCACATCGCCCAGTATCTCTATATCCGTGATTTGTCGTACACTGAGAGGGCGGCCAGTCGATTGTTCTCGAGACACCCGGCCGCTTACTTTGGCACGGCGTCCCCAAGCTTGTCGCATTAGGTTTTCTTGCCCAGGCTCCAAGTAACAGCCCACGGCCTTGTCGTGGATAGTATCGTAGAGATTAAAGCGCAGTCCCAACCGGTTACTGAGCGTTTGTACACGTCCTGTAATCGCCCCAATGGCGTGGGTGGCATTAGGTTGTACAGGGCTCGAGCCATTGCCGTATATTGTGTACTCGACTTCGCGGGTTTCAAAGCGCACATACTCCACCGAGTTGATCAGCCGTCTCACAGCCTCTACGGCTCTGGAAGTCTCGAGGTCATGATTCATCGCGACTTGTCTCGCAAGGGCGCTCCCGATTCCACCGTAGCCATCGACGACCTTCTCTACTTCGATCTGGTTGGTGGCTTCACCTCTCAGTGTGATGATAGCACTGCCGGGCTGCATATCTTCTACAACCCAAGTGACTTTTCCGTTGGCGGTCAGTGCTGTTATCAAATTTCGAAAGACTGTGACTCCCTCCTGAAGACGGCGGATGTCAACTCTGCCACCCAGTTCAAAGGTAATAGTGTCTTTGGCCATCATCTATCTCTGTGAAGCCCGATGTTATCTCTAGGTATTGTAACGGCAGGCGACTACCAAGTGTCTAGACCAGGTACAACTTCGTGTAGGTGTGTTTTCGTCATGAGTCCGGCTTCTCGCCTTGCTACTCCCCACCCTCTTCCCGTACTATCATGACCACTTGACCGTCCGTCGGCCCCACTCCGCACCAAGGAGCCACCCCCAACATGAACATCGTGGACTACACGCCCGAAGCCGCCCTCCTCGTTACCCCCCACCCCGACGACGCCGAAGGCGGCTGCGGAGGCACCATCGGCAGATGGATTAGCGAGGGCGCAAAGGGCTACTACGTCCTCTGCACCAACGGCGACAAGGGCTCCGGGGACCCGGAGATGACTCGCGAGCGCCTAGCCGAAATCCGCGAGAAGGAGCAGCAGGAAGCCGCCGACGTCATGGGCGTCACCGAAGTCACCTTCCTCCGTATCCCCGACGGCACCCTCGAGGACAACCACGAGTTCCGACGGGGCGTCGTCCGCGCCATCCGCAAGTACCGCCCCGATGTCGTGATGTGCATAGACCCTTGGCGCTCCAAGTCCCACACCCACCGCGACCACCGTATGAGCGGCTTGGTGACCATGGAAGCCGTCGCCCCCTACGCCTGCAATCCCCACTACTACCCCGATCTGCTAAGAGACGAAGGGCTCGAACCCCACTTGGTGAAGGAAATCTTCCTCTGGGGCAGCGAGGATCCCGACACCTACGTGGGCCTCGACATCGAAAACGTGCGCCTCAAGTACGACTCCCTCAGCATGCACGCCAGCCAGTTCGTAGGGCGCACTGGCCGGTGGGAACGAATCCAGAACTGGGCTCGCGAGACGGGAGAACCCGCTGGCTTGGAGTTTGCCGAGCGCTTCCGCCGTCTCAAGGTCGAACCCGACCCCTGGGTTGCCCGCTACTCAGCCAACGGCAACGCCTAGACAAGACACCGTGCCCCTATTGGTGAAGGGTGTGCTCACCCTATCCCACCAAGTCTGACAGCCTCTCCAACTGTTCGATGCCCCTCACCGTGGGCAGCATCATCAGTTCGTCCATACCTGTGTCGGCGTAGTCCCTCATCGAGTCCTTGACCGCCTCCGGTGAACTGACAATCCCTTGCGCAATCAGATCCGCAACCGGCCCCAACTGTGAATAGTAGTCACGCAGGTAGTCTGCCCCCTCATCCGCTGCACCTTGCCCCAGTGCGTAGTACAACATCCCCACTAAACGAGGCCTCCCCTCTCGCCCAGCCTCCTGCCACGATTTCTTCGCGATCTCATACTGGCTGGCAACCTCCTGGGCACCTGCGGGCGCAGCCAGAAACCCGTCACCCCAGCGTCCCACCCGGCTGATAGCCCTCCGGTCCCTGCCTCCGATTAGCACCTCCGGCCCGCCCGGACGCCCCGGAGCCGGTCCGACCGGACCCACGTCATCCGACAAAGCCTCCCCCGACCACACCTTCCTCATCACATCCAGTTGCTCCTCGAATCTCCGTCCCCGTCCCTCGTAAGGCGCTGGCGCAGCCCGGAAATCGTCCTCCCGTCTTCCGATGCCCAGCCCCAGAGTTAACCGACCTCCCGAGAAAGCGTCGATGGTCGCAGCCTCCTTCGCCAGAACCCCCGCATTCCGCAAGCTCGCCAGCACCAGCGTGCTAGTCAGCCTGACCCGCTGCGTGACTGACGCGGCAACCGCCAGCGTGATCATAGGCTCGAAGCACGGAAACACAATCCGGTCAATCACACTCACACTGGAGAAAGGCCCTTCATCCGCCCTCCTCGCCCACTCCACAATCTCCGTCCCATCCACCCCCGGCAAAGCCGCCGGCAACCCAATCCCAACCTTCATCCCGCTGCTCGTGGTCATACGCATTTATCCTCCGTATGGGTGGGTTCGCCAATCATACATGCGTGCTGGCGTGTACACTTTCGATGTTCCTAGTATATGTGCATGGTGCTTCGGACCAATACTCGCTGCAGCCCCAGAAGTTGCCGTGGCTACCAGGTTTCTGGGTGAGGATTCCCATCCCGCATTGAGGGCACATAACGTGACGATCGTCGCACGCCGCATTCGTACAGGTGGCAGCCGGAGAATCCGGCACGGCCACCAAGTACCCCACACCACAACCGGAACAGAGTGGGGCGAGGTGGGTGCAGAGTGGGTGGTAGGTACATCGCAGACTCTTGCGGCTCTGCGAGACAACGAGTGTGCCGACCACGCACCGTGGGCACTGAGGTCCCTCGTAGCCCAAATCGCCGCCTAGTTGGCGTAGGTTCCTATGACGACTCTGTAGCTCTCTAACAAAAGGGGATGGACGCCCTGAATCTGCGACAAGATACAACCCTCTCTTAGCACGTGTCATGGCTACGTAGAAAAGACGCCGTTCTTCGGCGTGCGGGAAGTATCCATCAGAGTCGGGTGGCATTACCAGTTCCATCAGCGGATCGTCCTTCATTTGTGAAGGAAAGCCCCGTCTCTTGTCCGCAAGGTCTAGGACGATTACGTAGTCCGCCTCTCGACCTTTCGCGGCGTGTACTGTACTGAAGTCATCGTTGCTTAGCTTGGCTTGCTGTAAATTGAGATGGCTGTCGCGATAGCGACCAAGCACGAGCAACGACGGTAAAGAGTCTTGGGAAATAGCTGATCGAATATCGATGTCCTTCAATGCCACAAGCAAGCCGCTCAATTGATCAGCTGTCCTTGTACGGTTGACGCTGGGCTGTTCGCGGTTTACTACAATAGTGATGGCTTCGTCCACAGTACGGTCCGAAGGCTGCATCATGCGTTGAGTCTGTACAAGGTTCTGTCGTATGAAATCACTCGAAGGCTTGAGAATTCCGTTGCCGAAGCGAAACGTCTGGCTCAGAATACACTCTCGTACATGACCGAGGTGCTCACCACAATTGCGGATCAAGCTAATGTCACTTCCGGCAAAGCGATAAATGGATTGCCAATCATCTCCGACAAGAAAATACGCTGTGTCGTCTCGTCTGAGAGCCTTGAGCAATTCCATGCGCCCCGCGGAGATGTCTTGGAATTCGTCACCGAGTACGTAACGATATTGCTTTGGGCATGTTCCATCATGAAGCAGGTCCGTCGCCTGATTTATCAGGTCGTGAAAGTCCAGCTCTCCTGCCAGCGCAGCTTCGTATTGGCTCTGAACAAGTTCAAAAATACTCAAGAAGCTGTGGCTGCGAGTTGGATCTCGTGAGGCATCGGCGCGTCTCCTCAATTGATCCGGTGACATCCGGCCTGTCTTGACGTGACTCAGGAAGCTGGCCAACAGCTCTACAAGCCACGATACCAACCGCTCAAGCCAAACCCGGAAGCGTTGGAGCAAGTCACGTACCGGTACCCTCGCCAGCCTGACCCCCGCTGTCTCAAGTTGTTTCCTGAGCTCTTGGCGCAGGATTCCCTTCTGCCGCTGCCAACTGTACGTTTCGATAAGCCGAGTTCCGTATGTCTTGTGTATCTGTCGCTTCCGTGACACTCCCTCGGCGTATCTGTGCCATTCTTTCGGTGGAAGTCCGCTTTCGTCGAGCGCAAAATGTTCAATGTAAATGTCGTAGGTGGGCAGGTAGAAGTCCGGCTTATACTGGCTATGTGTCTTGGTTGCAGTGTGCACCCGGTAAGGTCGTTCGTACTGAAATTCAATGCCATGGAGCGTTAAGAAGTTCGCGATTTCGAGCTCCTCGAAACTCTTTACTAGCTCGCCGCTTAGCGTCCGTAGCTCCGACTTCCGGACATACTCGTAATACTCGCCAACTGTTTTGAAATCGAAAGCCGACTGGTAAGTTGTCTCATTATAGGCCACGAAGTCCACAATTTCGGAAGAGTGATTGGATGAGCTAGCAAAAAGGTTATTGAGAGTCTTGTGGACGAGTTGCTGGAGTTGCCTGGTGTCTTGTGCCAGTTTCGAAATAGTCGGTTTCCTATGGGCATGGCCGATAACATTAAGCCCGAAGGCGTGGAACGTGCGTACGTGCGTCTCTGCGAGGTCAAACGGTAGGCGCTCACGTATCTCCTTAGCCGCTTTGGTGTTGAAAGCCAACACTAATATCTCTGACGGGTCCACACCTTGGTTGCGAACAAGATGCGCTATCTTGCTAGTGATGACGGCAGTCTTCCCGGTGCCCGCGCCCGCGAGTACCAGTGTTACGTCCTCGTCTGTAGCTACGGCTGTAGCTTGCTCATTAGTAAGGCTGCCAGGCCTGCCTAAGGATGCTGTCGATTGAACCGAGGGTATAGTCTTCTGTATGAACAACTCGTTGGCTTGGTGACGTGCAGCCTCGAATCCTTTCGTAGGAGCCAAAGGTTCAATCCGGCGAAGGGCTTCTCTGGCTTCCTTGCTCAGGTGCTCACTTACAAGCCCTCGGCAAGCCGCCACTGTGGATACAAGCGACTCGTGTATACTTCGCGAGTCGGAATGGCGTACGTAATGAGTGCCATCCAAGAGCCGGCGCAATTTCTCATCCAGCAGCTTGAGACTCAGCTCCAGTTCGTTGGCCCTGCTGACGGACTCTTCTTCGGTAGAGTTGCGGATGAGCATTGCATCACGCCCGCTGAGACCTCCAACACAATATTCAGTGCCGTCCAGTAGTGAGAACGTCAGCTTGTTCCAAAGCCATTGCGGGCGGATTGTAATCGCTGCAATAGTCGGAAGCGATATAGACGCAAGCGGTCCGCCATTTTCCCTGTAAAGCCTCACCTCTTGCCCGTTGGCTGTAAGGCGGGTCGTTCCTCGGTTGAAGAGGCGATAAAACCAAGAGCTTTCGATTTCTATAGGCGGGACTGTCTTCATGTTGTCAAAGCGGCGATTAGAGTTCCAAGATCAAATATGCTGGCCCCTACCGCGCCCCATCAAACGTCTCATCCTTCGCCAGCCCCCGCAAAAACCGCAGGTACTCATCCTTGCTCATCGCCCGCTTGTGGCTCGAAATGATCCGCCCCGCCTCCTCCGCGCCGTTCGACAGTAAATCCACCACCGTCCCCGCCAGCGCCTTGGCTGCCGTAAGCACCCCAAGCTGGTAGTCCTCCACCAGAAAGTCCGCCCCATGCGCCACGCCACTGCACCCGCCCGCATACGGCTGAATCAACGGCATCAAATGACTGATATCCCCCATGTCCGTCGACGTTCCCCTGTGAGGCACATGCCCCACATTCTCCGCGCCGACCAGTCCGTTCGCGTTCTCCTCAAACACCCTCGACAGGTTGTCGTCCTGTCTCAGTGGCAGGTACCCAGGAATCGTTTGTATCTTCACCCTGCCCCCCACCGCCATCGCCCCCGCCTTCAGCGCCCGGTCCACCTTGACGTTCGCATCCGTGATCGCGTCCAGCGTCTTCCCCCTCACGAAGGTCTCCATCCGCACATCCGCCGGCACCGCGCTCACCGCCTCCCCTCCCTTGGTGATGATGGGGTGAACCCGCACCGTATCATCATCCCTGAACGTCTCCCGGTTCGCATTGATAGCCGCCATCGCCAGCGACGCGGCATTCAGCGCATTGATACCCAGATGAGGCGCACCGCCTGCATGGGCCCCGCGCCCCAGAAACTGTATCCTCTTCGCCACCAACCCATTATTAGTCCCGCCCATCCCCAGCATCTTGTCCGGCGCATTGGCCGAACTGTGCACCAGCAGCGTCACATCCACATCATCAAACTCCCCCAACCGCACCAGCTCCGGCTTGCCACCCAAGAACTCAATTTTCCCCTGCTGCCGCATCTCATCGCGCCACTCAATCTCAATGAACTCCTCCGCAGGCACCGCCATGAAAGTCACCCGTCCACCCAACTCCGGCATCACACCCGAGCGCTTCAGCGCCGTCGCCACCCCCAGCATCATCCCGATCTGCGCATGGTGCCCGCACGCATGCGCCGCCCCGGTATCCCCATCCGCATGGGGATGCTCATTCACCAGCAGCGAGTCCAACTCCCCCAGCACCGCAATGGCCGGCCCGTCGCCCCCTCCCGCCAGCGAACCCTTTACCCCAGTCAGCGCAAGCCCTTCACGACACTCGATATCCAGACTCCGCAGCCTCTCCGCCACCAGCTTCCCCGTCCGCACCTCGCGGTATCCAGCCTCTGGGTGCGCCAGTATCTCCTTGGCCACCCCCACAATCTCATCGCCCCGGGCGTCGATCTCCGCGAATACCCGGTCCTTGATTTCCTGCGTCGACGCCATGGGTCCCTCCTTTGGTGGTGCTCGTTGTGTGTCGTTACTGCGAAGAATCTTGTGGGCAGCGCAATTCTGTCACAGGGCTTCCACATGGGCAACCTGCATCCGAGGCCTTAGCGATACCATCTGTCTCGACCCTCCACGCGCCCCATGTTACGATTCCCCTCACACTACCGCCCAAGGAGCACCATGCCTGACTTCGTATACGACCACATCCACCTCCGCAGCCCCGACCCTGAGGCAACGGGTAAGTGGTACGAGAACATGTTCGGCGCCACCATCATCCGCACCCCCCGCGACGGTGGCCCCGCCCGCATTGACCTCAACCTCGATGGTCTCATGGTCTTCATCGCCGGTCCCCCAGACGAGGGAACCATCCCCGACGGCATCCACGAGCCCCACTACGGCCTCGACCACTTCGGCCTACGCGTGGAAGACCTCGAACAGACCGTCGCCACCATGAAATCCAAGGGCGCCAAGTTTTTCGTCGAGCCCGTCCAGTTCCGCCCCGGCGTCAAGCTCGCCTTCGTCTGGGCCCCCGACGACGTGCGCATCGAACTCCTCGAACGCCGCATGCCCTAGACCGTTCTCATAGCCTCAGACGGCGTCCCTCTCCTCCCGCTGATAACGGTCAGCCATAGTGGAAGCGACCCCTTCCCCCTAGGGGGAAGGTTGGGATGGGATGGGGATGGCGCTCCTGCCTCCCTGCAATATCCAATCACGACAGGACGGACACCATGCGAGTCATCGACATCCACGCCCACCTCACGCCCCAGTGCTTCTGGAAAGCCACCGAGAACGGCGGCAACTGGCACGGCATCACCCGCGAAATCAACTCCCGCGGGCATCACATGGCCGTCGTCGGTGGCCAACCCGGCGGCCTGCCTCCCCGCTCCCGCTGGGACCCCGAGGAGCGCATCGTCGAGATGGACTCCCTGGGCGTCGACGTCCATGTCGTCTCCCCCTACTCCGGCTTCTACAACTACCACCTCGACTCCTCCGTCGCCCAAGCCACCTGCCACGACTACAACGACGAGATCAGCGACATGGCCCGCACCTGGCCTGACCGCTTTGCCGGCCTCGGTTCCCTCCCCATGCAGGACATACCCGCTACCATCCGTGAACTCGAACGCTGCATGGGCCCCCTCGGCCTCAAGGGTGCCATGATCAACGACCACGTCAACGGACGCACCCTCGACGAGCCTGAATTTCTCCCCTTCTGGAAAGCTGCCGAGGAGACCGGCGCCCTCATCTTCTTCCACCAAGGCGGAGGCACCACTGTCAGCCAGCGCGCTGACCGCTATCACCTCCCCAACACCATCGGCAACCTCGCCGACCGTGCCGTCACCTTTGCCACCCTGGTATTCGGCGGCGTCATGGACGCCTGCCCCGACCTCAAGATTTGCCTAGCCCACGGCGGCGGCTACACCTGCTACGGCATCGGTCGCATGGACCGCGGCTGGCAGGTCCGCCCCGAAGCCCGCACCCACCTCTCCCGTCCTCCCAGCGCCTACCTCAACCGCTTCTACTACGACTGCATCGTCTACACCGAGTCCGCCCTCCGCTTCCTCATCGACAGCGTCGGCATCGAACGCGTAATCTTCGGCACCGACTGGCCCTACGACATGGTCTTCGACTGGCCCGTCTCCTGGGTCCTCAGCCTAGAGTCCATCACGCAAGAAGAAAAAGAACTCATCCTCTACAAAAACCTGGAACGCCTGCTAGGGATATAGAATCCAAGTCGCCGAGTGAAAGGCAACAACGATTGCAATGATGTCTGAGATCATCTTTGAAGTCAGCGAAGACGAAATCGAGGGCGGGTATTCAGCCTCCTATCGGTGGGAGTCTGATAGTGGACACCACAGCGACGAGTCGCTTACCATACTTGGTAGCGTTGCTTCTGGAAAGGGAGACGCATGGCTACTGCTGAACCGCAACTGGAGCGAGACATCGGGCGGTTGGAGGGCCAGATGGAAGGAGTTCTTGCCGCGCTGCAAGACATCCGCCAAGACCTCCGTTCCCTGAAGCAGGTCGTGTTCCTTGGATTCATAGGCTTGTCGGCGGCCATAATCGGCGGCTTTGTAGGTTTAGCCGTTGCTGTTTTGTAGGCCATTCCCTCCACGCTAGATAGCGGTTGATTCCCCCGCCAACTGATTTCGTTGCAGCAGCCCGAAAATGACTGTACGCCTCATGAGTCGCTTGCCCGTGCTTCGGCGATTCAATCGCAAACGCCTCCTACTAATCCTCCTCGCCCTTCTCTTCCTCCTAGCAGCCATCAACTTCGGCGTAGCCTGGCACTACTCCAGCGTCCTCAACGACCTAGCCTTACAGGTTCGAGAATCCCAAATCGATTACGACCTCACGGCCACCGCCACCGATGACCATCTCGTCAAACTCGAAAACGGTCCCGACGACAGCGACTGGCGTTCACCCGGCAAATGGGGCCTACGCTGGCTTGGTCCCGACGGAACGACTGGCAACGGAATGCTCGGAGACATCATCGAGCACGGCGACAACTTCGTTATTCGCCGCTTCACCCTTGCCGACGGAGACCCGCCCCACTCCACCCCAGCCTCCGTCTCCGGAAACATCTACCCCAACGACCCCTATCTGGCCTTCGGCATCCAATACCAAACAGTCCAATACCAAGCACCCCTCGGAATGCAGGACGCCTGGCAGTTCGCCCAACATCCTGAAGTCAACGCTGACACCTGGGCCATCTTCGTCCATGGTCTCCGTAGCAACCCCGCCGCCGGCCTCCCCATCCTCCCCGTCCTCAATGAACTCAACATACCGGCCCTCTTCATCACCTACCGCAACGACAAGAACCAGCCCCAAGACCCCAGTGGCGTCTACCAATATGGCCTCACCGAGTGGCAAGACCTCCACGCCGCCGTCGAATACGCCCTCTCTCAGCCCGGCGCCAAGGACATCGTACTCATCGGCCAGAGCATGGGAGGCGGAATAGTGGCCAAGTTCCTCTACGAGTCCCCCTTGGCCTCCTCCGTAACCGGCGTCGTCTTGGACTCCCCCATGATGCACTTCGAGGAAACCGTCCGTCTCGGCGCCCGCCAGCGCAATCTCCCATTCTTCATAACCGACACCGCCAAGTGGCTCTTCACCCTCCGTTTCGGCCTCGACTGGGACTCCATGGACTACCTCAAGGACGCCCACCTCCTCAACGTCCCCATCCTCCTCATCCACGGCGAAGACGACGCCAGCGTCCCCATCCGCACCAGCAACACCCTAGCCCAACTCCGCCCCGACCTCATCACCTACGCCACCTACCCCAACACCACCCACGCCAACACCTGGAACACCAACTCCACCCGCCACAACCAAGACCTCAGGGACTTCCTCCTTCGCGTCGCGCAGCCTCTCCGTCATTCCCGCGAAGGCGGGAACCCACGGCCCGGACCGAGTGGGCAAGGCGTGGGGCCCCGAAACCTACCCACCTCCCCGTCATTCCCACGGAGGCGGGAATCCACGGCCCGGACCGAGCGGGCAAGGGGTGGAGCCCCGAAACCCAACCACCTCCCCGTCATTCCCGCGGAGGCGGGAATCCACGGCCCTGACCGAGTGGGCCAGGGGTGGAGCCCCCGAAACCAACCCCCCGCCCCGTCATTCCCGCGGAGGCGGGAATCCACGGCCCTGACCGAGTGGGCCAGGGGTGGAGCCCCCGAAACCAACCCCCCGCCCCGTCATTCCCGCGGAGGCGGGAATCCACGGCCCGGACCGAGTGGGCAAGGGGTGGAGCCCCCGAAACCCAACCCCCGCCCCGTCACTCCCGCGAAGGCGTGAATCCACGGCCCGGACCGAGTGGGCAAGGCGTGGGGCCTCGAAACCCAACCCCCCGCCCCGTCACTCCCGCGAAGGCGGGAATCCACGACCCGGACCGAGTGGGCAAGGGGTGGAGCCCCGAAACCTACCCACCTCCCCGTCATTCCCGCGAAGGTGGGAATCCACGACCCGGACCGAGTGGGCAAGGGGTGGAGCCCCTGAACCCCACCCCCCGCCCCGTCATTCCCGCGGAGGCGGGAATCCACGGCCCTGACCGAGTGGGCCAGGGGTGGAGCCCCCGAAACCAACCCCCCGCCCCGTCATTCCCGCGGAGGCGGGAATCCACGGCCCTGACCGAGTGGGCCAGGGGTGGAGCCCCCGAAACCCAACCCCCCGCCCCGTCACTCCCGCGAAGGCGTGAATCCACGTCCCTAACCGAGCGGGCAAGGCGTGGGGCCTCGAAACCCAACCCCCCGCCCCGTCACTCCCGCGAAGGCGGGAATCCACGGCCCGGACCGAGTGGGCAAGGGGTGGAGCCCCCGAAACCCAACTCCCGCCCCGTCATTCCCGCGGAGGCGGGAATCCACGGCCCTGACCGAGTGGGCAAGGGGTGGAGCCCTCGAAACCCAACCCCCGCCCCGTCATTCCCGGGGAGGCGGGAATCCACGGCCCTGACCGAGTGGGCAAGGGGTGGAGCCCCCGAAACCCAACCCCTCCCCGTCATTCCCGCGAAGGCGTGAATCCACGTCCCTGACCGAGTGGGCCAGGCGTGGAGCCCCGGAACCCAACCCACCGCCCCGTCATTCCCGCGGAGGCGGGAATCCACGACCCGGACCGAGTGGGCAAGGGGTGGAACCCCCGAACCCCAACTCCCTCCCCGTCATTCCCGCGGAGGCGGGAATCCACGGCCTTGACCGAGTGGGCAAGGGGTGGAGCCCCGAACCCCACCTCCCTCCCCGTCATTCCCGCGGAGGCGGGAATCCACGTCCCGGACTCGTAAACAACTAACCTTCCTCTAGGGAGTATCGCCTCGCTCTCCCAACCATAACACCTAACCCTTTTCCATTCTCATCGCCTCGTGATACGCTCTTTGTACATGAGACCTTGTAGAAATCCTGATCCCTCGGTAACCTGAACGTCCCCAATCGCACGTTGGCCATCGGGCAACAACACATTCTATCCTTGCCCTGCCCCACCGCACCTGCAACTCCATCAAGCGCAACAGCACCATGACCCTCCAAGACCGCCCCGAACACAACGAACTCCACGGCCTCCTATGGGTTGAGTGTCGCTCCGACCTAGTAGACCTCTTCGACGCCCAAAAAAGAGCTTCGGGATTGCTTGCTTGAGGAAAATGTGCGGCCCCATAGGATATGGGACAGCCTTGATAGACAAGTTTGTCGTTGGGAAGCAGGAAGATGGGTAGGATTCGGCCGTACATCCGAGCAGGAATCTAAGTTCGAGTCTGAATATAGCGATGCGTGGGAAGAACGATTCGGCGACTAAGTGAGCTAGCGTCCTATGTCCTCAATGCTCGGGGCCATCGCTTTACTCCCCCCCACCATCACCCTCTACACCCTAGCCCTCTTCCACCACATCCTCCCCGGAGACCAACCACTCCTCGACGCCCTCCGCGTCCACCACCAAGGCTGGCGCGACTTCCTAGCCTGGTTCGACATCAACCCCATAGCCAGCCTCTCCATGACCGCCTTGCTCCTAGCCCTCTGCTTCACCCGCCGCGCAATACCCGACGCCCTAGCCGTCCTCCTCATCCTCCCTACCCAAGGCCTCGTCATCGTACTCCCCAAGCTCCTCATAGACAGGCCCCGCCCCGAAGGCCCCCTCTTCGGCGCCACCGACAGCTTCCCCAGCGGCACCGCCGCCACTTCCGTGCTCATCCTCGGCCTAGCCATCTACTTCGTCAGCCTTTACATAACCCCCAATCGCCTGCGCATCCCCCTTCAAGTAGCCCTGGCCGCGGCCATCATCGCCCTCAGCATCTTCCGCATCCTCTCCGGCGAACACTACCCCAGCGATGTCCTCGCAGGCTGGCTCGCCGGCACCCTCTCCCTCCTAGCCATCATCGCCCTCCACCGTCGCCTGTACCCAGGGACCAGTGCCAACTCTCCACCGTGACCCCCATGCCACTTTTCCCGTTGACTGCCAAGAATATACGTTCTATACTCAAGATAGATGCGCAGGGACTGCCCCCCTACATCTCGGCCCCCGTCTTCCTTTGGACCGGGTGCCCGTTTTTCAAAAAAATCCAAGGCGAAGATAATGCGAACATATTCCATGATGTGGACAGATGCGGTGCTGCCAAGCAAGCTGCTCGTCCCTGACACTGTGGCCCCGCGTCGCGTATGCAACACGAGACGCTACAAAAAAATGTTTTCGCCCATCGTCCTTGCCTCCGTCCTATCTGCGCAGCTACGAATCCCGGTGTATACCAATACACCGGGATTGCCACGGATATGTCAAAAAGTGCAATGGGATGTGCGCCGGAATGTCATCGTTACGTAATGGGATGTGCGCCGGAATGTCACCGTTATGAACTCGGATTTGCGCCGTATGTGCATCGGATTACCACCGGAAGTCGCACAACGTCTCCAAACCATGGAGCCCCCCGCTGCGAATTCGAGCCCGCGATTGCGCGTCTCTTCCAACTTCCCCGTCCCATCCTCCACGCGTGTACAATGACCCTTCAACACCGAGCCTGCCTGCAACGGTCAGGTCCCGGCTCACACGATTGGAGCGTAGTCATGCGTAGTATCGACATCCACGCCCATAACGTGCCCCGCAGCGTCGTCAACATCCGCGACGGAGGTGACTGGCACGGCTTCACCGTCGAGAAGGGTGGGCCCACCGGCCGCCTCTTCCTCACCCGGGGCCAAGACCGCGGTTGGCTTCACCCCATGATGCTCTGGACCACCGAGGAACGCCTCATGGACATGGACTCCAAGGGTGTCGATGTCCATGTCCTCTCCACATGGGTCGGCCTCTACAACTATCATCTCGACTCAACCATCGCCCAAGCCACCTCCCGCGACTGCAACGACGACATCGCTGCCGTATCCAAGGCATACCCCTCCCGCTACGCCGGACTCGCAACCCTCCCCATGCAGGACGTGGGTATGGCCGTCGCCGAGCTTGAGCGCTGCATGGCTGCCGGCTTCAAGGGCTGCATGATTAACGACCACGTCAACGGCCGCACCCTCGACGAGCCCGAGTTCCTTCCCTTCTGGGCCGCCGCTGAGCGCACCGGTGCCCTCGTTTGCTTCCACCAAGAAAACGAGACCATGGTCACCACCCGCTCCGGCGGCAAGTACCACCTCCACAACAGTATCGGCAACCTTGCCGATCGTGCCGTCACCTTCGCCCTCCTCGTCTTCGGCGGAGTCATGGACCGCTTCCCCGACCTCAAGGTCCTCCTCATGCACGGCGGCGGTTACACCTGCTTTGGCCTCGGACGCATGGACCGCGGCTGGCAGACTAACCCCTACGCCCGCGCCAACCTCAGCAAGCCTCCCAGCACCTACGCCAAGCGCTTCTACTACGACTGCCTCATCCACTCCGAGCAGTCCCTGCGCTTCATCCTAGACACCGTCGGCCCCGACCGCGTCACCTTCGGCACCGACTGGCCCTTCAACATGGACGTCGACTGGCCCGTCTCCTGGATCATGGGCATGGAAACCCTCTCCACCGAGGAGAAAGAGGCTATCCTGTGGAAAAACCTCGAAAAACTCCTTAATATCTAACCTACGTCTGGAACCTGCGACTAGCGAAGTTGCGAAGAAAACTAGGAGGAATCTCATGGGCGTAACTCGACTGGGGCACGTTGGAATCTATTGCGACGACCTCATGAAGATGCGGGACTTCTACTCCCGCGTGGTTGGCCTCACTATCACCGACGAGGACCACGACCTCGGCATCGTCTTCCTCAGCGCCAACCCCGACTGGGAGCATCACGAACTGGCCTTGGCTAGAGTCCGCGAGGGCCAGGGAGCCACCAAGTTCGTGCAGCAGCTTTCCTTCAAGATCGACTCGCTGGATGACCTGCGCGACTTCACCCACCGCCTCGAAGAAGAACCCGAGGTCAGGATCGAGCGCACCGTCACCCACGGTATCTCCTGCAGCGTCTACTTCTTCGACCCTGAGGAAAACAGGGTAGAGTTGTACTACACCACCCCCTATCACATCCGCCAGCCTCTTGGTGCCCACATCGACGTGGATTCCTCCGACGAGGAACTGCTCCAATACTCCGAGTCCTTCTTGGCAACCATGGGGCCGCCCCAAGGTGCCACTCTCTAGTCCGCCTTAAGCGGTAACCATAGGAGACAACGAATGGGGTCCTTCAGTGTAAGGATTCAGGTGGGGAGTACTTTGGGAGGCGACCTTCACGAAGTGAACGCCCTCGTCGATACGGGGGCGACCCATACCGTGTTGCCCGATGCCTTCCTACGGCTGTTGAGTATAGAGACCCCATACGTATGCCATGTATCCGTCGGGGGCGGGGACGTTCAACAGTGGTCCATGGGTACGGCTAGAATTGCATGCGAAGGCCGTCTGGCCCCTTGCCCGGTCTTGTCTTCTCCAGACGGAGATGAGTATCTGCTGGGAGCTACTTCCCTTGAGACTCTGTGCTTCCAGGTCGACCCCATGGAGCAAGTGCTCATCCCCGCCTTGGCGCGTCCTTGAAGCCGCAGCAGTGTGAACGCCGCAAACCCAACCCTTCTTACAAGAGGCAGCCGTCTTGGTTGGTAGGATGGGTGCTATAATGCGAAATCTGGCGCACAGCTCGTCCACGGCCCGCCATTAGGTCCGCTATGCTACGGAGGAATGCCCCATGACACAGCAGCAGAACCTCGACTACCTGTCCCAAGAAGCCGAGGTTATTGCCCCGCCCCTCATGTGTCGGGGAATGCCTTCCTCCAAGACTACGCAGGCGAATACCAGCGCTCCATCGAAGACCCCGAAGGCTTCTGGTCCGACGTGGCATCCGAACTAGAGTGGTTCAAGCCTTGGGACCGGGTCTTCCGCTGGGACTACCCCACCTTCAAGTGGTTTGAAGGAGCGACCTGCAACATCACCCACAATGCCCTCGACCGCCACGTCAACTCTTGGCGCAAGAACAAGGCAGCGTTCATCTGGCTAGGCGAAGACGGCGAGGAGCGCGTATTCACCTACGGCCGACTTTCCCAACTGGTAAACCGGTTCGCCAACGGCCTCCGCTCCTTGGGCGTAGGCAAAGGTGACCGTGTCATCATCTACATGCCCTTGGCCCCCGAAGGCGTCATCGCAATGCTGGCCTGTGCCCGCGTGGGCGCCGTGCACAGCGTCGTCTACGCTGGCTTCAGCGTCGGCGCACTCCGCGATCGCATCACCGATGCCCAAGCCAAGGTGGTCATCACCGCCGACGTCGGCTATCGCCGTGGCAACCTCGTCGACCTCAAGGGCATCACCGACGAAGCCGTCCAAGACTTGGACCTAGTGCAGCACGTCGTCTACTGGCAGCGCCGCGAAAAGAAGGAGCTAGGTGCGAAGGAAGTCGATTTCGACGACCTCATGGCCAAGAGCAGCCCCCATTGCGACCCCGAAGTCATGGACTCAGAGGACCCCCTGTATATCCTGTACACCAGCGGCACCACTGGCCGGCCCAAGGGCGTCGTCCACGTTCACGGCGGCTACATGGTGGGCACCTACTATCATCTAAAGACCTTCTGGGACATCAGGGACGACGATGTGTTCTGGTGCACCTCCGACATCGGTTGGGTAGTGGGTCACAGCTACATCGTCTACGGCCCGCTGATTGCAGGTGCCACCACCGTCTTCCGCGAGGGCGCCATCGATTACCCCCACCCCGGCGTGGCCTACGAGACAATCGAGAAGTACGGCGTAAACGTCATATTCACCGCACCCACGGCAGTTCGTATGCTCATGCGCTACGGCGAGGAATACCCACTGCAATACGATCTAACCAGCCTCCGCTTCCTCACCTGCGCCGGCGAACCCTTAAACCCCGAAGCCCAACGCTGGGCTTACCGGTATCTATGCGGCTCAGGCCAGTGGGGCTACATGGTGGATAATTGGTGGCAGACCGAGACGGGTGGCCCCTGCTTGGGCACCATGGCCATCATGCCCAGCAAGCCCGGCAGAGTCGGCCGACAGCTACCCGGTGTGATCGCTGACGTTGTCGACATGGAAGGCCAGCCCGTAACCGAGCCCAATAAGGGCGGGATGCTGGTGCTGACCAGGCCCTTCCCACACATGTTCCGCACTGTCTTTGGCGACCCCGAACGCTACGCACGAGATTGGGAGCGCCTGCCCGGCTACTACTTCACTGGAGATGTCGCCCTCAAGGACGAGGAGGGCTACTTCATGGTGGTGGGACGTGCCGACGACGTCCTGAATGTCGCCGGACATCGTATAGGCACCGCAGAAGTAGAGAGCGCTCTCGTATCCCATGCTGCCGTTGCCGAGGCCGCCGTCATCGGCAAACCCGATGCCCTGCGTGGTGAGTCCATCAAGGCCTTCGTCAGCCTTCGAGTCGGCCAATCTCCTTCCGATGATATGGTCGCGACGCTCCGGGATCATGTTCGCCACGAATTGGGACCCATCGCCGTACCGGCCGAAATCGACTTCTCACCAGCGCTCCCCAAGACACGGTCCGGCAAGATCATGCGTCGTCTGCTCAAGGCCCGTGAGTTGGGCCTCGACCCCGGCGACATCACCACTCTGGAAGAATAGGCACCAAGACCAACCGAAGGAATCGGCGAGGAAGGGCTAAATGAAGGTCTACTATTTCAGCGAGTTCCCCTATCACGAGTACGACGACGAGGAGTCGCTAAAGTACGACTCTCTGCGGGTCGTCTTCCCCAACAGCCACTTCGACCCCGATGCAGCCCACGGCCTGTTCCAACGGTACATCGAAGAAGCGATTCACTGCGAGGAGATGGGTTTCGACGGCGTGATGGTCAACGAGCACCACACCACCCCTTCCAGCATGAACGTCTCTGTGAACATAACCGCTGGAATCCTCGCCCAACAAACGCAGAACCTCAAGATCCTTCTCATGGGCAATCTGATACCGATGCACGACAACCCCATCCGAGTCGCGGAAGAAGTCGCCATGCTGGACGTTATCTCCGGCGGACGTATCATCTCCGGTTTCGTCCGTGGCGTATGGGCCGAGACTTGGGCTGGCAACATCCGTCCCACCGACAACCGCGAGCGGTTCCAGGAATGCCATGACCTTATCGTGAAGGCATGGACCGAGCCCGGACCCTTCCGTTGGGAAGGCAAGCACTACCAGTACCGCGTGGTGAACCCGTGGATGGTCCCTGTGCAAAAGCCCCACCCTCCAGTGTGGGTGCCTGGCTCCAGCAGCCCTGAGACAGCCGAGTTCGCAGCACGACGCCAGTACACCTACGTTGCTTTCCTAGCCCCAGTGGACGTGACTGCCGACCTGTTCGACTACTACCGTGAAATAGCATCTGAAGAAGGCTATGAACCCAGCCCGGACAACTTTGGCTACCTCATCTGCTGCTACGTGGGCGAGACCGAGGAGGAAGCCCAGAGAGAAGCCGAGCATTTCGTTTGGCGCATGGGCCCCACTGGCAGGGCACCCCGCCACCTATTGGTGCCCCCCGGCTACCTCACTGAGTCCGGCGTGAAAATGCAGCAGCGTCGCAACAAGCCGCTGGCTCTCCAAAGTTTCCAAGAGCTACAGGACAATTACCACATCGTGGCAGGAACCCCCGACCAAGTCATCGAAAAACTGCGACACCTCAAGGACACCCTGGGAATGGGTCACCTGATCTTCTACGGGCAGGAGTCGCGTATGGGCCACGAAGCAGCCATGCGCAACATAGACCTGTTCGGCAAAGAGGTGATGCCCGTCGTCCGCCAGTGGTAGGGTAGTCTGGTAGGCTGTGGGCCTACCAGCCCATCGCCCCGCCGTCCTTGCGGGGTTCCGAGCCGCCATGGAGCAGGCCGGTGTCAGGGTCCCGGGCGATGACTTGCCCTCCCCCGAATATGACCCTCTGGTAGCCGCCTAGGGTCACCATGTTGTGACCCCGGCGTCCCAAGTCTTGGACTACCGCAGGATCCAGCCCCTCTTCCACAGCCACGCCACGGCCTAGTTGGATGCTGAATCGCAGGGCGTTCAGGGCTGCCTGCGGGTCGAGGCCGAAGTCGATCATGTTGCATAAGACTTGAAGCTGGCCTTGAGGCTGCTGGAAAGCCCCCATGACGCCGTAACTGAGCCAGAGATCATTTCCCCGGGTGACCATACCGGGGATGATGGTATGGTAGGGGCGCTTGCCCGGTTCCAGAGCGTTGAGGTGGTTGGGGTCCAGGGAAAAGAGAGAACCACGGTTGTGGAGGCACATGTTCGTGCCCGGCACGACCATGCCGGTGCCGAATCCTTCGTAGACGCTGTTGATGAAGGAGCAGGCGTTGCCTTGGCCATCCACGGCGGTAATGTAGACCGTGTCGCTGCCTAGGTTGAACTCGCCTGACGGGGCCTCGGCCATTGCCTTGCCAGCGGTCACGAGTGAAGCACGTTCCTTGGCGTAGTCCTTGGATAGCAACTGGTCGAGGGGTATGCGCACCTTGGCCGGGTCGGCCACGTAGCGGAGGGCATCGGCATAGGCGAGGCGCATCGATTCGATAAGGTGGTGGTAGGTGTCGGCAGTCTGGAAGCCCAACCCTGCGACATCGAAGTTCTCGGCGATGTTCAGCCCCATGAGGACGGCCATGCCGGCGCCGTTGGGCGGGCATTGCCAGCAGGTGTATCCGCGGTAGTCGGTGCTTATGGGTTCGTCCCAAGTGGAAGTATGCCCGGCTAGGTCTTCCGGGGCGAGCCAGCCTCCGCATTCCTGGACGTATTCGGCGATATGCTTGGCTAGGGGGCTGCGGTAGAAGGCATCGGGGCCCCCGTCGGCTACGTCGCGCAGGACTTTGGCCATGCCGGGAAGGCGCATCATGTCGCCCTCGCGGGGGGCGCGACCATCGATGAGAAGTTCCTCGCCGGAGGGGTATTGCATGAGGACGGGAACGGCTGCTTCCCAGAGCTTGGAGATGACTGCGGTGATGGCGAATCCATCCTCGGCGTAACGGATGGCAGGCTGGAGCAGGTCGGCGAGGGTCATGGTGCCGTAGGCGTCGATGAGCTTCTGCCAGCCGTCCACAGTCCCGGGTACGGAGACTGCATAGGGGCTGTGGACCGGTATGCGGGAGACTCCCTGGGAGCGCAGTTCGTCGATGTTGGCGGCTGCTGGGGCGCGACCGCTGCCGTTCAAGGCTCGCACCTTCCGCTCTCGGTCCATCCACACAAGAGCGAAGAGGTCGCCGCAAAGGCCGGTGGAAACGGGCTCCACCACTGCCAAGGTGGCTGCCATGCCTACGCACGCATCAACGGCGTTTCCTCCCTCCATCAGGATGCGGAGCCCGGTGGATGCCGCAACCGGCTGGCTAGTGGCCACCATGCCGTTTTTGGCTAGGATTTGCGAGCGACGGGAATCGAACCACGATGCCATCAAGACTCCTTTGGAAACGCCGGTTGTGGACCGCTGGGTATATTAGCATACCCCTTGGCATCACTACGGAGAAGTATGCCCCTGCTGCTGCAATAGGGTGGGTAGAGTGCGGTGGCTAAGCGTGGTAAGTTAGGGTCTGCCAGAGGATCCATATTAGGAGGAAGCACTCTATGCCAGCGAAGAAGATCAACGTAGGCAGCGTCGAAGTAATGTCCCTGTCCGACGGGCATCTCGACTTCGACCCGTGCGTTTTCTTCCCATCGGTCGAGAAGAATTTGTGGCAACCCTATCCGGATGCCACAAATGAAAACCACCAACTGAGCCTGAATCTTGGATCGTTCCTCATACGTTCCGATGGGCGCATTATATTGGTGGATACGGGACTAGGGCCCGTGCCTCCGGATGCGCCGGACAGCGGTTGGGGGGAACTACTCGACGACTTGGGGGCCAACGGGTTGCGACCGGAAGACATCGACATGGTGGTGATGACGCACCTGCACCGGGACCATGTGGGGTGGAATTTGTCGGAGGAGCGGGGTGACGTGGTGCCCACCTTCCCCAAGGCCCGGTACTGGGTTGGGGCCAAGGACTGGGAGTTCTTCCGAACGGAGGAGAATCTGGAAAAATTCCCGACCAACCGGAAGTGTGTGGCCCCACTTGAAGAGATGGGGCTGATGGAGTTCATGGAGGACGAAAAGGCGTTGACGTCCGACATCACGCCCTTATTGACGCCGGGGCACACGCCCGGGCACATGAGTCTGCTGATCTCTTCCCAAGGCGAAAAGGGTCTAGTGCTGGGGGATGCGGCGCATCACCCGGTGCAACTGCATGAACTGGAATGGTGCTCGTTTGCGGACATAGACCCTGACTTGGCGCGCAAGACGCGGACAGCCCTGTTTGACCGCATCGAGGGTGACAACACGGTACTGGTAGCAGGCCATTTCCCGGCTCCCGGATTCGGGAGGCTGGCCCGCATGGAGGGCCGGCGCTACTGGCAGGGGCTGGACTTAGGATGAGACGGGTTGCAGACGATGCTTGACCTTGAGGACAAGGCCGGTGTTTTTGCGCTGGCAAAGTGTGTCGGCGTTTCGGCCGCCCGGTACTTGGATATGGGGGGTCTGCTGGGCAGTGTCTGCGCTTCCTTCCGACGGTCCTGCTATGTGCAGACCTGTGACGGCGAGGTAGTGTGTATCGCCGGCGAGGACTTGGGCCGGGGCCCGCTCACGGTGTCGGTACGACTGCCGGATGGGACAGACTTGAGGGACGCCGGGGTGGTTGAGAGCACGCCCGTGTTCGTTGAGGGCGAACGGCTGCTGGTCGGGACGCTGGAGTTGTGGTTGCCGGGGACTGTAGTATGGCAGCCTCAGGCTCCCTGCCGGGCTGCTGATGGTGTGGCGGAAGCGCGCAATCTGGCGGAGAATCTCGGTGCAGAGATCCCAAGGGATGGGCTTGGGTGCCTGCTACCTCATGTCGAGATACTGGCGGCGGGGCGGCGTCCCGTATTGGATGATTCCAATGCGGTTGCCGGGATGGCATGCGATGCCATAGCGGGCTTGGTGAAGGGCCTGCAAGCAAGTGACATCAAGGGGACCGATGGAGGAGTGCGGGGTTTGCTGGGATTGGGGCCCGGACTGACGCCATCGGGGGACGATTTGCTGGTGGGCATGCTGCTGGTTCTGAAGGCCCGCGAGTCTCCTGCGTCTGCTGTGCTGGGCGATTCGGTGACCAGACAGGCGCATAGCATGACGGGGGTGATAAGCGCTTCCATGCTGGGTCAAGCGGTTCTTGGGTTGGGAAGCGAGGCGAGCCTCAGGCTTATTGCGGCACTCTTGCAGGAGCATTCGGCTGGCGATGTGTCACGGAGAGCGCGAACTCTCGCATCCGTGGGACATACATCGGGCTGGGACACGCTGGCGGGCATCGTGCTGGGCGTGCATATCGCACGGGAGTTGGGGCGATGACCGTCTGCAATCACGTGCTGCGCAACACCTACCGGGACTCAGTGGTGCTGATGCGCTTATCGCAGGAGTTGGAGTCGCAGCCGGGAGTCGTCCAAGCCACTGCGATGATGGCCACGCCCAACAACCGAGAATTGCTGCGCGGCGTCGGCTTGCTTGCTGCTGCCGGGGAAGACGCAACGTCCAATGACTTGGTTGTTGCCTTGGAGATGGAAACGGCGGATGGGGGGGCGGAGGTTATCGCCCAGGCGGAGGCGCTTCTGGCCAGCGCGGGTAAGGGGCCAGCAGATGCCGTGGACGACTACCGGCCCCGCTCCTTGGACGGGGCGATGGAGGCGCTGCCGGGGGCGAATCTTGCCCTTATATCCTTGCCGGGTGAATATGCGGCTGCCGAGGCGCGGCGGGCCTTGGACAGGGGGCTGAACATACTGCTGTTCAGCGACAATGTTTCGCTGGAAGACGAGGTATCGCTGAAGGAGCATGCGCTTCAACAGGGTCTGTTGATGCTGGGCCCTGACTGCGGGACTACCATACTCCAAGGAATCCCGTTGGGGTTCGCCAATGCGGTGCCACGCGGGCGAGTCGGCTTGGTGTCGGCCTCGGGCACGGGGTTGCAACAGGTGACCTGCCTGCTGGCGGCCTCGGGGCAGGGAGTATCGCAGGGGGCTGGGCGTCGGCGGGCGCGACATGTCGGATGCGGTGGGCGGGATGATGATGCGGGAGTGCCTCCGACTGCTACAGGAGGATGACGGCACGGACGTGATGGTGCTGATATCCAAGCCACCGGGGCGGGCGACCACCGACAGTTTGATGCAGGAGGTCTCCAAGTCATCAAAGCCTTGTGTGCTGGCGTTTCTGGGTGCCGAGAGTGGGCGGCAGGACGGGAACGTGTACGTGGAACCAACATTGGAGGCAGCGACACTCCGGGTGCTGGATATAACGGGCGGGACCTCAATGACTGAGTGGGCAGTCCCTTCCGCACGCGTAGCAGTGAAACTGGAGTCGGTAAAGGGCAGTCGCTCAGATGGTCAAAGGTTCATCCGCGGACTCTTCTCGGGGGGCACGCTTTGCTACGAGGCGCTATGGTTGTTGAGGCGGGGCGGGTTGGAATTGCACGCAAACGTGTCTTTGGAGGGCGTGAGGGCACTGTCCGACCCTGATGTCAGTCAGAACCACACACTAGTGGACTTAGGTGATGGACCGGTATACCGTCGGGCGACCACATCCGATGATTGACTTCCGGCCGCGCTGTCGCCGTCTCCTGCAAGAGGCGTCGGACTCTGGGGTCGGAGTTGTATTGATGGATGTGGTGCTGGGGTACGGGTCGCATGCCGACGCGGCCTCGGAATTAGGGCCGGCCATAGAGGAGGCAATTGCTGTGGCCCGTAAGGCTGGCCGGGAGTTGGCTTGTGTTGTCTCGCTGTGCGGCACCGATGACGACCCCCAGGGGCTATCGGGACAAGAGGAGCGGTTGACTGATGCAGGTGCGGTGGTAGTGCGTTCGAATGCGCTGGCGGCACGGATTGCGCTGGCGTTGAGCAAGCGAGACTTGTCCGGTCTGACTGGGGGCTAGACGATGGCCGAGAGCAAGAAGCTGTTGAATTCGGAGCTTCGCGTGGTCAACTTGGGGTTGGAGTTGTTTGCCAATGACCTGCGGAGTCTGGGCGTTCCGGTGGTGCAGGTAGACTGGCGACCTTCGGCTGGCGGAGACCAGCGGATGGCGTCGTTGCTGCAGCGGTTGCAGGGGTCTCAGGCTTGCCAGGAATAGGAGCGGGCCAGAGGTTGGCCCGAGGTTTCAGGCTGGCCGAATCTTCAGATGGAGGACTGAGGCGATGGCGATTCTGGACAAGTACGGGACAGCTCGGAGCTTGGTGGACGTGGAGAGAGGCACGATAAGCCGGGAGATTTTTGTCAGCGACGAGCTATACCAGATGGAGCAGGGGCAGGTGTTCGCTCGGGCATGGTTGTTCGTAGGGCATGAGTCACAGATACCGACCCCCGGCGACTATTTTGTGTCGTGCATGGGTGAGGAGTCGGTGATCCTGTGCAGGGACCGGGAGCACCAAATCCATGTCTTCCTCAACACGTGCCGCCACCGTGGAATGAAGGTCTGCCGGTATGACGAGGGCAACACAGCGGTGTTCACGTGTCCCTACCATGGCTGGAGCTTCGGGACCGATGGCACGCTGGCAGGAATCCCTCATTTCAAGGAGGCCTATGACGAAGAGTTGGACAGGCGGGAGTGGGGTTTGATTGAGGTGGCCCAGATGTGCAACTACAAGGGGGCCATTTGGGCAACGTGGGACCCCGAGGCTCCTGCCTTTCTGGACTATTTGGGGATATGAAGCTGCACTTGGACAACCTTCTGGACTGCAGGGATGGGCGCGAGGGCGGCTCGGAGATACTTCTGGGCGTGCAGAAGTGGATCATGCCTTGCAACTGGAAGTTCCCTTCGGAGAACTTTGCGGGGGACTCCTACCATAATATCAGTCACCGGTCGGTGGACCTGGCGGGTATTGGACCCAGTGGGCGAGGGCGGAGGGATGACGACCGGCAGGGGACCTCGGAGAGGCTGCTCATCGCATTTCCCGGCAAGGGGCATGCCGCTACGAGTGTGCTGCAATCGGAAGATACGCCGAACACGACCTATTTCGGCGACAACCGGATCGTGAACGAGTATTTCGAGTATTGCCACGAGGAGCGCAAGAGGCGGTTGGGGGAGAGGGCCAGGGTGCTGGGGATCGTGGGGAACATCTTCCCGCACATGTCGATGCTGGCTAGACAACCGCGCTCCATTGCGGTGTGGCATCCGAGGGGGGCGCTGCAGACGGAGGCGTGGCGGTGGTTCTTGGTGGACAAGGATGCCCCGGAAGAGGTGAAGGAAGCGCTGCGCCATTATTACATGCGGTATTCGGGGCCGGGCGGGATGACGGAGCAGGATGACATGGAGAACTGGGGGTATGCGTCAGCCGCGAGCAAGGGCGTGATTGCGCGACGGTACCCGTATAACTACCAGCAGCGCATCGGGAAGGGGACCACAGAAGGGCCGCTGCCGGGGTTGATAGACAGCCGCATTACGGAGCAGAACGTGCGGTGCTTCTATGACCGATGGGCGGAATTCATGGATGCGTCGAGTTGGGATGATTTGATTTAGCTATGAACTGCCGGCACGGCAGGTTGTAGAATAGAGCCGGATGCCAGACCCGGCGCCTTGTGGGGCGCTACCTGTGACCGCCTGCCAGTCGTAGTGGCCAACAGTGGATTTGCACCTCGCGGAGACGTGACGGCGTGCAAGAAGTCATCTGGCGCCATCATGTTGAGTTGAGGTGGATTGAATTTGGGCAGACCCAGGAACAGTGCTATTCGTAATCTGGCGATTATCGCCCATGTCGACCACGGCAAGACCACGCTGGTTGACGCGCTGCTGAAACAGGGACAGGTCTTCGGGGCTCACCAGAATGTTGGTGAGCTGTTAATGGACACCAACCCGCTGGAGCGGGAGCGTGGGATCACAATTCTCGCCAAGAATGCCTCCGTCTCCTATGGGTCCGTCCGGATCAATATCATCGACACGCCGGGCCATGCCGATTTCAGCGGTGAGGTGGAACGTGTCATGAACATGGCCGATGGATGCCTGCTGCTGGTGGATGCGGTGGACGGGCCCATGCCGCAAACCGCGTATGTGTTGCGTCAAGCTCTGATGCAGAATGTGACTCCCCTGGTGGTCGTCAACAAGATAGACCGTCCCGAAGCGCGGGTAGCCGAAGTGGTGGAGATGGTGCAGGACCTAGTTTTGGACTTGGCGGACGAGCGACGAGCAACTGGACTTCCCGGTGTTGTATACGTCGGCGAAGCAGGGCTACGCCACCACTGGACGCAAGCGGGCCGGGTGTGGATATGCAACCCCTCTTCGAGGCGATCTTGGACTCGGTGCCGCCTCCGGACGGCGACCCGGATGCCCCGCTACAGATGCTGGTGGCCGCGTTGGATTACGACAGCTACTTGGGTCAGGTGGCTGTGGGGCGCATCACCAATGGGACGGTGCGGCTTCGCGATGGAGTGGTTCTGGTGGGGCGCGATTTAGAGCACAGCTTCCATAGTTTGGAGCGGGTTTTTGTGTTCCGCGGGATGGAGCGGGTGGAGGTCTCTGAGGCGTATGCGGGAGATATCGTGGCCGTCACTGGCCCCGAGGGCGTGTCGATAGGCGACACGATCACGTGCGCGGAGTGCCCGGAAGCGCTGCCCACCATCGACATTGGCGAGCCAACTGTGCGGATGACGTTCGGCGTGAGCACATCACCCTTTGTAGGACGAGAGGGAATGCATTGCACTTCCCGGAATATACATGAACGACTGATGCGGGAACTGAGGACCAATGTCAGCCTGCGGGTGGAGAATACTCCCCATCCGGATGTGTTTGTTGTAGCAGGGCGGGGAGAATTGCACCTATCTATCCTTGTCGAGAACATGCGCCGGGAGCAGTTTGAGTTCCAAGTGTCGCGCCCGGCGCCGATTACCAAGGTGATTGAAGGGAAGGTCCATGAGCCATATGAGATTCTGAATGTCAGCGTGCAGGACGAGTGCGTCGGTCTATTGACCGAGTACCTGTCTACCGCGTTGGGGCAGCTTCGGGATATGCGATATGACGATAACGGCTATGTACACATGGAGTACAAGATACCCACCCGCGGGCTGATCGGATTCAATTCCTTTTTTCTGCGCACTACCCGAGGCGATGGAAGCCAGACCAGTGCCTTCACGTCATGGGAGCCAATGGAAGGGCAGATAAAGTCCCGGCGTGGAGGTGCGCTTGTGGCGTCGGAGGGCGGGGTGGCGGTGACGTATGGGTTACTGAATGCTCAAGGGCGAGGCGACACTTTTATCGACCCTGGGGCGATGGTGTACGAGGGTATGATCATCGGCTCCCACCGCCGGGAGAACGACATTGAGATCAACGTGTGCAAGGAAAAGAAGCTCACCAACATGCGTTCCTCCACGGCCGAGGTGACCAAGCGTCTGAACGCTACGATGAAGATGAGCTTGGAAGAAGCGTTGGCTTTTATCGAAGACGATGAGTTAGTGGAGGCCACCCCGCAGACGTTGCGCCTCAGGAAAAAGGAGCTTTCATCCCTGAACCGCAAGCGGCACCGCCGGGATGGTGGGCGGGTCGGGGACTAGGACTGGTGGCCCGCGCCGACGCGCAGTGACCCCTAAATCAAGTCTGGCGGCGGGTAAGGCTGGAGGCCGTAGACCAGTCTGCCGAGAAAGGTCATGCCTTCCTGGCCCGCGAGGGGCTGGTGGAACATGCCGGCGCGGACATCGCGGTACATCTGCTCCAAGGGGCGGTTGCGGAACATGGCGGCGCCTCCCATGAGACGCATGGCACGGTCGACAACTTCCACTGCGGTCTCGGTGACGAATTTCTGGGCTGAGATGATGTCGGCTAAGGGTGGGTCTGTGCGGGCTTCAGCGTCTTCCACCAAACCAGCGGTGTAGCGCATCATGCCCAGTGCGGTGCGGAGGCGCGCTTCCATCTCTCCTGCCTGCATCTGATAGGAGACGCTGTGCTTGTTGGGCGCCTGATAAGGATATTGGGTACGGTCGCCACTGTATGCCACGGCGTAATCACGTGCCGCTTGGGCGATGCCAAGGTAGACGGATGGGACTGAGGTGTTGAACCACGATGAGAAGAGGCTGTTGAAGAGCGTCCACGTACGGGCGGGCCTCAGGAGAGCACAGTCCTCGGGGACGAAGACGTTCTCCCAGACGATGTCGTTGCTGGCGGAGGCGCGGATACCCATGGTATCCCAGTTGTCGCGGATCTGGATACCGGGCGAGCTGATGGGAACGGTGAAGCTGAGGGCCATGGGGCCCTTTTCGGGGTCGTCGTAATGGGCGGTAGTGCCGATTAAGTCGGCAGCTATGCTGAGGGTGTTGAAAGCGCTGCGACCTGAGACGAGGTAGCCGCCTTCGGTGCGGTCTGCTTTGCGGGTGCTCTCGTTGAGACCACCGAGGCTCACGGCACTGGCAACGGTGGGGTCGCTGGAACCTGCGCAGCGTATGGCTTTGTCGCGTACGGCGGCTTCTAGAACAGGGCGGACTTCCTGGACGCCGTGATGCCAGAGGTCGCCGTAGATGCCCATGATGAAAAGATGCATGTTGATGGAGATGGCAGTGGGACCGTCGCCTTGAGCCAACCGGTGCTGGGCTAGGCATAGTTCGAGGGGGTTAGCGCCGCCACCGCCCAACTCTTGGGGGACGGTGATAGCGGTGTAGCCGGAGGCTTTCATGGCCTCGAGGTTCTCAAAGGGGAAAGTGTTATCGCGATCGTGCTGGGACACTCGCTGGGAGAAGTCATCGGCATGAGCAGAGGCCATCTCCACGAAAGTACGTTGCCTCTCGGTCAGGTGTGACAGCATTCGCGACGATCCCCTCTGGTATGATTGCCCGCGGAGCGTGTGGGGCCATTGGCCCCCAGATGTGAGAGCATCCTCTACACTACGACTTGCCCAGTCTGGGGGCAACCATTTTCGGGACTGCTGAAGGGAGCCAATCAATGCCCAACATAGACATAGATGAAGCCAATGCCGTTGCGTTGTCACGGATCGTTGAATCCGAGCCCGTGCTGGTGGATGTGGTGCCAGCGTCCGAAGTCATCGACGGGTTAGGGGAGGGTGTGCTGCTGCATGCCGGGCCGCCGATAGAGTGGGAGCGCATGTGCGGGCCGATGCAGGGAGCGGTGGTGGGGGCATTGCAGTATGAGGGCTGGGCGGGAACCGAGGAGGAGGCAATGGTGCAGGCATCGGGGGGACAGATCGCGTTCCATCCGGCGCACCACTTCAGTGCGGTGGGGCCGATGACGGGGATTACCACTCCATCGATGCCGGTGTTTGTGGTGGAAAACCGCGCATTCGGAAACAGGGCATATTGCACGATAAACGAGGGGCTTGGGCGGGTGCTGCGGTATGGGGCCAATGATGACGCGGCGATTGAGAGGCTGCGTTGGATGCAAAGTACGCTCGGGCCGGCGTTGGGGGAGGCTGTAAGGCATAGCGGGGGGATTGAGTTACGCCCGATTATGGCGCAAGCGCTGACGATGTCGGACGAGATGCACCAGCGGAATGTTGCTGCGACATCGCTGTTCTTCCGAGCGGTGGCACCACACTTGGCCCGCACAGCGTCGGGTTCGGCGGTCTATGGAGACATCATTGATTTCTTGGTGGGGAATGACCAATTCTTCCTGAACCCGGCGATGGCGGCAGCAAAATGCACCTTGGACAATGCGGCAGACGTGGAGGGGTCGAGCTTAGTGTATACCATGGCCCGTAACGGGACTGAATTCGGGATACGGGTGAGCGGTCTGGGGGGGCGGTGGTTTACGGCGACCAGCAACATGCCGCAGGGATTGTATTTCCCGGGGTACACCGTGGCTGATTCCAATCCCGACTTGGGGGATAGCGCCATACTGGAGACCTTTGGAGTGGGAGCTTTCGCTATGGCAGGTTCGCCAGCCGTAGCGGGATTCTTGGGAGCTGGCACTTTCCGAGACGCACTGAATTACAGCCGGGAGATGGGTGAAATCACGGTGGGGCGGAACCCCAATATGGCAGTGCCCACGCTGGACTTCCAAGGCGTGCCATGTGGGGTGGATGTGCGCAAGGTGGTGGAGACAGACATAACACCCTTAATCAATACCGGCATAGCGCACAAGGAGCCGGGAGTTGGGCAAGTGGGGGCTGGCATTGTCAGAGCGCCGATGCCGTGTTTCCACCAAGCACTGGAGGCTCTGGCAGAGAGATTGACTTCGTAGTGAGGACATTCGGCGTGCACAAGAAAGAGCCCCGCCAATCAGCGGGGCTCTTTCTTGAAGCACGATAGTGAGTTGGTTAGTCGGTACCGACCCAGCCGGTGTGGGTGACGTCGACGACCTGCCTGACCGGGTCAAAGTACTTGGCTTCGTAGTATGACTGGCCATCGGCGCTGGGGGGCGGTGTGTGGACTGCGAGCGCCTCGGAGCCGACGGACTCCAGCTTAGCTGCGGCTTCATCCATGTCTTCGACTTGGAAGCCGAAGTGGTCGATGCCGGTCTTGCCAGCGTTGGGCCCGGCATCCTGTACTTTGAGGATAGCCAGGTTGATGTGGCCATCGGTCAGGTAGACGCCGTTCCGTCCCTTGCCGGCCTCGGTCAATTCGAAGACATCCTTGTAGAAGCTGGCAGTCTGCTCCACGTCTGGAGTGCGGATGGCTATGTGCTTAATCCTGCTCATGGTCTCTCCCTTCCTTAATGAAGGTCACGTATAAAGGCTAGTCGGTGCCGACCCAGCCGTTGCCGGATACGTCGATCACCTGCTGGTTGGGGCCGGAGTATTTCAATTCATAGTAGAAAGCCCCGCCACCGGGAGGTGCGTGGGAGGGGAGTTCACCAGCTCCGGCCTCCGCCAGCTTGCGCTGTGTCTCCTCCACGTCTTCCACCTTGAAGCCGAAGTGTTCAATGCCAGTGAAGATGGGATTGCCCTCATCATCCTCACGGGCCTTCAGGATGGCGAGGTTGATGTGGCCGTCGGTCAGGTAGAAACCGGTCCCGGCGGGGCCTGCCACCTCAAGGTCAAATACATCTTGATAGAACTTGGCGGTTTTCTCTGGGTCTGGTGTGAAAATTGCCACATGCTTCAGCTTGTTCATGGCTTTCCTCCTTGAGAGATTCTGGACTCCTCAAGCGACATTGGGTCGATTATACGACCTAGTGGAAGGATGAAGAAGCCTGCTTGGCAGCTGCGATGATGGGCAGGTAGCCGGTGCAGCGACAGATGTTGCCCGACATGCCCTCGCGGATCTGTTCTTCGGTGGGGCTAGGGGTATCCCGCAGGAAGGCATAGAGGGTCATGAGAAAGCCCGGAGTGCAGAAACCGCATTGCAGGGCGTGATTGTCTTGGAAGGCCTGTTGCAGCGGGTGCAACTGGTCGCCATCGGCCAGACCTTCGACGGTCATCAGTTCGGCACCGTCGGCTTGGACGGCCAGCATGAGGCAGGAGCGCACGGCCTCGCCGTTGAAGAGCAGGGTGCAGGCACCGCAGACGCCGTGTTCGCAACCCAAGTGGGTGCCGGTGAGGTCCAGTTCTTCCCGCAGGAAGTCAGCAAGGGTCATGCGGACGGGAGCGGTGCGCTCATAGTATTTTCCGTTTACGGTCAGGCGGACCAGTCCAGTCTCGCTCATCTAGTTCTCCTCTCCTCTGGCCCTACGGAAGGCGCCGACTAGGGCGCGACGGGCCATAACACCTGAGACCTCCTTGCGATAGAGGGCCGAGGCGTGTATGTCGGAATCGGGGTCCAAGGCTTCGGATACGGCTGCCGCGACCTGCTGCAGAGAGTCCATGTTGCCATCGCTCCCGCGCAGGGCTTCTTCGGCAGATTCGACGCGCACCGGGGTGCCTCCGACTCCGAAGATGACAATGCGAGAGTCGTCGCAGGCACCGCTGCCGTCGAGGTGTACCCGGGTGAATGCGCCGGTCATGGCGAAGTCGCCGTGGCGACGGCAGACTTCTTCGAATCCCCAGCCCCAGTTTGGGCCGTTGCCGGGTAGTCGGACTTCTGTCAGCATCTCGCCGGTCTCGATGGCCGTGGTGAAGTAGGTGATGAAGAAGTCCCCAGCGTCCACCTCACGGCTGCCCGCGCTACTCTGGAGCACGACCTGTGCGTCGGAAGCAACGGCGAAGGCGGGCCACTCGGCCGACGGGTCGGCATGGGCAACGCTGCCACCGACGGTGCCTCGATTCCTGATCTGGAAGTGCCCTATATGGGGCACCATGGCTGACAGCATGGGGAAGCGCTCGGCCACGATGCCGGAAAGCTCGACGGCCCGCTCACGTGTGAGGGCCCCAATGTTGAGCCCGCCACCGTCGGAGGGCGTGATATATTCCAAAGCGCCTATCCTGTTGATGTCGACCACCACAGGAGGCCGTGCCAAGCGCATTGCCATCAGTGGCATGAGGCTCTGCCCGCCAGCCAGCACCTTGGCGTCGTCGCCATGCTGGGATAGCAGTGAGATGGCCTCGCCCACGCTCTGGGGTGCGTAGTAATCGAAACGGGCTGGCTTCATTCCAGTCCCTCCCTGTTCCGTTCGGTTGTGAAGTCAGGATGTGGCGTCGATTTCCTTCTCCAGCTTGGAGAAGAACTGCCCTACCATCATCTTAGAGATACCACCCATGACCCTTTGGCCGACACCTGCAATGGCACCGCCGACCTGGGCATCCACCTCGTAGGTCAAACGCGTGTTGGCGCCCTCTGAGGCCAGTGATACCGTGCCGTCTCCCCGTACAAAGCCGGTGAGACCCTCGCCTGTGACCGACATACGATAGGAAGTGCCGGGGACGCTGTCGGTGATAACTATCTGACCGTCGTAGGTGCCCTTAACAGCGGCCAAGCCCAGTTCCAACACTACGTGGTATGAGTTGTCACCCGAGGACTCGAACACCTTGCAGCCGGGGGTGCAGCGGGAGAGGATTTCTGGGTCATTGAGGGCCTCCCAGACACGCTCTGGGGGATTGTGGAGAAGGACGTTTCCCTTGATATCCATGGACTCTCTATCGATAGCTTTTCCTACTTATCGGGCAGGGCGCAGGCTATCATGGGCGTATCTGAGTGTCAAGGCGAAACATAGGAGGCGGTACGGGCGGAACAACAGGCCGCAATTGGGCATGGTGTGTTGTGCTAAACTGGTGTACGCGCCTTGCACCCATAAATCGGCTGACAGGCGGCACGCCATTGGGTGGGCGATTCAAAGAAGAGCCGGGCTGAGAGGAGTCTTGAACGTGGCAGAGATGACGGGCGGACAGGCATTGGCCAAGTCCCTTGCTCGCGAGGGCGTGAAGGTAATGTTCGGGCTGCCGGGCGTGCAGCTATACCACGCTATGGAGGGGCTGGAGGCCGAGCCGAGTATCCGGTTCATCACTACGCGCCACGAGCAGGGCACGACTTACATGGCCGATGGATATGCCCGCACGGCAGGAGAGGTGGGGACTTCATTGGTGGTCCCCGGCCCTGGAGTCCTAAACGCCGCTGCCGGACTTTCCGATGCCTATGCGGCTTCGGCTCCTGTTTTCTTGGTGTCGGGGCAAATCAACAGGGATGGGATTGGTCAGAACAAGGGCATCCTGCACGAAATCAATGACCAATTGGATGTGGTCCGTACCATAACCAAGTGGTGTGCTCGCGTGCTTGACCCAACGGAGATTCCGGGTGCGGTGCATGAGGCCTTTCACCAGATGAAGACGGGTCGACCGCGGCCTGTGGAGGTAGAGATTCCTCCTGAGACGTTTGCCCAGATGGCCGACATTCAGTTGCAAGAGCCTGGGGTCTATGGACCGATGGCCCCGGACGAGGCGGAGTTGGAGCGGGCCTCTGCCCTGATTGGCAACAGCCAGCGAATTGCAATTTGGGCTGGTGGCGGTGCCATCTGGTCGCGTGCCAATGAGGCCCTGACGCGGCTGGCGGAGCATTTACAGGCCCCAGTGATCACCACACCTGAGGGCAAGGGGGCGATTTCGGGACGCCACTACCTGTCGCTGGGAACCTGCCGCGGCGGGGTGAACCCGCAGGGCGATGTAATGCGTAAGTTCATCGCGGATGAATGCGACCTGGTAATTGCTGTGGGGACGCGGTTTATTGCACCCGGCTTGGATGACTCGAAGAAAGTGCTGCAGATTGATGTGGACCCCGAAGAGATCGGGCGTAACCACTCCAACACCCAGCCATTGCTCGGAGATGCCCGGCTGTCCCTGGAGAGATTGTGCGATTTGCTGAGCCACCAGCCAGCGAGAGCCTCGCGCCGGGCCGAGACGGAAGCTTTCCGGCAGGAACGCCACGAGGTGATGATGCGCACCGAGCCCCAGAGTTCACTGATGCGCGCGTTGCGGGACAACATACCCGACGACGGGATTGTGGCGATGGGTCAGACCCAGGTGGGGTATTACAGTCATGCCCACTGGCCTGCCTACGAGCAAGCGACCTACCTGACCTCCTCGTATCAAGGCAATCTGGGGTTTGCTTTCCCCACGGCGATGGGGGCCAAGGTGGCTCACCCGGACCGGGCGGTGGTGTCGGTGTCGGGTGACGGCGGGTTCCAGTTTGCTTCCAATGAGCTTTCGACTGCCGTGCAGTATGGCATCAACATCGTGGCAGTAGTGTTTAACGATGGGGCCTTCGGGAATGTGCTGCGGGAGATGGAGACGTTGTTTGATGGGCGGAGCCTTGGCAGCCATCTGTATAACCCGGACTTCGTCAAGCTTGCCGAGGCCTATGGAGTGGACGCAATGCGGGCACATGGTGCCGAAGAGTTGGGTGGCTGTGTGCGGGAGGCGCTGGCGAACAACAGGCCGACGCTGATAGAGGTCCCGGTTCAGATGATGCCTCGTCCGTATTAGTCACTCTTTGAGGCATCGAGACCCGTTCGGGGCAGGCGATACCATGTCGAGCGCGCGAGTCGGGGACTTGTACGCTCGAAGCGCGTCATCTGGCCCTAGTAGTCCCAGTGAGCATTGTTTATCGTGAGGACCGTGTTTCAACGGGACCTTAGGCACCAAGGGCTGTTCCTCGCACCATTTGCTGAAGAGGATATGCGACGCCTTAGCGACCGGCTCCAAATCGAATATCAGAGTTGGACGGAATCTCGGCGGTTGCTCGACCAGGACGAGCTTTCGGCGATGCTCAATGACCTGAGGGCGTTGGTCCTAGTTATAGAAGTGGATTTCGTGTTCCAGGAAATCTTTGATGCGGTGCCGAGCCTCAGATTCGTGGGAATCTGCAGGGCCTCCACGAACCATGTCGACCTCGAGGCTGCCACTGCCAGCGGAGTTGTCGTCGTCAACAGCCCGGGGCGGAATGCTCCCGCTGTAGCGGAACATGCGCTCGGTCTGATGCTGGCTCTGGCCAGGCGGATACCGGAGAGCCACAACTACGTGATGGCTGGTAGCTGGCTCAATCCTCTCCAGCCTTATTTGGAGTTGCGGGGGTTGGAACTGGCAGGCAGAACTCTGGGCATCGTAGGTCTCGGAGCCATCGGGCAGCGGTTGGCAGAGATGGCTGCGGCGGTAGGGATGACTTGCATAGGGTATGACCCCTATGTCGACAGCACTCCTCCGGAGGTTTCTCTATGTCCATTGGAAGAGTTGCTGGCACGCTCCGATTTTATATCCATTCACACACCGCTTAACTCCCAAACGGAACGCTTGATTGACTCAAGGGGGCTCGCCCTGATGAAACCCACTGCGTACGTGGTGAACCTTTCATACCCCGGAATAGTGGACAAGGACGGTCTCGTGGCGGCACTGCAAGCCAAGAAGATTGCTGGAGCCGCCCTCGACGTTTTCGAGTCCCACCCCATCGCTCCCGACCACCCGCTGCTGGCGCTCGACAATGTGATCCTGACACCCCACTTAGGCGGAGCAACAGAGGAGACTGTGGAACGATATTCCAAGATGATAGCTGTTGATATCGAGCGTTTTTTTGATGGGAAGAGGCCCTTCAATCTGGTTAACCCGGCCGTATGGGAGGGTAACGAGGACTATGCGACTACTTAGGGTTGGCCCTTCCTGAGGACTACGCTATGGACAGGAATGAAACGAAACGACAAGTTGCGGAAGTCGCGAGACGGATGGCAGAACTGGATCTGGTATCTGGCACCAATGGCAATGTGAGTGCCCGGCTGCCCAACGGTCTCTTCGCGATTACTCCCATGGGGAAACGGTGCGGAGCCATGTCCAAGGAAGACATCGTCGTGGTGGACGGCGACCTGAATCTCGTCGAAGGTAACCTAGCACCCTCATCCGAGTCGCTTTTGCATCTTTTCATCTATAGGGCGCGACCGGATGTCGGTGGCATCGTCCACTCCCACGCAGTGTACTCAAGCGCCGTTGCGGTGGTGGGATTGGAGATACCTCCTATCGTCGATGAGATGGTTCTGGCCTTGGGAGGGCCCGTCAGGGTGTCCGAATATGCGCCGCCAGCCTCCCCGGAACTGGCTAAGGCTGTATACGAGTCCTTGGGCAATCATGGCGCAACCCTTATCCGCAATCACGGATCTGTGGGAGTAGGTGCGACTCCTGAAGACGCGTTGGAAGCATCGATATTGACCGAACGGGTCGCTAGCATCTTCGTCCTATCTTCCATTCTGGGGAGTCCAAGCAGCGTGCCCGATCAGGTGATGGCATCCGAGGCTGCCATATTTGAGATGCAAAAGACCGTCCGGCTTAAAGATGATCCGGCTTTAGGAAGCAACTTAAACTCGCGGTCCCAGGCTCCCTAGCATTTAGGGAACTGGCACATGGTCTCCGTACCTGGATTTATCCTCCGCCGATTGTACGTAAAGGGCAGCTTGAAACCGGTTCCCGAAGGCTTTGAGTTTGAACTTCGGAATAGCCTGGGTTCCGGCTACTCGCACAAGGTGTGGCCGCTAAAGCTTGATGGTGAAGAGATTCCGGCTGAGCGGACTTATTTCACCACCGACGGGCGTATGACTCCTTTTAGCGATGTATCCTCTGATAGCACTTTCACTCTGGAGCTGAACAGGACCATCATCATCAGGGCTGAGTGCGGGCACCTAGGCCACGGCGTGCACACAGTAGAGATGGGGTTCGATGTCCCTGGCTTGGGCACGCTCAGGTTCGATTTCACCGATGAAGTCGTAGATGGATGAGGAACAGTATTCGGTCTCCAATGATTATGGGGCTCATAGCTGGGCCGCACCCCGGACTTGAGATGTCTATTTCCTCAGTTATATGAGTCGCAGAGAGATGAGTGGAAGCCCGGGCCGTTTCTTGACAGTTCGGCGGGTTGAGCCTATCTTTCCTTCAAGAATCTGACCATGAGTCCCTAGGAGAGCCTTAGGAGGATAGATATGGGTGAGATACTGGGTGTTGGGACTACTCACTGGCCGGGGTTGAATTTCCCTGATGAGGCCAAGAGTTGGCCCTTGATGCGAAGCCTGTCGAGTGACCACCGGGTGCCCGAGAAGATGAAGAACCCCACCAACTGGCCCGAGGCAATGCGGGTTGAGTTCGGCGAGGATGAGGGGGTCACCTCCCACAAAGAGCACCGGCGGCGGCTGGCGGAGGCGTTCCGCAAGGTGCGGGATGAGATCGATGCCTTCAACCCTGACTTCATCCTGATGTTCGGCGACGACCAGTACGAGAATTTCAAGGAAGACCTGATCCCCGCGTTCTGCCTTCTGGCCTATGATGAGTTCGAGTGTCGGCCTTGGGCGCAACCCCGCTACAAGGGCAAGCCCAATTTCTGGGGCGAGCCAGAGGACCACGTCATATCCGTCGAGGGCCGCCCGCATATAGCCCGCCGCCTTGCCAAAGACCTCATTGAAGAGGGCTTCGACATGGCCTACGGCTACAAGCCCCTGCATGCCGGTCCCGAAGTTCTGGGCCATGCCTTCCTGAACACTTGGATGTTCCTCGACTATGACCGTAAGGGAATCGACTACCCGCTGATTCCGTTGGCAGTCAACTGCTATGGCAGCAGCGTGATCCGCAATCGTGGAGGGATGGACGTGGACCCCAACCTGTCGGTTGATCCGCCTTCCCCCACTCCCAAGCGCTGCTTCGAGTTGGGACAGGCCATTGCCCGGGTGCTGAAGCGCATGCCGGAGCGGGCGGTAATCATGGGGTCGTCTTCTTGGTCCCACGGGTTCCTGACCGAGCGGAACCATTTCCTCTGGCCCGACCATGAGGCTGACCGGGCTGCTTTCGAGCAACTGCGTGACAACCGTCAGGTCGAGTGGAAGGACATGAGCCTGACGCAGATTGAAGAGGCGGGGCAGCAGGAGTTGCTGAACTGGGTGTGCTTGGCGGGTGCGATGCACGAGTTGGGGCAGAAGACCGAGGTCATCGATTACGTCGAGACTTGGGTGTTCAACTCGGAGAAGTGCATGGCTGTTTTCAAGCCGTAGCTGATGGACGATAGGGGCGATTCAAGAATCGCCCCTCGGATTTTCTCAAGCTGGCTGACTTGGAATGGAATCTCCCTCTAGGGAAATGGTTAAGAATAGGGGTGAGTGAATGACATCAACCAACGGGCACAGCAGCAACGGGCACACTAACGGCCATACCCCGCAGGGGTCGGTGATTGGCGGGCAGAGGCCCGAGGGCATCGACAACGGGGAGTATGGCTGGTCTCAGATTGGCGTGCATGACTTGGTGCCCAAGCTGGGCTACCGGGAGTACTGGTATCCCGCGATAGAGGCCGACAAGGTGGGGCGCAAGAAGTACGGCTTCTTCGGATCCCGTTATGGCCGGCGTGTAAAGATGCTGGGCGAGGATGTCGTCATCTTCCGGGGGAAGGATGGACGCTTCGGGGCCGTCTGGAACCGCTGCCCGCACAGGGGGGCCCTGCTTTCCTTTGGCCGATGCGAGTTCGAGGGGACCATCAGTTGCCCGTACCATGGCTATACGTTCGATGAAGAAGGCGTTTGCGTGGGTGCGCTTACCGAGGGCCCAGAGTCGGGCCTGAACGGCAAACTGCGGGTGAAGTCGTACCCCACCAAGGTGGTGAACGGGGTCGTCTATGTCTGGATGGGACAGACGCAGCCTGTGCCCATTGAGCAGGATATACCGCAGGAGTTCTTCGACAAGGACTTCATAGTTCATACGTACTCAAAGGTTTGGCCGATCAACTGGACGGTGACCATTGAGAACTCGGGCGACTCCCACAACTCCTATATCCACCGCTTCCGCATGCGCCGTCTGCTGAACATGGAAGCCTTCAGACAGTTGCCGGCTTACTGGAGCGGCACCCGCGTGGTGGGTGAGACGGAGAACAGTATGGGGATCGCGCCTACGGTACATGCTCCCCAGCAAGCCTACTACCCGCTGATGGATGCCAAGTGGCCCAAGCGGGTGTGGTTCCGCCCTCTGAAGGCTTGGAGGCGCGGGGTGAAGACCTTCACTGGTAAGCCGTATACAAATGAGTACAGGCTGCCCAGCATAACGAGGGTGGACACCCGCAACCGGGTGCACTGTCGCTGGGCGGTGCCCATGGACGAGAACTACAGCATGATGTTTACGTTCGGCATCATGAAGGGGCGCACATGGTGGGACCGGCTGTTCTCCCGCCTGTATTTCCAGACGATGTGGCGGTACTTCCAGATCAAGGGCATCAACGAACTGGAAGACCTGCCGGTGCAGGCGTTTGACCGACTGGACCCGGCGGCGCCTCAGAAGCTGGGAACCAATGACCGGGCCATCATTCACTGGCGGCGAAAGATGCCGCTGAAATCCCGGGACGCTCAGCGGGTCTGGGGCAGCGACAAGGCGCAGCAGGACGCCATTGCAGCCGATGTCCTGCTGGAGGCTACGGAGAACTTCCAGCCCCAGCCAGAACAAACTGAGGTGCTGGGCGCAGCCCGCTAGACCAAGGGAGACGCAAGTGCGGGGGTGTTGGGGAAGTCTCAACACCCCCGTCGTCATTCTTGAGGGAGGCACTAAGGTGATTGTCCGTATCTACACTGGAAGCGACGGCGAGTCCCACTTTGAAGACATCGATCTCAAGTATGAGGCCAGCGGCAACTCGGCGAGCGCTCCCCCAGAGCAGCCCGAGAGCATGACGTTTCGCACTCAGCAACCGGGCGTTGATCTGGACTTTCATCCGGCACCGCGGCGGCAGTACATTGTCAGCCTGTCGGGGCAGGTGGAGGTCGGTTTGGGCAATGGGGAGAAACGTATCTTCAAGGCCGGTGACGTGATGCTAGCGGACGATACGACGGGCCGCGGACACACCACTCGCGTGGTAGGGAACGAGCCTCGTGTGTCCATCGTGATTCCGGTGTAAGTTTGGGGCTCTCAGCGTCCTCAACGCGTATCACCCAACTCCACCCCGCCCATTCGGGCGGAAAGAGGTTTCCCTAACACTTGGGGTGTGATGGCAAACCAGTGGCCGCTGCCAAACTGAAAACTGTTCTCATAACTGGCGCGTCCCAAGGCATTGGACGGGCCACCACCCTTTATCTGGCGTCTCGCGGTTACCATGTTGTGGCGGCGGGACGGTCTCTGGAGAGGTTGTCAGCTCTCAAGGCCGATTCTCAAACTGCCGATAACATAACTCCTTGGGAATTGGACGTTGGCAACCCTTCGTGTGCAAAGCAGGTGCCCGCTATTATCGAGCGCGTCGGGCGTATTGACGTGCTGGTGAACAATGCAGGTTATGGGCTGCGTGGCTACTTGGAAGAGTTGGACATGCGTGAGGTTCAAGCGCAGTTCGAGACCAATCTGTTCTCCACGCTGCGCTTGAGCCAAGCCGTGATTCCCCATATGCGCGAGAACGGTGGCGGGGCGATCATCAACATCGGTTCGGTGGCGGCTCATCTTGCCAGTCCCAGCGGAGGGGCTTATGCAGCCACGAAGTCGGCAATGCGCAGCCTTACTATGGCTCTGCGCATCGAACTGCATCCCTTTGGAATCAAGGTGGCGGTAATAGAGCCGGGGGTCATACGGGCCAACTTCGTGCAGAACCAAATTGCGGCGGAGCGCAGCAGAGACCCCGACTCGCCATATGCGGCGCGTGCCAAGAAGCTGGAGGAGCGGACGGCCCGGTTTCATCACAGCGGGGCGGACCCGCTGAAGGTGGCGCGGACGGTGGAGAGGATCATCCGCTCAAGGAGTCCCCGTCCCAGCTATGTGGTGGGTGTCGATGGAGGTTTGGGCGTGTTTGCGGCGCGGTTTTTGCCGGAGAGATTGGTGCAGTTCTGCGTTCGCAAGGTGCTGATGGGGTGAGGAGTGCTCCCATTTGGGTTTCTTGACCCCCTCATAGCTCCGCCTTATAGTTCGCGCGACCTACAGAAGCCACTAGACTCAGCTGCTTGGCATAACTGGGTCAAGGGAGGACAACATGGCTCTCGTTGGAGCGGGGAATTATATGTACGAAGTCGTGGATGACTGGGCGAAGCTACCTCCCGGCATGGAGTTGGGCATGGTCAGCTCAGTGGCCACCGACGGTTTGGACCGGGTCTTTGCGTTTATCCGGACAGCGGACCAGCCTTCTATGCTCATACTGGACCGGAACGGCAAATACGTGAACTCTTGGGGCACAGGAGTGATCACGGACGCGCACGGGCTCTCCTTCAACTCCCAGGGGGATATGTATCTGACTGACCGTAATCCGCACCAAGTGATGAAGTTCTCGCCGTGGGGCGAGCGGTTGGTGACTCTGGGCACGCGGGATGTGGCTGGGGAGCAAACTCCCTTCAACCGGCCAAGTGACGTGATGGAAGGGCCGTCGGGGTGCTTCTATGTGTCCGACGGGTACGGCAACTCATGTGTACACAAGTATTCCAATGACGGGCTGATGCTCGATTCATGGGGCGCACCGGGCAATGGCGACTCGCAGTTCAACCTGCCTCATGGCATCTGGGTGGACTCTCTCGAGCAGGTCTACGTCTGCGACCGGGAGAACAACCGCATCCAGATATTCGACGGAAACGGCAAGCTGCTGGATATCTGGAACGATTTCCTGCGTCCTACCGACATCGTGATGGACTCAGAGGGGACCATCTATGTGTCAGGCATCGGGCACAGGTGCAGTATCCTTACCCATGATGGCGAACTGCTGGCCCGGTGGGGCGGCGAGTCGGTCGGGCCGGTAGGAGAGGAAGGCACGGCCCACGGGATATGCGTGGACTCGCGGGGAGATGTGTATTTGTGCGCCGCTGGTGCTAGGCGGATACAGAAGCTGGTGAGGCAGCCTAGGTAGAGAGTGCAAAGGCCGAACCATAGTGTAGGCGTACAGACTCAGGCGACTACCGGTAAATGATCCCTTTCCTGGAACGAAAATGCGGGTAGCGGCGCTGGCTGGCTAGCCCTCGACATCGCCCAGGGCCCTCGCCATAAACACTTATCCACAGGCTACGGTTCGGACCTCTCGCACGTGTTCAGGGAGGGGATAGTCGGTCCATGTGGCGCCGTCGTCGAGGGTGCCGAAGACTTCACCACCTCGGGTGGCGCAGAAGACCTGCTCAGGGTGGGCGCGGTTGATGTCGACGGACATCATGGTGCTTTGGGCTTCGATGCCGTGGTCCATGCGCTCCCAAGTATTCATCAGGTCGCGGGTGCGCCACAGAGCGCCAGCGTGGGAGACTGCGGCGCGGCCCATGGCCACATAGATCATGTTGGGGTCGTGGGGTGCCAGCTTCATCTCACGGGTGTAGGTGATTGGGGAGACGCCGCTCATGTCGACGAACTCCCAAGTGTCGCCTTGGTTGGTGCTGCTGAAGGGTCCCGGACGGGTTGTGATATAGACGCTGCCGGGAGTGGAGGGGCTGGTGATGATGCCGTGCATGTCGAGCTTGCCCTCGTCAGGGGCCATGCCTTCCTTGCAGTCCTGCCATGTGCGTCCGCCATCTCGACTGCGGACTACGCCACCCACTTCAAGGGCAGCATATATGAGATTGGAATCCGCCGGGTCCACGGCCATGGCGATGAGGCGGGTGGGAAAGTCCATGGTGACTACGTCGGAGCCTTGGTTGAGGCCAAGGGACTCCCAACTATCCCCGGCGTTGTCGCTTCGATAGACCTGTGCCGGAGAGGTGCCGAAGTACACGATATCGGGATTGTGAGGATCGAACTGGAATGACCAGCCGACCATGAATGTGTCAGCGAACTCGAGACGCTCGAACTTGGCACCGCCATCGCGACTGCGGAAGGGGCCGTGCTGGGTGCCAGCGAAAACGGTGTTGGGATCTTGGGGGTGAATGGCGATGGCTCGCACTGCTGCGGCCCGAGGCAAGCCCGCCGTCACGTTCTCCCACCCGTTGCCGTTGCCGATGGGCCTGCGGAAAAGGCCTCCTGATTCGGCACCTGCGAAAACGTAACCCTGCCTGTTGCCGGCCATTGTCTGCCTCCTAGTGAGTGTTCTTGCAGTGGAATTATAACGGCCCGCTACGCCCATGATTTGGGAGTAGCGGGCTTGTAGTGCTTGGGTAGACCGTCAGCCGGGACGGTTGGGCGGGTACTAGCCGACCTTCTGCTCAAGAAGTTGGACTATCTCTTCCACCGAGTCCTGCTGCCAATCGGGGAAGCGCTCCATGATGAGGGGGCGCCGTGCGGTGAGTACTTCCTGATCCGTCATGCCGGGGTTGTCCTCTCGCAGCTTGGCCGAAATCTGGAGGATTTCCTGTTCGGCCACGGCAGGGCGCTCAATCCAGTGGCAGATGTATTCGTGGTCGCCGGTATAGAAGACAGCGGTTGGAATGGAGGCCCACTGTCCCTCCTTCAGGAACTCGTTCATGATGTCAGTGTGGGTGTCCCGGGGGAAGATGCGCATCTCGAGGCCTGCTGCCTCGGCGACGCGGGCGAGCATGGGCATGCCCCGAAAGACGTCGGGACACCAGTCCTCGCCCAAAACCAACATCTTCCTAGGGCCGTTGGCATTCTGGGTGACGGCCTTCAGGCGGTCGGCATCGCCGGGCTTGACTTGGAACTGGTAGAACTGCTCGAACCGGTCCTTGTTGACCTTAATCTGGGCGATGTAGTCAGCATAGGTGAAGCCTTCTGAGAACCTCTGGGGAGTTACCACACTCTCTTGAGTCGCCATGGGGATGCCTCCTTGAGTTGCTTCTAATGTGGCGTTGCCAGCGTACAGCGGGCTAGCCTATGGCTCAACCGAACTTGCCCTTGTAACCATGCTCCACCCTGCCGTCCGGATAGACGATGATGGGAACGGCTGCCCCCAAGTCCAACGCCTCATCCAAGCAGGCCTGGTCTTGGTCCACAAGACGCTCTTCGTACTCGATTCCGTCGCGATGCCACTCATCGCGTAGCACATCGCCGACGGGTCAAACGGTGAGGGTGTATACGATGGGTACGGTTGCCATAAGCGCCTCGCTTCACAGGCTAAGTCTGCGCCCATGATATAACGGGTCCCGCGCCTTGTCACGTTGGAAGCGTTGGCGGACAGTGCGCCGACGGACTTGTACGCGTTTGCTATAATCCGACCTGCGCCGTATATCACTTCCTAGGAGTAGTGTGCCATGCGAGTCCCTGAGGTAAAGAGAGAAGACCTGAATGCCGAAGACCAGGTCTACTATGACGAGATCGTGGAGAGCCGTGGCGGTGTACGAGGACCGTTCCCTGCGCTGCTACATAGTCCGCAACTGGCTTCTCTGGTGGCGGCGACGGGACATTATGCGCGGTTTGGCTGTGTGCTGCCGAATCCTCTACGCGAGGTGGCAATCATCTGCGCCTCCAATGAGAACCGGAACCAGTATGTGTTCACGGCCCATGTGCGTTTGGCGCGCCAAGCAGGGGTGAATGAGAGCATCATCGATGCAGTCAAGCGGGGCGATTTGCCCGACGACACGCCTGCCGATGAGGCGATGGTAATGCGGTTTGTCCGGGAACTGGTGGGGCAGCGGAAGGTCAGTGACGCCAGCTTCAATGCGGTGGTGGACCGGTGGGGTGTCCAAGGTGCGGTGGACTTAACCGGTCTGGTGGGCCACTACATGCTGGTAATGCAGGTGATAAGTGCCTTTGACATCCATCATGCTGAGGGGGTCACGCTGGAGTTGCCGGCCTAGGGACTGATGGCCTGTGGCAATGGGGACCGTGACAAGGTTACTGTCAGGGAAAGAGTGCGGCCCGAGGAGGGCGCTATGGTCAAGGCAAGGCCCACTGTCAAGCTGACATACGAGGACTACTGCAAGACTCCCGATGAGGAACGGTGGGAGCTTCTAGATGGAGAGTTGATCGTGGCTCCACCGCCGAGCATGTCACCAAAAGATATCGGGCAATCTTTATTTCTTGCTGCGGACATATGTGGAGCAGAGCGGGTTGGGCGACGTAATGTATGCTCCCGTAGACGTAGTGCTTTCGAACAATGATGTGCTGCAGCCGGACCTGCTATTCGTTTCAAATGGACGCGGCGAGATAGTCCAGGACGCCAATGTTCAAGGGGCGCCCGATCTCGTAGTGGAGATTCTGTCACCGTCGACGGCGAGTTGTGACTGGCGGATCAAGATGGACTTGTATGATACACATGGCGTGCGGGAGTATTGGGTAGTCGACCCAGAAGGTCAAAGGGTCTGGGTCATGGCTCGAGGGGAGGGTGGGTTGAGGGAAGTGGCGAACTATGGGCGAGAGGATGTGTTGACTTCGATAGTCCTCTCTGGGCTTAACGTGAATCTAGGGGAAGTATTCCCGGCTAGGTAGGCAACTCCCGTTATACCGGCCACGACTCCATCTCATAAGCCATGCGCCAGAACATCCACTCGTAACGGCTGCTGGTGATAAAGGCGCGACGCATGGACTCGCGTTCGCGAGGGCCTGCTTGTGAGGCCTCGGCGTCGACGTAGGAGCGCCAAGCTGCCACGCTGTTCTGCAAACCACCTTCGGTGTAGAAGGAAGTCCACAGATTGTACACCGGGTGCTCCGTGGACCCGACTCTCTCTCCTAGAAGGTGATAGGTCCATGGGCAGGGGAGAAGGGCAGCTGCGGTGGCCCCCAAGCCTTCCTCCGAAGCGGTCCGGACCATGTGGTTGATGTATGCCAGATTGGTCGGGGATGGACTAGCAGTTCGGAGTTCCTCCATGGTCAGCCCAGCCGCTTCCATCAGGCGGTGATGAAGGGGTCTCTCCACTGGGGTGAGAACTCGGTGGGCCAGGGACTCAAGAGTGTCGGCATCAGGGGCCTTGGCTAGGGCAAGAGCTACAGCGCGGGCAAATCCTTCGAGGTAGAGGTAATCTTGGGTGAGGTAGTAGCAGAAGTTCTCCAAGGGGAGGGATGCGTCGGACACCGCCTTGAGGAACGGGTTCTCGAAGATATCCTCCCATATGGGTCCGGCCTCTTGCCGTAGCTGCTCCGAGAATGATTCCGCCACGGTCTGCTCCTCGAGGACAAATCTCTATGCTATGCACTATCGGGGGTTGGCAGGTTCTCGCCTTGGTAGGTTCCTTGATATCCCTCTCTGACGGGATTGGCCAGTGGGAGGAACACCAGTTGCATGATGCGTGCCCCCAATTCCAAGCGAAACCCGTGTGGGTTGGCCACCATGATCATTGCTTGAGAACGCCCATTGTATCCCGCGTCCCAGACGGCAGTGTTCACTGTGACGCCAGAGCGGAGAAGGCTGGAGCGAGGAAGACCGAGGGCCATGATGTGGTTAGGCAGGTTCACCACCTCATTGAAGGTCACCAGATATGGGCCTGGACCGAGGTGAATCTGGCCGTCGGCGTCCCCGGATATCTCTGAGATGCTGGCCACAACCCGCTGATGGGGCAAACGACCCAGGTATCCGGGAGTGGTATACAGGGCGAGGGACTTAAGCGTCAGGTCAAAGCCGTTAGGCTGGAGTTGTTGGGATAAGTGCGAGTAGCCTTCTACCAGGGGAGGCGTACCCCGCAACAACTCCATTATGCTGTCGTGGTCCAAAGCGCCAGCCAGCATCACATCCTCTGAAGCTTTGATTGGGACAGCCCAGCGACCCTTTGGTGCCAGTCTAATGCTATTACGCTGTGTCTTGCCCGTTATCTTGGAGGTGGGGCATGACGTGTTTTGCGAAAAGTTCCATGGATGAGAGGACCTGCTGCTGCGACATGCTGCCGACCCAGAAGCTGCAGTTGAAGTGCTCCACGCCCGCGATATCACGATAGTCCAGCAATTTGCGGAGGCAGGTCTCGGGTGAGCCGAAAATCACGCCAGTTTCCCACGTTTCGTCTTCAGTGGGTTCTCCTGCTATAGGGTCTGCGATGGCCCGGCCTCGTTCAACGCGGCCTGTGCCAGCCCGCAGATGACGCGCAACTCGTGTGTGCCAAACGCTCTGATGCACTTCCTTGCGGGCTTCTTCGTCGGTCTCGGTGACGTAGACTTGCCGCTGAACACCGAAAGTGGGTGGGCGCGACATTTCGTACTTCTCCACTACTTGGTCGAAGAGAGTTCGAAACTCAGCCACCATTGAGGCTGTGGTGCCCGACCCCCCGGTGATCACGTTGAAGCCACGGCGAACGGAGTCCTCAATGCTGGAGGGTTGCTGGCTGGCAACCCAGAAGGGAGGGCGGGGTTGCTGGATGGGGACGGGGAATATGGTGGTCTCCGGGAAGTTGTAAAACCGGCCTTCGTAGGTGAAGGACTCGCCCCGTAGTGCTTTTTCAAGGACCTCCACTGACTCGTCATACATTTCGGTGTTGTTGGAGATGTCCAAGCCCACTCGCTCGAACTCATAGGGCTGGTAGCCGCGGCCTATGCCGATGTCCAAGCGGCCGTCAGTAAGGACGTCGGCCATGGCGATCTCCTCCGCGAGTTGGAGGGGATGATGCAGGGGCAACACCACAACCGCAGTGCCTACTCGGACGCGCTTGGTGCGTTCGCCGATTTTCACTGCGAGTAGCAGAGGATAAGGGCAGTAGCCGTAGGAGGAGAAGTGGTGCTCTGCCAGCCAGACAGAATCGAAGCCTAGGTCCTCTGCCGCTTCTGCCTGCTCCACAGCCCGGGCGTACACTTCTTTGGACGGCAACATGTCGGGCGATTGCAGCAGCATGAAGGTGCCAAATTTCAAGAGGGCCTCCACTGACCGTCATCGATGAGTTGAACCTTGACAGTGTAGCGAGCGGGATGGTGCTGGGCAACCTTGCCCGTATCAGAAGCGCTGCATAGAATGGGCCCTGAAGAGCGCTCTTGGATGACTGGCGCCTTCATGCCTACCTCGATTGCAGGAGGGAACGGTGGCTTCTCAAGACGGACTCACCCGCAGGCTGGCCCGATTTTACTCGGAGCTAGACTACGAGCAGCTTTCGCCTGAAGTGGTGGACTTGGCCAAGTACTTTTGCTTGGACTACCTAGCGGTGGCGATACGCGGCTCCATCACGCCTTCAGCAAGGACGATGGTTGATGCGTTGGGCAGGCTAAACAGTGCTCGGATAGCTCCCGTGGCAGGGACGGCGCAACTCTTCTCGCCAGAGTATGCAGCACTGGCAAATGGGACGGCGGCGCATAGCTTGGAAATGGATGACGTGAACAACGAGGCATCAATTCATCCTGGAGTGCCCACGTTCCCGGCGGCCTTTGGGTGTGCCCACATGACCACGGTGAGTGGTGCATCTTTGCTGGCGGCCATCGTAGCGGGATACGACTTCACGATACGACTGGGCTATGCCCTTGACCCCCAGTCCCATTACGCCCGTGGTTTTCACCCCACGGGCACGTGTGGCACGTTTGGGGCTGCATTGGTGGCCTCCCGTCTGCTGGGACTGGATGCCGATGCGACAACCTCGGCCATAGGCATCGCCGGCAGCCAGGCGGCCGGGTCGCTGGAATTCTTGGCCGGTGGGGCTTGGACCAAGCGAATGCACCCGGGTTGGGCAGCGCATAGCGGGATCATCGCGGCGACGCTGGCTGGGCAGGGGTTTGTCGGCCCCGACACCATTCTGGAGGGCGTCCATGGGACGCTGGCGGGGTATTCCGATACGGCTGAATCCTCGCGGCTGACTGATTCACTGGGTGAGCAGTTTTACATCACACGGGCTGCCATTAAGCCCCACTCCTGCTGTCGGTATAACCAGGGACCCATCGACTGCATGCTGGCGATCCGCAGCGAACACAACGTGCAACCGGAAGAGATCGACGCGGTTCGAGTGGGAATGTTGTCGGCGGGGTTCGCTATTGTGTCTGAGCCTCCAGACTACAAGAGGAACCCAGTGAGCATAGTGGACGCCCAGTTCAGTGTGCCTTTTGCGATTGCCGTGGCTGCTGTATGTGGCCGGGCATCGCTGGAAGAGTACACGGACGAAGTGATCGCCCGTGATGACGTGCGAGGTGTGATGGCGCGGGTGGAATCGGTGCGCGACCCTGCTTTGGATGCCGTGTACCCCAGGCAGTGGCCTGCATGGGTGGAGGTGGATACGACCGACGGTCGGACGCTTCGCTCGGATGTGCAGTACCCACTGGGAGAGCCTGAGAACCCCCTCTCGTGGGAACAGTTGGAGGACAAGTTCCGCTTGATAACCAGCCCTGTGATTTCGCCCGCTAAGCAGGAGGAGATCATCGCAGCCGTACATTCGCTGGAGCAGATGGAGGACGTACGGGAGTTGGCTTGGCTGACGGGCGAATGATGGATGTACCTACGCCTCCTCTTGCGGGCATCCGCGTCCTGGACCTGACACAGGCCCTGTCAGGACCCATGGCGACACGTTTGCTGGCAGACTTGGGGGCTGAGGTCATCAAGGTAGAGATTCCCGGAACGGGCGATACCTCGCGCCGCATGGGAACGAATTACCCAGCGGGTGAAAGCCTCTACTTCATGACCTTCAACCGCAACAAGAAGAGCATCACGCTGGACTTGCGAAGCGCCAAGGGGCGGGAACTCTTCTACCGGCTTGTGGAAGTGTCGGATGTGGTGATGGACAACTTCCGTCCTGGGGTCACCAAGCGTCTCGGTGTGGACCACGGCGCTCTTCTGGAGTACAACCCGTCGATTATCTGTGGGTCAATATCGGGCTTTGGGCAGGATGGGCCATATAGTCAACGTCCTGCATTCGACTCTGTAGCGCAGGCGTTGAGCGGGGGTATGAGTGTGACCGGAGATCCGGATGGTCCGCCGGCGGTGATGGGTTTTGCGGTGGTGGATATCGGCGGTGGGTATGGGGCGGCGGTGGGTCTGCTGTCGGCTCTGTGGGCTAGAGAGCGAACCGGCCGAGGTCTTTATCTGGACCTGAGTCTACTGGATGTGAACGTCAGCTTCCAGGGGCACCTGTCGGAGGTCTACTTGGGAGCGAGGAAGATTCCGCAGCGGGGAGGTTCCACGCAGTCGGCGAACTTGCCCAATGGGGCGTTCTTGAGTAGCGATGGTCGTTATCTGCAAGTCCACTGTGCGACGCAGAAATTCTACGAGGTGTTGGCGGAGAAGCTGACGGCTAATGTGCCCGGCATGGAGGCGTTGGTGGAAGACGAGCGGTTTGTGACGATGCCAGCCAGAAGGAACCACTGGCCCGAACTACGAGAGGTATTGCAGCGGGGCTTTGCAACCAAGACGGCAGATGAGTGGATGGAGTTGCTGTGCGACGAGGTGCCAATCGCTCCCATCAATGATGTGGGGCAGGCTTTGCGGGACGAGCAGGTGCTGTACCGGAACATGGTAGTGGGAGCGGACCATCCTGTGGTTGGGCGGTATGAGATGCCGGGGAACCCGATCAAGCTGGGGCAGGAGGAGAGGTTCGAGGCTGCGCCGACTCTAGGGCAGCACACACGGGCGGTGCTAGCGGAATTGCTAGGGTGCTCGGATGCTGACATCGAGTCCCTAGAGCGGGACGGGGTGATCTCGTAGGGGGGTCCGGGGGCAGGCTGGGGGGACGGGGCTTCAGGCGCGGCTTTCCCAGCACTGGCGGCAGGTGCAAATCTCTCGTAGATACTCGAAGGTGTAGATGCCGGTGTAGTGGGCATCGGTGAAGAGGAACTGGAGGGCGTAGCTGCCCACGGGCATGTAGTCGTCGACCCGCACGTCTTCGGATACCGTGGCCGGGTCCAGTCGTGGCTCGCGAGTGATCTCGTCGATGCAACTGGCGCAGGGACAGGCTAGGCGGAGAAACCGGTGGGGATAGACAGTCTGGTGGCCGTCGTCCCACATGATACGGACCGACTTCTCCGCCAACTCGACATTCGTGGGAACTACTGATTCGGGCGAATCGGGCAATGCGCGGTCTCCTCATGGGGCCTATGCAGGTTGAGGCAGTCTACCGATCGTCGGAGTACTCGACCTCGAAGTGGCGAATCCAGTACTCGCCGGCATAGAGGTGCTCGGCGGAGCGGGAGATTTCCTGGCGCTTCTCGCTGTGCTCGTAGGCCTGCATGTCGGCCTCGGTGTTCCAGAAGGTGACGGAGATGCCCTCGTCGGGGTCATCGACGCTGCGGGAGAGGCGGCGACCACGCAGGCCAGGGGCGTTTTCGGTGGCCGGGATCACGTTATCCATGTACCACTGCTTGTACTCGTCCCAGCGACCTCGGCGAATCTTTCCCCAAACAACTCTCAGGTGCATAACGGCCTCCTGGCATGAAGCTCCCCGGCGACCGGGGGTTAGGGCGGGGGGCTACAGGAACGGCCCAGCTACGACCTCGAGGCGGGAAGTTGCGCTTACCTTTGAAGCTCTTGGCAGGACTTTGCTGATGCTTCCCCGTAGCTTGCCGTACTTCGATTCTAAGCTGCGGGCCATTGGGCGTCAACTGAGGCCTGCCGAAATGCGGGCCTTCTCTTTTTGCAGACCTCTTCCTTTGGGGGGCTGCTCCTGCTGGCCGCATTTGCGTAGCTGTTCAGCTTGGGATTTGTGGTCTTATGCCGTAGCTGGGTGAGGGTTGTCTCGGGTCGGGCTGGCGGCTGTCTACAGCTAGGGATGCGGCCAGAATCGTAGCTGAAAATGCTTTTTTCGTAGCTGGTACTGGTCTCATTGGCCGCATTTGCGTAGCTGTTCAGATACGGATTTCTGGTCCGATGCCGTAGCTGGAGGAGGGGTTTTTGAGGCAATCCGGGGCGATTTGAGCGGCGGGGAGGGGGCGTGGGCGTAGCTGGGGGCCCTCTTCTTGGTGGCTGGCGGTGGTCTTACTGGCCTCATTTGCGTAGCTGTTCAGATAGGGGTTTTTGGCCGCATTCGGTAGCGGGAGAGCCTGTTTCGGGGAGCGATGGCAGGGGCTATCCTGGATTGAGGCCTTCGCCGCAACGACGGGTTGGGGGCTTGGCGGGTGGGCTTGGGTTTCCATGGGCGTCCTTTCGAGAGATAGGGGCGACCCTTTTAGGGGGTGTTTCTCGTTGTGTTCTGTTGGTTGTTCTAATGGTAGTGGGGGATGGAGGGGGTGTCAATGGGGAAATGTCATGGGGAGAGGTAGCGAGTGGGCGGGCAGCCTTTTTCTGCGGGAACGACGGAAGGTGGGTTGGTTGGTGATGGGAGGGTGGCTTGGGCTGAGGGGTATGGGTTACGTGGGTTCCTGCCTGCGCAGGAACGACGAAGGGGAGTGCGAGAGTGACTTGTCCCGATAGACCGGGCCATGTGGGTTCCTGCCTGCGCAGGAACGACGAAGGGGAGTGCGGGAGTGACTTGTCTCTATAGACCGGGCCATGTGGGTTCCTGCCGTCGTAGGATCGACGAAAGGGAGTGCGGGAATGACGGGCGAGAGCGGTAGGGAGATGGCGGCTTTATGATGTGGCGGCATCAGAATCATGCATCGATACATCGACGCGGATGTCAGACAGACATTCCATCAGCATTTGCTCAACCAAGTCTTTCCTCTTGACAAGGTGTGCAAGGGTGGCTAAATTGGTCAGACCAACAGGCCATTGGGCCTGTGAATGAAGCGGGTGGATGGCGACGGAAGAGCAGCTGAAGGTTATCAAGAGGCGACGGCTTGCCGAGGATATCGTGGAGCAAATCCGGGATCTCGTGCGGGACGGGAGCCTGAAGCATGGGGACCGCTTGCCTCCCGAGAGGGAGATGGCGGAGCGGTTGCAGGTGAGCCGGAGTTCTCTGCGAGAGGCCATGCGGGCCCTTGAGTTGCAGGGCATGGTGGCGAGCCGGCCCGGGGCAGGCACTTTCATAAACACGGGCCAGTTCGATGCCATGGCCTCGGTTATTGCATCGTGCTTGGTCGACTCGCACCAGACGGTGCAGGATGTGTTTGAGATGCGCCGCATTCTGGAGCCGGGCATTGCGGCTCTGGCTGCAGAGCGGGCCACTGAAGAGGACATCTGCCAGTTGGAGGCAGCCCTAGGCGAGCAGCGGGAGCAGATCGACCGGGGCGAGAGCGGCGTCTCCGGCGACTCGGCTTTTCATTTCGCGCTGGCCAAGGCGACCCAAAACGCCGCGCTCATCAAAGTAGTGATGGCAGTGGCGGACACGCTGCACCAGTCCCGCGACCGGTCGTTGCAGACGGCGGGGCGGGCGCAGCGCTCGCTTGCGTCCCATCAGGACATGCTGGAACTGGTGCGTTCCGGTGATTGCACCGGAGCGCGTGAGGCCATGGAGCACCATATCTCGGTCATCGAAACCAGCAATACGGAGGTGGAGAGCGCTGCATAGTGGCCGTAAGCGATAGAGAAGACAATAGCCAATGAGGCCACGTGCTGGCCGGGACGTAACTGGAGTCCAAGGAAGCATGTGGCAAGGGAAACAAGGACGACACAAGAATGTACACAGGAGGCATGGCATGGCAAGAGTTGCCGTGGAAGTGGTGTACCGGGGGATATTCCAGAAGAATTTGGCCCAGCGCATCACCCGCACCATCGTGTTCGCTGCCAAGAAGGAAGGCAAGGTGGGCACGGCATTCGGGCGTTATGGGGACTCGCCGGAGCGTAACGGCATCCCGGCGAAGCAGTTCGCCGTAGTGGCCGATGATGATTTGGAACTGGAAGAGCATCTGGCCCAGTACGAGCCCAAGGATGTGGACGTAACCATCGCGGTGGACGATACGCTCTGCAAGGGCGTTGAGTCCTGGGCATGGTATGGTCTGCAGCCCATCAACAAGCCCACCAAGGCCGGGGGCACCCTCTTGGTGACCTCGCAGCAAGGGCGCACGGATTTGATCCAGGATATTCATGCGCGCTCCGAGCCCTACAGCTTGGGTGTGATCCGGGGCAGCGTCAGCTTCTCGGGTTTGTGGGTGTACAAGGATGACCACACCGATGTGCGGGTGCTGGGAGCACTGGCCAAGGTGTGCCCGGAACTGGTGAGCATCGAGTCGATGGAGGCCGCCATACGGGACCAGTGGAGCGACGACCTGAAGATTGCGTCGACCAGGAAATCCTACGAGCGGACCGAGACCCGCGTGGTGGAGCCGGGCCAAGGCAATCCCGAGACCCCCTACAGCTTCGTGATGCCCGGTTGGACGGAGATGGAGGAGGCCTTGGTGGTGCAGGGGCACGGCCAGGGAACGGGGTTCCGCGGGGCCGAACCCGTGGGCGACTTCGATCCCCATCGCAACCAGCTTGGCGGAGCGGGTTATGAGCCGGAGCGGAACCAGTTGTTCAAGAAGTTCAGCACGCGGTCGATGCGCCCGGTGGTGAATTTCGAGACCTGCATCAAGTGCACGCTCTGCTGGCTGCACTGCCCTGACTCCTGCTTTGACGTGACGCCTGACGGCCTGTATGACGCCAACATGGAAGCCTGCTGCGGTTGCGGCGTGTGCGACGACGTCTGCCCGGTGGCCGACTGCGTCACCATGGTGAACGAGGCCGAGTTCAACGACAACTCAGGCCAGTGGGAGCATTGGCAGAGGGACAAGGAAGGCTACAACCAGTGGATGACTGGTCTGGTGGAGAAGGCCAAGGCCGAAAGAAGGACCCACGGCTTCCACCATGTCGGCGGGTATGCCGAAGACATTGCAGAGATGGAGGAGGTGGCCAGTGACGACTAGCCCGGCTACCCAACAACAGGAACGGGAAGAGCTGATCAGCGGTAGCGAGGCCATCGCCATCGCCTGCTCCATGGCAGACGTCGATACTATCACCGCTTATCCGATACGGCCCTATGACACGGTGATGCAATATGTGTCGAAGCTCATCGCCGAAGGCGAGTTCGATTGCGAGTTCATCGTGGCGGAAAGCGAGCACTCGCAGTTTGAGATCGTGAAGCATGCAAGCTCGGTGGGTGCCCGCACTTTCGTGGGCTCCAGCGGTGTGGGCTGGTTCTATGCCTTTGAGGCCATCACGGTGACGGCTGGACTGCGCTTGCCGGTGGTGGCGATGGTGGGGAACCGGGCTCTTGACGACCCGGGCGCTTTCGGCACCGAACATAACGATGCGCTGGCAGTGCGCGATCTGGGCTGGCTGCTGAACTGGGTGGCGACGCCCCAGGAGGCGTACGACACCTGCATGATGGCTTGGCGGATTGCGGAGGACTCACGGGTGTTCCTGCCCTGCGCGATCAGTTGCGACGGGGCGTTCCTGACGCACTCGCAGTCGCTGGTGAAGGTGCCGCCTCAGCACATGGTGGACGAGTTCCTGCCGATGTACAACCGGGGCAACTTGGTGCTGCACCCGGACAATCCGATCACCGTGGCCCCTCAGGTGAACGAGGACTGGCTGATGGAGATGCGGAAGCAGACGGATGAGGCGATGAAGCGGGCCAAGGGCGTTGTGCAGGAGACGCATGAGGAGTTCAGGCGAATCTTCGGCCGGGGCACCGAGTCTCCTTGGTTTGAGGAATACATGACCGACGATGCCGAGATATGCTTCATCGGCTTGGGGACGATGTCCCTGCCGTTGCGGGTGGCTGTACGGCGGGCCCGCGACAGGGGTATCAAAATGGGCTTCATCCGTCTAAAATGGTTCCGACCGTTCGCGACGGAGGAGGTCAGGGAGGCCTTGTCCCGGTTCCAGGCAGTGGCGGTAATCGACAGGGACTACTCCTATGGCTCCCCTGGAAACGGCGGAGTGCTGTTCAACGAGGTGCGGTCGGCGCTCTACCCGCTGGAGAAGAGGCCAATGCTGTTCCCCTTCATCTGCGGACTGGGCGGACGGGAGATACACCAGGGCGACGTTGTTGAGATGATCGACCGTGTGCAAGAGGGGCTGGCCAGTGGCAAAATGGACCAGCAGACCGAGTGGATAGGCGTAAGGAGGTAAGTGATGACGACAATGGTTGAGCTGCCCCAAGTCAAAGGGGTAAAGAATATCCCCGTCCAAGAGTTGTTCACTTCGGGGCACCGCACGTGCCAAGGGTGTGAGTCGGCTCTCTCCATGCGCCTCATGATCAAGGCCGCGGGGCCCCGGAGCATCGTGGTGGGAAGCACGGGCTGCATGTATGTGGCCAACACCACCTATTACAGCACCCCTTGGGTTGTGCCATGGATGCACACGCAGTTGGGCTCTTCGGGTTCCGCTGCCACTGGGACTGCCGCCGGTCTGCGCGCCCTGATGCGCAAGGGGAAGATCAAGGACGAGCCCATCAACGTCATCGCGTTCTGTGGCGACGGTGGCGGAGTGGACATGGGGCTGTCGGCTCTTTCGGCTGCGCTTACGACCGACTACAACATGATGATCCTCCTGTATGACAACGAGTCCTATGCCAACACGGACATCCAGGTATCGGGCAGTTCTCCGTGGGGGGCCAACTCCACCTTCAGCCCGCCGGGCAAGTCGAAGCACATCATGAACCGGCGCTGGAAGAAGAACACCGCTCCTATGCTGGCTGCGGGACATCCGGACTGCCGTTACGTGGCAACCTCCTGTGGCTCTTACGGGCTGGACATGACCAACAAGATCAGGCGGGCCCTGACCATTGGCGGGCCAACCTTCGTCCACAGCATTGATCCCTGTCCCAAGGGCTGGGACTATGACCCCAAGTACTCCCATGAGTTGGGCATGCTCTCGATCGAGACCGGACTCTGGGTGCTGTATGAGATCATCGACGGCGAGCTCATCCTCAATGGTCCTTCGCGGGCCATTTCCAAGGGGATGAAGAAGCGCAGGCCGGTGCGCGAGTATCTGGAACGCCAAGGCCGGTTCGCCCACTTCACGGATGAGGACCATAAGTACTTCCAGGACAAGGTGGACCAGAGCTGGGAAGAGTGGTACCTGCCGGGTGTCATTCCCGTCCACCCCAAGCTGGACGACTAGCCTTCACTCCAAACTGCTCAAGGTTTGGGTACAATTGCGGGGTCCCTGAATTAACAGGGGCCCCGTTCTTTTTCGCTTGCTAGTTGCAACGCTTACAAGAGGGAAGCCGTATCCTAGACAAGGAGCCGACATAACATGGCGGATATTCCTCCTGCCCCGACCTTCAAGGATGTGCTGGCGGCGCGTCGCCGTATTGCTTCTCATGTGCCGCGCACCCCGCTGCACCACTATCCGGCTCTCAGCAAGCTGCTGGGCTTCGAGGTGCGTCTGAAGCATGAGAACCATCATGCCTTGGGGGCGTTCAAGGTGAGGGGTGGGATGAATCTGCTGTCGCAGTTAAGCGACGAGGAGCGGGGGCGCGGGTTGGTAACTGCTTCGAGCGGGAACCATGGGCAGTCCATCGCGTATGCGTGCTCCATGTTTGGGGCACGGGCGGTGATTTGTCTCCCAGAGGGGGCGAATCCCCTGAAGGTTGAGTCCATGCGCAATTTGGGGGCGGAGGTCGTGTTTCACGGGAGTGAATTCGACGAGGCGCGGGCACATTCGGAGAGGTTGGCGCGGGAAGAAGGCTACCTGTATGTGCATCCTGCAAACGAACCGCGGTTGATCGCAGGAGTAGCTACGACCAGCTTGGAAATCATTGAGGACTTCCCTGAGGTGGATGTCATATTGGTGCCGCTTGGTGGTGGCAGCGGGGCATCGGGGGCGTGCATCGTGAGGAGCGCCATCGCGCCAGAGGTGCAGGTCATCGCAGTCCAGTCAGCCCAAGCGCCTGCGGGGTACATGTCTTGGAAGGAGCGGCGAATCGTGGAGTCGCCTATGAGGACCCGAGCGGAAGGGTTGGCCACGGCGACTGCCTATGAGCTAACGCAGTCCATCCTGTGGGAAATGCTGGACGACTTCATCCTTGTGAGTGATGACGAGATTGATGAAGCAATCAGAGTGCTGCTGGACAAGGCGCATACTCTTGCGGAGGGCGCAGGTGCGGCAGCGACGGCCGGGGCAATCAAGCTGGCTGAGCATTTGCAAGGGAAACGGGTGGCCATCATCGTTTCAGGGGGTAACATAACGCCGGCGCAGCTGCGTACGTTGTTAGCGGAGAGCTAGTGCTGAGAGTCAGGGATTCCGGTTTCGGGGCCTATGACCACGACGCTTCAAGTGAGCTGCGATGTCGCTTGACCCGCCAAACTAGTCTTCTATCAAGGCTCTGACGAGGGACACGACTCTGGGGATAGTGCGCCTAAGCGCATGGACGATGAACGTGGAGGTTGCAGTCAGGGATCAAGGCGACTTCATGGTCAGTTGTTGTGTTTGCGAGAAATAGAGAGACACCCCGCTGGGGCTGTCGACATAACTAGAGAGGGCGGTTGGGGCTGGTTCAGACTCGCCGTCTGTTCAAGGGTGAAAGGGTTCGCGACTGGACCCTAAAGCGGGAACCGAGACTAGGCCGGAGTGCCGGGGTTCTGCCCTACGGGGTAGTAGATGATTCCGTCTCGATGAAGCGTGCCAATTCGTCGCGGCTGAAAGTGGGCAACTCCTCCAGTTCGTGACTGCCCCCGATCATCATCGCCCCCTCCTCCACCTCGGTTATCTGACCAATTTCGTAGGCGTCTATTCCTTCCGATTCCAAGGCGGATAACGCCGCGGGTACATCCTCGGGCGGCATGGTAACGATGAGGCAGCCCGAGGCGAGTAGTCCCAGTGGGTCGCACCCGATGGCGTGGCAGATCTCCTCGCACTGAGGTAACACAGGTACCGAGCCACGCTCGATTACCACACCAACGCCCGAGGCCTGGGCCACCTCGTGCAGTGCGGTAGCCAATCCTCCCTCAGTAACGTCGTGCATGCAGTGCACGCGTGCTGCATCAATTACCTTTGCGGAATCGCGTACTACACTGATACCTGGGTCGGCCAGCAGGGACGATGCGCCTTGGAGTGTAGCAGGGGTAACTCCTGCGGTACTGAGTTTCTCCGGGAAGTCCCTGGCGAGCAAAGCGGTGCCTTCGATGGCAATGCCCTTGGTGACCAGTACACTATCGCCCGGCTGTGCATTACCCGCGGTGACGAGTTTGTCCCTAGCTACTGTCCCCAGCATGCAACCGGATACGACCGTGTGTTCGATGCCGTGGGTGACCTCGGTATGGCCGCCGACCAAAGCTACATGCAGCTCCTGGCAGGCGTGTAGTACTTGATTAAAGGTATGCGTTGCAGTTTCGGGCAATGTACCGGCGGGGAGCAGGATAGTGCAGAGGAACCACCGGGGGACAGCACCCATGGCAGCCACGTCGTTGGCGTTTACCTGGACAGCGTACCACCCTGGGGAGTCGCTGGAAAATGTAACCGGGTCGCTGGAGGCCACGAGTAACTGCCCATCCAGGTCGAGGACCGCAGCATCCACTCCGACTTGAGGCCCGACCAGTACACTTTGGTCGGATTGGCCTATGGAGGAGAGGAGTTCGCTCAACAGATGGTGGGGTACCTTACCGAGTTGCACAGTCGCTCACCTATACCGGTCTTACATGCTGCGAATGCAGCAAGGAGGTTAGTCTACCATGGAGTGAGGGTGTGGGCGGTTAACAGGAAGCTGTCGCGGGTGCATCAGGTGTTGGAGGTCCCGCCATGAAACCGGTGTGGATATGGTGTAGTCTCCCAGATGGCGCCAAGGCCCAGGGCCACGGGATGCACGGTAAATGGACTACTTGATCACCTTCCTTGTAAGTATGACTCCCATAGGCGAGTTGCGGGCAAGCATCCCCCTGGGGATCGAGACCTATGACCTGCCTTGGTACCGGGTGCTACCCGTGGCGGTGGCCGGGAACTTAGTCCCTGCGCTCTTCTGGCTGGTGGTGTTACCTCGCGCAGGCGGTTACCTGACTTCCTTTCCCAACCCTGTTGGCCGGCTGCTGTTGTGGCGCAGCGAAAGACTCAAGCACCTGCAGGGGGAGCGGTTCAGTCGCCACCGGAATGCCGCCCTGATTTTGCTGGTGGCCGTGCCGTTACCCTTCACAGGCGTCTGGTCCGGGTCGCTGGCGGCTTGGGTCTTTGAGATACCATTTCGGCCGGCCCTGCTGTGTATCGCCCTCGGCGCCGTCATTGCCGGGGGTGTAGTGACGGCTCTCACGGAGCTGAGCATCCATCTCCTCGGATAATGCCCGAACTTTGCGCCCACCGTTAATATGCGATGTTACATGCCCTGTTCTACACTAGCAGGCGATGCTTTGAAGAGATTGTTCTTTACTATCACTTAATGAATTTAAGAAAATACCGAGAAACGAGGAAACGTTAGGCACTGTTCCAAAAATATCTAAAAAACGACACAGAACTCGTTGACACCCTTTAGAACGACCTGATAATGTAAGCGCAAGGAACAGAGGAGGTATAGAAGTGGCTCGTAAGACGCGACTGATGCGGGATGTGGAGGAGAGGTACCAGAGGCAGTTGGAGTACCTTGTTCCCGAGAAGGTCAACGAGTTGGGCCTCTCGGCGACTGCATCGGAACTGGGTGTAAGCAAGGCGACCTTGGGGTACTGGATCCTCAAGTTGGGCATCAATGTCCGCCGCGTGGCACTGGCGCCGGGTGAGACTCTAGAGGTGAAGCGCGCGAGTTGATGTACCGCGAGTAACGAGGACCCGCTGTCGCTGGTCCTGTCCGGTAGCGCGGGAGGCGACCGGCGATAGCGGGATGTTTGTGGGCACTCTCCAGTGGGTTTATAGTAGATGCAACGTCTATGCCCGCTAGGAGAGTGTTTTGCTTAAGGTGGCAACCTTATTCGTATCCCTGCTGATCGTTGCCCTGATGACCATGGCCGCTTGCGGCGGCGACTCCGACCCCTCAGAGTCCACTCCCACCCCCGCCTCCGATGGCTCCCCTTCCGATGACTCCCAGGCCGAAGCCTCAAGCGAAGGCCTGCTTCTTGATGTATCGGTGAAGGGCGAAGACTTGGAATATGACATAATCGAAATGTCTGCCCCGGCTGGCCAGGAAGTCACGGTCCAGTTCCGCAATGTCTCCAAGGCCCAGCCACATAACTGGGTGCTAGTGCAGAACGGGACGAAGGACGCTGTGACGGCGGACGGGATTGAATCCGGTGAAGAAACCGACTATGTGGTCCCAGGTGATGAGCGGGTCGTAGCCCAAACGGGCCTGCTTGCTGGGAAAGAGACTGGAAAAGTGACTTTCACTGTACCTCCGGCAGGCACCTACCAGTTCGTTTGCACCTTCCCCGCACATAACATAACCATGTTCGGGACCTTTACTGCAACACCCTGACGACTGCGCTGACCCGGTAGGTTGACGGATGAAACGACGGGCTTGAGATGGCCCGTCGTTTCCGTTGACGCTATAGGGGCCCACTCATATACTACAGCCCACTTTCCGGGAGGGGGCGCCATGAGGCTGTCGGTGTTGCAAGAGAACCTGAAGCGTGGGCTGGGAATAGTGGGCCGTGCCGTAGCTACGAGGAGCACCCTCCCCATTACACAGAACGTCCTTCTTTCTACTGACCGTTCCATGCTCAAGCTCTCGGCCACCAATTTGGAGATCGGCATTACCACTTGGGTGGGAGCCATGGTGGAAGAGGAAGGCGCGATAACGGTGCCTGCAAGACTCTTGAGCGACTTCGTCGACTCCCTTCCGGCGGAGCGCATCGATCTAAACGTGACCCAGAGGCCGAAGGCAGTCCAGCTCACGTGCGCCCGGTCCGAGGCCACTATAAATGGCACGGATGCCGAGGAATTCCCCCCGATACCGACGGTGGAAGAGGGCCTGACAGCAAAGCTGGACGTTCGCAAGCTGCGCACCGCCATTGCTCAAGTGGCCTTTGCCGCCGCTACTGAGGAGTCCCGCCCGGTGCTCACCGGAGTGAAGTTGGAAATGGAGGGCGATGAGTTCACCATGGCGGCAGCTGACGGCTTCCGCTTGGCAGTGCACAAGGAGAGACTGGTAGAGCCGGTGGCAGAGGCGGCCAGCGTCATCATTCCTGCTAGGACATTGAACGAAATCAACAGGTTCCTAGGCGACCAGGACGAGCCTGTGGAGATAATGATGTCTTCGGCGAAGGGACAGGCGCTGTTCCAGTTGAAGAGCATTGAGGTGGTGTCCCAACTAATTCAAGGCGCTTTCCCGAACTATGGACAGCTAATACCCCAGAGTTTCCAGACGCGAGCAGTCTTCGATTTGCAGGAGTTCCAGCGAGCCGCCCGGACTGCATCGATCTTTGCTAGGGATGGCAGTGGCATAGTCCGTCTGCAGATGGTCCCCGGCAGTGAAGGCGGGCAAGGCAAGATTGTCATCTCTGCCCGGGCGGAAGAGGTGGGCGAGCACACGGACGAGATAGACACGGAGATAGAGGGGGAGGAGGCCAAGATAGCCTTTAGCGATCGCTATCTACTGGCCGTCCTCGGTGTGCTGGAGCGAGGCAAGGTGGCCTTAGAGGCCACGTCGCCGTCGAGCCCGGGCGTCTTCAAGCCCATTGCAACCGACGACTATGTTCATGTCGTGATGCCTATGTTCGTTCAGTGGTAGGCTTTGCTGTGCTATCGCTGAAAGCGTCCTGACACCCTTGGCGCGGAGTCGAATACTCAAACTCCCGCTCTGAGGTTTGCCGACTCCACATAACGTGTACCTGAGGAGGCTCGCCATGGGATGGGCCCGCCGACCTACTGGGGTAACCCTGCACGAGCCCAACCGCGCGTTTGCCGGTTATACGTTGTTGGCTCCCAATGCTGGCGATTACACGTACCTTGTCGACATGGAAGGCCGGTTCGTCCACAGGTGGCGTTGTCCCATGGGGGTAGCGCAGGCTTATCTGCTGCCGACGGGGAACCTGCTGCTGCGGACTCCTCCAGTACCAGGATCGGGCGGGTTCCCGGGAGCGCCGGCATCGGACCGGGTGCAGGAGCTTGACTGGGACGGCGAGGTGGTGTGGGAGTACGTTGACCCCACGGTCAAGCGCTTCAGCAGACTACCCAATGGGAATACGGTGATGCTCTTCTGGGAGCAGCTTGCTGAGGGTCAAGGTCAAGGTGCGCGGGGCGGATTCAGTTCAGGGGATGGACAGCAGAGGATGCTGGGTGACTTGGTTCGCGAGGTGGGTCCCGACGGCTCGACGGCTTGGGAATGGCATTCGATAGACCATCTGGATGACCAGGAAGACATGATATGCCCGCTGGAGCCCCGCGATGCCCGTGGTGGAGCCAATGACCTTACCGCGTTGGAGGATGGCAGCTTCCTCATCAGTTTTCGTATTCTGGATACGGTGGCGAAGGTGCCCAGCGGAGGAGGGCCCTTTCTCTGGAAGTGGGGAAAGGGTGAGATATCTCATCAACATAACCCGAGGCCGTTGGGCAACGGAAATGTGCTTCTGCTAGACAACGGGTGCCACAGGCGGGGGCTCAGTTTCTCGCGAGCCGTAGAGGTGGACCCCAACACAAATGCCATTGCTTGGGAGTACCGTGCTGATCCGCAGTCATCTTTCTTCACGCATTTCACCGGGGGCTGCGAGAGGCTGCCGAACGGCAATACGCTGATCTGCGAGGGGTACGAGGGACGGCTGTTTGAGGTGACGCCGAGGGGGCAGGTGGTATGGGAGTATGTGAGTCCCTTCTTTCGCAATGAGCCTGACGGGTACGCAAATCGCGTGTTCCGGACGCATCGTTATGGGCCGGACCATCCTGCCTTGAGGGGCAAAGATCTGGACCCTGACCGGTATTCCAACCTTAACAGGGCCTATGCAGGCGGCTAGATTATCCGCTCTTCTTTGAGGCGGGCGATTTCCTCCGGACCGTAGCCGAATATCTCCCCATAGACCTCGGCATTGTGCTCACCCAAGAGGGGTGAGGTGGTGACTTCCACTGGGGAGTCGTCCAGCTTGATGGGGCAGCCAGGGAGCGTCAGTTTGCCGCGCTGCTGGTGATCTATCTCGGTGATCATCTCGCGGGCCAGCAGTTGGGGGTCGACGTGCAGGTCGGCGGCGTTCAGTGTGGCGCCTGCAGGAACGCCCGCCTCGCCCATCAGACGCATGACCTCATGCTTGCTGCGCTGCGAGGTCCACTCTTCGAGCATTCCGTTGACTTCGTCGGCGTGTTCCAAGCGCCAGTTGGGGTCTGAGTAGTCTGGGTGGCCAATCAGGTCTTCACGGCCGATGACGCTGAGTACGCCGTCCCACATATGGGAACGGACCGGCTGGGCGAAGATGTAGCAGTAATCGTCGGGGCCGCCTGGGTGGCACTTGTAGATGCCTCCGGGGACGCTGTTGCGAGGATTTCCGGTGCGGGGAGGGACTTCGCCAGTGCGGTAGTAGTCGACCATGCGGACGCGGCAGTAGTTCATCACGGCGTCCTGCATTGATACCTCGACGACTTGGCCCTCGCCGGTGTGTTCCCGCTGCCACAGGGCGGCCATAATGCCGATGGCTGCGTGGACTCCGGTGCCGGTGTCGCCGATGGTTGGACCGGGTTTGAGGGGGACGCTGTCGGCGTAGCCGGTGGTGGTCATGGCACCGCCAGTGGCTTGGGCAATCATGTCGAAAGACTTGTAATCGCTGTATGGGCCGTAGGTGCCGAAGCCCTTGATGCGGGCCATGATGATGCGGGGGTTGACTTGCTTGAGAACGTCGTAGCCGAGACCTAGGCGCTCCATGGCTCCGGGGGCCATGTTCTCGGCTACGATGTCACCTTGGCGCACCATTTCGAGGAACATGGACTTGCCCGTTTCGCTCTTGAGGTCGAGGGTGACGCTGCGCTTATTCAGGTTGAGGAGGATGAAGTAGTAGCTGTCGATGTCGCCGTCTTGGGACCAGAGGCCGCGGCCGGGGTCGCCGCGGTTGGGCTCCTCGACCTTGATGACGTCTGCTCCCATCCAAGCCAGTACCTCGGTGCACGAGGTGCCTGCTTCGAACTGAGTCAGGTCTATAACTCGGATGCCTTCCAGTGCTTTGGTCATCGCGCTTCTCCTCAAGTTATTGGGAACTATGTGAGCGGGGAACGGGAAGACTCGTCATTCGGAGGCAAGGGCTTGGAGCAGGGCGGCGGCACCTTCGACCCGCGCACCCAAGGCCAGGACGCGGGACCGGAGGCCACGGTCGGAAGTGTAGACGAGGACGTGCTCGGTCCGGCCTGCTCTGGATACTATTTCGACTATGCGGTCGTCTGCACTGTTGCCTCCATAGTCCACCCGCAAGCCGAGTCTTGGAGTGGATAGTCCGGCCCGGGGCTGACCGTCGAACACGACGGTCCACCGGCCGCCGACATGGGTAGCGTGAGCATGGAGACCGTCGATTAGGCGCTGCATCGCCCGCCCGCGGTTGCGCCACCATCCGTCGGGCCTGGAGCCCATGACGTTGTTGCCGTCGACGACGACGCGGGAGGCCCCGCCTGGCGGGGAAGGCGGGTTGGGCTGGGAAGGCGGGGGCGTCTCACGCGTTTCTATCACGGCCTCCCTATATCGTCCCAGCTGTCGGCGGACATAACTTTGGCCCAGTGACGGTAGAAAGCACGGTGAGTGTGCTCGCTGGCGGGGATATCGTTGGCCCAAGCCATGAGGTCTTCGTTGAATTCTTCGCGTCCTAGGCCCATCTGGTTATTGATGGGGACGCGCCTGGACATCGGCCCTCTGGCAGTGAAGGTAGATTCTTGCCAGTTGTCCATATCGTCCTGCTCGAAAGTGCCAGCAGGCCCGAAGGTCTGCTGAGCAGTGCGGCGGAAGATGGCCTTGACGTGGTCCGGGGCATGTTTATCGCCGAAGCTGCAGGACCAGACTTCCATCTTGGCAGGTCCCCTTGGGTGCCAGACACGGAACTCCTGGGTCGTACTGGCGCGTATGAAGCTCAGGTTGGGGAAGATGGTGCCTACGATGGGCTGCACCATGTCCAAACGTGGCCCCAGACGCTCCCTGATCTCGGCGCGCACTTCGTCTTCATAGGCTTGGATTTCGGGAATGACGCTCTCGTGAAGGGCCTCGGGGCCCCGGCAAATGATGGAATGGCCTGTGCCTGAGGCCACCATACGCCCCGTAAATGCGCCGCCCTGGGACTCTTTGCGCCGTGCCGTGGACGTATAGCCAGCACGCAGGGCGGAAAGATGAGTCCAAGGGACGTGATAGTTGTCGCCGCCAAAGTTCTCGGCAGGCAGCTTCCAGTTGCAGGGTACGACGGACTTGTGCATGCCGCGGAACACTTCGACGCCGCCTTCGCGGCGGTCGAAGAAGCAGTCGAGGTACCAAGTCATCTCTCCGAGGTATTCCTTGAGAGGAGGAGCTGAAGCGTCGAAGGTGGCGAAGACCAAGCCCTTATAGCTTTCCAGTTGTGCTACCGGCATGAGTCCCCACTTGGACGTATCCAGTTCGTCGTAGTAGGCCTCCTTGAGGCTGGGAACGGCGATTAGCTTGCCATCACTGCCATATGTCCAGCCGTGGTAGGCGCATACGAAAGCGGAGGCGTTACCGGTGTCGGCGCGACAAACGCGGTTGCCACGGTGACGGCACACGTTAAGGAAGGCCCCAATCTTGCCGTTGGCGTCGCGAGTTACTAGGACCGGGTCCTCGGCCATGTAAGTGGAGAAGAAATCGCCGGGATAGGGTATCTGGCTCTCATGGCAGAGGAAGAGCCAGCAGCGGGCGAAGATTCGCTCCAGTTCCTGCTGGTAAATCTCGTCCTCGATGAAGATGCGCCTGCTCATCAAGCCCTGTTCCGAGTCCACCAACCCCCTGAAATCGATTGCCATGGCGCTTCACCTCTCAGTTGCTCGAAACGTGAAGGGCGCCCACGAGGGGCGCCCCTACGAGCCTTGCGCTGTCACGCTAGGGGCAACCCTTCGTGGTCCCCCTTGGGAATCCGATTCCTAGTCGTCGGCTGCGACTGCTTCCTTGCGGTGTTCGGCCGCCGCTGCCTCGGCCTTCTGGAAGTTCTCATCGGTGAAGCCCCATAGTGAGGCGCCCCCGAACAGGATTTGCTCCGCCGTTTCCCGGGACGTGACGCTTACCAAATTGCTGGTCACGTTGGGGAAGTTGGAGTCGAAGTGAGGGTAGTCGGTGGAGATGCACATGCGGTCTGCGCCTATGAGGGATGCCGTTGCCTCGATCTCTGGCTCGCTGCCTTCCACTGCTGCCCAGCAGTTGCGGCGGAAGTACTCCTTGGGAGTCAGGGACAGGTAGGGAGCGTGGGAGGCATGGTACTGGGGATAGTCCCACTCAATGCGGGTGAGCAGTCCAGGCACCCAGGAGTTCTGGGCTTCTAGGAAGCCTACTCGCAGGTTGGGATGGAACTCGAAGACGCCGCCGATGATCATGGCCACCAAGGCCTGCTGCATCTCGATCCAGTGGCTGGCCACGTGGCGGTAGAAGCGGTTCTCTCCATAGATGGTGTTCATGTGGGAATACCAAGCACCCGTGCCCTCGTGGAATCCCCAAGCCACGTCCAGTTCTTCGTGCAGGGAGTAGAGGGGGTCCCACTGGTTGGAGTGCCAGTAGCGCCCGTTGCACAGATTGGGGCGCATGAAGGAGCCAACGGCGCCCAAGTCTTTAACGGCTCGGGCCAACTCCTGGCAAGCAAGGTTCACGTCTTGGGGAGGCAGCATGGCTGCGAACTTCAACTGCTCGGGGCTGTACTGGCAAAAGTCGGAGATCCAGTTGTTGTAGGCTTGGCACAGGCCGAGGGAGAGTTCGGGGTCCATGTTGTCCCGGGCCACCAAGCCCAAGCCGGTAGTGGGGAAAAGGACGGCGATGTCGATGCCCTCCATGTCGAATGCCATGACCTGCGCTTCGGCGTCGTAGTCACGATTGATGGCAAAGTCGAGCCTTCCAGAGTCGGCAATACGAGAACCGGAGAGGGCCACGGAGGAGAGGCCCGAATGACTGCCGTAGTTGCTCGCGGCTGGGGCGGAGCGCTTGCGGTATTGCTGCATCTCGGGGTCTGCCGTGACTGCCAACCCGTCGATTATGATGTTGCCCCGCTTGGGCCTGCCGTTGGCATTCCGGGGCAGTACCACACGGTCTTTGAACTTGGGGTCTAGGTACCTATCGAACAGGTCCGGCGGCTCCATGATGTGCATGTCGCAATCGACGAACCTCATTCCGTCCTTCATCAGTTCTCCTCTCGGTCCAATCTAAGCTGTGGAAAGCTCGTCGGCGTCAGTCTATTAGTGGGTCTTTGGGGTGTCAACTTAATGTACAATGTCGTCAAGTCCCGGCGATGGTCATTGACATAAAGGCTGTGTCTCTGCGATTTCACGGTACTCCCATGCAGGGCCGCCCCGCTTGATTGAGACGGAGGTCCTGGACTGGCTCATCAAGTATGGTTACTTGGTGATGTTCTTGGCGATGCTGGTGGAGGGGCCGGCAGTCAATGCTACGGCAGCCCTCGGGGCTTCACAAGGTCATTTCAACGTCTTCATCGTCTTCGGATTGGCGTTCTTTGCCAACTTCCTTCCCGACGTTCTGTACTATCTGCTGGGCATCTGGGCTGGACAGTGGATGTTGGACAAGTTCGGAGCGCGGATTGGCATTCCCCCCAACCGGCGAGAACGGGCCTCTGTCCTGATTGAGAGCAACATGGCCAAATGGTTGCTGTTCATCAAGACCATTCCGCTGATAAGCCCGCCCGGCTTGGCGGTAATGGGAGCACTGGGTGTCTCCATCCGGCGCTTTATATGGTGGGACATAGCCGTAGTGGCACTCACTTCTGCTGTGTTCACTATCTTGGGCTACTATTCTGGAGAAGGTTACGGATTGTTGAGTGGGGCCTTTGGTTATGGGCCTCTGTGGCTGGCCCTTATACTCGTAATGTTCGTCGTGGTTTCTTTTGCCTACAGCCGGGTCGCCCGCCGGTACACACGAAAGATGCAACAGTCCGTGAAGGAAGACGAACTTGATCCCAGATATGCGGAGAGCAACGAAACGGCCTAAGATGGCCCAGCCGGAATGCAGGGGGAACAGCCTTGAAGGTATTGCTGGCCAACGATACCTACCCACCCCAATTGAACGGGGCAGCCGTTACGACCCAGAGGCTGGCAAAGGGCCTTGCGGAGAAGGGCCATAGCGTGGCTGTCGTCGCCCCAAGCATGGCGTACCGGGACGAGGTGCACGATGACCCCGTTTGTCCCGATGTAAAGGTGCACAGGGTCAAGTCCTTCACCACCAAGCCTATCCACCCGGACTTTCGTGTGGTCTCAGTGGCTAGGATCGGGGCCAAACTCGAGCGCATCTTCCGTGATTTCGAGCCGGATATCGTGCACATCCAGAACCATTTCATATTGGGTAAGGGATGCATCAAGCTGAGCCGCAAGCTGGGCGTGCCCATCGTGGGAACCAACCACTTCATGCCCGAGAATGTGCTCTCCTACATACCGAAGCCACTACGGCCCATGAGCGCTTCCATGATGTGGAAGGAGTGCACCAAGGTCTACAACCGCTTGGACCGCGTGATAACGCCTTCACAAGCAGGTCTGGACCTTCTGTTGAATGCCGGTCTGGCTGTGCCGGCACGAGTCATATCCAACGGGATCGACCTGCGTCGCCATTCGCAGTCACCGCCTCCCGATGACCTGTACGACAAATATGGAATCCGCCAAGGCGTTCCCACATTCATAGTGGTGGGCAGGCTTGAAAGGGACAAGAAGGCAGACGTGGCAATCCGCGCCACGATGGCAGTGGCAGCCTCTAGGGACCTGCAGACAGTCATTGTGGGCAAAGGCAAGGACCAAGGTGAGTTCTGGGAGCTTTCTAAGCGCCTCGGTGCGGAAGGTAAGGTGATTTTCACGGGCTACGTTCCGGACGAGGACTTGGGTGGACTATACAACCTTGCGGACGTTTACATCGGACCCGGAGCGGCGGAGTTGCAGGGATTGGCTGTGATGGAAGCGATGGCCACGGGTCTTCCGGTCCTAGCAGCCAACGCCGTGGCCCTACCGGAATTGGTGGAGGACGGCAAGAACGGCTATCTGTTTGATGTGAACCCGGAGGATCTTGCGCGAAAGATGCTCGTGATGCTGGAGCAGCGGGACCGCTGGGAGGTTATGGGTGAGGAGAGCCTAGCCCGGGTACGATGTCACGAGATGCCTTCCGTGATCGGGGAAGTGGAGGAGGTATACGGGGAGTTGGTGCAGGCTGAAGTGGCCGCTCCGATGCAAAGCGGAGAAGGGGTGGTTGGTGGAGACGGGGGAGGGTCGAACTCCCCGTCCAAAGGACACCCTGGGTGGATGTACTACAGGCTTATCCGGCGCTTTGGTCTCGCCCTACCCGCCTTCCGCCGACAGAATGCGAGCGGGCCAGCCGATGTTTCTTAGTCTGCCACCCACCGGCTGAGAGGCAGAAGCGCCCCGGACTTATGGCGCCCGTTACCCCGCCTCCAGGGTTAGCGAGGGCGGACGTAGCTGCCAGTTTAGGCAGCTAGTGCGAATTCACGTTCGCCAGTTACTTTTTTGCTGCCAGTTTAACGAGTTAACAGCGGCTCGGCCTGCAATCGTCCAGTGCGCTCCCCTGTCGAACCCGCGCGTCCCCAGACAACTGTCATTATCGCATACCGGATGACGGTCGGGCTACTCCGAATGAAACGGGAAGGGCTGGCAGCTTCACATAACGCGCCTAGCGCGATGCCTGGCGCACCGCCCGGCGTGCCTCTTGGTCCTTCTCGCGGTCAATAAGGGTGCGGCGCTTGTCGTATTGCCTCTTGCCCTTGGCCAACCCCACTTCCACCTTGGCATAGTGCCCCTTCAGGTACATCCTTAGGGGAACGATGGTGAGTCCCTTCTCGCCTGCTTCCGACGTGAGATAGGCGAGTTGGTCTTTATGCACCAGAAGCTTGCGCGGGCGCAGGGGTTCGTGGTTGTAGATGCCGCCTTGAGGATAGGGAGCGATGTGGGCGTTGTGGAGCCACAGTTCGCCGTCTTGAGGCCTGGCGTAGGCGTCGGCGATATTAGCCCGGCCAGCCCGCAGAGACTTGATTTCCGTACCGGTCAGCACCATGCCGGCTTCTAGAGAGTCGAGGATATGGTAGTCGAAACGGGCCTTGCGGTTGGTTGCAATGGTCTTTCCCCCATCCGACTTGACGTTGCCGGACTTGGAGCGGCCTGCCATGGTTACGACGCTCCAATCATGTCGTTCAGCATATCGATAGCCGCCTCCAGTTGAGGGTCTCCCCTGCTCCCTTCAGGTATATCGACCACGAAATCGGGGTCGATGCCCTCTCCTTCGATCAGCACACCACTGGGGGTGTACCAGCGGGCGATGGTGAAATATACGCCGGAGCCGTCATTGAACTGGAAAAAGGAACTGACGCTGCCCTTGCCAAAGCTGGTCTCCCCAAGGGTGGAAGCCCTGTCATGGTCCTTGATGGCCCCGATGAATACCTCGCTGCCGCTGCCGCTGAACTCGTTCATCAGGAGCACCATGGGTATGTTGCTGGCAATCCCGCCGGAGTTTGCGTGGAACTCTATCCGCTGACCTGCGCTGTCCAATTGGTAGAGGACAAGTCCCCCATCAATGAACTGGTCCACAACGTCCACAGTTGCGTTGAGCAGGCCGCCGGGGTTGTTCCTCACATCCACCACCAGTCCTTTGCTGTTTCGGCGGTTGAAAAGATCGATGGCTTGTTCCACCTCGTCCTCGGTGTTGTTGGTGAAGGACGAGATTCGCAGGTGACCGATTCCTCCGACCAAGCTGCGGAACTTGACGCTCCGTATCCGTATGTCGTCGCGAACGATAGTGATGTTCACGGGCTCACCGCCGTCTTGGTGCAATATTAGCAACTCGACGGAGGTGCCGGCTTCACCCCTTACGAGTGCCACTGCTTCTCCAAGGGACAAACCGTCGGTGCTCTGACCGTCGATGGAGAGGATGATGTCCCCTGGGCGAAGGCCGGCTTCCTCAGCGGGAGTGTCCGGCATGGGAGCGTGAATCATGATGCGTCCGTTCCGGGTGGACACCTCAGCTCCTATGCCGGAAAACTGGCCCGAAAAATCATCTTGCGCGATGGAGAACTGGTCGGGATTGAGATAGGTGGCATGTGGGTCATCCAAGGCTTGCAGCATGCCCTTTATCGCCCCCTCCTCCATGCTTTCCACGCCCAGTTCGTCCCGGTCGATATGCCTTCGCTGGAGTATGTCCCACACTTCGGATACCTTGCCGAAGCCGGTAGGCAGCCCGTCATCGGAGGCAGCAACGGATGTGTCGCCATCGAGGGAGTCCTGAACGATCCAACTTACAAGGGTAACCAGCAATGCCACCACAGCTATCAGGCCCAGCGACATAACTGCGATTTCCAGCTTGCGCACGGCGCCTCCGGCATACCTAGGGAGCGTATTTCTATTTTAGCATGGGGTAGGACGGGCAAAGCGTCCTTAAAGAAGCGCTAGAGAGTGACGCAAACAGGTTCGCGTTGACACTCCGACTACCCACCGCTACGATTGTGACTGATTTAGCGGATAGTAGAAGGCAATCAGGGAGAGGGCAGTACATGGTCGGCATAAAGTCCTACGGGGTCCATATTCCACGGTATCGGCTGGGGCGAGAGACCACAGGGTGGGGCAGTTCCACAGAGAGGGCCATCGCTAACTTTGACGAAGACAGCGTCACCATGGCGGTGTCGGCAGGAGTGGCCTGCCTAGCCGGTATAATCCGCGAGAGCGTGGACTCACTCCTTTTCGCCACCACTACTCCCCCCTACGAAGAAAAGCAGTGCGCCTCCATCATAGCCACCGCGTTGGATTTGCGACGCGACATCTCAACGGCAGACGTTACCGGCGTCTTGAGGGCTGGTACCACGGCCTTGCGGATGGCCATGGACTCGCTGAATGCAGGCTCGGCCAAGAGCGTGCTGGTGATAGCGTCCGACTCCCGACAATCAGCGCCAAGGGCCGACATTGAGCGCAATCTGGGGGATGGAGCGACTGCCTTCCTGCTCACTAATGATGAGGGCGCAGCCGCTATCGAGAGCGTCAATACCATATCCGAGAATATGCTGGACATGTGGCGCTCACCCGGTGACACCTTCCTGCGCTCTTGGGAAGACCGCTTCATGATGGAAGAGGGCTTGGAGCGCATCTTGGTGGAGGCAGCCCAGAGCTTCATGGAAAAGAACGGGCTTACTCCGCAGAGTTTTGCCAAGGTGGCTTTTCACTCCCCCGACGGTCGACGTCATACGGGGCTGGGACGCCGAATGGGGTTTGCTGAAGGACAGATTCAGGACCCCCTTTACGGTCAAGTGGGGAACACGGGCACCGCTTTCCCTCTGATGCTCCTCGCAGGGGCTCTGGAGGAGGCCAATGAAGGTGACCTTCTGCTGGTGATTGGATACGGCGACGGCTCTGACGCCCTGTCTTTCAGGGTCAGCAGTGGGATCGCAAGCCTGAAAGAGCGCCAACTGCTCAAGGGGGCATTGGAGGCCAAGAAGATCCTGAACAACTACGAGGTCTATGCACGCTGGCGCAATGTGTGGGTCTCGGACGCAGCCGCGAGGCGCCCTGCTCCCCAGCCGCCCTCGGTCACCGCCATGTGGCGGGAGAGCGAGCAGAACCTGCGCCTGCACGGCGCACGCTGTACCGTCTGTGGCACGATTCAGTACCCTCCGCAGCGAGTCTGCACTATCTGCCAAGCGCGGGACCAGAGCGAGCCCGTCAGGTTGTCCGACCGGAGGGGGGCGGTATACACCTATTCCATGGACTACCTAGCAGGGGCAACCGATGTGCCCTTGGTCATCACAGTGGTAAACTTCGAGGGCGGCGGGCGGATGCTCTGCATGATGACTGATCGCGAGTTGGATGAGATTGCCGTCGATATGCCCGTGGATATGAGTTTCCGCAAGCTGCGAGTGGTGAACGGTATCACCAATTACTATTGGAAGTCAGTTCCAGCCCGAAACTAGGCCGTACGACGGGTTTAACATAAGACAGGGGGTTAGGCAGATGCAGGGAATCAAAGACAGGGTCGCTGTCATAGGCATGGGTTGCAGCCGGTTCGGAGAGCGTTGGGACGCCGGTGTGCCGGACCTCATGGTAGAGGCTGCATACGAGGCCTATGAGGACGCCGGTATCGACCCCAAGGATATCCAGGCTGCTTGGTTGGGCACTGTGGGCAGCTTCCGTACTGGTCAGCCTTTGGCCCAAGCCCTCAAGCTGGACTACCTGCCCATCACCCGTGTGGAGAATGCCTGCGCCACTGCTACCGATGCCTTTCGAAATGCCTGCTACGCCGTAGCCGCCGGCATTTACGACATCGTCCTAGCCCTAGGCGTGGAAAAGCTGAAGGACTCCGGGATTTCCGGTCTGGGTAGCTACGAACCCCCCGGAAGTGATGTCGCCCCTCCGGTGCCGCCTCCCTCCCAGTTCGCGCTGGCTGCCACCCGTTACTTCCACCACTATGGCATTCCCTATGAAGATGGCAAGCGGGTCCTGGCGCAGATTGCCTCGAAGAACCACCACAACGGCACCATGAACAACAAGGCCCACTTCCAGCGAGAGGTCTCGGTGGACCAGGTGATGGGCGCCCCCATGATTGCTTGGCCCCTAGGTTTGTATGACTGTTGCGGCGTCAGCGACGGCAGCGCAGCCGCCATCATCACGACGCCCGAGATCGCGAAGAGCTTCCGGCAGGACTACATGCTGGTGAAGGGTTTGGGCTTGGCCGTGGGGGCCTTTGGGATGTTGAGGGAGGACTGGGACTTCACCTCATTCCCCGAGAACGTCCGGGCTGGTCAAGCTGCTTATCAAGAGGCTGGGATCACCAACCCGCGCCAGGAAATTGACCTCGCCAGTGTGCACGATTGCTTCACCATCACCGAACTGATCATCATGGAAGACTTGGGCTTCAGCCCGCAGGGCCGTGCCCGGGAAGATGTGGAAGCCGGGACATTCACCCTAGAGGGTGACCTGCCGGTAAATACCGATGGAGGCCTGAAGTGTTTCGGCCACCCCATTGGCGCCAGCGGCATCCGCATGATCTATGAAGTGTACAAGCAGTTGCAGGGTAAGGCTGGCGACCGCCAGTTGAAAAAGGCCGACATCGGCCTGACCCATAACCTCGGCGGCCGTCCCGGCTCCTTCACTGCGTCGGTCTCCATCTTCGGTCGCGCCAACTAGCCAGCGTTTCGATTAACGGACAATCGAGGGCAGGTCGAAAGGCCTGCCCTCGGACGTTATGTCGAGTATCTCGTAGGGGTGCACAACATAACAATTATTGTGCGAACCACTGCAAATTGTGCGAACCACTGCAAAACTGAAGAATAGAGTTCCTGAGCCGGTCCAATCGCAGAGCTACAAGCTCCAGCCTGAGGCGGAATGCAAAATCACTTCGGTAGCGCGAAGCCGATCTCGTATGACCGGCACGCCCGCCAACGTATGCGCTGGAGACGGATCAGCGATGCAGAGGTCGAGGCTGTCATTAACCATCCTGTCCGAGTAGAATCAAGCCTTCGGCTGGGCGGGAGAGCGCTACATTAGGGTCACTTTTGTGGAGACGGAGTCCCGTATCCTGGTTATAACTGACGTCGACCGAACGGACCGAGGAGGGGAAAGATGAGGATAGAGTACAGTCGTGGAGCCGACGCCCTCTATGTCCATTTTCGGGAGGTAGACGTGGACAGAAGTCAGGATGTGGCGGAAGGTATCGTGCTTGACTTCGACGGGGCCGGCGAGATTGTCGGGCTCGAAATTCTTGATGTGAGCACCCGACTCTCGCCGCAGGAACTGGTCAACGTGAGTATCCAGAATCTGCCAGTGGATCAGTATGAGTAGTTGCTGAAGAGGCCCCAGTCAGGGTCTTCTTAGAGCAAACCGAGCCGAAACCAGGGAATTGCCTGATCAAAATCTTTCAGCCTCATCCAACCCCAGCCGGTCGCAAATCATCTCCAGCAGTTCTCCCAAGTTCCATCCCTTGGCTGCCGATACGAGCACGCTGGGATGACCATCCAAGGGCAACGTATCCCCCGGGGCGGATCCGTTGGGCGAGGGTGCCAGCAGGTCCATCTTGTTGACCACCAGCAGTCGTGGGGTGTCCTGTAACCCCAATTCCCGCAGTGTTTCATCCACTGCTTCCGCTTGCTCGGCGGCATGGGGCTGCGTTATGTCTACTACGTGCAATAGGAGGTCGGAGCCTTCAAGCTCTTCGAGAGTGGCCCGGAAGGCTGCCACGACTGTAGGAGAGAGTTTCTGGATGAATCCCACCGTGTCTGTAAGAAGGAACCGCTTGTCGGACGACAGGGTGATCTGGCGGGTCACAGGGTCCAGAGTAGAGAAGAGTTGGTCCCTTGCAGGCACTTTGGCATCGCTCAGGGCGTTGAACAGCGTACTCTTGCCCGCGTTGGTATATCCCACTAGGGACGCCACGGGTACCCCGGCACGGTGACGCCTCGTGCGGTACTGCTGGCGTCTCTTTCGCACTTGGTCCAACTGTTGCTGTAGCGTCTTGATGCGTCGCTGGACCAAGCGGCGGTCTGTCTCAAGCTGAGTCTCGCCGGGTCCACGAGTGCCTATACCCCCGCCAAGGCGTTCTAGGTGTGACCACTGGCCCACCAATCGTGGCAGCAAATACTGGTGCTGGGCCAGATCCACTTGAAGCTGGCCTTCCCGCGTGCGAGCGTGGCGCCCGAATACATCCAGGATCAGAGCAGTGCGGTCAATGACCTTGACCTTGAGAGCGTCTTCCAACGCTCGCTGCTGGGTTGGGTTGAGTTCGTCATCACAGATGACGGTACCGGCGTGGGACTCGTGAACAATATCCACAAGCTCGGCTAATTTGCCGGAGCCCAGATAGTGCCGCTCGGGGCGGGGCAACCTCTGGCCGACGCGGGCGACTACTTCGGCCCCCGCAGTGCGGGCCAGCATGCCCAACTCGTCAAGGGACTCTTCGAGTTTCCACGGCTGGGCTGTGCCCCTAACGCTGACGCCAACTAGGACGGCCCGTTCGCCGTCAGCATCGCTGGAGTAGGACGTGCCCGGAATGGGTCCGCTCTCCTACTGCCCGGCGGGACTCGAAGGTGCGGGTATGTCCCAAGAGGCCAATCTTTGCAGGCCGGTTTCGACCCGCTCATCGGGGGTAGTGAGCGATAGTCGGATGTAGCCCTCGCCGTTTGCGCCATAACTCGAACCCGGTGTCACTACTATGCTGTTGTCTTCCAAGAGACGGGCGGCGAACTCAGCCGACGTGAAGCCGGGAGGCACTTTGGCCCAGACGTACAGACTGGCCTTGGGCGACTCCACCTCAAGACCGATGTCTCGCAGCACGCCCACAACCTTGTCCCGGCGTGCCTTGTACGTGGCGTTGTTATGTTCAATGCAGTCCTGGGGACCCAGCAGTGCCTCCATGGCCATTTCCTGGATGGCTTGAGGGATGCCTGAGTCTAGGTTCTCTTTGATCTTGAGGAGGCCACGTACAAGCTCTGCGTTGCCTACGGCCATGCCGACACGCCAACCCGTCATGTTGTAGCTCTTGGAAAGGGAGTGGAACTCCAACCCGATGTCCCGCGCACCCTCAGCTTGCATGAAGCTGCTACAGGAGTAACCGTCGAAAGTGACCTCGCTGTAGGCTGCGTCGTGCAGAACGATAATGTCGTGCTCTTTGGCGTAGCGGACCACTTGCTCAAAATAGTCGAGTTCGGCTACTGCTGCCGTGGGATTGTTGGGGTAATTCAGCCACATCAGACTGGCCTGCTGTGCGATGTGCTCCGGTATGGCCTCTAGGTCGGCCAGCCAGCCACCCTTTTCGGTCAAAGGCATAGTATAGGAGTCGGCCCCCGCGAACATGGTGCCCACTGCATAAACCGGATAGGCAGGGTCCGGCAACAGGGCTAGGTCTCCCGGGTCCAACAGAGCGAAGGCAACGTGGCCAATGCCTTCTTTGGCTCCGATGAGGGGAAGCACCTCTTTGTCGGGGTCAAACTGCACCCCGAACCTGTTCTCGTACCACTGGGCGACGGCCCTGCGGAACTCCGGCAGACTGTCGCTCTCAGGGTAGCGATGGTTGGGTAGGTGGTGCGATGCCTGCTCCAGCCGGCCCACGATATGGTCAGGGGTCGGTATGTCAGGGTCGCCTATGCCAAAGGTCACCACGTCAATCCCGGCCGCCCGCTTCTCGGCGATGATGCGCGAGATCTCCACGAAGGGGTAGGGCTTCAGCAGGCCTATGCGATTGGACAGTTTCATGTTATCTCTTCTAATCCCCCATTAAGGTCACTGCGCGGCTACTATGCGTCCCACTCCCCCGTGAAGACCTCTTCCGCAGGGCCCTCCAAGAACACCTCGCCTTGGCCGTCCCATTCGATGGTCAGGGTGCCTCCAGGCAGAGTTATGTCAAAACGTTCGTGGACATGACCGTGTAGACGGGCTGCTACCGCTATAGCGCATGCGCCGGTGCCGCAAGCCATCGTCTCGCCCGAGCCGCGCTCCCAGACGCGGGCCTGCATGGCCGGACCATGTCCGAGATTAACGATTTCGAAGTTAGTGCGGCGCGGGAACATGGGATGGTGCTCCACCATAGGCCCCACTTGGTGAAGGGGAAACTCGCTCACCGGTTCGTCTATGAAGGCTACCGCATGCGGGTTACCCATGGAAACGAAAGATAAGGCCAGGGAATGCACTCCTATTTGGGTAGGGTGGTCCAGAACTACCTCAGCCTCTGCGAATTGGGGTCCCAAGGCTACTGGCACCGCCTCGGGGCGAAGCTCAGGATGTCCCATGGCGACCCTTGCGGCCACAACCTGCCCGTCGACCATCCGGGGGCGAATGGTGCGCACACCTGCCAAGGTTTCCACCGAAAGACCATCGCCATGGGCCTCAACCAGCCCACGCTCAATGGCGTATTTGGCGAAACAGCGAATGCCATTCCCACACATTTCGCCCTCTGAGCCGTCGGCATTGAATATGCGCATGCGAAGCTGGGCTTGGTGGGAGGGCAGCACGAGGATAATCCCGTCAGAGCCTACGCCCCGATGCCGATCACTCATGGCTATGGCTAGGGCGGGCCAGTCGGCATCCAATTTGCGGGCATCAATGAACAGGTAATCGTTGGCTGCCCCGTGCATCTTGGTGAATTGCATGATAAGACTGCGCCCTATTTTGTATCTGGTGTGCGTTGGCTGCTAGCTGGGCATTGTATCACAGGAAGCCTTGCTCCCTAGAAAGGCATGCACTAGCGTTGCAGCGTGCTCAAATGGGTCGGCGGACGCGTCGAGCCAGTGAATTCGCGGGTCGCCCGGCCTGAACCATGCGTACTGGCGCCTTGCCAATCGATGCGTAGCGAACTTGATGCGTTGAACCGCTTCCTGAAGGTCTGTCCCGCTCCGCAAGTGCTGCACCAGTTCTTTGTAGCCTGTGCTCTGCATGGAGGAGAGTGTCGAGGCGTACCCTGCTTTTAGCAAGCTTTCCACCTCATCCAGTAGCCCCTCAGCCATCATTGCATCCACTCTCTGGTCGATTCGCGCATACAGGTCTCTTCGTTCCATGGTCAGTCCCAGAATCATGGGATGGTATTTCTGAACCTGGCTTGGAGTAATGACCGTGCCGTGATGCCCGGTTCCCTGCCTCGCCTCTATGGCCCGCACCAGTCGCCGCACATTATTCGGATGTATACGGGAGGCTGCTTCAGAGTCCAGTGAGGCAAGCCGGCTGTGTAGAGTTTGGGGGTCCTCGTTCTCCAGTTCAGCGCGAAATCTGTAGTCCGGGAGTGCCGTGGGAAGTTGCCACCCTTCCAACAATGCCCATACGTATTGGCCGGAGCCTCCCACCAGAATGGGGAGTTCGTCCTGGCTGTGGATATCTGCAATAACATCAGAGGCCAGCTTGAGGAAACTGGCGAGATCAAATCGCTGATTGGGCTCCAAGAGGTCGTAGAGGTGGTGGGGGATTTCTTGTCGGTCTGCCCGCGAGGGTTTGGCGGTGCCTATGTCCATAAGTCGGTAAATCTGGCGGCTGTCAGCACTGACGATTTGCCCACGGAATCGCTTGGCTAGGTCCAAGGCCAACCTGCTCTTGCCTGATGCGGTAGGGCCCACTACTGCAAGAAGGAGAGGGGGGTCAACAAGGGCGCTGAATGAGGAAGCCACGGTTCTATTGGGTCCGGGTGCTAGCTTAAACCCTTGGCACTGGCCGTGAGGCGTACGATTTCCGTGAACTGGGTGGCGTCCAAACTGGCCCCGCCTACGAGCGCGCCTGAAATCGCATCCTGCCCAGCGAAGCTGGCGATATTCCCCGCATTGACGCTCCCTCCGTAGAGCAGAGGTGTCTCACGGGATGTCTCAGCCCCCAAGAGGTCTCCTAGCACGGGCTGTATAACGGCACCCATGACCTCTTGGGCGATTTCGGGAGTGGCGGCTTGGCCCGTCCCGATAGCCCAAACCGGCTCATAGGCTACGACCAAGCCTGGGACGTTATGTAGACCGGCCAATCCGTCATGCAACTGCTGGGAAATCACAGCAGTTGCATGGCCTTCCTCTCGCTCGGCTAACGTCTCGCCCACGCACAAGATAGGACGAAGCCCGGCGGCAACGGCGGCACCCACCTTGCGGTTCACCATATCGTCTGACTCTCCGAATATGGCACGTCTCTCGGAATGGCCCAGTATCACGTAATTGCACAGTCCGGACAGCATCCCCGGAGCCACCTCTCCAGTGAACGCGCCGCGCTCTTCGAAGTGCATGTTTTGGGCTCCGACCTCAATCCCTGTGCCTTGTACGGCCTGTGCTACTGCGGAAAGAGAGACGAAGGGTGGGCAGAGCACCACTTGAATGCCCCCGGAGAGGTCCACACTGGCAACCACTTGGGAGGCCAATCGCACACCCTCCCTAAGGGATGTGTTCATCTTCCAGTTGCCGGCGACAATGGGTGTGGGCATCTCTACGGCCCGAATTTCAGGAGTTTTCCGGCATGGGCTGTCGCCAACATCATTACATCAGTGGCTGGGAAGGTTCCCAGGGGACCTCCGGCACAGTCACGCTCGGAAAAAGCATCCACCCCTTCCCCCCTCGTCCATTTAGAGCGCAACAGAAAGGGAACGGGATGCCAGCTATGGGCGGCCATTATGGCAGGCGTGGAATGGTCCCCAGCTACTATCAGTACGTCCGGGTCCAAGTCTAAGAGGTCGGGTATGTGCCGGTCCAGCGCCTCCAATGTTTCCACCTTGCCCTTGAAGTTGCCGTCCTCCCCGGCAGCGTCGGCGGGCTTGTAGTGCAGGAAGAAGAAGTCGTGCTCGTGATAATGCTCCCGCAGAGTGTAGACCTCATCGGTAAAGGTGCTGCCCGTCGGCATGACCCGCATGCCGGCGATAGACGCTAGACCGCGATACATGGGATAAGCGGCGATAGCCCCGGGGTTCAGGCAAAAGGCATCACCCATAGGGGGCAGGTGGGGCAACTGAGAGAAGCCACGCAGCATGATCATGTTGGCCCGATGCCGTTCCGAGAGCATTCTGGCCGCTGTGTCGACGAACTCGCGCACAGCCGAGGCGGTCCTCGCACCGTCCGGCGAGAGGGCCTGTGCTTCCAACGGAGGGACCCCTGTCTGCTGCGGGTCAGTCTCGCAGACCTGATCGCTCAGGCCGGTACCTCGCAGATGCAGGACGAACCGGTAGTCCTGCACCGGGTACACGGTTGCCTCCACGCCGTCCAGTGTTATGTCTTGCAGCATGTGGCACAGCGGGGCGCTCTCCGATGTGGGGATCCGGCCCGCGCGACGGTCCGTCAGGTTCCCGGTGCCGTCAACCGTGCAAAAGTTGCCCCTAGCCGCGACATCACCTTCCTGCAAATCGACGTCGATGCCCAGTGCCTCGAGCGCCCCCCGTCCAATCATGTATTTCACGGGGTCATAACCGAAAAGGGCTAGGTGACCGGGTCCGCTACCGGGAGCGACTCCCGGTTGAACAGGCAGTGTGAGCCCACAGGCGCTCTCTCTTGCCAAGGCATCCAGGTTGGGGATGTTAGCTGTCTCCAGCTCCGACAGGCGGGTATCCGGATGCGGGAGGCCACCGAGCCCGTCCACCACCAGCAACAGGATTTTTGAAGACGTGGTTGCAAATGAGCCCCGCAAAGCTTCGTTGTCAATTGCGTTCATGATATGCGTATACCTCTATAACTGGTGCTCTCATGCCTCGGGCAGGGCTGCGATCCCAGGTAGTTCCTTGCCTTCCAAGTACTCCAGGGCCGCGCCTCCACCCGTGGAAACATGGGTGATTCTGTCACTCAACCCAAAGGTCTCAACCACCTCAGCGGTAGAACCGCCTCCGACAATCGAGATGGCATTGCTGGCGGCTACGGCTTGGGCGACCCGCTCTGTTCCGGGTCTGAACGGAGTCCGCTCGAACACTCCCATGGGGCCGTTCCACACGATTGTCTTACAGTCGGTTAAAGCCTCTGCATAGGCAGAAGCAGTCTGTGGACCGATGTCGAATACACTGAGACCCGAAGGGACGGAGTGGGAGCTAGAGATCTGGGGCTGGGAGTCCTCTTCCAAGCTAGCGGCGACGGTCACGTCCGAGGGTAGAAATACCTTCATTCCCTCCGCGGAGGCTCGCTGCAGAAACGAAGAGGCATATTCCAGCCTATCCTCTTCGACCATGGAAGCACCGACGTCATAGCCTTGGGCCTTGAGGAACGTGGAGGCCATAGCTCCGCCGATGCAAACCCGGTCCACCTTGCCCAGCAGGTTGTCCAGCAGAGTAATCTTGTCGCTCACCTTGGCCCCGCCCAACAACGCCCCCACGGGTTTCTCTGGCGATGCTAGGGCCCTGTCCAAATATTCGATTTCGCGTTGTAGTAGCATACCCGCACAGCTGGGTACGTGTTGGGATATGCCAACAGTGGAGGCATGGGCGCGGTGTGCCACAGCAAAAGCGTCCATAACGAACAGGTCGGCCGCGGAGGCTAGCTGCTGGGCAAAGACAGAATCGTTAGCCTCCTCTTCAGCGTGGAAGCGCAGATTCTCCAGTAGCAGCACATCGCCCGATGCCATACTGGCAACGGCATGCGACACGCTGTCTCCCAAGCATTGGTCCGCTGAGGTCACATTCGACCCCAACAAGATTCCCAACCGGTCTCCTACAGGCCAGAGGCGCAGTTCCTCGACGACCTTGCCTCCCGGGCGCCCCAAGTGAGAGCAGAGGATGGTCTTGGCCCCTTGCTCTCGCAGATATTCGATGGTGGGAAGGGTCTGTCGCAGGCGGTGGTCATAGGAAGCGATGTGCTCGCGGCCTTGCTCAATAGGGACATTGAAGTCGACCCTAACCAGCACACGCTTGTCCCGCGCATCCATGTCTTGGAGGCGTCGCTTAGCCAAGGCTCTCCTCCGCTCCAGCCCATCGCTCCAAGAAGTCTAAGGTTGTCTCCCTCACATTCAGCAAGGCAAGGCGCTTTCTTGCCTCATACATCTTATGTTGAGCGATGGCATGCAGGCCGTCTGCATTGGGGTGGTATGTTGGAATGTCCCTGCGTATCTGCAGGGCTACTCCCAAGTCTGAGCCGCACTGATGCAAGGCCTCCCGGGTTTCGTTGGTACTGCCCGCAATCAACCCTCCCAATCCTGCTGCGCAGCCCATGAGAGAGCCCGTCTTCAATTCCGCCACTGCGACATATTCATCGATGCTTGAGCCGTCCGCTGTTGAGGAAAGTTGCAAGTGAAGGCCTTCGCAGGTGCGGGCACAAGCATGATCCAGCACTCGCAGTGCGCTTAGGACAGTCTCATCGTCACAACCGTGGCCTGTAAGCTGTGTAATCGCGAGTCGTGCCTTCGCATGCAGGCCGTCCCCTGCGTTAATGGCCTGGCCTGAACCCCAGCGCCCTTCAATACAGGAGTTCGCGCCCGTCACTTGGTTCCCCGGCGCATCTATACGACCGTGAACCACAAACTGAAGATGGGCCAATTCAACTGCTGCTGCCGTTGGCAGGGCTCTGCGGTATTCTCCTGACAAGGCCTCGCAGACCATGAGACACAGAATCCCCCGAGGGCGGTCAGAATGCCCGGCGTCCTCTGCGCCGGGCCCGCTGCCCACTTGCATAGACAGCATACTGCTCAGAAGTTGCACGGGGCTGGCCACCGCGCGCTCCATCTCGGCCTGCAGGTCCGTCTGGATTCGGTCTACCAGTGAACCGCTCACCACTACTCCGCACCTGCTGCCATGAAGGACTCGATCTCCTCCCACGGAATAGCCCCCGCCCGTACCAGAGTCGGACGAGCACCGCTAACGTCCACGATTGTGGAGGAGACGCCCACCGCACATGCGCCATCGTCCAGGACCATGTCGCAGGATATGCCAAGCTGTTCGCGCACTTGTTCAGGCGTTTCCGGATCGGGCCCGCCCGTCACGTTGGCACTTGTGCCAGTCACTGGACGCCCTAGCGCATCTATGAGACTTTGGGCCAAGGGATGATTCGGTACGCGTACTGCCACAGTTTTCTGCCCGCCAGTGACCGAGTCCGACACCGCTGCCGCTTTGGGCACGATGACGGTCAGGGACCCAGGCCAGAACCTCTTGCCCAGTGCTACAGCTATTGGGGGCACATTTGACGCAGCCTGTTCCAGCATTCCGGGGTCGGAAAGGAGAAGGGGCAAGCCCATATTCGGGGGCCTGTGTTTGGCGCGGAACACACGTTGCACGGCCCGCGAGTTGAAGGGGTCTGCTCCCAATGCATATAGCGTGTCCGTAGGGAAGGCTACCAAGCCTCCCTGACGCAATCGCTCTGCTGCCCGCTGTATCAGATCTTCCGACAACCCCTGTCTCGCGGCTGGGACTACAGTCCGGATTATCGCCGTTACCCAGCTTGACCGAGTATAGCATGGGTGCTAACTTGGGTCGAGTTTATGAACTTGTTCTCTGTCCTTCCACATCCTACCCCTTGTAGTGGCCCTGATAGATGCTACAATAACCTGTACCATGACTGAACGACCTACAGACTCTGGTAGAAGGGTATCCACCAGCGACCACCTCGAAGTTTCCGCCTACTTGGAAATCGCCCAAGAAAGGGCCGGCACTCCTCACGAGGCAGGGGATTCGGCTGGCGCCCATGGCGTCGTGGTCGTGGACTTTGGCTCCCAGTACAGCCGTCTGATAGCGCGCCGGGTGCGGGAGATGCAGGTCTACTGCGCTGTGGTGCCCCCCACCGCCTCTTGGGATGAAGTGGCAGAGGCAAGGCCCCGGGGCATCATCCTTTCGGGAGGCCCGGCCTCGGTGTACGACGATGGAGCCCCAATGCCTCCAGCTTGGGTTTACCAACATGGTCTGCCCATCCTAGGAATCTGCTACGGCACCCAAGCCTTGGTGCAACAACTCGGCGGGAGGGTCGATCCCGCTGATGCCCGGGAGTATGGGCATGCCCTGTTGCACCAGAACGAATGCGATGCGCCTATTTTCAACAGCCTGCCCACGTCTATGCCGGTGTGGATGAGCCATTCCGACCAGATCGTGGAGCTTCCTCCTGGGTTCCGGTCCCTCGCCTACACCGACAGTTCGCCCATGGCCGCCATCTCCAACGGAGGCAACATTCTGGGCCTGCAGTTCCATCCAGAGGTGGTCCACACTGACAACGGCAAGACGATCCTGGAGAACTTCCTCTTTGCCGTTTGCAACTGTGATGCCAAGTGGACCCCGGACAACTTCATCGACCAGTCTGTACAGGCTGTCCGTGAGCAGGTCGGTTCAGGCAAGGTAATCTGCGCCCTGTCGGGTGGAGTGGATTCAGCGGTCACAGCAGCCCTGATTCATGAGGCTATCGGTAACCAGCTTACCTCGATCTTCGTGAACAACGGACTGATGAGGCGCGAAGAGCCGGAGCGGGTGCTGGATACCTTCCAGAACAAACTCAAGCTGAATATGCTTTACGTGGACGCTTCAGACCGGTTCCTCCGCCGGCTGGAAGGCGTCATTGATCCCGAGGAGAAGCGCAAAGTTGTAGGGGAGGAGTTCATCCGGGTGTTCGAGGAGTCGGCCGCCGAGCTGGGGGACACCGAGTACCTCGCCCAAGGCACGCTCTACCCGGACGTCATTGAAAGCCAGACACCGGGAAACACCGCCTCTGCGAAGATCAAGACTCACCACAACGTTGGAGGCCTTCCTGAACACATGACTTTGAAGCTGGTGGAGCCTCTTCGCGACCTCTTCAAGGATGAAGTCCGTGATGTGGGCTTGGCCTTGGGCTTGCCCCCTGAGGTGGTCTACCGCCAGCCTTTCCCTGGGCCAGGCTTAGCCATAAGGGTTATCGGGGAAGTGACGGCCGATAAACTGGAGATGCTGCGGGCGTGTGACTGGGTCGTTATAGACGAGATCAAGGGCTCTAACCTGTATCACCAGCTTTGGCAGACCTTTGCCGTGCTGACGGATACCCAGAGTGTGGGCGTCACCGGGGATTTTCGGGCCTATGGCCATGTTGCCGCTATTCGCGCCGTCACCAGCGAAGATGCCATGACCGCCGACTGGGTCCGCCTCCCTTACGAAGTGTTGTCCCGCATCTCCAACCGCATAGTCAACGAAGTCCCTGGCGTCACCCGTGTCGTCTATGACATTACCAGCAAGCCCCCGGGGACCATCGAATGGGAATAGGTCAGAATGACGACCTCTAATGCCCTTCCCGTGGTCCCGATCCTCGTCCCATGACCGATATTTTGGTGATTGGCAGCGGTGCGCGCGAGCACGCCATCGTATGGAAGTTGCGTCAGAGCAGCGCGGTCGATCGCGTGTTGGTGGCTCCCGGCAACGGTGGCACTGCCTCAGCCGCTGAGAATATCTCCGTCGGCGCAGATGACATCGACTCTCTCTTGCAAGTGGCACAAGGCCGTTCGGTGGATCTCACAGTGGTCGGGCCGGAAGTCCCGCTGGCTGCCGGCTTGGCCGATACATTCCAACAACATGGGCTCGCGGTCTTTGGCGCGACTCGGGATGCAGCCCGTTTGGAATGGAGCAAGTCATTTGCCCGCTGCCTGACCCAAGACTTGGGCGTTCCAGGCCCCGACTTCAAAGTTTTCAACGATGCCTCTAAGGCTGAGGCCTTTCTCTCGCGGCACCAAGGGCCCGTTGTGGTGAAGGCGGACGGGCTGGCTGCTGGCAAGGGTGTCCTGTTGTGTAATGACACGGATGAGGCACTCGAGGCAGTCTACATGTGTATGCGCGATCGTACCTTTGGCACAGCTGGGGATGTGGTGGTATTGGAGGACTGCCTCAGCGGCCCTGAAATGAGTGTGTTTGCCTTTTGCGATGGTGAGCGCCTTTCGCCCATGGTGGCTGCCTGCGATTACAAGCGGGCTTTCGATGGCGACCAGGGTCTAAACACCGGCGGCATGGGCTGCTACACCCCACCGCCTCAATGGACCCCGGCCATGGATGAGGAGGTACGCCGCACCATCATGCAACCGACCATCACCGCCATGGCAGAACGTGGGGCACCCTACCGTGGCGTACTCTATGCCGGTCTCATGCTGACTGACGATGAGCCCAAGCTGCTGGAGTTCAACTGCCGCCTCGGGGACCCCGAGGCTCAAGTGGTGCTCCCACTCCTCGAGGGAGACCTGCTCCCCGTTTTGCGGGCCTGTGTGGAGGGCGACATCTCCCGATGCGAGGTCAAGTGGTCCAACGAGGCGTGTGTGGGCGTGGTATTGGCGTCTGGTGGATACCCGGCTGGCTATCGTCGTGGCCTGCCTCTGGATGGGCTGAATGCCGTGGACGGGGATGTCCTCGTGTTTCACGCAGGCACGACCCTAGGCGATAATGGTGATTCGCTTTTGACCGATGGAGGACGTGTGCTGACGGTTGTAGGCCGTGGACGCGACCTGCCGTCGGCTCGCGACCGTGCATACGCCAACATTGGCAGGATCAGCTTCGAGGACTCCTATTACCGCACTGATATCGCCAAGCTGGCGTCGCATCCCCCAGAGACGCCGCTCGAGACCGCATGATGAAGGGAGCGCCATGATGGAGTGGGCCGACGACCTCCGCAATTTCCGCGAGTCGATTGAGACTATCAGCCAGCAACGTTCAGCCGTTCCTCAGGACATGGGGGAACAAGAGCTGGAGGAGAGGCTGAGGCTGATACAGGAGGCCTTTGAAGAATTGAGGCCAGAGGCCTACTTGGCGGAGATGAATCGCATCCTCTTGGACGGACGCGGAGAACTGGAATTGTACCTCCCGTGGGATGATGAGGAAGAAGAGGATGATGAAGAGTTCGAAGCCGAGTGGGAGGAGGTGGATGATGAAGGACTGGACGACGACGATGACGAGGATGAGTTTGATGACGATGATGAGGACGACGAGGAGTTGGAAGAACAGGATGTAGCTTCTGCTATACTTGTCTGGGATGATGGCGATGATGGTCAGTGCGAATTGGCCATTGATGTTGGCTTGGAAGACAACCGCATCTACTGGCAGGTCAACGGTGAGGACGTGCCCACCAATGACCGGGCATTGCGCGAGGCCCTGAAAAAGGCCTACACCGATGAAATCGGTATCTAACCTCGTTATGTAATTCAGTGATCAGGAGGTCATGTCTTGCCGCGTGTAGGCATTGTGATGGGCAGCGCTTCGGATGACCCGGTGGCCCAAGAAGTGGTGAAGGTGCTGGATCAAATGGGCATCGACTACGAGGTGCGGGTGCTCTCGGCTCACCGCTCTCCCGGACGTCTGGCCACCTACGTGGAAGAGGCCCCGGAACGGGGAGTTGAGCTTTTCATTGGCTTGGCCGGAGGGTCTGCAGCCCTGCCGGGGGCCATTGCTGCATGGACCACTCTTCCCGTACTGGGAGTGCCAGTGGCCTCCAGTGAGCTCAAGGGCATCGACGCTCTCATGGCCATCGCGCAGATGCCTCCGGGCGTCCCTGTGGGCTGCATGGCCGTGGGCAACTGGGGCGCGCGCAACGCGGGTTTCATGGCGGCCTCCATCCTTGGTCTGAAGCATGAAGACATCGGGAAGGCGTATGAGGAGTACCGGCGCAAACAACGCGAAGGCTAGTCGCCCCTTGGCGGTGCTCTGCGACTTCGACGACACCATTGCCCTACAGAACGTAGCCCAACTCCTCCTCGACCGTTTCGGGCACGGCAAGTGGCAGGAACTGCGCCAACAGTTGCGGGCGGGCGAAATCAACTTCCGGCAGTATCAAGAGCGGTCCTTCGACGCTGTCACTGCTACGCGGGAGCAGATGAGGCATCACGCGGAAGAGGAGACCATAGTCCGCGATGGCTTTCATGACTTCTTGCGGTACTGCCAAGGCGTGGGCATCCCTGTGGCCATAGCCAGCCTCGGTCTGGACTTCTACATTCAGGCTATCCTTGAACGGGAGTCGATCGCCCCCATTGCCACGTATGCCGTCGAAACCGCCTTCACCCCGGAAGGCATCAGCTACCGCTATCCGCATACATGGGACGGTTGCACCAAGTGGGGCACCTGCAAGTGTGTTGCCATCTGGGCATATCGGCGTGCCGGCTACGACATCGCTTACATAGGTGATGGGACCTCCGATTTCTGCCCGGCGTCCAAGGCCGACATGGTGTTTGCTCGCAGCCACCTCGTGGAGAAATGTGCCAGCGAGGGAGTGCCTTATTGCGAATTTGACGACTTCTACCAAGTACTCGGTCAACTGAAGGCCCGGGAGAACCGGGATCATCCGATTGAAACTCAAGCACAATAGCGTTCAATGCTAGGTGAGCGGTGACGAGGTGAGACCCAGATGATCGACCGTTACAGTCGTCCCGAAATGAAGCACGTATGGTCCGATTGACAACAAATACGCCAAGTGGCTGGAAGTGGAGTTGGCCTCCTGCCAAGCATGGACCGATGAGGGGGTCATCCCAGTCGAAGACATGCGGAACTTGCGCCGGGCCCGTTTCGACCCCGAGCGTATGGATGAGGCCTTCCAACGGACCCGTCATGACGTTACGGCCTTCATATCTTCCGTGACCGCCGACCTGGGAGACGAGGGGCGTTGGATTCACCAAGGTCTCACCTCCAGTGACGTCATGGACACTGCCCTAGCCCTGCAACTGATCGAAGCCTCCCAGATACTGTTGCGAGACATGGATGCCCTCGCCGAGGTGCTCCGCCGCCAGGCCTTGGAGCACAAGGACACCCCCATGATGGGCCGGACCCACGGCGTCCACGCCGAGCCGACGTCCTTTGGACTGAAGCTTGCTCTCTGGTGGGAGGAAATAAACCGGCAGAGGCAGCGCTTGGAGCAGGCCATCGAAAGCATATCCGTGGGCAAGATATCCGGAGCGGTCGGCACCCATGCCACCGTCCCACCCGTCATTGAGCAGCGTGTATGCGATGAGTTGGGTTTGAAGCCCGAGCCTGTTTCCAATCAGATAGTCCAACGGGACCGCCACGCCCATTTCGTGGTCACTCTGGCCCTCATCGCCAGCACTCTGGAGAAATTCGCCACCGAAATCCGCTCGCTGCAACGCACTGAGGTGCGTGAAGTAGAGGAACCCTTCGGGGCTGGACAGACCGGTTCATCCGCCATGCCCCACAAGCGCAACCCGGAACTCACTGAACGTGTCTGTGGGCTGGCTCGCCTGATTCGTGGCTACAGCCTCACCGCCATGGAGAACGTCGCGTTGTGGCACGAACGTGACATCAGCCATTCCTCCGCTGAGAGGCTGGTGCTTCCGGATGCATGCCTAGCCTTGGACTATATCCTCGACCTCTTCTCTTATGTGGCCGATGGCATGCGGGTTTACCCAAAGCGCATGTGGCAAAACCTGGAGAGCACCCGGGGACTGGTGTTCAGCCAGCGGGTCCTTTTGGCTCTGGTGGAAAAAGGGATGTCTCGCGAGTCGGCATATCAGGTTGTGAAGGACAACTCAATGCGTTGTTGGGAGGAAGAGTTGGACTTCCGTCAGCTCATTCAATCCAGCCCTGAAGTGAACGCCTGTCTGTCCAAACAGGATATGGATGGGCTGTTCGACTACGGCTATTACCTGCGCTACACTGACCAGAGCTTCGAGCGGGTGGGTCTACTACAACGTGAAGTAGCAGCCGCTTAAAGGCCTATTTGTTGGGAATTGGAGGACCAGTTCCTGACCAAACCCCAAATATTGGAGGTACGCGGTGCCCGTTATGTATACCGACTTGCCCGGCCTCATTCACCGAGGCAAGGTGAGGGATACCTACGAACTAGACAAGAATACGATGCTGCTGGTGGCTACGGACCGGATTTCCGCTTTCGATGTCGTCCTGCCAACCGGCATCCCAGAGAAGGGCAAAGTGCTGAACAGCCTGTCCGCCTTTTGGTTTCAGCGTACGGACTTTCTGTGTCCCAACCACTACCTGAGCATGGCTGATGACCCGGAAGCCCGCGAGAAATACCCGCTGGTGGCGGACCTGCCGTCGGATCTAGCTCAGCAGGCCATGGTGGTGCGACGTGCCGAGCGCATCGATATTGAATGCATAGTGCGCGGTTATTTGGCAGGCTCCGCATGGGCCGAATACCGCAAAGGTGGCACCGTATTTGGCCGCCTCATGCCTCCAGGCCTTCAAGAGGGGCAACGCTTGGACAAACCCCTCTTCACCCCCACCACCAAAGCGGAAGAGGGGCATGACGAGAACATGCCCATATCCCAAGTGGTGGAGATGGTCGGGCCCCAATTGGCCGAAGAACTGGAGAGCCAGAGCATCGCCATATACAACCATTGCTTGGAGTACGCCATCTCCCGTGGCATCCTCCTAGCCGATACCAAGCTCGAATTTGGCTTGGTAGGCGGTCGGCTGACGGTCATAGATGAAATGCTCACACCCGACTCCAGCCGCTTCTGGGATGCCGAAGGCTACCAGCCGGGCCGCTCCCAGCCCAACTTTGACAAGCAGTTTGTTCGGGACTGGCTGGACGGCCAAGGCTGGGACCACGAGCCCCCTGCCCCCGAGTTGCCTGAAGACGTAGTCGGGATGACTACCCAGCGATACGTAGAGGTCTACCGTCGCCTCACTGGCCAGGACCTGACCTAAGACACACCTTGGCCACCCGTCGATCACAATCCCAAACGGGCGAAAGCACCGGGTAAAGGAGCGCGTCTTGCCCCGATCCCGAAGGCCCCAGCGACGAAGGAGAAGCGGCAGAAGCTCTGCCGGCGGAATCTCGGAGATCCCGCCCGGCGGGTTGCGGGGTCCCATGAGTCTGGGAAGGGGTCAACGCAACCGTCGCTGGCTCATCTATGCCATAGCCGGTTTCCTCGCCGTCGTCATAATAGGCGCCTTTGTGGTGGAGGGCCTTTTCGGGATTCTGCCCGAGCCTGGACGCGGGACCGACGACTATAAGGACGGAGTGGGCCAAGTACAGGACCGAATGCTACTCGCTCAAGATGTGGTAATCGGGAACAGGCTGCTTCCGGCCGGTTCCGAGGACGCACGTCATCTCTTTGACAATGACCCGAACTTCCCGGAATATTCCACTGTGCCACCCACCTCAGGCCCCCACCTAGGCAGACCGGAAACCTGCGGCTTCTACCCGCCCGGCTATGTCGATCCGGTAACGGAGAGAGAGGGTGTGCCAGACCGTGCCTTGGTGCACAATCTGGAACACGGCAACGTGGTGATGAGCTACAACCTTACCACCCAGGACGACATAGACCATCTGCAGCGAGTGCATTCCAGCCTGAGAGACTATGACCTGTGGCTCGTAACCCGGTATTACGACAAACTTGACGAGGGTCAAGTGGCTATGACTGCATGGGGCGTGCTGGACGTCTTCGACGGCGTGGACGAGGGGCGCATCGAGGCTTTCTACAACGCGTACCGGGGCAACCGCTTCAGTGCAGAAACCCAGAGCGTGGGCCGGGGTATCCCCTGTGCTGGTCCACAAGACGCTATGGACCAGTAGGTGGACCGATGTTCCTCGCCAAGATATTCATCAGCCTCAAGCCCACCGTCAACGATCCCCAAGGCCTAACGGTCCTAGCTGGCCTGAAGGACCTGTCCTTCAAGACTGTCGACTCTGTCAGAGTGGGCAAGTACATTGAGGTAAAGGTCACCGACCGTCATGTCCACCAAGCGATGAAAAGCATCGACGAAATGTGCCGTCAACTGCTGGCCAACCCGGTGATTGAAGACTACCGGTTTGAACTGGAAGAGCTAGGCGAACCCGGGCACCATGACCACTAACCCGCGATAGTCCCCTTGGTGCTGGGCACCTCGCCTAGGGCGCGCGGGTCGGGCTCCACGGCATCGCGTAATGATCGCGCTAGGGCCTTGAAGACGGCTTCCGCCTTGTGGTGCGCGTTACGTCCGGACATCACCTTTACGTGCAGGTTCATCCGGCCTTCAACCGCAAAGCTCTCCAAGAAATGGTGCAGCAAGTCCCCTGGAAGAGTTTCCACCATCTGGCCGTCCAAGCCCATGTCGATGGAAGCATAGCCTCGTCCGCTCAGGTCTACTGCCACCATCGCAAGAGTCTCATCCAGCGGCACGATGGCGTGTCCCATCCGCCGTATACCCTTGCCATCTCCCAAGGCCTGATGGAAGGCGCGCCCTAGGGTGATGCCCGTGTCCTCCACCAAGTGGTGCCAGCCGACCTCCACGTCTCCATGAGCGCTCAGCGTTATGTCGATGAGCCCATGGCGGCTCAACTGCTTCACCATGTGGTCCAGCATCCCGTTTCCAGTTGCCACTTGGTGTATACCTTGACCATCCAAGCGCAGGGTAAGGGAGATTTGCGTCTCCGAAGTCTGTCGTTCCAGCGTGGCTTCGCGCATCGTCATAGGGCTTGCTCTTTCCGGAAGGCTAGGGCAGCAGGCTCTCCAAGGCCGATATCACCGCGTCGGTCTGCTCTGGCAAGCCTACGCTGATGCGCACGAAATCTTCCAGCCTGTCACCACCGAAATAACGCACGAATATGCCTTTCCTCGCCAGTCCCTCGAACAGTTCCTTGCCCCTGCCTTGGGGAAGTTGCGTCAGTATGAAGTTGGCTTGGGAGGGCCACGGAGTCACGCCAGGAAGGCTTTGCAGCTTGGTGAAAAGCCGCTCCCGCTCCTGCACGATGCACTCTACGCGATGAAGCAACTCATCCCGGTCCTCCAGCGATGCAGTCAGGGCGGCTTCCGCTGCTACATTGACGTTGTACGGCGACTTCATCCCCATCATCACCCGGGCCAAGCCGGGGTCCATGATCCCCAGGCCAATGCGCAACCCCGCCAGCCCCGCCCACTTGCTGAAAGTGCGCAGCACGATGAGGTTCGGGTACTCCTCTAACAGGGGTATCAAGGTATATCCACAGAACTCGTGGTAGGTCTCATCGACAACGACAATCAGTCCCGTGTCCAATAAACGACGCACCTGCCCCTCTTGGGCCACGTTGGCTGTGGGGTTGTTGGGTGACGCAAGAAATGTGACCTTGGTGTCGTCATCCAGCACACGCTCGATTTCGTCCACATCCACATCAAAAATCTCATTGCGCGGCACGGGCACCGCCTGCCCGCCGCACACTGCAGTGCTGAACCGGTACATACCGAAAGTGGGCGTCGGGTCAATGACCTTCTGCCCGGGCCCAACGAATATGCGTAGCACCATATCGATGAGTTCATCACTACCATTGCCCGCCACAATCTGCTCTGCAGGAACATTCAAGTAGTCAGACAAGACCGCCCGCAAACTGCGCTGGTCAGGGTCGGGGTATTGGTTGTAATAGGGATAAGCCGCCAGAGCCTCAGCAACACGCGGAGAAGGGCCAAACGGATTCTCGTTGCCATTCAACCGGATGACTTGGTCGGCAGGTATTCCGGCCTGCTGCGCCAGCACCTCGGTGGGGTCAACGCCCTCGTAGGTCTTCAGGGCGCGGATATGACCCACCATCCGCCGCGTGGGGTCCAGGTTCATGATGCGTCGGCCTGCTGCAGGCTCCTCACCCTGACTTGGATGGCATGAGAATGCGCCGAGAGTCCCTCACCCAAAGCGATGTTGGTCGCCGGCTCGGCTAGCCGCGAGAACTCATGAGGCGGCAGTCCCACCACTGGCATGGTGCGCAGGAATTGGTGGACCCCCAATGCGCTGCTGAAGCGCGCCGATCCGCCTGTCGGCATCACATGACTCGGCCCAGCCACATAGTCCCCCATCACTTCAGGAGAATAAGGCCCCAGGAAAAGACCGCCAGCATGACGCACCTTGCCTGCCCAGTTCCATGGGTTCTCCACCATCAGGCACAGGTGCTCCGGGGCAAGGAAGTTGGCGAGATCTATCGCCTCATCAACGGTGTCCACCAGCAGAATCTTCCCCTGCCTCTCCAGCGAGGCAACAGCCATGGCCTGTCGCTCCATCGTTGGTAGCTGTCGGTCCAATTCGTCGCTGATAGCGTCCACTAGCTCCGGGGCCGTGGTCACTAGGATAGGCACCGCCATCTCATCGTGTTCCGCTTGAGCAATCAAATCCGCAGCGCAGAAGGCGGGTGGGGCCGTGGAGTCCGCCACCACAAGTGTCTCGGTGGGACCGAAAATGCCGTCAATGCCCACTTGCCCGAAGACCAGTCGTTTGGCCAGTGCCACGAACAGGTTTCCCGGCCCGCATATAAGGTCCACACCCGGTACGGACTCGGTGCCATAAGCCATGGCCGCGATGGCTTGCGGCCCGCCGACCGCAAACACCCGGTCTATCCCCGACAAAGCCGCCGCAGCCAGAACGATAGGACTGGGCACATTGCCCTCACGAGGTGGGCTCACCAAGACCACCTCGTTCACGCCAGCCACCTTGGCTGGGATGGCCGTCATCAGGACCGTTGAGGGATAGGCGGCCTTGCCTCCGGGGGCATAGATGCCCACCCTGTCTAGGGGGATGGTGAATTCCCCCAACCCTCTGTCCATGTCCAGCCAGCGGCGGGGCATGCACTCCTTGTGGAATGCCTCGATCCGCTCGGCGGCAACCTCCAAGGAACTACGCAACTCTGCTGGAAGGGCATCCATAGCCGCATCCAACTCACCTCGACCTACTTCCAACTGCTCCAAGTCAACTTGGTCGAGCAGCTTGGTATACCGCCTCAGGGCCCCATCGCCTTCACGGCGCACATCGCCCACGATGCGCTGCACTGCCTCTAACGGCGACAGGCGTTCGCCGAAAAGCTCCTCGTTGCGGTCCAGTACCTCATCCGGCACCGTTGACGTATCCAGCGGGTCGGTGCGCTGCAGGGCATCGCGTGCCCTTTCCAGCCCCTCAATTACCTGCAGACGCATCCAAGTACTCCTCTATTAGCCCCATGGATGACGTGATTGCCTCCTCACGGTAAGAGGCAATGCGCTCTGGTGTGACCACCTCATAGATTTCTTCCAAGCTATGGGGCATGTTGTCGATGAATTCCTCTGCCATCGCCAGAGCCTGTTCGTCTTCGCCGTACATGCGACGCAAGGCCCGCGACAGCCGCTCCCAACTGAATTCCCAGCTATTGAATCGCTGTACCCAAGTGCGCCATTCCGCTAGCGTCTCGGCGTCCACGAAACCGATCTCTACGCCTGTCTCGGCCCCCTCCATCATCTCCGTGACCCGCTGCACCTCTTGCTCGTCGGCCTTGGCTTCACGGTCCATGTCCAACTGCATGGCGCGGTCCCACATGTTGCCCCGCACCTTGCCCTCCGCAGTGTCTCCACCACCGAAGAACTGCCGGTAAACGGTGCAAATCCACGTTTCGTCAGCAACAAGGTGATTGATGTACCCCGAGACGAAGGCACGGGTGGGATCGTTAGCCGTCGAAGCCTCGCGGAGGTGCGGATTGGCCTGGAACATGGCCCGCACCCCTGCGCCTACCTCTTCCACCGATAGCGGAGCAAAGTGTGTACGTTCCCGGGGCCACTTTGCCATCGCCCGTATGTCGGGTGTGGTGGCTCCGAGCAGAAAGGCTCCCTCGTGGGCCCTGAGTACCGGATGGTGCAGCCGGGTTGCAGCCTCTTGGGCCAATTGTATGTGCGCAGGAAGGTTAGGCATCGTCTGATTCTAGCAGACTGCGAAAGCTACCGCACTCATCCTTGAACAGGTAGCTGACCTGGGATGCGGCAATATCCTTCGCCCCCGAGTCCCTCAGGTGGTCCACCGCCTCCAGCAGCCTCTCCCGCGGCACGAGCAGGCTCACGGCATACCAGTCAGGCTCATCCAGATTGAACACTGGAGACACCGTGGGCCCTTGCAGTCCAGCCAAGTGCGGCCTCGAGAGGATGTGGGTACCAATCCCTTCCGCGGACTCACCGTGCACGTTGGCCGTCAGGCGGAAATAGGAACGCGCCTTTAGGTACCCCTCAATGGTCTCCAGCACCGCCCGCGCCATCTGAAGGGTCTTCTCCGACCGCCTGATAAGCTCCCGGTTTCCCACCAAGCACGCGCTGGACTCCAGAATGGTGCCGTCGTCCAAGGTCTTTAGACGATTGTCCCGCAGGGTCATCCCGCTGGACACCAAGTCCACTATGAGGTCGGCATACCCGGCAGCGGGCGCGGCTTCCAAGCTGCCACTGGCCTGTACCAACGTGAAGTAGTAAATCCCGTGGGAATAGAGGAACCGCTGCGTCACCCGGGGATACTTGGTGGCGATGCGCAGTTGACGCCCCTGCTGTCGAAACTCCACTGCCAAGTCTGCCAGGTCGCTAATGCACGACACGTCAAGCCAGCCATCCGGCACGGCGGTCACCAAATCGCACCGCCCAAACCCCAAGTCCTCCACCAAGCACACCACCGGGGTCCCCTCTCTCCTGTACTCTAGAAAGCGGTCAAATCCAACGACCCCCAGTTCCGCGCTGCCCTCCTCCACCTTCTGCGTGATGTCGGCCGTGCGTTGAAACAGGGCAACCGCCCCCTTTACCGCCGAAATCTCAGCGGTATACCGGCGGCGCTGCCGCTCCACGGGCATCCCGCAGGAGCGCATAAAAGCTATGCAGCCGTCATACAAATCGCCGTCACTCGGCAGTACCAGCCTGAGTCCGTCGTGGTGGTTAGCTAGCTGCGTGTGTTGTGGTTGTGCCATCTGCGTTTACCGCCAGCACTGAAGGATAGCCTTGACTGCGCGCAAAAGCGATCGCACCCATCAAGTCACGAGGAGATACCTCCAACACCACGGGATGCCCTTCACTACGCAGTCCGGAGGCGAGTGCAAGGGCTCGCCCATATGCAGCATCGCCCGTGGGCCAGATGTAGGTCACCGCAGTTGGGGTAGATTGGTCTTCCCTTGCGCCCGGGACCACATCCAAGACGGTCTCCAAGGAATACGCAAAGCCGAGGGCCGGGAGGTCGACTGGCGAGCCAAGTGCCCTCGCCAGACCGTCATACCTGCCACCGCCACCCAGCGATGGCCCCTCCTCGCCCGAGGTTATTTCGAAGATGATGCCGGTGTAGTAGGCCAGTTCCCTAGCGAGTCCGAAGTCTAGCCGTATGTTTCCTGATGCCGTGCTTGCATCGTCCAGCAGTTCCAGCGAACGGGCCAGCTTGTCTAGGTGTCCGGTGTCTGCCCCGTATTCTCTGAGCAGTGCTTGGGCCTCCGGTATGGCTTGGGCAGCAGGACCCTTTACTGCGGCTAGGGCTTTGGCTGCCTCCATGCCTCGCTTGAGGCGCACAGGGTCGTCCGCAGCCTGCGCCTTGCGCAGCATTCGGTCCACCACCTCGTCGGGCGTCCGCTGCCCAACGGCTCCCTCGTCGGCTCCGGTGAGTTCCAGCATGCCTTTCAGCAACTCGCGAGCGTCGGGGCCGTCCATCTCTCTGACCAAAGCGGGTAGTTGTCCCGGACCATCATCCGATGCCAGCAGGCCCACCTTATCGGCTTGCTGCCATGCTCGCTGTACATCACCCCCGCCGTCCAACAAGTCCTGTAGCACGCTCAACACGAAACCGGTTGCACGCTCCGAGAGCCCGCAGGCCTCAAGTAGTGCCCGGTGCACCGAGATATCGCCTAGCATCAGGCGTACATCATTCAAGCCTAACGCCGTCAAGGCTCCGCTGGCCAGCGCCAGACCCTCGGCATCAGCCGCAGGGCCGCCCACCCCGAGCAATTCAGCCCCCACCTGGGTGAACTGTCGCAGCCCCTTCTGGTCCTCCTCATAGCGGAAAACGGGCCCGCAATATTGCAGGCGTTTCGGCACCACCCAATCGTCCTCCTCCACCAAGTGTCGAATGGTGGAGCAGGTGAACTCTGGACGCATGCTGACGAGGTTTCCACCGGGATCGTTCAGCGTGTACATGCGGGAGGCAAGCTGCCCGCCCGACTTGCGCAGGAACAGTTCGGTATACTCGAGGATCGGGGGGGCCAGTACTTCGTAGCCGTGGAGAAGGAAGTAATAGCGAAGCCGGTCTTCGGCCCATCTTGAACGCAGCCAACTGGCCTCCGCCATGTCCCGCATTCCCGGGAGCGTTCGCACTCGCTGGACAGCATTCACTGCGCCCATTTTACAGCAGCGTCTCGCGTGGGTTCAACGAGATTGGCGACGCCGAATGGCTAAGGTCGCGCCATAAGGCCGCCATCGATATACACCGGCTGTCCCGTGGTGTAATCGCAGGCATCGGAGCAAAAGTAAGCCAGCAACGGAGCGATGTCACGGGGATGCCCCCGCCTCCGCAGTGGTATGTACCGCACCATTTGCTCCTGCTGCTGCTCCTCCGGCGAAGCGTCTGTGTCCGAAAACCAGCCCAAGCCAATGGCGTTTACCCGAACATTGCTCCGCCCCCACTCCAAGGCTAGGGCGCGCGTAAGCTGCAATACCGCCCCTTGGGAAAGCGATGTCGCAACCGAGTTGGGCATCGCCCTGTCGGCAAGCACCGACGTTATGTTCACGATTCTGCCTGACTCCCGTGCCACCATACCCGCTCCCACCGCGCGACACAGGAACAGGACAGGCCTGATATCCCGTCCAAACATAGCGCCCAACTCGCTGATCGGAGTATCGAGCAAGGGCCGGAAATACTCGGTCCTGAAGCTATTCACCAGAACGTCGATGCTCCCGCCCCCGTCCGTCAACCGCGACACCACTTGATTGACACCGTCGGGGCTGCTGAAGTCGTCAACCATACCCGAAGCACCGGGGTCGTGCTGTTTCGCAGATTCCACGGCCGCAGTTGCAAGCTCCTGCGTCGGTGCTGCGACCGTTACATGCGCCCCGGCTTCTGCCAGCACTGCCGCTAGGTGTGGGAGGTAGCCTCCGGCGTTTCCTGCCAACAACGCAGTCTTGCCATCCAAGCGGAATTCTTCCAGTACTGGCAACCTACTCCTCCATTGGCACGAACGGCTGATAGCCCGCCGGTGCCATCCCTGCTGCCAAGCCACCACCGTCCAGCGTGAACATTTCGCCCGTCATGTAGTCCGATGCCGACGATGAGAGGAACACCGCGATCGTCCCCATATCTTCCGGCTTGCCCAGCTTCCCGATGGGTATATTCTCCCCGAATCGCGGCAGGCTCTCCCGCATGTCGTCGGTCCCCACCGTGGGTATGAAGCCCGGGATAATCGTGTTCGCCGTCACGCCGTACCGTGCAAGATTAAACGACAGCACTCGCGTCAACTGCACCATCCCGCCCTTGCCGCAGCAGTACATCCAGATGTCGCGCCCGCCCCGCAACCCGAAACCCGATGCCACATTGATGATCTTTCCACTGCCCCGGTCCACCATGTGTTTGGACACCGCTCGCGAGCAGTAAAAGGCACTGCTCAGATTGGTGTCGATCCCCACCCGCCAGTCGTCGTCCGATATCTCCCAGATGGGCTTCCGCACATTCTCCTGGGTCATGCCCGCGTTGTTAATCAGGACATCCACCTTGCCCAGTTCGTCGATCGCAGTAGCTATCATGCTGTCCACTTGCGACGAGTCAGTAACATCCGTCGCCACTGCAATGGCCTTCCGTCCGAGTGCCCGCGCCTCCTCGGCGGACTCCTCGATCGGCCCGGCCCGGCGCGCCGCGATCACCAAGTCCGCTCCCGCGCGGGCCAGTGCCCGCACCATCGCCCGGCCCAATCCGGTCCCACCGCCGGTGATGACAATGGCGCGGCCATCCAGTGACAGGGCTTCCAGCATGCCTACCTCCCAGGCTGGGTGGGCTTGATCCAGACGTACGCCGGGGCTTCCAGTACCGTCACCTCGCCACCAGCCAGCGCTACGAGGCCGCCGTCCGGCGACCGCATCAGCAGATTGCCATCGTCATCCACATCCTCTGCGATGCCACGGTAGGTGCCCCTGGGGTCCCCCGGGGCCGCAACGTCTTGCACGACCACCTGCTTCCCAAGGGTATCCAGGAGACCGCGCCATTCCTCCAGAGGCGTCCCGCCAGCCATAAGGGAGCAGTACATCTCGTCCATCTCCTCCAGCAAGTGTCGCAGCAAGGTGGCTCGGGACACAGCGTCTCCACACTCTCTGTTCAGCGCCGTAGCCGTAGAGGCGATATACGGGTCAATCGCTGGGTCCAGCTCCACATTGATCCCGATCCCGACGATTGCGTGAGCCACCTCGCTGCCCGACAGCGAATTCTCCACCAGCACCCCGCCCGCCTTGCGCCCTCTTATACGGAGGTCGTTGGGCCATTTCAGGGTCACTTTTAAGCCGGTCGCAGATGCGACAGCCCTAGCCGAGGCTACCCCTGCCAGAATGCTTAGCCAGCGAAGCGAGTCGAGAGACGGCCGCAGCAGGATGGACACCCACAAATTGCCCGCGGGTGATACCCACGTCCGCCCGAACCTGCCCCTCCCCGCTGTCTGCACTTCCGCAACCACGGCAGTGCCCTCAGCGGCTCCGGCATCGGCCAAGCGGGCCGTCTCATCCATGGTGGAATCAATCTCGGGGTGAAAGAACACGGGACGGCCAACGATACGGGTCTTCAACTCCTCCCGCAGCATGGCCGCCACGAAGTTGTCCGCCATGACCTCAGCCCGCGCGGTTGGGCAGCGAGAGTATCACCTTCCCGCCCACTAACCGGTCGCCGTCCAAGTTGGTGAGGTGGATATCGCACTCCACCAGATTCTCACCGTTATCCTCATACTTGTCCGTCACCAAGGCAACAATCTTCACCGGCGCGTGCAGCACAGGCTGGCGGAACACCACGTCAATCTTCTTCAATATCTGGGGCGGCCCCCACTGCGTGAACAGTTGGGACATCAGGGCCACGCTCATCACTCCCGGCACTATCGGTCCCGGTTGACCCAGACCCCGTGCCACTTCGTCGTCAACGAACCGGTTGGGGCCGGGGTTGCCCCAGATTTCGCAGAAAGTGCGCACCGTATCCAGGGTTGGATGCCTCTCCAGAGGACCAAGCTCATCCCCTAAATCGACGTCTTCGTAGTAGAGCTCGGCCATCGACTACTCTCGCGCCGCGTAGGACTCTTCGACCGCGGCCACCGCTTGCCCGTTCTGGTTGGAAAACACCGTCTCCCACACTATGAATACCATCGTGCCGGTGCGCCCCGTCTTTGCATACACATCCTTCAAGCGCGACGAGGCCGTGAGCGAGTCACCCGCTTGGATCGGGCCCAGCGTCTCCAGCACCTGCCCGGCATGTACCCGTCCCCTGCCGAAGTTCAGCTTTATGTCAGGCAGCACCACGTCATGAACGAACAACGTGCACAGCGAATTGGGAGCCAGCACCGCATCATACCCAGCCCCACGCGCTGCCTCCTCATCCAGATAGAGGGGATTGGTCTCGCCCAGAGTGCTGCAGAACCCATCAATCAGCTCTCTGGTGACGTGGAAAGGCCCCGAGTGGTGCTCCTTGCCCAATAGCGAGTGGTCGAAGTCCAGTTCTGGGGTGGTCATGCAATGCTCCCTGCCAACGTGTCCTCTAGCCTGACAGGCGAAAACGTCCCTGCCATTATCGCTTCGACCAGCTCCCGCTCATTGGCGATCCTGCTGGGAAAGGAAGTAAGGCAGGTGCCGATGTTGCTGACCAAGTGCGCGTCGCTGCCGCCGATACCCATCAGTCCGTCCGCGAAGGCCAGATCCTGCGCCCGCTCATTCTCCCCCCGCCGGCTGCCACCGTTGTGGGTCTCCACAATGCTCAGACCGTTGAAAGTCCGCCCCTGCTCAATGAACTCGCACAAGCCAATGCCTGCCCTGCCCGGATGCGCAGGAATCGTAATGGCACCCGAGTCAGAAGCTGCCTCCATTAGTTCCAAGGGGTCCATGCGCACGTTGGCGAAGTCAATCGCTTCCTGCAGCCTCTGATTGACGCCATAAACCAGGAAGTGGCCACAAGCGGTGTCTAGCTCCGATCCCTTCATCACCAGCACGCCATACTGGTCGCCCAGCGTGGAATAGTCGAGGTCGTTGTCGAACTTGCGGTGCTCTGTGAGGACGATGGCGTCGACGGTGTGGCCGCGCTTGCGAAGAACTTGAATCCACTTCAGGTAACCCTCAACCGTCGCCCTCGAATCATCCGAGGAAACGGAGTGGCAATGCATGTCAACGAACATCCGGCCGGTTGGCCCCCTTCCCACCAAACATCTAATCATAGACTTGTGCGACAGAGACGGCAACCCGCAAGCAGCTTAAGGGACGCGCGAGCCCGTGCTAGAATGGCCCCGTCTCAAGGAGGAGGGCAGCATGACCATTGCCGGGCAGCGGAAGCGCTATCGAGAAATCTTGGACGGAAATGAATGCGTCCACCCCGCATCGGTATTCGACCCCATATCAGGTCGCATCGCCCAGGACCTCGGCTTCCGCGCAGGCATGTTCGCTGGCTCCATCGCCTCTGCCACTGTCTTGGGCGCCCCCGACTATGTAGTCCTCACCCTTAGCGAGTTCGCCGGCCAGATACGTCGCATCATGCGTGCCGCCGACATCCCCCTCATGGTCGACGCCGACCACGGCTACGGCAACGCTCTGAACGTCATGCGCACCGTGGAGGAACTTGAACACGCTGGCGTGTCCGGCATGACCATAGAAGACACCCAGCTACCTCCACCGTATGGACAGGCAGGTGAGACTCTCATATCCCAGGACGAAATGCTTGGTAAGCTGAAAGGTGCCCTTGCTGCCCGGCAAGACTCCACCATGGCCATTTTCGGACGCACCAGTGGCATACGCATCGTCGGCCTTGAAGAAACGGCGCAACGTGTCAAAGCCTACGCTGACACAGGAGTAGACGGCATCTTCCTAGCGGGACTCCGCTCCACCGAGGAGCTCCAGGCCATACGCCAAGTCACTTCCCTTCCCCTCCTCTTGGGTGGCAGTCCACCCTCGCTAGGCACCACCTCCGACTTGGCCGCCAACGGTGTGAGGATCGCCCTCCAAGGCCACATGCCCTTCCAAGCAGCGGTTAGGGCAGTCTACGAGACCCTGAAACACCTGAAAGAAGGCGGCTCCCCCAGCGACTTGGGCGACAAGACCGCCCCACCCGACATGATGGCCCAGTTCACTCGCCAACCCGACTACGACTCATGGCGACGTGACTACTTGGGCAATGGGAGCTAACCCAGCGGTTCTGGACCACCCATATCCCGGATAATCTGCCACTCCTCTTCCGACACAGGCTGCACCGACAACCGCGCCCCCCTGCGCACCAGCATCATGCCTGCCAGCGCAGGCGTTTCCTTGATAGTCGCCAGCGTCACCGGCTCTGAAAAGCGCTCTCGCGCGCTTATGTCCACCATGTACCAGATCGGGTTCTCGGCAGTGTGCTTGGGGTCCGGATGCAGCGAGGTTGGGTCCGCAGCAGTAGCATCAGGGTATCCATCACGCACCACCACGGCGGTTCCAATCACCGCCATCGGCTTCGCGCTGCTGTGGTAGAACAGTATCCCGTCCCCTTCCTTGATTTCATCCCGCAGCAGATTACGCGCTTGGAAGTTCCGCACACCATCCCACTCGGCTACTCCATCGCTCACCAAGTCGTCAAAGGAGTATGCCGTGGGCTCCGATTTGAACAACCAGTACCGCATTCCGTCCTCGTTAATGATCTGGAGTCAGCGCTAATGATCTGAATTCAGACCGGAGTTAGTTCCCCGGCACAGGCTCCGCGACTTCCACTCTGCTCAGAAACTCCTTGAATATGGGCGCCGCCCGCTCCGCCCTCACTCGTGCCAACTCTTCCGGGGGTCCCTCCCACAACCGGGCCCACTCCTCCACGGAGATGGGCGGATCATGAAACTCCGACTGGGGCAAAATTCGGTGCAAGTTCTGGGCCGCCGTCAGCGTGTGTACCTCGTCGTTCCCTGCCACGATGCACGTCGGCACACGTATCGCAGCCAACTCCTCTTCCGTGGCCCCAATCACCGGCAAATGCGCCCCTTCCGTGAAGAAGGTGCTCCAGCGGCTCATCACCGAGACGAACTCGCCAGTATCCATGCTCAGTAGCTTCTGCCTGTTGCCCGGGTTCTCCGCAATCCGCTCCGCAAAGAACTCCGTCGACGCCACTGCCTCCATGCCTCCGGCCTCGGCCGCCTCGATGAACTGCCCGTAATACTGGTAAGCCAGTCGTTCCGCGGCAGTAGCCCCGCCGGTCACCCAACCCAATAGCAACCCCTTCACCAACTCCGGGTACCGGATCGCTGTGAGAATGGAGAGACGGCAGCCCGAAGACCATCCACTAAGGTAGGCAGGGCCGATGTTCAGTTGGCGGATCATCTCCGCCATGTCGTCGGCCCATATCTCCTGGTCCGAACCTTCTCCAGCTATAACCAGGTCCGAGGCCCCGCAATTCCGCCGGTCATGTATGACCGTCCGGTAGCTGGAAGACATCGCGTCGGCAATTGTCCTCATCATGCTGCCCGGAGACCGTCCGCCCGGCGTGAAAACGATGGCTTGGCCCGACCCGGCCATCTCATACCAGATGTTGCAACCGTTAATCAGCGCCGTTGCCATGGCATCCTCCTGAGGTCGGTTTTACGTCGCCTTCAGCTAGCTGAAACTTGGGCCGATTCTACTTGCGCCCCCCAACAGCGTCAAACGCAGCAGAAAGGGCTTGGGAGGCTCTATAACTCGACACTCATTGTAGCTGAAGAACGCTCTTTCGTATCTGGGAAGTGTAGAGTTTGTAGAGTGCCAGATACGGGCCAGCTACTCTACACTGTGTAGAGTAGACGCCCTCCTCCGCTAGCAAGCCGCAGTCTGACGGATGTCGGCCTGCTGGCTTCTTGTGCTCGTGCTGTTGGGCTACCACCAGCTTGTCTCCCTATGTGAGTCTTGCAGCAAAGATATGGGCCGCCAACCCGGTGTAGTCGCTCCCTTGGCCCACTTCGATTCTATGGAGGCACGTAGAAGCCGGTCAATCAAAAAATGTCATGCTTGTCCCGGTCCGCAGGGAGCAACATCCGGTCCGGTGAGAAAGTAGCCCCAAGCTAGTCGATGGTATAGACTCGTCTAACGCAACGGCCACCAAGCCAGACTTAACCGATCCATCGGAGGAGTGGTATGCAGGAACTGGAATTACCCCCAGTGGACAAAATCGAAATCCTCAGCCTGATGGACAACTTCACCGACACCATCACCCCCGGCAACGCTATCGCCCGCCGCGCCGTCCGCGATGCAGACCCCTTCCTGAAGCCCGCTCTGAGGGCCGAGCACGGCGTGTCCATGCTCATCACCGTCACCGCAGGCGACGAGAAGACCACTTTCCTCTTCGACACTGGCGTCACCGAGGACGGCGCCCTCCACAACATGGACGCCATGGATGTGCGTCCGGGCGAGGTTCAAGCACTGGTGCTAAGCCACGGCCACACCGACCACGCCATGGGCATGCTCGGCATGATCAAGCGGCTCGGTCGCTCCCGCATGCCCATCATCCTCCACCCCGATGCCTTCCTCCAGCGCAAGATAATCGCCCCCGATGGCCGCGAGACTAATATGATTCCCCCCAGTATCAGCGACCTCGAGCAGGAAAACATCGAACTGATTATCGAGCGCGGACCCAGCTTCATCATCGACCGCCGTGTGCTCGTGTCAGGTCAGATTGAACGCACCACCGACTTCGAGCCCGGTCTTCCCGGCCAGCACGCCGAAATCAACGGCAATTGGGAACCCGATCCCTGGGTCTACGACGACCAGTCTCTAGCCATCAACCTCAGGGACAAGGGTCTCGTGGTCATCACTGGCTGCGGACACGCCGGCATCATCAACATCATCCGCCACATTCAAGGCCAGACCGGCATGGACAAAATCCACGGCGTCCTGGGTGGCATCCACCTCAACGGACGCGCTTTCGAGCCCGTTATTCAGCCCGTAGTCGATGCCTTGGTCGAAATCAACCCCGAAGTCATTGTCCCCGAGCACTGCTCCGGCTTCTATGCCACCCAGCGCATCGCCGCAGCCATGCCCGACGCCTTCATCCAGAACACCGTCGGCACCACACTGGTGTTCGAGTAACTTGCTGGAGACCCTGTGACGAGGCTGGAAGGGGCGCCGAGAGTGGAAAGAGAGACGATCGCATGACAGACTGGAAGACATGTTCAGCCGTCGAAAGCGTACCTGGCAGAGTCAGTGGCGCATGGGTGTTTACCGGGACCCGGGTCCCCCTCTACAGCCTGTTTGAGAACCTACGTAGCGGCGCGACCGTGCAGGAGTTCATTGATTGGTTCCCCGGTGTGGAAGGATGGCAAGTCGAGGCCGTGCTCGAACACGAAATACAGAGCATAAAAGCCAAGACCGCGCATGCGAATCCTGTTTGACCAAGGAACGCCAAGGCCCCTGCGGCAACACCTTCAAGACCATACGGTGGACACAGCAGCCGCACGCGGATGGTCGGCACTTAATCTTCAACTGAGCGAGAATGGTAGCGGGGCTATTGACCCCACCAGCAGCACGTAAAGGAGGCCTCGCCTTGGTCAAGGTAGCAATCCTCGACGATTACGCAAACTTCGCCATCCAAGCAGCCGACTGGGACACTCTCCCCGCCGGTACAGACACCCAGACCTTCCGCGAACACATCGCAGACATCAACGAACTTGCCTCCAGCCTCCAAGGCTGCGATGTCGTCTCAGCCATGCGCGAGCGCACCCCCTTTTCGCGTGCCCTCCTCGAACAACTCCCCGACCTCAAGCTGCTGGTCACCACTGGCGCGCGCAACGCCTCCATCGATGTCCAAGGCGCCACCGACCTCGGCATCCTCGTCTGTGGCACCGGCGGCCTCGGCTACCCCACCGCTGAACTAACTTGGGGCATCATCTTAGCCATGCTCCGCTACATCCCTGACGAGCAGGCCGCCCTCCGAGCCGGACGCTGGCAGTCCACGGTAGGCATCGGCGTCAACGGCAAAGTCCTCGGCGTTCTCGGCTTGGGCCGCTTGGGCTCTCAGGTCGCCGCCGTCGGCAATGCCTTCAACATGGAAGTCATCGCTTGGAGCCAGAACCTCACCGAAGAACGCGCCGCCGAATGCGGTGCCACCCTCGTCAGCAAGGACCAGCTATTCGCCAACTCCGACATCCTGACCATCCACCTCCAACTCAGCGACCGCACCCGTGGCCTCGTAGGCCAGCAGGAACTCGCCTCCATGAAACCCACTGCCTACCTAGTCAACACCTCCCGCGGCCCCATCGTCGACGAAGCCGCCCTAATCCACGCCCTCCAAAACAACACCATCGCCGGTGCCGGCCTCGACGTCTACGACCAAGAACCCCTCCCCGCCAACCACCCCCTCCTCCAACTCCCCAACACCCTCCTAACCCCCCACCTCGGCTACGTCACCGTAGAAGGCATGCAAGCCTTCTACCAAGGCACAGTCGAAGACATAGCCGCCTACCTCTCCGGCAACCCCATCCGAATGATCAACCCCGAAGCCTTGGAAACCGCCCGGCAGCAGGCCCCTGAAAGGTAGCGATCATCGCTAGCCCCATGGATTGACCACTTCAACCTCCAGACCCTCGAAATCCCTGACATTGCGAGTAACCAAGGCCAAATCGTTGGCAATGGCGGTGGCTGCTATCAGTGCATCAGGCAGGCGTAGCTCTCGCCCGCTGAGGTAAACTTGCGCCCTCAAGTCGGCCGCAAGTTCAGCTATAGGCAAGTCAACAATAATGATTCGGTCCTCAAAGTCCGCTTGGAGTTGGGACAGCCAAGCCTCCAAGGCGTCGCGACGACGTCCTTGCCTCAATATAGTCACCCCATACCGCAACTCATGTACCGCAATCGCAGACAGCCATATTTGCTCTCCAGAGTTCAGGAGGTCCATGACTGCGCCATGGGGATTCGGCTTCGACGCCTCAGATACCGCGTTGGTGTCCAAGAGGAAGCCCCTCATTCGTCGAACACTATGTCGCTGAAGGCAATCAGCCTCCCCTCTTCATCATACTTAGGCTCTTTGACCCCCACCCCTTTAGGCGCATTCTCAACCAGCCATTGCCCCAAAGACTTGTGAGGCCCGGCTCTGCCATTATGTTCAGGAATAGGCGTCCCCAACTGCTCCGCCGTCTCCAGCCACAAGCCCACCGCCTCGTTGACCCGCCCCAACGCCGCCTCGTGCGAATCGCCATGCGCAGCGCACCCCGCAAGCTCGGGCACCTCTGCCACAAACACCCCGTCCTCATTGCTGTAATAGATGATGACTTCGTATTTGTGCATTACTATCCCTCTCCAAAGCCGTATTTCAGGATTACCCTACGAACCTGACGCACTTGGCAGGGCTTGGCATGGCTTCCATCCCGTAGAGGTTGATTCCTTCACGTATTCCACGCATCTCGAATATGTGAGGACTTCCTTGTATCGATAAAGCCCAGACGCAGCAAATCTCCCCACCCCTCGCAGAAACTCCATTTGGCATGGACTGTCCCACCTAACCCGTGTCCGATCCGAGTGTGCACTCGTCACGTGATGGCCCCAACGGAAGAGACTGACTACTCCTCAGCAGGCTCCTCGTCCTCCCCCGCCATAGCCTCCACCTGCCCCGCCCGCTGCCTCGCCACATACCCCTCAACCCACCGCCGGTACTCATCCAGCGCAGGCGGTGCCACATAGAACACCTCAATATCCTGCGGAAACTGCAACTGGTGACGCTCGTTCACCAGCAGCAGCCCCACCTCATCCTCCCCCAACGTTTCATCAATCCTCTGGATGAAGTGCTCGTTCCGCCGCCGCGTAGCCTCCCCCAGCCACTGATGCAACTGCCCAGCCACTTTCTGCGACGCAAACGGCATCATCAGACACCGCTGCAAGTCCATGCTCTCCAGCAGCGTCTCCGCATCCTCCGCCTCCTCCAGCACTGCACCCGCCGCGCACTTGGTCTGCGCCAGCGCGTGGCTCCCCAACTCCCCTGAAGCCGCCAGCATCTGCAACCCATCCTCGCCCCCCACTGGCAGCGTCTCGTGGTACACATGCTGCACCCACCCGATGCGCAACTCCAGTGCCGTCACCTGCGTCTGCACCTGCTCCCAGTACTTCCCCACAATCGCCACCCCATCCTCAGCATCCTCCGGCGGCATGGCCAGCAAGGGCACCAGCAACAGCTTCCGCTTCCCCCGGTACGACTCCAGAGACGGCCTCTCAATGCGCCCTAGCTCAGCCATATTCCCCGTCCCTCATCCACCGAACTTCTGCTATACCCCGACAATAACCGCAACCCCCACCCAATCGCCCCTCCCGTGCCCCATCTTACCCCGTTCGCCCTGAGCGAAGTGGTGCGGTCAACACAGCCTCCAAGCGACCAAGCGCGGAGGTTGTGTTGACCGCACCACGAAGTCGAAGGGTCGCCAGCGCTAACTCACCCAAACCTTGTTGGAACACAGCCTCAAAGCGACCAAGCGCGGAGGTTGTGTTGACCGCACCACGAAGTCGAAGGGTCGCCACTCCTAACCCACCCATACCTGCGGGAACTACCCCCAAAGCGCCGAAGCACAACCCAACCCCTACACTATCCGCACCCCGCCATGAAACACCCCCGCCACGTTCACAATCTCATTCACGTCCCGGTGCGGCTCCCCGTTGAACACCGCCACATCCCCCGCCTTCCCAACTTCCAGCGTGCCCAACTCTTCCAGCAGCCCCAGCGAGTCCGCCGCGTCCTGCGTCGCCGACACCACCGCCTGCATCGGCGTCAGCCCGCCCTGCACCAGCAAGTCCATCTCCTTGTGTATCCGGCTGAACGGCACCGGCCCCCATCCGCAATCCGTTCCCGTCACGAACCGCGCCCCGCCTTTCACCATCTCACTGATCTGCCCCAGCCTGTCCTCCAGCCTCGCCCCCCAGCCATCCAGTGCTCGCCTCTCCTCCGTGTTCAACCCCACCGTGTCCGCCTTCTCCTGCAGCTTCTCCCGTGGCGCTCCGAATACCTGGTCCAGCGTCGGGTTCACCCACGACCCCGTCTCCGCTATCCGCTCCACCACGTCAGGCCGTATCGTCGACGACCCGTCCGCGTCGTTCCACGAGCAATGGATGATCATGTCGATGCCCGAATCCAAGCAGTTCACGATCCCCGCCGTGGCATGCGCATGCCCCGCCACCAGACGCCCAAACTTATGCGACTCTCCCACGATGGCCTTCAGTTCATCCAGGTTATACGCCGCCCGGTTCCGGTCGCTGGTCTTGGTGGTCCCGCCCGTCACCGCCACCTTGATGTAGTCCGCCCCCAGCTTCACCAGCCGGCGCACCCCCTTCACCACCTCGTCCACCCCGTCCGCCTCCGCACCCATCTGCCACATGTGCCCGCCCGTGATGGTCAGCGGGTTCACGCATATCGACAGCCTCGGCCCCGTCGCCAGCCCCCGTGCCATCCCCTTCTTCAGCGACACCGTCGTATAGTTCTTCGCCCCGTTGTCCCGGATGGTCGTGACCCCCTTTTCCAAGTACAACCGCGCATTGACAATGGACTGCATCAGCAGGATGTCGTCCTCTTCCTGCATCACGTCATCCGTATGTGTCCCGTCCCCCGGATAGTTCAGGTGCGTATGCACATCCACCAACCCCGGCAATATCGTCCCCTCCGGGAAATCATGCACCTCCACCGGCGCACCCTCCGGCGCCGCCACCTCATTCACTGCCCCCACCATCCGTATCTTCGACCCCTCCAACAACACCGCCCCCCGCTCCACAGGCCGCCCCCCACGCCCATCCACCAGCAACTTCCCAGTGATCAGTTGATAAGGCGTAGGTGCAGTAGTGGTCATGTCAATGCGCTCCTTGCAGGCGTGGGATGCCCACGAGTATAGCATGTGCCTCCCAGCGGAAGCGGTTGTATACTACGACGCAAGTCCGCCCCATGGACGCCCAAACCCAGCCCTATCGTAAGGTGATATGACATCATGAGGCAGGTCGTCGTTTACCCCGGTGAAGACGGTTACTGGATTGCCGAATGCCCCAGCCTGCCCGGTTGCATTACCCAAGGCCCCACCAAGCAGGATGTCGTCGTCAATATCAAAGAGGCCATCGCAGGCTACGTCACCGCCCTCGAAGCCGACGGACTCCCCGTCCCCGAAGCACTGCCATTCTCGTGTTGCTAGGTCTCCCAGCAGACTGATACGATGCGTCATCGATATCCTTTCAACCCCCTATGAGCTGGGAGGAGAATCTCTTGAGCGGTTTCGCCGACTTATACTGATGTCTGTGCGAACGCTACGCCGACGCAGGCCGGCTTGAAGGACGCTTATCGTAAGTCTCTGCGAACCCACTCAGGGAACCAAAAGCAGGAGAATAGCGCAGTGCAGAATGCGTTGCAGTTAGTCGAAACCCTACGGGCCAACCACTGCTTACTTTTGGCGAACCCCAACTACAGTGAGGCGGACACGGTAACACACCTTATCGACCCCGTACTCAGTTACCTTGGTTACCCAGCATCCCAACAACTTCGCGAGAATCAGGTCAACAAGAACCGCCCCGACATAGTGCTCTGGAATGTACCATATGCGCTTCGTGGGGACGCCACCGCAAATGCGATCCTCGAAGCTAAACCGTTGAATCACGATTTGGACGGCAAAGGGCTCGCGCGCGCCGACCGACCCAAAACTCAGATCAAAAGGTATGTCAACGGATACGCCTACAGCGGGCCCGGGACCTATGGGATATTAACCGATGGGAATATATGGCATGTGATCCAGAGGAGTGAGACGGAGCAACACACTCCCCTCATCATGGAATGGCAACTCCTGGAAGGAACAGAGGCAGAAGCAGCAACATCCATAGAGGAGATCGACAGAATCCTAAAGGGGACACGGCTCTTCCCGGGGATAACTCATCATGTCAAGGCTGACCGTGAGGCCTACGAACTCTGCCAAGCCATCGCAGACGGGAAGAGCGCTGCAAGTATATTGCGCCTGCTCACAAAAAAGGACGATTACAAATCTGACATCAAAGGCGAAGTGTCCCTAGTGGGGAAGGCTCAAGAGGCAGAAGCCAGCCAATGGGCAGAATATGCCTATACAGAGGCCGGTAGGATCAAGGCCGACCAGGGAGACATGGAGTACGAACCTATCTCTGTCGCAGTCGTCCGCACCACCAAAGCGGACTCGACGCAGCGATTGCAGGGATCGCCTTTGCAAAAACAGTGCCACTTAAGATGTCGGTGACGTTGGTTATACAACCCGATCAAGAAGAGGACCCTAGGACGGTGCGCTTAGCCGTCCACTACCAAGGCCACACTGGGATGACCGCAGAATTCAATCCCAATACACCCGCCCCTATCACTCTGAAGACCATCCAGAGGATTCATGACCAGTTGAACAAGAAGGTAGCCGTATCAGCGAAGAGTCTGACTGACGCTGTAGCGGCAAAGGGTGTTCGGGAAGAATTCTACAAACGGATCGCAACGGGATGGACTCTACGACAACAGAAGAAAGCAAAAGGAACTGCATCCCAGCGACATGCGTACCGAGAAGCCGTTCTTCGGCACTTGATTCGTACTATTTTCGGGTGGATTCTTAAGGAGGACGGAAAGCTGCCACCAGAGGCCTTCGACGAAGCCTTCGCCAGGAGAGAGGCGGCTGGAACGTATCACAACGATATACTGACTTTCCTTTTCCACGAGCGGCTCAACAAGTCCGAGGGAGAACGGACGCCGCACCCAGCCCCAGCAATTGATAAAGCATTGGCAGAGAGTCGCTTCCTGAACGGCTCCCTTTTTGCCGTACATAGAGACGACAGCCTCTTGCAGTTGGCGGACGAAGACTACTTCGGCACGGATCCCGGACAGCCGGGATTGTATACTATTCTTAATGAATATGACTGGACTGCCTCAGAGCATACTCCCCAAAGCAGTGACCAGACCATCGATCCAGAGGTCCTGAGCAATCTGTTCGAAAACCTCATCGCCGCCACCAAGTTCGGCGAAGAGGTGCCGGACAAAATGCCAGCAGGCACTTACTACACTCCATCGGACATTGCCTTGGAGATGGTCAAGGACGCGTTATCCGCCGCGGTCAAGGAGCAAGCTCCGCAGGGATGGACCCGCAAAGACCTGCTTGAACTATTCGGTGACGAAGATGCTCCGGTCCCAGATTTCATCAGTGCCAGCGAACGGCAACGCCTAATAGCTCGGATTAGAGGACTCACCGTCTACGACCCATCTGTCGGATCAGGTGAATTTCCGTTCGTTAGTGCGCTGGCCATCAAGTGCGCTCTCAGAAAGCTAGGCGTTGTTGAGGACAATGCTGAGTTGACCCGAGACATTATCAGTAGGCAGATATTCGCCCAAGACATCAATCCCATGGCCGTCCAGGTTACGCGTCTACGGCTATTTGTAGCGATCATTGCGGCCGAGTCCGCGGCCCGACTTGATGTACAACGACTGCCCCTCCCGAATCTTGAAGGCAAGATAATCTGCGCCGACACCTTGTGCACCGTTGCAGATTGGAATTGGTCCCCTATAAAAAGCGGCACCCTTCAATCCACCATTGACGAGATCAACCAATCTCTTTCGCAGGTCGCTGCCATCAGAGAGCAATGGCAATCAGCGCATGATGAGACTATCAAGGGATTGCTGCGGGAGCAGGATGCCGAAGCACGCAAGCACCTTCGGGCTGTGCTGCGCGGGAGAATGGCCAACGAAGAGACAGTCAACTTCGCCTCCCATCCCTTGCTCGACCCTGATGCACCTCCCGCCAAAACTGACCCCCGACTACTGTTCTACGATGGGAAGCGAGATGAATTCGATATTGTAATAGGCAACCCGCCGTATGAGAGCGTGAATCGAGACCTCACTGTGGAAAAGAATGCCACACAACAGGAACGCGATGAACTGAAAAAGAAACGTCAGGACAGGCGTAAGTGGTTGACCCAGCAAAAGATGTACTCGACTACTGCGGGGAACGACCTCTACAACCTTATGGTTGAGGCGGCCCTGGCCCTAGTCAAGCGTAACGATGGTGTCGTTACGATGATCGTGCCCTTATCAATCTGTTTCGGGCAGGACCAACACGCACTTCGTCGTCTCTTCGAATCTAAATGCCGTAGCATCGCTCTTCGCAATCAGGATATAAGACCTGACAAAACCTTCCACGATAGCCCGGTGGAACATCCCGCGAATAGCCAGCGAACCACGATCGTGACCGCAATCACCGGCGCGCCGAAGCCAATTATCGAATTGAGTGGTGCCAATAAGTGGCGGAAGTCAGAGAGACACCAATACCTCTCCTCGAGGCCTATTTCGCTTCCCAAGCAACAGGGCGCCCCTGTCGACGCCAAGTTAGATTCGCAGTGGGAGAGAATCCCTACCCCGGAGCTTCGTCAACTTACAGACGCCATGAGATCAGCACCTACGAAAATTCGGGACCTGAAGCTCCTAGGAGACAACCCCTTCAATTTAGCCTTTCCCCTAACCGCAAGGTACTTCATCACTGCGGTTCCTCTTGGAAGACTCAGAAGAGGTGAGTTAGGATTCCCAATTAGCGACGAGGCGAATTTCGAATTGGCGATGGCGGCAGCTAACGGCCACGCAGCCTTTGCTTGGTGGAAGGCCTTCGGCGATGCCTTTCACATCAACCCGCACGAAGTTGGCGCGATCGCCATACCTGTACCTTGGATGGAGGATCATGAAACCAGAACGAGGGCGAGGTCGCTCGGGCATGACCTGCTGCTAGCAATCAACGATGCCAATATTGAACGGATAACGACGGGTACTAATAGCTCCGAGCAGGACAGCCTTAACTTCCATAAGCACGCACCGCAAACGGTCCAAGCCATCGACAAGCTTTATCTAGAGTCATTGGGGCTTCCACCAAACCCACTATTGGGCCAGCTACATGACCTCCGAGGTGATAGCACCTGGCACCTAGGAGCTGAGCGCTATTAGGGCTCGCGCTATTGGGTTAGGCAGTGACCGCCAGCATAACACGGAGCGCGCCTATAAAATGCACTTCGACCGTGGCGTACTGGTCCTTAGATTCTCGGAACGTGTCACATGCGCTAGCCAGTTGTTCCATTTGGTCTCGATTCAGCGGAAAGCTGACAGTACTATTGGGTCGTACCCAATCTGGCCTTGGTGCTGGTATATCGGTGGTGATTCTAACTAGGTCTTTGGCCATAAAGCTCTTCCCTCCATAATCTCACCGGCATGGTAGGCACGATAGGATAGAACAGAAGCGCAATTGGCGTTACATCATTGCAGGTGGCGGTTAGTGGATACCTACCTGGGTCGTCGCCATCGTCTTGCCCAACCATGCTACCAATGAGACACCAGCCCGCGCTGCCATGCCCGATTTCACTCACAACCCGCCCCACTCTAACATCAAGCTAGTCCCATATTGCCCTCTACCCATAACCGAAAGGAGAAGCCATGGCCACTTCCAGCCAGCCATCTCAAGCCGCCCGCACCCACCTCCGCCTTCCCCTTCACCTCGACCCCCAACCCGAAGGCGGGTGGACCATCACCTCCCCTCTAGTCCCGGGGTTAGTCACAGAGGCGGACACCCTAGCCGACGTGATGCCCAATGTCCTCGATGCTTGGCAAACTATCTTGGAGATATACGAAGACGAGGGCCGTCCCCTGCCAGCCGGGCTTTACGACCTCGAAGTATCCACCGAGCCCCTTACCCTCGATATCCTCATCCCAGGATGACCTACCCCTGACACTCCACCCCTTGCGAAACGGCCCGAACTAATGTACCATACCCCCATGATGATGAACGCGCCAGACATATCCCCCAGCAACCGCCCAACCCGCTCCCCCGTTCGCCCTGCGCCAAGCCAAAGGGCCTGTCCTGAGCGGAGTCCAAGGGCCTGCCCTGAGCGAGGTCGAAGGGCCCCCAAAATGACCCTCTCCGAAATGTCACACTGTGACATTTCTCCAGATACGAAAATGTCACACACGCCTCAAAAGTGTGACGTCTGTGACGTCCCCAGATACGAAAAACACGTCACACTTTTTCGTATCTGGCCAGCTAGGGAAATGTCACAAATGTCACACTTCTCAGATACGAAAAACAAATTTCAGCTACGAAAACTGTGACATTGTGACATTTCTCAACCCCGCAATTGACCCCCAACCCGCCCTTGCGCTACCATAACCCCAGTTACGATGCCCTACCTTCCAGCGAGAGGAGCTAAGTATGGCCACTACCCAGCAACGCACCTATGACGTCGGCGGCGTCAAGCTCGACCGCCCCTTCAAGATTCGACGCCTCGGCCACTTCGGCTTCAACGTCACCAACATGGACGCCTCCAAGCATTTCTACAACACCCTCCTCGGCTTCAACATCTCCGACATCCTCGATTTCGCCGGGCGCTCCCCCGCCCTCGAGGGTATCAAGGAGACCAAGGGCTATTTCATGCACCACGGCGGCGATCACCACGCCTTCGTCATCTTCCCCAAGCAGGCCCTCGACGCCATGGGCCGTGGCAGCGGCCACGAGGGCGACGGCGACGTGACCGTCAACCAGATTACTTGGCAGTGCGGCTCCCTCCAAGAGGTCATGGAGGGCGAGACTTATTTCGCCGAGCACGAGGTCCCCATCCGGCGCACCGGTCGCGACGCACCCGGCAGCAACTGGCACACCTACGTCTGGGACCCCGACGACCACATCAACGAGCTTTATTACGGCATCGAGCAGTTCGGCTGGCTGCGGCGCTCCAAGCCCCAGTCCCTCTACTATCGCAGCTTCCGCGAAAAGCCCGACCTGCCCCAGATATCCGAGTGGGACGAGGTAGCCGAGGCCGAGGCCAACGGCATCAACGTCTTCGAAGGCACCTACGACGGCGCGGGCCTGCCCTCCAAGTATGACGTTCAGGGCATCATGCTCCCCCGCCCCTTCAAGATCACCAAAATCGGCCCTGTCGACCTCTTCGTCAACGACATAGCCCGCGCCACTGATTTCTACGTCAACGAACTCGGCTTCGTCCTCACCGAAGAAACAAATTACAACGGCCACCGCTGCGTGTTTCTCCGCAACGGCAACGAACACCACAGCTTGGCCCTGTTCCCCAAGGCCCTGCGCTCCGAGCTTGGCTGCAGCCCCCACACCTCCTGCGCCTCCTTCGGCCTCGAGGTCGGCACTTATCAGCAGCTAAAGGACTGCGTTAGTTTCCTCAAGGAGCACGGCGTAATCTTCCGCGAGATGCCCGAAGAACTCCACCCCGGCGTCGACTATGTTGCCTACGCCCAAGACCCCGACGGCCACCTGCTCCAGATTTACTACTACATGGAGCAACTCGGCTGGCAGGGCAAGCCCCGACCCAAGGAAATGCGACGCCAGAAGAACGGCGAATGGCCCGAGACCTTGGAGCCCCTGTCCGACACCTACGTCGACCAGGTCTACCAAGGCCCCCTCGGCTAACCCCACCCCATACCGAACGCAAAGGAAAGGGCCCGCATTCGCGGGCCCTTCTTCATTAGCCGAGTCGAGTAGCCTTACCTGAACGCGGGCATGACCTCTTCGCCGAAGAGTTTCATCGACTTCATGGATAGGTCGGTGGAGACGACGCCTGGGCGGTGATTGCAGCATAGGACGTCGTAGCCGATGCGCTCCTTCTGCTTTTCGATCTGCTTGATGACGGTGTCGGGGCTGCCTATGAGGGCGAGGCCGTTGTCGATCCAGAAGTCGTAACTCTGGGACTGCTCGCGGAAGACGCGGGCCAGTTCCTGGTTGGTGGGGCTGTTGTCGTTGCCCCGGAAACCGACGCGGGTGTTGGCGATGAACTCGGGGCCTAGGTTGCGGGAGGTCATGAGGGCGGGTTCAATTTCCTCGCGGGCCTTCTCATCGGTTTCGGCCACGTGGACGGCCCGCATGAGGAATGTGCGTGGCATGGGGCCGTGGTGGTTGTACTCCTTCCAGTTTCTGCGCCAGAAGTCGAATTTCTCGGCCACCACTTCATCGGTGTCGATGTTCTGAGAGACGTCGTAGTTGTGCTTGGCGGCGAACTCAAAGGAGGGCTCGCTATGGGCGGCGATCCAGACAGGTGGATGGGGCTTCTGATAGGGCTTGGGGTTGGTGAAGACCTCGTCCATCTGCCAGTACTTGCCGTGGTGGGTAACTTCATCTTGGGTCCAAGCCTTGATGATGACGTCGAAGGCTTCGCTGAACATTTCGCGGCGTTGGAAGAAGTCGAGGTTGTAGCGCATGAATTCGTGTTCGTGGACGCCAGCACCCACGCCGAACTCGAGGCGGCCGCGGGATAGCTGGTCGAGCATGGCGCATTCCTGGGCCAGCCGGATGGGATGGTGGAAGGGTAGCTGGTAGATCATCACGCCGAGGCGGAGGTCGGTGGTGTTACGGGCCACGGCAGTGAGGTAGACGTTGGGTGCAGTCAGGTGGCTGACGTAGGAATTCTGGTGCTCGATGATGTAGTAGCTCTCGTAGCCGAGTTTTTCGGCCAACTGGGCTTCTTCAATGTGCATCTTGTAGACATCGGCGGCGGTGTCGGCCGTGGTCATGTCGTGGGCTTGGAAGCCGTCCCAGATGGCGAATTCAAGATTTCCCATCCGCTCAACCTCCTCGTGGTTTATTTATGCAAAGCCGGAGGCCAGCTTTCGTCGGCCTCCGGCTTTAGTGTCAGGTGTCCAGATTTCAGGTTATGCCGGGGCCTTGCTGTAGTCGGCGTCGGGGATGGCTGCGGCGACGGGCTCGGGGGCGTTGATGTCCATGGGGTCGGCGCCGCCGGGGGTGGCCTTCATGTAGGCGAGGCCCTCTTCCTGGGTGGCGTAGGTGTCGCAGAAGAGTTCCATCTCGATGCCGTCGGGGTCGAGGAAGTAGACGCTGCGAGTCATGCCGTGGTCGACGATGTGATCGATGATGGTGTTGTTGTCAATCAGTCGCTGGTGGGCTTCCTGAAGCTGGTCGTAGCTCTCGACGCGGAAGGCGAAGTGGTTGAGGCCAATCTGCTTGGTGGTACGGGGTTCGGCGTCGGCGGGAGCCTCGAACAGGGCGAGGTTGTGGTGGTTGATGCCACAGGTCAGGAACGCACCGGTCCAGCCGGGGCGGATCCTCGCCACTTGGAAGCCCACTACGTCACGATAGAACTCGGTGGAACGCTTTACGTCGGTGACGTTGAGAACGATATGTCCTATCTCCTTGGGTACGCTCATGTCTATTCCTCCAGTTTGATAGGTAGTTGACTCATGTTAGCAAAGGACTCTGAAAACTCGCAACTTATGTCCCTAACGACTATGTCCGGGCCTAGCTGCTGGCGTATTTGCCGGTCAACTGGGGCGTGGTGCCGTCAACGCCCTTGTTCTGCATGTCGAGGCGGGTGTCGCGGCTCCAGGTGCGCTTGAGGTCGTCGCGGACGTTGAAGTGAAGTCTGCCTAGTCCCTCGACTTCCATTTCAATCTTGTCGCCGTCCTGGAAGGCGCTGAGGCCGCGGTGGTTGGTGCCGGTGGCGATGACGTCGCCTGGCTCGAGGGTCTGGCAGGAGCTTGCCCACTCCACCACGCGGGGAATCTGGTGGGCCATGTCGTTGGTGTTGTAGTTCTGGGTGAGGTTTTCGTTGACCCAGAGGCGGACCTGCAGGTTCTGGGGATCGGAAATCTCGTCGGCGGTGACGATGAATGGCCCCATGGGGCAGTAGGTGTCGCGGGCCTTCATCTGATAGAAGGTGTTGCCACCCCCGGGCTGGAGGCCACGGGCCGAGCCGTCGATGAAATTGGTGTAGCCGAAGATGTAGTCGGCCCAGTTTTCAGCGGGCACGTTGCGAGCCAGCTTACCCACGACCATGGCCATCTCGGCCTCGGCCTCGAAGATGGTGGCAGGGATGTCCTCGAGGACCATGGTGTCGCCGTCGCCGATGACGCTGCTGGCGGGCTTGAGGAAGGCGTTGATGGGGGCAGGGGCGTCGCGGGTGCCGTCCTCCATGTAGTTGACGGCCATCGCGACGATGGAGTAGGGCTTGGGCACCGGAGGCTTGATGTCGACTTGGGTCAGAGGGGTGCCCTCACGACTTGCCGCAGCCTCTTCCAGCTTGCCGCGGTAGTTGGAGAAGTTCTCGATGAGGGTGCGGAGCAGGTCCTGCGGGGAGTGGGCGTGGATGTCGGAGACGACGTCGGAGACATCGACGATGGAGTCACCCTTGGCGACACCCAGCTTGTAATCGTTGAAGAAAGCCAGCTTCACGGATATGTCCTCCTGAATGCGTTTTGACTGAAACTATACCTGTGGGACGGGGGTTCGTCTACTGGTGTTTGTCTGGGGGCGGGGGCGCGAGTGGCTCGCGGAGGCGAAGCCAAGGAATGCGACTTCCGGTGTTATTCCAGTGACATTCCGGTACACAAAGGCTGCAAGTCCCTGTGGGTTAAGGAGCACATACGCTACACATCCCGTTACGTTCCGGCGCACATAGTCTATACATCCCGTTGTAATCGTATGGAACTGGATTGACAGGAGCGCAGATAGGAGCCAGCTTTGGGTGGGCCGAGGTTGAGGGCCGGAAAATTTTTTGTAGCAGTCGCGTGTCGAGATGTAGGGCATCCTATTTCTCCAGTTGGCCTACGGCCCGGCTGACAAGGAGGCGCACGAACTCGGTGACGCGCATGTGGTTCTCTCTGGCGACGCGTTCCCACCGGTCGTATTCCTTGGGGGAGACGGAGATGACGATTCTCTCACTCTTAATCAGGTCAGGGTCTGTGATGGGCATTGTGGGTTGACTCCTTTGCTTTCAGGTTTATGGGGCATGTCAGTCTGGGGTGATTGAGGGACGGTGCCCGCTGGATAGCAATAGTATAGAACGGAAGTGCGTGAGCGTGTAAAGGGGGAAAATGTCATGGGCTGGTGAGGACTGGGGCTGTGTATTCCCGCCAAGGAAGGGCGGGGAGTGACGGGTCGGGGCGCTGGGGAAGACGGGGTGTGCTGGGGGTGGAGGTGTGGGTTACGTGGGTTCCCGCCTGCGCGGGAAAGACGGAGGGGCGGTGGGAAAGACGGAGGGGCGTCGGGAAAGACGGAGGGGTGCGGGAAAGACAGAGGGGTGCGGGAATGACGGAGTGTGCTGGGGGTGGAGGAGTGGGTTACGTGGGTTCCCGCCTGCGCGGGAAAGACGGAGGGGCGTCGGGAATGACGGAGGGGTGCGGGAAAGACGGAGGGGCGCGGGAAAGACGGGGTGTGCTGGGGGTGGAGGTGTGGGTTGCGTGGGTTCCCGCCTGCGCGGGAAAGACGGAGGAGGGCGGGGAAGAAGGGGTGTGCTGGGGGTGGAGGTGTGGGTTACGTGGGTTCCCGCCTGCGCGGGAAAGACGGAGGGGCGTCGGGAAAGACGGAGGGGCGTCGGGAATGACGGGATGTGCTGGGGGTGGTGGTGTGGGTTACGTGGGTTCCCGCCTGCGCGGGAAAGACGGAGGGGCGCGGGAATGACGGAGGGCGTCGGGAAAGACGGAGGGGTGCGGGAAAGACGGGGTGTGCTGGGGGCGGTGGTGTGGGTTACGTGGGTTCCCGCCTGCGCGGGAATGACGGAGGGGCGCGGGAATGACGGAGGGCGTCGGGAAAGACGGAGGGGTGCGGGAAAGACGGGGTGTGCTGGGGGCGGTGGTGTGGGTTACGTGGGTTCCCGCCTGCGCGGGAAAGACGGAGGGGCGTCGGGTATGACGGAGGGGTGCGGATATGACGGAGGGGTGCGGGAAAGACGGGGTGTGCTGGGGGCGGTGGTGTGGGTTACGTGGGTTCCCGCCTGCGCGGGAAAGACGGAGGGGCGTCGGGTATGACGGAGGGGTGCGGATATGACGGAGGGGTGCGGGTATGACGGAGGGGCGTCGGGAAAGACGGAAGGGTGCGGGTATGACGGGTGGGGTGCCGGGTTGATGAGGGTGGTTGATGGGGGATGGGGTGTCGGGGTGTAGTATGATTGATGTATGAGGTATTTGTTGAAGGCGGCTCTGGTGGGGCTCTTGGTGGTTGGGGTGTTGATGGCGGCGTGTGGGGGCAGCGATGGGTTGGAGGGGGAGTTGGCGGGTGCGGCCCAGCCGACTGTCACTGCGGCAGTGGGTGGAGGGGGGGCCTCGTCCACTAAAGTAGCTTCGGAGACAGCGGGCGAGGAAGAGACGAGGGCGGCTGTGACTTCTTCTGAGGGCGGTGCGGGGACGGGGAGTGTGCGTGTGGCTTCGGAGGGGTCTGGGGATGGTGGGGAGGCGGCTGCCCGGGTGGTGGAAGAAGAGGAGAGTGAGTATGAAATCCATAACATTATTGCGCGGGACAGGATCCCGGCGATTCTGGAGCCGGAGTTTCTTGATGCCAGCGCGGCCATGGAAGCGTACAACGAGCATGAGCAGGTGCTGGGGCTGTCGATCAATGGGGACCACCGGGCGTACCCGTTGCCCTTCCTGAGCCAGCATGAGATTGTGAATGACGTGGTGGGGGGTGAGCCCGTCGCGGTGACTTGGTGACCGCTGTGCTATTCCGGCATCGTGTATGCCGCTGAACACAAGGGACAACACCTGACCTTTGGGGTTTCGGGCAAGCTGATAATGAACGCGCTGGTGATGTACGACCACCAGACGGACACGTTGTGGAGCCATTTCACCGGGGATGCGGTGGAGGGGGAGTTCAAGGGGGACAGGCTGGAGATACTGCCGGCGCTGCATACGACTTGGGGGCAGTGGATACAACTGCACCCGGATACTGTGGCGTTGGACAAGTTCGGGTATGGGAGCAGGGACGGCTATACCTCCTACTATGACAGCGACCAGACGGGGATCATAGGGGAGACGGTCAGGGACGACCGGCTAGCGCCGAAGACTCTGGTGGCAGCGGTGTCGATAGGGGACCAGCACCGGGCTTACTCGGTGGGATTCCTGAGGGAGCAGCCAGTGGTGAATGATACTCTGGCAGGTGTGCCCTTGGTGGTGGTGTACCACCCCGCGTCGGCGACAAGCGCGATTTTCGAACGGGAAGTTGACGGGACTGTGCTGGAGTTCACGATGGTGCCGGGGGGCGACTGGGAGGATGCGCCGCTGGTGATGGACCAGGAGGGGACGATGTGGCATGGGTTGAGCGGGATGGGACTGGAGGGGCCCCGGGCTGGGGAGGAGTTGCGGAGGATGCAGACGCATTATTCGTTCTGGTTTGCTTGGAAGGACTGGCGTCCGGGGACGGATGTGTGGAGGCCTGAGGAGGGGTAGGGGGCACGCAGGTCCTTAAACCTGCTACCTGAAGACAGGTTATTAGGACGTTGTCGCTGATTGATTCTCAACCAACATATCGGAACATAGATAAGTCGTATTGGCTCCCGGTCAACGAAGATACCACCGGGTTTCCGGCATCATTGAACTCAATCCCCATGAGTTGCCGGTTAGACAAGAAACTTCCTTCGATGTTTGCGATTTCTCCGTCTCGGATCTTCTGTGATAGTTGCCCTGCCAAGTAGCTGGTAAAGCTAAACTGGACCCCAGAATCCTTGCCCCCAATGGGATGTCCGAAGCTGGCAAAGGTCTGGGGATGTTTGGCTTTGACCAGAATGGCAAGTTGATAGGCAGTTAAGAATGGCCGACCAAAGTGATGGTCAGGCTGGTAATAATTAGTTTCAGACAAAACTTCTACGATTTTTTCTTCCAGGTCGTTGTCATTCCAGAAGTTTCCGGACGTCACTTCTTCCTCCTATCGTCTCATTTAGTCACCTAATAGGAGAGGGTGGCGCGGTGGGGGCGCATGCGGGCCGCCGGGGCCGGGGAAGGGGGCGCGGGGGTCGAGCTTGACGTTGATGCAGGCGGCTTTGCCTGAGTCGAAGGCGCGTTGCATGGCTGGCTGGATGTCTTCGGGGCGCTCGACGTATTCGGCGTGGCCACCGAAGGCGGTGATTTACGCGCTCGTAGTGGATGTCTTCAAGGTACATCATGACGCGCTCGGGGTGGTCGGGCATGTTGGCGTCCTGGATGGTTGCGCCGGAGATGCCGTCGTTGTTGGCGATGAGGTAGACGACGGGGATGTTATGTCGCAGGGCGGTCTCCATCTCCATGGCGCTGAAGCCGAAGGCGCAGTCGCCGATGATGCCGACGACGGGCTTGTCGGGGCGGGCGAGCTTGGCGCCGAGGGCGAAGGGGACGCCGACGCCCATGCAGCCGTTGGAGCCGGAATGGAGGCGGGTAGCAGGCTCGTAGGAAGGGATGACCTGACGTCCTGCGCCGAGAATGATGTTGCCGTCGACGACGACGGTGGTGTCGCGGGGGATGAAGTCCTTGATCTCCTTGAGCATGCGGTGGGGGGGCATGGGAATCTGGTCGGCCTCGATGTAGAAATTCTCCATGCCGGACTCGTTTTCGGTGCGCTTCTCCTGGAGGCCGGTGACCCAAGGGGACTCGGCGGCGCGCTCGGCGATGCCCCCGGTGCGTCCTTCGAGTTCGCCTATTAGCTGGCGAAGGACGGAGCGCACGTCGCCGACGATGCCGACGGTGGGCTGGCGGTTGAGGCCGATCTCAGTGGGGTCGATGTCAATCTGGATGATCTTGGTGTCGGGGCCGAGCTCGGTGCCTAGGCGGAAGGTCCAGTTGAGACGGGTGCCGACGAGGAGGACTACGTCGGCGCCGCGCTGGGCCATGGAGCGGGCGGCGCCCATGCACATGGGATGGTCGTCGGGAATGAAGCCCCGGCCCATGGGAGAGGTGAGGAAGGGCATGCCGAGGGTCTCGGTCAGTTCCCTGAGTTCGGAGGTGGGCTCGGACCAGCGGACGCCTTTGCCGACAATCATGAGGGGGGACTCGGCGTTGAGGAGGAGTTCGGCGGCTTCCTTCACGAGTTCGGGGTCGCCGGCGGGGACGGGCAGGGCCGTCGTAGGGTTCGGGGAGGGTCACGCGCTCCTCGTCGGTCTGGGAGAGGAGGACGTCTTGGGGGAGGTCGAGGTAGACGGGGCCGGGGCGGCCGGAGGTGGCAGTGCGGACGCCCCGGGCGATGAAGTCGGGGATGCGGGTTGGGGCGGTCGACGACCTCGGGACCACTTGGCCTGGGGGGCGGAAGATGGGGACGCCGTCGAGTTCCTGGAAGGAGCCGAGGTCGCGGGTGTTGAGGGCGCTGCGCCCGCCGAGGGACGAGCAGGGGCCAGCAGTTGTCCTTGGCGACGAGCATGCCTGTGGCGGCGTTGCTGACGCCGGGGCCTGAGGCGAGGATGGGGACGCAGACGAGCTTGCCTGCGGAGTAGTTCTGGGCGGCGGCCATCATGACGGCGGCCTGCTCGTTGCGCATTCCGATGGGACGGATGCCCTCTTCGCCGCAGGCGGCGATGGTCTCGAGGACGGGGCCGCCTGGGACGGAGCAAACGTGGGTGACGCCGAGGCGCTTAAGGGACTTGGCTACGATGCTGTACCCTGCGATGTCTGCCATTGGTTACCTCTCGTGGGGGTGTTTTGGATGGGGTGGTGTTGGCGGGATTCTAGCGGGTGGGGGCTTCGGCGGCAAATGGTGGCGGGTGCTATGATGGGTTGGTGAATGGGCGGGAGTTTGTGCGGCGGGCTCGCCGCTACGCCAGACGCCATGGGTTGGAGTTCTCTTTCGATCCCGAGGAAGGAAAGAGGCAGCCACGGCAAGGTCCGGCTAGGGGGACGTGAAACTATTGTGCCAGATGGTGAGATTCGAACTGGCACTTTGGCCGCTATGTTCAGACAACTCGAAATCAACCGCCGGGAGTTCTGAATCAATGCGTTATGTCTATCCTTGCAATATCCTACCCGATGAAGAAGACAAGGAGTTGACGGGTAGGGATTCTTACAACGTGAGTTTCCCAGACGTGCCACCAGCCCTCACATGTGGCGATTCCTGGACCGAGGCTGTGGAGATGGCCATTGACGCCCTAGAAGTCGCCCTCAGTTTCTACATCGATGCCCGTAAGGATATCCCGAAGCCCAGCCCTGTTTCCGATGGCCAAGTGATGATTCCGGTGCCTCCGTTGGCGGGGCGGCAAAGCTGTCCCTGTATACGGCCATGCGCAAGCAAGGAATCTCAGAGGCGGACCTCGCTGCCCGAATGGAGGTTAGTGAGGAAGAAGTCCGCAGGATGGTTAGCCTGAGCTATCGCACGCGTATCCGTCAGGTTGAAATCGCGTTGCTGGCTCTCGGTCGCGCCGTAGTTACGGAAGATATGGAGCTGAAGGCCTCGCCTACTGGGTTACCAGAGTTCGTTGGTAGCGAGGCGGGCGCCCTCGGATAGGGCGGCGAGCTTGGCCCAGACTATTTCGGGTTCGACGGTGGGGGTGGTGCGGGCGAAGGTGCCGGAAGCCGCAGTCGGAGCCGGCGATGAAGCGGTCGCGGCCCACCATGCGTCCGTAGCGGGCGATTCGCTGGGCCACCAACTGGGGGGTGTTCGATGAAGTTGGTGGTGGAGTCGACGATGCCGGGGATGATGATTTTGTCCTCGGGGAGCTTCATTTCCTGGAAGACGGCCCATTCGTGTTCGTGGCGGGGGTTCGCGCCTTCAAAGGAGATGGCTTGGGGGCGGGCACGGAGGGCAACGGGGAGGACGCTGCTGAGGGCGATGTCGCGGTGATGGGGGCCCTCGTAGTTGCCCCAGCAGAGGTGGAGTCGCATGCGGTCGGGCGGGATGTTCTGGGTGGCGTGGTTGAGGGCTTCGAGGCTGGCGTCGGCGATGCGGAAGAACTCCTGGTCGGTGAGGTGGGCGAACTTCATGTGGCGGCCCATGGCGAAGTCGGGGCAGTCGAGTTGGAGAAGGAAACCTGCTCCGACGATGGCCTCGTATTCGTCCTTCATGAGTTCGGCTAGGCGGCCTACGTAGGCTTCGTGGGTGGGGTAGTGTTCGTTGCCGAGGAAAAGGGCTATTACACCGGGAGAGGCGGCGGTCATGAAGGCCTCAGTGGGGTTGGCGGTGGCGACGGGCGGCTTTGAAGTTAGTGATGTCGGTCTGGTAGGCGTCGCGGTCGGCCCAGTCCAAGGGGGCGTTGCAGGCGGGGCGGTAGACGGTGGCGGACTGGCCGTATTTTTTTGCTGCTTCGGGGAAGTCGGCCCAGTCGGCTCTGGCTGGGGCTGAGCTACTGCCGCCATAGCCGGTGAGGCGGTGGCGGGGGTAGGTGGAGTAGCCGACCTTGCCCTGCTCGCCGTCGCTGACGATGTCGATACCTGCTTCGACCTGCTTGCGGACGGCTTCGGCCACGGCATCGCGGGACATGCGGGATAGGGAGGCTTCGTCCACATCTTGGCCAGCGTCTTTGGCTTCCAGCATTTGGGCGAGGTCCATGGGACGGGGGAGGCTGCCTGTGTGGGTGGTGAGGATGCGGTCGGTGCTGCGTTTCATGGTGGGCCTCCGTGTGGGCAAGGGTTCATTGAGTTCTAGGCTGATGACAAAGGTGAGGTGCCTGTGTCCTTCGACTTCGGGAGCAGACTGCACATCCAACCTCGGCCGGTCGGATGTGCAGTCTGCTCCCTTCGCTCAGGACGAACGGAAACCTCTCTACCTTGAACTATGACCGGCTGCACATCCTCTCTCTCGCGCGTAGGACGAACAAGGGGCATGCGACCGCGGATAACTCCACAGCAATGCCAGTGCTGGGGTTATTTGAAGGCGGGCATTACGTTTTGGGTGAGGAGGCGGAGGCTGCGTTCGACGGCTTCTTTGGGGAGGAGGCCGCCTGGGTTGAGTTCGGCGGTGAAGCCGGTGAGGCTGAGGGTCTCCTTGAACTGGGCGAGGCGGTCGGCGACGCGCTCGGGGGTGCCGAAGATGACCTTGGTCTCGAGGATTTCACCGTAGCTGAGCTTTTCCAAGCGCCTTACGCGGTCTTGGCGGGCGATGGCAGGCTCGGAGCCTGAGCGTCCCAGACCTTCCTCGAAGACCTCACGCATGCGGGCGAAGTAGGCTTCGATGCTCTCTTTGGGTTCCTCCATGGCTTCGCGCTCGGAGCCGGCGATGTATACGGGGAAGCGGACCGAGACGTCGCCTGCTTCTCCGGGGTGGCCGGCTTCCTTCCATGCCTTGCGGTAGTCGACGAGGTTGCGTTCGAGGTCTTCGATGTCCATGCCGCGCATGGAGAGGAAGATGGGGTAGCCGAGGCGTCCGACGCGAGCGAAGGAGTCGTCGGTGGTGGAGGCGAGGCGTATGGGTGGATGGGGCTTCTGGTAGGGGGCGGGGGAGACGGTGGCACCCTCGATGTTGTTGAACTGGCCGTGGTAGCTGAAGGGTTCGCCCTTCCATGCTTCGAGGATGATGTCGAGGGCCTCCTGGAAGCGCTCACGGCTCTCTTCGTAGGGGACGCCCATGATGTCGTAGGCGCGGGCGTTGCCGCTGCGGCCGACGCCGAACTCGAAGCGTCCCTCGCTGATCTGGTCGACGGTGGCGGCTTCCTCGGCTATGCGGAGGGGGCTGATGAGGGGGAGGACCTGCACGGCCATGCCGACGCGCATGCGCTTGGTGCGGGTGGCGATGGAGCTGGCGACGACGATGGGGGCGGAGAGGACGGAGCGGTTGGGGTTGAAGTGCATCTCGCCGAGCCAGACGGAGTCGAGGCCCATTTCCTCACCCAAGTCGACTAGGTCGAAGGACTCGCGGAAGGTCTCTTCCTGGGTATAGCCCCTGCGTCGTATGAAGTCGAGGAATACTCCGAAGTCCATGGCCCGTCCTCCTGTGGTACGCATGGTTGTAGCCTCAAAGGGCTCCTGGCCCCTGAGTTTCAGGCGCTACCGAGTGGCATGGCAGGGCCTGACGATTGATGCAAGTGTAGTGTCGGCTCAAACAGGGGTCAACCTGACCGCGAGTGCCACAGGTTGGTTTGACGCTGTATTTGACGGTTTGTAGACTGGTCGGGTCCGGCCCTTTAAATTCCCCAATTGCCTGATCAGGAGCCGTTTCCGCTGAGCCTGCCTGCCGCGATGCGCTACCCGTCCTACCGGGCTTTTTGGCTTGGGAGCGTGGCGTCTATCAGCGGGTTCCAGATAGTGCGGTTCGGGCAGTTCTGGCAGATATACGAGATTACCGGTTCCTATCTGTCACTGGGATATATTGGGCTGGTCAATGGAATCCCTCCCATACTGCTGAACCTTGCGGGTGGAGTTGCAGCGGACAAGGTAGACCAGCGACGCCTGATCGTAATCACCCAGCTAATCACGACGGGGCTTGTTGTTCTGCTGGGCACAATTTCGCTGTTGGGCTCGGTGAAGGAGTGGCACCTGCTGACAATCGCCTTCGTAGCAGGTGCGGTGGAGGCGTTCGACCAACCAGCTCGACGCTCCCTGTTTCCCCACTTGGTGGAACGCAGAGACATGATGAGCGCGGTGGCGATGAACTCGTCGATCTGGCCTGGGACGCGCATCGCTGCCCCGGCGGTGGCCGGATTCATCATAGCCGGGGCGGGGATGGCAGCGTGCTACTACGTGGCGGCTGGCGGGTTCCTTCTGTTGGCGATGGTCACTTTCGGGTTGCGGTTGCCGCCCATCACGCGGAGTTCTGGGAAGAGCGCGGTATCGGACGTGAAGGAGGGACTGCGGTTCATACGCCGAAACTCCACATTCTCGTTCCTGATGGGGCTGACCTTCTTCCACAGCTTCTTTGGGACGACCTACATCATGCTGATGCCGATCTTTGCGGTGGACGTGCTGGAGGTGGGAGCGGACGGGCAAGGACTGTTGCTGGGGGTGGGAGCGGTCGGCTCGTTGCTGACGGCACTGTGGCTTGCATCCCGTCGTAATGATGCGCCTAGGGCGTGGCTGATTCTGGTCAGTTGCGTCATGAGCGGGGTCTCTCTGGCGGCCTTTGCGCTGACCTCGGAGTATGTTGGCTCCTTCGCGCTGGCTATGGTGTTGATGGTGGTGTTGGGGGTGTTCACGACCGGTTTCACCACGGGCACGCAGAGTTCGTTGCAGATGATGGTGCCGGATGAGTTCCGGGGCCGGGTGATGGGCTTTTATGGGATGACCTATAACCTGCGGCCTTTGGGAGGGGTGCAGGCGAGCGCACTTGCGAGCATAGGGATTCTGGGGGCGCCGTTTGCGCTGGCGATTGGTGGGGCGGCGGTGGTGGTGTATACAGTTGTGGCTGGGGTTTTGAAGCGGGATTTGAAGAGTTTGGATGGGGTGGGGTTGGATGGCGGTGGTCTTGTGCGGGACCAAAGCCAAGAATCGCCTGCTCCGTCCAAGGTGCGTTCGCGGTAGGTCATTTGCTCTTTATTCCTAGGCACCAGCTAGGGCTGATCATGGTATAGTTGCTGGCCGTATAGACAGCTACGAAGGCAGAGGATGAGATGGTCAAATTCCTTAACACCACGGGCATCTCGTATGAACTCGAGAGAATCATCAAGGAAGCCAACAAAGAGGTGACCCTAATCAGCCCGTACCTCAAGGTAAATCAGCGCATTAGAGAACTCTTAGAAGACCAAGACCGAATGAAAATAGACATTCGCCTCGTGTATCGAAACAGAGAATTGCAAGTGGAGGAGAGCAACTGGCTCGGATCTATGTCATCTATACGGACTAGCCTTTGTAAGAGCCTCCACGCTAAGTGCTATCTGAATGAACAACAAGCGCTGATTACCTCAATGAACCTCTATGAGTTCTCCCAAGTAAACAACGACGAAATGGGCTTGCTTGTCTCTAAGGACGAAGAGCCAGACCTCTACGACGAGATTTACGGCGAATGTAGGCGAATCATTAGGAAGAGCGAAGAGGTTCGCGTCACAGTCTCAAAGGTAGAGCCCTCAGAAGATGTTGAAAAACCTGTAAGCCCACAGCCGTCCGTGCGCAAAGGGTCGGCCTCTGTCGCTGTTTTACCCGAAAAGGGATTCTGCCTTCGATGTAAGGAAGTTATACCGTTCAATCCTTCCCTACCCTACTGCGAGCGTTGCTACACAAGCTGGAAGCGTTACGAAAATTCGGATTACGAGGAGAAATACTGCCACCTTTGCGGTAATAACGTGGAATCCACTATGGCCAAGCCCATTGGCTTGCCCTGCTATCGGAAGTACCGGTCTGCCTTGGTCAAGCTTCAGTAGTGACGATTCTGCCGTTCTAGCGGTCGCCTCTTGCCGTATGCACCTGCCTGCGCGGGAATGACGGGAGGTGATCAAGTCGTTCTCTTGGTACAGAAACAAGCTATAATGGCGTCAAACGCTGATAAGCTATCAGGAGGTGAGTGCCGTGGCTAGTTCGGACCGTGTTGTTTTTGTTGGCACCTCGGATGGGGTGTTTGTGGCCCGTGGCAATGGGGGGCAGTACCAGGCTAGGCCCGTGGGGCTGCAGGGCATGGGAATCGTCCGGTATCTTCTGGCTGACTCAAGGGTGCCGGGCCGGGTGTATGCTACCACCATGAAGAACGGGTTCTGGCGCAGCGATGACAGCGGGGAGACTTGGAAGGAAATCAATAACGGGATCCTGTATCGCGAGGCTTGGTCGCTGGCGCAGAACCCGCTGACGGGGACGCTGTACGGGGGAACGGGGCCTGCCGCGATTTTCAAGAGTGATGACGGCGGGGATACGTGGACCGACTGCGAGACGATGCGCAGCTTGCCGGAGACAATTGACTGGACGTTCCCGAACCCGCCGCATGTGGCCCACATGAAGGGGCTGGACGCGTATGGCGACCGGATTCTGGGGGCCGTTGAAGAGGGATGGATAGTCCGAAGTCTGGACAATGGGGAGACTTGGCAGGACATCAAGGCGGGGACGCACTTTGACGCGCATTATGTCAACACGATGCCGGACAACCCGGATGTAGTAATCCATACGGCGGGCGAGGGCATTTTCAAGAGCGTCAATGGTGGGGAGTCGTTCGTGGATGCCATGGACGGACTGAACCACCGGTATATGTCGCAGATCATCGTACACCCGGAGCGGCCGCAGGTGCTGTACACGGCAGCGGCCGAGGTACCGCCGCCCTTCTGGTTCAAGCGGCCTGAGGGGGCGAATAGCGCGGTGTACCGGAGCGACGACCAGGGGGATAGCTGGCAGAGGCTGGTGGGCGGGCTACCGGAGGTGATGGTGCCCGCACCGCGTGCCGTGGCAGGGGACCCGGGGGATCCGGACACGTTCTACATCGGAACCTTTCCCAAGGGGAGCTTGTGGATGACGGAGAACGGTGGGGACTCGTTCCGCGAGGTGCTGGACGACATACCACCTGTGAACTCGCTGCTGGTGACGAACGGCTAGGTTTGACGAGGGTAGACCCCCAAGCTCACTTGCTTGGGACCAGGAATGTAAGGGGCGACCTTTAAGGTCGCCCCTTTAGTTTGTGGTGCGGGTTTGAGTTAGGCCGAGGGGAGCTTGGCCGTTGCCTCCACCTCGATGAGCTTGCCGGGTGTGGAGTAGCCGTTGACGAAAGAGTATTCGGTTTCGGGGATCTGGCTGGATACGCGCTGGCTGAAGAGCTTGCGCAAGTCGTCGAGCTTCTGGCTGCGGTGGAGGAAGAAGGCGACGTGTACAACATCGTCCCATGTGCAGTTGGCGTCGGCTAGGGAGGTCTCTATGCGGGTCAGGATGTTGTCCAACTGGTCGGCGAGGGTCGGCAGGACGGCGGTGACGCCGGAGAGGACTGCCATTGAATCGTAGGTGAGGTAGCGGAGGGGGATGATGGGCGGGTCGTATTCCTTGAGGAACTTCTCGGCGTGGGGTTGGTGAGGGCGCATGGCGAGGAGGTCGATGGCTACTTTCGAGCTCGCGGAGTCGAAGTGATGGGGGGAGATGTAGCTGGAACTGGCGGAGCGGGCCTTGCCTGAGAGGACTTTCACCCGTTCCAAGCCGCCTTGGTCGCGGCTGTCGCGATCGACGCCCCATAGGCGGGTGCGGACGGTGTTGTCGAGAGAGAGTCCGAGCCGGCGCAACTCATTGCCAAAGCGCTGCAACAGTTCCCTAGTCTGCTCGGTGGCGTCGTTCCCTTCCGTGGCCTCGCCGGATACGGCGACGAATTCACGGTCCTGCCAAGGATAAACAGTCAACTTCATCGGAGCCTCCCAGATATCCTTTCGTCAGTATGGCTATGGGCTGGACCATTCGCTTGGTGCATTGGGCTACAGGTCCTCGCAGCCGGCACGCATCTTCCAGTATTGCCAGGCCCGGTCCATGGAGACCGGGCGCAGGAGATTGTCCCGCAGGGCGTCGACTTCCCCGGGCAGCAGGTAGTTCACCTCGCCCAAGGGAAGGGAGTCGAGGAGGAGGCGGGCGTTGACCTGCAGGTAGATGGCGCACATGACGGCTTCTTTCACTGAGGCGGCGGCTATGACGCAGCCGTGGCCACGCATCAAGGCCGCGCGGTTGGGGCCGAGGGTGCGGGCGAGGTCGCGGCCTTGGTCCATGTTGACCACCAGCATGCCTGTGACGCCGAAATTGTCGCGTATGTCCCAGACCGGGACTTCGTTGCCCATGAGGGCAGCGGTGTGGAACATGGGGCGAAGGGGGGTGTTGGTGACAGTGAAGGGGAGGACGGCCAAGGAGTGGTTGTGTATCACGGCTTGGACGTCGGGGCGCTGCTCGAATACGGCGCCGTGGATGTGGCGTTCGGCGTAGAGGGTGCGGGTATCACCGAGCACAGGGTCTCCGGACAATGTGTGTTCCACGATGTCGTCGAGGGTTACCAACTCGGGGCTGCGGGAACAGGAGAGGAGGTAGCGGTCGGGGTGACCGGGGTGTCGCACGCTGACGTGGCCGTAGGCGTCGACGACCTCTTCACGGGCCAGAATGCGGTTGGCGACCACCAAGTCGCGTAGCTGCGCTTCTAGCTCGTCCATCGCATTCCCGTTCTTGATGTTAACGGCATCTATATCTAACTTACCCGCAATCAGTCATATACGCAACTGTCTGAAGGTGGGCCTGACGACTCCAAGCCAGAAGGCGAAAACGAGGGAGAGGACTGCGCCTCCGCCCATGGCGATGGGCCAACTGAGCAGGTCGGATACGACGCCCATGGGGAGGGCGCCGACGTACATGAGGGCGGCGGAGGCGGTCCAGAGGCTCATGACGCGGCCCTGGACCTCGCGCGGGGTTGTTATCTGGAGGACGCTGGTGCCTAGGGTCACATAGCCCATGCTGACGAGGCCGACGAAGAGTAGCAGTACCCAGGAGACCCAGTACCAAGGGGACCAAGCGAAGGCGAAAAGGCTGATGCCGTAGACGGTGCTGGTTGCGATGAGGAGCCAGTTCTTGAAGGTGACGCCGCCCATGGCGGCCAAGGCGATGCTGCCGATCAGGGAGCCAACTCCGGCGGCCGTGAGGAGGAGGCCGGCCTCGCCTGCTCCAGCATCGAGGACGTCTTTGGCGAATCCTGGCATGACCTGAATGTGGGGGAAGGCGAAGAAACCCACCGCGAACCCGATGCCGATGACGGTGAGGGCTACCGGGGTGGTTAGCGTGTAGCGTATGCCGGTCTGTAGTTCTGCAAGCAGGTTGGCGCCCTGCCTGATGCGGGGCGGGCTGTCGGCGCGGATGGGCAGGAGGCAGAGGGCACTGCCGACGTAGAGACCAGCGTTGAGGAAAAGGGCGGTGCTGATGCTGGCTATCTCCACCACGCCTCCACCCAAGGCGGGACCGATGATGCGGCCACTATTCAGCATGGCGGAGTTGAGGGCAACGGCGTTCATGATGAGGTCGCGGGGGACTATGTCGGCGACGAGGGCCATGCGGGCCGGGAGGTTGAGGGCTTGGATTGTGCCGAGCCAGAAGGCGACGGCGTAGACGTGCCAGAGGGCAACCCGGTCGGTGACGACGAGGACTGCGAGGGCGAGAACGGAGACGCCAACGGCGGTCTGGCATCCGAAGACGAGCCAGCGGCGGTCGAAACGATCGCTTATCAGGCCGCCAAAGAGGACGAAGGCGAGGTTGGGGAAGCCGTATAGCGAGATGACCAATCCGAGCTTGGATGAGGAATCGCTAAGTTCGAGGACGAGCCAGCCCAAGAGGAAGAACTGCATGCCCATGCCCATGGACTGGCCAGTGGTGTTGGTCCAGAGCCAGCGGAAATCGCGGTTCTCGAGAGAGCTCCAAAACGCTGTCCTGTGGCTGGTTGCTACCATATTCGCCTTGCTTTCAATGCCACCTAAGCTCTTCCTGTGACCGCGGGCTGGCAAGGGGCTATGAGGGCTCGCGCGCTGCGTCCGCTGACTTCCCAGCGTTGTATACTAGCAGCAGTTTCAAGGCTAGGCAGATTCCGGCAGTGCCGTAACTTTCGCACAGGATGGTATGCGATGGCGGATGTTCGAGTGCAGGAAAACGTGGTTGTGGGGCAGGGCGGCGATATTGAATTGAAGGCGGATATCTTCCAGCCGGAGAGTCAGGATGGGCCAACGGCTGCGGTGGTGCTGTTGCCTGGAGGGGGCTGGCAGACGTGCAACCGGGCTGGTCAAGTGGACCGGTACGGTTACAAGCTGGCCCGGCGGGGGCTGGTGGCGGTGGTTGCGGAGTATCGAGTGATGGAGCAGGCGCCTTGGCCTGCGCAGATACATGACGTGAAGGCGGCGTTGAGGTGGGTGAGGGCCAATGCTGGCGAGCTTGGCGTGGACCCGGACAGGATAGTGGTGTCCGGTAGCTCGGCTGGGGGGCATCTGGCGCTGATAGCTGGCGGGGAGTCTGGGCATTTGGAGGGTGACGGCGGGAACGCTGGGGTCAGCAGCGGGGTTGAGGCGGTGGTGGCAATCTATCCGGTGACGGATGTGTCAGAGCTTGCTCACAGGCCGGAGCCGGCTGCCATGTTCGGGAGCAACCCGAGCGAGGAGTTGATCCGGGAGGCGACGCCTCTCTCGTATGCACGGCCTGGGTATCCGCCGACGATGATGGTGCATGGCACGGCTGATACGATGGTGCATCACTCTATGACAACCCGTATGTATGATGCGCTGGATGCTGCCGGTGTGCATGTGGACTTGCACCTGTTTGCGGGGACGGACCACATCTTTGATACGGATGCGCGGTTCAGCGAGCCCATTGCGGACTTCATCAAGCTGTTTATAGAGCGGTACGTACCGGCGCAGGTGGCGGTGGCGGCTGACAACTAGGTCTGCGGGGCTGAGCACAGTGAACATGGCAGCGATGCCGGAGCAATCGGAGGGTTGCGAAAATGAGTAGTTTGGAATTCGGGTTGTTCGACCCGTTGCACGGGCATGAGTTCGCATCGACCAGTCCTGCGGATGTGTATGACGAGCACATCGGTCATGTGCAGCGGGCGGAGCAACTGGGATACAAGTACTACTTCATAATCGAGCACCAGACGGCCAGCGTCAGCCACATGACGGCACCAACGGTGTACCTGACGGCGGTGGCGCAGCACACAAGCAGCATCCGTTTCGGGCCGATGATTTTCCCATTGCCTTTCTACCATCCGGTGCGGCTGGCGCAGGATGTGGCGATGCTGGACCATTTATCGCGAGGCAGGGTGGACTTCGGCATGGGGTTGGGGACATCTCCTCATGAGTTCACCCGCTGGGCAATGAAGTACCAGGAGAGGCGGGAGCGGTCCGAGGAGGCGATGGACGTCGTACTGAAGGCTTGGACAGAGGAGACGGTGACGCACGCAGGCAAGTACTGGGAGTTCGATGAGGCGCTGCCTCAGCCACGGCCATACCAGCAACCGCACCCGCCAGTCTGGGTGGGGGCGCATACGGCGCCCTCGTTTGACTATGCGGCCAAGCACAACTTCCATGTGGCACAGAATATTGACGTGGACCCGGTGATTGCGGAGAACTTTGAGTATTGGCGGAACCAGTGGAAGGCGCAGAACCATGAGGGGCCTATGCCAAAGTCGTTCCTGACACGGGCTGTGCATGTGGCAGAGACGGATGCACAGGCGCGGGAGCAGGCAGAGCCGGCACTCTTGGTGAGCCTCAACGTTGGTTCGGAGCAGATACGGGACTCGCGTATTGGTTTCGGAACGCGCGAGGGTTATGGGCGAGCCAGCGAGTTGGACCGGGTGTTTGAGGGGATGAGCACCTCGTATGATTTTTGGATTGATAATGGGTTGGCGTTCGTAGGGAACCCGGATACTGTGGCGCGGCAGTTGGAGGACTCGCGGAAGCGCTTAGGTTATGACACCTTCTGCGGGAATTTCCATTTTGGGCCCATGGATAACGGGTGGGTAGAGAAATCCATTGAGTTGTTCGCCAAAGAGGTTATGCCTCACTTTGAGTGATGAGAGAAGAGTATTATGCGTGAGGTCAAAGTAACTGAAGCCAAGTGGCGGTTGGCCGAACTCCTTAGGGATGTTGAAGATGGCGAGTCCATCGCGATTACGCGTGGTGGCGAGACTATTGCGCAACTGGTCCCTCCCGACAGGCAAAACCAGGCCGGAAATAGCGCGGCTGTGGACCGGTTCTTAGAGAGGCGGTCAAGGTGGCACCCTTTGAATATGTCGGTTGAGGAGATATTGGAGGCACGGCATAAGGGACATCGCTTGTGAGTCCCCTCGTTCTGGATGCATCAATCGCCGTCAGTTGGTTCTTGGACGATGAGTTTGACGCCCGCTCTCGCCACTTATTGGGGCGCTTACGACAAGATGAGGGGATTGTGCCTCAACATTGGCATTATGAGATACGCAACGCGCTGCTAGTGGCCGAACGGCGTGGTCGCGCTACAATGAGCGAGACAGAGGAAAGACTGGACTCGCTCAATGAATTGCCGATCCGAACAGACCAACAGGCTGACCTCAAAGAGGCCTTACGTTTGGCGCGGGCGCATCGCCTGTCGTTCTATGACGCTTTGTACTTAGAACTAGCGAAAAGGAGTCTCGCACTATTAGCCACCCTAGACACAGAGCTCGCTCAAGCCGCTATCTCCGAAGGCCTTGAAGTCCCCACTGGATAGGAAACTGCCTTCCGGTAGGCTTATCCCTATCGGATAAAGCGGTCCAATACCGCGGCCATCTCTACGGGCACGTCGACGTTGGGAGAGTGGCCGATGCCGTGGAACATGTGGAGGGAGCGGGTAGCTTCGGGTAGGGCTAGGTATTCGGCTAGGATTTGGTCGACTCCTACGGTGGTGTCCAAGTCTCCTCCTACGACCATGCACGGGACTCGGATTTCGCTGAGGCGGCTGCGCAGCTTCAATTGAGACATGGAGCGTCTGCCGCCTACGGCACGCTCTACGGGGTTGCGGGCTACGTCGGCCATGACGGCATCGGTGAAGGAGGGCGGGACGTGGGGACCGCGGGCTGAGGAGTCGCCTCTGGCGAAGGAACCGTCGGCATAGGACGCTCGGATTGCTTCCTCCCAGCCGGGGGCGAGGGTGCGGCCGTCGAGGGGGGCTGGGTTCAGTAGGACGAGCCTCTTGAGCCGGTACTGGTCGTTCAGGGCGTATTGGGTCACGGTGGCACCGCCCATGGAATGGCCGACCAAGGTGAAGTTGTTCAAGCCGAGGGCTTCCACGGCGTTGGCCAAGTCACGGGCGAAGCTCTCGACGGAGTAGTCTTCTTCTGAGGGGGTGCGGGCGGAGTCGCCTGCGCCCCTGTTGTTCAGGGCGATGATGCGGTAGGCGGTGGTGTCCATCTTTTCCATGGTGAGTTGCCAGAGGCGGGCGTTCATGGTGTAGCCGTGGATGAGGACCACGGTCTCGGGGCCATTGCCTTGGGAAAAGTATTGCAGGTCAACTTCACCGGCTCGAACCATGGCTGAGTCCATGTGAGTCCTCCTTCTGAATGTGTGGCTTATTGAGGCACGGTGGGTGCTAGTTTTGGCCGTTCATGAGTTCGGCCCAGTGCTGGTAGAAGTTGCGTTGGGTCATTTCGCTGAAGCGGTAGTCGCTTGTTGTGCCGCCAAGGGTGTCGTCGTGGCGCTCGTGACCCAAGCCCATGGTGGTGTTGAGGGGGTAGCGGCAGGCGATGGGCCCGGCTGCGGTGCGGGTACACTCCTGCCAGTTATCCATGTCGTCCTGTTCGAAGGTTCCGGAGGGGCCGAACCCGCGGTTTCCGGCTAGGCGGAAGGCGTTTTTGACGCTGGCAGGGGCTGCTTTATCGACGTAGGTCCATGCCCAGACCTCGGTCTTGTCCGGGCCGCGAGGGTGCCAGACGCGCATGGTGCGGGATGTAACGCGGAGCATGGAGAAGGAGGGGAAGACGGTGGCTACGACGGGTTCAACGATGTCGAGGCGGGGGCCCAACCGCTCGCGCACCTCGGCGCGGATGGAGTCTTCGTAGGCGAGTATCTCGGGGACTGCGGGATCGATGGCTTCGCCGGAGCCAAAGCCGAGCATGCCGTGGCCATTGGGCATGGCTACCTGTCGGCCTTGGCCGATGGCTTTCCCGGACTGAGCTTGGCTGAAGCCCATCTGGATGGCGGATAGGTGGGTCCAGCCGACATGGTGACCGTCGCCGCAGAAGTTCTCTGCTGCGAGCTTCCAGTTGGTGGGAATGGTCCATTTGTAGACGCCGGGCAGGACTTCGGAGCCGCCTTCGCGGCGGTCAAAGAAGGTGTCGAGATACCAGGCCATTTCTCCCAAGTAGTCATGTAGAGGGGGAGCGGAGGCGCTGAAGGTGGCGAAGACGAGGCCTTTGTAGTTCTCGGTCCGGGTGACGGGGACAAGACCCCATCTTGAGGTATCGAGTTCGTCGTAGTAGGCCTCTTTGAGGCTGGGGACGGCGATGAGCCTGCCGTCGGCGGAATATGTCCAGCCGTGGTAGGCGCATACGAAGGCACTGGCGTTGCCGGAATCGGCCCGGCAGACGCGGTTGCCGCGGTGGCGGCAGACGTTGAGGAAGGCACATATACTGCCGTTGGGCTGGCGGGTAACGAGGACTGGGTCTTCGCCCATGTAAGTGGTGAAGAAATCGCCGGGGTTGGGGATTTGGGACTCGTGGCATAGGAAGAGCCAGCAGCGGGCGAAAATGCGTTCCAACTCCTGCTGGTAAATGACTGGGTCGGAGAAGATGTGGCGGGGCAAGAGGCCGCCTTGGAGATTGGCATTGCTGGCGAGCCCGGCGAGTTCCATGGGCCGACTATAGCACAATCGCGACAGGGGCTTGTCTGCCATAGCACTCGGCGCAGGCAGGGCATAGAATAGGTCGCAAGCTTGATGGTAAGGGACGGGACGGCATGAGTGACTCACCAGCCAAGGCCTTGATATTTGACGTTTTCGGGACGGTAGTGGACTGGCGCAGCAGCATCATTGAGCAATGCCGGGTGTTCGGTGCGAGGAAGGGCATTTCGGCGGACTGGGACGCATTTGCGGATGCTTGGCGGGGCCGGTACCAGCCATATATGAACAAGGTGCGCCATGGTGAGCTACCGTGGACGAACTTGGACGGGCTTCATCGCATGATGTTGCAGGATACGCTGGATGAGTTTGAGATCACGGGCTTGAGCGAGGATGAGAAGGTGGAGGTTACCGGGTTCTGGCATCGGCTGAGGCCTTGGCCCGATTCCGTGCCTGGGCTCTACCGATTGAAGAACCTGTTCATCATTGCGCCGATGTCCAATGGGAATGTGGCGATGATGACGAACATGGCCAAGTTTGCCGGGCTGCCTTGGGACTGTATCTTGGGGGCAGAGTTGGCGCGGCATTACAAGCCTGACCCGGAGAGCTACCTGACAGCGGTGCAGTTGCTGGGCATGCAGCCTCACGAGGTGGTGATGACGGCGGCGCACCAGAACGACCTGCTAGCTGCGCAGCAGGTGGGGCTGCGGTCGGCCTTCATACCACGGCCCATGGAGCGCGGGCCGGGGAAGACCCCGGACCCGACTCCTGATCCGTCATTCAACGTGGTGGCCACGGACTTCGTGGACTTGGCGGAGAAGATGAGGGCGTTGGCGTAGGGCTTTGACCCCCATGCCGACCTTCCCCCATCTGAGGGGGACGGGGTGCCCCTAGAGGTCTGCCCAGGTCTGAGCGTCCATCATCTGGGCCCAGCGGCCGTAATAGGTGCGGTGGCCCATCTCGCTGTAGCGGTAGTCGCTGACACGCGCCATGAACTCCTCGTGGAAGTCCTCGTGGCCGACGCCCATCTCAATGTTGAGGGGAAGACGCTTGGAGACCACACCTCGGGCGCTGTTGGTGCATTCCTGCCAGTTGTCCATGTCGTCCTGCTCGAAGGTGCCCGATGGGCTGAAGCCGCGGGCGACGGCCACGCGGTAGGCGTGCTTCTCTTCGGGTGTGGCGGCCTTGTCGACATAGCCCCAAGACCAGACCTCGATCTTGTCGGGGCCGCGTGGGTGCCAGACGCGGAAACTCTGGGAAGTGCTGCGCAGCAGGGAGAAGTTGGGGAATACGGTGCCGACTATCGGGGTTATGAGGTCGATGCGCGGGCCGAGGCGCTGGCGTACTTCCTCGCGGTGTTTTTCCTCGTAGCCGAGCAGGGCTGGCATGGGAGGGTCAGTGGGGTCGTTGGGGCCGAGGCAGCTAATGACGTGGCCGTTGCCTGGGGCAACCACTCGACCGCCGGTGTTGGACCTGCCGGCGTTGGTGGTCTGGCTCATGCCCACCTGCATGGCACCGAGATGGGTCCAAGCGACATGGTAGCCGTCGCCGCAGAAGTTGTCGGCTGCGAGTTTCCAGTTGCAGGGGACGACCCATTTGTGCATGCCGGGCATGGCCTCGGTGCCGCCTTCACGCCTGTCGAAGAAGGCGTCGAGGTACCAGGCCATCTCGCCAAGGTAGTCCTTGAGGGATGGGGCTGAGGGATCGAATGTGCCGAAGACAAGGCCTTTGTAGCTGTCGACTTGGGCGACGGGGGCGAGGCCCCATTTGGAGGTGTCGAGTTCATCGTAGTAGGCCTCCTTGAGGCTGGGGACGGCGATGAGCTTGCCGTCGGTGCCGTAGGTCCACCCATGGTAGGCGCAGACGAAGGCGGAAGTGTTGCCGGAGTCGGCGCGGCAGACGCGGTTGCCGCGGTGACGGCAGACGTTGAGGAAGGCGCCGATCTTGCCGTCGGCTTGGCGGGTGACGAGGATGGGGTCTTCGCCCATGTAGGTGGAGAAGAAGTCGCCGGGGTTGGGTATCTGGGATTCATGGCAGAGGAAGAGCCAGCAGCGGGCGAATATCTGCTCCTGCTCCTGCTGGTAGATGTCGGGGTCGATGAAGATGCTGCGGTCGACGAGGCCATTCTGAGCATCGACCAAGGTTGTGGCGTCCAACGACATACGGGACCTGCCTTATGTCAAAGTAGCTATGGTGCAACTGCACGGGATTATACACCTTTGGAGACGGGGAAGGCTCTGGGCCGTGTGAGCGTGTGTTGCGGGCAAAGAAGAGGCCCGGAGGGTTCACTCCGGGCCTCTCGTATTTGGCTTGGACTCAACGCTACTTACTGGCGGTGAGGGACGGCCTCGTAGCTATTGAAGTCAACAACCGGTCCGGGCAAGACATCCCATGTGTCGATGCGCGGCCCGATGGGAAGGATCTGCGGCTCGGAGTACATGTTGATCAACATGGCGTTGTCGAACAGCCAACGGGACATGTCGGCTTGGGCCTTCCAGCGCTCCTCATCGTTATTGAGGCTGGTGGCATGGTCGATCATATCCTGGAAGTCGGGATGCTCGAAGCCGTAGTTGAAGCCGCTAGCCACGTCATAGAAAAGCTGCATGAGCCAGAGGGGCTCAATCTGCTGGCCCAAGCCGTGGCTGTAGAGGCCTTGGTAGTTGCGAACCACTAGGGTTGGGCGGAAGCTGCTGTAGGGCTCGTTGCGTTCTTTGCACTGCACGTTGATTTCGCGCCACATTACGCAAGCTGCCTGAGCACCGGGCTTACCCTGCGGGAACAGGTCGGGGTGGACCATGTCCACTTCGAAGCCATCGCCGTAGCCAGCCTCTTCCATTAGTTGCTTGGCCTTGGCAACGTCGTAGGGGTGGACCAGTTCGTCCAGTCCCTGCTGCTTGAAGCGTAGACCGTGACCGCCCCAGTTGCTGAGGTAGGATGGTGTGCCCTCACCGTAGCTGAGGTTATTGACCATCTTCTGACGGTCGATCGCGTAGTTGAGTGCTAGGCGCACTTTGAGGGCCTTCTGCCACTCCTCGGAGTTGACGTTACGGTCGCAGGGTATGAAGGCATGGGAGCAATCGAAGTAGCCGTCATCCAAGCGCGCCCTCACGTTGCCTTCTGCGTCGGATACGTGGTTGGGATCGGCTTCACCGGGTTGCCCGTCGTCGAGGTCATCGGGGCCAGTGTGAATCATGCCGAATATCTGGACGCGGTTGGTGATGGCGTCGGCAAACGGGATGAACTTGTGGTCGGGGTTGCCGTTGTCCTTGAGTTCGCGTATGCCTTCGAGGAGGAACTTGCCGGTGTCAATCTTCTCGGTCAGGAAGTTGGCAATACGAGTGGACTCCTCGGAGATGCCCTGCCAGTAGAGGGTGTCCCATTCGGGTGTGTGGCGCCAATGGTCCCTAACGCCACGCATCTCATAGAACTCGCCGGTGGCGAAGTCGATGATTTCCCAAGGCCCGGAGTACACAGGCATCTTGGTAGCTTCTTCTTCACCCAAGGCGTCGACATGGGCCTTGCTCTCCAGGGTGAGGACGGAGCCAGCAGGCTGCTTGGTGTACCAAAAGACCTCAAAGCTTTCGGACGGGCGCTTCAGTTGGACAGTGAGGTCGTCGACCTTGGTGAGTTCGCACTCGGCGCATTTGTAGGCCCGGAGCATACCGGCGCGAATGGCGTGGCGGGATGCGTCGGCGGTGACCAAGTCGACGTTGAATATGAAGTCGTCAGCGTTCCACGTACCCCAATCGTCGCCCACACCTTCTTTGGCAGTGAACTCGGTGTGCCACTTGACATCAGGTTCGAGGTTAAAGGTGTAGGTGACGCCCCCTTCAGCGTTGGACTCCACGTTCCAGTCCCTGACCAAGCGGCCGACGGTCTGGCCGTCGAGGTTGTTCTGGAACATACTCTCGCCGACGGTGGTCATCAGGAAACGGAGAGTAGCGTAGGTGGCGTCGCGGTTGTTAAAGACGGCGGGGCCGACCTCGCTCATGGCTACATTCAGGGTGCCCTGGGGCTCCATCATGGCAGGTGCCGGAGCCGGAGCGGGGGCGGCAGCCGGGGTTGCGGCTGGGGCCGCTGCGGGTGCAGCCGGAGCAGCGGTTGCTGCCGGGGCAGCAGGAGCCACGGCGGCGGTAGTGGCCGCGGGGGCAGCAGGTGCTGCGGTCGCTGCCGGAGCAGCGGGCTCAGCAGGCGCTGGGGCTGGTGCCTCGGTTGCTTCCTCGCCGCAGGCGACAATTATCGCTAGAAGGACTGCTATAAGGCCTACGGCAAGGTATCGGAAGCGTGCTTTAGCTTGCATTACCCACCCTCTCTTTCTGAAGTTGGACTGACCCGCCTCCATTCCCTGTCGCCCGCGGCAATTGGGCGGCCTAGGGCGAGGTTCGGCGTAAAGTAGCATCGGCCTTGGGGGTTGTCAATCCTGTCTGGCTATAGGCTAGCAGTGAGGCTAGTATGGTTGTAGACATGGAATTCGGAATGTTCCAAGGGAGGTTATGCCATGGGTTTCACTAGGCTGTATACGGGTGATGACGGGGAGTCGCATATTGAAGAGCTGGACTTGGCGGCGCATCCTGAACTGACAACGCTGCATGAGGCAACGGGCGTATGGTTCACTGAATGGCCTGCGGGGCGATTCAGCGACTGGCATGTGGGGCCGAGGCGGCAGTATGTAATCACGCTGTCGGGTGAGGGGGAGATTGGGCTTGGTGATGGGTCGGTGCACCGGTTTGGGCCGGGGCATGTGAATCTGGTGGAGGATTTGGCGGGGCGTGGACACACCACTCGGGTGGTGGGTGACACGCCGAGGGTGACGGTCACGATTCCGCTGGAATAAAAGGGCGTCGATTAGAGTTCTTGACGCATCCGGCGGGCTACCTCTACCAGTAGTTCGCACTTGGCTTGGGCCGACTCTCGGCTGACGGTCATCAGTCCGCAGTCGGGTGCGATGAGAAGGTTGGCAGCGGGTACTTGGCGCGCGGCACTCCGCACTCTCGTCACTACGTCGTCCACTTGCTCGAGGGGCCCGTCACCGGGGTCGACACATCCGAACATTACGAGCCGGTCCCGGCATTGGGCGAGGACTCGCGGGTCGTAGTTGCTGCGGGCGAACTCGACGGAAAAGCCTCCGATGCTGGTCTGCATCAGCATGGGCAATAGATTGTCGTAGAGGTATTCGTGCTGCTTGGGCCCAGTGCCGGGATAGCCGTAGCACAGGTGGACGATGGTGGGTATGGTTACGCCTTCCAAACAACGATCCAAGGCTTGGAGGCCGTAGTCGCTAACTTTTTCGTGATAGCGGGTCATGGCAGGTTCGTCTATCTGGACGACGTCGCACCCTGCGGCCTGTAGTTCCAAGAGTTCCGCGTTCAAGGCGGAGGCTACATCCATGGCCAATGCCTGTTCATTGCCGTAGGCTTCGTCGTAGGTGGTGTCCACCACGGTCATCGGACCTGGGACAGCCATTTTTACGGGCCGGCTGGCGCATGATTTAGCGAACTTAAGGTCGTTGACTACGGCGGCTTGGCGCCGTTTCACTTGACCAGTCACGGTTGGGACGGGTCTTTCGACTCCTGAACGACGGCGGATGCTCTTGGGGCGCTGCTGTTGGAGGTCGATGCCGTCCCAAGCGGCGAGGATGTGGTTGATGAACTGGGTGCGCCGCTGCTCGCCGTCGGTGATGAGGTCAAGACCTGCCTGCTCCTGCTGGCCGATTACCAATGTGGTAGCGTCGTCTTGGGCTCGGTGGAGGATGTCTTCGCGCAACTCGAATGCCACGCTGGTACCCTCGGAGCGTGCGAGCCAAGGAGGCCGAGGGAAGCTTCCGACAGTGGTAGTGGCGATGGATGGAAGGTCCATGGGCGGGCCTCCAGTGGAGGTTGGTTGGAGGAGTCGAGGCAAAGTAGCACTGGGCGATTGGGTAGTCAATATGGGCGGTCGTAAAGTGAGGTGATAAGGGCCAACAATTGACCCTGATTGATGCCTATGCTATAAGCGGCCAGTGAAGAAGGGTCTTTTTCGACTGTATTGGCTTGGGTTTGTTGACTGAATCGGACTGTGGGTAGTGGTTAGTTACGAGTGGAGGTGGGTCATGGCGACTGATGTCCGGGGACTGGTGGACTCGGAGCATGGGCTGGTGAGCAGGCGCATCTTCATTGAAGACGAGATATACCAACAGGAACTGGAGCGCATCTTCGCCCGGTGCTGGCTGTTCCTGTGCCATGAGTCGCAGATCCCGGAGCCGGGTGACTTTTTCTCCACGTACATGGGGGAGGACCCGGTGCTGGTGACTCGGGGGCAGGATAGAGTAATCAGGGCTTTTCTCAATGTGTGCAGGCACAGGGGGAACCGGGTTTGCAGGGCGGATTCGGGGAATGCGTCTGCTTTCGTGTGTGCGTATCACGGGTGGACGTATGGGAGTGACGGGAAGCTCATTGCTGTGCCGAGTCTGAAGGAGGCGTATTACGATGAGTTGGATACGTCGAAGTGGGGCTTGGCGCCGGTGGCGCAGTTGGATACGTACAAGGGGTTGGTGTTCGCCACGTTCGATGGGAATGCGCCTCCGCTAGGTGAGTACCTGGGGGAGATGAAGTGGTATTTGGATGCGTTCTTTGACCGGCGTGAGGGTGGAGTTGAGGTGTTTGGAGGAATGCACAGGTGGGTTATACCGTGCAACTGGAAGTTTCCCGCGGAGAACTTCGCTGGAGACTCGTACCATGTGCCGTGGACGCACTTGGCTGCCATACGGACGGGGTTCAGTACGGGGGCAGGGACGGTACGGTAGAATCCTGGAGGCAGGCAACTGTCTCCAGGGAATGGGCATAGCATTCTCACGATTGACCCGACCGACTCGGCCGACCCGCCGATCCGGGAGATACTGGCTTACGAGGAATCGATTGCGCCGGAGGTAAGGGAGCGCTTGGGACCTCGAATGGAGAAGATGATTCCAACGGTGGGCACGGTCTTTCCCAATTTCTCTTTGCTGAGGGCAGTGTCGCGCACCTTCCGGGTGTGGCATCCGCGTGGGCCGGACAAGATCGAGGTGTGGGCGTGGTGCTTCACCGATAGGGATGCGCCAGCAGAGGTCAAGGAAATCCTGAGGAAGTATGGGGCCCGGGGATTCGGGCCCACTGGTTCCTTTGAGCAGGACGACATGGATAACTGGCAGGAATGCACGAGGACGGCTTGGGGCCCTATGAGCCGCCGTGTGCCCATGAATTATGAGATGGGGCTAGGGCACGAGGGATATGATCCGGATGCTGCGGCTTGGGCGAGCCATGACCGGTATAACGAGAGCAACCAGCGTGGCTTCTACAGCCAGTGGGCGCAGTTGATGGAGGCTGATTAGGCTGGTTTGACTATTGGGCGGTGAAGCCGCCGTCCACGACCATGTTGTTGCCGGTGACGAAAGAGGCGGCGTCGGAGCAGAGCCAGACGACCGCCTCGCCTATTTCAGAGGGGCGTCCCATGCGACCGATGGGCTCGCTGGCGATGGCTTTCTCTTCGAACTCTGCGAACCGGGACATGGTGCGCTCGATGGCCGGGGTCTGGATGTAGCCGGGGCACACTGAGTTGATGCGGATGCCCTTGTCGGCATATTCCAAGGCGGCGATCTTGGTGAGGCCGTTGACGCCGTGCTTGCTGGCGATGTAGGCGGCGTTGATGCGCATGCCGACGAGGCCAGCGACCGAGGCGGTGTTGACGATGGCGCCCTTGCCTTGACGGAGCATGTGGGGTATCTCGTTCTTCATGCAGAGCCAGACGCCCTTGAGGTTGAGGTCCATGAGCTTGTCCCACTCGTCCTCGGAGTACTCGTGGGTGAGGGAACGGTCATCGCCAGCGATGCCGGCGTTGTTATGGGCGCAGTCGATGCGTCCGTAGGTGTCGATGACGCGCTGCACCATGGCCTCGACCTGCTCGCGCTGGGACATGTCGGCGCGGATGAAGGTGGCCTCGCCGCCGGTGTCCTGAATCATGCGGACGGTCTCTTCGCCGCCGTCGGTTATGTCGACGACGGCGACCTTGGCCCCCTCCCGGGCAAAGGCCAGAGAGGTGGCGCGGCCAATGCCGGAGCCTGCTCCGGTTACCAAGGCTATTCTTTCCTGCAAGGTGCCTGCCATGACTGTCTCCCTTCAACCCGAGGGTAATGCGTTTGGCGTCAAGCTATCATCGAGGGAAGGGTGGGTCAACGGCTTGCCGGCTCCTCGTGTCTTTGGCTTTTGATAGAATGGGCCGAACAACGGACAACCTGTAAGGAACCAGCGGGAGGCGCAATGGCAGCGGAGACAGCAGTATTCGGGGGTGGATGCTTCTGGTGTACTGAGGCAGTGTTCTTGGATTTGAAGGGGGTGACGTCGGTGCTTCCGGGGTATGCGGGTGGTGAGATGCCGAACCCTACGTATGAGCAGGTGTGCACAGGGATGACGGGGCATGCGGAGGTCGTGGAGATCAAGTTCGACCCGGACGAGGTCACGTTCGAGCAGCTGATGGCGGTTTTCTTTGCCACGCACGACCCCACGACCCTGAACAGGCAGGGAGCGGATGTTGGTACGCAGTACCGCTCCACGGTGCTCTACGCCAGCGAGGAGCAGAAGGCCCAAGCTGAGGCCATGATCGCGGAGTTGAACGACTCAGGGATTGAGGGGAGTCCAATAGTGACGACGGTGGAACAGCTGGATACGTTCTATGAGGCAGAGAAGTACCACCAGCAGTTTTATGCGCGGAACTCCTCGGGGATGTATTGCCAGTTTGTGATTGATCCGAAGTTGGCGAAGTTGCGGGGGAAGTTTCCGGAGCGGGTCCGGCGGTAGGCTGATAAAGCTGGAGCACACTTTCACTGAAATGAAAGGCCCCCTCATGAGGAGGGGGCCTTGAAGTTTCTTGAGGACGTGTTTGCTATAGGGCGCCGCCCATGAAGACGGGGGGCTGCTTACGGAAGATCTGGCAGCGGTGGCGGGCTACTTCTATGACGTAGACGCGGCCTTCGTCGTCGACTTCGACGCCCACGGGGCCTTGGAAGGGCTTCTCGCGGTCCTCAAGGTCACGGGCCATTTGCCTGCCCAACACCATGGATGGGTCAATCTGGATGCGCTCGCGTCCCCACTGGGAGAGGGTCGCTTCTCCGTGGAGCTTGGTGATGAAGACGCCGTCGGGCTCGAAGACCTGCAGACGGTCATTGCGGAAATCGGTGGCGTAGATGGTGCCGTCCTTGTCTACGGCTACTGAGGTCGGGCGGTTGAATTCGCCATCGCCGGTGCCGGAGGAGCCGAACTTCATGAGGAAGG